>DATNFO010000062.1:0-14699 GCA_035606355.1 Candidatus Limnocylindrales bacterium | reverse complement strand
CCGGGTCAAACTCCCTTCGGCCTCAACATCTCCAGAGCGGAATACCGACCTCAAACGCGCCGCTACCGATACCAGGATGCACTACGCCGACTTTCATTTCTATCGGCGGCCCACAGGGCCATGGTTACTCCCTCACGGTCGCGGCTCTGTAACGGAGTCGCGACCGTGGGGGAATTGTTAAAAAATCCGCCTTTCGATACACCTTTTACCGCTCCCTTACGGGGTTGTGAAAGAAATCCTGCTGTCGCTCTCGTTGCACTCCATCCGTCTTTCGATACACCTTTTGCCGCTCCCTTACGGGATTGTGAAAAAATGTGACGTGCGCGAGTTTTCAACAACGCAAGTAATTGAAAACAGGATGGTCGGAAAACGGTTTTTCGCATTTTTTCACAATCCCTTACGGTCGCGGCTCCGTTTAGCAGAATCAACTGCATACGGAGCCGCGACCGTGAGGGGGTGTGAAAAAATATCGAATTGCTTTTGTGCCGCGTTCAAACGCACTCGCATTCCCGGCACCTTTTGCCGCTCCCTTACGGTCACGGCTCCGTTAGCAGAATCAACTGCATACGGGCCAGGTGCCCGGGATTCGAGTGCGTTTGAACTTGGAGAAAAAGCACTTCGATATTTTTCACAGCTCCGTGAGGGGGCGGTAAAAGGTGCCAGGGATTCGGGTGCGTTTTGAGCGCGGCATGCCCGTGGTACGCGAGTGCCGGCGCGCGTGATCGCGCACCCATTTCTTTTCGCCTGTGCCATGATGGTCGCGAGAGCGCCTTATGCCGTACCGCTTTGAGCCGGGTGAATCAGTGCAGGCCGCCATCCGACGCATCGCCGCAGAACAAGTCGATGGCGCCTTGGAAGCCCTCCGTGCCCGCAAATCTACCACTCGCGACGAGGCTGTCCACGAAGCTCGCAAGTCCATCAAGAAATTGCGCGCGCTGCTGAGGCTTGTCGAAGGCGAGCTCGGCGACGCCTTCGAGAAAGAAAACACCCGCCTGCGCGATCTGGGCCGCACTCTTTCCGCATTCCGCGACGCTGCCGCGATGCTACAGACCTTCGACGAGCTCAACGACAAATACGGCTCCGAACTCGCGCCCGGCAGCGCGCAAAGCATCCGCAGTGGACTGCTGGCCCACAAAAACCGCGGCGAGCGCCGTGAGAATCTTAAAATCGCGCTGCAATCCGTTTCCAAGGATCTCTCCGCTGCAAAGAATCGCTTCAAGCGCCTGCGGCTCGGCAACAACGGATTCGAGGCCATCGCACCGGGGATCGAACGCGCATTCCGCCACGGCCACACCGCGATGCGTCAGGCACAGAAACACCCGACCGCCGAAAACCTGCACGCCTGGCGCAGGCGCGTGAAAGATCACTGGTATCACGTGCGCCTGCTGAATGACCTCTGGCCCGATGTAATGGACGGCTACGAAGCCGCGCTGAAATCGCTCGAAGACAAGCTGGGTCTGAATCACAATCTCGACATCCTCACGCAGCGCATCCAGGCCGAGCCCGATTTCTTCGCCACACCCGGGCAGGTGAAAGCCTGCCTCGCGGCCATTTGCCATTTTCAAGAGGACTTGCAGAAAAAAGCGCGCCATACCGGCCAACGCGTCTACGCCGAGAAGGCGGGCGCTCTCATGAAGCGGCTGCGGGGCTACTGGTCCATTTGGGCGTAATCACGCGCCCGCTGCTACTATTGAATTTCACCCCAATTTCAAAGAACTGCTATGCCCGAGAAGCCGTACGACCATAACCAGATCGAGCTCAAGTGGCACGACCGCTGGCGCGACGCCGATTTTTATAAGGCCGAGGAGAACTCTTCGAAGCCGAAATTCTACGTGCTCGAAATGCTGCCGTATCCCAGCGGCACGCTGCACATCGGCCACATTCGCAACTACTCCATCGGCGACGCGCTCGCTCGCTATAAGTGGATGCGCGGCTTCAACGTGCTGCATCCGATGGGCTGGGACGCGTTCGGACTTCCCGCGGAAAACGCCGCCATCGCCAACAAGCGGCCGCCGCGCGAATGGACCCTGCAGAACATCCAAGCGATGAAGAAGACGCATCGCCGCTTCGCCTTCAGCTACGATTGGGATCGCGAGGTTTCCACCTGCGAGCCCGAATATTATCGCTGGAATCAGTGGTTCTTCCTGCGCATGCTGGAGCGCGGACTCGCCTATCGCAAAAAAGCGCTGGTCAACTGGTGTCCGAAATGCGCGACCGTGCTCGCCAATGAGCAGGTGGTGGAAGGCTGCTGCTGGCGTCACGAAGATACGCCCGTGGAGCAGCGCGCGCTGGAACAATGGTTCCTCAAAATCACCGCCTACGCGGATCAGCTTCTGGATGACATGCGCGACCTGGAAGGCGGCTGGCCGGACCGCGTGCTCACGATGCAGCGCAACTGGATCGGCCGCTCCGAAGGCGCGGAGGTGGACTTCGCTCTCGATACCGGCGACACGTGCCGCGTCTTCACGACGCGCATCGATACCATTTACGGCGCCACCTGCCTGATCCTCGCGCCCGAGCATCCATTCAACGAGAAGCTGCTCGACGCCGCCGGAAAAGCGAAGGCCAAGGCGATGGTGGACGCGCGCGCCGGGCAGGATCCCGGCGAGGTGGAGAAGGAAGGCTTCTTCACGGGGCACTACGCCACGAATCCGTTCAGTGGCGAGAAGCTGCCCGTGTGGGTCGGCAACTTCGTGCTGATGGGCTACGGCACCGGCGCCATTATGGCGGTGCCTGCGCACGATGAGCGCGATTTCGAATTCTGCCGGAAATACGGAATTGCCGTGCGTCCGGTGGTGCGTCCGGCCGATGGCGCGCTCGCGCAGGAACCCGGAATGAAGGAGCCGTATTGCGAGTACGGCGTCGTGGAGAATTCCGGGCAGTGGAGCGGACTCGCCAGTGAAGACGCGCGCCGCCGCATGGCTGCGTTCGCCAAGGAGAACAACTTCGGAGAAGCGGCGATCACGTTCCGCATTAAAGACTGGGGCATCTCGCGGCAACGCTATTGGGGCACACCGATTCCGGTGATTCACTGTCCTTCGTGCGGAGTCGTGCCTGTTCCCGACAATCAACTGCCCGTGGTGCTGCCGGACCGCATCGAAATCACCGGCAGCGGCCGCTCGCCGCTCGAGAACGTGCCGGAATTCGTCAACGTGACGTGTCCGAAATGCGGAGAGGCTGCGCGCCGCGAGACGGACACGATGGACACGTTCATCGATAGCTCGTGGTATTTCTATCGCTACTGCGATGCGCGCAACAGCACTGCGCCGTTCGATCCCAAGAAGATCGCGTACTGGTTCGAGATCGATCAATACATCGGCGGGGTCGAGCACGCGATCCTGCATCTGATCTACTCGCGCTTCTTCACAAAGATGATGCGCGATCTCGGCCTGATTCAGAACAACGAGCCCGCGCGCCGCCTGTTCACGCAGGGCATGGTGATTGCCGAGGGCGCCAAGATGTCGAAGTCCAAGGGCAATGTGGTCGGGGCCGACATGCTCGCCGAGCGCTTCGGCGCGGATACCGCACGCATGTTCGTTCTATTCGCCGCTCCGCCCGAAAAGGAAGTGGATTGGCGGTTCGAGGGCGCCGAAGGCATTTACCGTTTCCTCGGCCGCGTGTACCGGTTTGTCACGCGGACGGTGGGTAGCGGGAATGTGGAGGGCGCGAGCGACCGCAACGTGCTGCGCAAGCTGCATCAGACCATTCGCAAAATCACGGACGATTTCGAAACGCGCTGGCACTTCAATACCTGCATCGCGAGCGTGATGGAACTGGTCAACGTGCTGTATGCGGAGGAAGCGAATCTGAGCGCCGGCGCGCTGGCCGAAGTGAATCGGCATCTCGCGTTGATGCTGGCCCCTTTCGCGCCGTATCTGGCGCAGGAAATCTGGGAAGAGCTCGGCAAAGAGGGTCCGGTTTTCCGGGAAAGCTGGCCGAAATTCGACCCCGAACTGGCGAAGGAAGACGAGGCCGAGATCGTGCTTCAGGTGAATGGGAAATTGCGGAGCCGGATGAGTGCTCCGTTTGGAACCTCCCGGGAGGAACTGGAGAAGATGGCGCTGGCCGAGGAGAAAATCAAGGCGGCGTTGGAAGGGAAGCAGGTCGCCAAGGTGATTGTCGTGCCGGACAAGCTTGTCAATTTGGTTGTGCGGTAAAGGGGCGGTCGAAACGGGCGCGCTTCTCGCGCCTGGTACCGGCCTAGAGGCCGGTACCTACTGGCCTACTCGGACGCTTTTTTCTACTGGCTCCAGGGGTTCGATTTCGAGCCCCATGGGTGCCGTCTTCAGATCGGCGAAGCGGCGCGCGCTTACCATCACCCGGGTCTCTAGCGAGCCCATCGCGCGGTTGTACTCCTCCACCGCGCGCTCCAGGCTGCGTCCCATCTTGCCCCAGTGTTCACCCATGTCGCTCAGCCGCTTGAAGAGTTCTTTGCCGAGCGCGCTGATCTGCGCCGCATTCTCGGCGATCTTCTCCTGACGCCAGCCGTAGGCGACAGCTCGCAATAGCGCGATCAACGTGGTCGGCGTCGCCAGAATGATGTTTTGCTCGACTCCAAATTCGATGAGGCTGGGGTCGCTTTCCAGCGCTGCGCTGAAGAAGCACTCTCCCGGCAGGAACAGCACCGCGAACTCCGGCGCCTGATCGAACTGCTCCCAATACGATTTCCTGCCCAACGACGAAAGATGCGCCCGCACCTGCCGCGCGTGGTCCGCGAGGCAAAGCTTGCGCGCACGCTCGTCGACCGCATCGACGGCGCGCAGATAGCCGTCGAGCGGCGTTTTGGCATCCACCACCACGGTTTTCCCGGCAGGCAACTGCACGACCAGGTCCGGGCGCAACCGGCCGTCTTCGCCCTGCAGGACCGCTTGGGTGAGAAAGTCGCAGTGGTCCAGCATGCCGGCCATTTCCACCACACGGCGCAACTGCATCTCGCCCCAATTGCCGCGAACTCCCGGAGTGCGCAGCGCGGTCACCAGTTTTCCGGTTTCACTGCGCAGCGTGGTCTGCGTTTCGATGAGGCTGCGAACCTGTTCCTGTAAAGCGCCGTACGCGCCCGCGCGCGCCTTTTCGAGTTCCTGGATCTTGGCATCCACCTTGTCGAGCGACTCGCGAACGGGCGCCACCATCTCCGCAATGGCCTGCTGCCGCAACTCCAGGTCGCCGCGCGCGGCCTGCTGCGTTTCGCCCAACCGGGTCCGCGCCAAGTCCAGGAAGGCCTGATTGTTGCGCGCCAAGGCTTCCGCCGTCAACGCCTGAAAGGCCGCCTCGGTCTCCCGTTTGCGCGCCCGCAATACCGCCCATGCGAGCGCGAAGCCGGCAATAAAACAGAGCACCGGCAAAATGTTCTGCATTAATCGATTATCTCACCAAACGCGGAGCAGAACCGTGCCTTCGCCTTCGGCAACGTACCGCAATCCCCACTGCGCGGCGTTATCGGCGAGAGCGCGGCCCAGCGGCTCCAGCGGACCTGAGTGCACGTCCACCAGCAGCCACGAATATCCCCCGCGCCGCATGGTGGAGATCGCATCGAACCTGAGATCTTCCGGGCGGCGCCGCACTGCCTTTGGCGCGCCATCGAGCAACTGCCATTTGCCGTCCGTGCCCTGACCGTACATCTCGAGCGGCGCATCGAATAATGGTGTGTGTGAGAGCAGCGTCGCGCCGGTGAGCCGCTGCGGACTTCCCAAATCGGCCTCCAGGAACATGCCCGGCCGCAGCGGTTCGTGGGAGTTCCACGCGGTGGTTCGCAAGCCATCGAACGCCAGCGGCGCATCCCAGACGTTCGGCCATGCGCGCAAGGTCCAGTTGGATTTCGGAGTGATAACGCGATCGCCGTCCAGCAGATGCACCTCGCCGGCGTCGAAAGGCTCGCGATTCGCCGCCGGTGCGCGGAAGCGAATGGCCCGGAGCTCGCGCTCGGACCAGGAGCCCTTCCAGTCGAAGACCCAGTCGATGTTGTTCAGGAAGGCGGCTTGCAGCGCGAAGAAAATGCGCTCCGCCTCCGCCGAATGCCAGCGCACCAGGATGTCGCGATTTACGTACTCGGCAGCAACCGACGGGATGGAAAATATGCGCGCATCCGGAGGCGTGGCGCGCTCGATCATTTTGGCGAGCCGGTATTCGGAGAGGCGCGGGGTGAGGTAATCCGCTTCCGAGGTTAGCCCCAGAGCGGCGCGCAGCGGAAACTCGTGCAAGCGGAAGTACGAATTCTGCCACAGGTTCAGAACGGGAGGGAAGCAAACCAGCGACTGTAAGGCGATCCCCACCCAGAGCGCCGCGCGCGGCAGCGGCATCGCGACGGCGAACATCGCGAGCACGGCGGCGGGCATCAGAAAGCGCGCGCCCGTGTTCATCACCCAGGCAATCGCGAGCAGGCAGGCGGCCGCAACACACCACCGTCCGGCGCGCGTGCGAAGCGCCAGAAATGCCAGCGGCAACGCGAAGATCAGCGGACCGTAGACGCCGGACAGGGCGCCGCCAAATGCCAACTCCCACGGCACTCGCACCGCCGGGATGCCTTGCCAGTAGCGCATGGCAGCCGCGAGGCCGCGTTCGCTATCCAGGTAAAAATATGGATTGGGAAACCACGCGTTCATCATCGGGGCAAACGGGTTGCCGGTCATGATCGCGCCGCGAATCAGCCAGGGCGCAACCGTTATCGCCGCTCCGGCCGCCAGAATCGCGATCGCTCGAACCCGCCGCTTGCTCTCGAACAGCAGAAACAGCGCTGCCAAAACGATCGCCAGTCCGCCCGGCAGTTTGATGGCGTAACAGAAACCCGCCGCCAGACCCGCGGCGAAGATGCGGCCATCCAGCAGCAGCCAAAACACGGCGAGCGTGAGGAAGACCAGCGCCGCATCGTTATACGACGACGCGCCGGTGAGGCCGATCAGCGGCGCAGTAAAGTAAAACACGGCGACCAGCAGTGACGCCAGGCTGCTCATTCCCAGGCGCGCGCCAAGTCGAAAAATGAGGGGCACCCCTGCCGCGAACAACCCAAATTCCACCAGCCTGGCAGCCTGCGCCCGGCCGAAAGCGAATGCCATCGTGAACAGCATTTCGATGCCCTGTGGAATGAGATCGTAGAAGCGGACACGAGCGGGAAAGCCGCCGGTGCGCAGAATGTCCTGAGGCGCAGCCAGATGGTAGGTGAATCCGTCAGCCCAAATTTCCGGGGCGGCCGCGTTCACCAGATAGAAGACCCCGTAGGCGAGGAAGATGATCGCGCCGATTCGGCCGCACTTGATCCGCCACTCCGCACCGGCGCCGCGCCGCAGAACAGCCGCCGCAACGCCCGCCAGTCCCAGAGCGAGGAAGGCCGGCCACGCTGCCAGGCCGCAGCTCACCAAAATAAAGATGAGTACGCTTTCGACTGCCGCGCCCACCGCCAGCGCAATCTCCGGAGGAGCCTCGCGCAGCATCACGCGCCCGAACCCGTAGGCCGAGGCTAGGGTGAAGCCGCCCCCGAAGAGAGTCGCCAGAAGCTTCAAAGCAAAACGGTGTCGATGGTTGCTTCTTCCCCAGCCGGTGCGGGCTCGGCGGCTACGGTTCCGCTCGCCCCGGCCGCCGCGGCCGCAGCCGCATGGCCAGTGGGCTCGGGCTGCACTCCGCCGCGCAGGAATTCAATGAGCTCCGCCTCGCCGCCATTAAAGAAGCCGTCCAGCAGTTCGCGAATGGCGACGCGGCGCAAGGTGTCGCGCTCGACTTGTGGAACGTAAACGAAGGCGCGGCCCACCTTACGGCGCGTCAGCGTCCCCTTACGCACCAGGCGGTCCAGCACGGTCATGATGGTGGTGTAAGCCAGCGGCCGCGTCTGCGCCACCAGCTCTCGAACGTGTTTCACGTCGCCTTCTCCCAAGGTCCATAGGGCCTTGAGGCATAGCAACTCCAGGGGAGGAGGAACATCACGGGAAGTTTTCGGCATCAGCGTTCCTGTTCGGCATTGGCAGGCGTCAGAGCCTGCCGGAGTTTGTCGGCGAACTGCGAATCGGGGCGCGTAAACAACGGATGCGCTACCGCTGCAGCCGGAGGCGCGGGTGAGGGTTTCGAAGGAGCGGGCGATTGCGGCGCCGCCGCCCCGTTCACCTTCGGTTCCGGTTTCGCCAGATACTTGTCCATCTTCAGCGCGGTGCGACCTAGCGCCGGATTGTACGATGTGAAGCAGCCATCCACCTGCCGGTCGTTTTCGATCAGCGCGCGCATGCATTCCATTTTGGAATCCATGTCATCCAGGTAATGCAGCAGCAGCGCCTCGGGAAACAGCGGCACTTTGGGCGACCCGTACTCGAGTTGTCCGTGATGGCTCAAAATCATGTGCTCGACGAGCGTACGCAGCTCGCGCGGAAACTCCGGCAGGCCGCGCAGTTTTTCGCTCAGCATGCGCATTGCGATGTTGATGTGCCCGATCAACTGGCCGTCGTTGGAGTAGGAAAACCCGCGCTCGTAATTCAGCTCGTAAATCTTGCCGATATCGTGCAGCACCACACCGGTGAGCAGCAGGTCCAGATCGACATGCTTATAGTGCCCGGCCGTCATGCGTGCGAGCGCGCAGAGCGAAAGCACATGCTCAATGAGCCCGCCCAAAAACGCGTGGTGGATCGTCTTCGCAGCCGGCGCGCGGCGATAGCGCGCCGCCACATCCTCGTCCGCCAGCATGGCCTCCAAAAGCGCCTTGCAATGTGGATTTCCAATGCCTGCAACGATGCCTTGCAGGTCCTTCCACATCTCCTCCGAGTCACGCGCCGAGGAGGGGAAGTAGTCCGTGAATTCGACTTCGCTATCGTCCATGCGCCGCAGCTTGTGAATGGTCAGTTGCGGCCGGTTGTGGAAGACCTGAATGAGGCCCTTCACCTTCACGAAATCGTCGCGATCGAAGGCGTCCAGCACTTCGTTCACGTTGTCCCACATCTTGGCGTCCAGCTCGCCCGTGCGGTCGCCAAGCATCAGCGAAAGGTACAGCTCTCCGGTCTTCTTTTGCCGGATTTCTTTGGATTGAACCAGAAAGCTCGCGGTGATGACCTGATTCGGTTCGAGTTCCTTCACATAGGGCGATTTCATTGTTTGATGGGCGGTAATGACGACGCGGTCGGTCCCGCGGGCTTCGGAGGCGCCGGGGGCTTGGCCGGCAGCGAACTCCCGCCGGCGGACTGGGTCGTGGAATTCGAATCGGCGGCCGACGCCGAACGCGGCGCCGGCGCGGAGGTATCTACGTCCGGAATGTTCTTGTGCGTTCCGGGAATCGGCACCATGCCGAGAATCTTTTTGTGCGGCGTGCCGGCGTGGGCGGCCACTTCTTCCTTGGTGACGGTTTGCGGCTTCAACTGCGCGACGTCATGCCAGCGAGTGTCCTTGCCGGGCGCTGCGCCGGTATCCACGTAACCATCCTTGATTTCGAGGAACGCCTGCTCGCGCAGCTTCGTCAGGAACGGACGCATCTTGCTCTCCATCATCGGCTGCGCCATCGTTTCCTGAATCTGCTCTTTCACTTCGTCGAAACTCGCCTGCCCTTCTTCATAGCGCTCATCGATTCTCAGGATCAGATACCCTTTCTGCGGAGAAGTTACGGCGACCGGGTCCGTTACATACCCCTTCTTCTCGCTGAAGACGATCTTTTCGAGTTCGGGACGCAATTGGTTTTTCTCGAGCGGCGGCAACTGCCCGCCGTTCTTCGACGTGTCGGGATCGTCGGAATTCGCGGCCACCAGGTCGCTGAACTTTTCGCCCCTTCGGGCCCGAGCCACAATGTCCTTCGCTTTGGCGAGTGCGTTGTTCGCCTGCTCCGGCGTTTTGCCTTCCGTCGAAATCAGAATCTGGCTGAGGAAGACCTGCGCCTTGCGCATGTAATCCGCTTTGTGGGCGTCGTAGTAGGCGCGCAGCTGCGCTTCGGGGATGGCGATCCGCGAGCTGATTTCCTGGCCGATCACGCGGTTGATGAGGAACTGGTCCGTCATCTTCTGCTTGAATTCTTCGAACGTCATACCGTACTGGTCGCGAATGGCCTGATCGAACTTGTCGGGATCGGAAATCTTGCTCTCGACGCGCATCTGCGCGATGCGGCGCGTGACATCCGCGTCCACATTGATCTGCATGTCCTTGGCTTTCTGGATCAGCAGCAGCTCATCGATCTTCTCGCGCAGAATGTTCCGGGATTGCTCGTCGACGGCGGCCGACAAGGCGGGACCGTTGAGGTGTTGTTCCTGCCGCAGCATGCCTTCGAGCTCGTGCTTCTTCTGCTCAATGTCGCCGCGGGTCACGATATCGCCGTTTACCTTCGCGGCGATCTCTTCTACTACATGGACGTCCGCCGCGAGGGCAAACGAAACGCTTGCCGCCATGAATACTACAAACTTCAACCGCATAAATTTCCGATTCTCCATTTTACCAGGAATGGCTCCGGCTTCCGGCGTCAGTCCTGTTTTAGCGCTTCCAGGCGTGTCCGCAGGAACTCCAAAACATCGCTGGCGGCCATTTGGGTATCCAGCGGTAAGAGCAAGACGCCTGCCGGAGTGAATTGCGCGCCTCGTGTTTTCGAAACCATGTTCATGAGACGGGTGGGGTCCACGCGCGTGCCCTGGTGGAACTTTATATTCAATAGGTTATGCCGCCGTTCGATGGCTTCGACGCCAATCTTCTCGGCCAGCGTCTTGAGGGCGGAGTAGCGCAGCAGGTTGCGGACGGCTTCGGGCACTGTGCCGTAGCGGTCCTCCAGTTCCTTTTCGGCACGCTCCAGCGCATCGGCGTCGGCGGCATTGGCGATCTGACGGTAAGCACGCAGGCGCTGATTTTCATCGCCGATGTAGTCCACTGGAATGCGCAGGTCGAGCCCCAGGTTGAGCGTCGAATGCACTTCCGGCACTACCTCTTCGCCCTTCAGCTCCCGCACGGTTTCGTCGAGCAGGCGCACGTAGGTGTCGAACCCGACCGAATTGATGTGGCCGTGTTGTTCGCCGCCGAGCAGGTTCCCCGCCCCACGCAATTCCAGGTCCAGCGCGGCAATCTTGAAGCCTGCACCCAGGTCGCTGAATTCCTTGAGTGCGGCGAGCCGCTTGCGCGCGATCTCGGTCAGTTCGGTGTCCGGGGGCACCAGCAGGTAAGCATACGCGCGGCGATTCGAACGTCCGACGCGCCCGCGAAGCTGATAGAGCTCGCTCAATCCGTAGCGCTCCGCGTTCTCGATAATCATGGTGTTGGCCAGAGGAATATCAAGGCCATTTTCGATGATTGTCGTACACACGAAGATGTCGAACTCGTGCCGCATGAACTGAAGCATCGTTTTTTCGAGCTCGGCCTCGGCCATCTGGCCGTGACCGACGCCGATTTTGGCGTTCGGCACGAGTTGCTGGATCATGGCGGCACGCTGCCAGATGGAATCCACTCTATTGTGTAGGAAATAGATCTGGCCGCCGCGCGCCATTTCGAGCTCGATGGCGCTGCGGATGAGTTCGGGGTTGAACGGCGCCACTACGGTGTGGATCGCGAGGCGATCTTTCGGCGGCGTCTCGATCACCGACATGTCGCGGAGACCAAGCAACGACATGTGTAGCGTTCGAGGGATCGGCGTGGCGCTCATGGCGATTACATCGACCGCTTTTTTGAGCTGCTTCAGCCGTTCTTTGTGCTTGACACCGAAGCGCTGTTCTTCGTCGACGATCACGAGGCCCAAGTCGCGGAACTGGACATCTGCCGAGAGCAGACGGTGCGTCCCGATCGCGAGGTCCACCTTGCCTTCGTTAAGATCCGCGACGGCAGCCTTCAACTCGGGTGCTTTGCGGAAGCGGCTGAACATCTCCACGCGGACCGGGAAAGGCTGAAATCGTCGTTTAAACGTCTCGAAGTGCTGAAATGCGAGAACTGTAGTAGGAGCGAGGACAGCGACCTGCTTGCCGTCTCCCAGCGCCTTGAACGCGGCGCGCATGACCACTTCGGTTTTGCCGAAACCCACGTCTCCGCAGAGGAGGCGGTCCATGGGGTGCGGACTCTCCATGTCCCGCTTGATCTCCTTGGCTGCGTTGAGCTGATCCTTGGTTTCGGTGAACTCGAAGGCGTCCTCGAACTCCCGCTGCCAGTTGCTATCTGCCGAGTAGGAAAAGCCTTCCGCCATTTTGCGCTGCGCGTAGAGCTTCACGAGCTCGTCCGCCATGTCGCGCATTTTGGCTTTGATTTTGGTCTTCGTGCGGGTCCACGTGGCTCCGCCCATCCGGTCGAGCGACGGTTTGGCTTCACCGGCGCCCCGAAAGCGCTGGATCAGGTCCATGCGAGTCAGGGGAACGTAGAGGCGAGCGCCCGCGGCGTATTCGAGCAGCATGTAGTCGCCCTGCGCCTCCCCCTGCGCGATTTCGCGAAGGCCGAGGTATTGCGCGACGCCGTGTTCGGCGTGGACTACGTAGTCGCCGGGCTTCAGATCGATCAGATCGGCCGAAAAGGTAGCCAGTGCCGACTTCGAAGAGGGCGCCCGGGCAACCAGGTCGGGGGTCTCAAAGAGATCCTCGGAGCCAAATACGACAAGGTGCGAATCCGGAAACGCGACCCCGCGCCGCACCATGCCCTTCACGACGAAGATACTGGCCCCCGACCCTGCCATGTACGCGCGTCCGGTGGTGATGCCGGACGCGGATTCCCCCTGCTCCAGTCCAAGCTGGTACGGAATGCGATACTCGTTGAGGATGTCGGCGACGCGTTCTACTTCACCCGTAGAAGATGCGAAGAAGGCAACACGGTTGCCCGACTCCGCCAACGTCCGCGCCTCCGCGATCGCCACCTGCATGTTGCCGTGAAAGCTCAGCGAGGGCCGCGTGGAAATGTGGAACGAACCCATTTGGCCGTCGCCGGACCAGGTCAGATCCAATTCCTTCATCTGTAGTTTCGGAGCGGATTTGGTTTGTTTTTCGAGGTCTTCCCAGCGGAAATAGATGCGGTCCGGTTCGTAGGCCGGCGAGCGCTCCATCTGCTCGAGACGGGTCCAGAAACGCTCCGCCGCGGCGTGCACCTGGTCGGGTTCGTCCCAGATCACAAGCGGCTTCTCGACGAGCGAGAACACAGAGGCGTCCCGGGGCTTGACCATCGGAACCAGCAATTCCCAGCCGGGAAAAGGATCGCCGGGCATAGGAAGGTCACGGCCGGGAACGCCTGCCTCGCGGACAAGGTCGTTGAGCTCCGCCAGGAGCGCCCTGGACCGCTGGTATTCCGATAACGGTAGTAATATGCATTCCTCGATCTTCAGAACCGACCGCTGGGATTCGACATCGAACCGACGGATAGACTCCACCTGGTCGCCAAAGAGGTCGATGCGGACCGGACGGTCGGAGCCCGGCGAGAAGACATCGAGAATCCCACCCCGTAGCGAGTATTCGCCGACCATTTCGACCGGTTCCCGCTTCTCATACCCGATGCTCTCCAGGTGTTGGATGACCTCCTCGAGCGGAAGTTCCTCGCCCTCACGAAGACGCAGCGCCAGTTGCTTGTAGAATGGCGCCGGATCGATGCGGAGCAGAGCCGACGCCACAGGGAGCACCGTGACCGGCACTCGCTGGGACGCCAGACGCCACAGCCCAATGGCACGCTGCTCCAGAATCTCGGCGTGCGGCGACAGGTTCTGCATAGGCGCAACATCCAGTGCGGGAAGGAGTTGCGGCCCGTTGCGTTCGTCACTGGCGAGTAATTCGAAGAACGTCTGAATGATTTCCGAGAGCGCTTCGGCTTGCTTGTTGCCATCTACTACAACAATGATATTCCGTCGCGTGACCTGCCAGAGAAGCACGGCATAGAGAGCCTTTGCCGTGGTGGTCAGCCCGGAAAGCGACGCGTCCTCGCCGGATGAGAGGCGGCGGAAGGCATCCTGAAATGCCGGATGCCGCTCCAATTCCAGAAACAAGTCGCGTACGGCAGGATGAATCAAGGCTGGACGAAGAGTCTTTCTACAATATTAGTCGTTGAGTAGCCGGGCTCCAGCGGGATGGTCAGTACGCGGCCGCCGGCTGCTTCGACTTCCTCCCGTCCGGCGATGAAGTGGGACCAGTCGGCGCCTTTCACGAGAACGTCGGGAAGAAGGGCGGCAATCAGCTCGCGCGGGGTATCCTCATCGAAGAGCACCACGGCATCGACGGCATCGAGAGCCAAAGCCAGTTCCGCGCGCTCGTTCTCCGGCAGAATTGGACGGGCCGACCCTTTGGCGCGGCGCACGCTTGGGTCGGAATTCAGTCCCAGAACCAGCACGTCGCCGAGAGAGCGCGCCTGTTCCAGCAGCCAGATATGCCCGGGATGCAGCAAGTCATAGCAGCCATTGGTGAAGACCACCGATTTGGCTTCGTTCCTCCATTTATCACGCTGGCGAACGAGGCCGGGCCGGCTGAAGAGGCTTCCCACTGTTCTCAGTTTAGCAACGTGTGGCGACGGGAAGCCGAGACGTTGCCAGGGGCCTATCCCGTCATGCGAATCGACTATCCGGCTGTTGTTCTCGTGGCGCTCCATTCGCCTTTCGATACACCTTTTACCGCTTCCTCACGGTCGCGGCTCCGTTAGCAGCATCAACGACATACGGAGCCGTGACCGTAAGGGAGCGGTAAAAGGTGCCGGGAATTCGAGTGCGTTTGAATGCGGAGAAGAAGCAATTCGATATTTTTCACAAGCTCGTCAGGAAGCCGTGAACGGTGTATCGAACAACGAATGCGGTGCGACGAGCACAACAGCCGGAATTTTTC
>DATNFO010000061.1:0-354987 GCA_035606355.1 Candidatus Limnocylindrales bacterium | reverse complement strand
CCTCAGAGCAACACTGTGTCAAGTGGCGCAAGCGGCAGTGCGAACGAAGAATTGTTGGATACAAGAAAAATTCAAACGGCTGGTTCCGAGGCTAGGCTACGTAAAGGCGATCTGGGCGATCGTGCATCTCCTCTGCAAGATTGTTTGGAACATGCTTCACAAAGGTCAGACGTATCTGGAAAAAGGGAAACCCACAACTCCGCAAGCAGCCAAACGCCGTGCTCAGAAAATCGCCCGGGAACTGCGAATTCCCGGTTACACCGTCAATATCAAACCCGCTACGGACGCAGCACTCCCATTGTGACTTTCAACGGAGCGGTAAAAGGTGCCGCGGGAATACGGAAGCAATTCGATTTTTTCACAGTCCCTGACGGGATTGTGAAAAAATCCGGCTGCCGTTCTCGTCGCACTCCGTCCGCCTTTCGATGCACCTTTTACCGCTCCCTCACGGTCGCGGCTCCGTTAGCAGAATCAACTACATACAGAGCCGTGACCGTAAGGGAGCGGTAAAAGGTGCCGGGAATGCGAGTGCGTTTGAACGCGGCAAAAAAGCAATTCGATATTTTTTCACAACCCCTCACGGTCGCGGCTCCGTAATGGCGCTTGCTGTGTCGAAGCCCAATGATCGGAAAGAATAATCATCCGCCGATGAACGCCGATGAACAGCAGTCGCGCGTTGCGCGACCCGACAGGAAGGATTCCTGTCGGCACGTGCGCCTCCAGTCGGATTTTGCGAACGATTTTCGCGCCAGGGCGTATCTACTCTTATGAAGCTGCTGCAGCAGATGTTCCGCCGATTGGGCCGCACTCCGGTGTTCAGCGTGGTCGCGGTGATCACGCTGGCGCTGGGAATCGCCGGCAACACCGCGGTCTTCAGTGTCATCGAAGGGGTGCTGCTGAAGCCGCTGCCGTATCCGGACGCCGGGCAACTCGCGGTGGTCTGGCACTCCGCGCCGGGCATTCCGGGGGTTGGCGACGACGGGGAGTGCGCGCCCACCATGCTGTTCACGTATCGCGAACTGAACCACAGCTTTCAGGACTTCGGGCTTTGGGATACCACGCGCCTGACAGTGACGGGGAGCGGCGAAGCGGAGCAAGCCGCGGGAGTGGATGTCAGCTACGGAGTATTTCAGGCGCTCGGCGTGCCGCCGGAGGTGGGCCGCTGGTTTTCGCAGGCGGACGACTCGCCGGGGACGCCGAAGACGGCGATCGTGTCATACGGTTACTGGCAGCGCCATTTCGGAGGGCTGCGCTCCGTGTTGGGGCAGCGGCTGATGGTGGATTCCGAGCCGCGCACCATAGTCGGCGTCATGCCGCAGCGGTTTCGATTTCTGGACCAAAAAGCGGATATTTTTCTGCCGTTTCAGTTCGACCGGAACAAGCTCTTTCTCGGCAACTTCAGTTACAACGGCATGGCGCGGCTGAAGCCGGGAGTGACCATTGAGATGGCCAATGCGGATGTGCGCCGCATCATCCCCGTGTGGCTGCAGGCGTGGCCGCCGCCGCCGGGTTTTTCAAAATCCATCTTTGAGAACGCGCGGCTTGCGCCCAACATCAAGCCTCTCAAAGCCCAGGTGGTGGGCGACATTGGGTCGACACTGTGGGTGCTGATGGGCACACTCGCCATGGTGTTGTTGATTGCCTGCGCGAATGTGGCGAATCTGCTGCTGGTGCGCGCCGAAGGACGCCAGCAGGAACTGGCAATCCGCGCGGCGCTGGGCGCGAATTGGATGGCCCTGGCGCGCGAGCTGCTGCTGGAGAGTATGACGCTGAGTGTGCTCGGCGGCGCTCTCGGTTTGGCGCTGGCCTACGCAGGGCTGCAGTTGCTGGTTGCAAAAGGTCCCGCGACGCTGCCGCGTCTGAGCGAGATCGGAATCGACCCCTGGGTACTGGCGTTTACCGCCGCCGTGTCGCTGATTTCCGGATTGCTTTTCGGCTTAATGCCGGTGATCAAGTACGCAGGTCCGAAGGTCTCCGAAGCGTTGCGATCGGGCGGCGGGCGCACCATGAGCGACAGCCGTGAGCGGCATCGCACGCGCGATGTGCTGGTGGTTGTGCAGGTAGCTCTCGCTCTCGTGTTGCTCATCGGTTCCGGCCTGATGATCCGCACTTCGCAGAAGCTTTTCGCCGTGCAGCCTGGGTTTCAGGACCCGGAGCACGTTCAGTTGATCCGCATTTCCATCCCCGAGGCTCAGGTGAAAGACGATGAGGCGGTGATGCGGATGCAGAATAACATCCTGGATGCGCTCGGGCGGATGGGAGGCGTGAAATCGGTCAGCCTGACGAGTTCCGCTCCGATGCAACCCTACCGCTCCGGGGACGTTTTGTTCGCACAGGATAAGGGTAACGGCGCCGAAGATGTTACTCCCTTGCGGCAATATCGTTTCGTGGCGCCGGGATATTGGCGCACAACGGGAATTCCGCTGGTTGCAGGCCGCGATTTCGACTGGGACGACCTGTATCAACTGCGAAACGTCGTCATAGTATCGGAGAATCTCGCGCGCGAGTGGTGGGGTTCGGCGTCCGCGGCATTGGGCAAACGAGTTCGCGAAGGCTCCCGGGATCCGTGGCGCGAGGTAATCGGCGTGGCTGGAAATGTGTACGATTCCGGAACGCGCCTGAAGCCGCCGACGATGGCATATTGGCCCGCGCTGATGAGCAACTTTTGGGGAGAGCCGCAGCGCAGCACGCGCACGGCGACTTTCGTACTCCGCACACCGCGCGCGGGCACGCAAGGGCTGATCGACGAAGCTCGCAAAGCGATCTGGAGCGTGAATGAGAGCCTGCCGCTGTACGAAGTGCGCACCCTCGACGACATTTACCGGAACAAGATGGCGCGGACCAGTTTCGCGCTTACGCTGCTGGCGATTGCGGGCGCGATGGCGCTGGTGCTGGGGATCGTCGGCATCTACGGCATCATCGCGTATGCCGTGTCGCACCGGCGCAGGGAGATCGGCATACGCATCGCGCTGGGTGCGCCGGCGGCGAGCGTGCAGGGGATGTTCCTGGGTCGCGGGCTGATGCTGGCGGGGATCGGCAGCGGGATCGGTTTGGCGGCGGCGGCACTGGCCACGCGGGCGATGACGAGCGTGCTGTTTGAAGTGCAGCCTGTGGACGCGCCCACGTACGCGGCGGCAGCGATAGTGCTGATGGTTTCGGCGGCGGCCGCGGGGTACGTGCCTGCGCGGCGCGCGACCGGCGTGGATCCGGTGAACACGCTGCGGGCAGAGTAGGCCGGCACTTGTTTAGCCAACCGTTCGGCCGTTCGCACGTACTTAGTACATGAAGCCGCTACAGCAGATGTTCCGCCGTTTGGCGCGCAGTCCGATTTTCAGCCTGGTTGCGGTGGTCACGCTCGCCCTCGGAATCGGCGGCAACACCGCGGTCTTCAGTGTGATCGAAGGCGTGCTGCTGAAGCCGCTGCCGTATCCAAGTGCAAGCCGGCTTGCGGTGGTTTGGCACTCCGCGCCGGGGCTTTCCGGCGCCGGAGATACGTTGGTATGCACGCCAACGATGCTGTTTACTTATCGCGAACTGAACCGTACGTTTCAGGCGTTTGGCCTGTGGAGCTCCACCCGGCTGACCGTGACGGGGAGCAGCGAACCGGAGCAGGCGGACGGAATCCAGGTGAGCTATGGAACGTTTGAAGCGCTCAACGTGCCGCCGCAAGCGGGCCGCTGGTTTTCCCAGGCCGACGATTCGCCGGGCAGCGCGAAGACGGCGCTCATTTCCTACGGCTACTGGCAGCGGCACTTCGGCGGCCGGCGCTCCGCGCTGGGGCAGAGCTTGATGGTGGATTCCGAACCGCGCACCATCATCGGAGTGATGCCGCGCGGGTTTCAATTCATGGATGAGAAGGCGGACATCTTTCTGCCCTACCGGTTCGACCGCAACAAGCAGGTGCTCGGCAACTTCAGCTACAAAGGAGTCGCGCGTCTGAAGCCGGGCGTCACCTTCGCAATGGCCAACGCGGACGTGAAGCGGATGCTCCCGATCTGGCTGAACTCGTGGCCGTCGCCGCCGGGATTCTCCAAGAGCATCTTCGAAAATGCGCGGCTCGCTCCCAACGTGAAACCGCTCAAAGTGCTAGTGGTCGGAGATATCGCGTCGACGTTGTGGGTACTGATGGGAACGCTCGGCATGGTGTTGTTGATTGCATGCGCGAACGTGGCGAATCTGCTGCTGGTGCGCGCCGAAGGCCGCCAGCGGGAACTGGCGATTCGCGCGGCGCTGGGCGCTAATTGGAAAACGCTGGCGCGCGAACTGCTGCTGGAAAGCATGACGCTCAGCGCCCTGGGCGGGGCGCTCGGCGTAGGTTTGGCGTACGCCGGACTGCATTTGCTGGTGGCGAAGGGGCCCGCGACACTGCCGCGTCTGGCTTCAATCGGGATAGACCCCGTGGTGCTGGCGTTCGCCGCGGCCGTGTCGCTCATATCGGGAGTGGTCTTCGGGCTGCTGCCGGCGGTTAAGTACGCTGGTCCGAAAGTCGCCGAATCTCTGCGCTCGGGCGGCAGCCGCACCGTGAGCGAGGGCCGCGAGAGGCATCGCACGCGCGATGTGCTGGTGGTGGCGCAGGTGGCGCTCGCGCTGGTATTGCTCATCGGCTCCGGACTGATGCTTCAAACGAGCCGGAAGCTGCTGGCGGTGCGGCCCGGCTTCCAGGATCCGGCGCGCGTGCAGTTGATTCGCATCTCGATTCCTGCCGCACAGGTGAAGGAAGGGGGAGCGGTGATGCGCATGCAGAACAACATACTGGATGCGCTGGAACGCATCGGCGGGGTGGAATCGGCCGCGCTGACGAGTTCCGCTCCCATGCAGCGATACAACGCCGCGGATTTTGTGTATGCGGAAGACAAGAGCTACGGCACGAAAGATGTACCGCCGGTGCGGCACTATGTGTTCGTCTCGCCGGGATACTGGCGCGCGGCGGGAATTCCGCTGGTGGCCGGGCGCGATTTCGACTGGAACGATCTCTATCAACACCGCAACGTGGCGATAGTGTCCGAAAATCTCGCGCGAGAGTGGTGGGGAACGGCGAACGCGGCCCTCGGCAAGCGCATTCGGGAAGGGACGAAGGACGCGTGGCGCGAGGTGGTGGGTGTAGCAGGCGATGTGTACGATTCGGGAACGCGCGAGAAGGCTCCGACGGCGGCATACTGGCCGGCTTTGATGAGCAACTTTTGGGGAGATCCCGAGCTCTGCGCGCGCAGCGCCACGCTGGTGCTGCGGACACCGCGCGCGGGCACGCAAGGGCTGCTCGCCGAAGCGCGCAAAGCGATCTGGAGCGTGAATCAGAGCCTGCCGCTTTACGACGTGGTGACGCTCGACGAGGTGTATCGCAAGAGTATGGCGCGAACGGGTTTCACGCTGACGCTGCTGGCGATCGCGGGCGCGATGGCGCTGGTGCTTGGGGTGGTGGGCATCTACGGCATCATCGCGTACGCGGTTTCGCAGCGACGGAGAGAGATCGGCATTCGGATCGCGCTGGGCGCGCCGCCGGCGAGTGTGCAGCGGATGTTCCTCGGTCGCGGACTGGCGCTCGCGGGAATCGGCAGCGGCATCGGACTGGCTACGGCGGCAGTGGCAACGCGGGCGATGAAAAGCGTGCTGTTCGAAGTGCAGCCGCTGGACGCGACCACATATGCGGCAGCGGCAACAGTGCTGATTGTTGCCGCGGCGGCGGCGGGGTACGTGCCGGCGCGGCGCGCGACCAGCGTCGATCCGGTGAACACCCTGCGCGCGGAATGAGGTAACCGAAACAGGAGCGTGCGCGTAACACGTTCAACGCTCATGACCCGGTTGCTATTTCTCGCCTGCGTGTGCTGTTGCTCAATGGCCGCCGCGGACGATGCGTGCACACTCGAAGAGACTCAGAAGCTGTCTACGGTCACCGGCCGTTTCCGCTTCGGTTCCTCCGATATCTCGCTGACGTTGCCGCATGTGCTGTATCGTTCCGCGGTCAGCGTTGTTACCGTGCAGGTGAGGGGCGATGTGCCGGGCGGCCTGCGGGTGGATTCGGGCGGAGAGGCGATTGATGTTTCCGACGGGGCTCAATTGCCTCTGTCACCGAGGCGGGGCACGCGGCTTACGTTTACGGTGAGCGACGGAAAAGGGCAGCGGCTCTGCGAGTGGGCGACGCACGTCGGAACGTCCAAGTCCGAGCCACCGCTGGCGTATCAGGGCTTCACCGATCCCGGCGCGGCGAGGTTCGGAAGGCGGCTACAGGTCCAGCGTTTCCGGAATGCGGGCGATCCCATTCTTCTGCATGTTGGCGGGGTGCTGGCGAGGGACCCCGGAGAGCCGTACATCGACGGCGTCTCAGCAAGGGTACTGTCGCGGAATGCGCATCAGATCGTTTTGCAGGACCCGCGTCCGGCGGCAGGACTGCGGAAGGTTGAAGCTCGGGGGTATTCGATTGCGCTGTTATTCGTCGAACTGCATGTGGCGATGGATGGGCCGAAAACCGGGCGTGCGAAACTGGCCATCCATATCGGCGGGCGGGACCCGAATTCGCCATCCGCATTTCCGAAGCGCCGCCTCTCCTTGTACAACTTCGCACCGGAGAATGTAGAGCTTCTTTGCGGAAAACGCGGCGCCGACCCGCGCGCTATCGAGGTAGCGGTGCAGAAAGGCGAACTGGTGGGGTCTTGCAAGGTCCGGATGCTGAAACCGGGTCCAGTCAGTTTCGATGCGGCGTACACGGAGATTCGCACCGGCAAACGGCGCCTCTTTTAACAACCATTCGGCTGTTCGAGCGTACTTAATATATGAAGCCTCTGCAGCAAATGTTTCGCCGGTTGGCGCGCACTCCCATATTCAGTCTTGTTGCCGTCGCCACGCTGGCTTTGGGAATCGGCGGCAACACGGCCGTGTTCAGCGTCATCGAAGGCGTGTTGCTGAAGCCGCTGCCGTACCCCGATTCCGGCCGTTTGGTGGCTGTGTTCCATACTGCCCCGGGCATCCGCGGCGCTTCCGGTGACATACTCTGCGCGCCAACAATGCTGTTCTCTTATCGCGACCTGAGCCGCACGATTCAGGACATCGGGCTATGGGATAGCGGACGCGCCACAATTACCGGAAGAGGCGAGCCGGAGCAGGCGCGCTCCCTCTCCGTAACTTACGGAGTGTTCCAGGCGCTCGGAGTGCAGCCGCAACTCGGCCGTTGGTTTTCGCAGTCCGACGATACCCCCGCAGCTCCGAAAACCGCTCTGCTGTCCTACGGCTTCTGGCAGCGGCACTTCGGTGGGCAGCGCTCGGCATTGGGGCAGACGCTGACGGTGGATTCCGACCCGCGCACGATCATCGGCGTGATGCCGCAGGGCTTCCGTTTTCTGGATGAAAGCGCGGACGTTTTCCTGCCCCTGCGCTTCGACCGGAACAAGCTGTTTCTCGGGAATTTCAGCTTCAACGGAATCGCGCGCTTGAGGCCCTCCGTCACTCTGGCCATGGCGAATGCGGATATCGGCAGAATACTGCCGGTTTGGCTGAACTCGTGGCCAAACCCGCCGGGCGCTTCGCCCACGGGCTTCCGCAACGCGCGCTTCGGGCCGAACCTCAAGCCGCTCAAACAGGAAGTAGTGGGCGACATTGCGTCCACACTGTGGGTCCTGATGGGGACGCTCGCGATGGTTCTTCTGATTGCGTGCGCGAACGTGGCGAATCTGCTGCTGGTGCGCGCCGAAGGGCGGCGGCAGGAACTGGCGATCCGCGCTGCGCTGGGCGCGGGATGGCGTACGTTGGCGCGCGAATTGTTGCTGGAGAGCATGACCCTCAGCGTGCTCGGCGGCGTGGCGGGCGTCGCGCTGGCGTACGGCGGTTTGCAGTTGCTGGTGGCGAAGGGTCCCGCTACCCTGCCCCGGCTGAGCGAGATCGGAATCGACCCGCTGGTGCTGGCGTTCGCCGCTGCCGTATCGCTTCTTTCCGGCCTGCTGTTCGGATTGATGCCGGTGATCAAGTACGCGGGACCGCATGTTTCCGAATCCCTGCGCTCCTCCGGCGGACGGACGATGAGCGATAGCAGGGAGCGGCACAGGACGCGCGACGTGTTAGTGGTGGTGCAGGTGGCGCTCGCGCTCGTCCTGCTGATCGGGTCCGGACTGATGTTGCGCACATCGCAGAAACTGCTGAGCGTGCAGCCGGGTTTCCGCGACCCCGCTCATGTACAGTTGATGCGCGTTTCGATTCCGAGCGCTCAGGTGAAGGATGAAGAGGCCGTGATGCGCATGCAGAACAACATGATGAATGCGCTCTCGGCAATCGGCGGCGTGGAAGCGGCGGCGCTCACCAGTTCGGCGCCCATGGAGGGGCACGAATCCGCGGACGGCGTGTTCGCCGAAGACAAGGTCTACGGTCCGGCCGATAGCCCGGCGGTGCGCCACTTCCGCTACATTTCGCCCGATTATTGGCGCGCGAGCGGAATTCCGCTGGTCGCCGGCCGCGATTTCGATTGGAACGATGTTTACCGGCGGCAAACCGTGGCGATCGTGTCCGAGAACCTGGCGCGCGAGATGTGGGGCTCGGCGGCGGCTGCGCTCGGCAAGCGGATTCGCCAAAGCAGTAGAGATCCGTGGCGTGAAATCATCGGCGTTGCTGGGGACGTGTACGATGCGGGAACGCGCACACCGGCTCGCACGATTGTCTATTGGCCAGCACTGATGTCCAATTTCAGGGGGCAAGCGGACATTAGCACGCGGAGCGCAACCTTCGTGCTGCGGACGGCGCGCGCGGGCACGGAGGGACTGCTGGCCGAAGCGCGGAAAGCGATCTGGAGCGTGAATGCGAGCCTGCCGCTATACGAAGTGCGCACGCTCGACGAGGTGTATCGCAAGAGCATGGCGCGTACGAGCTTTACACTGACGCTGTTGGCCATCGCGGGCGCAATGGCGCTGGTGCTCGGCGTGGTCGGCATTTACGGAATTATTGCGTATGGCGTTTCCCAGCGGCGGCGGGAGATCGGGATCCGCATTGCTTTAGGCGCGCCGCCGGCGCGTGTGCAGCGGATGTTCCTGGGTCGCGGGCTGGTGCTGGCGGCCATTGGCAGCGGAATCGGCTTGGCCGCCGCGGCACTGGCTACGCAAGCGATGACGAGCGTGCTTTTCGGAGTGCATCCTCTGGACGCGCCGACATATGCGGCTGCGGCGGTCGTGCTCATCGCCGCAGCAATAATCGCCGGATTCGTACCTTCGCGGCGCGCGGCGCGGGTGGACCCGGTAAACGCGCTGCGCGCCGAGTAGCGGAGCACGTGCGGTCAGCGGTATGCTGAACGAAACTCTTATGCTGCTCACCATTGAAGAACGGCTGATTGAACCGAATATCGCGCTCGTGGAACTCAAGGGAAAGCTGGCGATAGGCCGCGAAAGCCAGCGCGTGGAAGCGCTCACTGAGACGATGGTATTGGATGGCCGGACGCGCGCGATCTTCGACATGAGCGGAGTGGACTACACCGACAGCGCCGGAATCGGCATGCTGGTGCTGGCCGCGGGGAAACTGAAAGGCGCGGGCGGCAGACTGGTGGTGGTGGCGGCGCCCGGGGGTCGCGTGCACCACATGCTGGCGCTGACGCAGATCAATTCCATCGTCCAGGTGTGCGGCACGGTGGTGGAAGCGATAGCGGCTTTCGGGGAGACGTTTCCTCCGGCGGCGGCATAGGCCCTGAATGGCTGAGTTTCCGGTTACCGGGCGCACGCGGCTGAAGCGGCTGCCCCAGCGTGCGGTTTACGATCGCGACGAGGTGTACGCGATCCTCGACGAAGGGTTTCTGTGCCATGTCGGGTTCGTCGCGGAGGGCCAACCTTTTGTCATCCCGACGGGGTATGCGCGGCGCGACAACGAACTGCTGATCCACGGGTCCGCCGCAAGCCGTATGCTGCGCAATCTGGCGGAGGGCATCGAGGTGTGCGTTACGGTGACGCTGGTGGATGGGCTGGTGCTCGCGAAATCGGCGTTCCACCACTCGATGAATTACCGGAGCGTGATGATGCTGGGCACGGCAACGCTGGTGACGGGCGCAGCGGAGAAGATGGACGCGCTGCGGCGGTTCACGGAGCATATTGTGCCGGGCCGGTGGGATGAGGTGCGGCAGCCGACGGAATCGGAGTTGAAGCAGACGAGCGTGCTCAAGCTGCCGCTGGAGACGGTGTCGGCGAAAGTTCGCAAGGGACCGGAAGTGGACGACGAGGATGACCTCGGGTTGGGGGTGTGGGCGGGCGTGGTCCCGCTGCGGACGATGGCGGGTCCGTCGCAACCGGAAGGCTTCGACGTTGCGCGGTTGAAGCGCTTTCGCAAGTGACGCGGCGAAAATTTCGTGAAAGGCGCGGAAGATTTGCTACGATAGCTTTACCGGGCCTGTAGCTCAGTTGGTTAGAGCGCTACCTTGACACGGTAGAGGTCTGCAGTTCGAGTCTGCACAGGCCCACCATTAGAAAGAATCCTGGTTGGATAGGCGCCCCGCAGGGAGCGCCGCTACACTAATAGCATGATATTCGAATGGGACCCGGCGAAAGCGGCTGAAAACTTTCGCAAGCACAAAGTCTCGTTCGATGAAGCCGCCACCGTGTTTGGAGACCCCATCAGCGCTACGTTTGCGGATCCGGATCACTCGGAACGCGAATACAGGTACATCACCGTTGGTTTGTCCAACAGCGGTAGGTGCTCATGGTTTCTCACGCTGCTCGTGGTCAGCGCATTCGAATCATAAGCGCACGGACGCTGACGCGATCTGAGAGGAGGGCCTATGAAGAAACAAAAGAGTAATGCAAAGGATGAGCTCCGGTCTGAATACGACCTGAGCCAACTCCTCAAGCGGGCCGTCCGCGGCAAGTACGCGAAGGCGTATCACGCCGGCACGAACCTCGTACCACTGGCCCCTGACGTCCACAAAGCCTTTCCTAGCGAGAGGGAAGTAAACGACGCCCTCCGGCTGGTGATCGAGCTTCGCAAGATTGGGTCTCCAAAGACCCGCGCCCGTTGACCAGTTTCTCGCCCGCGTATCGTAGCCGAGCCGCTCAGTCCGCGGACGCTTTCTCCCTTGCCATTCGGCGCGCCTGTCGATCAGCCGCCCGCCCGTGTCGGCCCACACCCACATTTCGCGCGCACCTCGCCACCGCCGATCACATCGTTGGCAGGCAACGCGATGTCGAAAAGGGAGATGCGGCCATAGGCGTACCTGTCGAAGATCATCACGCGCTAGTCGTCGGTCGCTCGGTCTGATCGGTATTCCACATTGGCCCACCAGCCCTGCGCCAACACGAGGTACTGGCCCTCGCCGATGATCTCGTATCTGGTGGTGTTGTCCGTACGGCACGATTCATGGCTCGGTTCGCGGCGAACCTCAAGGGGAAAGGTCGCGCCGCCCGCAAGTCTCAGCATTCGGGCGTTTTCATGCCGAGGGGCGCGCGTCTTCGATAGACCGTTTACGCGCATCTTGCCCAAGGGTACAGTAGCGGGTGAAATGCGCCGCGCCTGCCGCCACTCATATCTCGCGCTGGTTCTAATCTGCGCAGCTACTCGTCTCTGCATGGGACAGGAGACAAAGCCAGTTCAATGTCCCCCCGATCGGGTTTACCGCGATGATCGAGGTGCCGGAGGTGGAAACGCTGGAGGTGGAACGGTTTACTGCGAACACCTTCTGCCCGGCTCGCTGGCGGTGAAGGACGGGCCATTTCGCTTCTGGTTCAATCGCGACTTCGAAGGCGCGGCAGGAACCTACAATCAGGGCCGCGAGGTCGGGAAGTGGAAGGAATGCGATCGCTTCGGTCGATGCAAGGAGACGGAGCATCCCCTTCTGTACCCCATCGAGGCGCAGAGGTCAGAGACCAAGGCCGAGGTCCCGGTCTCCTTTGAAAACGGGGAATACACATTCGACTTCAAATCGTGTTGGAGCACTCGGATCACGCATCTCTCTGACGGAAAACCTGACTTCGACCTGAGTTTTGCGACTTGGCCTGATGGGTGCGATGTCGAGTACCTGCCAGTAAATCCAGCCGCTTGGGAAAAGGAACATTTCGGCTGCAAGATCCCGTTTCAAGTTGGCATGCGTTCATTTGACTCGCTCGATCTGCTGACCGAACTTCCCAAGGCCGGTCTTCCGCAGTATTGCGCAAAGCCGGTGATAAAAACGGCACCTTTCATGTCGTCCGTCCATCCGGACCGCGGAGAGGGCGCAGCTCAGATCTTCACCGCAGAGTTTTCGCTCGGCAATAGCGGCGTCGGGATCGCTCAGGCCCGACTCCATTTCCAAGAGCGAGCGGAAAGCCGCTCGGATCGGTGTGTCGTCAGGTATGATCCTGCGACTAAAAGCTTGTTTTTACTCTCGGACCAGCCAGGCAAATATCTTGGGCCAGTCGTGGCTGGAGGGACGGCTTCTCTATGGAACAGCCGGTGTTTCCTGGCGGGATGCTCCACTGCCGAAGTTACCAACGATGCCTTGAAGGTACATTTCGCGATCCGATTCAATCCAGCGCAGTTTGCAGGCGAGCACAACATGTTCCTGGAAATGGTGGATACGAACCGGCAAGCAAGCCCCGCTCCGCAATATGGCCGTTGGACGGTGCCCGCCGAATCTGGTCCGGCGACGTCCCCGTGGCCTTCCGATCGAAGCTGCCCAGTGCCGATGCTAGGCCGTCCGATCGGTTATTGGACCTCGGTCCCGGTGAACTGCGGCGACGTGAGCGGAAAGTGGGCAGATCCAGAGAACGGAGGAACCTGGACCCTCAATCAGACTGGGGCGGACATAACCGGCTCACTGACGATTTCTAAAGGGAACTGCGGGACCATAACGTGGCAGGTGAGTGGCAAAATGAATGGCGGCGTCGCAACGTTTACGGCTACGCAGCGCGCGCCTTCAACCGACAAATGCGGGGTAGCCGCTGAAAACTCGATGACCGTTACTAGAACCCCGTATTGCGACACGACACCGGGGAGGAAATAGCGATCTTCGCTGCACTCACCTTGCCCGGACCCGGTTCTCCTAGTCGGCGCGAACGCGCATATCGAAGCTGTCTCCGGGCCAACTTACGTTGTGTCCGCATGTCGGATTCTGGGCGCGCGCCCCAGCGCGCCAAGCATGACATCTACGATTGCTCTATATAGAGGCCGGGAGTGCCTTGTCCCGTCACCATAGTATGGTGAGGGGAGAGACCGGAACGGTTTTAGGCTGTCATGGCTGGCACGGCTCGAATTCTACCAAGCCCCGCAGACCCAGTTGGACGTGATGATCGGAATCAGCTGGCACACGTGGCTAGCAGTTTGGAGTCACTCGCTGCGGAGCGCGCTGACCGGGTCGGCGGATGTCGCGCGGCGCGCTGGGATGTAGCAGGCTGCGGCCGCGATGGCGACTACGAGCACAGGCACGAGGGCGAAAGTCATCAGGTCCGACGACTTTACCTCGTAGAGGAGCGTCACTAACACGCGACCGAGGAGCAGCGCGCCCGCCACACCGAGCAGCACGCCCGCCGCAGCCAATCTGACGCCGTGAGCCATCACCTGCATCAGCACGTCGCGCGGTCGCGCGCCGAGCGCCATTCGTAACCCGAACTCCTGGCGGCGCTGGCTTACGGAGTAGGAGATGACGCCATAGACGCCCATGGCCGAAAGCGTGGCGGCAAGAAGAGCGAACAGGGCCACGATGAGGAGGGCGAACCTGGGGGTCGCAAACGATTCAGTGGCGCGGTCGCTCATCAAGCGCACGTTCGCCACGGCGAGTTGCGGATCGCGCGAATGCACCACGTTGCGCACCGCGGCCGCGAGTTGGGCGGCGTCACCGCGAGCGCGAACCACGATGCTGACCTGACCGGCATCGAACGGCGTTTGCAGAATGGGGAACCAAATCGCCGGTGTAGCGGACGCGCTGTTCGGGCGGTCTTTGACGTCGCTAACGACGCCGGCGACAGTGAACCAGTCCTCCGGTTTGGGCTGATCAGTGAAGGTGAGGCGTCCACCGACGGCGTCCTCCGTGCCCCAGAATTGGCGCGCCGCTGACAGATTGACGATCACCACGGGGCGCGACTTGATGTCATCGTGAGGCGTGAAGAATCGGCCGCGCAGCAGGGGTATAGAGAGCGCGGTGAAGTAGTCTTCAGTGGCAGAGTGATAGCGCGCGTGGTAGGACTGGCCGGGAGCGGGCGGCCGGCCCTCGACGGTGAAGCCGCCGATGTTCTCGTCATAGCCGTCCCACGGTAAATCGGACCCCAGGGCCGCGGCGCGCACGCCGGGAATTGCAGCGAGATCGCCGGCCAGCCGGTCATCAAACGCGATTTCCGCTTTCGGCTCGTACGTTTTCCGGGGCAGCGAAATGGCGGCAGTGAGCACCTGTTCGGCGCGAAAGCCGGGGTCGGCATGCAGCATGTTGACGAAGCTGCGGAGCAGCAGCCCCGCACCGATGGAGAGTAAGCACGCGAGACCGATCTCGCCGATCACCAGCACCCCGCGCAGCCGCGTCTGGCGCAGACCCGCAGTCATGGAACGGCCGCTCTCGCGCAGTGCGTTTTGAATTCCGATTCCAGCAGCTTGCAACGCCGGAGCGAGACCGAACAACAGGCCGGTTCCGATGGTGGCGGCGAAGGCAAAGGCGAACACCGTGCCGTCAATGCCGATGGCCGCGGCGCGCGGAAAGCCGGGCGGTAGCAACGCGGCCAGGATGCGTATGCCGGCCATTCCGATTGCAGTACCGAGTGCGCCGCCGAGCGCCGCGATGGTGAGACTTTCGGCGAGCATCTGCTGCACCAGGCGCGAGCGCGCCGCGCCCAACGCCGCGCGTACGGCGAGTTCCCGTCGTCGTGCCGTGGCCCGCGAAAGCAGGAGATTCGCGGTGTTGGCGCAGGCTATCAGCAGCACCAGGCCGGCGGCGCCGAGGAGGACGAGCAGCATGCGGCGGCTCGGCGTGACAAGATCCTGAAACAGAGAAACGACGGTCGCGTTCCAGCCGACGGCGGCCGGATGCTCGCGCGCGAGCTGCGCGAACTGTGCATCCATATCGGCCTGCGCCTGCGCCAGATCGACGCCCGGCTTGAGTCGCGCGTATGCCTCCATGAAATGCGAGCCGCGATCGCGCGCATCGGCCGGGTACGGAAACGGAGTCCAGACGTCCACCGTGTCGCCGTCGGCTACGGCGTGATACTCGTTGCCGGGGTGCGCGACGGGGGGCATCACACCGACCACGGTGAAGGGCTCGGAATCCAGCACGATTCTCCGGCCGATTATGCCGCGATCGGCGGCGAAGCGCGTTCGCCAGACGCGGTCGCTGAGAATGGCTTCCGCTCCTCGCGCGGGCAACTCATCGGCGGTGGTGAACTCGCGGCCGAGTTCGGGCGCAACACCGAGGACGGTGAAGTAACCGGCGGTGACGGCGAAGCCCGTGAGCCGCTCGGGCTGGCCTCCGCCCGAGAGTTGGCGATCATGCCGCGTGATGCCTGCAATGGCAGCAAAGGAGCGATTGCGCGCCCGAATATCGCGGAGGTCCAACGGATTGAGAGGGAAGCGCGGATAATTCTTGCTGCGGAGGAAGACGCGCACGATTCGGCTCGCGCCGGCATAGGGAAGGGGCCGCAGGAGCACTCCTTCAATGGCGCTGAAGATGGCGGTGTTCGCGCCGATGCTCAAGGCCAGGGTGAGGACAAGGGCGAGCGTAAAGCCCGGGGCCTTAGCCAGGGTTCGGGCGGCGTATTGAAAGTCGCGCGCCAGGTTTTCAAGTGTCGCGGTGCGTCGCATGTCGCGGCATTCCTCCTGTATCTGGGCTACGCCGCCGAACCGGCGCAACGCGTCGCGGCGGGCTTCTTCCGGCGGCATGCCGGAGGCGATATTCTCTTCCGTCTGCCGATCCACGAAGGAGCGGAGTTCGCGTTCGAGATCGTCTTCGACAAGGCGTCCGCGCGCCAGCGATCGCAAGCGCATGCGGAGGACGTTGAACCATCGATCGGGATGCATGTCAGCCCTCCTCCGCCATGCGGATGACCAGCCCCACGGCACCGGAGAGCCGTTCCCACTGTTCCAGTTCCTTGGCCAACTGGACTCGTCCGGCGCGCGTGAGGGAGTAGAACTTAGCTTCGCGGCCGGTTTCCGTGTTGCGCCATTCGGCGCGGAGCCACCCCTGCTGTTCCAGGCGATGCAGCGCCGGATAGAGCGCGCCCTGGGTTATCTGGAGCGCTTCCCGGCTTACCTGCTGGATGCGCCGGCCAATGGCCCAGCCGTGCATAGCCTGCGTTTGCAGAGTGCGCAGAATCAGCAGGTCCAGCGTTCCCTGAATGAGATCCGACGATTTACCCATACCTAAATGATTTACACCTAAATCGCTTAGATATGCGAGTAGATTTTGATTAATGGGCGAGAGATTTGTTAAATCAAGATCAACAGGAGCGCGTTGCGCCGGCCCCCAATGACAAAGGCGAACGCGACAGGCTAGCTCAGCTTGACAGGCTTGTGGCCGCCTTTAGAGCGGTCGTACAGCCAGATGGCCCCGAAGACGACCAGCAGAATCGCCGGCAGCGCGGCCACGGCGCGGAACGAGGCCTGCGAGGCGATACCTAGGACGTTGTCGAGCGCCGAACCGCTGAGCGTCTTAAATGCCGCTTCGCCGCCAGCTGCCTGCACCTTTTTCGCGTCGAAAATCCGCCCCATGGCGGGCAACACGAAGGTGATGGAGAGCGTTCCAGCCGTTCCCATCAACCCCATCAAGAGAGCCCCGCCGCGAGGGAATCGCTCCGACGCCGTCGCCAGCATCGTGGGCCACATAAAGCACACGCCGACGCCCCAGACTGTCGCGGCCAGAACTCCAGTGAACGGCGAGTTCGCGAAGCTGAGCAGCACGAGTCCGAGCGAGGCCAACAGGCAGGAAAACCAAAGCAGCCCGATTGCCGACAGGCGGCGGACCAGAGGTCCGGCAAAATGGCGCGCCACGAACATGATTCCACTGACATACACCAGGAGCAGAATGCCCTGCATGTGCACCGTGCGGGTCAATGCCAGATCGACCCATTGGCCCGGCGCCAGCTCCGATGCCGCTGTCAGGAACATGGCCCCGAACAGCACGATGAAGATCGGATTGAGCAGCTCGCGAAACATCTCGCCCATCGATACTCCGGAGGCCGCCCGTTCCGTGGGCGGAAACTTCAGCCCGAGACACAAGATCACTACCGCGAGCGCGGGAATGACGATCAGGCTGAGCTTGATCTGCCAACCGATAGCCATTTGGCCGAGCCCGAAGCCGAGCAAGCCGCCCGCAATCAAGCCGCCCGGCCACCAGGCATGCAGCGTGTTGAGCTTGGCCGTCTTTTCGTCCGGATACAGAGTGGCGGTGAGTGGATTCACAACCGTCTCCACCAGGCCCCAGCCGATCCCGGTGATCAGCGCCCCGATCCACAGGACCGTGTATATGCCGCCTCCTGTGGCGAGGCTGCCGGCAAACAGAAGGACCAATGTTCCGGCGATAAAACAGACTCCCGAAAGAGGAAGCATGATCGCCATTCCGATTGCGTCTAACAGTGGACTCCCGATGGCGATGGTGAAAGCGAACCCCAGGAACGGAATTCCCAGGATCGAACCGATCATTTCGGCCGAATGCGCACGGTCGAGGGGGTCGAGGAAAATCCGTTGTAAGTCGGTGGCGATGTCGGCGCGCAACGACGCGGCGAGGCCGGCGGTGAAGAGCGCCAGCACGCTGACGACAAACAGACGTTGTTTATCAAAGGAGGCGTGTCGGACCTGGCCGGCAACGGTAGTCGCAGACATAATTTGTTGAGAATACCATCATTTCCCGCGCTCGTTGTTACCGCATCCACGCAACCACATCGCGTGTGAATTGCCGTGACGATAGGAATCCTTCCTGTCGTGCCGCGCTTGCGCGGCTTGGCGAGCTCGACCCAAGGGATTTCCCGATACGTCCGATTGCGCGATCAGGCTGACTTCCACCGGCCGCATGTTGGAGATTCGGCACGACTTTTAATATCGGAGTGCCCGCGGACCGCGGTTTGAGCCGCCGCCGGATAACAGTTTCTGTTTACTACCGATGCTATTGCCAGACCATCCGTTTACAGCTTGCGGCGAAGCCGCCCATGCCGCTAAGTTTGAATCGTCATGCGCGGCCCCGCCCTACTCTTGTTGACCTTCGTTGTGGCGATGCCCACCGGGCGAGCCTTTGTGGAGGGCTACCTCGCGCTGGCTACGGCACGCTTCGCCTCGCAATCGCCGCTCTCGGAAATCTTTGCTGCGATGGCCGTCATTGCCCTGTTGCTCCTGGCCGTCGTGATGCGGCAGGGAAAACCGAAAGCTCCCCAGTACCTCGTTTCCAGAGAGACCCGCGGGGCTGCGGCGCCCATGAAGACGTTGAGGGCTGCTCCGCGGCCGCAACAATAGCCGCATCGGCCGTCGGGCTACCCTTTGCCACTTTGCCGGACCAGCCGGCGAAACCCCGCTCCAACAAGTTCAAGATAATCTCCTCTGAATAGCTGTTACAATCGCCGCAGACGGAGATTGCCATGTCGTCAACTACCGCCCCCGCTTTCGACCTGCTGGACGCAGGAAGCTATCACGCCTTCGCCGCCGCCGAGCCCGAACGTTTCCAATACCGCTCAGAAGGCGGCGCGTATCTCGACCTGCGCGGCGCCGCCCTCGAGCCGCTGGCGGAGATCGACGAAACCAGCATCGCGGAGCTCTGCCGCGCCGCCCGTGCTCTCATGTTCGCCGCCGTAGACGCGGCGCAAAGCGGGCATCCAGGCGGCTCGTCGTCGAAAGCCGAAATGGTGCTCACCATGCTCCTGAGCGGCGCGCTGCAATTCGATGCGTGGAACCCGAAGCATGCGGGACGCAGCCGCGTGGTCTGGTCGGCGGGCCACTGCACACCACTCTTCCATAGCGTGCTCGCGCTCATTTATGAGACGCTGCGCCGCACCGGATTTCAACTCGAAGGTTCCGCCGCCCGCGCCACCGTCCTTCCCGAAGATCTCGCGCGCTTCCGCCGGTGGGGTGGACCCAGCGGCCACGTGGAGTCGCATTACGCGCTCGCGGACACTTCCACCGGCTCGTCGGGTCACGGCCTCTCGGCAGCCCTGGGTTTCGCGCTGCTTCACCGCTCGTGCGGGCTCGATACCAAAGCGTTCGTCATCGCCGGAGACGCTGAGACCGAAGAGGGCATGAGCTACGAAGCCCGCAATCTGGCGGCGAATCTCGGCGCTGGTAACCTGATCGTCGCTCTCGATTACAACCAGTTCGGCATTGATGGCCCTATCACGGAAGTCCTGCCGGTCCCTTATTTGAATCACTGGCATTCGCACGGCTGGAGCATCATCGAAGTAGACGGTCACAATATCCGCGAACTCGCGTACGCCTATCGTCTCGCTGCCGGCGCCTTTGGCGGCGGGCGGCCGGTGGCCATCGTCTGTCACACGGTCAAAGGTTTTGCATACGGCCGCCTGCAGGGCACGGCCGATTCGCATGGCACGCCGCTGAAGCATGAAGAGTATATCGAAGCGGTGCGCGAGCTCGGTTTTCCGATTGCGGGCGTGGCCGGTGAAGCGGTGGCAGACATTAGCACGATCGCCGATTCGGTCTGTCGCGCGGCGCTCGAGTATCTGCACGGCCGGCTGCAAACCATCGCGTCGCAAATGCCGCGCGAGAGCGAACTGGCGGAGCGCATGGCCTCCGCGTTGCCGGGCCGCGCGCTCGCCGACTACACGACGCTCTCCCGCCCGGACATTCTTCCGCCCGAACTCGTCTTTCCGGAGGGTGAACTCGTACCGACGCGCAAAGCAACCGAGGCATTCTTCACGTGGGCCATGCAGCACACCGCTTTCTTCTATACCGGCGCGGGCGATCTGATGAAGTCCATACTGACCGGGCAGGCCGAACGCGTCCACGGCGTGCTCACCCGTGAGAATCCACTCGGCCGCGGACTTCGTTTCGGCATCGCGGAGCAGAACATGGCCATGATGTCCTGCGCCATGGCTCAGGATATTTTACCGGGCGGCTTTCGTCCCATGACGGCGTTTGCGACGTATGGCGTGTTCACCCCGATGATGGCGAACGCCGTCCGCATGGCACTGATCGACAGAGCAATCAACCCGGCGGCCCGAAGTTTCTTCATCATGCTCGCCGCGCATGATGGGCCGGAGACCGGCGAGGACGGACCGACGCATCACGGCCTGTTCTGGATGTCGCTGTTCACGGCGTACCCGGGGATCAAGGTCTATAAACCTCTCGATGCGAACGAAGCGGTCGAGATGCTCTTCGAAGGCATGCGGCGCGGCGAACCCGTGGTGTTTTCGGCTGTGCGGCCGGGCACGCCCGTGCTGCGCCGGGGAGATGGAGTGCCGCCCGCCCGCGAGGCGGTTAAGGGCGCATACGTCTTCAAGGCGTTTGCCGAAAACGGCCGCCGCAAGATTGTGCTCGTGGTCTGCGGCGGACAGGTGATGGCGAATTTGTTGCAGGCTCTGCCTGAAATCGAGGAGCGGGCTGACGTGAAGATTGTGGCGGTGACGTCGCCGCAACTGTTTGAGGAATTCCGCGCGGCAAATCCGGCGGAAGCCAACCGGATCTTCTCAGCGGAAGATCGTGCGCGAGCCATCACGCTGCACAACGGCTGGCGCGGATTCCTCTATCCGTTCCTGCTCCCGGAGGATCATCGCGAGCGGACCTTCGGAATGGACGATTTCTCGCGTTCGGGCAAGCCGCCGGAGATCTACAAAGACGCGCGGTTCGATGCGCAAGGCCTGCGGGACCGTATCCTCGCAACGCTCGGGTGATTGGGACGAGAGTTCGCCCGATCGGGAGGAGCCAAGCGGATACCGGCTGCGTTCTACGCGAACGATTGACTTCCCACTACGCCACGACTTAGCATGGCGCTTGCATGGCCCTTATTAAATCCCTGGTCGTCCCCCTGCTGCTGATCGTCCCCGCTGCGAGCCAGACCCAGGCTCCCGCCGCCACGATTCGCGTCGATACCGGCCGCGTGATCGGCACGGTCGATCCGCGCCTCTTCGGCAATTTCGCCGAACATCTGGGCCGGTGTATTTACGGCGGCATTTTCGATGAAGGCAACCCCCTGTCGGATTCCGAGGGGTTCCGCAAAGACGTCATGGACGCCGTGCGGCCGCTCGGCGTCTCCGTGCTGCGTTGGCCGGGCGGCAATTTCGCTTCGGGCTACAACTGGATGGACGGCATCGGTCCGCGAGACCAGCGCCCGGCGCGTCCGGACCATGCATGGGGCGCGCTCGAAAGCAATCGCTTCGGCACGGATGAGTTTCTGCATTATTGTGAGCGCATCGGCGCAGAGCCCTACATTTGTATCAATGCGGGTTTGGGATCGGTGGATCAGGCGCGGCAGTGGGTGGAGTATTGCAATGAATCGCGCCCCACATACTGGGCCAAACAGAGGGCCAGGAACGGACACGAAAAGCCGTGGAACGTGAAGATCTGGGGACTCGGTAATGAGATCGACGGTCCCTGGCAATTGGGCCACAAGAGCCCGGAGGATTACGCCAAATTCGCGCTTTCCGCGGCCGTGGCGATGCGCCGGCAGGACGCGACGATTCAGTTGATCGCCAGCGGATCTTCCGACTTCCGGCCGAACGCCGACTGGGTGGGCTGGAATCGGGCCGTGCTGGACCATCTCAAAGACGAGATCGATTACATCTCGCTGCATACATATATCGGCAACCGCGAGAACGATCTGGAAAAGTTTCTCGCCGTCAGCGAGGACATCGAAAACCGGATCGCGATCGTCGAAGGGCAAATCAAAGCGGCGCGCAACTCCCAGTCGCGGCCGCATCCCATTTACATCGCGTTCGATGAATGGAACACCTGGTATCGCACGATCGTGCCGGGCTCGACTGAATTCGAGATCGCGAAGACGGGCCTGGAAGAGCACTACGACTTCGAAGACGCGCTCGCCACGGGCATGTTCCTCAACGCGTTCTTCCGGCATGCCGACGTGGTGAAGATGGCCAACCTCGCGCAACTCGTCAATGTGATCGCGCCCATCTTTGCGAACAAACAGGGCCTTTATCTGCAGACCATCTATTTCCCGCTGGTGGAGTACGCGAAACAACGCGGCAACGTGTCGCTGAACGTGCAAACGTCGGGTCCCACTTACCGCAGCGGGGATCGGGAAGCGCTGCAGTATCTGGATGTATCGTCCACTTACAATGCGGCTGCGCACACGGTATTCCTCAACGTTCTGAACCGCAGCGCGAAATCCGACATTGCCGCTCGCATCGAGAATGCCGGAGGGCGCTTGCTGCCCGATGGCTCGGTTTGGGAGATGAACAATGCCGATCTGAAAGCTGTGAACGATTTCGGAGTGGACAAGGTCCGTCCCACGACCCGGCAAGCGTCGCTCGGCGGAAATACCTCGTTCAGCTACACGTTCCCCAAGCACTCGCTGACTATTCTTCGGTTGAAGGTGCAGTAAGATGCGACTGGCCGCGTTTCTCCTCCCCGCGCTTGCCGCCGCACAGGGCCTGCTCGCGCCCACGCCTCCGATGGGCTGGAACAGTTGGGACTCGTTCGGCACCGGCGTTACCGAAGCCGAAGTGAAAGCCAACGCAGACTACATGGCGAAGAATCTTGCGGCGCATGGCTGGCAGTACGTGGTGGTGGATATACAGTGGTCGGAGCCGAACCCGAAGAGTCACGGCTATCGTCCGGGCGCCGAATTGACGATGGATGAGAACGGCCGCCTGATGCCGGCGCCCAATCGCTTCCCTTCCGCCGCGGACGGGCGCGGTTTCAAGCCGCTTGCCGATTACGTGCACGGCAAAGGGTTGAAGTTCGGCATTCACATCATGCGCGGCATTCCGCGGCGGGCCGTCGATCGCGACTTGAGCATCGCCGGCACTCGATACAAAGCGGCGGACATCGCGGATAAGAACTCCATATGCCCGTGGAACACCGACATGTACGGAATTGATGTGACCAGACCTGGCGGGCAGGAATACTATGACTCGATCGCCAGGCTCTATGCCGGTTGGGGTGTGGATTTCATCAAAGCCGACGATATGTTCGGCAGCGGTCCCACTGGCGATCACAGCACCGAGATCGAAGCGCTCAGCAAAGCCCTTCGCAAAACGGGCCGCCCCATCGTCCTCAGCCTCTCGCCCGGAACGCACGATACCGGCAAAGGCACATTCCTCGCAAAGTGGGCGCAGATGTGGCGAATCTCCGATGATTTTTGGGACCGCTGGATCGACCTCAAGCGGCAGTTTCCGAACTTCACAAAGTGGAACGCATACGTCAAGCCCGGCAGTTGGCCCGACGGCGACATGCTGCCGCTCGGCCATATCGGAATTCGTGCCGAACGCGGCGCGCCGCGCATGTCTCTGCTGACTCACGATGAGCAGAGAACGCTGATGACGCTTTGGTCCATTGCGCGCTCTCCGCTGATGTTCGGCGGTAATCTGCCGGATAATGACGAGTGGACTCTGCAACTCATCACCAACGATGAAGTGCTCGCGGTGAATCAAAAGGCCGGGAAAAGCAAAGAACTGTTCACGCGCGGCGACCAGGTGGCGTGGGTCGCGGAAATGCCCGGCACGTCCGCGAAATACCTCGCCGTGTTCAACACCGGCGACGGGCCGGACGAGGAGATCAGGATCGACTGGTCCCAACTCGGCTTATCGGGCAACTGCGCGATTCGGGATCTCTGGGAGAAGCACGATCTCGCGCCGGCGGCCGGCGGCCAAACCTTCAAGGTTGCCCCGCACGCCTCAGCGTTCTACCGTATCGAACAAGTACGCCGCTGAGGAACAGCCCCGGCGCGGCTGCGCGTCCTGTTACAAACGATTACGATGGGAGAACGTCCAAATTGTAGTTCTTCCCATGCACTACCACGATTTGCGTTACGCATTGCGCTGGCTGCGCAAGACTCCCGGGTTCACGCTGACTGCCGTCCTTACGCTGGCCATCGGGATTGGGGCGAACACCACCATTTTCAGCGTGGTTCAGGCGGTGCTCCTCAAACCGCTGCCGTTCCGCGATGCCGATCGTCTGTGCCTGGTGACCGAGCGCATGCCGACGATTCCCTCCCTCGGCCCTTCCTGGCAGAATCTGCAGGACTGGCGCGCGCAGACGCAAACCTTCGAAGGCATCGCGGTTGCGCGCATCGCGCCGATGACCCTTACCGGCAGGGGCGAACCCGAGCGGTTGCAGGGGCAGATGGCGTCGTCGGATCTGTTGCCGCTGCTGGGCGTGCAACCGATTCGCGGCCGCACCTTCACAGCGTCCGATGACCGGGCCGGCGCCGTTCCGGTAGTCCTGCTGAGCTACGGTTTCTGGAGCCGCCGCTTCGGCGCGAACGCGGACGTGCTTGGCCAGACGATCGCACTCGACAACACGCCTTATACCGTCATCGGGATTTTGCCGCCGTCATTTCGCCTGGTGCAGCCCGCGGACGTGATGGTCCCGATCGCCGCGTTCGCGGCGAAACTCCCCGACGATCGCGGCTGGCATCCCGGGTTGATCGCGATCGGCCGGTTGCGCAACGGCATCCCGATCGAGCGCGCGCGGGCGGAAATGTCGGGGATCGCCAAACGCCTGGAAGAGCAGTACCCGATCTACGACACGGGTGTCGGCGCAAACGTGGTCGAACTGCACGGCCGCCTCGTGCAGGATATCAGGCCCGCCCTGATCGCGCTTTCCGGCGCCGTCGGGCTCGTGCTGCTGATCGCGTGTGCGAATGTGGCGGGGCTGATGCTTGCGCGCGCCGTATCGCGCCGCCGCGAGATTGCCCTGCGCACGGCGCTGGGCGCGAGCGCATCCCGGCTGATGATGCAATTGCTGGTGGAGAGCGGCACCCTCGCCCTGATCGGCGGAGTCGCGGGACTGGCGCTGGCTGCCGCCGCTCTGCCGGCGCTCACCCGCCTGGCTGCAGGCGCTGTCCCGGACATTGCCACGATCAACATCGACAATCGAGTGCTGGCGTTTACCGCGCTCGCCGCCGTACTCGCCGGCATATTTTTCGGGATCGCGCCCGCCATGCAAGCGGCGCGTTCGGACCTGCGCTCCGTGCTGAATGAAAGCGGTCGAGGCAGCACGGGCGGGTCGCGGCAGAATAACCTGCGCACGCTGCTGGTGGTGGGGGAGATCGCGTTAGCCATGGTGCTGCTGATTGGCGCCGGCTTGTTCGTCCGCAGCTTTGAATCGCTGCAGAACGTGTCGCCGGGGTTCAATCCAGGCAACATTCTGGTCGCGGACCTGCCGCTTTCGCAACAAGCGCATCACGACGAGGCCGAGCGCATGGCCTTCTTCGATCGCGTGCTGGATGCGGCGCGCGCGATTCCGGGAGTGCAAGCCGACGGCGCCTCTGCCGGGCTCCCGGTAAGCGGAGGCGGATCGCAGATCCTGTTCAACATTCAGGGCCGGCCGCCGAAGACGCCCCACGACTACATCGTCTCAGGCTACCGTACGGTGGCCGCGGGCTACCTGGAAACCCTCCGCGTGCCGCTGATCGCCGGCCGTTTCCTGGAGCGCCGGGACAATGAAACAGCGCCCGCGGTGGTGGTGATCAATCAATCGATGCAGAAGCAGTTCTTCGGAAAGAAACCCGCGCTCGGCAAGTTTATACAGATCGGCGGCACGCCTGAGAAGGAGGTTCCGTGGATGCAGATTGTCGGCATCGCGGGCGATATGAAGCAGAACCTGGCAACCGACCCCGCGGCCGAAATGTATTTACCGTTCCGGCAAGCGAACAAGCTGTTGCCGGTGTTTGCGATGTCGCTGGTGCTGCGCACGGCGGGCGATCCGCGCCTCGCAGCTCCGGAGCTGCGCAAGGCGGTGCGCGACATCGATCCCGATCAGCCTCTGGTCAAGATCCGCACGATGGAAGAGAATGTAGCGGCGTCGGTGAGCGCGCCGCGTTTTCGCACCATCCTGCTGGCCATCTTTGCGTTGAGCGCGCTGGTGCTTTCCGCGGTGGGCCTTTACGGCGTGATTGCATATTCGGTGGCGCAGCAATCGCAGGAGATCGGCATCCGCATGGCGCTGGGCGCGAGGAGCTCAGACGTTCTGAAAATGGTGATGGCGCGCGGGCTGCGCATGACCGCGATCGGCGTCGCGATTGGAATTGCGGGGGCCGTTGCAGCGACGCGCGTGTTGACGTCCTTTCTATATGGCGTCACGCCGCTCGACGTGTGGACCTATGTCGCGGTAACGGCAGTGCTGGCCGCGGTGACGCTGATGGCTGCTCTGATTCCCGCACGCCGGGCCACCAGGGTTAACCCGGTGATCGCGTTGCGATGAACGTAGTTGCAGGCGCGCCCGGCGGCTAATCGAATACCTCGACCTTGGTTTGGATCTCCTCGCGCGGCACCAATGCCGACCAGTACGCCACAATCTCGCGCACCGGCGGCCGTCCTTCTCCAAACCCCGTCGCGCCGGGAGGCCCGTTCAATACCAGCGGAATCAATTCGCGCGTGAACCGGTCCACCGATTTCTTATCCTGTCCCCGCACTCCGATCCTCAATTGCACCTCCGGCGGATCGGGATTCGGAGGAGCAGCCGGACCGAGACACGCATTTACGCCGAAGTATTCCGTATGGATCTCTTCGAAGCGCAATCCCAGATTCTCCAGCCGCTTCCGCACCACCGCATCCGCGGCGCGAGCTTTCTTGAGCGCCTGCGGCCACGAATAAACGAGCGTTCCGATCGCCTTCCAGCCGTTGGTATAAGCAATCGACAGCTTCAGAGTCGGCGGCCGCTTCCTCCCTTTGATCCCGCTCACGCGAACGCGATCCGGACCTTCGTCCGCCAACTGAATCGTCGTGAAGTCCGCGATGCAATCCGGAGTGATGTAATTCTGCGGATCGCCTAACTCATACAGGAGTTGTTCTTTCACCGTGTCCGCGGAAACACGCCCGCCGGACGAGGGATGCTTCGTCACATTGAATACGCCGTCGGGATGCGCTTCGATGATCGGATATCCGATCGAAGCCATGTCCGGAATCCGTTGCCAGTCCACCTGGCAGTTCCCGCCACTGCACTGCGCACCGCATTCGATGATGTGTCCGGCGATGGTGCCCGCGGCCAAACGGTCGAAATCGCCGGGTTGCCAGCCGAAGCGGTGGACCATCGGAGCAAGGGTCAGCGCCGTATCGGTCGAGCGCCCCGCCACCACTACATCCGCCCCAGTCGCCAGCGCCTCGGCCAGCGGGAATGCTCCGATATAGGCGTTCGCCGAAAGGATGCGGTCGCGAATCGCGGCGATGGGCTCGCCGGTGTCCATGTCCCGCATTTCATAGCCCTTCGACAGAAACTCGTCGATGCGCCCGAACACATCGTCGCCCAGAACCACGGCCACCTTCAGCCCGGGTGAGAGGCGGACAACTTCTTTCGCGCATTCGATCGGATTCACGCCACCGGCATTGGCGATCACTTTCACTTCACGTTCTTTGATGCGCGACGCGATGCGCGCCACCAGCGGCGGAAAATCGCGCGCGTAGCCGAGCCGCGGGTCGGCCTGCTTCTGCTTTTGCAGGATCGACATAGTGATCTCGGCGAGATAATCCAGAGCGAGGTAGTCGATGGGCCCTTCTTCGACGAGGCGGACGGGCGCTTCGAGCCAATCGCCCCAGAAGCCTTGACCGTTGGCGATGCGAATCATGGGAGGCCCGCTCCCGGGACGGGCGAATGGCCGGTGGAGTTATAGCACGCTTCCAGAGCGAAGGAGAGCACGAAGCGGGAATCGAGCGGATCGATCACCGCATCGCAGTGGCCGCGCGCGGCGGCATAGCGCGCATCGAGCCAGCGCTCGTAATCGGCGCGCGTCTTATCGATTTGCGCGTGCAGTTCCGGCGGCAGATCCTTGCCTTTGTACTTTTCGAGCTCGGCGGCGAACAGCGCCACCACCGCGGATTCCCCTTCCATTACGCCGATGCGCGCCGTCGGCCATGAGAAGGTGAAGTTCGGGTCGAAGCCCTGACCGGCCATGGCGTAGTATCCGGCTCCGCTGGCATGGTTGAGCGTGAGAACGATCTTCGGCACCGTGGCGCAGGACATGGATTCCACCATCTCCGCGCCGGCGCGAATGATGCCTTCGCGTTCCGCATCGGGACCGACCATGAACCCCGATACGTCCTGCAGATAAATGAGGGGCGTGCGCAGGCGCTCGGCCGTCTCGACGAAATAGGCCACCTTGCGCGCCGATTCCGTGTACACGATCCCGCCGATGCGCGGCTTGCCCTCCGCCCGCAAGAATCCGCGGCGATTCGCAATCAGCGCGACAGGCCGCCCGCACAAGCGGAGATTCGCGCAGAGGAATTCCGGCGCATAGTCGGGCTGAAACTCTTCCACCGCACCTGCGTCGAAGATGCGCTTCAACACTTCCTCGATTTCGTACGGCTGGCGATGGTCGGCGGGCAGAATGCCGTAGAGATCGGAGGAATCGCGCGCCGGCGGGTTCCCGCTGGGCGGCGCGGGGGGCGGCGCGAAGTTACGGAAGCGCTCGCGGATGCGGACAAGGCAATCGGTGTCGTCTTTCGCCATGAAATGGGCGACCCCGCTCACCGCGGTATGTATGTGTGCGCCGCCGAGAGTTTCCGAGTCGATCACCTGACCCGTTGCGCCTTTCACCAGATTGGGACCGCCGAGACCCATAAAACTGACGCCTTCCACCATGTAGATTACGTCGGAGAGCGCCGGCAGATACGCGCCGCCCGCGATGCACGGACCCATGACCGCGGCGATCTGCGGAATGCGCAGTTTGCGCCGCATCAGCGAGTTGTAAAAGAAAATGCGGCCGGCGCCGTATTGCCCGGGGAAAATGCCGTCCTGATACGGAAGGTTGACGCCCGCCGAATCGACCAGGTACACGATCGGCAGCCGGTTGCGCATCGCGATTTCCTGCGCGCGCAAAATCTTCGTGATGGTCTCCGGCCACCAGGAGCCCGCCTTGACAGTCGCATCGTTCGCCACCACCACGGCGGGGCGGCCTTCGATCTTGCCGATGCCGGTAACCACTCCGGCCGCGGGCGCCTGCCCCTCATACTGGTCGTACGCGACCAGCATCCCGATTTCCAGGAAGAACGCGCCGCCGTCCAAAAGTTTGGCGATGCGCTCACGGGCCGTGAGTTTCCCCGCTTTGTGCTGCTTTTCGGCACGGGCCGCGCCTCCGCCTTCGCGCAGGCGCGCTTCCAGCTTGTGCAACTGCTCGACGAGGTGGCGCATGTGCGCCTGACGGGCGATGTCCACAGTTATTTCAGCGCCGAATAGTCGGTCGGGTCCATGTAGACCGATTCGGTCTTGACGGTGAGTTTGCCGCCTGCGTTCGTTTCGGAGTCGGCCTTGACCTTCACCCACTCGGGGTCGGCGGTGAATTCGGCCCAGTGCTTTTTGGCTTCATCCATGCTGGGATGCGCCAGAATGTAGATCAACGTGTTCGGCCGGTCTTTGGGAATCCAATAGCCGATGGACTCCATTCCATGCTTCTTGAAGATGGCGATCGTGTGATCGCGGAATCGGGCTTCGAGCGCGGGAAGTCTTCCTTCGACGGCGGTATAGGTTCGCAACTCGAACACGCGGTGTTGTTGCGCGGCGGCACAACCGGCGATGAGTGCAATCAGCAGCAGGAGTCGATGGGCCATGTCGTTAGTTTAGCGAAGTGTCAACGAACATTCCCTTGAAGGCGTATACTGCCGCCATGAGGGCATCACTGATTATCGCGCTTCTGGCGGCCGGCGTTTCCGCGCAATCGCCGCCGCCTCGACCGCAGTTTGCCGAGTTCGAAGTCGCAAGCATCAAGCCGACCCCACCTGGGCCGGCCGGCAGGTGGATTCGCATGCTGAGTGCAAACACGTTCGCCGCTAAGAATCACACACTGAAGACGCTCATCGCGGCAGCGTACAATTTGAATCCGCGTGCGATCCTCGGCGGACCCGTGTGGATCGATACCGAGCATTACGACATCGACGCCAGAACACCTGGCGACCTGCGGCCCAACCTGAACGAGCAGATGGCAATGTTGAGGAAGCTGCTGGCCGATCGCTTCCAACTCGGCATCCACCGGGAGCAGAAGGAGATGCAGGCGTACGCGATGAGCATTGCAAAAACCGGCGAAAAGCTCAAAGAGAGCACTGTCTCTCCCGATAATACGCCTGAAGGTCCGCCGCCACTGATTTTCGTAGTGGGCCCTGAACTCGTTCGGCTGCCGGGACGCTACACCACCATCGGTGAGTTTGCTTCAGTGCTGCAACGGGCCGCTCTCGAATACCCGGTGGTTGACCGGACGGGACTCTCTGGCAGATACGATTTCGATCTTGAGTTCACGCCCGACGAAACTGTCTTCGGCGGAGTGCTGGGCAAAGGCCCTGACAATCCCACCAAACCAGCGCTGTTTGCAGCGATTCAAGAGCAGCTCGGCCTCCGCTTGGAGCCGACGAAAACTGCCGTCGATGTAGTTGTCGTCGAACGCGCGCAGCGCCCCTCGGCGAATTGAATGCCGGCAAAGACGCCGGCCACCCAGGCGCAGGTTGCCCTTCGCGTCGGGCTGTCGTACTTTGCGCAAGGCACTCGCAGATGAGCCCGGCGCAGCATGAAAACACGCGGGGACTAAGCGTGGCCACGGGAAGGATTCCTCTCGTCACGCAGCTACCTCGGCAGCGCGAACGCCACAATGCTGGAACCGGAAGGAGCATCGTTCTTCCCTCCTCCGCACACAATCACAATGTACTCGCGGCCATTCCTCTCATAGACGGCCGGCGTCGCATTGCCCGCGGCCGGCAGCGTGGTCTCCCAAAGCAGCTTGCCGGTCAGCTTATCGAAGGCACGAAACTTTTTATCGAAATTGGTGGCGCCGATAAAAACCAGCCCGTTCCTGGTGACCAGCGGACCCCCGTAATTATCGCTTCCTGTGTTCTTCAGTCCCTTCGCCGCCAACTCCGGATACTCGCCGAGCGGAATCTGCCAGCGGATCTCTCCCTTGTTGAGATCGATCGCGTTCAGCGTCCCCCATGGCGGAGTGAGCGGCGGATACCCATCCGGATCGCGGAACAGAATGTAGCCTTCGTTGCGATACTTCTGCCAGTTCGGATCCTTCTGCGCCGCTTCGAGGTTCGCCGCACCCGTGTCCTTCCCGGTCAACAGAAAATCGACAATCTCGTTTACGCCGCGGCCAAGATGGCTGAATCCCGGCATCCGTCCGGATCCTTCATTGATCACTTTCACAAGCTGCTGCCGCGAATACCGGTCGCCCACACCCACGAGGGAGGGCGATGCGGGCGACCCCTTGCGATCCGCCCCGTGGCACCCTGCGCAGTTGTTGTTGTACAGCGACGTCGTGTCGTGCGTCACCATGCGAATCAGCCACGGCTGCTCATTGGAGTTTACGTAGAGGAGCGCCGTTTCGGGGTCGAACGCCGCGCCGCCCCATTCGCCGCCTCCGTCGGTTCCCGGCATCAACACCGTGCCACGCGTGCCCGGCGGCGTGTACACACCCTGCGAATCCAGCTCCCTCAAACGCGCCAGCACGGCCGCGTGTGCTTCGGGCGTCCGGTTGGTGACCATGTCTTCGGTGAACGCCTGCCGCGTGAAAGGCGGCGGCTTCACCGGATACGGCTGCGTCGCGGAAAGCTTCTCCCCGTCGAGCTTCGACGCGGGCACCTTGCGCTCGGCGATCGGGAACAGCGGCTCGCCGGTATGCCTGTCGAACACGTACACGTAGCCTTGCTTGGTGATCTGCGCGACCGCCTCCACCTTCCTGCCGCCGCGCGTTACCGTCACCAGACTCGGCGCCGCGGGAAAATCGAGATCCCACACATCGTGGTGCACGCCCTGAAAGTGCCAGACGCGCTTTCCGGTGCGCGCGTCCAGCGCGATCACGCAATCGGCGAACAGGTTGTTGCCGATGCGGTTCGAGCCGTAAAAATCGAAGGACGCCGAGCCCGTAGCAGCGAACACCATCGCATTTCGCGCATCCACGGTGAGGCCTGCCCACGCATTCGCGCCGCCTGAGATCCTGTACGCTTCGGGAGGCCATGTCTCATAGCCGAATTCGCCCGGATGCGGAATCGTGTGGAAGATCCAGCGCTGCTTGCCGGTCGCCGCATCGAACGCGCGGATGTGGCCGGGCGTGCCGGGCAGCGTTTCCGGCACGGTGCTCGGCAGGATGATCATGTCCTCGAAGATCACTCCCGGACTGCTGGCGCTCACCGTCACACTTTCCGGCGGGCGACCAAGGCCGTTGCGAAGATCGATGCGGCCGTTGTCGCCAAAAGATTGAAGCGGCTTTCCGGTCAGGCGGTCGAGCGCATACAGGAAATTGCGGTACGTGAAAAAGATGCGGTCCTTATAAAGCGTGACGCCGCGATGGCGGAAGCGCCGCTGCGGTTCACCCGCCTGCACCGGATTGAAGGTCCACACTTCCTGCCCCGTTTCCGCATTCAGTGCGACCACACGCATTTTCGGCGTCGTCGCGTAGAGCAGCCCGCCGAAGACAATGGGGTTGCTCTGCATCTCCGAGTCCTTGAATGCGTCATGCGCGTCGTACGTCCATGCCACCTGGAGCGATTTCACGTTGGCCGGACCGATCTGCGAAAGCGTCGTGTAGCGAATATTATCGACGCCGCCGTTGACGAGCCAGTCCGTATCGGCCGCATGGAGGAACAGGGGGAGGCACAGCAGGAGCCAGCGCATTGGTAGCAGTGTATCGCGGTCGGCCACCGCGGATGCTGGCCTCCGGGTGTGCGGAAAGCTCCCGTCTGCGAGTGTCTTGTTTGCTATAGTCTGACGCGTGGGGTTTACGGACTGGCTGCTCTCAGACCTTCGCTTGCCGGAAGGCGTTCAACAAAAGCCTGAAGCACACCACGCGTGGTGGAGCGTGATGTGCCTTACCGGCGTCGACTATTTTTCGACCCTCGGATATCAGCCGGGAATTGCGTTTCTCGCGGCCGGCGTGCTGTCGCCAATCGCCACCTTGATTCTGGTGCTGGTTACTTTGTTCGGCGCATTGCCCGTATATGGCCGCGTGGCTGCCGCCAGCCCGAACGGGCAGGGTAGCATCGGAATGCTGGAACGTCTCTTTCCCCAGTGGCTGGGGAAGGCGTTCATTCTCATTCTACTGGGCTTCGCCACCACAGATTTCGTCATTACCATGACCCTGTCGTCAGCCGATGCGGCGGCGCATGTGGTGCACAATCCGTTTACGCCGCCCTGGCTTCAGAATCAGATGCTGCTGACGCTGGTGCTGCTGGCCACGCTGGGCGCCATCTTTATGAAGGGCTTTTCCGAGGCTATCGGCGTGGCAGTGCTGCTGGTGGGGAGCTATCTCGCCCTAAACCTGGTGGTGACGGCGAAGGCCATTTCCGCGGTGATACATCAACCGCACCTGTTCAGCCAGTGGAAGCACGCCCTCTTCGCTCAGCATGGCAACCCGCTAGCGATGGTCGGAATCGCGCTGCTGCTCTTTCCGAAACTGGCGCTAGGGCTTTCCGGATTCGAGACGGGAGTGGCGGTGATGCCTCTGATCCGCAGCAATAATGAGGCAGGCCGCGTGCGAAACGCGCGCAAGCTGCTGATCACGGCTGCTGGAATCATGAGCGTGTTTCTGCTGGCCACCAGTATGGTGACCACGCTGCTCATTCCGGCGCCCGCATTTGCGCCGGGCGGCCCGGCGAACGGCCGCGCGTTGTCGTATCTCTGCCATCAGGAGCTGGGGAATGCGTTCGGCACCGCGTACGACGTGAGCACGATTTTGATACTCGCGTTCGCGGGCGCATCCGCGATGGCGGGGTTGCTGAACCTGATTCCGCGCTACCTGCCGCGCTTCGGTATGGCTCCCGAATGGGCGCGCGCGTCGCGGCCGCTGGTGCTCGTGTTCATCGGCGTGGCCTTTACCGTCACGTGGCTCTTCCATGCGGACGTGGATGCGCAGGGCGGCGCCTATGCCACAGGCGTGCTGGTGCTGATGACCTCCGGGGCGTGCGCGGTCACCATTGCCGCGTGGCAGTCGCGGCTTCGATTGCCGTTTCTGCTGATCGCCATCGTGTTCGTGTACACGACGGCGCTGAATATTTACGAGCGTCCGGAAGGCATTCGAATCGCATCCATTTTCATTGTGGCGATGATCCTCACGTCGCTACTTTCACGGGCGCGCCGCTCCACCGAACTGCGAATCAAGCATGTGGAGTTGGACGAAGCCGCGCGCACGCTGCTGGCCGAGGATGAGGATCAAATCATTCACATCATTGCCAAACGCCCGCGGGGTCCGGAAAATGCCGCGATGCTGGATGAAGCCGACCGGATCACGCGGTTAGCCCACAATCTTCTCCCCGGCGAGCGCGTTTACTTCCTGATGCTGGAGCGCGGCGACGCTTCGGAGTTCGAAGAGGCGCTGCACTTGAAAGGCCGGAGAGTCGGGCGGCACGCCGTGCTGAGCGGATCGAGTCCGGTGGTCGCTAATTCCATAGCCGCGTTCCTCATTTATCTGGAACGCACCACAGGCGGGCTCCCGCACGCCTACTTTCATTGGACCGAAGGAAACCCGATCGGCAATCTGCTGCGGTTCCTGGTGCTGGGAGAAGGAGACGTAGCGCCACTGGTCCACGAGGTGCTGAGACGGGCAATCCCGGATCCCAAGCACAGGCCCAGGATACACGTTGCATGAGGTGGGTCACGTCGCGCTCCATTCGCTTTTCGATATACCTTTTACCGCTCCCTCACGGGCTTGTGAAAAAATCCGGCTGCCGTTCTCGTCGCACTCCGTCCGCCTTTCGACGCACCTTTTACCCCTCCCTCACGGTCGCGGCTCCGTTAGCAGAATCAACTACATACGGAGCCGTGACCGTAAGGGAGCGGTAAGCGGTGCCAGAGATACGAGTGCATTTGAATGCGGCAAAAAGCAATTCGATATTTTTTCACAATCCCGTAAGGGAGCGGTAAACGGTGCCGGGGATGCGAGTGCGTTTGAATGCGGCAAAAAAGCGTTTCGATATTCATTTACAGCCCGTGAGGGAGCGGTAAATGATGCCGCGCCGCTTTACCGTGCGCTGAATTTATAAATGGTAGTCGTGCGGTACGTCTGCCCGGGCTTCAACTCCGTGCTCGGGAACTTCGGCTTGTTCGGCGAATCCGGGAAATGCTGCGTCTCCATGCAGAACGCTCCGCGGTGCGGGTACGCGATTCCGCCCTTCCCTTTCACCTTGCCGTCCAAAAAGTTGCCGGTATAAAACTGCAGGCCCGGCTGGTCCGTCCACACTTCCATCACGCGACCCGTCGTGGGCTCGTGAACCTCGGCGGCTTTCGCCATGCCGGTGTGCGCACGCAGCACCCAGTTGTGGTCATAGCCGTGACCGTACTTGAGCTGCTGATCGTTGTCTTCGATCCGCTTTCCGATTGCCGTCGATTTTGTGAAGTCGAACGGCGTGCCGGCAACATTCTTCAGTTCGCCGGTCGGGATCAGGCCGGAATCAACCGGCGTGAACTGGTCCGCATAAAGCGTGACTTCGTGATTCAGGATCGTACCGCCGGTGTTAGCGCCCGCCAGGTTGAAGTAGGAATGGTTTGTCAGGTTGAGGACGGTGTCCTTCTGCGTGACGGCCGAGTATTCGATCTTGAGCTCGTTGTGGTTGGTGAGCGTGTACACCACCGTCGTATGCAACTCACCGGGGAAGCCCTCCTCCCCATCCTTGCTGATATACATCAGTTCGAGCCCGGGCTCGGCGCCCTGAATCGCGCGCGCCGTCCATATCCGCTTGTCGAAGCCTTCCGGACCGCCGTGCAGCGTATTGTCGCCGTCGTTCTTCGGGAGAGTGTATTTCTTGCCGTCCAGCGTGAACGTGCCGTGGCCGATGCGATTGCCGTACCGCCCGATCAAGGCTCCGAAAAAGTTCGACTGATGCGTATAGCCCTGCACATCGTCCATGCCGAGCACAACGTCGGCGAACTTGCCCGCGCGGTCCGGCGCGGTCAACGAAACAACGGTGCCTCCGTACGTCATGATGCGTGCGGTCATGCCGTTCGCGTTGGTGAGGGCATAGATCTCGACGGGGGCATTACCCACTTTCCCAAAGGGTTCGTGCGTCACTGAGGATTTTCCTTTCTGTGTTTGCGCGGAGCAGGCAAGAGCCATGCCGGCGAACAGGGCGGCAGCAGCAAGGTTTCGGTGTGTCATGAACCTATATAGTAGCGATTGGTTGACGTGCCCGTCCAAGATGTGTGATTATTCATTCAGGTGAATAAAAATTCAAAAAAGATGGTGGCCATGGCGACCGTCTGCTCGCCGGGGCGGATCCTGAAAGCAGCATCGCCGGATATGCTGCAGGACCTGGATCTCACGGACGAAGAACTGGTTTACCTGCTCGACCTCGCCGTCGAAGTGAAGCGCAATCCTAGACAATATGCGCACGCGTTGGATGGCAAAAGCATTGCGCTGCTGTTCGAAAAACCGTCGTTGCGGACGCGCCTCACGTTCGAAATCGCGATTCAGCAGTTGGGCGGCGCGAGCGTGTGGCTCGATGGTCCCATAGGCGTCCGCGAGCCGTTAAAAGATGTGGCTCGCAACCTGGATCGCTGGGTCAACGGCATTGTGGCGCGCGTGTTTTCGCAGGCGACTCTCGAGGGTCTCGCACAGTGGTCTCGCGTGCCGGTGGTGAATGCTCTCAGCGATCTATATCACCCGTGCCAGGCGCTGGCCGATTTTCAGACGATCCGCGAGCACTTCTGCCGGCTTCAGGGTTTAAAGCTGGCATTCATCGGGGACGGCAACAATATGGCGCATTCGCTGATGCTGACGGCCATGCGCATGGGGATGGATTTCGCGCTGGCGTGCCCTTCCGGATATCTGCCGAACCCGGACATCGTGGCGCAAGCCGAGGGGCTGGCGGCATCGACGGGCGCGCGCCTGGCGATCACGCAGGATACATTTCAGGCAGTGGAAGGCGCGCACGCCATCTACACGGACGTGTGGGCCAGCATGGGTCAGGAGCAGGAAGCCGTCGAGCGGCGCCACGCATTCCACGCTTACCAGGTGAACGAGAAACTCTTCGCGGCGGCCAGGCCGGACGCGGTGTTTATGCACTGCCTGCCGGCCAAGCGCGGCGAGGAAGTTACGGACGGAGTAATCGAACACGAGCGCAGCGTCGTCTTCGACGAAGCCGAAAACCGGCTGCACGCACAAAAAGCGCTGCTGCTCATGCTGCTCAGCGAATAGAGTCGCGAAAAAACACGAATGCACACGAATGCACCAGTCATGGCTTGGCGGCCACGCGTAGACCATGAAATTACCGGAGTGGCGACAGGGCTCCGGACGGGTGGCAGGCGGTCGCCGCTCGCCGGGCCGCCGAAGCGCGACACGAGGATTTCATGAAACTGTGGGGTGGTCGTTTTGAAACGGGACCGAGCGAGGTCTTCGAGCGCTTTTCCGGGTCGCTGGATTTCGACAGGCGCTTGATCGCCGCCGATATCAAAGGCTCGCAGGCCTTTGCGCGAGCCCTGGAGCGGGTCGGAATCCTGAGCGCCACCGAGCGCGAGCAGATTGTCTCGGCGTTCGACGAGATGGCCGCGGAGTGCATGACGGCGAAGTTCTACGAAGGCGCGACCGACGAAGACGTGCACACGCTCGTGATCCGCAAACTGAAGGAGCGGGCCGGCGCGGTGGCCGATAAGATTCACACCGGCCGCAGCCGCAACGAACAGGTCTCACTCGATACGCGCCTGTGGCTGCGCGAAGAATGCGAGGATATGCGGGCGCTGCTCGCGGGCGTGATGGGCCGCCTGCTGGGACTTGCGGAACTCTATCCTGCCGCGGTAATTCCGGGTTATACGCACATGCGCCGCGCGCAGGCTGTGTTATGGCCGCATTACCTGCTGGCGTATTTCGAAATGTTCGCCCGCGACTGGCAGCGTTTCGGAGAAGCGCGCCAGCGCGCCAACGTGATGCCCCTGGGCTCGGGCGCGCTCGCCGGCAGCGGATTCCCGTTCGATCGGGAGGCCATGGCTCGCGACCTCGGCTTCGAAGGCATCACCTACAACAGCATGGATGTCTCGGGGGATCGCGATTTCGCGCTGGATTTTCTTTACGCGTGCAGTGTCACAATGATCCACCTCAGCCGGCTCGCGGAGGACTGGATTCTGTATTCCAGCGAAGAGTTCGGCTGGCTGGAACTGGGCGACGGAGTAACCAGCGGCAGCAGTTTGATGCCGCAGAAGAAGAATCCCGATGCCCTCGAGTTGATTCGCGGCAAGAGCGGTCGCGTCATCGGCTGCCTCACGTCGTTGATCGTGACCATGAAGGGTCTCCCGATGACTTACAACCGCGACATGCAGGAAGACAAGATGCCGCTGTTCGACGCCGGCGATCAACTCGCCGGGTCGCTGGAGATGATGTCGGCCGTGATCGAATCTACGCGGCTCAATCCCGCGCGTCCCGCGCACGCTGCGGAAGAAAGCTGGGTGGTGGCGACGGATCTGGCCGAGGCTTTGGCGCGCTCGGGGACGCCGTTTCATCAGGCGCACCAGATTGTCGGCCGGTTCGTACTGGAGAGCGTCCGCAGCGGCAAGAAGCCGGCGGACTGGACGGCCGAAGACATGCAGGCATTCGCGCCGGAGTTCACCGCGGAGATGGCGGCGCTGCTGGATCCGCGGGCCGGCATGCGCAGCCGCGAACTGCCCGGCGGCACGGGGCAGATGGCCGTCGTGGCCGCGCTCGCAGCCGCCAAGTCGCGTCTCGGAGAAATGATCGTATGACGAAGACGTATCGCCAGGGTCAGATTTTGAAGTTGATTCGCGGCAAGCGGATCTGCACTCAGGAAGAACTGGCGCAGGAGTTGCGCGCCATGGGAATCGCCGCCACGCAGGTGACGCTGTCGCGCGACATCCGCGATCTGCGGCTGGTCAAGACGCGGGAAGGCTATCAGGAGATGGCGCCCGAAGAGACGGGTCCGCAATTCTCGCTTCTGGCGGCGGAGTTTTTGCAGGACGTGCTGCGCGCGCAAAATCTGGTGGTTCTCAAAACGTCGCCGGGCCACGCGAATTCCGTCGCCGTGGCGCTGGATAACGAGCAGTGGCCGGAGGTAATCGGCACGATCGCCGGAGACGACACCATTCTCGTCATCGCTCCGGATACCCCGACAGCGGAAAGTGTCCAGGAAAAACTGCTGGGCCTGCTGGAACGCCAGTAGCGACCGGTCTCCAGACCGGTCGGAAACTCGCACGGGCGCGCTTTGCGCGCCTGGTACCGGCCTGGAGGCCGGTACCTACCTCACTATTCCTTTGGCCCGATGCCGAGCGTCTTCATCTTCCGGTAGAGATTGCTCCGTTCCAACCCGAGCAGTTCGGCCGTCCGCGTCACATTCCCGTTCGTCTCCTCGAGTTTCTTGATGATGTACTCGCGCTCGGCCGCTTCCCGGACCTCCTGCAGACTCCCAAATCGATCCAGCGGGCGATCGGGCTGCCGCCGCGCGGCATGCAGCGGAATGTGCCGCGCGTCTACGCGGACCTGCGGGTTCAAAATCACGATCCGCTCGATCAGATTCTTCAGCTCGCGCACGTTGCCGGGCCAGTGGTAATTGGCCAGGAGCGTCAGCGCCTCCGGGGTCAGTTCTTTCGGCTTGCGTCCGTATGCGGTGGTGAACTCGCGCAGGAAATGATCCGCGAGCATCGGAATATCTTCCCTGCGATCGCGCAGCGGCGGCACGAAAAACGGGATCACGTTCAAACGATAAAAGAGGTCTTCCCGGAAATTGCCGCGCTCGATCTCCTCTTCCAGATTCTTGTTCGTCGCCGCGATCACGCGCACGTCGACTTGCGAAAATTCCGCGGCGCCGATGGGCTCGAAGCGCTGTTCTTCGAGCGCGCGCAGCACCTTCGCCTGCGTGCGCAAGCTCATGTCGCCGACCTCGTCCAGGAAAAGCGACCCGCCGTCGGCCTTCTGAAACTTCCCCGTTTTGTTTTCCAGCGCCGCGCCGAAGCTGCCCTTGCGGTGACCGAACAGCTCGCTCTCGATCAGTTCTTCGGGAATCGCCGCACAGTTCACTTCGACAAAAGCTTCGGCCGAGCGCGGGCTCATCGCATGAATCGCATGCGCCACCAGTTCTTTACCTGTGCCGCTTTCCCCATAAATCAGCACGCGGCCGTTGGTAGCGGCCATCAGCGCGAGTTGCTGGCGCAGGGCTTTCATCGGCACGCTTTCGCCGATGATGTGGTATCGCGAGCCCGTGTCGCCCTTCAGCCGGCTATTTTCGATCGCCAGCGTGCGGTGGGCCAGCGCGTTTTTCACGACCACCGACACCTTGTCGATGGAAAGCGGCTTCTCCAGAAAATCGAAGGCTCCGAGCTTGGTTGCCTTCACCGCGGTTTCGATATTGCCGTGGCCGGAAATAACGACCACCACGGGCCGGTCGCCGAACGGCATTTCCTGAATGCGCGAAAGCACTTCCAGTCCGTCGATGCCAGGCAGCCAGATATCGAGAAGGGCCAGTTCGAACTCGCCGCCGGGCAGCGCCGCAAGACACGCTTCGCCGCTTTCCACGGCGCAAACGGAATAGCCTTCGTCCTCCAGCACGCCGCCGAGGGACTGGCGGATCCCCGGCTCGTCGTCCACCACCAAAATGCGGCGCCGCTTCATACGCGGACCGCCTTCGAAGCGGCGGGCGCGGGCTCGTCAGCTTCGAGCAGCGCCGGAATCTCAATAATGAATCGCGCTCCGATGGGCAGGTTATCTTCCACGCGAATGGACGCGTTGTGTTCGGCGACAATGTGGCTGACGATCGCAAGGCCCAGGCCGGTGCCGCGATTCTTGGTCGAAAAATAGGGCAGAAACAATTTCTCCTTGTCGTCGGGACCTATCCCGCAGCCCGAATCGGCCACAATCAGCTCCACGTTTTCGGCGCCCCCGGGTTGCGTGGCAATCAAGAGATTGCGCACCAGCGCGTCCTGCATCGCCTCGGCGGCGTTATCGACCAGATTGACGACGACGCGCTGGAACTGCTCACGATCGAGGTTAACCGGCGGCAGACCGGAGGCAAAGCTCGTGCGCATCGAAATGCCGTCCAGGCGGCCCTGAAAGACGGCGAGGGCCTGCTGCACCACTTCGTTCAGGTCGCACCGCACGGGCTGGGCGGAGGGGAAGCGCGCGAATTGCGAAAACTCATCCACTAAAGTTTTTACGGATTCAACCGATGTAGAGATTGTGGCGGCGCATTCCCGCAGGATGCGGGCGCCGCCGGGCGGAAGTTCGAGTTTTTCCACCTGGCGGCCGATGCGGTCGGCCGATAGAGCAATGGGCGTGAGCGGGTTTTTAATTTCATGCGCAACGCGGCGTGCGACTTCGTGCCACGCCGCGGATTTTTGCGCGCGCAGCAGTTCGCTGGTGTCTTCCAGGACGACGACGAAGCCGCTGGTGAGCTTCTCTTCCAAAGCGGAAACCGTTACCGCGACGTGCAATTTGCGATTTCCCGTAAATAATTCGAGTTGACGGGAGGCGACGCCGGTGCGTCGAGCGCGTTTCATCAGGTACTTGATTTCGGCGGTGTCCTCGCGCGAGAACAGGTCTTCCAGGCGGGTGGCGACACGCACCTGCTCGGCGGGCAGAATCTTGGCGAGGGCGCGGTTGACCCGGTTAATGGACCCATCGGCGGAGATGGAGAGGACGCCCGTGGGAATACTCTCGAGGATGGCTTCGATTAGCCGGCGGCGCTGATCCAATTCCTGGCTATTGGCCTGGAGTTGCTCGGTCATCTCGTTGAACCCTCGCACGAGCGAGCCGAGTTCGTCCGCCGCAAGCACGTCGATGCGGTGGTGCAGATTGCCGCGGCTTACCTGGCTGGCGGCTTCGAGGATCGCGCTAATGGGCACGCTGATGAGCTTCGAAAGCGCGAACGCGATCCACATGGCCATGCAAAGCACCACCACCGTGATCAACAGCATCATCAAGATGTAGAAGCTGCGGACAACCTTGCGGCTGTCCCACATCTGGTTCCAGTCCCGCGAGTAGCGCTCGATTTTTTTGAGATTGGCCGCTGTATCCAGCGGGATGTGGGCCGTGATTTTTACCCAGCCAAGCGTCTTCCCGGCAGCTTCAACAGGCGCGGTAGCCGCCACGTCCTGACCGGCAGGTCCAACCGAAAGCCAGGAGGAAATGGGAGTGCTGCCCGCAGCCGGATAGACGGCCGCGGACACCAACTCGTACTGCCGGCAGAATTGTTGCAGGTAGTCCGCGGAAGAGGGGGCGCCTTCGAGCTGATCCCGTATTTCGGGTTGGGCGGCTAGCAGCGCAGCTTGCGCGTTCGTCTCGTCCTGCATTTCCTTCCCGAGGCTGGTTGCGACATCTTCGAAAAGGTGGACCTCCAGGTCGCCCGGACTGCGGAACCAAGCCCCCAACTGGCGATTCATCAGCTCATAGTTGAAAAGCACCAGGCAGAAGACGGGAACGCAGCTCAGGCCGACGGCGCCGAGCACCAGCTTGGTCTTGAGTAGGGAGCCCTCGCTCCGCCTTTGCCGCTCGATATAAAGCTTGACGCTTTCGCGAAAGAGATACCACAACAGCGCCAGCATGATCACGAAGATGGAGCTGGAGAGCGCCCAGAAGATGAACGTTTGCGTGGGAGTCGGGTTGGCGGGCTTGAACCCGTCGAGGTTGAACGAGCCAAGCCACACGACGATCAGCGCGGAAAGCAGCAGCAGCACTGTCGCCGACCCGTAGATCAGCCGTTTCTTCATTCCCTATTAGATTAGCTTGAGTTTACGCGCCCGCGGCAAAAGTCAGGGCGCCGCCGTTCAGCACCTCGCGCACCTTGGCAATGAGCTCGCGAGGGGTGAAGGGCTTCGGCAGAAACGGCAGACCGCATCCGATGATGCCGTTGACCACATCCGGATGGTCCGGCAGTCCGGCAATGAAGAGGCACTGCGTTTCCGGATGCTGCGCGAGAATGCGGTGGGCCAGTTCGGGCCCGTTCATCCCGGGCATGATTACGTCGCAGAGCAGCAGATCGATAGGCGCGCGAGTGGAGGAGGCAGCGCGCAGGGCATCGTGGGGAGATCCCGCGCCGGACACTTCGAAGCCGAAATGGGCGAGTACCGCGCAGACGCAACTGAGCACAGTAGGCTCGTCATCGACCACGAGGATAGCGGGAAGGGCCGGGCTGTGGGGCATAAGGGAGGGGAATCTCGACTACAGATTGTAAGCGGTAGCGCTAAATTCCGGGAAATTATTTTCACTCGATCTGTGAAACCGCATACATCCAGCTAAAGGTTTTACTTCCCGCCGCCGATAAGAATTCAGAGGCAAAAATGAACTTCAGAACCCTACTCTGTTGTCTGTTACTCGGCTGTGCGCCCTCTCTGTTCGCACAGGCGCCGAAAAAAGTCACCCGCGCAGTCGCGATGTCCTTGATTGTGAACAGGACGCCTCCCGAATATCCCTCTGTCGCCAAGCAGTTGAGAATCGAAGGTGAGGTCGAACTGGAAATCAGCCTGAGCGAAGATGCCACGGTCGGCCAGGTGGCCATCGTCAGCGGAAACCCGTTGCTTACGAGGCCCGCGGCCGACGCCGTCAAGCACTGGAAATTCACGCCTTACAAAGAAGATGGCAAGCCCCTCAAAGCCATCCTGCCGGTGAGTCTGACCTTCCGGCTGGGAGGGGCGTCATGAGTCTGACCCGAAAGCTTCTCACAGCGTTTGCCGGCATGTCGGGATTGCTGGTCCTGCTTGCCGTTGCGTGTCTGTTAATGACCCGCACGCTCAATTCGGATCTGGATAAGGCCGCCAATGTCACTGCCCGCCGTCAATACCTTGCCGGACAGGTCGCCACACTTGCCGGGGAGATGGCCGGAACCGAACGCGGCAGCGTCCTTTCGGCCGTGCTTGGCGACAAGACCCGGTCGGACGAATCGCAACGCGACTTCCGCCGTAAGTCCGACCAACTCCAGAAAGCCCTGACGCAGTTGCATTCGCTCGAGACGGTAGCCGGGTCCGACGGGGCACTGCAGAACGTGGACCGCGCGACGGCGCAGGCAGTTGCGGCGCAGCAGGAACTCGCTACGGCGCTCGGCAACAATCAAATGGATGGCGCGCTGGCGATGTTCGGGCAGCGCGTGCAGCCCAGCCTGGACGACATCGGCAGGCAGGCGTCGGCCCTGGTGGAGAGGCAGGCAAACGAACTCTCGGCGGCATCCAAAGCATCGGCGTCTAAGTCGCAGCAGTCCACATGGGTGTCTGTCCTGCTCGGTTTGTTGGCGCTCGCGGTCGGCGGCTCAGTGCTGCAGATCGTGCATCGCGCGAATGGAGCGCTGCGCGCATTCTCGACGAGGATGGCGGAAAGCGCAGAGCAGGTAGCGGGAGCTGCCGGTCAGGTTTCAGGCGCCAGTCAGTCGCTGGCGCAGGGTGCGAATGAGCAGGCGGCGTCGCTGCAAGAGACATCGGCATCTACCGAAGAGATCGCGTCCATCTCAAGGAAGAATGCGGATCACTCGCGGCACGTGGCGGAATTGATGGCACGTTCGGAGGCCGGCGCTACCGAGGTCAACCACACGCTTGACGGCATGCTGCAGAAGATGAAAGAGATTGACGGTTCCAGCCGAAAAATCGCCAACATCATCAAAGTCATCGACGAAATCGCGTTTCAGACCAACATCCTTGCGCTCAACGCAGCCGTCGAAGCGGCGCGCGCAGGCGAGGCCGGCCTGGGATTCGCAGTAGTGGCGGACGAGGTTCGCAATCTCGCGCAGCGATGCGCTCAGGCAGCGCGGGATACGGCGGGGCTGATTGAGGAATCCATCGAAACGTCGCGCGACGGCAACCTCCGTCTGGACGAAATGGCGGGCGCGGTTCGCGCCATGACGGAGAATTCAGGCCGCGTGAAATCGTTGGTGGATGACGTGAATATCGGAAGCCAGGATCAGGCTCGGGGCATGGAGCAGATTGCCAGGGCAGTGGTGCAGATGGAGCAAGTGACGCAGAAAAACGCGGCTTCAGCGGAAGAAAGCGCCGCGGCGGGAGCAGAACTGAATCATCACGCTGGCGTACTCCGAGGTCTCGTCGGAGAGATGCGCGCGATGGTAGGGCAATAATGCTGAAGGGGCGGCAGCTATTGCCGCCGCCCCTTCAAAAAATTATTCGGCGGCCTTGATGTTCTCCACCGTAATGGTGTCACCCTTCATTTTTCCGGTGAGCGTCACCTTTTTTCCGGCCATCTCCTTCGCTTTGGCTTGGTCGGAAACCTGGTAGATCTTGCCATCGGCAGTCACGAAGACGGCGGGGGCTCCGCGCTTGATGCAGCTCTGCGCACAAGCCTCGTCTCCCCACATCTCTTTCTTGCCGGCGCAATTTTTGTCGACAATGTATCCGGTCCAATCGGCGGCCATCGCGCTCATAGCGGCCAACGCAAGCATGGGAATGAGTTTCTTCACGGCTATTCTCCTGAAATTCGGCTTAACCACTCCACTGTACTATAGCCCAGCGGAACCAGAGGGGACAAAGAAAATGGATTTGCAGTTGTTAATCGAGCAAAAAAGCACAATCGACAATCGCAACCCTCGACAGCTTAATAGAGTCGACAGCTTAATAGAGTCGGCAGCTTAATAGACTCGGCAGCTTAATAGACTCGGCAGCTTAATAGAAGAGATACTTTCGCCACTGCGTCTCGCTCTTGCCGAGCATACGCATCAAGTGACGGCTCGTATGTAAGCTGAATGGACGCGGCTGCCTCGCCAGTTTCATCCCCGCCTCTTCCGGCGTGCGGTTGCCTTTCCGGTTATTGCAGGGATGGCAGCATGCCACGAGATTTTCCCACGCCGATTCGCCGGCGCGCGACCGCGGAATGACGTGATCCAGCGTGAGTTCGCCCGACGGCATCACCCGATGGCAATATTGGCAGGTATAACGATCGCGCATCAGGATATTCTTCCGCGAAAGAGCCCGCGTCTGGTGCGGGATGCGGCGATACTCCAGCAGGCGAATGACGCTGGGCACGGAAATCGCGGCACGCGCCGAGTGAATGGCATTGTGCGACTCCTCTTCTGCCGCCGCCACTCCCTTCAGCACCAGCACCAGGGCGCGCCGGGCCGCACAGATATTGATCGGTTCGTAGCTGGCGTTCAGAACCAGCACCGGTCTCTGCAGGCGATCGCTCGTCATTCGTCAGTTCCTCCAGACGGAAACTTCAGGCTGAGCCGTTACAGCTGTCATGCGCCGGTCCACACGGGCCAAAGCCAGCAGCACCACCCGCGCGGCTCCGGCGCGTTTTAACGCGCTGGCGCACGCCGCCGCCGTGGACCCTGTAGTCATCACATCGTCAATCAGAAGCAGTCTCTTCCCCGCGACCTTGCGGCGCCCCGGACACCGGAAGGCAGCCGCTACGTTCCGCCGCCGCGATTGATTGCTCAATCCGGCCTGCACGCCCGTCCATCGGACGCGGCGAAGCGCTCGGAGAACGGGGATTCCGCAATTGCGCGCGAGCTCGGTGGCCAGCAGATCCGACTGGTTGAACCCGCGCTGCCACCTTCGCCTCCAGTGCAGCGGCACCGGCACGATAGCGTCGAAGGCCTCCTCGCGCGGCATCGCATCCCGCAACAAACGGCCCAGAGGACGAGCCAGCGTCATTACCTTTCCGTATTTATAGACGTGTATCAGGTCCCGGAGCACGCCCTCATAAGCGCCGAAACAATACGCGGCATCGAAGCCGCGCATACCGCTCCGGCAAAGGGCGCATTGGCCATAAGCATCCAGCGGAAAGGCATTTTGAAACGGCGTCCGGCACGTGACGCAGAAGAATTCGGCGTCGATCGGCGCCGGCGCGCTCAAGCATTCGGGGCAAACCGGTATGCGGGAGATTTGTCGCAGAGAACGGCCGCAGACGCGGCAATCGGAGGGGAACAGAAGGGAAAAAAGAGCGCGGGAGGCTGTGCGTACTACCGAGGGACCGAACTTTGCGACTGCGGTTCGTCTGCTACTTGAGAAGACCCACCTCCGCCAAAGCTCATTGTAGCTCAATTCCCCGAGAAGCGGAAAAGCGTACGGAATAACCGCGCGTCCCGCCAGTTCGCTCGGGTATCTCCCCGAAAGGGCTTGCGCGCTCGCGGAAGCTTAGCAGTAAAATACTCTGTCGGGAGGGTGAGATGTATTTGCCTCGGGTTGCGGGTTCGATTGTATTCGCCGTTTTTTGCGCGACGTGTGAATTGCACGCGCAGGCGACGATCACACCCCGACCCAAAGCAGCTCCACCCGTAGAGAAGCTTCCGAATGCGATGCTTCGCGTAGACACGAATCTGGTGCTGGTGCCTGTCACCGTCACCGACCCGATGAACCGCCCCGTCACCGGCCTCGAAAGGGAACACTTCAAAATCCTGGACGATAAAGTGGAGCAGACCATCACGACGTTCGCAATGGACGACGAACCGTTGGCCGTAGGCCTGGTGTTTGACACCAGCGGCAGCATGGGTCCGAAGCTGCGGCGGTCGCGCGCCGCCGCAAGCGCATTCTTCCGCACGTCGAATCCCGATGACGAGTTTTTCCTGGTGGAATTCAACGATACGCCGCGCCTGGTGGTGCCGCTCACGCGCGACACTCAAGAGATTCAGAGCCAGCTCACCTTTTCACAATCCAAGGGACGCACGGCGCTGCTCGACGCGATTTATCTGGCGCTGCACGAAATCAAGAAATCGCCGAAGAAGCGCAAAGCGCTGCTCATTATTTCGGACGGCGGCGACAATTCCAGCCGGTATACGGAAGGCGAGATCCGCAACCTGGTGCGCGAGAGCGACGTGCTCATCTATGCCATCGGCATCTTCGAGCCGGAAGGCGCGCGCAGCCGTTCGCCCGAGGAACTCGCCGGACCGGGGCTGCTCAGCGACATCGCCGAACAGACCGGCGGCCGGCACTTGCCGGTGGAGGATATCTCCGAGATGCCCGACATCGCGACAAAAATCGGAGTGGAGCTGCGCAACCGCTACGTCATCGGCTATTCGCCGACCGACCAGCAGCGCGACGGCCGCTATCATCACGTACAGGTGAAAGTGGTTCCGCCGCACGGTCTGCCGCCGCTGCGCGCATTCTGGCGTTTAGGCTATTACGCGCCGATGCAGTAAGCGAAGCCGTTACTTCAACGCGCGGAGAGCACTGGCGAAATCGGCGGGAGTGCGGAGCGTGAAGACCCGGCCTTTCAGACTCCCGACCGTGTTCGCGATCAAGTCCGCCGGAACTCCTTGCGGCGGCGGCCCTCCCAGGCGAAACAGCGAGCGGAACTGCAACGCGACGAAGCGGGGCGGCGCCGTCAATGTCAGCTCGAACCGCGGCGGCTGGTCGATGTAGCGGCTTCTCGGTCCGAAAAACAGGACGAGATCCGAAGGCGCATCGCCGAACAGCTCCTGATTGACAAGACTGCTGACCAGCTCCACCGGGCCGAGCGGATGCTGCAGAGTGTTGACGTCGGTGAGTTCCAGTTCCAGCTTGTCGAGCGCCTTCTGCACGTCGTCGATCATTTCGGGGTGGAAATTCTCCTGGCGGTAGAGTTCCATCTGCTTGTCGAGGTTGAACGCCACCACGCGCACTCGCGCCGCCGGTATCTGCTCCATGAGAGCCGAAAGCGCCCCCAGCAACATCATCCGATCCGTCTCGCGGAAATGCAGCCGCCGCGGCGAGAGAGGAGCAGCGTGCAACAACACGGTAACGCGCTTCCCCGCCCCGGCCTGCGGCGCCGCCTTCGCGTGGCCTACGAGCGAAAAGGCAGCGACCGTGTGGGGAGGCATCGACTGCGGAACCTTCCGCTCCTGCCGTTTCAGTTTGGCTTCGACACGCCACTCTTTGCGGCATACGCGATGCTGGTCGTCGTACATGGCCCAACTCACGTCGTAGCTGCCTTCGCCGACCAGATAACCGCCGCCGAGTTCCACATCCACTTTGTTCGCCGGCACGTCGGGAAGGTCGATTCGATAGCCGAGAAACACGGACTTACTGTCGTCACCCCGCGGCGTCACACGAATGATCTGCGCCCAGCGATGGCCCTTGCCGAGGTACTGCGACATAGGCACCTTGACGGAATATCCCGCCTGAATCCGCAGGCTGAAGTTCAGCGCAGGCGGAATCGGCGTCACCGAACAGATGAGCCTCTGCTCGCCGGGTGAGGGCTCCATGCTCCTGAGACCTGGAGCCAGCCGCGCAGGGTTGAGGATGCCCTGCGCAAATGCAGGCAGTCCGGCAACCAGGAGCAGACCCGAAAGTCGCATCATTTTAGGGTATACGTGAGACCGGTCGTCACTTGTAAAGAGTTTTTCTTGAACGCGGGCGGCGGGTTATTTAGATAAGTATCCAGCACGGCCATGCTGAACGCGAACCGTTTGTACACGGGCACTGCAAGCGCCGCGTTCCCGTTCAGCGAATACACGGAGGCGTTCCACGCGGGCATGCCGGAGATCTGCTCAACGAACTGGATGCCGTGAGCGAGTTTCCGGTTGTAGGTCTCGGTGAAGACGCTGCCCACCAGGTCTTTATTCGTAGTGGGCACCTCGAAGACTTGCCGCTCATAGCTGATGCTCGCCTTGAAGTCCAGCGTCTCGTTGGCGCGCTTGATCACCGTCACGCCGACGCCTCCGCTGTAGACCTGCTGCAGATCGAGGCCCTGCGAAAAATTGTGGTCGAAAGTGCCTTGCACGAAGCCGTAAAAGTTGGAGCCGCGGAAGTATTGGTCGCGCTCGATGTCACCATGCACAATTGCGGTTTTGATGCGCGGACTGCCCGGCTGCGACTGGCTGCCTTCGGAGGCGTTGAAGTCGAGGATGGTGCGGTTCCGGGCATCCAGCCACGTCTCGCCGGGAATCGCGCGCACCAGGTTGAACGCGCCGAAGAAGTTGCGGCTTTGCTGGGTGGCCTGTACGATGCTCGCGCCCGCCGTGAACGCGCCCTTCCATGCTTCGAAGAACCCGGGATTGTGCAGCACTTTCTCTTGAAATTCCTGCTGCTCCAGGATGTGCGCGGCCTCGGCCACGGGAATCGTTTCGGTCGCCCCCGCGGCCGGCGCGACCACCACGTTCTTATCCGTTACATTGACCTGGCCCTGCGGAATGTGTGAGAGGTCGCTGCGACGCCCCAACTCAACGCCCTTGCGCACCACCGCATAGGGCTTGGCCGTGTGCAGTTCGGCGATCTTGCTCCAATCGACATTCACCTCCCCAATGGAATCGCTCTTAAAGGTGACGGTGCTGCCGTGGGAGCGCAGGAAGTGGCCGACAAGCCGTTCGCCATTCGTAAATACAAGGACGTCCGGAGCGGATGCTGGTGCCGGTGCGGGAGTCTGCGCGCACAGCGCGAGCGTAAAACCGAGTAAGAGAAGCGTATAGCGGCGCATCATTCCTCAGAATACACGCCGTTGTCTCACGGAATCACGCGGCGCGAGCTATGCGGCGGTATTCCTCTTCACTACGCGCGGGCATCAATACCCACAAGGTGTACACCCCGAGCGCCGTACCGAAAGGCACATCGATGAGCGTCACGCCGCCGAGCACCATGGTGAGCGTGCGCGCCCAGGGCTGCCGTTCCAGCAAACCCCAACCGGCCAGCAGTCCGGCCGCTCCAAAGAGGATGAGCGCGTAAGCTGCGAAATGAATGATGGTGTTGACGAAGAACGGCACCTCAGGCGGCAGCGGCGTGAATCGCTGGCCCTGAAACAGCATGAGCACGACGAGTCCCGGCAGGAAGCGTATGGCGGAAAATGCGAGCCAGAGAATTCCCAACAGCCGTATGTGCCCGGAGAGGCGGCTTTCGACAGGCATCAGCGGGATTGTCCCTACCGCCTTGCCGCAAGTCGGGCAATACCCGGGACGATCCTGCATCTGAGTCCCACAACGATCGCAGAACATAACTGCCTCCGATTAAGAAATACGGCGGCGGCGCGGCTTTTGTTCCGAGTTCATTCGCCGCAAACCACATGCTTTCCATTCCGGTGCGGCGCACAGAGCGCTCTACCTCAGGCTCACCACCGGGAAGAACAAACCTCGTTCTTCCGCCCGCCACCAGCCTTTTTCCCCAAATGCCGTGAAGTGATAGAGAAACACGCGCGCCCGGACATATTTCGGACGCGTGCCCGCGAACGGATTGTATTGCAGCAATCCCGTGACTGCCGGCTCTCCCTGCATCAGCCGGACCATGAAATTGGTGAACCACGGACTCTGCTGGTAACTGCCCAGAGCGGCGAACCACATCTGCCAATCCAGCCTCGGCTGAAAGGGCTCGATCACGGGCGGCGCTCGCAGCACGTTCCCGGGCTTATATCGAAATTCGTAAGCCTTCCAATTCACGCCATCGGCGGAGCCTTCGACCAGAATCTCAGGACGCTCTGTCGTCATGTTTGCGAACAGGCCGTAGGAGTTGACCAGATGGAAGGGATCGACGGCCTCCAGCACCTGGCGGCCGCCGGCAGGCAGCGGCATGCGAAACAGCATCAGCAATTGCACGATGCTCACCATCGCGATGAGCGCCGCAACGGCCGCGCTCACCGCACGATGCGCCCGCGGCGTCGGAGTTTCCCTGCGTCGAGGCTCGATCACCAGCCACACGCACAGCGCGATGGCCAGAAAGTTGAAGAACGTGTAATTGCCTGTGCTGAGGATCAACAACTGCAGCGCCGTCGTGATCCACGCTCCCAAGACCCGCACCCGGCGCGGACCGAAAAAGGAGAACGGCACTACCAGTTCGACGAAGAGAGCCGCGGCCGTCGATGCCTTCTGCGCAGCCATCGGGAGTTGATTGACAAACCAGGCGAGCGGCGTCGGCAGCGGTTGCGTTTCGTAATGGAAATGCATCGCGGTGAGGTTGTGCCACGTCGGGTCGCCGCTGGTCAGCTTCACGACTCCGCTGAAGAACATCAGCCGGAAGATGAGCCATCGGAACAGCCAGACGCGGACCGGCGAATCGTCCGCGAAGATCGCGAGGAAGCCGGCTTCGATCAGCAGCACGTCCCATTGAAACGAGAGGAAGTCCTGGCCGATGTTGCACACCGAAAGCCACAGCACCAGGCAGACCGCAAGCGACGCCCTGCGCCACGGCAGAAACATCGCCGCGATTGCGAAGAGCGCGCCTGCGATCCAGACAGTGCGCATCGCCGCGTCACTCGAATTCAGCCAGAAAACAGTCGGAACCTGCCAAAACGCGGAGGTCCCGATTTGTTCTCGCACGCTGGCGAGGTAATTCGCGTATGGAAGGATTCCGTGCGACCCGATCAAGCCCGCGGCCTGCACTCCGAAACTGGTAAATGCGGTGAGGTAAATGAAGCCCAGGAAGCGAAGAAAGTCCGCCGGTGTCGCCGCTTCCGCACGTATTCTCATCCGCCTCCCATTCTGAATGGCCATAATACAGCTATTCCGTTCCGAATCTTACAGATCCATTCGCCCCCAGAAAACCTCCGTTCCCACGGCAAAGAGCCCGTTCGATGGAAACGCATGTATTTCAAGCGGTTAAACCAGCAAAATGGTCGCAAACTGGGAAAGTTGCATAACTATGAGCACTCAGCCTGTCGAACCTAAAGCTAGTTCCGCCGGAACACTCGTCCAGATCGGCACGTCCATTGAGGACATCATTCAGCAACGCCTGCGTGAGGAGCGTGAACGCCTCGAGCGCGAAGCCGGCGTTGCGCACCGCGAAGCGCACCATTTTAAGCGCCCGGTGGAACGGGCATTCACCAAAAATGAGCGCGGCGACACGACGCTGCTGTTCGGCGGGCTCACGTGGAAACACGAGAAACTGGTCCACGGCGCGCTGGAAGGTCTCGGCTACCGCGCCGAAGCCGTGCCCACACCGAACGTGAGAGCGTTCCAGACGGGAAAGGAGTACGGCAACAACGGCCAGTGCAACCCGACGTACTTCACCGTTGGGAACCTGGTGCAATACCTGCAAACCCTGGAAGAGCAGGGGCTGACCAAGCAGGAGATCATCGACCGGTACGTGTTCTTCACGGCCGGCGCATGCGGCCCGTGCCGTTTCGGCATGTACGAAGCGGAATACCGGCTGGCGCTGCGCAATGCAGGCTTCGACGGCTTCCGCGTGCTGCTGTTCCAGCAGTCGGGCGGCCTGAGCCAGAGCGACGCTGAAGCGGGACTCGAGATGAATCTCGACTTCTTCCTCGGCATCCTGAACGCGCTGAACTGCGGCGATGTGATGAACGAAGTCGCATACGCGCTGCGTCCGTACGAAGTGAACGCGGGCGAGACCGACCGCATTCTTGACGAGACCATGGACTACATGCACGAGGTCTTCCGCAAGAAGCGCCCGTGGAAACTGGAGAACGGCGGCCTCACAAAGTACCTGGGCGGCTTCTCCGATACCGCCGAGTACATCGGCAAGTTCGTGCATCAACTCAAGGGCGACGATTACGTGCCCGCGCTGGAACGCTGCCGCGAGCAGTTCAACGGAATCGAAATCGATCGTCTCCGCGTGAAGCCGATCGTGAAGATCACCGGCGAGTTCTGGGCGCAGACCACCGAAGGCGACGGCAACTTCAACATGTTCAACTTCCTGCAGAAGGAAGGCGCGCAGGTTCTGGTAGAGCCCATCGGCACGTGGATCATGTACATGATTCACCAGGTGGTGCAGAAGTACAAAGACTTCAAGGGCCTGGAAGAAGGCGCCGTGCTGCCGCCCATTTGGAAGGTGGGAACGCGCGCGAAGATCGAGATCGGCTACCGGCAGAAGGTCGCCAAGCTGAAACTCGCCGAGGCGATCTTCAAGAGCGAGTATCACAAAATCGTCGACGCTCTCGGCGGCATCGCGCATCACCTGGCGGACCAGTACGAATTGCAGCGGCTCGGCCATCCCTTCTACAACTCGCGCGCGGGCGGCGGCGAGGGCCACCTGGAAGTCGCCAAGAACATTTACTACTCGAACAAAGATCTGGCGCACATGGTGCTCAGCGTCAAGCCGTTCGGCTGCATGCCGTCCACGCAGAGCGACGGCGCGCAATCCGCCGTGGTTTCGAACTACAAGGACATGATCTACCTGCCCATCGAGACCAGCGGCGAAGGCGAGATCAACGCTCACTCGCGCGTGCAGATGGCGCTCGGCGAGGCGAAGAACAAGGCGAAGAAGGAATTCGCCGAGACTTTGGAGAAGACCGGGCTGACGCTGGACCAGTGCCGCGCGTGGGTGGAGGCGCATCCGGAAACGAAGCGCCCGCTCTACCAGGTGCCGCACACGAAGGGTGTTGTCGGCGCGGCCGCGAATTTCGTGTACCACATTGCGGACAAGGTGAAGACCGAAGGGACACGGGCGAACTAACCCATGGAAAAAAATTTCCTCATCGGAATGGACGTGGGCTCGACCACGGTGAAAGCCGTGGTCATCGATGCCGCTAATGACCAGATTCTCTGGCAGGATTACCAGCGGCACGACACGAAACAGCCCGAGAAGGTTCTTGAGTTCCTGAAGCGTTTTGAGACTGAAGTGGATAGTTTCGACGCCAAGCGCTCCCGCATCTTCATTACGGGATCGGGTGGCAACGGCATGGCGAAGTTCCTCGGCGCCAAGTTCGTGCAGGAAGTGAATGCGGTTTCGCTCGCGGTGGAAAAGCTGTATCCCGAATGCGGCTCGGTGATCGAATTAGGCGGCCAGGACGCCAAGATCATCATTTTCAAAAAAGATCCGGAGACCGGCCGCAAGAAGAAGATTCCGTCGATGAACGATAAGTGCGCCGGCGGCACGGGCGCGGTCATCGATAAGATCAACGCCAAGCTGCGCATTCCCGCGGACCAGCTTTGCGAAATGGGCTACAAGGGCGTTAAGCTGCATCCCGTCGCCGGAAAATGCGGCGTGTTCGCGGAAACCGACATCAACGGCTTGCAGAAGATGGGAGTTCCGCCCGATGAGTTGATGGCGTCATTGTTCGAAGCCATCGTGATGCAGAACCTTTCGGTGCTGACGCGCGGCAACACACTGCAGCCCGTAGTGCTGCTGCTGGGCGGCCCGAACTGCTACATCAAGGGCATGCGCGACTGCTGGAAGAGCAACATCCCGAAGATCTGGGAAGAGCGCAATACGCCTCTGCCCGAGGGCGTTCCACCGGAAGACCTCATCAAGACGCCGGATAACGCGCAATACTTCGCCGCCATCGGCAGCGTCGAATTTGGTAAGACCGAGGACGATAACGTCGGCATTTACCTCGGCTTCGAGAAGCTCGACTGGTATGTCAACGTGGGCCGCGAGGAAGAGAAAGCCAAACGCGGCGGCGGCGGTGGACTCGCCAAAGACGATGCGGAACTCGCGGCATTCAAGGAGAAATACCGCGCCAAGAAGTTCGTGCCCACAACCTTCCAGCCGGGCGAAGTGGTGGAAGGTTTCATCGGCATCGACGGCGGTTCCACATCCACAAAGGCCGTACTGATTTCGAAGGACAAGAAGCGCCGCATTCTGGCTAAGACGTATCAGCTTTCCAAGGGCAACCCGATTGAGGATACCGTCGAGGTGCTGCAAAAGCTCGATCGGCAAATCAAGGATCAGGGCGCGGAGTTGAAGATTCTTGGCGTGGGCACCACCGGTTACGCGAAGGACATTCTGAAGGACGTCGCAGGCGCGGACGCAGCGCTGGTCGAGACGGTCGCGCACACCGAAGCCGGCCTGCATTTCTACGACGACGTGGATGTGATCTGCGATGTCGGCGGCCAGGACATCAAGATCATCATCCTCAAGAATGGCCGTGTGAAGGATTTCAAGCTGAATACGCAGTGTTCGGCGGGGAACGGCTACTTCCTGCAATCGACGGCGCAGGGCTTCAATGTGCCCGTTGAGCAGTACGCGGATACGGCATTCGGCGCGAAGGGCTTCCCCAGCTTCGGCTACGGCTGCGCGGTGTTCATGCAAAGTGACATCGTGGATTTTCAGCGCCAGGGTTGGAAGCCGGAAGAAATCATGGCGGGGCTGTGCAACGTGCTGCCAAAGAATATCTGGCTCTATGTTTCGCAGATTCCCAATCTATCGGCGATCGGCACGAGATTCCTGCTGCAGGGCGGCACGCAATACAATCTGGCGGCCGTGAAGGCGCAGGTGGACTTCATCGAATCGCGCTTCAAGGGCAAGGATCATCCCGCGGAAGTGATTGTGCATGAGCATTGCGGAGAAGCGGGCGCAATCGGCGCGGCGCTAGAGGCCGGACGCCTGTGGGACAACGGCCGCGTGAGCACATTCATCGGCCTGGATGCCTGCGCAGACATTCAGTACAAGACCACGCGCAATGAATCGACGCGCTGCTACTTCTGCAAAAACAAGTGCCTGCGCACGTTCATCGACGTGAAGACCAGCGTCGTCAATCCGGATTACAAACCGCCATCGAAGACCAAGGTTCCCCTCGAAGCCGGCGCGCAGCGTCTCATCATCGCCACTTGCGAAAAAGGCACCGTCGAAAACATTGATGAGATGCGCGGCATCAAGGGCAATCTCGACAAAATCAAGAAAGCCAACCCGAACTTCGTGGAGATGGCGGCCAAGGGCGTCTTCCGAGTCCCTGACGTGCCGCTGGTTGCCGACCCCGCTCCGAAATTCCAGATCACCGCGGCCCAGAAGAAGCGCGCGGAACTGCTGAAGAAGCGCGCCGAGATGCGCATCGGCATGCCCCGCGTGCTGAATATGTATTCGATGACGCCCGTCTTTACGGGCTACTTCGCCAGCCTCGGTATTAAGGCGGAGAACATCGTCTACTCCGATTACACCAGCGAAGAACTGTACAAGGAAGGCGCAAAGCGCGGCGCCATCGACCCGTGCTTCCCCTCCAAACTCGGCATTCCCCACGTGCATAATCTGCTCTACAAAGTGCACGCGAAGAAGCCGCTCGATATCATCTTTTTCCCGATGATCGACTGCCTGACGAGCGAGTTGCACGGCACACAGGCAAGCCGTTCCTGCCCGACCGTCGCCACGACGCCGGAAGCGGTGAAGGCCGCGTTCATCAAAGAGGGCGACCTTTTCGCCGAGAAGGGCGTCCGCTTCCTCGATACCTTCGTCAATATCTCCAAGCCCGACCTGTTCGAGCGGCAGATGTTCGAGGAATTCAAGGACCTCCTCGGCCTCACGCCCGAAGAGAACAAGCGCGCCGTCGAGCAGGGCTTCCGCGCGCTGGACAGCTTCAACAATTACCAGATGCGCGGCGCTGCTAGAGAAGTTCTGGAGCAGCTCGAGCGCGAGGACCGCCTCGGCGTGGTGCTGCTGGGCCGTCCGTATCACAACGACCCCGGCGTGAACCACGAAATCCTGGAGGAGTTCCAGAAGCTCGGCTATCCGGTGTTCACGGAAGACTGCCTGCCGATCGACGACGATATCGTGTGGCGGCTGTTCGGCGACGACGTGCTGTCCGGCGAGATCGACCATCCGATGTCCATCGCCGACGTCTGGAAGAATTCCTATAGCGAGAACACCAGCCGTAAGGTGTGGGCCGCGAAGTACGTCGCGCGGCATCCGAGCCTGGTGGCGCTGGAGCTTTCCAGCTTCAAGTGCGGCCACGATGCGCCCATCTACACGGTGGTCGAGGAAATCGTGGAGCACTCGGGTACGCCGTACTTCTGCTTCAAGGATATCGACGAGAATAAGCCGACGGGGTCGATCAAGATTCGCGTCGAGACCATCGGCTACTTCCTGAAGCGCTACCGCGAAGACATCGTGCGCAATAAGGATAAATCGAAGGACATCGAAGCGCAGCTCAGGGAGTTCGAAGCCCGGCTGCGGCGCCAGATGCTGCGCGAAAAACTGGATTCGCAAAGCGAAGTGTTCGAGACCGGAGCGATGCCGCAGATTCACGTGACCCTCGGGGCGCTTCAGGCGTCCGCGCCGAAGCCGGAATTCGAAACGATCTCGGGCGACTAAGCAGATAAGCTACGCGTGCGCGAGCCGGCAGGAAGCCCTTCCTGCCGGCTCGCGCATTAAGGGCTAAAATCGACAGACTCCACGGGCGAAATTCCGCTCGCGTGTTATAACACAAAGAGCCCCGGAGTTAACCATAGTGAATCGGTACGTCCTCAGTATTTCCCTGTTGTTCGCCTTCCATTGCACTTCTGCCCAGCAGTACAACATCTCCACAGTGGCCGGAGGTGTTGCGCCGGCTTCATCCGCCACCGCTGCCCAAACATCGATCGGCGACCCGCCGCGCGTGACAATCGATGCCTCTGGAAACATATATTTCGCGGGCCTGCACTCTGTTTTTAAGGTGGCGCCTTCGGGCACGCTGACGCGAATCGCCGGCAATGGCCGCTCCGGGAATTCGGGCGACGGCGGGAACGCCACCGCGGCGCAACTCGCCTACCCGAGCGGTATCGCCGTGGACTCCGCGGGCAACGTGTTCGTAGCGGATATTTCGGCGAACGTGGTCAGGCGGATTTCCGCTGCCGGCACGATCACAACCGTCGCAGGCACGGGAACGGCGGGATTCTCCGGTGACAACGGACCGGCGCAAGCTGCCCAGTTGAACGCCCCGACTGCTTTGGCTCTGGATGCGAACGGCAACCTCTACATCGCCGACAGCGGGAACAGTGCGATCCGCAAAGTCTCTGGCGGCGTCATCACGACAATCGCCGGGTCCGGCGTCGCGGGATACGCGAACGACAACTCCGACGCCGTGAATGCCCTGCTCAATGTGCCGCAGGGTGTGGCCACCGATACCGCGGGCAACGTTTACATCGCCGATACGTTAAACAACCGCATCCGCAAGATTGCGGGGAACGGCATTATCACTACGGTGGCGGGCAACGGTCTCGCTAGCTATTCGGGAGACAACGTCGGCGGCACCGGTGTAGTGAAGACATCCGGCGACGGCGGCCCGGCGACACAATCGAGCGTCGATTTCCCCACGAGCGTCGCCGTGGATGCAGCGGGCAACCTGTACATCGCCGATTACGGCAACAGCGCGATTCGGGTAGTAGACACGAAGGGCGTCATCAACACGCTGATCGGCAATCAAGACGGAGTGCCGCTGGAAGATGGGCAGCTTGCCGCGAGCATCCGATTGAACGGCCCAACGGGCGTGGCCGTGGACCCTTCCGGCTCCGTTTACTTCACGGAGGGCTCCATTGGCGCGGGATCCGGGCATGCGGCGGGCGATTTCAAGGTCTGGCGGATTTCGAGTTCAGGGATCTTTTCCACGGCAGCGGGCAACGGCATCGAGAGTTTCTCCGGTGAAGGCGGGGCGGCATCGGCGGCCCTGCTCAATGCGCCTGCCGGACTGGCCGCCGATAATGCGGGCAACATCTATATCGCCGACGCGCTGAACAATCGCGTGCGCGTGCTGGCGCCGAATGGCCAGATCACCACCCTCGCGGGCAATGGCATCGCCGGATTTTCAGGAGACGGCAAGCCGGCCACTCAAGCGCAATTGAACGGACCGCACGGCGTTGCGGTGGATAACTCGGGCCAGGTTTTTGTCTCCGACACGAAGAACAATCGCATCCGCGTAATCACGGGAGAAGGCCTGATTTACACGATCGGCGGCAACGGCAACGCAGGCTTTTTCGGCGATGGCGGAAGGGCCACGGTGGCGTCCATACACGCGCCCGGTGCGATTGCGGCAGACAATCGCGGCAACCTCTACATCGCGGACACGCTGGATCATCGCATTCGCAAGATCGACAATAACAACACCATCACGACGCTCGCCGGGTCCGGCACTCCGGGCTACTCGGGAGACGGCGGACCTGCGGCCAGCGCGCAGCTCAATGCTCCGGCCGGAGTCGCGGCCGATGCGAACGGCAACGTGTACATCGCCGATACGGGCAACAACCGCATCCGCATGGTCTCGCCGTCCGGCACGATTTCGACGCTCGCCGGCGCGGCGAAGTTCAATGCGCCGGCGGCGCTCGCTGCGGACAACGCGGGAAACGTGTTCATCGCGGACACGGCAAACAATCGTGTCATCGAACTCCTGGCCTCCGGCACTCTGGTGACGGTGGCGGGCACCGGCACGTGCTGCTATTCCGGCGACGGCGGACCGGCCGGAGCCGCGCAATTGAACGCGCCGTCGGGCATGGCTGTCGATGCCGGCCGGAACGTCTACATTGCGGATACGGGCAACAATGCCGTCCGGCGGCTGCAATCCGCACCGGTGGTTCCGGGCATCAGCGCGATTGTGAACGCCGCCAGCAATACCGCGGGCCCCATCTCGCCTGGCGAGATCGTGGTGATCGAAGGCGCCGGACTCGGACCGCCGCAACTCGCGCTCTCCGCCACGAACACGACCGTGACCATCGGCGGACTCGCTGCCCCGATCATTTACGCTTCAAACGCGCAGCTTTCCGCCGTCGTTCCATTCGGCATCTCGGGAACGAAGGCTGCGGTGAGCGTGCAATATCTGTCGCAAGCGGCGGCGCAGACCAGCGTGCCCGTGGCCGATGCCTCGCCCGCGCTCTTCACTGCGGATTACTCGGGCACGGGTCAGGCCGTGGCGACGAACCAGGACGGGTCGCGCAACAGCCCCGGAAATCCCGCGCCGCAGGGCAGTCTGATCACGCTATACGCGACGGGGCTCGGACAGACGACGCCGCAGAGCGTCGATGGAGTAACGGTGACGAATCCGCTGCCGACGCCGGTGCTGCCGGTTTCAGTCATGGTGGGCACGGAGCATGGCCGCGTGCTGGTGGCCGCGGCGGTGCCGGGAGCGATTGCGGGCACATTCCAGCTTCAGGTGCAGTTGCCGGTGGTCGTGCCGGGTGCTCAAGTGCCGGTGACGATGACGGTGGGCAGTTTCACGGCGCCGACAGTGACGATTGCGGTCGCGCCGCAGTAGAGGGGCGCGGCAGGCAATCGGGCCAACTACGCGCCTCTGCTAAAATTCAGGAAAACCCCGCTGTGGGCCCGCCCATGCCAGCCGCCGCCGCTCAAACCGAAGGTATTTCGTTCACGCTCAACGGCCGGCGCGCGCACATCGCCGAAACACCCAACCACACGACGCTGCTCGACTATTTGCGCGCAAACGGGCTCACCGGCAGCAAGGAAGGCTGCGCCGAAGGCGAGTGCGGGGCGTGCACGGTCGTGCTGGTGCGCCCGGAGGGTGACCGCAGCGCGTACCTTCCCGTCAACAGTTGCCTGATGCTGCTCCCGATGGCGGCGGGCCACGAAATTTACACGGTGGAAGCGCTGGCCGCAGGCGGCTCGCTCGACTCCGTGCAGCAGGCGATCGCCGAACGCGGCGGATCGCAGTGCGGATACTGCACGCCCGGCTTCGTGATGAGCCTGTTCGCCGAACACCACCGGCCCGGTCGCGGCGGCGCCTGCGATCCGCATGCCATGGGCGGCAATCTGTGCCGCTGCACCGGATACCGGCCGCTGCGCGATGCGGCACTGGCTTTGGACGGCCCAGCCGGCGGTCCGTTCGCCGAACGTCTCGCGCAGCCCGCGCCCGCGTTGCCGGCCCTCTCGACGCCGCACTTCTCGCGACCTTCATCGCTGCCCGCGGCCCTCGCAATTCTCGCCGAAGATCCCGATGCGCGGCCCATCGCGGGCGCAACCGATCTTGCCGTCGAATCGAATCTGAAGTTCCGGCGCTTCGCGCATCTTGTCTCTCTCGAATGCGTCCCCGAACTCCGCATTTTCCGCGACACGGCCGGCGCGCTTGAGCTCGGCGCCGGTCTCTCACTCGGTGAAATCGAACGCGCATCGCTACCTGAGCCCTTCGCGTCGCTCGCCGCGTCATGGCTGCCGCAATTCGCCTCGCCGCTCATCCGCAATCGCGCGACCCTCGGAGGCAATCTCGCCACCGCGTCTCCGATCGGCGATTCCGCTCCTTTGCTGCTCGCTCTTGATGCTCAACTGCGCATCGCCTCCGCGACTGGTGAACGCACGTGCGCACTCGAAAGCTTCTTCCACGCGTACCGCGAAACGGATGTGCGGCCCGGCGAACTGATCGTCTCCATCCTCATTCCAAAACCCATGCCCGCACTGGCTGCGTTCTACAAAGCCGCGAAACGGCGCATGGACGACATCAGCACCTTGGCGGCGGCGTTCGCATTCGATCGCGATGACCGCGGCATCGTGCGGCGTGCGCGGCTTGCATACGGCGGAGTGGCTGCAACGCCCATCCGGGCACGCGAAGCCGAAGCCGCTCTCGAGGGCAGCCGGCTCACGGAAGCCGCCGTGGAGCGCGCGCAAGACGTTCTCGCGCGAACCTTGCACCCCATCGGCGACCATCGCGGAAGCGCCGGGTATCGCCTCGCGCTGGCGCAATCGCTGCTCGCCAAATTCCATTGGGAGCACGCCCGATGAGCACGCCGCACGAATCCGCTCGCGGACATGTCACCGGCGAGGCGCTCTATACAGACGATCTGCAGTCGCGCTTCCCCGCCCTGCTGCACGCATGGCCGGTGCTGTCGCCGCACGCCCGCGCTACCGTCTTGTCGCTCGATGCGAGCCCCGCGCTGTCGATTCCCGGCGTGGTTACGACGCTTACTGCCGCCGATGTTCCCGGTCAGAACGATTCCGGCGCCAACCGGCACGACGAGCCGCTTTTCCCCTGTGAGGTGCTGTACCATTCGCAACCGGTAGCGTGGGTGCTCGCTGAAACCCTGGACGCGGCGCAGCGGGGAGCGGCCGCCATACGGCCGGAGTACAATCCCCTGCCGGCGATCCTCACAATTCAGCAGGCCATCGCGGCGCAGGCATTTCATGCGGGTCCGCACCGCATCCGGCGCGGCGATCCCGAAGCCGCGCTAGCCTCCGCGCCGCACCGCCTGGAAGGCGACCTTGCGATCGGCGGACAAGAGCATTTCTACTTGGAGACGCAATCGGCAATTGCGTGGCTCGATGAATCCGGCGGCATCGCCGTGCACTCGTCCACGCAGCACCCGTCGGAAACGCAGGAGGTAGTGGCGCGCGCGCTCGCTGTTCCGCGGCATCGAGTCACCGTGGAGTGCCTTCGCATGGGCGGCGCTTTCGGCGGCAAGGAGGTACAGGCGAATCCGTGGGCGGCCATCGCCGCGCTGGGCGCATGGAAAACGCGCCGCCCGGTTCGCGTTCGGCTCACGCGCGCCCTGGATATCGCGCTCACCGGCAAGCGTCATCCCTTTCACGCGCGCTACTCTGTTGGCTACGATTCCGCGGGCCGCATACTCTCCTTCATCGCGCGCCTTCATTCGGACGGCGGCTGGTCGCTCGATCTCTCCGAGCCCGTGCTCTGGCGCGCGCTCTTCCACATCGATAACGCGTATCATCTGCCGAACGTGGAAGCCACCGGCTATGTCTGCCGCACGCACAAAACGTCGCAGACGGCGTTCCGCGGCTTCGGCGGACCGCAAGGCATGCTCGTGATCGAGGACGCCATCGCGCGCGTGGCTGAGGCGCTGAACCTGCCGCCTGAGACGGTCCGCGAGCACAACTTTTACTCGGAGGGCGATACCACTCCCTACAGTCAGCCGGTGAAGGACGCCGCGCGCATTTCCAGGATTTGGACGCGCCTCAAAAACACCAGCGGCTTCGACCGCCGCCGTCGCGAAGTGGACGCATTCAACGCTGCGAACCCGCACACCCGTCGCGGACTCGCCATTACCCCCGTGAAATTCGGCATCTCCTTCACAGCCACGTTTTTCAATCAGGCAGGCGCCCTTGTCCTTATCTATCGCGACGGCAGTGTGCAGGTGAATCACGGCGGCACCGAAATGGGGCAGGGCCTGTTCACGAAGATCCGCCACATTGCCGCACAGGCGCTCGGAGTTCCAACCGCGGCGATCCGCCTCATGCCGGCGCGTACGGACAAAGTGCCGAACACCTCGGCGACCGCCGCTTCCTCCGGAACGGACCTCAACGGCGCGGCCGTGCTCGATGCGTGCGAGCAACTGCGCGCCCGCATGGCGCCCGTCGCCGGAGCCATGCTCGGATGCCCGCCGGAAGCGGTGCGGTTTGCCGGAGGCCGCGTGTTCGCTCATGGCGATCAGGTAGTGAGCTACCCATTCGCGCAGGTCGCGGAGGCCGCGTACCGGCAGCGCGTGCCGCTCTTTGCGCAAGGCTATTACCGCACTCCGGAAATTCATTTCGACCCCGTCACTGCCACGGGCAAGCCGTTCCACTACTTTGCCTACGGAGCCGCGGTAACGGAAGTCGAGATCGATGCGTTCACGGGCCGGCATCGGGTGTTGCGCGTGGACATTTTGCAGGACGCGGGCGAGAGCTTCGCCCCGCTGATCGATCGCGGACAGATTGAAGGCGGGTACATACAGGGGCTGGGGTGGCTCACGCTGGAAGAATTGCTCTGGGACCAGCAAGGGCGCGTGACGAGTGCCGGCGCGTCGACCTACAAGCTGCCGTCGTGGAGCGAACTGCCGGACGAATTTAACGTCAGCTTCCTGGAACGCGCGGCCGAACCCGGTGCGATCCTCGGTTCGAAAGCCATCGGCGAGCCTCCACTCATGCTCGCAATCTCCGCACGCGAAGCCATCCGCGATGCCGTTGCATCTTACGGCGCGGGACCGGTGGTCCTCGATTCCCCCTGCACGCCGGAGCGTATCTTCTGGGCCGTGCGGCATGCCCTCAAACCCGCCGAGGCGGCAACTCACTCATGACCGTTACCGAAGTCAACCGCGCCACGCCGCAAGCGTTCACTGCCGCGCTCGCCGGAGTCTTCGAAAACTCGCCGTGGGTGCCGGAGCGCGCCGCCGCGCTGCGACCGTTCCACGATGTTGAGGGGCTGCACGCCGCGCTCTCGCATGAGGTGGAGATCGCCGGCGAAGAGGAGCAACTCGCGCTGTTGAACGCGCATCCGGAACTGGGCGCCCGCTCTGCCATGACACCGCTGTCGCAAGCCGAGCAGAGCGGAGCGGGAATCCAGTCGCTGCCGGCGGATCGATTGGAGACACTGCGCGAGTTCAACGCCGAGTACCGCAGACGCAACGGCTTCCCGTTCATCTGCGCGGTGCGCGGCCTCTCCGGCGAGGATATTCTGTTCAACCTGGAGACGCGCCTGCATCACACGCGCGACGAGGAATTCAATGAGGCGCTCGAACAGGTGAGCAGAATCGCGTGGCTCCGCCTCAACGATATCGTAGAATCAGCCTAATGCACGCGTTTGCCAGCGGTCCCAAGCGCAACTATTACGGAAAGGCAGCGGTCGTCGTCTACCGCCTGCGCCGCGACGGCACTCCGCCGCCTGTGTTCGGTGCGAGCGTAACGATGCTTCTCTACGGTGACGAGTTTTGGGCAACTTACACCACCGGTGACAACACCGGCCTGGTGGCCACGGATTCGATGAAGAACTTCATTCAGCGGGAGACGGCGAACTTCACCGGCAGCGACCTGGAATCGTACGCGCACTTCCTCGCGAAGAAGTTTCTGGACAAGTATCCGCAGACCGAAGGTATCCAGCTCACTGCCGAATCCCTTCCGTATCAGGGCAACATCGCGCTCACGCCTGCCGGGCCCGAACGCGCCTTCGCGCAACTCGAGCTCACACGCGGCGGACCCGTTGAGATGCGCTCCGGCATTCGCGGCTTCCGCCTGCTGCGCACCGGCGGCAGCGCGTTTCGCGGTTTCGTGCGCGATGAGTACACGACGCTCCCCGATATCGCCAACCGGCCGCTGCACATGTGGCTGGATCTCGATTGGATGTACACGTCGACGGAAGCGGCCTTCAGCGCCGGCTCGGTGACGTCGCAGGTAAACGCGCTGGTTTACGAGGTGTTTGAGAACTTCGAATCCGGCTCTATCCAGCAGATCATCTACCAGCTCGGCGGCCGGATACTGGCCGCGCAATCCGCCATCGCGGAGGTCCGCCTGGAGGCGAACAACCGCACCTGGGACACTGTCGTCGAGCCCAGCGACGCTCTGGGCATCTACACGGAGCCGCGTCCGGCGTACGGAGTTCTCGGCCTGACGCTCCGCCGCTGAGCCGCCATGTCCAGACTATCCACGCACGTACTCGATACCGCGCACGGCCGGCCCGCGGCGGGCGTTCAAATCGAGCTCTACGCGCTCGCCACGGAGCGCACGCACATCGCCTCCGCCGTTACGAACGCGGATGGGCGCGCGGTGCTCTCGGAGAATCTGCCGGCGGGCCGCTACGAGATAGTGTTCGCCGCCGCCCGGTACATCGGGCACGCCAACTTCCTGGATGAAGTGCCAGTGCGCTTCACCATTTCAGACGCCGCCGCCAATTATCACGTCCCGCTGCTGCTTTCGCCGTTCGGGTACAGCACCTACCGGGGTTCGTGATGGACGCGCACGAGATCATACGGCGCTGTCACATTCTCGCCGGTTGCACGGAAGAGCCCGGCCGCATCACGCGCACATTTCTTTCGGCCGCAATGCGGGAAGCTCACCGCCTGGTGCGCGCATGGATGGAACAGGCCGGCCTCGCCGTTACGCTCGATGCCGCGGGCAACCTGCGCGGCGTCGCAGGACCGCCCGATGCGCCGCGGCTGATGATGGGCTCGCACCTCGATACGGTACCGAACGCCGGCGCATTCGACGGCATTCTCGGAGTAGTGCTCGCGATCGCCGTCGCGGCCTCGCGTCCACCGAACCGTGCCGTGGAGGTGGTGGCGTTCTCCGAAGAAGAAGGCGTCCGTTTTGGGATACCGTTCATCGGCAGCCGCGCGCTCGCCGGCGATCCCGTGATGGACCCCGCGGTTTTAGAGGCGATTCGCGATTTCGGACTCGACCCCGCAAAACTCCCCGACGCCGTGCTCGCTCCCGAAGTGCGCGGGTATCTTGAATTCCACATTGAGCAGGGCCCCGTCCTGGAAGCTCTCAATCTCCCGCTCGGCGTGGTCGGCCACATTGCCGGTCAATCGCGCTACCTGCTCACATTCACGGGAGCGGCGAATCACGCCGGAACCACGCCCATGCACCTGCGCCGCGACGCTCTGGCCGCGGCAGCCGAGTGGATTGGCGCGGTCGAACAGCATGCCCGAAACGTGGAAAGTCTCGTCGCGACGGTTGGACAGATCGAAGCTTCGCCCGGAGCATCGAACGTGATTCCGGGAGAGGTGCGCGTGAGCCTGGACGTGCGGCACGCGAACAACGCCACGCGTCATGAGGCGGCTAACCATCTGCTGACTCAGGCGGAAACGATCGCGGGTCGTCGAAAGCTTACGCTCGATAAACAGCAGAGGCTCGATCAGTCCGCGGTTCCTATGCTGCTGCCCGGTCTCGACAGGGCCGTCCGGGCAGCGGGGTATCCGCTGCATCGAATGACGAGCGGCGCCGGCCACGATGCCATGATCATCGCGCGGAAAGTTCCCGCGGCAATGGTGTTTCTGCGCACGCCTGGCGGCATCAGTCACCATCCGGCCGAGGCGGTGCTCCCCGGCGATATATCGGCCGCCCTCAACGCCGGCATCCAGTTTCTACTTGCCCGCTAATGCGGAATCGATCGCCTCAACCGCGCCTTTGCGGTTCTTATGCTTCTGTTCGTAGCCCTTCACCTTGCGCAGATCGGGCTTGGAGAGCGACTCCAGCTTTGGCTTGAGCTGGCTGATGGTCAGGTGGCGATAACGATCCAGCGGCAGGTTGCGGTCCGGGTTGCGGCCTTGTTTCTCTTCCTGCTTCTCGCCTTTGGTTTCGCCGTATTGCGCCCGCTGTTTGTTGACGATGCGGGCAGCTACCTCCGCGGCGCGACCTCCGTACCGGCCGGAACGTTGAAATTCATGCTTCAAGTCCTCGTATTCACGTTCGCGTTTGGGACTGGCTCCTCTGGGCATAACACTACAGTTAGGGCACGTCGCGGCCCACATAGCCGAATCGTACACTTCCGCGCGGCGACGCGCGCTGACACGGCGACGCGCGCTAACATAAAAGTAGAGCCACTTCCGCCACTTACTGCAACTTACTGGAAGGAGGGTAAGATGCATACGGACAACACGGCGGCGCATGCCATCAGAGTCAGCGCTGTCATCAACATACTCATCGGCATCTGGGTTTTTGTGACGCCATGGATTTATGGAGGCGCCTGGAACAATCCAACATCGTGGAACGCATGGCTGCTGGGCCCTTTGCTGGTGTTGCTTGCATTAGGCCGGTGGATTAGTCCGCTGACGTCGCGAAAAATCGGCTGGCTCAATATGCTCCTGGGCTTTTGGCTGTTCCTCTCGCCTTGGGCGCTGGGGTACACGTTCAATAGCGGCCGCTTCGTGAATAACCTATGCGCCGGCGCCGTGATCTTTTTCGTCAGTTTATACGGCGTGACGATTCAGGACCGGACCGCGCCGGTGGGGCATCGGTAATTCCGGGTTCAGGAGCCTTTGAGCTTCCACAGGATTTGCCGGAGCATTCCCATCAGCACCGGCGCATCGCGGCCCGCGATGTTCAATCTGCGCACGAGGCGGCGAACCTTCTCCTCCGTGCTGCCTTCCGTGCGCGGATTGACATAACCGCTGGCTCGCAGCGCTTCCAGCAGCATCGTGGTAATCTGCTCCGTCTCGCCGGAGGTTGCGGCGCGGATCTTATCGGGCGCAGCCTTCACTGCGGCAGGGTCGCGCGCCAGCTCGTAGAGGCATAACGACACGGCCTGCCCGAGGTTCATGGAGAGGTCGGCGCTCTCCGTGGGAATGCGCATGAGCCACTGGCAATGACTGATGTCGTCATTGGAGAGGCCGAATTTTTCGCTGCCGAAGAGCAGCGCGACGTTGCCTTGCGCGCAAAGCTCCCGAATCGTCGCAGCACCCGCTTCCAGGCGGAACAACGGGTGCAGCAGGCCGCGATGACCGACGCTGGTCGTGCCCACCACCAAGTGACAATCGGCGACCGCTTCGGCGACCGTGCCGAACTCCTCAGCGGCCCGTAACAGCGGTGCCGCGCCGACGGCCGACCGCGCTTCCCGAAATGCCACGTCGTAAGGCTGCACCACGCGCAGCCGCGAAAATCCGAAATTCGCCATGGCGCGAGCCGCGGCCCCGATATTCAACGGGTTTCGCGTCGACACCATCACCACGCGCAGCTTGTCTTTCCAGTTCGCTTCGATAATTCCATGCTACTCTGCCCGCAAAGAAGCCGGCGCGCCGCCGGCCGTCTCCGAAAGATACTCGCCCCGACCCCCACACGCTGCGATAATGGGGAGTTAAACTGCGGCGCGCCACCGCTGAACGTGGGAGCTTCATGAATATTCAGTACGTTCGTTTGGACGAGCGTGTGTGCGAACCTCTGAACCGGCTGGCGATGGATCAACGCCGGACAGTATCGGACCTGGTGAACGAAATTCTGGGCCGGTACCTGGAAACGGCGGAGAAGTCTGAGCAAGTTTTGCCCGCCGAATAGGGCTAAAAGCCGACAACGGGTCGTGTCACCCATTTGACAACGTACCCGCGCTCCCGGTAACCTAAATATTTTGCAGAAGAAGAGTTGGAGACGTGTGTGTCAATGAGTACCGAGTTCCCCTCCAAGAACGGCGTCGCCCGCCACTGGCATGTGATCGACGCCCAAGACGTGGTTTTAGGAAAGCTTGCGACAAAGGCCGCTATGCTGCTGATGGGCAAGACTAAACCCACCTATACGCCGTTTCTGGATACCGGCGATCATGTGATCGTCATCAATGCCGAAAAAGTCCGGGTGACGGGCCGGAAAGAAGAAGACAAGATTTATCGCCATTTCACCGGCTATCCCGGTGGTCTGGTGGAGAAAAGTTTCAAGAAGGTGCGCGCGGAAAGGCCCACCCGCATTGTGGAAGAAGCCATTCAGGGCATGCTTCCGAAGACCAAGCTCGGAAAGCAGATGTTCCGCAAGCTGAAGGTCTACGCGGGCGACCGGCATCCGCATTCGGCGCAGCAACCGGCCGCGCTCACCGTAAAATAACGGAAGGTACACGTAGTGGCAGCGACGATAGTTCAATATTTAGGTACGGGCCGCCGGAAGCGTAGCGTGGCTCGCGTGTTTTTGCGGCCCGGCAAGGGCGAGATCAAGGTCAACAACCGTCCATTCGAAAACTATTTCTCCACGGAGACCTCGCGTGCCATGGTCCGGCAGGCGCTGGCAGCCACGGAGACGACGGATAAGTTTGACCTGTTGATTCTGGCCGATGGCGGTGGCGTCGTCGGACAGGCGGGCGCTGCCCGCCTCGGAATTGCCCGGGCACTGGTGGAGTTCAACGCGGAATTGCGGGGACGTCTCAAGAAGCTCGGCTTCCTGACGCGCGACCCTCGTGCGCATGAGCGGAAGAAGTACGGTCAGAAGGGCGCCCGCAAGCGATTCCAGTTCTCCAAACGTTAGTTCCCCCGCGAAATCGCAAATGGAAGGCCGGTTCGCCGGCTTTCCGTTCGGGTTTTGCAATTCTCACCCGTAGATGCCGGATTCATCCGGCTCGATAGCGCTTCCCGCTTGGGCTCCCTGAGCAAATTTCGCTTTGGGCCGCTCTGGGCCACTCAGGCAATGGGAAGCTTTGGCCGAAACCGACTGAGGAGGTCGTTTGCCTGCAATTTCAATGAAGGAGCTGCTCGAAGCTGGCGTTCACTTCGGGCACCAGACCAAGCGCTGGAATCCGAAGATGAAAGAATACATCTTCGGCGAACGTAACGGAATCTACATCATCGATCTTCAAAAAACTTTGAAGATGTTCAAAGACGCCGCCCGCTTCGTCGGGGAAATGGCGGCACAGGGCAAGAACGTGCTGTTCGTGGGCACCAAGCGTCAGGCGCAGGAAGCTATCGCTGAAGAAGCGAACCGCTGCCAGATGTTCTACGTGAACCAGCGCTGGCTGGGCGGACTGCTCACCAACATGGCCACCGTTCAGAAGTCCATCAAGCGTTTGAAGGATCTGGAAGGCATGGCGTCGGTGGAAGGCGGCTACGCCGGCCGTCCGAAGAAAGAAGTCATTCGCCTGGAGCGCGAGCGCAAGCACCTGGATCAGAACCTCGCCGGCATTAAGGACATGCCCGGCCTGCCGGACGTGCTGTTCGTGATCGATTCCAACAAGGAAGCGATCGCGGTGAAGGAAGCTCGCCGCCTGGGCATTCCGGTGGTCGCCATCGTCGATACGAATTGCGACCCCGACGAAGTGGATTGGGTGATTCCCGGCAATGACGACGCGCTGCGCGCCATTCGTCTGTTCGCCGCGAAGATTGCCGATGCCGTAGTCGAAGGCCGCGCTCTGGCGACCGAACAGGACTTCACCGCGGACAAGATTGTCACGGAAGAAGGCGGCAGCGAAGAGGGCATGATGGAGTACACCGAATACGTGGACCCCAAGTATGCCGAGAAGATTATGGCAGAGAGCCTGAGCCTGGAAGACGAGCCGGCGCAGACCTCGCCGCGTAAGGGCCCTGCGTCAGAAACGGCGGACGCCGCGGCGCCCGAGCCGGTCGTTACCGAGAGCGGCCACTAAGTAAGTCTGGACAGGCGCTTTGCCGCCTGTCCACATTCATAAAGGAATCGATAGCATTATGGCGGAAATTACCGCAGCACTGGTTAAGGACCTCCGCGAGCGTACCGGCGCGGGGATGATGGAATGCAAGAAGGCCCTGGTGGAGAGCAACGGCGATATCGGCGATGCCGAAGTCTGGCTTCGCAAGCACGGTATCGCATCGGCCGCGAAGAAGGCCACGCGCGCCACCAAGCAGGGACTCATCGGTAGCTACATTCACCACGGCGGCCAGCTCGGCGTCATGGTGGAAGTGAACTGCGAATCGGATTTCGTGGCCCGCACCGACGATTTTAAAGAGCTCGTGCACGACGTAGCGATGCACATCGCCGCAGCCGACCCCAAGTTCATCCGCAAGGAAGACGTCACGCAGGACGTGCTGGATAAAGAGCGCGAAATTCAGCGTGCCCGCGCCCTGAACGAAGGCAAGCCCGAGAAGATGGTGGACAAAATCGCCGAGGGCCGCATGAACAAGTTCTACGAGGAGGTCTGCCTCCTGGAACAGCCGTTCGTCAAAGAAGCGACTCTCACCGTCGGGCAGCTCGTAAAGACCAAGATCGCCAAGCTCGGCGAGAATATCAGCATCGCGCGGTTCGTTCGCTTCAAAGTCGGCGACGTCGCCGCGATGGAAGCGGGCGGCGACGAAGCGGCGGGTGAAGCTGTTCCGGCCGGACAGCAGGCAGGCAACGGTAACGCCTCCTCATAAGCGATGCCGGCATACAAGCGCATCCTGCTGAAGCTGAGCGGCGAAGTGTTGGCCGGTGGGGCGTCATTCGGCATCAATGCCGATCGCGTCCAGGAGCTGGCCCGCGAAACCGCCGAGGTGGCCTTAGCGGGTGTGCAAGTGGGAGTGGTTGTAGGCGGCGGCAACATCTTTCGCGGTGTTGCCGCCGCCGCGCAAAAAATGGATCGCGTGACCGCGGACCACATGGGAATGCTGGCTACCGTCATCAATTCCCTGGCGCTTTCCGATGCGCTGGAACAAATCGGAGTTCCTACCCGTGTGATGAGCGCCATCGAGATGCACCAGGTGGCCGAGCCCTATATCCGGCGCCGCGCCATCCGACACCTCGAAAAAGGCCGCATCGTCATCTTCGCCGCCGGCACCTCTAATCCGTACTTTTCCACCGATACGGCGGCCACGCTGCGCGCCCTCGAAATCAAGGCCGACGTGATCGCCAAGGCCACGCGTGTGGACGGCGTCTACGACAAAGACCCTCTGAAATTCAGCGACGCCGTGCGTTTCGACGAAGTCAGTTACCTGGAAGTGCTGTCGCGGGGCCTCGGTGTGATGGATGCATCCGCCGTGGCCATGTGCCGCGACAATCAGTTGCCCATTCTGGTTTTCAATTTGAATACGACAGGCAATATAATGCGAGTGTCGATGGGTGAGCCCATCGGCACCGTTATCCGGTAAGCCCGCGGCGGCCGCCGCATCGGAGAAATTGCGCTATGAAGACTGAACAGCAAGCACCCAGCACGGTATTCACCACCTCCAAAGAAGTCGAAGCGAACATGAAAACTCGCATGGATAAGGCCGTTTCGGATTTACAGCACGAAATGGCAAGCATCCGTACCGGGCGCGCTTCGCTTAACATTCTGGATCACATTCGCGTGGACTACTACGGCACGCCGACGCCCCTGAATCAGCTCGCCAACCTGCACGTTCCCGAGCCGAACATGATTACGATACAACCCTGGGACGCTTCGCAAATCGGTCCGATCGAGAAATCCATCCGCACCAGCGACCTCGGGTTGAATCCGGCGAACGACGGCAAGCTGATCCGGTTGCCCATTCCTCCGCTCACCGAAGAGCGCCGCAAGGAAATGGTGAAGCGGCTGCACGGTGTCGCCGAACATCACCGCGTCAGTATCCGCAATATCCGCCGTGACGGCAACGACGCCGTAAAAAAGCTTCTCAAAGATAAGAAGATCACCGAGGACGACGAGAAGCGGGCGCACGATGAAATTCAGAAGCTGACCGACACTTACATGGGCAAGGTCGACCAGGCCTCGAAGACCAAGGAAAAAGAGATCCTCGAGATTAAGTAAGCAATTCCTGCACGAGCGCCTGCCATTCGGCCGCACTCAACCTAGTCCCCTCGTTCGTTTTGCGGCGCGCGATGTTTGCCCCTACGTTGCGCGCCACGTCCAGATAGAGACCTTTGTAAATGGCGGTGACGGCCATGATCCGTACATGCCCGTGCCGGGCCCGTATCTCGCGAATCAGGTCGAAGCCGCTCATCGTCGGCAAATCGAGATCGACGATGGCTGCCTGCACTCCGGCGCCATCGGTCTCCAGTAACTCCAGAGCTGCTTCGCCGGTCTCCGCCGCTGAAATGCGCATTCCGGCAGGCTCCAGCGCGTCGCGCACGGACGCCAGAAATTCCGGATCGTCATCCACCAGCAAAACCCAAGGCTGCATAAGAGGCGCTTAGGAAAAATTATACGCTGGGAAACGCGTATGCTACGTTCAATTTATGTCTCAGTTTACGGTGCGGGTGCCGGCCTCCAGCGCCAATCTCGGTCCGGGCTTCGACGCACTCGGGCTTGCGCTCGGCGTATATTTGACATGCCGTTTCCGCCGCTCTGCCGAACTGAAGATCCGGGCATCGGGACGCGATGCCGAAACCATTTCAACCGGCGCCGATAACCTGATCTGGCAGACCGCCGAATCCGTCGCTCGCGATCACAGTCTGGAGATGCCGCCGATCGATCTCGAGATCGAAAACGATATTCCGATCGGCAAAGGCATGGGCTCAAGCGCGGCAGCACTCACAGCGGGCGTCGTCATCGCGGACGTGCTCCTGGACCTTCGCTGGAAGCCGCTGCGGATTCTCGACGAGGCCGCGCGGCTGGAAGGGCACCCCGACAACGTGGCGCCGTGTACGCTCGGCTCCATCGTGGCGAGCGCCATCGATTCCGGCGGCGCGGTGCGCAGCGTACGGCTCGATCTTCCGAAGGGCTTCGGCGTCGCCGTGGTGGTGCCGGATTTCGACCTCCCCACGTCCAAAGCGCGCGCTGTGCTGCCGGAAACCTACAGCCGCGCCGACGCCATTTTCAACTTGCAGCGGGCGGCGCTCTTGATCGCGGCGCTGGCGACTGGCACCACATCGAGCTTCCCCGCGGCATTGGAGGACCGCTTCCATCAGCCGTATCGCGTGCCGCTAGTGCCCGGGCTCGACGCAATTCTCAAGTTGCGGGCGCCCGGTCTGCTGGGGTGCGCGCTCAGCGGAGCCGGTCCCTCGATCCTCGTCTTCTACGAGCGGGGATACGAGAACGTTTGCGGCCTAGTCGCACAGATCTTCCGCGCGCACGGGCACGAAGCGGACGTACTGTTCGCGCAGATCGCCGAGCGAGGTTTCGAGGTCTGCGCGGGCTAATTCAAGCCGCATCCGCCGGTTTTACCGCTCCCTCACGGGGTTGTGAAAAAATATGGTTTTTTTGCCGCATTCAAACGCACTCGCATCGCCGGCACCTTTTACCGCTCCCTTACGGTCACGGCTCCGTATCTAGTTCATTCTGCTAACGGAGCCGCGACCGTGAGGGCTTGTGAAAAAATATCGAATTGCTTTTTTCCCGCTTCAAACGCACTCCTGTCTCGGGCCCCTTTTACCGCTCCCTCACGGTCACGGCTCCGTATCTAGTTGATTCTACTAACGGAGCCGCGACCGTGAGGAAGCGGTAAAAGATGTATCGAAAGGAGAATGGATCGCCACGAGAACAACAGCCGGATTTTTTCACAAACCCGTGAGGAAGCGGTAAACGGTTTCGAACAGGCGAATGGATCGCGACGAGCAATGAGGTAGCGGTAAAGCGTGTATCGAAAGGCGAATCGAATGAGGCGAGAACAGCCCGACTCTTCAAAGCCCGTTCGCCCCAAAAATCCTACCGGCCGCTCGGCTTCACGTCGCCGCAGTCCGACCCCAGCCGATGCCCGGTGAACGTTCCGTGCAGCGTGGTCGGATTGCCCTTCGATGGCGTCATCACGATGGTCGAATTCCCCTTCATGTCGTCCGGCCCCATCACTTCAAAGTGCATCGTGCCTTCCATCTTGCCGCCCCGGCCCGCGGCATCGGCGCACGTCAGCTTCACGTCCTGCTGGCTCGCAGTGGACTTGGTCAGCTCATACTTGCAGTGCGAGTCCTCGCGCGCTCCAAACGTCAGCGGTTTGCTGAGCTGCTCCTGTGTGATGCAGGCTTTCGTTGTGGTGGTGTGATTCTGCCCGGCATACTGCCGCATGTTGGCTTCAACGCGCTCGCGCTGCTCCGGCGTCATTCGCGCCATGGCCTCCGGCGGAATCGGCGGCGGACCGCTGACATCGTTCGTCATTTTGGTTTCCCAAAGCCCCGGCTTGACTCCGAAAGGCGTGTAATCGCTGGCAGCGAAACAGGCGGAGGCCAGGAGCGCCCCGGCCGCGAAAGCGATGGAAAATTTCATGATCCTAGTCATCCACGGCAAGTTCGGCCCAGCCCGGCAGCGTGGCGGGACGATTGTTCAGGAAAACGATGCGGCGCGTCTTGGGAAACGGCAAAGTGGAAGACAGCGCCCGATTGTAAAAGCCGTACTGCTCCAGAATCTGCCGGTAATCGGAGTTGGTCGTGTCGAGCCAGCCGCTCTTGGCCGGCAGTCCGGCGCCCCAGCCGAGATTCAACAGGCAGCGACCGCTCTCGCGCGCCGCGCCGAGCCGCTCTTCCAAAGCCGCGAGGCTCTGGTCCAGCAGACCGAGTCCCGCCCACGACGCGTACTGCCGCTGCAGCATCAGCAGACCCGCCGCATACACGTTGGCCGCTTCGAAAATTCGCTCGCGGCTGAAGTTCTCCGGCCACCGGACGGACTTCCGGACATCCGGCTGCAGGAAGAAACCGCGTTCTTCCCACGCGCCTTCAAACTGCGTGCCAGGCGACGCCATTTCGGCAAATGCCGGCGTGCTATCGTCCGGCCGGGCGCCATCCACTGCGCCGCGCGGGCTCTGCTTCCAGCCAAGGGAAAAATTCGAACCCTTCGGCGCGATGGTCGAGGTGCGCAGCAGATAAATCTTGAAGTTTTGCGTGCCGACGGTTGCCGAATCGCCCGCCTGCAAATACCGCATCCGGTTTGCCCCCGCCGAGCCCAGCAATTGGTCTTCGGCAATCTCGCCCGGACGCCGCGGCAGCCGCTCGCCCTTCACACGGTTCAACACTTCCGGGAGCGTGCCCTCGCGCCAGTTGGCGAACAGCATGCCAGTGCGCAGCGCGCCCTTAATCGCACTCGCCGGAAGATACGGACCCGACGCGCCGCTCGCGAAAGTAGGAATGAACAGCGTCTCGCCGCTGGCCCGGTTCCAATACGTCGCCGATGCCGCATTCTCAAACGGAATGCGGCGCCCGGCAAAGTTCTGCGCGAACCCGCCCCACGACGCAAAATCGAGCTTCTGCGCCGTCTTGAGCTGGTTGAGATAGCCTTCGAGGCGCGGCCCCTTGGCCAACAAACGGAAGATGCGCGTCTGGTCGAGAACGTTGACGTGGTCTTTCCAGACCATGTAATCGATGGGACTCAGCTTTTGCCCGTCGCCGACCAGCAAAGGAGTGATCGCAGTGAGACGATATCGCATCAGCGCCCCTCCGGAAGAGGAATAGCGAGAGCGAAGCCGGCGCGAAATACCGGATGCGCGAAGCCGTCCGGAGCCACGTCCGGAGCACTCCCTCGCGGAGCACCCGGCGTGTAGATCACGGAGCCCTCGGTCACCATGTTTACGGTCTTCTTCAACTCGCCCGACCCGGCGGGGCTTTCGACGCGTCCACAGCGAGCGATCAGCGAATAGTTTCCCCGCTGCCAGTCCACATCGTCCGCTTGTGCGGGACTGAAGAGGGAGAGCAGCCAGTACGCGGTTAGATCCGATGACGACGATTCCTGCGGATTCGGCTCGCCTTCGATAGTGGGATCGTGTGGCTCGGCGGATTCGTCAGGTGCCGCATCATCTGCCGCTCCCTCACCGTCGCGGCTCTCTTCGACGGGTTCTGTCGGGACCGTTGCCGGTTCGTCCGGTTCGGCCGGTTCGGCATGGTCAGGCGCGGCGAGCGGCACTTGAATTTCGGAGCTTTCCGCAGCCTCTTCAGCACCCGCCTTCACCGCGGGCAGAATCATCTCCGGCAGCGACCCTTCCATAAACTCCGGCGCTTCCGCCCTGCCCCAACCCCGCGACCGCTCTCCGCCGAAGCCGCTATCGGCCAACAGCCGGAAAGCCGCTTTCACCCGATCGCCCCAGGCTTCCCGTGCCGCCTCGTCGCGGAACGAAACCACCGTCCACAATCCCGCGCCCGGCCGGAACTCCAGGCAGGCCATCGAGTGCCGTTCCACCGCGCCGGTCATGCGATCGACCGCCGCATTTCCGCGCACGCCCGTGCGAAACGGCCCGGAGCGCCCAGCGGGCAGCAGGCACTCGCTCGCTCCATCCACCGTCCATCGACCGTCATCCAAAGGCTGACCGGAGAGAATCGCCTGCACCACTCCGATCGGCACGAACCGCGCGCTCTTCCATCGCACCCGCGCCGCGCTTGCGGACGGCGATTGCGGTGGCCATACCGATCGCGGGGGCATCACGAAACCGATCTCGTCGACAAACGGGAAGCACGACCCGAAGCATACAGCGGGATTGCCGCTGCGAGCCGTGGCGTCCAGCCACTCTTCGAGCGCCCCCAGGCGCAGCATTGCTCCAGTCACCGCGGAGTACAGCGAATCGCTGTGGTACACGATGTCCACACGATTGCGCGCCCCGGTGTCCGGGCCGATGCGCCAGGGCCCGGCCGGCCGCAGTTTAACGACGAGTCCGGGGTTCATTACTCCTCGCGCAGAAAGCCGAAGGCCGCTTCGTTGACCGCGGTTTGGAGGGCTCCGAGGGTATCGCCCGCGGAAATTTCCTTCTCCGCCGCGCCGCTCGCATAATAGTTGCGGCCGCGCCACACCAGCCTCAGATTGGAGAAGCTCACCCGGCCGCTGCCGCGCGATCCGCCGCCGCCGAGAGCATCGTCTTCCAGCAGCCGCAAACCTTCGAGCACGCGCTGGAACAGCGGCGCATCTTCGTCGCACAACACGTCCATCACGAATCGCGTACGGAACCGCGCGCCCGCCGGAACACGCTCCAGAGTGCGCGGATTGGCCTGGCCCGTGATGCGGTCGATGGCGTTCTCGCTTTTCACTTCCGTCAGCTCGTCGTCGAGATTCTCGCGCATCGAAGACGTGATGCTCTCCGGATTCAACGGCGCATCGAACACCGCCAGCCGCGCCGGACTCGCCTGCGTCGTCTCCAGCGTTTCGCCCTGCACACGCTCCATGCGGCCCGGATTGCGCCCGAAGATCAGGCAAATCTCGTCGTCCGGACGGTCGCTCTGATGGATGCGCACTTCCTGCCCCTTGCGCCGCGACAGGTAAACCATTTCGCTCGGCACTGCCAGCCCGCTCGATTGCTCCAGCAGCGAACGAATCTTGCCGCGCAGCGAGCTACCCGGCACGTATGGCCGCCCGAAGGCGTCCTTGACCACGGGATTATCGGAGCCGCCGATCTCCAGCGAACCCTTGCCCGCCCCAACGTGCAGACCGGTCTCGCAGGTCATGTCGCCTTCCAGAATCAGCTTGCCGATGAGTTTCAACTCGGTTTGGGAAGTGTGTGCGCTCATGCTTTACTCGTTGTAGGCCACGATGGCCTCGAAAAGGTCCTTGAAGCGTTCGTATCCGCGGATGTCGTTACGCCGCGTCACCTGCAGCAGCAATTTTTCCAGTTGATCCAGGCTGCGCAAGCCGTGGCGCGCGATGGTGTAAGCCAGGCGTGCGCGCAACATCACGAATTCGTGCTGGCGTTCGCCTTCGGGCGCGCGGACGGCGCGCCGCACCGCACTATAAAGGCGCCGCAACTGAGTCTTCGTGCCCGAATCCATATCGCGCATCCGGCTCACGATGGCGTGCGCCTGATTGTCCAGGTACAGGCTGTCCGAAATGAGCTTTTCGAGCTCGATTTCCGGCGGACCTTCGGGGCGTCCGCGATCTCCGCCGCGACGGTCTCCGCGATCTGCGCGGTCGCCGCCTCGATCCCCGCCGGGACGGTCGCCGCGCGGGCCGCGATCGCCGCCGCCGGGGCCGCGTCCCTCACGGGGGGGACGGTTTTCCTTCCGTTGTTCCTGCTGTTCTGGCATGTGCTAAACCTCTGTCACCAATCTGGCCCACTCCAGGGCCACCAGTCCCGCGGGACGCAGCTTCGCTTCCGCGGATTTCCGCCCCACCAGCTCATTAATGAGGTGCGTGCGCAGTTTCTGAAATTCCCGGTCGCGCGTACCGCTCAGGATCGTGTTAAACCGGCGCTCAAAACGCCACGTGCGCTGCCCTTCGCCGGGCTCGCCGATATCGCCCATGGCTTCGCGCCGGTAATAACTGCGCAGATTATGAAGCAACTGCCTGGACATCCGGAAATCGTGGATGAGCCGCGTGACCGTGTCCTTCAACTCTGCCGCGTCGCCCAACTGCTTCCATTCCAGAATGCGGCCGAGCAGATAAATGCAATCCTTGTCGGAAGCTTTGGCGAGATCCAGATTGCGTCCCGCCTCCTCATATACGGCGGCCAGCGGGTAATATGTCTCCGGCGCCAGCGCAATCGCCATCGAGATGGTCTTGCCTTCCGCGCCCGGGTATTCCTTCAGATTCTCTTCCGTGAATCGATGGAACAGCCGCTGCATCTCGCGCGCCAGACCGATGAGCGCATCCCAGCTTCCGTAGACGGCGAAATCGTCACCGCCCGAATAGATGATGCTCACCTTCCGCCAGAACTCCGGCAGCGAGCACAGCACTTCCAGCTCACCGGCGAAGAACTGCTTGTAAAGGACACTGAGCGGCACGTGCTCTTCGATGGAATGTACGCGCCGCAGACGAAGCCCGAAGTTGTCGACGTCGCCGCGCAGTACGCCCCAGATGGAACGGCCCTGCGCCCGGCGGGCCAGCGTCTGCACGGGCGCAGTCTGCTTACCGTCATCGCTCGGGGCCGTGTGGCGAGCCAGCATAATGCCGTCCGGAGACAGATTGCTGGTCAGCGCCCAGGAGTGCTTCCCTTCCCCTGCGACCACTTTGCCCGGATTCTCCGGCGACCAGCCCACCTTGCCTGCTTCGCGCACCTTCGCGCCGAGCTCTTTAGCGAAGTAAACGTCCGCCTCGGAATCCGAACTGCGAGTGTACGGCTGGAACACCGTGGCGGCGGTCGCGCCAAGCGGAGCGAATCGCTGCCGCTGCAGATCTTCGTTCAGCCTGCGCCGGATCACGGCCCAATCGCCGAGATTCTCCGTGCAAGCCCAGATCAGTTTGACAATGCCGTTGCTCAACGCGGAAATCTGCTGCGCCGACGCGCGCAGAAACGCGTCCGCGGCGCCCTGCATCTCCCCCGGAAGAATCAGCAGAAACTGTCCGCCGCCGCTCGAGCCCAGCAGCAGACGGTTGAGGCCAAGCTCGGCCAGAAGGGCGCGCGGAATCACTTCGCAAAGGAGAGTAATCCACTGGCTGCGGCCGGCAAGCAAGTCTTCACCGGCGGAGCGCGCAGAACGTCCTTCGGCGGGTCCAGCCAAAAGGAACTCTTCTGTGCCCAGGATTTTGCCTTGGAGCAGGATCTGTTCGGGCATTGAAGAAGAAAAGCCTTCTAAGAAACCCTCACTCTAACACAAAACCTGAGAACAACAAGCTTTGGGGGGAACTGTACAGGTATGCGAACCATTAGCGTGCTTGTGATGAGTGTATCGGTGGCTGTCGCCGCCTGGGGTGCCCCTCAGCGCCCCGCGCCCGCCGCACCTCCCGCTCATCAGCGTGCCGCCGCGCCGGCCCCTTCCAAGTCCGCCGCATCGAAACCGCGGCTCAGCGACGCCCAACTGGAGGCCGCCATTAAAGCCAAATTCGCGAAGAGCAAGTCGGCCCCCGAGCATTTCACGGTTCACGTGCAGGGCGGAGTCGCCACAATCGAAGGCAAAACGGACGTTGTGCAGCACAAAGGCAGCGCCACGCGCATGGCAAAAACCGCCGGCGCAATCGCCGTTAACAATCACATCGAAGTGAGCGAAGCCGCTCGCGACAAGGCATCGGAAAGCCTCGAAAAAGGGCGCCGGCGCGCCCAGGTCAAACGCGGAGACAGCCGCGGCGAATCGCGCAGTTCCGGCCAGCGCAGCGGCGGTTTCGAGTAACTGCCAAATTGCCGCATGTTAGAATAGAAGCACCCGTTTTTACATCATGAAATTCCTGAAGTATCTTCTATTCGCCTGCGGTACTCTTGCCTGGGCCCAGTTTCCGGCCGTACCAATCCGCCCCGAGGTTCCCGATAGCACTGTGGTCGCGATTATGGACGGAACCCCCGTGACGATGGCGCAGGTCCGCGGATGGTTGACGTCCCAGCCTCCGCAAATTCAGCAGCAGTATGCGCAGGATCCCGCCCTTCTGGTGAACCAGGTGGCCTTGCTGCAGCGCCTGAGCGACATGGCGAAACAGAATAAGTTGGATCAGGAATCGCCGACCAAAGACATGTTGTATTTCAGCCAGATCAACATTCTCGGCCCGGCGATGGCGCAGAAGCAGTATCAGGCCGTGGAAGTTCTACCCGATGAGATCGTAAAGGAATACGAAGCCACCAAGTCGACCAAGTATATACAAGTGAAGGTGGACGCGATCTACATTGCATTCGGGGACGCCTCCCTGAGCGCCGATAAGAAGGTGCTGACCGAAGAGCAGGCCAAAGCCAAAGCCGGCAAGTTGCTGGAAGAAATTCACAAGGGCGCGGACTTCGCAAAATTAGCCAGGGAAAACTCCGACGACCAAACCTCGCGCGAAAAAGGCGGCTATCTGGATACGCTGACTCCCGGCGACAACATTCCCGAAGGGTTCCAGATCGTTTTTCAGATGAAGGCCGGCGACACCAGCGAGCCGCTCCGCCAGCCTAACGGATTCTACTTGCTGCACGCCGAGTCCGTCGACTTCCGTCCCCTCAAAGACGTCCGCGATAGAGTGTTCAACGATCTTAAACAGAAACACTTCAACGAGTGGATGGACAAGATTCACCGCGACATCAAAGTCGAATACCCGAACCCCGCATTTCAGCCAAAACAACCGGCGCCGGCCCCAGGCGGAGCACCGTCTAAATAGCCGCGTTCAAAACGCACTCGCATCCGCGGCACCTTTTACCGCTCCCTTACGGTCACGGCTCCGTATGTACATAGTTCCGACAACGGAGCCGTGACCATGAGGGAGCGGTAAAAGGTGCATCGAAAGGCGAATGCAGCGCGACGAGAACCACAACCGGTAGTGGCAAACGGCGCGGCCTTTTTTCATGAATACCAGGGTTTGTGTCTTCCGATTGCGGTGAAGAGGCCCCATACGCTCAGGGCGATGATAGCGGCGATCAGGAAGAGTGTGTAGCCGAAGTACCAGCTTGCGCCGTGCTGGGCGTAGGTGAGGGTATTGGCTCCAATGATGGCCACCACCATCGGGAGCAGGCCCCATTGAAGCATCACGAACGCGAAAGCTGCATATACGATAAAGCCGCCGACGAAGCCACCGATCGAGTTGCCGTTCGACGCGTAGTTGAAGAGCCCCCACAGCACTGCAAAAGCGACCCCGGCGAGCCACTGGTTGCGCAGCGCGACGCGCAGAAGGAACATCATCATCAGAAAGATGAGAGCTCCCCGGATTCCCTGCGGAAGCGTCAGGAACAGGACCCCCACCGTAGCGCGTAAGCCCAGCAGCACTCGCAGATCACCTTGCAGCGGGTGCGGGTTCACCACCCACGGCCCCGCGCTGGACAACAGGTTCATCACGGTAAGGCCGGCGGCCACAATCAGACCGATGAGGCAATCCCGTCCGACGATCGGGTCCTTGACGTGGCCGGAAAGCACACTTGTCCAGGAGATGAGCGCCTGTGGCCAGCGCCGGCGCACGAACGGTTCCAGGCCGAGATACAGCGTCCACAGCAAGAGCGCGTAGAACGACGAAGTGCAAACCGCCAGCAGGAAATTTCCGAACACGCCCAGGTCGGGGGCGAAGTGCGTGCGGCAGACCCACAGCCCCATCAGGAGGAGGAACATGGCGACTGCCAGCCGGTACGCTCCACGCATGTCGCCGCGCCGCTGCCGCACGTTGGCGCGAGCGAGGAGCGGGGCACAAATGAGCGTGGTGGCGGAGAGAAGCACCAGGAAGAGATTCTGGATTTGCTGCGCGCTGGAGGATTCTCCCTCGGGTTCCCGCGACGGCACGGTCCACGGCCCAAGCAACTTGAACGTGACGGGCTTGCCGCGCATGGCGGCGGCCTCGACGCGCAGCGGGAATTGCGTTCCGGGCCATGTGCCGGTCCATGCAGCGCGCGAATCCGCCGGTTCCAGGTAGTTCGTGGTTGGTTCTGCCGGCGTGAGCTTTGCGGGGTCCAGATCGGCGGCCGAGAAGAGGGCGGAGTAATCCGCAGCGGGCGCGGCCCCACCGGCGAGAGGCTTCATTTCCTCGCCCGGAATCGCATGGAACGCCAGCAGGCGGCCGCGCATATCCAGGAGGACGCTCGCCATGCCGGTCTGCGTTTGTGGCGGGTCGTAGCGATCGACCATTCCCGCGGTGAGCCAGTCGTCGTGAACGCCGAGCGTCTCCAGAGTGCTCTGGCTCTGGCGATGCCAGTAGTAGAGCGCGGCCGGCCGGCCGTTCAGGATGGACGGCCAATTCACCGGCTTTTTGCTGTGGGACGATGCGTAGTCGAGGTACGGGCTGTTCCAGTCGAAGCCGCCGATTTCATCGACCGGCGACGCCGAGTAACCCGCGTGCTGGATGGTGTCGCGGGCCTTCTGCGCGAGCACATCCAACGAGTATGGCGGCGCGATGGTTCGCAACGCGCTGACGCGGCGCGAGGTGACGAACGTCCAGGCGATCATTACGATGACCGCGACAAAGAGAGCGATGGCGATCCGCTGGGAAAGTCCGCGGCCTTCGCCGGCGGCGGCAACCATTTCGGGTGAGGGCGTCTCGCCGGCGGCAAGCGCGGCGGCGAGGGGATCTCCTCCGGGCAGCGCGGCGGCAACGCTGATGGCGGAAGGCGGACGGCGCGCGGGCTTTGCATCCAGGCAGCGAAGCACGACGCGTTCGACGGCGGGGTCCAGGTCGCGCACGATGGTAGTTAAACTGACCGGCGTCGATTCGGTGCGCGCGCGAATCAGCCCCGCGAGCGTATCCGATTCGAACGGCATCCTGCCGGTGAAGATTTCGTAGAGCACCAGGCCCAGCGAATAGATGTCGCTGCGCACGGTCACCTCTTCGCCGGCGAGTTGCTCGGGCGCGGCATAGGCGGGAGTGCCGTTGCGGATCTCGCTGCCTTCGATCTGGCCGGCCAGTCCGGCGAGTCCGAAATCGGTGAGCAGGACTTCGCCGCGGCCGTTGAGCATCACGTTGGACGGCTTGAGGTCGCGGTGCAGGACGCCTTTTTCGTGAGCGGCCGCGAGCCCCGCGCAGAGTTTGCGCGCGATTTCGAGAGCTTTGTCGGTGGGCAGGCGGCCGATGCGGCGGAGAAGCGAGGCGAGGTCTTCACCATCCACATACTCCATGGAGAGGAAGTATGCGCCGTTAATTTCGCCCAGGTCGTAGACGCGGCAGACGTTGGGATGCGACACCTGTCGCGCAATGCGGACTTCGTTGCGGAATCGCGCGATGGCAGCGTCGGTGGTGCCGGCAGGGAGAAACTTGAGCGCCACTTGCTGGTCCAGCGTGAGGTCGTCGGCGCGATAGACTTCGCCCATGCCGCCCTTTCCGAGCAGCGAGACGATGCGATAGCGCGCGGCAACGATTGCGCCGGGAGCGAATCGGGAACCACGGCCGGGTGCTGGCGTTGCGGACGGTGTGGATGCGACGGTGCGCGTCGTCATCGCGTCGCTTTGCGCGGGCGCACCGCAGGAGGGACAGAAGCGGTTCGGCGGCTGTAACGTGGCGCCGCAGGCGGAGCACTGAGCCATAAGCATTTATGGTACGAGCTTTGTAACAGCGGCGTCGAACGGGAATGAAAATGTCTTAATATCTGCAACTATCTTCAGGAATTTGGAGTCTTATAGTTGAACGCTTCATTCTGAGAAAACTATGAACAAGAAAATGTTGTTGATTCCCGCCTTTCTGTGCCTCACGTTGTCTGCAGGTACGAAGCAGTATTCTATTTCCTTTGCGAAGCCGGTGGAAGTCGGCAGTGTGAAACTCGCCGCCGGTGAATACAAGGTGAAAGTGGATGGCTCCAATGCCGTGTTCACCGAGACGAAGACCCGCAAGACGTTCACCGCGCCCGTGAAGATCGAGAAGCAGGCCAAGAAGCCCGATTTCACCGCGGTCGAGAGCAAGGACGCGAACGGAGTCGAGCACGTCGACGCGATCGACATCAGCGGTGCCGATTTCAAGCTCGTTTTCTAAGGTTTGAGAGATAAATCGGGGACTTCGAGGCCGCGTTCGCCTCGGGTCCCCGGGTAGAGCGTCACCCGCCGAGCCACTTCCCTTTTGGAAGCAATTTCCTCTTGCTTAACCGCCGGCGCATCGGATAACGCGCGGAATTGCATCCGCATGGCATGGTCTGCAGCATAGCGTTGGCGTAAGCAGAAAGCGCGTTCGGATGTCCCGCCCGCGGCGTTCAGGGCCGATTGGTTGAACAGCACGACTCCATCCACGGCGAACACAGGCGCCGGGAGCAATTTCATAAGTCTCATCCTCCGAATTTCTTTTGTTTTCTGACGTTGTTTTCTGATCAACCCGAGAGAGGCCAAAACACACCCGAGCAGCGCGAGCGACGAAGGCTCCGGTACAGTATTCACGCCCGTGCAGGAATACTGATCGATGATATCCGTGAGCCCGTCATCCTCCAGCAGTTCGAGTGGATGCGGCTGATCCAGACCTGTGGCGGCGACATTCTGCGATTCAACATTGTGGTAGGAATCTGAAAATTTGCGGTCGTCATCCTGGATCAGATTTAATAGCGGGTTATTGCCAGCCGGCCCGGTGCCGTCCGACGCGGATTGAGTGATTTGGCCGTTGAACTGAATCACATCGACGAACGCGGCGTTCGCGACGATCAAATAAGCCCTCACAATCGTTTTGATGAATCGCTGCCGCATAAGTCCTACGTCTCTGCGCACGATTTACTAGCGATTATGGAGCAGCGGCGGCTTTCGGAAGAGCCGCATAAACATGCGCTCCCCCATCCTGGGCGCCCGCGCACCGAGTCCGCCTTCCAGAGGCCGGAGGCTGTTGTCGCACTGGAGCCGCCAATCCGAAACCAGCTAGGAATTCGGGTGGAGCCGGCAAAGGTGAACCACTCTCAGATGACGACGCCTTTCGCCTGCACGCGCCGACCGGGATCATCGTCTCAAGGGTCAAGAGGATTCGCCTCTGGAGGTGCTTATGCGTTTTGACCTGTACACTAAGACGGTTTTAACAATCATCATGCTGCTGCTCTCGATCGTGGCGCTGCGGCCGCTAGTGAGCCCGGCCATGACCGCTCAGGCACAGAGCCGTTTCAGCGGGCTCCTCTTCTCCGGTAACGCAAAGGGCTTCTGGTTGTTCAACGAGCGAAACGGTGATGCGTGGTGGTATAGCACGAAAGATACGCCTCCAGGCCATGTCAAGTTGCAAAGTCTTGGCGAACCGTTGGTGCGGACACCCCGATGACCGGCGTCTTATTGGTCCATCAATTATCGATGCTTGCGCTTGGCGCGGCGGATAATCTCCACGGCAATGGCGCATGTCACCGAGTAGGAAAGCATACGGTACGCGTTGGCTTGGCCCGAGGTTGCAGCGGAAGAGTAAACGGGTAGAACCCAGTTGGCAACGGTTATGGAGATCACGAAGATAACCGCTGCCGGTCGCCACGACCACCGCAATGTTGAAAACATAATGCCAACGAGATATATATCCATGTATCGCGGGGGAACCGGATGCAGAAAGAAGATACCGAGGGCGGACGCCGCTAACGAGTAGGCAGCCGCAAACTGATACTGCCGGTCAGGTAACCGCATACGGGTGAGCTGCCCTTCTCAATTAGCATCCGTGTTCAAGACAGTGTTCGACGAGCCGATTGCGGATCTCTCGTGCCCGCTCCTGGTCAATCTCAGGGTCGGCAGCCGCGTCGCTCGCGGCAGGACGGCACTGGGACGCCAGCAAAAGGGCAACGATAAGCTGGTCAGGAGCAGGACAGGATTCAGCCACAGTTCCAGGTCCTTTCGTCATTGTGCACTGTGCGTTCATGATAGTTCCCTCTTGCACGCGCCAGTTACCGCCGCAAGGAGGGTTTCCAGATCTGATTATCAGAGTGTATATAAAGCGCAAGCCGTGTGCACGAGGAAAGATGCGGGTAGCCGCATACGCCCGCAACTGCGGGCTTATAGCCGCGCCTTTGGGCACAAGAGCGGCTCGATGAATTCCCCGCGAAAAGGGCGCACGATGCATTCGCTTCCGGCTGCCTGCCCGTCTACCTTTCTGCGAGCCTGAGAAACCACGGCGCACTCGCGCATCAACAGGCGAGTTCCGCATCGCCTGCAACCGGTCTGGAGACCGGTCGCTACCAAGGCTTATAATTGGAATTTGCAGGCCACTTCGCGCGTCAACGCCATTCCAGTTGAAAGCAGCGTTCCCTGGTACGTGTGGTGCGCCGTTGCGGCCATCACCAGCGCCATGATCGGGGTGCACTGGGATATCTCCTGGCACCGCTCCATCGGGCGCGACACCTTTTGGACTCCGGCGCATATCGCCATTCATATTTGCGGCGTGCTGGCGGGTCTTTCGTGCGGCTACCTGATCCTCTCGACCACCCTTGCCAAAGCATCCCCGCTGCGCGACCGGAGCGTGCGCATTTGGGGGTTCCGCGGTCCGCTCGGCGCATTTGTGGCGGCGTGGGGCGGCATTGCGATGATCACGTCGGCGCCGTTTGACGATTGGTGGCACAACGCTTATGGCCTCGATGTGAAGATACTCAGTCCGCCGCACATGGTGCTGGCGGCGGGGATCTTCGGCGTGCACCTGGGCGCGCTGCTGCTCATCGTCGGACGGATGAATCGCATCGAAGGGGCTCCGCGGCGCCGCCTCGAAGGGCTGTTCCTCTATACCGGCGGCATGACTCTCATCTGCCTCACCGTGCTGCAAATGGAGATCACGGCACGCAATGCGATGCATCAGGCGCACTTCTACCGGCTGATCGCGATGATTGTTCCGCTGGTGCTGGCGGGTGTGGCGCGGGCGAGCCGCGTGAAATGGGGCGCGACAATCGTGGCCGCGGTTTACACCATCTTCATTCTGTTGATGAGCTGGATTCTGCCGCTGTTTCCGGCGGAGCCCAAGCTCGGTCCGGTGTTCTGGCATACGACGCAGTTTGTGCCGCCGGAGTTTCCGCTGCTGATCCTGATTCCCGCAATCGCTTTGGATTTGTTCTGGCGGCGCACTCCGCACTGGAACATCTGGACGCAGGCCGCCGCTTCGGGCGCCATATTTCTCGCAGTGTTCGCGGCGGTGCAGTGGCCGTTCGCCGACTTTCTGATGAGTCCAGGCGCGCGGAACTGGTTTTTCGGCGCCAAGTACTTCGGGTATTATGTGCACCCGGAGGGCGCCTATGCCCGATATATTTTCTACCCCACCGAACCCGGCGCGGAGTTCTGGCGGGAGGCCGCTATCGCCGTCGCGGTGGCGATGTTCACGAGCCTGCTCGGCCTGCTGTGGGGCAATTGGATGCGGCGGATTCGCAGGTAATATGAGATTCCTTCTGGCGGCCCTGTTGGCGTTTCCGCTGTTTGCCCACGTGGGCAGTCCGGATGTGTTTTACGAAGGGCCGGCGGGTCGGTACCGGCTGTTGGTGACGATTCGACCTCCGCAAGTGGTGCCCGGCGTGGCGGAAGTGGAGATTCGCAGCAGCACGGCGGGTGTCTCGCGAATCCAGATTGTTCCGTTGCGCGTCAATGCGAAGCAGCAATACGCGCCCGCTGCCGACACAGCGCGCCGGTCGGCCGAGGATCCACAATTCTTCACGGGATCTCTATGGCTGATGGCGACGGGATCCTGGAAAGTGCGGGTGGATGTCGACGGCGCCCAGGGGCATGGCGAAATGTTCGTGCCCGTGCCGGCGATCGCGACGCGCGTCCTCGCCATGCAGCGGACGGTCGGGATTATTTTGATTCCGCTCGCGGTGCTTTTGTGCATCGGGCTGGTAAGCATCGCGGGGGCTTGCGTGCGGGAAGCGCCGCTGGTGCCGGGCGTCGCTCCGGATGCGCCTCGCGTGCGGCGAAGCCGGGTCGCCATGGCCGTTACGGCGGCGCTGGTAGCGGCGGCATTGTACTTCGGAAACGCGTGGTGGAATTCCGAGGACGGCTTTTACCGGCGGTATGTCTTCAAGCCGCTCGCGATCAACGCCTCGCTCCAAAGCGGCGGACGGCTGCGATTGCACTTACAGGATCCGGGCTGGTTGGGCCGGCGCACGGACGATCTGCTGCCGGACCACGGTCACCTGATGCATTTGTATGTGATTCGTCTGCCGGAGATGGAGATGGTGTGGCATCTGCATCCCACCGAAGATGCATCGGGAGACTTCACGCAGCAGTTGCCGGATATGCCCGCGGGACGCTACGCGCTGTTTGGCGACATCGTCCATGCCGACGGAATGCCGGAGACACCGGTGACTGAAATCGAGTTGCCGGCTGTCGCCGGGAAGCCGCTCGAGGGAGACGATGCGGCGGGGAGCGGTCCGCCGGTCGAGAAACCGGATTACAATCGCAGAGTGACACCACTCAGCGGTGGCTACAAGATGGTTTGGGAACGCGAGGACGGCCCACTGCACGCGCGGCGTCCCTACGAGTTCCGGTTCGCGGTGCAGGATGCGTCCGGGCGGCCGGCCGGCGATATGGAACTGTATATGGGAATGCAGGGGCACGCCGCATTCGTGCGCAGCGACCGCAGCGTGTTCGCGCACGTGCATCCTTCCGGAAGCGTTCCAATGGCCGCGATGGCGTTGGCGCAACCGGAAAATCCGCACGCCGGGCACATGATGATGATGGGCGAGGACAGTTTGCCGGCCGAGGTTAGTTTTCCGTATGGCTTTCCCAAACCGGGCAGTTACCGGATCTTCGTCCAGGTGAAGCGCGCCGGAAAAGTGGAAACCGGCGTCTTCGATGCGCTTGTAGAGAACTGAGCGGTGGCCGACATGCGAGAAAAAAGCGTTCTGATCACGGGCGCGGGGCGGGGTATCGGGAAGAGGCTGGCGATCGGGTTCGCGGCGGCGGGCGCGCGGGTCGGCCTGATGGCGCGGAGCCAGCCGGAACTGGATCTGGCCAAACTCGAAATTGAGCAGGCGGGCGGCAATGCGCTGCGGCTCCGGGCGGACGTGCGCGACCTGGAGCAACTGGCGGCGGCCGCGGATCGCATGCGGGCGGTATTCGGCGGGCTCGATGTGTTGATCGCCGCCGCGGGCGTGCCGGGACCGATCGGTCCGCTGCTGACCACCAAACCGAAGGCTTGGGCGGAGGCGATCGACGTCAACCTCATGGGCGTGGTGAACGCGTGCCGCGCGGTGTTGCCGCAGATGGTGGAGAAACGGTCGGGGAAGATCATCGTGATCGCCGGGGGCGGCGCGGCGTTCACCCGGCCGAATTTCACGGCCTATGCGACGTCGAAGGCCGCGGTGGTGCGCATGGCGGAGTGCCTGGCGGCGGAAGTCATTGAAGACAACGTGCAGGTGAACGCGATGATTCCGGGCAACGCGTACACCTCCATGACGGACGAGATTCTGAACGCGGGCGAGGATCGCGCGGGCCCTCGCGAGGTGGAAGAAGCCGAACAGGTGCGGATCACGGGCGGCGATTCGCCGGATAAGCAGATCCAACTCGCGCTGTTTCTGGCATCGGACCGCAGCAACCACATCAGCGGCAAACTCATCAGCGTGAACGACGATTGGCGCCGGTTTGAGCAGAAGAATATGCAGCCGGAGCTATACACCCTACGGCGGCTACAGCGCATTTGAACAATGCTGCGCGCACGTGGCAACAGGAATGTTTCCTGTTGCGGCGACCGAAGGTCGAGCCCGAGCCGAGCCGAACGGCATCGTACAGACGATTGGCGCCGGTTTGAGCAAACTGCGCGCACGTGGCAACAGGAATCTGTCCTCTTGCGCGACCGAAGGTCGCCCGAGCCGAACGGCATCGTAGCAGAAGAGTATGCAGCCGGAGCTATACACGCTACGGCGGCTACAGCGCATCTGAACAATGCTGCGGGCCCGTGGCAACAGGAATCTTTCCTGTTGCGGCGACCGAAGGTCGCCCGGGCCGAGCCGAACTGCATCGTACAATAGAAAGATGCGGCCGGTACTTACCTTCCTGTTACTCGCGTGCGCTTGCGCGGCGCAGGACTCCAAACCTCCCGCCGACGTGGATGCGGCTTTGCGCGAGCGCGTGGACCAGTTCTTCCGGTATCACGTGAGCGCTCAATTCCGCAAAGCGGAGGCGCTGACGGCGGAAGACAGCAAGGATTTCTTCTATAACGCTCCGAAGCCGCACTACCTCTCCTACGGCGGCATTCAAACCATCCGATATTCCGATAACTTTACGCATGCCTACGTCACGGTGACGGTGCAGAGCGCCTCGTCGGCCGAGTTTGGCAACCTTCCCGCGCTGCCCATCCCGAGCATGTGGAAAGTAGAGGATGGGAAGTGGTGCTGGTATATCGACAAGGACGTGCTGAGGCACTCCATGTTCGGCGACATTTCGCAAAGCACGGTGGACGCGGCGCTCGCCGCCATGGCGGATCCGGATAAGCCGAGAGCGGTTCCGGCGGATATGGCCGCCGCATTAAAGACGTCGGTTCCGGATTTCGGGGCGGCGATGACGCAGGATCCGAATATTCCCCACGGACAGGTGAAGTTCGACCCCAAGAGCGTGGACTTGAAGCCGGGAGAATCGGCGACCCTCAATGTAAAGAACACCGGCAGCGATAAGCTGGATTTGCTGCTGATGGGTCAGGTGCAGGGCGTCGAGATGGCGATCGACCGCAAAGAGTTGACCGGCGGTCAAAGCGCTGTGGTGACACTGAAAGCCGGCGCGAACGCCAAGAGCGGCAACTTGAATGTGGTGGTGATTCAGACCGGCGAAGTGCTTCCGTTTGCCGTCACGGTGAAGTGATCGGGCACTAATCGGGCGCGGCTCCGGCCGCTACTTGTCTCCCCAGGTTAAAGTTTCGTGCTCCGGCGTATCGAATTCCTGCGGTTCGACTGCGTGGATGCAGAGGCTTTCGGTCGGCAGGATGTTCCGCCATTGTTTGACTAACTGCTTGTACGCTTCACCCACGGGCCGGATCTTGCGGTTGAGATCGTAAAGGCCCAGCGGGTTTACGCGGCCGTTGTCTTCCCGCAGCGCTGTGTCCCAATCCACCTGGTCCGTCAGGCTGTACCAGGTGAAGCCGATGATCGGGACTCCATCGTCCTTCAGCCGCACCATGTTGGCCCACTCTTTCCAGAGCCATCCCGGCGCCTTGTCCGGCTCGCCCAGATTCGTCTCCGTGTGCATTACGGGTAAGTGGTAACGCTCGTAATACTGGCGCGTAATCACGTAATAACCGAAGATTTCGCCGGCGGGTTTGACGGGGCCGGACGGCGGCACTAAGTGCTCATTGGTGAAGTAATAGTCGTTGCCCATGACGCAGAATGGACGCAAACGCGCCGCCGCTGTCAGGAACCAATGGTATTCTTCGCGCGTCATGCCGTGATCCATCAGATACTCGTACATGACTCCGCGCACGTCGTGTCCGTAGGAAAGGTCCAGCGAGAGGAATCGCTTGTGATTGAACGCTTCGGCGCGTGCATGGGCTTCCGGTTCCGCCGCGTGAAAGTACTCCGACGATTCGCTTTGAATGAACAGAGCATCGGGCTGCGCCTTCAGAATGGCCTCTTCGGCGAGCAGGTTGGCCCGGGCGAGATGCTTTAATGCAGTGACGAAGCCGACGTCCGAACTCATCCGCTCATTCCACCAGCCATACTGGCCGGAAAAGGTCGCGCAGACGAAGATTTCGTTGACGGGCGTATAGAGGCGAACCCAGGGGAAGCGCGCCGCGAACGCTCCCGCGTATTCGGCGAACAATCGAGGGAAATCGGGATTCTGGAAGTTTCCCATCCAACTCGGAACGCCGAAGTGGAGTAAGTCGGCGATGGGATAGATGCCGAGGCGGCGTAACTCGGCAAACGTCTGATCGGCAAAATTCCAATCGTACTTACCGGGACTTACATGTTCGCGGTAATACGGAGGACCGTAGCGGAGGAACTCCAGGCCGAGTTCCTTGACCAGAGCGAAATCCTCGCGCCATCGTTTGTAATGGCCGCACTTAGCCATTTCATCCACGCGCTGGTCGCGGCCGTCGCGGCCGGTGATCACGGGATAACTGTTTTCGATACCCGTGGCGAAGATGAAGGTGTGCGGCTTACGGTTAACCGCCGACTCGGGACGGGCGAGTCCGTGCGTGTAGCGTCTCACGAGCGCCTCACCAGGCCGGCGATTCCGGTGACCGCGAGCGCTGCCAGCGCGGCGGGAATCGTGAGCGCGACCGCCTGACGCCACGGCGAACCGTATTCAAGCGTGTGCATGCCCCAATTCTGAAATTGCTGCCACTTCATGGCGGCGCCGCCCGAGGTTTTCACGCCGAGCCCTTCCATCAGTTTGGGCAGCGCGGTTTGTAAGACAGGATGTCCGGGCACGAACAGCACGCGCGAATCATTTTTGTATTCCGGGCGCGCGGCATCGTCGAACACCACGTACGGCCCTTCAGTGAGATGCTGCTCGAATTGCGGGTCGGCGACGTCGCCGATCATAACGGTGGGGGTACCTTTCGCCCAGATCACCTGGTTCAGTTCGCCGCGGCGCAGCATGCTATCGAGCGCGCTCTTCACATGTCCGATGGTGCCTTCGAGCGTGACGCCGCCGCCGACCAGGAAGTTGATCGGGAGGTAATCGTAACCCGTGTGGCCGGACCACGCTTTGAAGGCGACGCGATCGAGCGGCACGCCGAGATACTCGATGGGCTGGCGCTGGCCGAGTCCGCGCCGCTCGCCCTCTTCGGCGAAGCGGAGTTTGCGCCAGTCGTGGCCCATCAGCCCCGCGATGGCCACGTCTGTGGCGACCGGGTCGGTGGACGCGAGAATGCAGCCCGCCCAGCGAGGAAGGTCGGCAATGGGGCCGTCGCCTTCGCCGCAGATCAGAGCGTCGGTGACGCAGAGGTGCGGTCGCGTAACCGACATGATGTCGACGAACCGCGCGATCATATCGGCGTCGCCATGGTTGTGATTGCGCCACGCCTGATTGACCGCACCGACCCACAGCTTCATGGCTCCGCTGATTGGTTCAATGTGGTGGTTCTTGGCTTTGGGTGCGGCGATGATCACATCTGCATCGAGGAGCGGCACGGGAATGGGCGCGCGCTTACACACCGTTCCGTTGGGGATATCCACCTCACGGTTCGGCACTTTGTTGCTGCCGAGGTCGATGACCTCCGCGCCTTCCCTGCTTGCTACGGCGGCCATTCCGGTGATGCGCATGCATTCGGTGGAGGAAAAGAAACCGCCGCTGGATTCGGCGACTTGAATGCGCGCCGCTCCCGCTTCGCGCGCCAGCCGAATCAGCGCGCCTACGACGAGCGGATCGGTGGTGCAACCGTCCTCAGCCGAATAGTAGACGGTTTGATTTGGTTTAATGAGCACGGTCTGACCGGGGCGGACGAAAGAGCTCATTCCGCCAAGGTGGGTCAGCGCTTCGGCCACCAGCCCGGTCACCCGTTGGATAGAGCGGTGCTTTTCATTCGTGTGAGCGATTGCAACTTTTGCCATGACCAATGTCGGGTTGCAATCGAGCTTCCGGGATCGGGGGCGGTGTGTGCGGTTCGGACCCGTTGCCGGCGCGCAGCAGCCGCTCCAATTGGGGTTGACGGCGTCGGCTGACGGGGATTACCGCGCCGCCGCACAGGATGAGCGCGCGCGGCAGCAGTTCCCGGACACGGCTCAGTTGCACGATGGCAGCGCGGTGCACGCGCAGGAATCGGTCGCTTTCGTGCGCGGCAACTGGAAAGATTCCGGTTGCCGCGTGCTCTTTTCGCGGACCAGTTAGGAAGCCTATTTCCCGGCCCGAGCCTTCCGGTAACCCTCGGTTTTAGCGTTCGCCTCATTCCACTTCGGCACATAAGTCCCATCAGCCAGATCGAGCGCCGCCAGCGCGATCGTCCGATCCACCTTCGCCATGTTCTCGTAATCCAGCTTCGGCCATTCGTCCCCCGCTGCGTGATAATCGCCGTACGCGTAAGTCACCGATAGCGTCGTCGAGGGCACGCCGACGTTGGCGAAAGCCGCGTTGTCGCTGCGGCCGAAGTAGGAATCGCTCTTCTGCTCATCCTTGACCACCTTCACGCCAGTCTGCTTGCCGGCGCGCTGAAATACGGCGGGCAGATCCGTATAATCGAAGCCGGTCAAATTGAACTGATTCAGCTTCGTTCCCTCGCCTACTTCATCGGTGCGGCCCAACTGCTCAAGGTTGACGTCCGCGATCGTCTTCGCCAGCGGAAACATTGGATGCCGCGCATAATATTGACTCCCGAGTTCGCCGACCTCTTCGCCGAACAGCGTCATAAACACAATCGTGCGCTTCGGCCGCTGCGGCAAACTGGCCAGCGCGGTGGCGATCTCCATAACGGAGGCCGTGCCGCTGGCATCGTCATTCGCTCCATTAAAGATGTGATCCGTGCCCTGCCCGTTTTCGCGCACGCCGAGATGATCGTAGTGCGCGGTGAAGATAATGTAGCTGTCCTTCAGCACAGGGTCGCTTCCGCGCAGCACGCCGATCACGTTCCGCAGCTTCACCGGGTTGACCTTCGGCGCCGGCACATGCGCCGTCACCTTTGCATCGGGCGAGGCAAGTGCCTTGGCGAGCGCGGCATCGTTCGCGACGACCACGATTGGAACTGTCGCGATCGCCGGCCCGGCCTCACGCAATTGGGTGGGTCCGCGGCCCGTGGCTCGCATGCCGCCGGCCGGCAGGAGAAGCACCAAAGCGGGCTTCGCGGCGAGCACCGCAGCGAATGCCGGCCCGCGCACCGCTTCCACAACCACGACCTTGCCTTGCAGCGTTTCGGCCGGCGGCAGCGGTGCGCCTGGCGCTACCTTCACCGTTGGCGCACCCGAAACGTCTGCGGCCGCAGCCTGCATGATGGCGAGGCCAGGCGCCGCTTTCACGGTCTGACCGCCGGATTCAACAGATACCTCCAGCCCGTCCATCACGGGAGCGACCTGCGCGAAATCCGCCGTCTGAAAGTAACCGTCATCCCCGCCGGGCTCCAGCCCCGCGCGGCGGAACTGCGCCGCCACAAACTCCGCCGCCGCATCCAATCCCGGAGAAGGCGTCCCGCGACCCTGCAGCGAGTCAGAAGCCAAAAATGCCACGTCGGCCTTAAGCCCATTCGCCGTCAAACGCGAAGAAATCTGCTCCAACACGGCAGGCGCCTGAGCCGCGGCGAACGAAGCCGCCAAAGCGGCTATCAAAAATTTGCACATCGGTCTATTGTAACGACCCCCTACGCCGACGTTTTGCGACCCCACACTTGCCGGGCTTTCTGGTGATTTGCGAAAGCCGCCATTCGTTTGGTTTTCAGGAATGTAGCAGGGTACCCTATTTAGCGTCGTTTGCTGCTGAATGCCTTTACGGCCTTGGATGGCTTTCTGGCCCTGAAAAGGAGGCCGGGCCTTACTTCGGGACTGTCAGACATTCACGAGCCGAAGATATCTGGCTGCTATCCGACACCGTCTTGTAAGCTCTATAGTATGGGTGATCAACCTTGGACGTCTGAACAGCTTGAGGGCTTTCGCGAAGCAGCTCAGTCCTTAAAGCTGTACCGTCGCGCCGAGCTTGAGGACGAACTACATCAAAAGTCGCTAATTAGGGATCTCTACGTGGATCCTCTTCCAGAGGAACACGTGTTCCAGACAATTCTCAGGCCGAACACCACTTTTCTGATTGGACGCAAGGGAACCGGGAAGTCCACCATTTTCCAGCGGCTCCAATACGAGCTTCGTCACAAGCGTGGCTATGCGTCTGCGTATGTCGATATCAAGACGGCCTTCGAGGAATCAGCTACCGATCAAGTACTGGTCGGGCAATTGGGGCCCGATACGTTGGACGGAGAGGAGATCACGCGATTACGCCTGTACCGCGCGTTTATCAAGGCCGTGATAAACGAGATTAAGGACCAGATCATCAAGAAGCTTAGGGAGTCGGCATGGGAGTGGGTAAAGAACGTTTTTACTGAATCTGCAGACACACTCTTCGAGTCGCTGGATGATCTGATAGAGAAAGCCGACGCGGCGGAATTTCAAAGTGTGCTTGGCATCCGACGTGAGGCGTCGGAGAGCGGCTCTGAGGAGAGACATCAGGCGCAAACCACGGGCACCTTCACTGCAACCGTAGGCCCTAAGCCAGAATTGAAAGCCGCACTCGGAGGGAAGGACACGTCTGAGTTCAAGTTGGCTCGAAAAGTCCAGTACGGGGACGTATTGATGCTGGTTTTTAATATTAAGGAGGTTCTGCTCCGGCTCAAAGATATTCTCGGCAGAGTGGGAGTCAAGCACCTCTACGTTCTTGTGGACGATTTCTCCGAACTTCCGGAAGATGCGATGAAAGTAGTGGTTGACACGCTGCTCGCGCCCTGAACAATTGGTCAGAAGAACTAGTCAAATTCAAAATTGCGGCCTATCCGCATCGTGTGTATTACGGCAAAATCGACAAAACTAAGATCGATGAAATCTACCTTGATATTTATCGACTCTATGGAACGACGGATGTATCGGCAATGGAGGAGAAGGCGATCGATTTCACACGGCGCTTGGTCAACAGCCGCCTTGCACATTTCGCTAAATGCGGAATTGATCCGTTCATCGAGGATGACTCGATATTATGGCCGCAGCTATTCTACGCGTCGATGGGCAATCCCCGCATTCTCGGATATCTCCTGTACTACGTTCAAGAATCGCATCTGATATATGGGAACAAGATTGGAATCCGGGCCATTCGTGACGCTGCCGCTCGGTATTACAGCGAGAAGATCGAGTCATATTTCAAGATGAACAAGTTTCTCCATGAGAGCTTCGGCGAACGTGCATCCGTGTTTAGCCTGAAGGAGTTGCTTGAGGCCATAGTGAAACGTGCGAGAGAGTTGAAACGCCATCGCGAGTCAGCGGTAATGCGGGATCTTGCCGGCACGCCGCCGACGAGTCATTTCCATGTGGCTCTTGAACTTGAATCGCTTCTCGATTCGCTTGAACTGAACTTCTTTGTGACGAAATATTATGAGATGAGCGACCGTGATGGCCACAAGGTGGCGGTATATGCGTTGAACTATGGTCTGTGTCAGAGGTACGCGGTAACCTTCGGAAGGCCGACGGAGAAGCGCGAACAGCGGCTGTATTTTGTAGAGCGAGTTTTCGACTACACGTCGCTTCTTAGGCAGTTTATGCAGCAAAATCAGGAGATACGGTGCAGCAACTGTAATACCACTTACGAGTTGGAGAAGCTTGAGGCCCTAAAGATGTTCAACATGCAATGTCCAGCCTGCAAGAGCGGCACGTGTTCCGTTACCAACCTGTCGAGGAAATACGAGGCATTGCTGAATGATGTCGCCCCAGCGTTGCTCCTTCGGCCGACTGAACTCGGTATTTTGCAGACTCTTGAGACCGAGAGGCGGACCATGTATGCGGGAGAAATTGCTGCGGAAATGGACAAATCGTATCAGTTGGTCGGGAAAAGGGCGAAGACCTTGGCTGAGCGTGGACTGGTGAACCGCGATCTCTTCGAGCAAGGCCGAAGGGTTTTTGAGATCACTCCACTAGCGGAGGCGAGCTATTTCGCCCACGTGGTGCAAGATGGCCTGCAGGTGGAACCGGAAACCCAGCCGGATTCGCCGCTAGGTGGCGCACTGTAAGGGCACGGGCGAGCCGTCAAGCGCAGGACGGGGCGGCGGACTGCTGGCCTACCGGAAGTATTTGGGGGCCTCAAGCGGGGAGAGTCCACCGGGGAGGCTGGGATTTCGGAAAGCTTTCTGGTGGGTTCAGCCTGATTTGCCTTATCTCACCGAACCCATGATTATTGGTCTGGGCCGGCGATTTGAACGCCCGACCCCTGCGCCCAAGCCACCCGTCCTTACTCCTTGACGTTAATCCGCCCGCGGCACCCGGGCGACCCGCACTTGCACGGCACGCGGTCGATCTTATCGCTGAAGCGGTAATCGACGGTCAGTTCCTCGCCGGCCTTGATGACGCGCTTGCTCATATAAAGGATGTGGCCCTTCAGAATCTTCGTATATAAATTCGGAGTGCAGCAGTGATTGATGATCTCCGCCCCGCTGCCGCCGAACGCGCCATCGATGGTCCAGTAATTGTCCAGCGTGAACAGATACGTGATGGACCCCTGGCCGCGCCTCTTCGTCTCGCGCCTGCTGATCTTCTCCCCGGTGTATTCGATCACCTTCACATTCGCGGGGATGCGCTGCAGGGCAAACACGCCGCGGCGATGGATTTTCGATTCGCGGATTTCCAATTTGAAGCGCGTATACCGGGGGTCGATGACGGGAGATTTGACGAGAGCCGTTGCCATAAGTAGAGGGGTGCTCTCGCATTTTAGCCAACGCTCGCGCCCGCCGTCTAAATAATTTGTGCAGGCTGTGAATGGTGAAACGCGGAAGAATACACGATGCCGGCCGGACCCTGAGGATCCGGCCGGCTTTCGGCAGCGATTCGCGCTTTCCCGTTGCAAGCCCCTGAGGCCGGCGGGCGGCGAATTCACTCTGTCCATCGCTGCCGTTCTTGCAGCGTATTTCCCTCTGAACGCCCTCAGTATAGGGCATACAGCCGTAACTTGTACCTGGCCGCAACGTCCTTCAGGTCGTGAAAAGAACGAAGCGGCGGCGAAAACCCCAGCGGCTCGGCATAAAAAAAAACAATCCTGTGAATAGAAACTTCCGTCTTCCCGCGTTTGCCCGCTCCGGCGGACAATACTTCTCAAGTTCACCCCATGAAAACTCCCGTCAAGGCGTGCGCTCTCGGTCTATTTCTATTGCCTGCGGCTGCGTTTGCCCAGGCGGCCCAGGATCTCGGAGCGCGTCTCACGGCTGTGGAAACGGCCGCAAAAGCAGCCCAAAGCGCCGGCGATAACGCCTGGATGCTGGTCAGCTCCGCTCTCGTCCTGATGATGACCGGCCCCGGCCTCGCGCTCTTCTATGGCGGCTTGGTACGGCGCAAGAACGTGCTCGGCACCATGATGCAAAGCTTCATCCTCATGGCCGTCGTTACGGTTCTCTGGGCGGTGGTGGGTTACAGCCTTGCCTTCGGCGGCTCCGGCCCTTTCATCGGCAACTTCCAATTCGCTTTCCTTAATGGCGTTGGAAGCGCGCCCAATGCCGATTACGCAGCCACCATTCCGCAGCAGACCTTCATGGTCTACCAGTTGATGTTCGCGATCATCACCCCCGCGCTCATCTCCGGCGCCTTCGCCGAGCGCATGAAGTTCAGCGCGATGCTGCTCTTCACCGTGCTCTGGACGCTGATTGTTTACTTCCCCATGGCCCACATGGTCTGGGGCAAGGGCGGACTCCTGAACGCCTTCTCCGGCGGGTCAATTCCCTGTCTGGATTTCGCGGGCGGCACCGTCGTCCACATCACCTCGGGCGTTTCGGCGCTGGTCTGCGCGCTCTATCTCGGCAAGCGTCTCGGCTATCCCTCCGTCCCGATGAAGCCGCACAGCCTTGTGCTCAGCTTCATAGGAGCCTGTCTGCTCTGGGTCGGCTGGTTCGGCTTCAACGCCGGCAGCGCGCTCGCCGCGTCCGGACTCGCCACCAGCGCGTTCGTCGCGACGCACTTTGGAGCGGCCGCCGCGGCCCTCGGCTGGATGGGTGCGGAATGGATCCATGGCGGCAAGCCCAGCGTCCTGGGCGCGATCTCGGGCGCAGTTGCCGGATTGGTTGCCATCACTCCCGCTTCGGGTTTCGTGCAACCGTTCCCCGCCCTGCTGATCGGCCTGCTGGCCGGCGTCTTCTGCTACTCCATGGTCGTCTTCGTGAAGCACAAGTTCGGCTATGACGATTCGCTCGATGCATTCGGCGTGCACGGCTCCGGTGGCACCCTCGGAGCAATCCTGACCGGCGTCTTCGCTACCAGCGCCGTCAACGATGCCCTAAAGAATTCCGCAGGCAAGGTGATGCCGCTCGGCCTGATCGATGGTCACGGCGCGCAGGTGCTGAATCAAGTGATCGGCAGCGCCATCGCCTGGGTGTTGGCCGTAGTGGGTACAGTCGTCATTCTCAAAATCTGCGACGCCACCGTCGGTCTGCGCGTCGCGAAGGAAGCGGAAATCGAAGGTCTTGACCTGAGCCAGCACGGCGAAGAAGGGTATATCTTCGAGTCATAAGAGCGCTGCCCATGAAGAAAATCGAAGCCGTCATCCAGCCCTTCAAGCTCGACGAAGTCAAAGAGGCTCTCAAAGCCATCGGCATCGATGGCATGACCATCACCGAAGTCCGCGGCCACGGCCGCCAGAAAGGTCACAAAGAGGTTTACCGCGGCCAGGAATACAACGTGGATCTGCTTCCCAAAGTGAAGCTCGAACTCGTAGTGCCCGACAGCCGCTATGAAGAAGTGCTGCGCACTCTCGCCTTCGCCGCGCGCACGGGAAAAATCGGCGACGGCAAAATCTTCGTCTACGAAGTAGCCGAGGCAGTCCGGATCCGCAATGATGACCGTGGGGAATCGGCCCTCTAGCGAACTCGAAGACGCAATCCTCGCCCTCGCGCAGCGAAGCGCGGACGTCGATGCCCGTGTGGAATCCGCGGCGTCGGCGCATTTCGCCGGACAACCCATCGCCGTCCTTGCCGTGGGAGGTTACGGCCGCCGCGAGCTGTTTCCCTATTCGGATGTCGATCTGCTCCTGCTCTTCGCAAACGAAAAAGCTCCCGTCGAAAACAAAGAACGCATCGGCGCTTTCACGCAATCGTTGTGGGACGCCGGACTCCGCGTCAGTCACTCCGTACGCACGCCGGCCGAATGCACGGAGGTCCACGATGGCAACTCCGAGCTCAACGTCAGCCTGCTTGACCAGCGTTTTCTCACGGGCGATCGCGTCCTCTACGCCGCACTCGCCGATCGTCTCCCGCGCTTTCTCCGCGCCAATCGCGGCGATCTGGTGCGCAACCTCGGCGCGCTCACTCGCGCGCGGCATCAACGCTACGGCGATACCATTTATCACCTGGAGCCGAATGTCAAAGAGACTCCCGGCGGACTGCGCGATTATCAGCTGGTCCGCTGGCTGAGCCAGCTTCGCGAAGGCGGCGATTCGCCGCAGTGGATGCCGCAGCCGCTCCAGGAAGCCTTCCACTTCATGGCGCGAGTGCGCTACTTCCTGCACGTCCATTCCTCGCGCGATAACAATACACTCGGCTTCGAGCATCAGGATTCGCTCGCCGAAGCTGCCGGCGTACCCGACCCCGCCGAATGGATGCGCGAGTATTACCGGCATTCGCGTGTGATTTACCGCGCCGCGCTTGCCGCGCTGGAAAACAGCGAAGCGCATTCGAGCTCGCTGTTCTCACAATTCCGCGAGCGGCGCGCGCGGCTTTCGAACGCCGATTTTTCGGTGCATCGCGACCGCGCCTATTTCCGTGCGCCGCAGCGACTCGATGTGGAACCGGAGCTCGCCCTGAGTCTTGCCGGGTTCTGCGCCACTCACGGAATTCGCCCCTCCGCCGAAGCGGCCCAGCGCATCGCATCGCGGCTGCCTCAGCTCCGCGAACACTTCGCCGAACCGCAGCCGCTGTGGCCCATCCTGCACCGCATCCTCTCCCAACCGCACGCCGTGTTGGCGCTCCGCGTCATGCACGAAACCGGACTGCTGCAAGCGATATTCCCGGAGCTCGACCCGACGGAATGCCTGGTGGTCCGCGATTTTTACCACCGGTACACGGTAGACGAACATTCGCTCGTCGCGATGGACGCTTTCCTCGCCGCGCCCGACCCTTACGCCGGACTTCGCGCCGAAATCGCCGATCCTTCCGTCATCCTGTTAGCGCTGCTCTTCCACGATAGCGGCAAAGCCTCCGGCAAATCGCACGTCGAGGAATCCGAGCGCCTCGCCATCTCCGCCATGACGCGGATTGCGATGCCCGCCGCCGCGCGCGATACCGCGCTGTTCCTCATCCGCCGCCACCTGGACCTTTCGTCCGCTCTACAATCGCGCGATCTATCGGACCCGGCGACCATCCGCGAAATCGCGGCCGCGGTCCAGACCGTCGAACTGCTGAAAGCGCTCACGCTCGTCACCTACGCCGACATCGCCGCCGTCAACCCGACCGCCATGACTCCCTGGCGGGCCGCCCAGCTCTGGCACCTATACATGTCTAACTACAATGAGCTGACGCGGGAATTGGAGTCCGATCGAATTCAAAGCGCGGAAATCGCGCCGGAGCGTGCGGCGTTCCTGGAGGGGTTGCCTACCCGCTACCTGCGGACGCACTCTGCCGCCGAAATTGCAGGGCACATGTTGCTCGAAAAACAGGCCCGGGACTGCGGAATTGCGGTCGAAATCCGCCGCCTCGAATCCGCGTGGCAATTAACCTTCGCCGCGACAGCCGACCGGCCCGGCCTTTTCGCCGCCGCTGCCGGCACCCTCTCCAGCTTTGGGATGAATATTTTGAAAGCGGAGGCGTTTTCCAACCGGCGCGGACTTATCTTAGACATGTTCACATTCGCCGATCCACATCGCACGCTGGATTTGAACCCGACGGAAGTGGATCGGCTGCGGACGCTGGCGGCGCGCGTGATCACCGGGAAGACGGACGTCCGCGAGTTGCTGCGGAACCGTCCGAAGCCGATTCTGCCCAGCCGCAAGGCGCGGATTCCGGCGCAGGTATCCTTCGATTCCACCGCGAGCGCGACGGCAACGCTCATTGAAATCGTGGCCGAGGACCGGCCAGGCCTGCTCTACGATGTGGCATCGGCCATGGCCGCGCATCAGGCGAACATTGAGGTTGTTCTCATCGACACTGAGGGCCACAAAGCAATCGACGTCTTTTACGTAACGAAGCTGTCGCGCGAGAAGGAAGCAGACCTGAAGCAGGCAGTCGAGCAGGCGCTATCGCCGAAATGAGGCCCAGGGGCCATTCCCTCCGGTCGCTTCGGACCGTATAATCTCTTTCAGGCCCTTCGATGTGTGAAAGGATTGCGCCATGTTTGCCCGCTATCTTCTTCCTTTAGCGGTTTGCGCCTGTCTATATGCGCAGCCGCCGCAGATACACTCCTGGGACGAAGCCGATAAAGCCCTCGCGCAGCTTCAGACGAACGACGACGACGTCGCGACGCGCACCGCTCTCGTCCGTTTTTTCGGCCCGCAGACGCCGCAGAGCGACCGCGCGCGCGATTTGCGGCGCGACCAGCTTGTTTGGTTCGTGGAGCATCACCCGGAAAGCCTCGTTCTGGCCGAGCCGGCATCCGCAGTAGAACCGGAAGGGTCGTTCCCGTTTGCGGATCCGAAAGGCTTCGCGATCCTGAGCGCCGCTTGGCAGAAGGCGCTCTCCCTAGAGAAGCCGCGCTTCGATGTGTTCGCGAATGCGGCGGTTTTTTATAGGGGCGCCGACCCCGTTCGCGCGCGCCAAATCGTGGACCGGGGACTCACGCTCTACCCCGCGAACTCGCGTATCTCCGAAGTCCGCGGCGCGCTTCTGGCCTACTCCGTCACCGGTGTCAAGACGTTGAACCCGTGGAACAATTCCGTCACCTTCGAGGAGAACCGCGGGAAGAGTGCGCAATCGAACGCGGATCGCCACACGCTCGAAACCACCGAGGATCCGAATGTCGCCGGCGGCGCGGCGGACGCGCTCAGGCAAGTGATGAATGTGCTCCGCAGTCAACACGTCGACGACGGCCTGAAGACAGCGGAGGAGCTCAGCACTCGCCTGTATGAAAAGGCCATTGCGGCAGATCCGAATGCGGCTCGTTGGAGCCTCAGTCTGATGAGCGTCTATCAGAGCTTCGCGATGACCGCCGCGACACCTTCGGAGAAGATCGCATACCTCAAGAAAGCTATGGCGGCCGCGCCTGCCGGGCAGCGCAACCTCGTGCTGCCCGATCTCGCGCTGCAGTACGTCGCAGACAACAGGATCGCAGACGCGGAGCAGATCGCCAAGGAACTCCTGAGCCTGGACCGCAACAGTTGGAATTACGGCAATGCCGTGTTCAGCGGCAACATCGTGCTCGGACGCATCGCGCTGTCGAAGGGCAACGTGGACGAGGCAAAACGCCGGCTGATCGCGGCCGGACACGCGCCCACCACGCCGCAGCTCAGCAGTTTCGGACCCACGGATTGGCGGCTGACCACGGACCTGCTTGCCGCGGGTGAGCGCGACACTGTGCTCGATTACCTGGAAGCGCTGCGCCCCACGTGGACGAGCGGCGCGGCGCGGATCAATTCGTGGACCGCAACGATTCGCCAGGGCGGCACGCCGAACTTCACCGGCGCCGGCCCGTCTTTTCCGACAGCAAGTTACGTGGGGCGCCCCGCACCCGAGTTTCGGTTAACGGACATGAAAGGCAATTCCGTTGCGCTCTCCGAGTTCAAAGGCAAGGTAGTGCTGCTGGATTTCTGGGCGACGTGGTGCGGCCCTTGCCAGCAGGAGATGCCGGAGTTTCAGCGCATTCACCGCACCCTTGCATCAAAGGATGTCGTGGTGCTCACGATCGACGTCAATGAGACACGTGACAAGCCCGCCGAGTACCTGACGAAGGAGAAGTTCACGTTCCCGGTGCTGCTTGGAAATGGCACGGATGTGATGGACCGTTACGGCGTCCATGCCTACCCGACCACTTTCGCCATCGATAAGAACGGCGTGGTCGCGGACGTGGCACAGGGCAGCGGACCGAATAGCGGCGCACGGATCGATGCCATGATCGCCAAAGCTCGCGCCGGAGCGCCGCCGCCTGCTCCCGGAAGCTCGCCGCCTTCGCCCGGCGTCAGCGTGACCACCCGGACCTTCACGCCGCTGACACCCGCTTCGACAGCGGAAGATTTCTTCCGCGATGCCGTCCGCCAGAACAACGCCCGCGATTATTTGGGAGCGCTGCAATCGCTTTCCCGCGCCCTGGAAATCCGCGCGGACTGGCTTCCCGCTGTGGTCCTGGAAGCGGACGTGTACTATCGGGACAAGCAATACGAAAAAGCCATCAAAAGCTTCACGCACGCCATCGAACTCGACCCGAAACGCGCGGCGAGTTACGATTCGCGCGGCCTGGCATACTCTTATTCCGGCCGGCACGATCAAGCCATTCCCGATTACACGAAATCCATCGAGCTTGCGCCCACCAGCGCGGGTGCCTTCAACAACCGTGGCTGGGCATACCTCGAAACCGGACGGCTGGACGAAGCGCTCGCCGATTTCGACAAAGCTCTCGAACTCAACCCTTCGTACAGTACGGCTTTATTCAATCGTGCGCACCTCTATGAAAAGCGCAAGGAATTCGCCAAAGCCATTGCGGATTACGATTCAGTGCTGCATATCAACCCGAGCGATGTAAACGCGGCGCGGCAGCGGGACGCGATCAAGGCGCCGGCGGCAAACCTGGCCGCTCCGAAACTATTGATGCCCGCGGAAGGAGCCGTGCTGGAGCACTTTCCCAGAGAAACCACGGTGGTGTGGACGCCGGTGGCGGAAGCCAAGGGGTACGTGGTGGAGTGGCAATACCAGGACGATAGTGGATGGAATAGCCAAACCGCTACGCTGAAGGTCACCGACCCGGCCGCCACTTTTCGCTTTGTGGGAGCGCAGCCGGGCCGCTGGCGCGTGGCCGCTCTCGACGAGGGCGGCAATGAGGGCACTAAGTCCGAGTGGAGAATGTTCCGATATACAAAGTAGCGACTTACTTTGCAGCGCCCTTCGCTTTACTGCCCCTGCCGGTGATTTGACGGATAAAGGCTACTTCTTCCGGCGAATAGGGCACTCCGTTGGCCTTGAAGACGTCGTGAAACCACACGTCCGGCTGCTTATTCACATACGGATGTTGCCACGAATCCCACGGCAGATAAGTCTGGGACTTACCCTGAACTAATCCCCAGTTATAGGCTGCCACATTGTACTTTTTGGCGATCGGCAGGATCGCCTGGAACGTGCTCCCGCGAGGGCGAGCCATATACTCTGTACAAAAGATCGGCCGCTGATACTTTTCGAGCGAAACCACGTGCTTCTCGAAATTCGCGGGACCTTCATAGTTGTGGAAAGAGATGATGTCGGAGTTCTCAAGCTGAATCTTTTGGATTGGCGTCAACTTATCCATGTTGCTCCAATCGTCACCGGTCCACAAACCGCTCGTCAAAGGCTGGCTGCCGACGCCCGCGCGCGCATACTCAAACACGCGTGGGAGTAACGTGGCCACTAACTGGGACTTATTGGCAATCTCTTCTTTTCCGTAACTGCCTTCGTTGGGATTCTCAGGCTCGTTCCAGACATCCCATGCCAGAATTCGTTTATCGCGGCTGAAATCCAGAATGATTTTCTGAACATACTCCAGGGCGCGCTGAAACTGATTCGGGTCGCGCAGGACATTCGCTCCCGGGCTCTGGACCCATCGGGAGTTGTGAATACCCGGCCGCGGCGCCTGTTGCGGTCCGGGTTCGGGAAACGGATTCCAAACGGAATCGAACAGCACCAGAATCGGGCGGATATGGTGTTTGTCGCAGAGCTTCAGAAACGTATTAATGCGATGTTCGAACGCGCTGGCATCCTTGTTCCAAGGAAGATCGTGCAGGAAAACGCGGAGCGTGTTGAAACCGATTCCCTCGGCCCAACCCAATTCCCGATCCATCAGCACGGGATCGAACGTGTCAGCCTGCCACATCTCGAGCTGGTTCTCGGCGAAAGCGGGAACGTAGTTGGCGCCCACCAGCCACGGCTGTTTGGCGTACCACTCCTTGGCCTCGGCCTCGGTCCAATGATGCGGCTGGGCAAACGCCGCAGAGGAACAGATCAGGAAGACTGCGGAACGAAGGAATCTCATCGGTTTAACGGAAATTCCAATTCTACCGCGCCGGGCGCTAGCGTTCGACGACGCCTCCGTGAGGCACTAACACAAACCGGTCCAACGCGACGCGGGCGCTCTTATCCTCGCGGAAGCGCAACCGGTGAAATACCACCTTGAACTCGCGGCAGACGAACGAGGCTACCGGGGGCACCGGAAACGTCAAGGTTTCGTTCACCGGCTTCACCGGTGTGGCCGCCAGGTCCGGCCGCGACAAAATCGGAACCTTCCCGAAGCTCAGCGGCGCGGCACCGGCCGCGACCAGTTCCAGCGCGATCGTCCCCGGATACCGGTCCGCATTGCGAATGTCGATTTGGATCGCGCTGCAGCAGGAAAGGTCCAGTTCGCGCTCCAGTTTTTGATGCGCCTCCATCTCAAGGGGCCAGCGGTCCGTGGTGCTGAAGGAAAACTCCGCCGGATTGCCGCGCCGGAAATACGAGCCCGGCGGCGGCCGCAGATAGAACTGCCGGAACATCCAGTACTCGCCGGAAAACGGAATGGAAAACGTACGCCCCCTGGCTACAAACGCACCGGGGGAAGAAGGCATGGGAGCCACCAATTGCGTGACCGGCTCGACCTCCGGCCACAGAATCACGCCGGGGAAACTCCCTGCGACGGGGAGTGCGTCCGGAGGCAGCGGCCGCAGTTTCTTCATACGCATCGCATTCGGGAGAGCGGGAGCCGCCGGCGCGGCAGCAGGGTGCTTCTTTGCCAGCAACTGAGCGTTCGAATTTCCGCCGGTGCCCAAACCGAATCCCGAGCCACTCCCGCCGGCAACGCCCATTACGATCAGGAAGGCGCTCAACACGACAGTCAGCACCACGCCGAAGATGTTGCGGGGCAGCGACGGCTGCGGCGCCATTCTCCAAACACCCGCCGAAATTGCGAACACTGTCGCTACGCTCGCAGCCAGCGCGAAACAGGCAGCCGCCAGGAAGTGATGCCGAAGGGCAAGCGCCGCCGCGCCGGCCTGGAGCGCCGCGGAGATCATCAGCGCGGGCGTGAAATGGCGCGGCAGCACCGGAGCGGTCAACTCACCGGCGCCGTACCAGCCGAATTCCAGCGGCACGACGAGCGGCCGCGGCTCGGGTTCGGGCGCGTCCGTAACCCGCCACTCCGCGTAAAGCACTCGAGTGGCGCTCACCACTAGGAGAAGCGCCGCGGGCAGGAACAAGGGCGACAGACTCGCCAGCAAAATGGTCGCGGGGGCGAACCACACCGCCGCCGCGGAGGTTCGCAGCGTGACACCCATGACGTCCGCGCGTTCCACACGGCCGATGGCCGCATACAAGCAAAATGCCAGCACGAAGCACCAGGCGAAGGCGGCGAGCGAAATCAAGAGCGCGCTTTCGCACAAGGTCAGGAGGGTACGGGCAAATCGCGGACCCGCGGCCATCCAAGGCAGTATCGCAGCGGTAGCGACTAGGCTTCCCGCCTGTAGCCACACGAGCTTGTGCCTTCGGAACACGGTTCATTCTTCCGACGCCGGCGGGTGGTGTGAAGTTCCCGGATCCGTTCGCTGGCGCAAGCGCGGCACAGTCGCGCTCCGCGCGACCCGAGAGGAGGGATTCCTGTAGGCACGTGGCAACAGGAATCTTTCCTGTTGCGGCGAACGGAGTTCGCCTCGCGTTACCATACCCCCATGGATGCTCTGCTGCTGACCGACTACATGAAGTTGCAAGTTGTGGATTTTCCCCGCCCTGAGCCGGCGCCGGACGAGGTTCTCATCCGCGTTCGCGCGTGCGGGATTTGCGGCAGTGATGTCCACGGCCTCGATGGTTCCACCGGCCGCCGCATCCCACCGCTCGTCATGGGCCACGAAGCGGCGGGCGAGGTAGCAGCCACCGGACCCGCCGTCACGGACCTGAAGCCCGGCGACCGCGTGACCTTCGATTCCACCATCTACTGCGGCGAATGCGAGTTCTGCCGCCGGGGGCAGGTCAATCTCTGTGACAATCGCCAGGTGCTCGGAGTTTCACCCGGGCCGTATCGCCGCCACGGAGCGTTCGCCGAATACGTAACGGTTCCGCGACGGATCGTCTACCGCCTTCCGGATGGGCTCAGCTACGAACAGGCCGCACTGATCGAAGCCGTGTCCGTGGCGGTCCATGCGGTGAAACTCACGGGCGAGGTCGCGGGGAATAGCGCCGTAGTTGTGGGCGCCGGCATGATCGGCCTGCTCACGATACAGGCGCTGCGCGCGTATGGTTGCGAGAGCATCACGGCGATCGATGTGGATGACGCACGCTTAGCGGTAGCGCGCGAAGTGGGTGCATCCGGCGCGGTCAATTCTCGCGATGCCGCCGGGGTACGCGACGCGGATCTCGCGATCGAATGCGTTGGCGCGACGGACCCGATTCGCACGGCCATTGCGAGCGTCCGCAAAGGAGGCCGCGTCACGCTGGTAGGCAATGTTTCGCCGAAAGTCGAGATCCCACTGCAGGACGTGGTCAGCCGCCAACTGCGACTGCAAGGGTCGTGCGCATCCTGCGGCGAGTATCCGGAGTGCATTGACCTGATGGCGAGTGGAGCGATTCACGTGGACCGTATGATCAGCGCGGTCGCGCCGCTCTCCGAAGGGGCGGCATGGTTCGACCGGCTTTACCGGCGCGAGCCCAACCTCATGAAGGTGATTCTGCGGCCTTAGCGACTTCCACCACGGGATCGTGTTCGACGGGGAAGTTTACGCTGCGGGCGATGAAACAAAGCTCGCGGGCACGGTCGTGCAGCGCCATGGCATCGGCTGTGCGCGCGGCGTTTGTGATGGTCATTCGCGGCCGCAGGAGCACGCGCGTGAACTCGCCCGAACCGTCCGCGTTCTCGCGCATCTCGCCTTCGGCCTCATCGGAGTACACGGTAATCACGATCCCGGCATCGGCGCACAAGTGCAGCATCCATAGCATGTGGCACGAGGAAATGGATGCCACCAGCAGCTCTTCGGGGTTATAGCGCGTGCCATCGCCGCGGTAGAGCGCGCTCGAAGAGCCGGCAATCGTGGTGGTCTTCCCGGGGGCGCCACATTCGTAATTGCGGCTGTAACCTGCGTAACTGGCGGTGCCGGCGCCGGTGTTTCCCGTCCATCGCGTAACGGCTCGGAACTTATGTATGTGCATGAGCTTGGCGCATTCGATGTACTCAACCAGCTTGTGACAAGGTGCGGCTCCTGCGATGGAGCCAGGCGCGGCTCACGGTTTCGTATAGCTCCTGATCTTCCAGAGGCTTCGCGACCAGGTTGTATGCTCCACCGTTGAGCACGTCTAACCAAAGCTGCTCGTCAGCCTGACCAGCGGCCACGATGACGGGAGGAGGTTGCGGCGCGCACGAGGAGTGAGACAGCAGTTCGCGCCAGCCCCCATCGGGAAGCACCGCGTCGCACAACACGACGAGTGACGCATGCCGCCGCACGATCTGCGCGGCATCGCGGATCAAACCCGATTCGATCAATTGCCAGCGTGTATGCGCCACAATCCGGCGCACCTGCGCGAGCAGCGGCTGGGTTGCCACCGCAAGTAATGTCAACGGATCGCCGGAACCGGCTGAACTCACACTAGCAAGTCCCGCCGGACGCCTTAAGGGTAGGGAGAATCGTGACTTGACATTTTTTGGGATTCCTACCCGAAAGTCTATCCTGCAACAGGCATCGGCGGGACAAAAAGATAGCGGCCATTGTGCAGGATAGCCCTGCGCGGGCAGACTCCCGGCAAGTCCAACCGGCGTCCTCCGGCGCCGGCCGGTCTTGCCTCCGATCGGGGGTGTTCCCCAACGCGCGGTGATGATGCATAGAAGGTGCCAATGCCCGGCATGGCGTAAGCGATTCTGTTTCAGTGCCGCCCCTGTCCGGAGCGCGTCAAGAGTGTTTACATTCGTCTAACGCATGGGCAATCTGTATACATCATGGACACCTGTTGTTATTTCCGTTACACTGATTCGAAATGGTGCCGGCTCGTCAATCGGAACTCAACGAAAAGCTGAGCGAGATTCTGGCGATCTGCCGCAAGATGAATTCCGAGCGCGATCTTTCGGCGCTCCTGGACCTGATTGCACGCGAGGCAACCGCGCTGCTGGATTGCGACCGCGCCAGCATCTTCATTCTCGATCGCGAGAAGAACGAGTTGTGGAGCAAGGTCGCTTTGGGAAGCGACGAGATTCTCCGCTTCGACGCGCGCATGGGAATCGCCGGCGCCGCCGTGCTCACCGGCCGGACCATCAACGTCCGCGATGCTTATAGCGATCCGCGCTTCTATACGGCCATCGACGGCCAGACCGGCTACCGCACACGCACCATCCTCGCGGTGGCCGTGCGCAATCTGCGCGGGGAAATCATAGGGGCATTCGAAGTCCTCAATAAGCGGGAGGGCGTCTTCATCTTGCGCGATGAAGAAACGCTGGACGCGCTGGCGTCGCACGCGGCCATCGCGATCGAGACCGCGCAACTGATCGGCGAGCTGCGCCGCAGTCAGGATGAGCTGGTCCAGCAGAACGCGCACCTCTGGCGCGAGGTAGAGAGCAAATACTCCAACCACGGCATCATCGGCACGGGACAGAAGATCGAGCAGGTGGTCCGGCTGGTGGAGCGCATTCGCGACAGTCTGGTGAATGTGCTGATCACCGGTGAGAGCGGCACGGGCAAGGAGATGGTGGCGAAAGCGATCCACTACACCAGTTCGCGCGCACGCCGGCCGTTCGTCGCGCTGAACTGCGCCGCGCTTCCGGAAGCGCTGCTCGAAAGCGAGCTCTTCGGCATCGAAAAGGGAGTTGCCACCGGAGTGCAGCCGCGCATGGGGCAATTCCAGAAGGCGGATGGAGGCACGCTGTTCCTCGATGAGATCGGCGACCTCAGCCTGGTGGCGCAGGCGAAAATCCTGCGTGTGCTGCAGGAGCGCGTAGTGGAGCGAGTCGGCGGCCGGGCGCCTGTGCCTGTGGACGTGCGCCTGCTGGCGGCGACGAATAAGGACCTGGAAGCGGAGATCGCCCGCGGCGCTTTCCGCGAGGATCTGTATTACCGCATCAAAGTGATTCACATACACATGCCGCCGCTGCGCGACATTCGTGAGGAGATTCCGCTCCTGGCGAACCACTTTCTGAAGGAATACTGCCGCGAAACGAAAGCCGAAGCTTCGGAGTTTTCTGCCGCCGTGCTGCGCAAGCTCACCTCGGCCGCGTGGCCGGGCAATGTACGGCAGCTTCGCAATGAAGTGATGCGGCTGGCGGCATGCGCGCGCGGCGCTATCATCCAGGAGGACGATCTCGGCGAGGGACTGCCCCAGGCGAGGCCCGACGACTCGCCCACACCCAGGAAACACCAGACGCTGAAAGCCGCGGTGGAAGACCTGGAGCGGCAGATGCTGCACGACGCGCTGGTACAGACGAAGAACAATCAGCAGCAAGCCGCCAAGCTGCTGGGCCTCAGCCGCCAAGGCCTGATTAACAAGCTCAAGCGCTACGCAATCGGCTAGCGAACCGGGCGATTCCGCACTACGGGCGGCGCCTCACTGATGATATCGTGCCCCCATGCCAGAGGAACGAGTCATTCTGCGCGGCAGCCTGCGCCAGCCGCTTCCGTACGCACAGACCATCGGCACACCCGACCCGAATTCTTCCATCAGCGTGAGCGTGCTGCTGCGGCGCCGCAACGAACTGCCAGAGCCCGGCAGCGAAATCATCTCCCGCAAAGAGTTCGCGGCACGCTACGGCGCGAACCCTGCCGATATCCCCGCGCTGGAAGCTTTCGCCGAAGACAACGACCTCACGATTGTGGAGATCGACCTCGCACGGCGGACCGTGGTCCTTTCCGGAACCGTGGCTGACATGAATGAAGCGTTTGGAACCAACCTGCTCCTGTTCCAAAGCCCCGACGGCATCTTCCGCGGACGCGTCGGCGAGCTTTCCATTCCGTCGCACCTCGGCGAGATTGTCACGGGAGTGTTCGGGCTTGACGAGCGTCCGCAGGCGGATGCCCACTTCCGGCGGCTTGTGCAGATCGGGCCGCGCGCAGCGGGCGACACCTCCTACACACCGGTCGCGGTATCGAAGCTGTACAGTTTTCCGGCGACCGGCGGGACCGGGCAAACCGTGGCAATCGTCGAACTCGGCGGCGGATATAAATCGGCGGACCTCACGGCGTATTTCACGGGGCTGGGGATCAAGCCCACGCCGAGCGTGACCGCCGTCTCCGTGGATGGCGCTCAGAATCAACCCGCCGGTGACCCGAACAGCGCCGATGGCGAAGTGCTCCTGGATATCGAAGTGGTAGGGGCCATCGCGCCGGCGGCGAAGATCGTGGCGTACTTCGCGCCGAATACCGATCAGGGTTTTCTCGACGCGATTACCAAAGCGGTGCACGACACTGTGCACAAGCCGTCGGTAATTTCGATCAGTTGGGGCGGTCCGGAATCCGCGTGGACAGCGCAGTCTTTCAGCGCGTTCGACCAGGCATTTCAGGATGCGGCGACGCTGGGCGTCACGGTGTGCTGCGCATCGGGGGATGACGGATCGTCGGACGGCGAGACGGACGGGACGGCTCACGTCGATTTCCCCGCTTCGAGTCCGCACGCGCTGGCATGCGGAGGCACGCGCCTGGAATCCGCCAAGAACGCCATTTCGAAAGAGGTGGTGTGGAATGAGGGCGCGGACAACGGGGCTACGGGAGGAGGCGTCAGCGAAACGTTTCCGCTACCGAGCTACCAGGCGAACTCGAAGGTGCCGGTTTCCGTGAATCCGACGAAGTTCAAAGGGCGAGGCGTACCCGACGTTGCGGGCGATGCCGATCCGGCTACCGGATATGAAATCCGCGTGGACGGCAAGAATCTGGTGTTCGGCGGAACCAGCGCGGTCGCGCCGCTGTGGGCTGCGCTCATTGCGCTTGCCAATCAGCACGCCGGCAAGCCGCTGGGGTTCCTCAATCCGGCGCTGTATGCGGCTAAGACTGGTTTCTACGACATCACGTCAGGGAACAACGGGGCTTATTCGGCGGCGAAGGGGTGGGACGCGTGCACGGGGCTCGGGAGTCCGAATGGTCAGGCGTTGGTTACGGCGCTAAGTCCGAAATCGCGGCGGGAGACGTAGCGCGCCCATTCGGCCCCGCTCCCGGGTATCCTGGAGATAGCCCCCCATTATGGTTCTTCCTTCTGGTTCCACCGTCGCCGGATCTCTTGTCGCCTTGCTTGCCGTTATCGCCTGGCGGGTCCGCGAAGGCCGTACTCCCATATCGACAAAGAAGATCGTCATTCCGCCGCTCGGGATGGCGACGGGATTCTGCATGTTCATCGTTCCCGCGTTTCGCGTGCCCTGGAGTTGGGCTGTGATCGCCTTCCTGTTGGGAGCGCTTGCGCTGGCGTACCCGCTTCTGGTCACGACGAAACTCGTCCGCCGCGGCGACACGGTAATGATGCAGCGGTCCACTGCATTTTTCACAGTGATTATTGCGCTGGCGGCGATCCGGTTACTGGCTCGCGGATACCTGGATAAGTTGCTGACGATCGAACAGACCGGCGCGCTGATGTTCATTCTCGCTTTCGGGATGATTGTCCGGTGGCGGGTTACGATGCTGGTGCAGTACCGGCGGCTGACAGGCGCGGACGTTCAGTCGCAAGAAGCGACCATTTGAGAGGTAGGGGAGAGCAGCCGCGCTCGCGCGCGGCCCGACAGGAAAGATTCCTGTCGGCACTTACTTAATGGCCGATGGGCGGGGCTGAAGATGGCGGGCGCGGCGGCGCCGCTACCGGACGTACAGCGCTCGCATTCTGCGCCGCCGGCGGCACTGTCCCCTGGTTCGGCGCCGGCATCGGGGCGTCGATCACGCGATCCGCATAGTTCAACTGCGAGGGACCGTGTAGCTGGCACGCGATCGCCGGCTGGGTGCCGTCGATGAACGCTTCGTTCCGTGTGTTCGGGCAGTAGGGCGTCGCCAACTGACCGCTATCCGTGCAGATTTGAACGGTCGTAATGCCGGCGGGTGCCTTGAACTGCTTCACATCCCGATATTCGCGGTAGGTGGCAGCTTTCTTCATGAATTCCGCCCAGATCGGAAGTGCGGACTTCGAGCCCTCCAGATTCAGTTCGCGATTGTCGTCGAACCCCACCCACACGACACAGAGCAGCTCGCTGGTGAAACCCGCGAACCAGCCATCGTGCGATGTGCCGGTCTTCCCGGCGGCAGGCAGCGTGAAGCCCCGCGACCGCACGGCCGCGCCCGTCCCGTAGCGCAGCACGTCCTGCATCATGCTGTCCATGAGGTACACCACGCGCGCATCCAGTACGGTCTTCGGGTCAGGCGAATGTTGGTAGAGCGCCGTCGAATCGGCCGCCCGCACCAGCGAGATAGCGGTGGGGCTCACGCGGAGTCCATTATTCGCGAACGTCGTATACGCTCCGGCGATCTCCAGCGGGGTGGTCTCATACGCGCCGAGAGCAACAGCCGGCGTCGGCTTGATATCTTCATTCAATCCTGCACGATGCGCCAGCGCGACCACGTTGTCATAACCCACCTGCTGGGCGAGGCTCACGGTGGCGACGTTTAGCGAATGCGCCAGCGCGGTACGCAGTGTGACCGTGCCCATGAACTCATGTTTGAAATTATTCGGCGCGTATGAAATGTTGCCGAACTTGAACGTGGTCGGCTCATCGTTCAGGGTTGTGGCCGGCGTGAAGATTTTCTGGCCGCCCTCGACGCCCGTGTCGAGCGCCGCCGCATACACGAAGGGCTTGAAGACGCTACCCGGCTGCCGCATGGCGAGCACATGATTCAACTGGCTGGAAGTATAATCGCGTCCGCCCACCCAGGCTTTGATCTCTCCCGTGTGTGGATCCAAAGCAATGAGAGCAACCTGCGGCTGGCCCGCCGGAATGTTGGAGTGTTTTTTGTCCTTGTGCAACAACTCGTCGACATTCGCCATGCCGCTCCGCACAGCTTCTTCGGCGGCGGCCTGCAGGTCGGGATCCAGCGTCGTATAGATGTAGCGCGCCGGAGTGGGCCGGTCGCCTAGCTTGTTCTGTATTTCGTCGCTGACGTAGTCCATGAAATACTGGGCCGCGCCGGTGTTCTGCTCAGGAGTAATTTTGACGGGTGCAGCCAGCGCGGCACGGAACTCATCGTCCGTCAGGTAGCCATTGTCGCGCATCAGGGTCAACACCACGTCCCGGCGATCTTTCGCGCGGTCGGGATTGCGGAAGGGATTGAAGTAGCTGGGGCGCTGAACCAGTCCGGCGAGCAGCGCGGCTTCCGGCGTCGTAACCTGCGAGAGGTCTTTGCTGAAAAACGCGCGCGCGCCTTCGCCGAATCCGCTGATGCTGAACGTGCCGCGACGCCCCAGGTACACCTGATTGGCGTAGTCCTCAAAGATCTGTTGCTTGGTGAGCTTATGCTCCAGATGCATGGTGATCAGCATCTCTTCGGCTTTGCGCTTCCACTTCTTGTCCGGATAAAGCCACAGACCGCGCGCAAGCTGCATGCTCAGCGTGCTCGCGCCCTGCTCCTTACGGCCGTCTTTCATATCGACGTACGCGGCCTTGAAGGCGCGGAGGAAGTCGAAGCCGGTGTGATGAAAGAAATGCTTGTCTTCGGCGGAGATGACGGCGTGCACCAGCACAGGAGGAATATCGGCGAACTTCACCAGGCTGCGCCGCTCGCGGTTTTGCGACACGTTGGCGAGAAGCTGCGGATTCATCTGAAACTCGCCGCGCTCCGTGTTGTCGCTCAACGAGACGATTCGCGAAATCTTTCCATCCTTGAATTCGATGACGCCTGGTTCGCCGCCGGCGTAGGAATCGCGGCCGGGAAAAATCTCCACTGCCGCGCCGCGCACGTTATACCAGCCGACGCCATTGCCGCGGGATGTGGTGTACCCGCTGTGCCGCAACCGGTGCAGCAGATCCGCGAGTGTCATCTCTTGTCCGACGGCGAGCACGCGCGGTGCGCTATAGATGTTCACCGTGTCCGAAAAGGGCCCCGCCTGCAGCCGCGTATCTATCTCTTTAGCGAATTTAAAATAAAAATATCCGAACGCGGCGATGCCGACGAAGCAGAGCGCCATGCAACAGTAGAGGAGCGTGCGTACCCACGGACGATCAAACAGATTCGGCGGCAGCACGCGCTTTTGTGGCGGTTCTTCAACCTTTTTCGGCTCTTCGGTTTTGTTCGACCTGAGGGAATCTAGTTGCAGTTCTTCCGGCATCCGGGGGCACCCATGGAGAACTCAGCAAGCGCCCTGCCACCTTGGTGCACTGAAATACGCACTGGGCTCCGAATTGCATTTCTCAGTGCAGCTATGCCGACCGAAACAGATAACCGTAAGAATAAGAACCTTGGCCGCAGCGAAAGAATTGCTTCGGCGGTCGCTGGAGGGGCTCTCGCCGGACTAGGACTCGTCCTGGCACTCAAGACGAAGAAAGGATTGTGGCCGGGAATCGGCCTCGCCGCTGCCGGAGGTCCACTGATCTTCCGCGGCGCGAGCGGGCGTTGCGCGGTGAAGGCGGCCATGCAAAACTCGGCGCCCATCCGTATTGAGCGGACGGTGACCATCCCCGGCAAATCTCCGGAGGAGGTCTACGAGTTCTGGCGCAAACTGGAAAACTTACCGGAAGTGATTGAGGGCGTCTCGTCCGTCAAGCAGGACGGAACGCGGTCGCGATGGACCGTCAAAGGTCCGGCCGGAGCACCGATTTCCTGGGATGCCGAAATCACCAGCGAACACCCCGGAAAGGTGATCGAGTTCAGCAGCGTCCCGGGTTCGATCGTGCCGATTTCCGGCATCGTGCGCTTCAAGCGCAAGCAGGGCGGCGGCACGAAGGTGCATCTGAGCCTGAAGGTGACAACGCCCGGGGGATCGGTGGGCCAAGCGATCGCGAACGCATTCCACTTCAAGCCCGAAGAGACGCTGGACGCAGGATTGCAGAACTTTCGGGAAGCCCTGGAAGCCAAGTAGCGACACGTCTTTCGTTAGCGTGCGACCGGTCTCAAAGACCGGTCGCTACTATGCCACTTTTTGTACTTTGCCGTCGCGGATGCAGCTTGTGCAAACGCGGACACGGCGCGATGCGCCCTTTACCAGAGCACGGACGGACTGCAAATTAACATTCCAGCGGCGCTTCGTCAGATTATGAGCGTGGCTGATGCGGTTACCGAACTGCGGGCCGCGGCCACAAATTTCGCAAACTCTTGCCATATGATGCAGAAATCTCCCTACGGTTTGAATGTTGATTATATCAATCTCCTGAAGAATGTAGCAACTCCGTCGAATTGGCACGACGGTTGCTAAATTCCCTCCGGAGGTGGAACATGACGGCTATCGCCCCCCGGTCCAATGAACGAAAGATCGTGCTGGTCGTCGAGGATGCCGAAGCGATCCGCAAACTCGTGTGCACCACCCTCAGCAACCACGGCTACGAATGCCTGGAAGCCGAGGACGGAGCGGAAGCCCTTCAAATGATCACCGACGGCGCCTCGGATGTCGATCTCGTGCTTACCGATATGGTCATGCCGCGTATGGGCGGCAAGGAACTTTCGCGCCACCTCTCGCGGGTCCGGCCCGACCTTCGCATCATGTTCATGTCCGGATTTACAGAGGACCCGGTAATCCGCGACCTGGAACAAAACGAGTCGTTCTTTCTCGCCAAGCCGTTCACATCGGCCGTTCTGACGGATAAGATCCGCAACGCGCTGGATCGTCCGTGGTCCGGCCTTCCCCAACGATGAAGCACACGTTCTGGCGCTCGCTGACCGCGGTGGTCGCCGGGAATCTCATTTACTTCAGCCTGGAACATTTGTTACCGCTGAAAGCGCAGCATCAGCCGTATCACATCGATTTAGGGCTGGTGATCGATTTCTGGGTTTGCCTGGTGTGCTTCGGGATCGTGCGATTGATTCGTTAGGCGCCCGTTTTCAGCTTATCGAGACGCTTTTTTACGTCCGCTGCTTTTTTACCTTGTGGTTCGATGTCGAGGTACTTCTTATAGGCGTCGGCAGCCGCCTTCGTGTCGTGCAATTTCTCCTCGGCCTCGCCGAGTTTCAGCCACGCTTCGCTGTTGCCGTCGTTGAACTTGGTGGCGCGGATGTAGCGGTTGGCGGCGGCGCGGAAGTTCTTTTTGGTTTTCTCGTAGAATTCGCCGCGCTCCAGTTCGTGCTTGGATTGCAACGGGTTGAAGGAAAAGTCCTCGTTGGCAATCTCCGTGTCCTCTTCGGGGGGCACGGCTTCCTTGTCGCTCGTGGTGGCTTGCGGCCGTTCCTTTTTCAATTCGCCGGGTTTCTGTCCCTGGTAGGCCAGCAGCACCAGGCCCAAGAGCATTTGCGACAGCATAATATAATTGTAATAGCCCTTCCGCTTTCAATGGAACTCCGAGAAAAAGTAGCGCAGCTACCGCTTGCGCCCGGCGTCTATCTGTACAAGGACACGGGCGGCAGGGTGATCTACGTCGGCAAGGCGAAGATTCTGCGGCACCGGGTGCGCAGCTACTTCGCCGAAGACAAACTCGCCGACGCCAAGACCAGCGGACTGCTCGCCGAGGCGCGCGATATCGATTACATTCTGGTCGATAACGAAAAGGAAGCGCTCGCCCTTGAAAACAACCTGATCAAGCAGTACAAGCCGCGATTCAACATCCTGCTGCGGGACGATAAAACGTATCCGTACATCAAGCTCACGGGCGAGAAGTACCCGCGGGTTTACGTCACGCGGCGGCTGAAGAAGGATGGATCGACATACTACGGCCCTTATTTTCCGGGCAACCTCGCGCACAGGCTGGTCCATTTCATTCACCGCCACTTTATGGTGCCGTCGTGCAAGATCGATCTGACGCGCTTTCATCCGAAGCCGTGCCTGCAGTTCCACATTCATCGCTGCCTGGGTCCGTGCGTGGAAGGGCTCACCACTGACACGGCGTACGCGGAAGCGGTGCGCAACGTGAAGCTGTTTCTCGAAGGGCGGCACGGCGATCTGGCCGGCGAACTCCGCGCGCGCATGCAGTCGGCGAGCCAGGAAATGCGGTTTGAAGAAGCTGCATCGCTGCGCGACCTGATCACCACCGTGGAAGAGATCGCCGAACGGCAGAAAATGACCGCCGCCAAGGGCGACGATGTCGATATTTTTGCCGTGTATGCGGAGCCGCCGCTGGTCGCACTGAATCTGTTCCATCTGCGCAACGGCCAGATCGTGGACCGGCGCGAGTTCTTCTGGGAAGACCAGCACGAGTACGACGAGGCGCAGTTCTTCTCATCCTTGCTCAAGCAGATTTATCTGGATCAGCAGTACATTCCCGGAGAAATGCACGTGCCGGTGGATTTCGAAGATCGCGAGGCGTTGCAGGAACTGCTGAGCGACCGCAGGCAGCGCCGCGTGGAGATCCGCACTCCGCAGCGCGGCCAGAAGAAGCAGCTTCTGGACCTGGTGGAGACGAACGCCAAGCATAGCTTCGATGCGCGCTTCCGAGTGCTGAAGCCCTCGTCGCGGGCCATACAGGAGGCGCTGCAGGACGCGCTGAATCTGCCCGACGCGCCCTCCCGGATTGAATGCTTCGACATCTCGCACATACAGGGCACGGACAAAGTGGCGAGCATGGTGGTGTGGGAAGACGGCCGCATGAAGAAGGCCGACTATCGGAAGTTCATCATCAAGACGGTGATCGGCAATGACGATTTCGCGAGCATGCGCGAAGTGGTCACGCGGCGCTACTCGCGCTTGAAGGAAGAAAATCTGCCGATGCCGGGGCTCATCCTGATCGATGGCGGCCTGGGGCAGTTACACGCCGCGGCGGAAGCCCTGGAAGCGATCGGCGTTGTGGATCAGCCGCTCGCGTCCATTGCCAAACGCGAAGAGATCATTTACGTTTTCGGGCAGGAAGACGAGCCCGTGATTCTGGATCGTTTTTCGCCCATCCTGCACCTGGTGCAGTCGATCCGCGATGAAGCGCATCGATTCGCCGTGACGTTCCACCGGTCGCGGCGCAATGCGCGGCAATTGACCAGCGAGTTGGACGAAATTCCCGGCATCGGCAAGCTCACCGTGCAAAAGCTGCTCAAGAATTTCGGCAGCTCCGAATTGGTGCGCAATGCGTCGGAGGACCAACTTGCCGCCATCGTGGGGCGCGCCGCCGCCCGCAAAGTAAGGGCGCACTACGCGCCGCAACCGCAACCCGAACCTGTGGAGCCCGCCTGACATGCGCCTCGCCTTCTTATTCATCGCCTCTCTATTTATCGCCGCCGCGCAGAATCGCGGCATGAGCGTCGACGAACTGTACCGGTTCCTCCGGTCCGAATCGCAATTTCACCATCCGGACAAAGAAGTCGCGGCCGTGCTGAAGCAATCGCATCTGCGCGAGCGCCTGGACGAAGATCTCATTCAGAAAATAAAGATACAGTTCCTGCCGGGTCCGCAGACCATGGCGGCGTTGAAGCAGTTGGCGGAGCAATCGAAGTCTCTGCCGGAAGCCAAGCCGGTGCAGGCGGCGCCGACCGCGGAAGAGAAACCCGCGCCATCGCCGGAACAACAGCAGGCGATACTCGCGGACGTTCGCGAGTTCGCGTTGGACTACACCAAGAGCCTGCCGAACTTCCTCTGCATTCAAAAAGAGGTCCGCTATGGAGCGCGCGCGGCGGCGACGCCCGACTGGCGCAAGATCGACGAGCTCGACACGCGGCTCACCTATTTTGAGCAGAAGGAAGATTATCAGCCGTTTCTACACAACAATAAGCCGGTGAGCGGGCGCGATATCAAGAGCTTCGGCGGCTCGCAATCCTTCGGCGATTTCGGATCGATGCTGCGCGAGATTATGGATCCGGTGAGTCGCGCGGAGTTCACGTGGGCGCGGTGGGGCGTGGTGCAGAACCGGCACGTGATGGTGTTCCGCTTCCGCGTCGCGCTGGAGAACTCGCGGTACCAGATCTATGCGAATAACAACCGGTCTGTGACTACCGGGTACCACGGGGAAATCGCGGTGGAGGTCCCCAGCCGCAAGGTGCTTCAGGTGTCCATGGTCGCGGAGAATATTCCGGCCGATTTCCCAGTGAGCGCCGCTTCGGACGTGCTGACGTACGACTACCAGGAGATCTCCGGGAAACCGTTCCTCCTGCCGTATCAGGCGATTGTCATGATGAATGGCGAGGGCGAGATGACCCGCAATGAAAAGCTGTTCATCGGATATCAGAAGTACTCGGCCGATGCCACTGTCACATTCAAGTAACGCCCGGGGCGGCAAAGCCGTCTAAGGAAATAAGACTATGCGTGTGCGTACTCTGGCTGCATTCTTCGCGGTCTGCTGGCTCGCGATGGGCCAGACGATGTCCGTCTCCAAGCTGGCGCTGTTCCTCAAAGACGCGCAGACCTCCAAAGAATTCAAGTATACCGACGCGGAAATCGCTAAATTTCTGAAGAGCGTCAAGCTCACGGAAAAGCTGGACGACCGCACGATCGAAGAACTACAGGGCGAGTTGAAACTCGGCCCGAAAACCGTGGCCGCCCTGCACACGCTGCGCGACGAAACGCAGGCCAAACAGGCCGGCGCAGGTATGGGAATCGTGATGGCGCCCCCGCCGAAGCCCGCTCCGCCGCCGAGCAGCGAAGAACAGGCCGCGGTGCTCGACGATGTCCGCGAGTACGCCATGAATTACAGCTCCAACCTGCCGGACTTCATCTGCACGGAGGTGACGAATCGCTTCGCCGCTCCCGCGCCGGGCACCAAGTATGGCGGCAAGGCCGACGAAGAGCCGCACTGGCAGAAGATGGATCAGCTTACCGTCCGGCTGAGTTTCTTCGAGCAGAAAGAAGACTACAAGCTCATTCTCCACAACAGCACTCCCACGAGTCAGGACATAAAGAGCGTGGGCGGGTCGCAGAGCTTCGGCGATTTCGGCACGATGCTGAAGCAGATCTTCGACCGCCCGACCGAAGCTCATTTCGAATGGGACCACTGGGGCACCCTGCGCGGTCAGCGGGTGATGGCCTTCCGGTACCACGTTACGCGCGGACGCTCGCAGTATCACCTTGTGGTGGATAACGACCGCAGCATCATCACCGCTTATGGCGGTCTGGTGGAGGTCGATCCGAAAACGCACGTGGTCCTGCGCGTTACGGTTGAGGCTGAAGACATCCCGTCGGATTTTCCGGTGAAGGCCGCCAAGGACGTTCTGGATTACGATTACACCGAAATCTCCGGTCACAAATTCCTGCTGCCGCTGAAAGCGGAAGTCCGGGCGGATCTCGGCGATTACGTCACACGCAACAACAAGGAATTCCGCATTTACCGGAAGTATTCGGCGGATTCGGCGATCACCTTCGACGACGTCAACGCTCCGCCCGTTCCGGAAGAGAAGACGAAGGAGACCGTCGAGCCACCTCCCCCGCCGCCCACGCCGAAGAAAAAGGGCGGGTAACGAACGGCCGGCTACTTCGGATACGCGCGGAAATCGTCGAAATAGGTGATGGAATCGGGAGCGGTCCAAAGGCCGACTTTGCCGGGCGCGCGGAAGGTGGAATCCACGCCCTGCAGCACGCGCCGGTGGTTCACGTAGACTTGAAAGCGGTTCCCCCGAACCGACACCTTCAGGATGCTCCAGGCGTTCGATGGGATGTCGTGAGGCACAGGGGCAGAGAGCTGGGAACGCACGCCTTTCTCGACCTTAAACAGGACAATATCGTTCGTCAGAGCGTTTACGCGAACCAGGTAATAGTTATTCGGGTCCTGGTAGCGCCACACCACTCCTCCGGAACGGTCATCCCGTCCTGACACGGGCTTGATGCGAACCTGGAAGTCGCCGTTTTCGACTGTTAGCCGGTCGTAAATGGCGATCGGGCAGCGGCGTTCGTCTCCATCGCGCGAAACCTGAGCGAGCACATTCGGCTGAGTGGGCGCGGACGTATCTTTCAAAACACGCCACTGCGGAGCGTGCCCGCGGGTTGGGGCGGCGAAGGACCACCCAGCGGGTTCAACGCCTGCCGGCCCGTTGTCGAATGTGACCACGTTTCCGTTGCTGGCAATCAAACCAAACGAAAACAGTAGAGTGAGCGCTTTCATATCCCGGGGAATCACCCTAACTTTATTACTAGCACACGGCGCGCCATAGGGCGTCAGCGCCAGGCCGGGAAGGGTGGTACCGGGCGTACCCGTTCAAATCGAACGGTTGAGCGGGGACGCACAGGATGCATTCGATATCCGCCGGGACAAAATCCGAGCGGACCGGGCAGGAGCCCGGCGGATGAAGCTATTTCTTAATCTGCACCGCGAACACATGCACCGGGCCGAGCATGTTGGAGCGGAACACGATCCATTTCATGTCCGGCGTGAAGGTGACGTTTGGCTCCAGGCGATAGTCGTGTTTCTTCAGGTTCACCAACTTCTCGGCGTTGAAGAAACCCGCGTCGATCAGGTTGGCGGCGTTGGGCGCTTTCACTCCGGCGACGTCCGGAACGCGCTCGGGGCGGAAGAGATAGATCCACTTTCCGTCAGGCGCGCGCGCGACCATTTCGCTGTCGCCGCCATCGCCCGCGAAAAGGGTGCCGTCCGGGGAGACATTGAAGTGAACGCTCCACTCGTTGCGCTGCAAGTGATACCACGTCCGCTTGCCGTCGGCAATTCTGTAGCCGGCCAGCCAAAAATCCTGCCCGCGCGGAGTTTGCAGATCGTACCAGATGTCTTTGCCATCGGCTGAGAAGAACTCGTGGCCGGCGATCTCCATGTTCATCGTGCGGGTGTGGATCTTCTTGAGGTTGCTGCCGTCGGCGTTGATGGTCCAGATGCGATCCACCTCATGCCAGGTGCCTTCGTGGCAGAACATGATGAGCGTCGGATCGGTGGGCGAGAACTGCAGATGCCCTAGCCACTCCTTCTCCTTGAAGATATCCTTGAGTTCCCCGGTCTTGGTATTGACGACGAACAGAACGCGCGGCGGACCATTGCGCGCGGCCATGAGCTGGTTATGCAGCGAGAGGTCCTTGGCATCGGCGTAGGTCATCGCCTTGCCATCCGGCCCGGCGGCCTGATAGTTCGGCTGACCGAAGTTGTTCGCGCCGCGCCCGGCTGTTCCACGACCCGCGCCGGGCTGCCGTGGGGCGGGCGGCGGACCTTCGATGTAGGTGCCGAGCAAGAGCGTCTCGTCGGCATTCAGCGAGCTGACGCCGCGCCCGGCGGGCAGGTCGACAACCTTGCGCGTCGCGCCTGTGTTGACGTTGGTCGCGTAGATCGTCGCAGGTCCGCCGAACCCGCGTCCGCCGCCGGGCGCGCCCTCGCGCCTGGTGTAATATACGTCGCCGCTCTTATGCCCGGCGACTAGCACCGAAACCGGGCCCGGCACCAGCGGTTTCACCTCGCGTGTTGCCAGCGTAATGGTGGAGATTCCTCCACCCGGCGTCGTAACGATGAGGCGCTTGCCATCGGCGGTGTACGCGTTCTGGTTGAAATAGAGGCTCTGCGTTCCGTCTTCGGTAGACAAGCGGATGATGCGATGCCCGGTATCGGGGTCGATCCAGTCCGTGGGGAGGGACTGCGCGCTGAGGAAGCGCGCAGCCGCAAGCAGAATCAGGGTCCGGGTCATATTAGAAGGTGATTCTAGCGGAAAACTGAAGTTTGCGCGGAGTGTTGGCCATGGAACTGAACACGCCGAAATTCGCGGCGTCGATATTCGTTGCCGGCGCATTAAAGTGCACCGCGTTGTTGACGTTGAACGCGTCGGCTTGCAAGGCGAGCCGTACGCGTTCGCGAAGCGCGAATTCGCGGCGGACGGAGACGTCCACATCGGCATTGTGCGGTGCGAACAAGCCGTAGGGCGCCGATCGCGGAATGCTGCCGACGGTATACGGAAGCGGATCGATGAAGGCGGTCTTGTTCAAGTAGCTCGTGGTGGTGATGTTTCCGGTGCCGGGAGTGCCGTTCTGCCAGACGCTGCCGGAGAAGGCGGGGTTGTAGTTAGGGAAACACGTCCCCAGAATGCCGCCGCTCGTGCAGGTTCCGTTGATGGTGAGCGGGCCGCCTCCCTGATAGAGGAAGATGCCGGAGATCTGCCAGTTCGAGATGATGGCATTCACTGCCTTATACCCGCTGGCCAGGTTGTGCCCCTTGCCGAATGGCAGGCGGTAGACCCAGGTGGCTGTGACCACGGTGGGGTGATCGAGCCCGCCGGGCGCCTTTTCCAGGAAATCTTTGTCGGGGTCGCGCGGCGCGGCGAGGTCGTCCAGTTCCTTGCTGTAGGTGTAATTGAACATGAACGTCAGGCCGTGAGTGAAGCGCTGGGTCAGCGAGATCTGCAGGGAGTTGTACGTGGAGTTGCCCACATCCAGCCACGGGTTCGAGATGCCGCCATACTGCGGGAACGGCCGCAGCGCCTGCCCGACCGTGCCGGTGAAGCCTGGGAACGGTGTATTGAAGCTCGGGAACACCTGCTGCACCTGAGCGAGCGTGGTGGCACTGAGCGTGGAACTGAGCAGACCTTGCAGCACCAGATATTTGGCCGGGATCTGGTTGGTGAAGCGCCCGTTCACGCCCGCGCCCGGTAGCCAGTGTCCGGCGCTGGCGCTGTACGCGAGGCTGAGCATCATGTTCTTGGTGAGCGAGTGCTGAACGTTGAAGCTCCAATCTTCGTAATACGGCGCTTTCCCGCCGAAGTTGGGGTCGCCATACGTCATGCCGATCGCCGTGCTCGGTCCGGCGAAGGGCGCGCCGTTGGCTGCGGCCGTGGCGGCGTTAATGAAGCCGATGCCGTAGCTCGGGTTGATGTACGGCGGGGCGAGCGCGATATTCGGCACACCGTTGTCCCAGTTGTAGGCGCCCTGCCCCGTGGCGATGGACGATTGAGCGTTGGTGCCGTTGAAGCCGACTTGTCCGAGGCCCTGGCGTCCGTTGGTGCGGCCGCCGACTCCGCCCGCGTGCACGTAGAAAATATCGTAAGCGGCGCGAATCACGGTCTTCTCCCCGAGACGGTATGCGAGGCCGAGGCGCGGTCCCGGATTGATGTTGTGCTGCTTCACGGGAGTGGAGCAGTGGCAGCTATCCGTTCCGTTGCCGGCGAACTGCAAAGCTCCCGGCAGTCCCACTGCAGGGTTTGTGAGATCGGGGTTGAAGAAGCTCATACGGTTGGCGACTTCGGTGAAGGGACTCCAGATGTCCCAGCGCAGTCCCAGATTGAGAGTGAGGCGGCTGTTGACCTTGAAGTCGTCCTGCACATACCACGCGTAAGTTTTGTAGCGGCCGCCCGTCTCGGAAATCGACGCCTGGCTGACGCTGCTGCCATCGACCAGACCGAGCAGGTAGCTGGCATAACCCAGGCCGGTGTTGGGGCTGATCGCGCCGTTGACGAATTGCGCCGTCTCGTTGTTAGAGAACGTGAACGCGCCATTGAGCGCGAACGTTTCGTTATCCTGCAGACTTTGCCATTGGAAGCCGAGGGTCACGTTGTGCCGGCCCTTCACCCACAGCACGTTGTTCTGCAGATCGATGGTGTTCTGCGCTTCGTTGAAGACGTGGGAGTTGGTGCCGCGCCAGCTCACCGGAGCGTTCTGGCCGCCGAAGCTGACGTCCGGAAACGCGGTGCTGGCGAAACCCGCGGGAAGGCCGGTGAGGCCCGCTTTTCCTGGATAATTGCCTCCCTCGGTGGGGTCCGTGAGCGGAATCCAGAGGCGGCTCAAAGAGGCGCTGAACTGATTCATCACCGTGGGTGTGATGCTCAACGAATCGTGAATCTGCCCGACGGTGGAGTACTCGATTACGCTCCGTCCCGCGGTATACGGCACCGGAAGCGTGGACGTGGAGATCGGCGTCAGGCTGCCGACCACGGGCCAGTTGTACTTGCCCGTGGAGAAGAGGGCGAACATGCGATGGCGGTCACTCAGGTTGTAATCCACCTTGTCGCTCGTCGAGTCGTTATTGACCGTGCTCGGCAGCACAGCGAGATAGTTATTCGTGATGTTGCCGTTGGTCACCGGCGGCAGATACGACTGAAAGGACTGGCTGACTTTCGAGATGAGATTGCTTGGTATGCGGTTGCCCGAAAACGGCGTGCGCGGGTTGGTGCCGGTGGCGCTGGTGGGATCGTAAATGACTTGCGGGAAGGCGCTGAAATCGCCGCTGCGCTCCGCGGCGGTGGGGATCGACTGGTAGCCGACCGGGGTAGTCGCCGAGACCAGGCGATACCCATCGTAATTGCCGAAGAAGAACAGTTTGTTTTTCTTGATGGGCCCGCTGACGTTGAAGCCGAACTCATTCTGGTGATCCACGGGAAGCACGGCCGCGAAGAAACCGCGCGCATCGAAGGCAGTGTTGCGGAAGTATTCGTAGGCCCCGCCGTGAAACTGATTCGTGCCGGACTTCAGCACGTAGTTCTCTACGCCCTGACCTTCGTACATCGCTTTGGCGCCGGACGTCTCAACCTGAAACTGATCGACCGCTTCGACGGAGACTCCGAAGGCGAGATTGCGCGTGTCCGCCTCCGTGCCTGCGCTGGTGAGCGGGAGGCCTTCGATGTAGACCTCGTTTTGATAGGTCTGTCCGCCGTTGAAGGATCCCGTGGATGGGCCGGCAGCTTGCGTCGAGTAACTGTTGACGCCGATGGCGAGACCGGCGAATGCGGATGGGTCGCGCGGAGAGCCGGCAGCATTCATCGCGAGCGGGAGCGAGTCATAGACATCGTTCTGCATGGTAGTGCCAAGCGCGACGTCGTCCGTCTTCAGCGTCGTGGGAGCAGATTCGACAGTGATTGATTGGTTGGCCGCGCCAATTTCCAGTTTTGGATTGACGCCGATCACCTGAAGCGCATCCAGAACTACGTGCTGCTGAGTGAAATTCTGGAAGCCCGTGGCTTTGACGTTGACGTTGTACTCGCCGGCCGGGAGCAGCGGCAGCGCAAAGAATCCGGCGCTTGTGGTCTGGCGCGTGGTCTCGGCTCCGGTGGCATTGTTAACAGCGGTTACAGTGGCTCCGGCGACGACGGCGCCGGTCGGATCGGTAACGGTCCCCTGAATGGACCCGGTTCCGCCGACCTGTGCGAGGGCAGAGGCGGCGAGAAGAGCGAAGCAGGCGGCAACTCGGAACATGGAGATCTCCTCCTATTTCAGGCGAGGTTGTCACGCGCCGCGAAAATTCGCAATAGGAAACCGGGAGCGGCCCCTGGTTTTGCAGTTCAACACGTGCCTCACCGGCGCCGGGGGACGCTCCTTTGTGATGTTTAGCGGCACACGCGGCAAGCGCCGCACAGGTGTTTAGAGTCACCCGCGGTTCTGGTATGCAAAACGGCAGAACGCGCCGGAACGGCACGAGGTTAAGATAGTCGTTGCTTATGTCAAAGCTATCGATCGTTCTCTTTACGTTTGTTGCCGCGTTTGCGCAGGTGAAGAATGAGGTTCCGCCTCTCGTGCCGGGCGCAAAGCCGCTTACGGTGGATCGAATTCGGGTGCACGGTGCCGCCTTGGAGGGAAATCTCGAAGGCGATACGGTGGACCGCGAGGTGATCGTCTATTTGCCCGCGAGCTACGCGGCAAAGAAGACGCGGCGATATCCGGTGGTGTATGCGCTACACGGCTATTCGGTCGGAGCCTCCCAGTGGTCGCAGGAGATCCACGTTCCGCAGACAATCGAAGGCGCGGTGGCTCTCGGGGCTAAAGAGATGATCGTGGTGGTTCCCGATTCGAAAACCATACACGGCGGTTCGATGTACTCGAGTTCGGCGACCACGGGCGACTTCGAGAACTACATCGCGCATGACGTGGTGGCATACATCGACGCGCATTACCGGACGATTCCCAATCGGACCAGTCGCGGACTCGTGGGCCATTCCATGGGCGGCTACGGCGCGACGCGCATCGGCATGAAGCATCCCGATGTTTTTGGCAGCCTGTACATCATGAGCCCGTGCTGCCTTTCGGCGCGCACTCCGTCTGCGACGGCCACGGCAGGAATCCAGCTTGCGTCGGCCGCCGCGTGGTCGCCGGACCCGAAGAATCCGCCAACGTATGTGGATCTGCCGGTGAAGGATGGCGAGGTCCAGCCGGAGATCGTCGCTAAGTGGGCGGCGAATGCTCCGCTGGCGTTCCTGGATCAGTACATTGGCAACCTGCGGAAGTATCGCGCAATCGCCATCGACGTCGGCGATCAGGACGGGCTCAGGGTAGACACGGCGAAGCTGCACGACGCTCTCGATAAATACGGCATCGCGAACACGTTCGAGGTGTATTCGGGCACGCATACCAGCGCCATGGGAATCCGCTTTCAAGGCTTTGTGATGCCCTTCTTCAGCCGCACTTTGGTGTTTCAGTAGATAGCGCAGCGTTTACGCTTACTTGACGGTGGTGTGAAAAAATATCGAATTGCTTTCTTGACGCATTCAACGCACTCGCATCTCCTCGGCACCGTTTACCGCTCGCTTCCGAGGCTGTGAAAAAATATCGAATTTCTTTTTTGACCATTCACACACTCGCATCCCCGGCACCTTTTACCGCTCCCTTACGGTCACGGCTCCGTATGTGGGTTGATTTTACTAACGGAGCCGCGACCGTGAGGGAGCGGTGAAAGGCATTGAAAAGGAGAATGGAGCGCCACGAGAACAACAGCCGGATTTCTTCACGACCCGGCTGACGTTACAACGCATGGTAGTACGCGTCTTTTTTGAAAACTTCCACGTCTGTACCAAACAGGTGCGCTAGCGGCTCGCGCTGCAGCACTTCGTCTTTCGGCCCGTCCCGATACACGCGACCCTGCCGGATCGCGATGACCCGTTCCATTTCGGGAATGATGTCCGGAAGATGGTGCGTCACCATCACGATTCCCATTCCCGATTGCGCGAGCTTGCGAAGAATTTCGCGGAGCTCGCGCGTGGCGTGAAGATCCAGGCTGGTGGTGGGCTCGTCGAGCACCAGCGCTTCGGGATCGTGCACCAGCGCCCGGCCGATCAGAATACGCCGCGCCTCGCCGCTCGACATTTCGTTCACTCCGCGCCGCGCGAGGTGCTCGATTTCGAGCGTCTGCATGACCTCATGCGCCTTCTCTTCCATGGCCGGCGTGACCTCATGATACGGCCACACGCCGACGCTGCCGAAAAAACCGGAGAGAACCATTTCGTAGCCCGAATAGTCGCGCGTGCACATCGCCATCCAATCGTTCGAAACCAGGCCGAGACGGTTGCGGAGCTCGAATAGATTCCAGCGATCGCGCCCGAGAATCCGCAAACTGGTGGGCTCCGCTTTCAACAGCGGGTAGAGATCGCGCGAGATGAGTTTGATCAGCGTCGATTTGCCGGAGCCGTTCGGACCGAGGATCGCGACGCTTTCCCGCTGGCCGATGGTAAGCGATACGGAATCCAGAACAATGCGAGTGCCCCGCTGCACGGTGACGTTGACGAGTTCGATGAGCGGCGTCAAAACGACACCTGCAAACCACGGCCGGCGGCCAGTGCGGTCCGATACGCCACATCCGCGGTTGCGAGGTCTTCAATCGCAAGCCCGAGCGATTTGAAGACCGTGACCTGGGTGTCACTCGTGCGGCCGGGCGACCGTCCGGCGATCACGTCTCCCAGTTCGATGGAGGCGTGTCCCGCTGTGAAGCGGCCTTCTTCAACGCCCATCACAATGTCGCCGGATTCCCGGACGGCGGCATCGCGCGAATCCACCACGAGGCGTCCGCGCGCGACCGTTTCCGGAGCGATCTCCCGTTGCGTGGGACGGCACGCGCCGATGGCGATCACGTGAGCGCCGGGTTTTACCCACTCATCCGAAATGACGGGTTCCACGGATGTGGTCGCGAGCACGATCACGTCGGCGCCCTGTACCGCAGCTTCGGCCGATACCGCCATTCGGACGCCGGTCTCCTGCGCGAACGCTTCGAGGTGTGCTCGTGTGGGGCTCCATGCACGAACCTCGGCGAAGTTCGCCACCATTTTGAGAGCTTCGATATGGCTGCGCGCTTGCACGCCCGATCCGATGATCGCGAGCACACTCGCGTCGCGGCGCGCGAGGTGCTTGACGGAAAGCGCGGAGACCGCGGCCGTTCGCATTTCGGTGATGAGCCGCCCATCCATCACGGCGATGAGCTCGCCGGTTGCGGGATCGAAGAGTGAGATCGCGGCCAGATGCGTGGGCATATTGCGCGCGGCGTTTTCCGGCACTACGGTAACCAGTTTCGCGCCGAGAATCGACTGCGCCGCATCGTACGCCGGCATACTGGCGAAAAACGTACGCTCGCGAATCTCCACCGCCGTGCGCACGGGCTGCACCACCTCGCGAGCGGAGAACGCGGGAAGCGCGTGCGCCATCGCTTCGATAACCGCGGGCATGCGAAGAACAGCACGCACGTCGTGTTCTGTAAGCCAAAGGGGCATTCTGGCGCAGTATAACAATACTGTCCCGACAGGATAGCGTTGCCCGGTACCCGGCGCGATGATGAAAGTAACTCCAGATTGCATGCGTTTTGGTCGCATGAAGGGGCACCGGAGGTCGCCGGCGCCCCTTCTCTTTTTCAGCGTGTGAGTCCTTCGCACAGGAATTCAGAGGCGGCGATACGGTATATTGCCTAATGAATTCCATGCAAAAACTGTCTGCCATCTTACTTGCCTCGGCCCTGACCTTTACCGCCGCGGCTCAGGAACATGCCGTCAATCCACAGATCAAGAAAGTTGTCGATCAGGTGAGTGAAGCCCGCCTGCGCGCCACCATCGAAAAGCTGGTGAGTTTCGGCACGCGCCATCTGCTCTCGCCGCAGGACGACCCCAATCACGGCATCGGCGCCGCGCGCCAGTGGATCTTTAATGAAATGAAGAGCTACAGTCCGCGGCTGCAGGTGCGCTATGACAAGTGGCACGTGAAGAAACAGGGGCAGCGCATCGTGCGCGATACTGACCTGTACAATGTGGTCGCTGTATTGCCGGGGAAGACGATGCCGGAGACCGCGATCATTATCGGCGGGCACTACGACTCGCTGAACCTGGGCGCGCCGCGGCCGCAAAACGCCACCGATGGGAACACCGGCACAATTCCGCCGACGCAGACGGATTGGTCAAAGCTCATCGACCTTCCGGCACCGGGAGCGTGCGACGACGGCAGCGGCACCGCGGCAACCATGGAACTGGCGCGCGTCATGAGCCAGTTCGAATTCGATAAGACACTCATCTTCATCACCTTCGCGGGCGAGGAAGAGGGACTGGTGGGAAGCACACTGGAAGCGGCGAAAATGGCCGCCGACAAACAGGTGATCGAAGCCGTGCTGAACAACGACATCATCGGCACGGACAAAAGCGGTAACGGCCGTATGAGCAACGATTCCGTGGCGATTTACAGCGACGAGCAGGAAGATTCGCCCTCGCAATCGCTGGCGCGCTACGCCAAGCTGATGGGCGAACGCTATTTGCCGGATATGAAAGTGAACCTGGTGTTCATGCAGGACCGCCTTGGCCGCGGCGGCGATCACGCGCCCTTCCAGCAGGAGGGCTACGCCGCGATACGCATATCGACCCCGAACGAAATCTACGCGAACCAACATCACGACACGGACACACTGGAGAACATGTCGATTCCCTATACGGCGCGCGTGACGAAGATCAATGCAGCGATAGCGGCGAGCCTCGCGATGAGTCCGAAAGCTCCGGTGGTGACGAGTTTGCCGAGAGCGCCACAGGGCACTGCCGCGGCTCAACCGGCGAACGCTCCGGCAGCGCCGCCGCGCGTTCCGCTGCCGATGCTCTCGCGCGGGCGCAGCGGGTATGACGCGCAACTGCGGTGGAGGCCGGCCGGCGACGAGAGCAAAATCACGGGCTATTCGATCATGATTCGCGCGACGACGGCTCCGTATTGGGAGCAGGAATTCTTTGTCGGCAAAGTGACTGAGTATTTGCTCAAAGACGTTTCTATCGACGATGTACGCTTCGGCGTGAAGGCCATCGGCGCTGACGGAACCGAGAGCGTGGTAGCGCCGTACGTCTATCCGGCGCGCCGCAAAGCGGTGATCGAAACCATCCAGTAAGCGGCGGCACGGTACGCTTGAGGTATGCGGATTCCATTGGCGCTCGCGCTCGGCGCACTGGCTGCAAGCGCGCAGCAGCGTCCTCCTTTCACGCTTGACCAGGTGTTGAGTGCGCCCTTTCCCACTGACCTGACCGCTGCTCCCAGCGGCGGCAAGGTGGCATGGGTTTCCAATCTGCGAGGGCATCGCAGCATCATGGCGGCCGCGCCGGGACAGGAACCGCGCACGCTCGTTGAGTATCCCGACGATGGGCAGGAAATATCGGAGCTGCGCTGGTCGCCGGACGCTTCGGCCGTCGTCTACTCGCTCGGCAGCGAGGGTCGCGGCGGCAGCGCGAATCCGTCGCACAAGCAGTTCGGAACCGAGCAGGACGTGTGGAGCGTGCCGGCGGCAGGCGGGGCTCCGATAAAGCTAGGCGCGGGCGGCGAGCCGGAAATCTCGCCCCATGGCGACCGTGTCGCGTTCGTTTCGCACGGGCAGTTGTGGCTGGCGCGGCGCACGGCCGGCGAGGCAGCAGCGCAAGCATTGAAGCTCCGCGGTGGGGTGTCGCATCCGCGCTGGTCGCCCGATGGCGCACGCATCGCGTTCGAGATCGGCCGCGGCGATCATTCGCTGATCGGCGTGTTCGAGGTCGCGTCCGGAGCGCTAACGTATCTCGACCCAAGCACGGACTACGATTCTTCGCCCGTTTGGTCGCCCGACAGCCGGCGAGTGGCATTTCTGCGCATGCCGAGCGATGGGTTGCGCCCCATTCGCAAGCCGGAGCGCGCCGGCGAGCCCTGGAGCATTCGCGTCGCCCTCGTCGAAACGGGTGTTGGACGCGAAATGTGGCGCGCGAAACCGGGTCCGGGCAGTGTTTTTCGCGGCGTCTCCGCACGGGACCAGTTGCTATGGGCCGCGGGCGACCGGATCGTATTTCCGTGGGAAGGCGACGGGTGGACGCATCTATATTCCGTTGCGGTGACGGGCGGCGCGGCAATTCCGCTCACGCCGGGAGCGTTCGAGGTGGAGCATGTTGCGCCCATGCCCGGGGACCGCGAAGTGGTATTCAGTTCGAATCAGGGAGATGTGGACCGGCGGCATTTGTGGCGCGTGGGAGTAGGCGGCGGCACTCCGGCGGCGGTCACAAAGGGAGAAGGAATCGAGGTATCGCCGGCTCCCTTGAGCGATGGCACAGTGGCGTGGCTGGCGTCGGACGCCCGCCGTCCGCTGCATCCCGTTGTGGGTCGCGATCTGTTTGCAGCCGGTGAGTTTCCGCTGGCCCACATGGTGGCGCCGCAGCAGGTGGTCTTTGCGAGCGCGGACGGCATGCAGATCCACGGACAACTATTTTTGCCGCCCGGACGCAGCGGCGCGCGATCGCCGGCGATGGTCTTCTTTCACGGCGGGTCGCGCCGCCAGATGCTGCTCGGGTGGCACTACATGTATTACTACTCGAACGCGTATGCGATGAATCAGTTTCTGGCGAACAGCGGGTACGTGGTGCTGAGCGTGAACTATCGCAGCGGGATCGGCTACGGGCTGGATTTTCGCGAGGCGCTAAAATACGGACCGGCGGGCGGCAGCGAATATAACGATGTGCAGGGCGCGGGCGCCTACCTGCGGTCGCGCGCGGACGTGGATGGGGCGCGGATCGGCGCATGGGGCGGGTCGTACGGCGGATATCTGACGGCGTTGGCGCTGGCTCGCGGGTCCGATGTGTTCAAGGCCGGCGTCGATTTCCACGGCGTGCACGATTGGGCGAAGGAGCTGGGGATTCCGCCGGGCGAGCCGGATTACAAACTGGCGTTCGAGAGCTCGCCCATGAACTTCGTGAACGGGTGGCGGTCGCCGGTGCTGCTCATCGCGGGCGATGACGATCCCGATGTGCAGTTCAATCAGACGGTGATGCTGGCCGATGCGCTGCGCAAACGCGGCGTGGATATGCGCGAGCTGATCATTCCGGACGAGAGCCACGATTTCTGGATGTGGAGCACCTGGCTGAAGACCTACCAGGCCACCGCGGCGTTTCTGGGAGAGAAGCTCAAGTAGCGGCCGGCCTGAACGCTACTTCACGAACAGAACACAGACGGGATTGGCGGCTTCCTTGAGCACCGTTCCGGTCGGCGTGAGCTGCCCGGTCCTCGGGTGAACCTTAAACACCACGATATCGTTAGAATTCTGATTGGCGGCGAAGAGATAGCCGCCCGTGGGATCGATCGCGAAATGCCGCGGTGTTTTTCCCATCGTCGGGAAGCGATCCACTGGACTCAACTTGAAGGTGCTGCCGTCAATGGCGAATTCGGCGATGCTGTCCGCGCCGCGGTTCGATGCATACAGAAACGTTCCTGCCGGGTTGATCGCAAGCTCGGCTCCGGTGCTGCTTCCGTTGTAATTGTCAGGGAGCATGGAGACGGTTTGGAACTCCTCGAAACTGGGGTAATGGAACGCCGTCACGGTGCTGCCCATTTCGGTGAGCGCGTAGAGCACATTGCCCTTCGCGTTGAAGATGAGGTGGCGGACTCCCGAACCGGGCTTCACGGTTGCGAACGCGGGGTCGGCGGCTTCGACGCTTCCCTTCCCCGCGTCGAACTTGTAGATCATAATTTTGTCCAGGCCCAGGTCGGCAATCAGCAGGTACTTGTTTTCCGGCGAGAAAAGCGCGCAGTGGGCGTGCGGTCCGGCTTGGCGCTCTTTGTTTACACTGGAGCCCTTGTGCTGCACGAACGCCGACGCTTCACCCAGCCGGCCATCCTTCTGCACGGGGATCACGGCAAAATTGCCGCTATCGTAATTCGCGACGGCCAACCAGCGGCCGGTGCGGTCGAGCGCGAGGTGGCACGGTCCGGCGCCCTTCGTCGACACCGTATTGAGCAAGGTGAGCTTACCGCTTTTCCGGTCGATGGAAAACGCGCTGACGCTCCCGGCCTGGTTTTCGTTCACCGCGTAGATGTGGCTGCGCGATGCGTCCTCCACCAGGAAACTGGGGCTCGCCGTTTCGGCGGCGACGCCAATCGGCGTCACCTTTCCGTTATCCGAATTGAAGCGCCAGGCGTAGATGCCTTTGCTTCCGGCGTTCGTATACGTGCCGGCGTAGACAAGATACTGGGCGGCGGCGAGTTGCATGGCGCCGCAAAGCAGCGCCGCGATGAGCGAGAGTTTTTTCATGGCTCCGGATTAGACCGCGGGCGCCGCCGCGGCGATCTCAGGACTGACGCCGCTGAACTTCTCGAAGTTCTTATTGAAGCGGGCGGCGAGGTCGCGGGCCGCCTTATCGTAGGCGGATTTGTCGGGCCACATGCCGCGCGCATCCAAAAACTCGGTGGGCACGCCCGGGCACGAAGTCGGAACATGCACTCCGAAGACGGAATGCGGAGTGGTGGGCACGTCTTTCAACGCGCCGGAGAGCGCGGCATCCAGCATGGCGCGCGTGTAAGCCAGCTTCATACGATTGCCGACGCCATAGGGTCCGCCCACCCAGCCGGTGTTGACCAGCCAGCACGCGGCCTGGTGGCGGCGTAGCTTTTCGCCGAGCAGCGAAGCGTAGACAGCCGGCGGCCGGGGCAGGAATGGCGATCCGAAGCAGGCGCTGAAAGTGGCTTGCGGCTCTTTGCCGAGCCCGCGCTCCGTGCCGGCGAGCTTGGCCGTGTAACCGCTCAGGAAGTGGTACATCGCCTGTTCCGGCGAAAGGCGGCTGATCGGCGGCAGCACGCCGAAAGCATCGGCGGTCAGGAAAATGACGTTTGAGGGATGGCCGCCGACACTCGGCATGACAGCGTTCGCGATGTAGTCCAGCGGATACGCGGCCCGTGTGTTTTCGGTGATCTCATCGGAGTTGTAGTCCACCGCGCGGCTGACCGCGTCCATCGCCACATTTTCCAGCACGGTGCCGAACTGAATCGCGTTCCAGATCTGCGGCTCATTCTCGCGCGAGAGCCGGATGCATTTGGCGTAGCAGCCGCCTTCGAAATTGAAAACTCCGCTATCGCTCCAGCCGTGCTCGTCGTCGCCGATCAGCCTGCGGCGCGGATCGGCGGAAAGTGTCGTTTTGCCGGTGCCGGAGAGGCCGAAGAAGAGCGCGACATCTCCCGCGGCGCCCACGTTGGCCGAGCAATGCATCGGAAAGACGCCGCGCTCCGGCAGCAGGTAATTCATCAGCGTGAAGGCCGATTTCTTCATTTCACCCGCGTAGCTGGTGCCGCAGATCAGCACCATCCGCCGCTTGAAGCTCAGCAGGATTCCGGTTTCCGAGTTGGTGCCGTCCTCCGCCGGGATCGTGGGAAATTCGGGCGCGAACAGAATGGTGAATTGCGGGTCGCGCGCCGGGTTGTCCGCGGTGGGACGGATGAAAAGCTGGCGCCCGAAGAGGCTGTGCCAGGCAACCTGTGTCACCACGCGAACCGGCAGCGAATATTCGGGGTCAGCGCCCACGAAAAGGTCCTGCACAAATACGTCCTGGCCTTGCCAGAAGCTCACCATGCGCTCATAGATCCGGTCGAACTGCGCTTCGGACATGGGCTGGTTGACGGGCCCCCATTGAATGTTGGCGTCGGTAGCTTCGTCGCGAACTATGAATTTGTCTTTCGGCGATCGGCCGGTGTACTGGCCCGTGCGCACAACAATGGCGCCGTTGTCGGCCAGGTGGCCTTCCTGGCGCTGGATCGCGTGTTCGACCAGGGACGGCGCCCCGAGATTCCAGTAAGTAGCATTGAGATTTCTCAGCCCGTGCAGTTCCAGTCCCTTCCTGGGCGACGGGGTCCAGGTTTGTTCTTTTGGCTCAGTCAACATGATTTGGCGTGCTCTCTGGGTCCTCTATCGTAATATAGTCTCATGATCCGGCTTCCGGGGGCGGTGTGCGCGACCGTCCTTTTCGTGCACACGGCATCCGCGCAGGCGATCGGATATCAATCCAACGGATTGAAGTACCAGGCACTTACGAAGTCCGGGGTGACGGTGATTTTCACTCACCTGCCGGGTCGTCTGCACGATTATACGATTCTGCAGGCTGCGATTTCGAACGGCTCCGCCGCGCCGTATACCATTCGACCGGAAGATTTCTCCTATCAGCGCTCTGAAGCGGTCGTCCTGCCGGCAACACCGGCACAAACCGTGATCGCAATGCTCATGAAACACGGCACGGGGTCCGATGTCGTGAAGCTCGTAACCACGTACGAGGCCGGTGTTTACGGCAACCCGCACTTTAAATCGACGAACGGGTACGAAGAGCGGCGGGAAGCTGCGCTGGCGGCGTTCGGAACCAAGCTGAAAGCGGCGGCTGCGGCGAGTGCCCTGGCTCTCGTCCAGACCAAGCTGAAGCCGGGCGAATCGACGGACGGCGCGGTCTTCTTCGGGACGGACGGCAAGCCGCTGACCGGCGGCCGCGTGGTGGTCCGGACGAACACGGATTTGTTCGAGTTCAATCCGGATTAGGCGCAGGCGATTCAGGCCATCCACAGACGGCCGCCTTCGGGCGCACTCGACAACTTGGCCCTAGATTTGCTAAGATGATCACTAGACTTTACATTGTGGTACTGCTGCCCGTTCATTCCATTCCCAATTCGCCCCATTTCGGCTCCCCCAGCAATCAAACCGAGGAGTAAAGCTTAGAAATCTATGGCTTCCAATATGTATTCCCAAGGCGCTCAAGTCGAACATTTGAAGTTCGGTCTGGGCACGGTTATGTCCAGCAGCGAAGAGCGCATCGTGATCAAATTCGACGATCATGGCGAAAAGAAGTTCGTCACCCAGATGGTGATGGGCAGTTTGAAGAAGAGCGACCGGCAGCCTCCCGCCGAAAAGAAGGGCACCCGCAGAAAGAAAGCAGTTGCTCCGGCTACCGCATAGGCAGCGCACACCTGAGGATATCGCTTGAACGCACGTCAAAAACGTCTATTTGAAGAGGCCCTGAAGCGTAACCCGGACCTCAAGATTCCCTCCACGGAAGCCGCTCCGGATTGGACGGAAGCCGACCTGGCCCTCATTAAACAGGGCGTCGGCGATAAGACCAGCCGGCCCGCTCAGGCCGCCGCCGAAGCCGGGGATGCATCCGGCGAAGCGCCTTCCGGCGAACAGCCCGGAAGCGTGGTCACCTACTTCGAAGCGAAAGGCTTCGGATTCCTGCGCCCCGACGATGGCGGCCGCGACATCTTCTTCCACGTTTCGCGGCTGGCCGAAGGTCTGGCCACGGACCTGCGGCCGGGGACTCGCGTGCTCTACGAACTCGGCATGGATCGCACCGGCAAGATGGCGGCGAGCAGCATTCGCATCGCGCCTCAGGAAGCGTAAACCACCTGTTTTAAGAACCGCGCGGGGGAGCCAGTCTCACCCGCGCGGTTTTGTTTTTACACCCACCACGCGGCGGCGGGCGGTTCCTTCATCACCACTCCGTTGAGGAACGCCGATGCCCGCCTGAGGCCTTCTTCCGGCGAGAGCAGACTATCCTCGTGCTCGATCGAGAGCACGTAGTCATACCCGTACATCCTGAGCGTGGATGCGAATTCGCGCCACCACTCTTCCCCGTGTCCGTAGCCGCAGGTGCGGAAGATCCAGGCGCGGTTGCGTTCATCGGTATAGCTCTTGGTGTCCAGCACGCCGGTGAGCGGCAGGTTGCGCTCGTAGATCTGCGTATCCTTGGCATGTACGTGGAAGATGGCGTCGCCGAGCACGCGAATGGCGGCAATGGGATCGATGCTTTGCCAGAACATGTGGCTGGGGTCGTAATTGCACCCGATCGCCTTCCCCGCGATCGCGCGCAGCCTCAGCATGGTCTCCGGGCTGTACACCACAAAGCCGGGATGCATTTCGATAGCGACCTTCACGCCGTGGTCTTCGGCGAACTTCGCCTGCTTGGTCCAGTAGGGCTCCACCACCTTGTCCCACTGCCATTTCAGGATTTCGAGATAATCCGGCGGCCACGGGCAGGTCACCCAGTTCGGCCACTTGGCATTCGGTGAATCGCCCGGACAGCCGCTGAAATCGACCACTACCGGCACTCCGAGCTTTTCGGCGAGGCGGATCGTCTTGCGGCTGACCTCGGAATCGTGCTTCGCGTGGTCGCGATCCGGGTGCAGCGGATTGCCGTGGCAGCTCAGCGCGCTGATCGTGAAACCCTGGTCGTCCAGCTTGGCCTTGAAATCCTTCAACTCCTGCCTGTTCTCCAGCATGGAGAGTTTGCAGTGTGCGTCGCCGGGGTAGTTGCCCGTGCCCAACTCAACGGTATCGACGTTGTTGCTTTTCAGCTTCTTGAGGGTCTCTTCGAGAGACAATTGCGCCAGCAGCGGTGTGAATACGCCGATTCTCATGCTGTTCAGAATATCATGCGGAAATTCCGAACCACATCGTGATCAGTAGGGACGCTGGCCGATGTAATTGCCGGGAGGATCGTATTCGCAGACCCAGATTTCGCGGCCCGGCGCTCTCGCTACGGCGCACCCCAGCCGTTTCGTGTCGCGCCAGACCATCTGCGTGTAATGGCCGCACGCGCCACCGGTGCACTTGTTGCTCTTGTAATTGAAGTGCGCGGCCTCATCGGCCCACTTGGCCGTCACCTGCGCGGGAGTCGCGGGCGCCCCGAAGATCTCGAACAGGTTTTCGCCATACCGGTTCTTCTTCTGATGCTGAAACTCTTTGCGCTGCATGAGCGTGTTGGCCCAGTTCTGAGCCACCACGGCGAGCTTATCGCTCCATTCGAGCGGTGGAACTCCCACCTTCTTGCGAACTTGGTTCTGTAAAGGCAGCAGGTCCGTGGCGGTCCCGCTATCCGCGGCCGCCGGGAAGAGGCCGAGAATGAACACCAATAAACAAAACCTGGCCATCCACTCCCAGCTTCACACATCCGCAACGAACGTGACGACAGGAATCTTTCCTGTCGTGCCGCGCGGGGCGCGGCTGCAGCGGGTCTGGAGACCCGCCGCTACTGCTCCAGTACGTCTGCACGAGCTCCGGTCCGTGCCGCGCGGGGCGCGGCTCTGCAGTTTGGCCATTTCACCGTTGATCTGCGAGCAGTCGCGCGCCGCGCGGACCCGACAGGAAGGATTCCTGTCGGCACGTGGCAACAGGAATCTTTCCTGTTGCGGCGAGCACAGCTCGCCTGCGGGCGTGCTTCGCGAGCCTCGTGCCGCGCTTGCGCGGCTGCAGCGGGTCTGGAGACCCGCCGCTACTGCTTCATCAGGCGTTGGCGGGCTCGAAGTACGTCTGTGCGAGCTCCGGTTTTTCGCGGAGCGCTTTTCGCCAATAGGAGTGCGCCTCGTCTTCCTGCCCCATGGCGAGCAGCGCGTGTCCCATATTCAGCAGAGCTTCGGCGAATTGCGGATCTTCGCCCAGCGCTTGCTGATAAAACGCCGCGGCATCTTCCATCTGCCCGCGCTTGTGACAGATGAGCCCGGCGTTATAGTACAGCTCGCACCCGCGCTCTCCGAGCTCGATCAGGCGCTTGTGATGATCGTAGGCCTCGTCGTAGTTCTGCTGTTCGAGCGCCAGTGCGGCGAGTCCGCGCACTGCGTCCGACGAATCGGGACGCATGAAGAGAGTCTCCTGGAAGCAGCGGCGCGCATCTTCCGGCTTCCCGGAGCGCGCAAACGCAATGCCGGCGTTCAAGGTCGCCTCGGGCCACTCGGGGCGATGCGTGATGCAGGCCTGGAATGCTTCGCCGCTTCCCGTATAATCGCCGCGCAACAGCCGCAGATAGCCGAGCCGGAACGCGCCGTCGCACCATTCCGGCGCCGCCTCCGGAATGCGCGCATACAGCTTTTCCGCCCAGTTGCGTTCGTTGAGCTGTTCCAGCACGAGCGCGAGATTCCAGAGCACGCCCGGTTGATCGGCGTCGAGTTCCAACGCCTTCTCGTAGCTCGCGCGCGCCGCCGGCAGATCGCTGAGCTCCTGATGCGCGACCCCCAGATTGAGATGAGTTTGCGCGGATTCCGCGTTCAGCGTGACGGCGGATTGATATGCCTGGGCAGCCTTCTGAAAGTTGCCCATCTTGTGATACGCCACTCCGAGATTGAACCAGTTCTCAAAACGATCGGGAGCCATTTCGCTCAGATTGCGGCAGTAGCGCGCGGCGGTCAGAAAATCGCCGTCGGCGAACGCCAGCGTAGCCAGCGCCTCCATGGCGACCGCGGAATCCGGCTGCAGTTCGGCGAGCATCGCGGCGTAGCGGCGGACCGAGTCGTTGTCCTTCTTCTCCAGAAACATCGCCACCAGATTGCTGAGCGCATCTTCACAGCGCGGATTGCGTGCCAGCACTTTGCGATAGTGCTCCACGGCTTCGGCGTGACGGCCGGTCTGCTGCATGGCGACAGCCTTGCCGAAGAGCGCCTGCTCGTGATCCGGGTAGAGCGTCAAATATTTTTCCAGCGGCTCCAGCGCCTGCGCCGGACTGCCGCTATGCAGCAGCGCTATGCCGAGCCCAAGAAGCGCATCCGTGCGCGTCGCGTCGATCTCCGAAGCCTTGCGGAAATGCTCCGCGCACTCCTTCCAGCGCTGCAGATTCCCGAGGCAGACCGCCAGGTTGAAGTAGCCGGTGCGATGCTTCGGTTCGGCTTCAACCAGCAGCGTGTACGTGGACGCAGCCTCGCTGAAATCCTGCATCTCATACTGAATGTGCGCCAGAGCCGAATACAAAGCGGGATCGTGCTCACCACCCTCGATCGCCTTCGTAAGCATGCGGGCGGCGCTTTCACGCTTGCCTTCCAGATGCAGCGACACCGCCTTCGACAGTGTTTTGTTCTGCCGTTTGGGGCTGCGAATTTCCTCGATGGAAGTGACTCCGGGCGGCATAGCCGGTGCGTTCGATTCGGTTCTTACGATCTCCATGGTTGCGTCCTCCTAGAGAATTGGGTTGGCATCTCGGCCGGGGCCAATGCGTAGTCCTCGCGGCGCGGCGCCTTTTGCGGCGCGGGTCCGGGCAGCGGAAGCGAGGGATCCCACAGCTCGGCCGTCGTATTGCTGCCATCGCCGAGCTTGCGCGAGATGTACGCGCAAACGCGGCCTAAGAAATCTTCGTTCTTGGCGACCTTCATCCAGTACAAGCGGGCACGCGAACCGTTTTCGGCGAAGAAGCCGACACCGCCCGACGGAAGCGTGTCGTCGATCCAGGTGTCGACTTCCTGGCCGTCCACGCTGGTCACCAGCTTATTGCCGCGCACATCCACGGCGACCTGAATCGGGCTGTTGTTGTGCACCATCACATTGAGCGGAATCGGCGCCGCTTTTCCGCGCTTGCCGTCCACTACCGGATAATGTTCGATCGCGATGATCGGCCGCAGCCCCGGCTGCACCACGCTGACCTTCATCGCGTAATAATTTTTCGCGTCGTGCGCGCGAACCGCCCATCCCATGGACTTCTGTTCGATCTGGCCGAAGAACTCCAGGCGGTAATCGGCGAAACCCAGCGAGGGACGGAAGAGCGCGAGCGCTCCGGTATTCACATAACCGTCGGCGCTGCGCGACCAACCGGCGGCCCACGATTTCGGCGACGTGCCCCAAGCTTCCATGCCGTTTTTGAAACTATCGGTAACGGTCGCCGATGCGCGGTTCGCGACGGCGCGGCGGAGACGGGCAACGGGCCCCGTGCCCTGCGCGGCAGGGATCTCTGCCATCGGTCCAGCGGCGGTCGTCGCTGTATCGTTGGACGGCCCTACGGCGGTGTCAACAGCAGAAACATCGCGGTTCACAGCCGGAGTCTGGCGTCCGATCCGAACGGCGCTGCTTCCGAACCACAGCATGCTACCGAGGACGATGCACGCGGCCGCCGCTTTGAACACCATCGCAGTCGCATTCGACTGGCGCCGGCGCGCTTCCGGCATGCGGAAGATGTCGGCGATGGAATTCGGATTGACCGGCTTCTTGGGCGTGACCGGCTCTTCGCGACGGTCGAAGATCGGTGTGACCGGGAGCGCCGGGATCACAGGATTGCAATCCGGAACGGACCAGTTGAGCGTGACGATCGGTGCGGCCGTGCTTCGTACACAGTGATACTCGAGCTGCACCACCGGGCCAACAGGCGCTTGCGACGGTATCAGCGGCTGATCCGCTTCATGCCGCACGATCGAGAGATCCGTTACCGGGAACATCGCGGCGATGCTCTCGGGTTCGGATTCGTCCGCTGCGCGTCCCATCGCAAATTGCGGCAGACGAGCTTCGGAACTGCCGAGCACCGGGACCGCGGCGAAAGCGGCCGACGGCATCGACTCCACGGCGCACGCTTCCAGCACGGGAACGTGCCCGCACTGCGGCATTGAGCCGTACGCGACTTCGCGGGCCGTGAGAGCAGGAGTCGCCGAACGCGGATGGCCGTTCTTCCAGTCGAGCTGCGATGCCGGGTCGGGGAACGCCAGCACCTTCTGCGACGCGGTGCGCGGAGGCGCCGGGGCGAGTGCCGCCGGGCGAAGCGTAAAGGCCGGGAGTTGCAGCGTCGCGGAGAAAGCCAGCGATCCGGCGGGAGCCGCGGAAATCAGGAAGCTCTCCACGGGCTGTGCGGCCGGCGAGGGCACAGGCGGCGCGCAAGCGGTCGCCTTGGTGCGCCGTTCGGCATCGGCGAGAAGCGTAACAGCGAATTGCGGCGAGCGCGGAATCGCAGCGGCTGCCGACCATTCGGTAGCGGCGGCGGCCACAACGAAGCGCTCCACAGCGGCGGGCTGCAGGACGCGTGTCGGAGGCGCCGTGCGGCGATCTACGATCGGAGCGACTGTCATTGCGACAGCGCGCGGCTGGTGCGCGGAAGCGGCCCACCGCGGATCCGCGACGGCAACGACGAACCGCTCCACGGCGGCAGGCTGAAGAACGCGCGTCGGGGGCGCCGTGCGGCGATCGGTAATCGGCGTGACGGTCAACGCTACTGCGCGGGGCGCGTGCGTGGAAGCAACCCACGCGGTTGCCGCCGCGGGAACGACGAACCGCTCGGCTGCCTGAGCTGCCGGCACGAGCACGGGACCCGCAATCGTCTTGCTGGACGGCGCAGGTTCGGCGATCGCGGTCAGTTCAAAAGCGGGCCCGATGGCGGCGATACGCGGAGCGGCCACAGGTTCGGCGGACGCAATGGATGCAACCATGCGCTCGACGGCTTGCGCTGCGGGCGACTGCACCAACCCTGCCATGCCTGGCTCGAAGGCAGCGCGCAAGGCGAACACCGGCCCCGTAGCGGCCGCGGCAAAAGCGACCTCTTGTGGCGCGGACGCCGCAAAGACCATTTGCTCTACCGGAGACGCTTCGGGCGCGATCGCGGGACCGGCCGTCTTCGTGGAAATACGAACAGGTGTGGAATCGATCAGCGCTTCAAAGATCGGCGCGCATTCGATGCGAGGCAGTGTGGCGGTAAGCGCCGCGGAGCCGGCTGCCGGGTTTGAGGTGGCTGGGAACGAGAAGTTTGCGGGCGAAGGACCGGGCAACTGCTCGAGCACCGTGCCGGCGAGCGGAGTCGCAGTCAGCGGCCACCAGCGGCGCGCCAACGCGATCGGCTGCGCAGCGTGCTCGAACTCAGCCACAGGCTTGGTCTCAACCGTCCCCGGTTTGACAGGGAACTGGAAGATAAACCCCGCAACTGGCGGAGGCGGAATTTCGGGTTCGGCAATCCGGCCCAGTGCCTTTCCCAGCCGCTCTCCATAACGCTTGCGATGAGAGGAGCTGCAAAATTCAGAGTCCCGGAGGTGCCGGATTGGACCAATTTCTTTACCGCAATATAAGCAGCCCAAGTAGCGCCTCAATTAATACTACAAGTACTAGTGGGTATTATAGCGTTGAAATGGGTCGGAATTTACACCGGGTATTTCCCTGGTATTTCCCATCTATTCGGTTATTTTTCAATAACTAACGAAGGTTATCGAATTTCATTAACCGGATCGATATCCACGGGGATTGCCGATAGTTTATCAATCGCGCGCTGCATTTGCGGCCCAATCACGCCATAAGTACTAAGCAAATGCCTTGCTTGTGCGTAGTTACCTTCAGCTTCCACCGTAAGGAGTTCATGCGTCAGATCGCGTACGGCGGCCTTGATTTTGGAAAAATCGACGGCGAACGTCCCGTCTGGCCTGGCGACGAAGCCGCCCTTCCCGGTGAGGTAGTTGAACTGCAACGCCATGCCTTTTCCGTGGGCTTCGGTGAGCCCAAAGCGGAGCGAGCGAAATGCCGACGCGAGAAAAGTGGTGTAGAGCTGATGTTCGGCGGCGGGTGAATGCGCCATTCCGTGATCGAACAGGTATTGCAGCATGAAGAGTCCGGTGATATCGGCCTTGGCTTCTTCGATCGCGCTGTACAGCTCCTTCATCTCCTGCCGTGGCGTGGTGGCACGCCCTGCCACTGTAATCTGGTGCGGGCCAATGCCGTGGCTCAGCTCATGCGCCAGAATGTGCATGAAGAAGGAATCGAAGCTGAGATCGCCCTGCGCGGACGCGGGCAGAACGCGCGCCGCGATCGGCTTCAGGTTGACATCGAATTTCGCCTGCTGGACGTTCTTGAGCATCACCCGCTTGCTGCCCTTCTGATTGATGACGCGCTCGTCGTTAGGCAGGTTGAAAGCCGCGGTGCGCACACCGTGGGCGCCATCGCCGGCGGCGTAGACTTCATTGACAACGCGAATGGGCGCCGATGCTCCCAGCTTCGGATTGCGGTATTTGGGATCGATCGGGAGGTTATTTTCCACCTCCTGCAAGTGCGCGGAGAAGTCTTTCAGCCGCGTCGACTCACGATCGTCGCGAATCGTGATGTACGCTTCGAAGCCCGCCTTATATCCGAAAAGTTCGTCGTTGTATGTCTCGTAGGGGCCGATGGTAATATCCAGCGGCGCGTCGAGATCCATCCAGGCGAGGTCGCTCTCGTAATAGTCATTGGAAAGAAAGGCGGCGGCGCGGAGGTTGAGATAGCGCTTCAACGATGCGTTGGTAGTGAGCGCAGCAGCTTCCCGCAGCAGTCCGGCTGCATTCTGCAGATCCTCGTGGTACTCCTGACTGTACGGCACCGCCTTCAGTGCGCGCCCATTGCGGCGGATGACGGTGAAGAAGCCTTCGGCGTCTTTGCGCTGCGCTTCGGGCAGTGTCTTGACCCATGCTTCAAACTCCTCGCGGGTCATATCCGCGGGATAGAAATTCGCGCCCAGCGGTTTGCGCTCGGGAACGCCGGGCAGGAAGGCAGTGTGTCCATCAAGATCGCTCCACGGACCTTTGTTCAGCCAGAAGTAATGCAGGCGCGCCTGACCGAGCGGCGTAGTATCGCGCTCGAGCTGGCGATAGAGCGCGCGATCGCCGCTCCAGAGTTGATCCATGAAGAGGTAGTTGAGCACGCGGGCAGCATCGGTGAGTTTGTGGAGCGCGCCGCGGTCTCCCGGCGATAGCTGGCTTTCGTCGTATTGCAATTTCACGGGCGCGAAACGCGCGATCATTTTCTGAAGCTGGGCAAGGTCCGGCATAACAGCGGCGGCGGCCGCGAGCACGGCGAAGAGCAGAGCCGGCGGCGCAAGCATTTTCCTCATCGCTTTCATGTTGGCACATGCCGGAAGCGCGTGTGCACGCGCACCGTGGCGCGGCAACTGCACCTTACCGCCAAAAAGGCGGGCGATAGACAGGTAAGCGTCCGCCTGACAGCACACGAAGGAGAGAGAAGTCTATGAAACACCGATTTTCGTATCTGCTACCGGTGGCCCTGGGACTCGCCGGCGTAATTTACGCAGCCGTAACAACGGATTATGACCACCACGCGGATTTTGCGAAATACCGAACATATAACTGGATCGGAGTGCGCGCCGGCAATTCGCTCTGGCAGGATCGCATACAGAGCGCTGTCGATAGCGCCCTTTCAGCGCATGGCTGGCAGCGTTCGGATTCCGGCGGCGACGCGGCAGTATCCGCGTTCGGACGTACGCGTGAGCAGGACACCATCCAAACGTTCTACGACGGCTTCCCGGGCTGGGGCTGGCGTGCCGCATGGTGGGGTGGCGGCATTGGCACCGCAACCACGCAGGTCTTGCCGCAGAAGGTCGGCGACCTCACCGTCGATATCTTCGATGGTGGGTCGAAGCAACTGATCTGGCGCGGCGAAGCAAGCGAGAGCATCTCTTCGCACGATCCGGAAAAGAACGATAAGAAATTGGACCACACGGTCGACGATATGTTCAAACATTTCCCGCCGAAAGCAAAAGGATAGCAGCGCAACGTGATTCATCTGCCATTTCCGGGTGGCTGCGTCGGGCAGCCACCCTTTTTTTGTCTCACCGGGCGGGCGCGGGTTGCGGTCCGCCGTGCGGCGCGTCGGCTTTCCGGCTGCGGCGAATCCATCCGATCACGGAAATGATGCTGCCCACGATGAACAGCGCAATGAGCCCGATCATAATGCCGCCAACCACACCGCTCTCCGCCCATCGAAGGATGCTGCGGCCAAACAGCAAAGCCAACACACCGAGCGCCGTGAAGCGCACCATGCGAGCGATGCCGACCACAAGCAGCATACGGCGGCGTGGATATTGCAGCGCCGCGGCAGCCATGACGAACGGCGTGAACGGAAACGGCGGCGGCGCGATGGAGGCGAAGCTCAACGCCCATGCAGCATTCTTTTCAATCTTGCATTTCACGTAATCCAGCCGCTTGCGCGAGAGATGCTTTTCCAGCCCGTGTTCGCCCACCGGGCGCAAGACCAAATCCACCAACAGGCATCCAAGCACCGACCCGACGGTCGACATGGCGGCGTAGTACAGCATCTGGCCGACGCTGCGATTGTGCGCCGTCATCGCGACTACCAGCAGGTCATTGCCGAGCGGAGCGAACAGGAACGATGAATCCAGAATCCCGAGTACGAGCAGGCCGGGACCGCCGAATTTCCAGAAAAAGACCAGGAGGACGTGAGTTAAATGTTTCATTCGTCGCCGGTTGGTTTGGGGAACACGTTTCGCGCCAAAGCCCTGGCCCGCGGTTCCAGTGCGGTCATGAAGCATACAGACCCGGGATGCGCCTCGGAGGGAATATGGGGGAGGAGGGGCGATGAGTCCGCACCAGAGCTTTACGCGAATCCCACTACAGGCAGGGAGCGAGCTGCGCATCCGCAACAACGGCGAAATCAGCGTCAGCAATCCGACCATCGAAGGGGAACCGGCACTCGATGCAGCCGATGCGGTGCTCGATTACCGCTTCGACAGCCAGACGGGCGAACATGTGATCCGGTTGCGGACGCCCGAACCTGGAACCAGGAACAGCCGCCGCGGGGAACGGCAGTGAAGCGGCCTGCTCTTGCGATTTTGTTTTTGGCGGCGGCGCTCACCGGATGTGGCGGGCGCGAGCCCAATCCCTACCGGCAGCAGGGAAATCCGAATGGCCAGAATCCGCAAGGAACGCCCGCCGACCGCACCGGCGGATCCAAGAACGGAACAGATGACGGAGCTGGCGGCGGCCGTGGGAAGAATCTCGCTCCCGCGGATCAGGCCAATCCCAACGCAAAAAAGTAGTGAGACCGCGGAAACAATCGGCGCGCTGCCGGTTTAGTGGATGAGTGGACCGGGAGCGGAAAGCATCACGAACAGATTCCAGACCACCAGGGCTGAATACCAGTAGGCGGCCCATCGCATCAATTGATACCGCTTCCAGTAGACGCAAACGCCGCCCAAGCCAAGAGCTACAACCTTCGACACGGCGACGCCGAGAGCCGGGCCGCCATGCATCAGGACGCGAATGAACGGGCTCGCTTCGGCCGCCCCGAGTTTGAATCCCACAAGCGTGGTCAGCAGATCCAAAAGCTGTAAATAAACAAATAATTGAATGGTGGACACGTTCGTCTATTTCCCTAACAACTTATCGGCGTGATCCTGAAATCAGTTTAGCGTCTCACCCGAAAAAAACCAGGACTAGTTAACACACTTTGTACTACTAAAGGTAGCCTGTTGCAGTACAAAAGTAAGGGTGTTGGGCTACGGATCACAATAGGGGTTTGCTAAATTGGTGTCGGTGACACCCGCCGGCACGAGTCCCTATTTATTGCAGCAGGCGACCGGCAGGCGATTCTCCCTGACGGACGGCCAATCGTGGGCCGTGGGCCGCGGCGATGGATGCGCCGTTATGCTGGAGAGCCGATCGGTGTCGCGCCTGCACGCACTCATTCAACGGCGGGACGCGGGAGATTTTTCGCTGGTCGATCTCGGCAGCCGCAATGGATCGTTTCTCAACCAGCGCCGCGTGAGCATTCCGCAAGTTCTCAAGGATGGCGACTGCCTCACGGTGGGCGATCAGGAACTCGTGTTTCGAAATCCGCAGTCGGCCCCGGGCGCCGCGCGAATGCTGCCGGATCTGCGCAACGAACCGACTACCGCGCTGCATACGCACTCGCTTACCACCATCGTCGTAGTGGACATTCGCGATTTCACGCCGCTGGCACGAACGGTTCCCGAAAGCGTTCTTTCTCAAACCATCGGTACGTGGTTCTTGCGCGTGGGACAGATCGCGGAGAAGCAAGGAAGCTGGGCGCAGAAGTATATCGGGGACGCCATGATGGCCGTGTGGGTACACGACGATCACTCGCGCATGAGCGGGGACCTGCTGCGCGCCCTCAGAGCGGTGAGCGAGATCAATGCGGTCACCTCCGCGATTCACCTTACCCTGCCCCTCCCTGCTCCCCTGCGTATCGGCGCGGGCGTCAACACCGGGCCCGCGATTGTCGGGGGCGCCGATTACACGGCGCTGGGGGACACCGTTAACGCCGCGTTTCGTTTGGAAGCGGCGACCAAGGACATCGGCATCGCAGTGGCGCTCGGCGAAGGCACGCACCAGCAATTGCAGGACCCCGCGGGAGCGTTTCAGAGCCGCGCGGTCACGCTGAAAGGCTACGATTCGCCCATGCCCGCCTGGACGATTTCTTTCGAGGATCTGGCCACCTTTGTGGGCCCCGCATCATCGCACTGAGGCTTCGCCCAAAATCGGCTTGTGCCGCATTCAAACGCACTCGCACCCCGGCACCGTTTACCGCTCCCTCACGGCGTTGTATAAAAAACTCGAATTGCTTTTGCCACATTCAAACGCACTCGCACCCGCGGAACGTTTACCGCTCCCTCACGGGGTCGTGAAAAAATATCGAATCGCTTTTGCCACATTCAAACGCACTCGCACCCCCGGCACCGTTTACCGCTCCCTTACGGTCACGGCTCCGTATCTAGTTAATTCTGCTAACGGAGCCGTGACCGTGAGGGAGCGGTAAACGGTGGATCGAAAGGCGAATGAAGTCCGACGAGAAAAGGTCGGAAATGCGAGTGCGTTTTGCCCTAATTCAGCGACTGGGCGACCGTATCTTCCATGCTGTCTTCCAGCGAGTTGACGCGCCGCTCATCCCTGTAGATAAACACAAAGAAAACGACGGCCGCGGCCACGAGAGTCCAACGAACCACTGGCCGCGGCCGTGCCGCCGCGAGCATCGCGCACAGGCACACCCCCACGCCGAGCGACATGCGTTCGGCGACGAAAATGACCGTGTGATCGAAGCCTGGCAACAGCACCGTCGCGGGGAGGAGCGCCACCGCGGCGGTGCTGAGCACACACATTTGAAACGCTGCGCCGGAGACCACTTTACGCGGACCCGTCTGGTGCAGCAGATCAAGAAACAAAACACCCCATGCCAACAGAATTCCGATCCCCACCAGATTGTACTTCCCGTTCATAGCCGCGATCGGCATTTGCACACCCGCCCATATCGCGTTCATGGAGGAGGCACCATGGACGGATCGCGCAGCAATCAGGAAGCAGATCAGAATGATGCAGAGAATGCCGGCGGAAATGTAGCTGCGGTTCCGTGCGCTCACGCGCTTCGCCGCCCAAAGATACAACACAATGCAAACGGCCCAGGCAGCCGGCAGAGGATGCGCGGTGTACGCCAGCACCAGCACCGGCAGAGCGATGGCCGCGCGCTTCGGCCGGCTTTCGCAAACCAGCGCCAGCACCCAGAAACAGAGTCCCAGGCTGAGATAAAAATTGAAGAAGCCCATATGGAACACCCAGCCGTAGGCAAGCACCGCGATCGACGGCAGTAAGTGCCACGGGCGGCTTTCCGCGCCGCTATCGCCCTGACGCCGGTAATCGATCTGTTTGGCCGCGCAGACGAACGCAAAGGCCCCCCATACGAAGATGAGGACCATCGCCGATACGCACAGCCGCTGACCGATTTCCGGACCGAACAGGCGCACAAAGCCGGCGAGCAGCGCATCGAACAGCACGTTCGTGGTGGAAACCGCTTGCAATCCCTGCCACCGGCCGCTCTCCATCCACTGCGCGAACCAGCCATAATCCATCGGGCTGCTGAGATCCGCCCCATGCATGCGAGGCTGCCAATAACAGGGAGCCAGAAAAACCAGCGATAGCAGCACGCAACAAATGCGCAAGCCGGCCGGAGTGGCGGCCCAGCGCTTCCACCGTGAGAGGAACCAATCCATTACGCGTGCGCCTCCAGGCGCAAGTGCTGAAACAGCGGAATCAGTTCGAACGGCGTAGCCACCGAAGCGATGCTCTCTCCGGTTTGCACGATGTTGTTTTCCAGAATGCGGCCATCGTCAATCGCGGCGAACCGCAGATAGCGGATACCCAGTGGATCGATGCACATGATGCGGCACGCGGTAGCATCCACGGCTACCGGGTCGCTGCCTGCGACGATCACGCCCGCGTGCTTGGGAGTGCCTTGTATCGGTCCGTTGCCCTCCATGCCGGTAATGCCGTCGATGATCGCGAAATGGCGGGGGAAGGCGGCGTGCAGGTCCGCGATGCATTCGTCGATGCCCGCCCAGTGAAGAGGATTCTTCGGCCAGCCATAGACACCGCTCGGCACGGTGCCGAAAAGATTCTTCATCGATAGAGTCGTGCCCACCCAATGATGGGTCTTCATCTTCGGCATGGACACCAGCAGGTCCGCGCCCAGCGCCGTATTGGGAAGATAGAGCTTGGAAAGGCGTGAAAGCTTGCGCGGCGGATCCACGCGCGTCACGTCGTCCAGGTTGAGGTCCACGAAATCGTCTTCGAATTTCGGCACGGTATTGAAATAGCCTGCGGCGTCGGCCAGGTCCAGCGTGTTGCGGCGGTGGCCCGGACCTTCGGCGATCCGGACACTCGCGGCGCCGAGCGCGCGGAATGCTTCATAAGTCGCATGAACCAGAAGCGGATGGGTATTGACGCTGTTGCCCGGCTCGAACTCCACCAGGTTCGGCTTGAGGACAATGTTGCGGCCGCGGATGTCCAGGTCATGGCTGGCAATCGTGCGCCGCATTGTGTCGTAGAGGCTTTGGTCGTAGGCCGGCGCACGGACCACGGACACCTTGGCGGGCGGCAAGGGCGCGGCCGCCTGATTCTGGCAGCCGGCGGTTACGACTGCCGCGGCCGCGCCGCCGGCGATCAGGAAGTCGCGTCTGGTAAGGTTTGAGCTCATGTCAGGCACCGAAGTACTGGCGGCCGGATCCGCCGGCGGCGAGCACCACCTGCATCGATGTTTCGGAAATGGTGCGGCAGGAGATTTCGCCGGGCGGAGAGAAGCTGCTCGGAAGCTGGCCGTGCGCGCGAAGGCCGAGGCTCAGCCAGTTGAGAGCATCGGCGGACCGGCACTGTCCCAGAAACTCGCGCGCGACCGCCAGAGATTCGTCGAGTTTTGGGGAGGTGGCGCCGCGCAGCGCCGCCAAAGCCATACCGGTAGTTTCCGGGTATGCGTGCGATGCATAACCGAGCGCGTTGGCGCTGCCGTGATTCCACCCTCCGCCCTTGCAGGTGTGCCGCAGCAGGAACGTCTGCCCCTTGCCGACGCGTTCGGCGATCTCTTTGGAGGGGTGCAGCGCCTGCTGCTTCTGTAAAGCGATAACGGCGAGCGCCGTCGGGCCCACCCACGCCGCGGTGCCCGGGAACCAGGGCCACCCGGGAAAGTCTCTGTCCGGCAGATCGGGATTTCCCAGCAGCCATTCGCGGACGCGATAGAGCCTTGTGCTTTCGCGGCCGCGCATGTCCAGCAGCCACTCGATCGCGCTCTGGTGGTATCGCTCGCCCAGATATTCCGGCGGCAGCAGCGCGACCAGTGCCGTCACCCAGGTGCTTTGGTCAACTCCCGCACGGGGCGCCCAGCCGCCGTCGGAGCGCCGTACGCTGCGTATCCAGCGCAGTCCGCGGCTCGCGGCTTGCGTCTCCCCTCCTGAAAGCAGGGCCAGCACGGCGTAGACCGTGGGTTCCACCCAGGATCCGCCGCGCACGTACGGCCAGCCGCCGTCCGAATTCTGCTTATCGACCAGATTGCCAACCATAGAACAGAGTCAGATGACGGAGCCGGACCAGTGAGGCCGCCTCATCGGACTAGCTTCCCTGCCGTCGTTCGATCGCGGCTCCGCCAGCTACGAGAGGGCACTACCGGATCACGCGGCGCCTTCGCCGCCGGGAGAGCAGCATCACGAGCGTGACACCCGCCCCCAACCAGATTGCCCCTTGCATTGCCAAATTCATACCTTCGCTCTTTCTCCTTAACTGTGTTGCGGGTGCGGCGCAGCCCACGGCTGCGCCCGCGGTACACTTACCGCTGCGTGCGGCGCGTACGGCGCCGGCGCAGGAAGAGGTACATTGCGCCACCGGCAACCAGCCAAATAACGCCCTGAATCGCTGTTGGGTTCATCGTTTCCTCCTTCTCCCTATCCCGAGATGGACTTCATCATCGGGAAGAGGTATTTGAAAATCTGTAGAATCCCGGGACCGGCCGCGACGATCAACATCGACGGCAAAATGAAAAAGAAAATGGGGAACACCAGCTTCACACCCACTTTCCCGGCGCGCTCTTCCGCTTCCTGGCGCCGGCGGGTCCGCAAAAAGTCCGAGTGGTTGCGCAAACTCTCGCCCATGCTCGTGCCGAACCGGTCGTTTTGAATCAGAATGGCCACCAGTTTCTTAACTTCTGATTCGCCGCACCGTTCGGCGAAGTTGCGCAACGCTTCACTGCGCCGCTTGCCCGCGCGCATTTCAAGAGTGACCAGTGACATTTCTTCGCTGAGCTGCGGATGGCTCACCTGAAGCTCGCGCGCCACGTGTTGAATCGCCTGATCCAGACCGAGACCCGCTTCCACGCTCACCACTAACAGGTCCAGTGCGTCAGGCAGCGATAGCCGCAGAATCTCCTGCCGTTTCTTGGCCTTCTTCTCGAGCCAAAAACGCGGCAGAATCCAACCGGCCGAGCAGGCCGAGAACAGCATGGCCACGCGCATCATCGGCGGCTGGTTCTGCATGTTGCCTTCGAACATCAAGGCGATCACCAGCATGGCGAGCGTCGCCATAATGCGGATGCCGTAGTACACCGGAACCGCGGTTTCGCTGCGGAAGCCGGCGCGAATGAGATCCGCGCGCAGCGTCGCAACTTCGGTATCCGAAGAGGGCATGCGCGAGCCGATCTGCTGCAGCACCGTCACGATGGTGCTGGCGCCCGGTTCATCGCCGCTATCGGAGATCACGGCGTCATGCTTGCGATCCGCCGTGATTACGGGCCGGCCGAGCTGCTTCAGAAACTTTCCTGGCTTATAGAAAACGCGGTATCCCACCCAGGTGAGCAACACCATGAGCATCAGGAACGCGCATATCGAAACTGCCGCCGGGTTATTCATATCAAACTTTGATATTGATGATCTTCTTGATGAAGAAATTCCCCAGAATCTGCGCGGCGATGGCGCCGCCGATCATATATTTGCCCGTTGAATCTTCGGCCATGCCTTGCAGGTAGCCGGGAGCGACCACCAGCAGCGCCAGCATCGTGCCGACCGGGAGCAAAGTCAAAATTGTCGCCGTCAACCGGCCGTGCGCGCTGGCCGCTTTCACCTGCCCCTTGAGGCGGAAGCGTTCGCGGATGACATACGCCAGGCGCTGCAGAATTTCACTCAAATTGCCGCCGGTCTGCTTCTGCAACAGCACCGACGAAGTGAAGAAGCGGACGTCCAGCAGCGGCACGCGCTCCGTAAAATTGCGCAGCGCGACGTCCAGCGGCGCGCCCAGGTTCTGCTCATTGAACAGCGTGCGGAATTCCTGGCCGAGCGGATCCGGCATTTCTTCGCCGAGCATCTCCAGGCTGATGGAAAACGCGTGCCCGGCGCGCATCGAGCGAGCCAGAAAATCCAGCGACTCCGGGAACTGCGATTCCAGCTTATCCATGCGCTTCTTGCGTTTGTGCCGCACATACAGGTAAGGCGCAAAGCCAAACACAGTGGCCACGACGATCGCCGTCGTGGGACCGTTCATCAGGAACGGGAGCAGCGCGCCGATGCCCAGGCCGGGGACCATCGCAAGCCCCATCGCCGCCAGCAAACGGGTGGACGACCAGGTCAGGCCGGCCTGTTGAATCTGCTCCTGCGCGTGTTTCGTGAATTGGAAGTTGCGGACGATGCCCTTGAGGCCGCCGGGCTTATCGCTTTCCAGTTCTTTCAGCAGGTTGGTTTCGGCGACGACGGTATCGCCCGCCGCCGTGGACAGCATCCCCGCCACCTGTCTCTTGCGCTTCGCGTCGAAGAACTTCAGCCCCACGCTCACGGCGAGCAGAATGAGCGCGAAGACGACGACGAACGCGACTACGACACCAAGCCCCATCTAGCCGATCTCCACCACGGTCTGGAACATCTGCGGCGGCAGCGCAATGCCGCAGGATTTCAACCGCTCGTAGAATTTGGGCCGGATACCCGTTGCGCGGAACCGGCCGAGCACGCGGCCGTTTTCCGTGATGCCGGTTTTTTCGAACAGGAAAATGTCCTGCAACGTAATGATGTCCTGCTCCATGCCGACCACTTCGGTGATGTGCGTGATGCGGCGGGTGCCGTCGCTGAATCGCGATGTCTGCACGAACAGGTCGACCGCCGAAGCGATCTGCTGCCGGATCGAGCGGATACCCATGTTCGCGTTCGCCATGCCGACCATCACTTCCAGGCGGCCGAGTCCGTCACGCGGGGTGTTCGCGTGAATCGTGGTCAGCGAACCATCGTGACCGGTGTTCATGGCTTGTAACATGTCCAGCGCTTCTTCCGATCGGACTTCGCCAACGATGATGCGGTCCGGTCGCATACGGAGGGCATTGATGACAAGATGCCGGATGTGAATCGCGCCGGTGCCTTCCACGTTGGCCGGGCGTGTTTCCATGCGCGCCACGTGCGTCTGCTGCAGCCGCAGTTCGGCGGCGTCTTCGATCGTCACGATGCGCTCATCTTCCGGAATGTAGGAAGAGAGCGCGTTCAGCAGTGTCGTCTTACCGGAACCGGTGCCGCCGCAGATCAGAATGTTCAGCCGGGCTTTCACGCAGCCCTTCAGCAACTCCAGCATGCCTTCCGTCATGGCCAGTTTCGCCACCAGGTCTTCGCCCTTCAGCGCATGGCGGCCGAAACGGCGGATGGAAAGCAGCGGGCCATCCACCGCGACCGGCGGAATGGCTGCGTTCACGCGGGATCCATCGGGCAGGCGCGCATCCACCAGCGGCGACGATTCGTCCACGCGCCGTCCGACTCGCGAAACTACTTTTTCGATGATGCGCAGCAGATGCGCGTCATCTTTGAATTCGACTGGAGTCCGGTACAGTTTGCCGCCGCGTTCCACGTATACCAGGTGGGGCGTGGTGACCAGAATATCGCTGACCGTCGGATCCTGCAGCAGTGGTTCCAGCGGCCCCAGTCCAAAGACCTCATCGAGAATTTCTTCGATGACGCGGTCCTTCTCCACCAGGCTGAGAGGCGTTTTCTCTTCTTCCACCAGCTTGGCGACGGCCGCGCGAATTTCCGCGCGCACGCGCTCGCCTGCCATGGAAGAGAGAGCTTCCAGGTTGATGCGATCCAGAAGTTTTCGGTGAAGCGTGAACTTCAGCTCCTGGTATTCAGGGGTATAGCCCTCGCGGTTAAAGAGGCGGTTTACCCAACCCGTTTCGCGGTTTTCACCCGTTCTCGATACTGGATCTAATGCAGCAGCCATAGTCGTCGATTTCCTTTATTTGGTTCCCACGAATGACAGGAACCGGGGTTTCTTGGCGGTCGACTTCTCTTCCTGCAAATTAGCCAGCTTCAGGGCCAGCCGGGTAATGTGCTTCCCGAGGTCGCTGGAACGGTTGAGCATGCGGCCTTCGGCGTACGTCTCGTACAGCTCGGGGTAATCGTTCGGAATCATGCAGAAAATGGGCACGCCGAGCATCTTTTCGAGTTCGCCGGGCGTGATGTCCAGCCGTTTCGGTGAGCGGTTGAGGATCAGTTTGATTCTGTTCTTCCCGAAGCCGCTATCCAGCAGCGTCTGGATAATCTGCTTGCTCTGATGCAGCGCCGGAACTTCCAGCGTGGTGACCAGGCAAACCTCGTCGATCTCTTCCAGCGCCGCCATGGCCATACGGCTGAGGCTGCGGCCCAGATCCACCAGCGTCCAATCGTAGTGCGGGCGGGCGAAGGCGATCACGTGCCGCACCTGGTCGTCCTTCGGCTGCTGCTTGGAAGCCAGGGCCAGCGGCGAGGAGACGATTTCCACTCCGGGAATGCCGTTGGAGACCAGCGCCTTCCAGTAGTGGAGATCCAGGCGATGCAGGTTATTGACCGCATCCAATATGGAGTACACCGATTTCGTTTTGGTGATGAACGCGATCATGCCGGCGTCGAGATCGAGATCGGCCAGCAGGACCTTCTGATTCAGGCGCCCGAGTTCGGAAGCGACATGCGAGACCAGCGTCGTGGCGCCGCATCCGCCTTTGGCGGACATGAAACCGAACGCTTTTCCGCCGCCCTTAGTCGCGCCTGCGCGCCGGCTGCGTTCCGCGGACCGCTTTTCGAGCGCCCGCTTCAGCGTGTCCTGCAGCGGCGGATAGAGATACTCGTTGATGCCCGCGCGCAGCGAAGCGAGAATGGCTTCGGAGTCCGCGCTCGTATTGAGCGCGATGAGCATGGGGTCGCCGCACGCGTTGCGAATGGATGTGACAAGATTCTCCAGCGGCTCTTTCCAACCGCTGATATCGACCAGTACAACGTCCGGACGCATCCGCTCGAGCCGGTCCAGAAAGTTGCTGACGTCACCGACGTCCTGGTGTTCAACGATGATGCGGAAGGGCAGCTCTGCGAGACAGGATTGCGCCTGGTCCCACAGATCGCGGTTCTCGATTGCCATTCCGATCGTCAAAGGGTACATAGCTGTTTTTCCGTGTCCTAGTGCTTCACCGCGGGAGCGGAAGGAGTTCCGCCTCCCGAGCCCTGCGGGGTTCCGGGCGGCATACCGCCCGATTGGCCTGCATACGGGTCATTCGATCCATTGTTGGAATTGCCGTTGGGCAGTGGCGACTGCTGGCCTTCCTTCTGTTTTTGCAGGATCAGTTGCTCGTACGGCATGCTCGATTCCGTCGGATGGACGGGCACGGGACCGGTTTTGTCCATGCCGGGATGCTCCATGGGCAGTTTGGTGTTGTCCGGCATGAACGGCGTGGGGTACTTGAGTTCCGTCGGCGCGGTGCCCGCGGGCAAAGGCCGCACCAGCTCAGGCGTGATGATCACCAGCAGCTCGGAGTTGTTCTTGGTGACCTGTTTGCTCTGGAAGAGTTTGCCGAGAATCGGAATATTGCCGATTCCGGGAACCTTCGAAAAGGTCTCCTGCACCTGTTTGTCCAGGAGTCCTGCGATCATGAAGCTCTGTCCGGCTTCCAGTTCCACTTCCGTCACCACGCGGCGCGTGGAAAGACCGGGAATGGTGAAACCGGAGATGGTTACGGAGTTGGCGAAATCCAGCGAACTCACTTCGGGCGCCACCTGCAGGCGGATCGTTCCGCGCGGCGTGATGGTCGGCAGGAAGTTCAAACGGATACCGTATTCCTTGAAGGCCACGGTTACCGTGGTCGCCCCGGCGCTCGGCTGAATCATCGGATAGGGATACTCGCCGCCCGCCAGGAAGCTGGCTTGCTTACCGTTGATGGCGAGCACGTTCGGCTCGGCCAATGTCTCCAGCAGGTTCTTGTTTTCGAGCGCGGTGATTACGGCGCCCAGGTTGATATCCGGGCGCGCAAGCAGGATGTTGGCAACGCCGGAGATGGTCAGCGGTGGCTTCCCCGTGGCGCTGATCGGACTCCCCGTGCCGATGGCCGTGCTTTGATTGAAAGCCGCGGACGCGATGTTGATCCCCAGATTCTGGCTGGCGGACCGGTCCACGTCCGCAAACCGCACCTTCAGCAGAATCTGCGGCTCTTCGGTGGGCACGTCCACCCGAAGCAGGTTTACAGTCTTGGGCGAGAGCGTGCTCGCGATGGCCATCACGCGATCGGCCGCAACCACATCCTTCACTGTGCCGCGGACGAAGACGGTTTCGTTATCGAACGTGACATTGATATCGGCGTCCGGAAAATCGCGCGCGATCTGCTGGCGGACTGCATCCAGGCGATACGGGCTGGGGCGCACGGTGAGTTCGTACACCAGGCGGCTGCCGCCTTCCTGCCATACCATCAGGGTCGTAATGCCCGGAGCTTTTCCAGTGACCAGCACTTGCTTGGGATCGATAGCCACGCCGTCGGCGAGGTCGCCGTTGGCGATATAAATTCGCTGGATGCGCAGCGGGCTGTCAATGGTGATCGACATGCCGATCGTGACGATCAGCTTGCCGGGCGTGCTCGGAGCGGCCGCCGGCTGTGTTTGCTCCGTCGCCGCGGCGGCTTTATCTTGCGTCGGGTGAATAATGTCTATCGGGCGAACCGGCTCATCGGCGCGCACCAGAATGCTGGATGTCAAAAGCAGAGACGCCAGCAACAATCCTTCGAGCAGGCGGGAAGTCTTCATTTGCCGGACCCTCCGGGGTTATTGAAAGTGGCTTCGGATTTCCTGGTGCCCGAGATGATTTCCATCACGAAGGGCTTTTCCTTTTCTGCGGGCATCGTCACGCGGGGCGCAGGCATAGGCATCACGCGCTCAACGCGCCGGGGGGCCGGCGGTTGCTCGTCGCTGCTGGCCTTCAGCTTAGTGCCGTCAAAGAGTTGTCTGACAGCGGTCCCGGCCGTCTTCGAGAGGTCCCGGTCCAGCGGATTGCGCAGGACTAACTGAATCGTGGTCATGTTGGAAGCAAGGCTGAGCTGTTCAGCCTGCTCGGGCGTGACCAGGAGGTTGACTACCTGCACCAGCACCGGTTTGCCTTCCGCGTCTTTCTTAAAGTCCTGTCCGGCGGAGAGCACTTCAATGTTCTGCAACAGAGTTTTTGTGATCTGTCCCAGGCTGCCGTCGCCGCCCGGCTTGTTTCCGGAGATGAGCACGTCCACTCTCATACCCGGCACAACAAAGCCCGCGACGCCCACCACGTCATTGACGCGAATGGCCACCGCGCGCATTCCGGGAGGAATCATGGAAGCCAGTCCGCCGCCGGCGCCTTTCGGGGCCAGGCGCGATTCGATGAGCGGTTCCTTGGCATAAATGGTGGTCGTAACGCCTCGGCCGACCACGTCCTGCATCTTGAGGACGGCTCCGGCGGGAATGACTCCCGGCCAATCGGAGAGCTTGATGTCTTCCTCTTTTAGAACCGTGCCCACTTCCAGATCGCGAGCGGCCAACACCACTTTGGTAGTCACCGGCGCCGCCGCCTTGGTGGTTGCTGGCCGGTTAATTAACAACCGGTAGAGCAACAGGCTGGCGCCGGAAGCGACTACGAACGCGAACAGCAGTACTCCGACAAATCTCTTATTCATGCGAGTTCCTAAGTCACTCGGCAGTTCAGCGCCATCGTAATCGCCGCTTAGGTCAGGTAAGCGGCGCTAGATCGCCGCAACGCGCCTCCGAATGTTTTCTTGCTTACGCGCTGCGGCCGAATTTCCGGGGCCCAAAATCCCCGCCGGCAAACTGCCCGGCAGAGAGGGGCATGTCGCACGCCGATGGCATCCACGGCGACATGCCCCCGTTCTGTTGACTAGCTAGCCTGCGAATTCGCGGCAGTGAGCTGGCTGTTGGTGGTGTTCCAGATTCCAGCGATGCTCTTGCCGGATCCGAGGAAGAGGGCAGCCGACGCCAGGGCGACGAAAGCCATGAGCAGGGTGTATTCGATGAGGTCCTGGCCCTGTTCATCATTCCAAAAGTTGCGCAAAAAGGTCATTGAGGTTGCTCCTATGTTTTTGTTTTGTTGGTTGCGATCCGTAGATCGCTGGCTTGGGTTTTCGTGATCTCGCGATCACGGGTTTCTCCGCCGCCATTTGCGACGGAAACTGGTTTAGCCGCGGCCTTGCCGGCCGGGCGGAACACCACCGCGACGCCGTCGTCATACACGACGCGCCAGTGCGGGGATTCCTTGAGCGCGCCGCACAACGGCGAGCTCGGAGATATGAGAACGGTATCGACGCCAAATCGCGCCAGCGTCTTTTCCCAGCCGACGTTCACGTTCAAAACGTCCAGGTACTTCTGACCGAATTCGGCGCCGTAATAATCGCTGCGGCCGTCGGTGAACACGCGAGTGCGGGGATAAAGGCTAAAGATGAGATAGTCGCCCCACTGATCCGAAGTGAAAATATGCGCCGTGGGGTCTGCCGCGAGAGTGGCCGCGGCCTTCACCGGGAATGTCTTCGGGCTGAACTCCGGACGGAACGACGCCGGCGGGTGAGGCGCCGTAACCAGCGCGGCCACGAACAGAATCGCTGCGATGCTCACGAGGTGATAGCGGCCGACGGCGTCGGTTTCCGTCAGGTCCGCCGCGACGCTATTGAATTTCGCGGCGGCCCTGCGCAGCCAGGCGGCGATATTAGTTTCGGGCAGCCGCGCCAGCCACAGTTGCACATCGGCGGCGGCGGGAGGCGCGGCAATCAGCATGAAGATCGGCACGTTGCGGATCGAAAGGAGAGCCGCGTGGGCCCACATCGCGATCAGCAGCGGCTGTATGTACTCGCCCTTGCCGGCGTAGCGAACCGCCGCGATCGTACTGATCAGCAGCATCGCTTCAAAGAAAATCGCCAGCGGATGATGGAAATTAACGGATAAGAATTCGACGATGTGCTGCGACTGGTACGGATCGAGAAGGTATTCGACAACGTGCTTGTGCAGCTTATAGGTGTACGGATTCACCAGGCTGGCTGCCAGGCAGGCCAGCGAAGTCGCGATGTAAGCTCCGGCGCGATGCAGAGCCGGTCCGCGTTCGTCGCTATTCGGCGTGAGGACGGCCTTCAGCAGCTCGCCCGCGCCGTATGCGCCGATCATGATAATGCCCACGAAGAATCCGCCGTGCAGGTTGGTCCACAGAATGGTGGCCGCAGGCAGCATGGCCAAATAAGGAATCCCACGCCAGGAAGTGCGGCCTTCCCTCACCCGCTCCAGAGCGTGGTAATAAAGGACGACAAATACGAGAGTGAACAGGTGCGGCCGCGCCAGCCAATGCACCGACGAGCTCACCGCCGCGGTCAGCGTCAGCAACACCGCTACGATGGCGTTGGATCTGCGCAGCACGAGTTTGTACAACAGCACGTACGTGAAGCAGATCATGGTGAGCGCCACCAGCCCTACCGCCGCCAGGCCACCGTGCGCGCGCAACAAAGCCCAGATCACGTCGCTCAGCCATTCCCAGGCATACCAGGCGCCGTCCGGCTTGGAATAAGAAAAGATATCGGTGGTCGGGACGCGATGATTAGCCAGAATCCACTCGCCCGTGCGAATATGCCAGCCCGCGTCGCAATCGCTAAATAGCGTCTTCATACCTTCCATGCGGCAGAACAGGAACAAAATCGGCATGAGGAAGGCGAAGTCCGCCATCGAGGGCAGGAACTTGAGCACGAATTGTGGGCGGCTATTCTGCATGTCCGTTTAAGCCATCCACGAATTCACGACCGGCTGCAGGGATTCGATCGAGCGAACGCGGTCGTGAAAGGAGCGAAAATCCATATAATTCACGCGCAGCGCCACCGAGGGGTACTCGCGCTGGGCCGTGGTGATGCGTGTGACGGTGCCCTGGCAGTGAATGCACTTCTGCCCGAAGCCATGATTGGCGGGCAATTCAATCTCTACGGTGACGATTTGGCCGATGCTGGGTACGGGGAGCGCGCCATTTTCTCCGCGCCAGGCTACCAGAAGTCCGCTGCGGCTGATATTTTCCGTGAACATTGCGCTGCGCATCCAGAGCGCCGGCGACGTAACGTGGCACCGAAGCTGCATTTCTATCCGAGGACTTTCGCGCCTGTTTATATTTCGCATCGACATTGGCGAATTTAGCTCTGACAAGGGCCACCCGCAATATCGTAATTGGGCTATACACGCCGTGCTGGCGAAGGTTATTAGCAGTTGGCGCGATAAGCTGGTAGGAACGTTATCTTTTTCGGGTAAATCCACGTTGCCGAACCTTTTTCGCGCTTCGCGGGAGTACACCGATAGGGTTATTAGCAGTAAATCAACCGGTAAATAGTGCTGAATATAGTAGGACAATTCCGACCTTGTAATGCGCTTTAAGTGCTTGAAACAAAATGATGTTGCTGGCATATAGGCCGCCAAAATAGGCGGATATATGCGAGATAATTCCAAAAAATTATCGTTTTTTTGAATAATTATTATTGACAACCGAAGTAAACAAGGCGAAAATTCAAAGCGTACCCAACAGTACCGCTGTTACTTCCGCAATACAAAAAATGGCGGTCAGGCTTGGGAAAGGTGGAGAAAGATGACGCGAATTCTTCTTTATAGCGACGAACCCATCCTGGCCAAGGGACTTGAATCCGTACTGCGCCAGGTAGAAGGCTTTGAATTGTTGCCGACCTGCGGGACAGTGCCGGCGTTAATGGAACAGATCTCCCAGGGCGCCCCCGATCTGGTCCTCATGGATCTCACCCCCGAGGTTACCTTCGCGGTCCTCAGCGACATGAAGCACGCCATGATGAGCTGCAAGATCGTGCTCTGGGTGAATTCGATTTCGACCGAGCTGGCGTTCCAGGCGATGGGCCTGGGAGTGCGGGGCATCCTGCGCAAAACTCTTCCGACCGATCTCCAGGTGAAGTGCCTCCTAAAGGTACAGGCCGGCGAGTTGTGGTTCGAAAAGGCATTGACGGACAGCTTCCTCTGCGCCCGCCGCGTGGCTTTGACGCAGCGCGAAGGACAACTGGTCAGCCTCCTCTCGCAGGGTCTCAAGAACAAGGAAATCGCGACCACGCTCATGATCTCCGAAGGCACGGTGAAGGTCTACCTCTCGCGCCTCTTCCAGAAGGTCGGAGTGAAGGACCGCTTCGAGCTGGCGCTGTTCGGCCTGAAGAATCTCACCACCGGCCAACTTCCCGTGGGCGAGAAGGGGCAGCGCGCCGCTGCCATGCCCGGGCTCCGCAGCCTGGTGTTGGAACGCCCGGTGGAACGCACCGAGCCGCCGGCCCGCTTTGCCGCTCCCCCGCGTCCCGTGGCCACCCGCCACTACTAAATTCCTAGAGCACTAACGAGAGCACGTTAGCTGGCAGGTCCCGACCTCGGGACCTGCTTTTTTTTGGTCAGTACCGCCCTCCCGGCCGGTACAAGGCGCGAGGAGCGCGCCCGTAAATTCAAAATCCTAGCGACCGAGCCCACCCTATAGCGTTGCCGATTTGGTATGTACCGGCCTCCCGGCCGGTACAAGGCGCGCAAAGCGCGCCCCAGTCGCGCTCCGCGCGACCGACAGTAAGGATTCCTGTCGGCACGTGGCAACGGGAATCTTTCCTGTTGCGGCGAATCGTCACCTACCGAATCGGCAAGAGCACCGTACGACCTGAACGTTAGTTTTAGTATGTACCGGCCTCAAGGCCGGTACAAGGCGCGCTCCGCGCGCCTGCAACCGGTCAGGAGACCGGTCGCTACCTACGCAACAGATCTCGCAAAAGCCGCGCTCCGCGCACCATCACGACGGGAAAGAATCCCGTCGTCCCCTACTGAATCGGCAAGAGCACCGTATTGCTTTGCTGGCCGCCGACCGTCAGTACAACCTGAACATTCATGCCGCTCGCCGCGTCCGCGGGCACCGTCACCTGGACCGCATCCACCCCGATCGCTCCGGCCGCCGCCACAGCCGACACCGGATCCATCGACTCGCCTGCAAACGACACGGAAACCCCGTCCTGCAGCACGTAAGCGGGCGCTTGCGGTACAGGGAAGCCCTCGGGACGGGCGGGGGAAGTCTGCCCGCATCCCGTCGCGTACAGCGTAATCGTTTCTCCGGGTTGCGCCGGCGCTGCCGCGCTCACAGGCGACCCATCGGCATGCACCGCGACCGCGAACGATTGCCCGTTCACAACCTGCTGGAACAGACCGGGCGCATCCTGCGACACCGTGGCGCTCGCCTGCACATCCGGCTGCCCTTGCGAGGAGACCGTCAGGACGGCTTTCCCGAGCGGCATATCGGTGGGCAATTGAAAATTGATTTGCGTGGGCGAAACGAAGAATAAGGGCAAAATGCGATCGCCCATGCGAATGGCGGTACCGGCGAGCGTCTGGGGAAGAGCCGCGGACGGCCCCGCGGCTGTGTCCGACGTGAGATTCGCTCCGAACAGCGACACAATCGAGCCGGGTGCCACGCTTGCGGACGGCGTCACACCCGCTCCGTTTACCGCACCCGAATCGGAGACGTACGCCACCTTATCGAAGATCGCCTGAACCGCGCGCGGCGCCGCCATAGTCACGTTGCCCGCGGGCGCAGTTCCGCTCAGATCGCCGCCGAACGAGCGGAAGCGGAAACCGGGAAGCGGAGTGACGCGCACCGCTACGGTAGCTTGTGAATCGTAAAAGCCGTCCGGCGAATTCGGCGTCAGCGACCACGAGGCCGCTCCGTCCGGCGCGGCCGCCGTCGCCAACAGGTTCATCAAATGATAATTGGCATTCAACACCACCGGTGTGGCATCCAACGGAATACTCAGCGACGCCGAAGAAGCGCCGCTCGACCATCCCGCGAAATCCTGCCGCGATCCCGTGCCGGCCGGAACGCTCTGCGGCACTAGAACGGATACAGTCGTGCCCACGGGCCGGAGAATGTCGCACGGAGCCGCACACGCCTGGCCATCCACAGTTACGGGAAGTCCCGCGACCGTGCTGTTCACGGTCAGATGTCCCACGGGCGTGTAAGTTGCCACCAGATGGTCGCCCACCTTCGCCGCGCTCTTCGCGACTGTATAGGTGTGGGACGCGGCCCCGCCATCGCTCCAACCGGAGAACGACCATGTCCCGCCGTGCGAATCCGTTTGCTGGGCAGGCGCTGCAAGCGTATGACTCTGTCCGACGCCCCACAGGAAATTGTAGGAAGACCAATTCGAACGCCCGTCGACAGTCAGGCTGAGCCCCGCCGGCACAGTAGAAATATCGATCGGCGCGCCTGGAACAAAAGTGGCCGTGATTGTTTCGGGCGACGGCAACGAAGCGACCGTGTAGCTTTGCAGCGACGCGCCGCCGTTGCTCCACGAAGAAAAGACCCACGGCGTGCCCTGAATATCGTTCTGCGGCGACACCGGCGCGAGATTGTGGACGGTGCCGTAGCCCCATTGCAGCGTCACAGGCGCGGTCACCAGCGCCTGGTCGGCGAGCAGTTGCAGGCTGGATGGCTCGGTCGCCAAAGTAATCGGCCGCGCGCTCTTAAAGAGCGGATACACCGACGTCGGCGCGGTCACGGTAACGACGTTCGTATTCCCGCTGATGGCTTGAAACGATCCCGGCCCCCAGCCGGCGAAGACGTACCCGTCCGCGGGAATTGCCTGCACCGTCACCGCGCCCCCCGCCGGCACCCAGAGTTGCGTGTCGGAACTGTAGCTGGTGCCGTTCACCAGCACCGTGCCGGGCCCGTTGCAAGGCGCCGCCGAACAATTAAAGAAGACCAAATTCAAATTAAATTGGACTTGAAAAGCAGCCTTAATGACTTTGAGAGTGGGGTCCGCCGTAATAAATACGGGGTTTCCGGGAAGCTGAGTGCCTCCGGCCTCCCATCCTCCAAATACATATTGCACACCGGTTGAGGGCGTCCCTTGCGGCACCGCGTAGAGCGTGTGCGAGCTGCCGGCGGGCCAAACCACGCTGGTGCCGTGCTGAAAGTACTGGCCATCCACATAGAATTGACCGCCATCCGGCACGGGCAATATCTGTGTGACGCTAGTTTGGGTTTGCGCGCATAAGAGCGTCGAGGCTGCGCCGAAAATAACTACGGGCAGGTATTTCGAAACAAATTTCATAGTAGCGAGGCCCTTCCCACGCGTGCAGTATACGCATAAACAACCTATTTTTCACGGCTAACTTTGGTCATGCGGCCTATGCTAGCCATTTCGATTATTGATTGCGTGACTTTGAAGGGCATTTAATTGGAACGTCGAAGACCATTATTATGCGCAGGAACGGGTTACTTTTATCGATCGCGCTCGCCCTCGTCGTGAGCGCCGCGCCCTTGCCGGCAGCCACATTCGGACAGGTGGTGACCACCATTGGCGGACACCCCTCCGATATTGCGCTGGACGAATCGCGAGGCCAGCTTTACATTGCGAACTTCACGGCGTGCGAAATCGACGTGATGTCTACCGCCACTCACAACATAACAACCAGCATCAACTACAGTTCCAGCAACTCGTGCAGCCATGCCGCCGCTTTGGCGCTGTCATTGGACTCGCGTTTTCTGGTGGTAGTGAGCTATCAGAACGGGACGTCTACGCCGCAGGGCGCCGATACCATCACGCTCATCGATCTGGCGAACAACAACGCGCGGCGCACGTTCGGCGCGGGCGATCCGCCCCTCGGCGTTGCTTTCGCGCAATGCCCCACGCGTGTTTCGTTCCCGTGTTCCTCGCAAGCCACGGGCGTAGCGCTCATCGCTACCACCACCGGCTTCTACATGCTCGATCCGGCAACTGGATACATGCCTCTGCTCACTACTTACAGTGCGCTCACCCAGACGCTGCCGATCACACAGGCTACGTTCCCGGGACAGGTGCTCCAGACCGCGATGACTACATCCGCCGACACCGGCACCATCTGGGGAATCGCCGACGCGGGCACGGGCAGTCAATTGATCTTCCGCTACAACGCCGCGACAGCGGGCTTCTTCGCCGATAACTGGGTTACCAGTCCTCCGCTGCTGCCGCGCGTCAGCGTAGCCTCCGATGGCTCCTGGGCGCTGATCGGCTGGTCTCTGTTCACGCAGGCCACATGCAATACCGGCGCGAACTTTGCCATCCGCTCGCGATATCCGCAGGCCACGGCTTCCAAGCTGGTGACCGGCCACGCGGTGAACGCCGGACCGAATGGCACCGATACGATTTACGCGCAGATTAACGATGGCACGCAGCCGGCGGGGCCGCCGTATTACACCAGCAAGCCGAACAGCGCGCCCATTCTTTCCGTCATGGACGCTGCCAACATGACCGTTCGCGAGCGCCTCTACCTGCCGGAAAATCTGGTCGGCCGAGCGCTGCTGAGTTCCGACGGCAAAACGATGTACGCCATTTCCGATAGCGGCATCAGCGTGCTGCCCGTAGGCTCGCTTTCGGGCATGCACCGTCTGGCGGCATCCCAGGAAGACGTGCGCGTGCAAACGAACTTCTGCAATCGCAACGCCCTGACCGCGACCTTCACGTTGACCGATCCGGGCGGCGGCAAAACCGATTTCAGCATCTTCTCGCAGAACGGAGTGCAGGTGAGTCCGCAATCCGGCACCACGCCGGCGCTCGTGACCGTCACCGTGCAGCTCGGGGCGCTCGCGACGACGGGCGGCACGCTTTCCCTCCCCTTGACCGTGAGTTCCAGCTCCGCGGTAAACGTCGGGCCGAATATCCGTCTCCTGGTAAGCAGCCCCGATCAGAACCAGCGCGGCAGCATCGTGGATGTGCCCGGCCAGCTTTCGGACATTCTGCCCGATCCCGCCCGCAACCACCTGTACGTCCTTCGCCAGGACAAGAACCAGTTGCTGGTCTTCGACAGCAACACGTTCCAGCAGCTCGCGACTCTGCCGACCGGAACCACGCCGGTACACATGTCTTTCACGGCGGACAACAAGGGCCTGGTGGTCGCCAGCAAGGATTCGCAATTCATGCAGGTCTTCGATCTCGACGCTTTGCAGCCGCAAGGGTCCATTCTGCTGCCCTCGTCTCACTACGGCATGTCGGTGGCGCAGTCCAACTCGGCGATGCTGGTGGTGATCGAGAACGATAGCGGCGGAGCGGATTGCAACCAAACCACCTGCGCCGTCGATCGCGTGGATGCGGGCAGTTTCTGCGCCTATCATCCCTCCACGCTCGGCGTCTTCAGCAACGACAATGCGACATTCCCGTCCACCTCCGTTGTCAGCGCTTCACCCGACCAGCGCTCCATCATGCTTGCGTCCCCCAACGGAGCGGTGATGCTTTATTCGGCCGATCGCGACACGTTCATTCTCTCGCGGCAGGATTTCTCGGGGCTCTCGGGCGCTTACGCCGTTTCCTCCAGCGCATCCTCGCCGGAGAGTGGACCGTCGTTCCAGCCGCGTTACATCATCGGCGACAACGTCTTCAATGCGGCGCTCGTGCCTCAGGGCACCATGGATACGTCGCTCGGCAAAACCGTCGGCTTCACGTTCACCGGAACGGGCGGCTACCGCTTGCTCGGCACGACGGCGACCGCGGCCGGCGTCATCCAGAAGGTGCCGGATGTCATGAATCCATCCGCCAACTACAGCCCCGTGGCGACCGCCGAAGCTCCTGTTCTCAGCTCCAAAAACCAGCCGTTCACCCGGACCGTGGCGCCGATGAACAGCGGAATCGCGCTGCTTACGGTGAGCGGTTTCACGGTGCTCGCCCAGGATTACGATGCGGCTATCGCTCCGCCGCGCATCGACGCCGTCGTCAACACCGCCGATGGCACCAAGCCGGTCGCTCCCGGAGGCCTCATCAGCATCTACGGAGGCTACCTGAGCCCGATCACGGCAGCCACCAAGACCATCCCGCTGCCCACCGCGCTGGCGAATTCCTGCCTCGTGGTGAACGGCATTCCGCTCCCGCTGTTGTTCGTCTCCACCAGCCAGATCAACGCGCAATTGCCGTACAGCGTTTCCGGTTCGGCGACGCTCAGCGTTCACACTCCGGGCGGCATCAGCGACAGCTTCAACTTCCCCGTGCAGACCGCGGCGCCCAGCGTGTTTCTGACCGGATCGGCAGGTCCGCAAACCGGCCTCGCCGCCATCATCCGCGCGGATAATAATCAACTCGTCACCCCGACGAATCCCGTTCATCCGAAGGACACAGTCGTGATCTACCTCACCGGTATGGGCTCGACTTATCCCTCGGTGGACACCGGCATGCCTGCGCCTATGTCGCCTCTGGCATCCGCCAGCATTCCTCCCACCGTTACGCTCGGCGGCGCTCCGCTGACCGTGCTATTCGCCGGACTCGTTCCCGGCGAAGTGGGAGTTTACCAGATCAATGCAACCATTCCGCCGGGCGTTCCGCAAGGGCTCGAGATTCCGCTCACGATTGACCAGGGCGGCTCGGCAACCACGCTCACCGTGCGGGTAGTGAATTAAGGAGGATGACAATGAAGAAGATTGTAAACGCGGCGATTCTGCTGGTAACCGCGGCCGGCATTTGCGTGGCGCAGACGTGGGAGTTCGGCGCGGTGGGCGGCGGCAGCTTTCTGCCCGGCGTCCCAGTGTCCGGCCCCGCGGGTTCGGCGACGGCCGGCTTCCAGCCCGGTTTCACCGCCGGTGCGTTCATCGGACAGAACCTATACAAGCACCTTTCCGGCGAAATTCGATACGAGTTCACGCAGAATGGTCTGAAGCTCTCGAGCGGGGGCAGTTCCGCGACGTTCTCGGCGCAGGAACACGCCGTGCACTATGACGTGCTCTGGCACACTGCGAAAAAGGAATCGCCGGTGCAGTTCTTCGCGGCGGCGGGCGTCGGCATGAAGGTATTCCGCGGCACCGGCACCGAAGCCGCCTACCAGCCCCTCAGCCAGTTCGGTTATTTCACCCGCACGCAAGCGGTGAAACCGATGGCCAGCGTGGGCGGCGGACTAAAATATCAGATCGGCCAGCGCATGTACGTGCGCGCCGAAATCCGCGACTTCATCACGCCCTTCCCCACCCAGTTGATTACCCCCGCTCCCGGCAATAAGTTCGGCAGCCTGCTGCACGACATCGTTCCGATGGTGGGCATCGAATACATGATGCAGTAAATCAATCTTTCAGCGTTTCTCCGAGGCATGGTACACAGAAGAGTGTTCCATGCCTCGATTTGTTTGTAACGTCTGCGGTTCCTCGAATGAATATGTGGGCGCCGCGCTATCCCGCGAAGCGCCCGGCTGCAAGACCTGCGGTTCCAGCCTGCGAACCCGCGGACTGCTTCACGCCCTGAGCATGGAGCTGTTCGGCACTCCCCTTCCCCTCCCCGATTTTCCCCGTGTACCCAGCCTGCGCGGGCTCGGCACCAGCGATTCGAACCAATATGCCGGCGCTCTCGCCGAAAAGTTCGATTACCGCAACACCTTCTTCGATCGCGAGCCGCGCTTCGATATTACGCAAGCGCCGGAGAGCGAGAGTGGCCGCTACGACTTTCTCATTTCGAGCGAAGTTCTGGAACACGTCGCGCCGCCCGCGTCACAGGCATTCGACAATGCTTTCCGCATGTTGCAGCCGCACGGCGTTCTCGTCTTCACCGTCCCCTATGAGCTGGATTCGCCGCTGGAGCACTACCCTGAGCTGCACGAATACGGGCTGGCGGACGTCGGCGGCCGCATGGTGCTGGTGAATCGCACGCGCGACGGACGTCTCCAGACCTTCGAAAATCCGGTGTTCCACTGGAGCGGAGCCGATCCCGCGTTGGAGATGCGAGCCTTCTCCGAAGCGCAACTCCGCGATTTGCTCAGCGCGGCGGGCTTTACCGAAACTCGCATCTATAGCGAGAACTACCCACCCTTCGGAATCGTGCACGGCGAGACCTGGTCGCTGCCGATCGCTGCGCGCAAGGGTCAATTCGCGTTCAGCCGCGAAGCCGCGCGGGACATCGTGGAACAATCGCGCGACCTCCGCCGCGGAATCGACACGGAAATGCGCCGCCTTGGCCGCCGCTGGTGGTTCCGAGCCGGCCGCAAGCTCGGGCTCTTGTAGGTACCGGCCTCCCGGCCCGTACCAGGCGAGCGAATCTCGTCTTACCGCCCGCTAGCCGTCCCGCCGGATACCGTCCGGACATACCGGTACACCTCGAACGTCGGCCGTCCGAAAGAATCCGCAATCACAGCCAGCGACTCGCGATGCAAGCCCGCGCCTTCCGCCGCCGCGGCCAGCTTACGCGCGTTCTCCGGCATGTACTGCACTCCTTCCACATGCCCCGCAAACACGCCGCCGGGTTCCGACATAGCAGCCATTTCCGCGGGCGAAAAAGAGTCGCTCCACACCAGCGGCAGCCTGCCGCGAGACAGCAGCCGCAAGTTGTCCAAAATGCCCCAGTCGACGCAATAGACCGTCCTCGCGCGGCGGCCCATCAAATCGTCGCGCAGCGGGTTGATCGCGTCTGTCCAGGACAGCGACCCGCCGTTTCGCGACATCAGCCGGTAGTACTCATTCGTGGTCAGCAGAGACGAGACGCTGAGAATTCCCACTACGACCGCCAGCATCCACACCCCCGCGCGTCCGGCACGTTCCCATGCACCCGCAAAACCGGCTGCCAGCGCCACCATCGGCAACGGCCACAGCAGAATCGTGTGGTGCACGCTGCCTCCCGCAGTCGCCGTCATCGCCATCTGAACCCAAGCGACCGCCATGGCAATCGCGGCAAACAGCACGATCCGCACAGAGCGCCACCCGCCCACGGCAGAGAGCAAAACCGCGGCCGCCAGTCCATAAATCGTCAGGTTATCGGTGTCATCCCCCATCGCTCGCTCGATACCCGCCGAGACACTCTGCAATCCGCGCTGCTCATGCGGATGAGGCGTTTGCGAATCGGCGTGAGTCAGGTACCCGATCAGCCCCGAACCATCGATGGTGTTCCAAAGGACCTGCGCCTTCTCCCCGAACCGGTTCGTCTCCCGATGGAAATTGCCGCTGAATGTGGCGCCGCTATTGGCGGCGTTATACACGATGAGAGGCAGCGCACCGAGACAGAAAGCCACCGCCGCGATGCCCGCCCGCCGCAGCGAGAATATCGAACGAATCTGCCGCAGGCACAGGACCAGCGCCGCGACCGCAAGCCCGCTCAGCATCCATTCCGCCAGCGCCTTATCCCACATCGCGAGCCCGAACGCGAAACACCCGGCCGCCAGCACGCGCTCGTCCCGCTCCTGATAAAACCGCACCAGCGCATAAGCGCCGCCCGTGATCAGCAAGTGCTGCAGCGCCACCGGACCCCAATCGAAACACGACGTCAGCAGATACAACGTATCCGCAGCCAGCAGCACGCATCCCGCAGTGGCGGCCAGTTCTCCCGCTACCCGCCGCATGAGCAGGTAGAACAGCCAGACACTCGCAGCCCCGGCGATCAGCATCGGTTCGCGCGTGGCCCACACGCCCGTTCCGAACGCCTGCACCACAAACTTGAAAATGAGCGTCTTCAGCGTTCCCAGGTAGCTCATCAACATCAACGAAACGTCGCGATGCAGCACATGCAGCGAGTATTCGCTGGAGCGCGGATTCAAGAGCGGCATCGCAAAGAGCGACTCGTCGTCTTCAATGCCGAGCAGCGGTATGAATGCCTGCCCCATTAGGAAATACAGGCAGCATGCCGCTATGGCAATGCGCGAATACCGTGTCTTGGATGCAAGCTTTTCCACGGGTACGATGAGCGAACTGCCATCGTAGCATCCGCGGCTTTTATTCGTACTTGAGCGCCCTCACCGGGTCGATGCGCGCGGCGCGGATGGCCGGGAATGCCGCCGCAAACAGCACCACTGCCGCCAGCGCTCCGGCTGCCGCGGCATAAACTCGCGGATCGTTCGCCTGCATTCCATAGAGCTGCGACTGTACGAATTTACTGAGCGCCAGAGCCGCCCCAAGGCCGATGGCGATCCCTATGCCGGCCATCGCCGCCGCCTCCTTCAGAATCAGCCGCAGCACATTCGCGGGCACCGCGCCGAGCGCCATCCGGATTCCGATCTCCGGCGTGCGCCGTGTCACCGCATAAGCGATCACGCCGTACAGACCCATCGCCGCCAGCAGCGTCGCGAGCACACCGAACGCCGTGGACAGCATCGCAATTAAGCGATCCGTGTACAACGTCTCGCGAATGCGTATATCCAGCGGCTTGATCGTGCCCACCGGAATGTTCGGGTCGGCTTCCCGCAATGCCCGCCGTATGTCCGTCGCCAGATGCGTCTGATCGCCCGACGCCCGCACATAATACGTGAGCCGCGTCGGGCGGTCCCACTGCAGATAAGTGATGTAAACGGTGGGCACGGGCTCCGTGCGCACTTCGTTCCGTATATCCGCGGCGACTCCGATGATCTCCTTGTCCAGCACCGGATGGTCGCTCGAGCCGAACATGATGTGCATGCCGATCGCGTTGCGATTCGCGAAGTATTTCCGCGCGAAAGCTTCATTGACCACTACCACCTTCTGCGCGCCCGCCCGGTCGCGGTCCGAGAAATCCCGTCCCACGCGCAGCGGGATCCCCAGCGCATGAAAGAAGCCCGGACCAGCGGTCACCTCGTTGGAGCCCACCATCTCGTTCGGCGCCGCCTGATAACCCTCCACCGTCAGGTTTCCGGCGCGCGTGCCGCCGCTGAACGGACCATCCGCCCCCGCCGCCACGGCCGTAACACCCGGAATGCGCTCCAGGCGCGTCTGCAAGTCTTCGTAAAATGCATTCGCAGTCGCCACGTCCCGGCGCGACAATGTGGCATTCACCGCGAACGTGGTCACCCGCTGCGTGCGATATCCCAGGTTCAGATTGAGCAGGTTGTTGAGGCTGCCGCTGAACAACCCGGCGCCTGACACCAGCAGCAGGGAGAGCGCCAGTTGCCCCACCACAAGAGCCTTGCGGAATCCCGCATTGCCCCCGGAAGCAACCGACTGCGAGAGTTCCTTCAACGATGCCGCCACATTGCCGCTTGCGCCATCCAGTGCCGGAGCCAGACCGAACAGCAACCCGCAAATCGCAGCCACCCCGAACGTGAACCCCAGCATCGGCAAGCTGATTCCGGAATCCATCCACTTGTCGTACCCTTGCGGCAGCACCGCGATCAGAGTTGCGGCGCACCAGCGCGCCACCAGGAGGCCGAGCGCCGCGCCCGTCATCGCCACCACGAAGCCTTCCAGCAGAAGTTGTTTCACCAGCACTCCGCGTCCGGCGCCGAGCGCCACGCGGATTGCGATCTCCCGCCGCCGCCCCGCCGCGCGCGCCAGCATCAGGCTCGACACGTTAAAGCACGCGATCGTCAACACCAGCCCGACCAGCACCATGAGCGCGACCAGCGGCGTCTGCCATCGCTCGCGCAAATTTCCGACGCCGTGCAGAGCCGGCCGCAGTTCCGCCCGGTGGTTCAGGTATTCATTGCGCCCTTGTTCCGTGTGGAAGCCGCCCAGCGCGGGCATCTGCTCCTCCAGTGCCGCGCGATACGCAATGTTCGAAGCCGCCTGCGCTTTCTGGAGCGTCATCCCGGGCGTTAACCGGCCCACCAGGTTCAGCCAACGCGACTTCGGATCTTCCAGCATGTCCACGGTCGTAAGAATCTGCTTCTGCATGGAGATCGGCACGTAAAAATCCGGCGGGCTGCCGGGCATGATTCCGAAGAACCCTGGCTCGGTGACTCCTACCACCACCATCGGGAATCCGTTGATCGCCACCGTCTGGTTCAGGATCGAAGCCTTGTTCCCGAAATGACTTGACCAGAAAGCGTGACTCAACACGATCACCGGATTCGCGCCCGCCGCGCCATCGTCAGAAGGGGCAATCACGCGCCCCATGGCAGAGCCGACTCCCAACACCTGAAAGAAGTTGCCGGACACCATTTCGACCGATGCCGGCTCCGTGGCGCCCCCGGTCGACAATCGCGCGCTCCCGCTCATGCGTGCGATCAAACCCGAAAATGCCTGGTCGCGGGTGCGCAGCTTGCGGTACATCGGATTAGAGAAAACCGCTTCGCTATTGTCGCTGAAACTGTTGCCGGGTGAATTGTACGTGGTATTCAGCAGAACCAGCGATTGCGGATCGCGTACCGGCAGCGACCGCAGGACCACCTGGTTCAACATGGAAAAAATGGCGGTGTTCGCGCCGATTCCGAGAGCCAGCGACAGCACAGCGGCAGTCGTGAACAGAGGGCTGCGCCGGAGCGCGCGCACGGTAAGGGCAAGCTCTTTCCACATAAGCGTCGGGAGTTAGACGTGAAAAACGGGAAAACCGCTTACCGGTATTTGCCGCGAATTGCGTTCCAACGCACGCGGAACGGATCCAGAAACGCCTGCATGCCCCGCGTCATGCTCACCTTGGTTCCCGCCACATCGTTCCAGCGCACGGGAATTTCCAGAATCCGGTACCCGAGATGCCGCGCGATATACAGCACTTCGACGTCGAAGCCGAAACCGCAAAGCTGCTGCCGGGAAAACACCTGCTGCGCCGCGGCGGTTTCGAACAGCTTGAAGCCGCACTGCGTATCGTGGAACGGCAGCCCCGTAATGATCCGCATGACGAAGTTGAAGAACCGGCCCATTGCCTCGCGAAAGGCCGGTTGATGCACCCCGATCAGTGAGCGGTCCAGCGCGCGCGAGCCGATGGCTGCCTGCGCGTGTTCCGCATCTGCCATCCGCCACAGTTTATCCAGCTCTTCGATCGGTGTGGAAAGGTCGGCGTCCGTCAACAACGCCCATTCGCCTTTGGCTTCCAGCATGCCGTGCCGGACGCTGTAGCCCTTGCCGCGATTCCCCGGATTTTGTAGCACGCGCGCGCCCAACTTCGCGGCCAGGTCCGCCGTGGCGTCCCGCGATCCGTCATTGACCACCACGATTTCCGTAAACTCCCAAGCCTGTGAATCCAGGTAAGTCCGCACGCTCTTCAGGGTCGCCGGTAACCTGTTCTCTTCGTTGTAAGCGGGAATAATGATGGATATGGATCGTCGCAAGCGGAAGCCCTATAATAGCTGATCCCAACGCTGAAAATCCTCAGGCCCGCCTGCAACTAAGCGATAATATTTCTTCACCCTAGGAGAACAATTTGTCGCTGGAAGACGAGCTACTACGGCAGCGCCTGACGCGCATTCGCGAAATTGAGGCGCTGGGTTACCGCCCCTACGGGCGCCGCTTCGACTTTACTCACGGCATCCCCGAGATTCTCGCCGAGTACGGCCCCAAGACCGCCGAAGAGCTGGTTCCCGAAATCCGAGTCCGCGTCGCCGGACGCCTCATGGCCATTCGCCACATGGGCAAGGCCGGCTTCGCCCACCTGCAGCAAAACGGCGAACGCCTCCAGATTTACGTAAAGAAAGACGCCGTCGGCGAGCGCGATTTCCAGCTCTTCAAAATGCTCGATCTGGGCGACATCATAGGCGTCGAAGGCTACCTCTTCCGCACGCGCACCGGCGAGCTCAGCATCCACGCCGAAAACATCGAATTCCTCTCCAAAACGCTGCTCTCCATGCCGGAAAAGTGGCACGGCCTGGAGGACGTCGAAACGCGCTACCGCCAGCGCTACCTCGATCTCATAGCCAACCCCGACGTTCGCAAGGTTTTCGTCACTCGCGCCCGCGTGGTCTCCAGCTTCCGGCGGCAACTCGAAACCCGCGGCTTCATCGAAGTCGAAACCCCCATGATGCAGCCGCTGTACGGCGGAGCCGCGGCGCGACCGTTCATCACGCACCACAACACGCTCGATATCGACCTGTACCTGCGCATCGCTCCTGAGCTCTATCTCAAGCGCCTCGTCGTCGGCGGTCTCGACCGCGTGTACGAAATCAATCGCAACTTCCGCAACGAAGGTCTCTCCAAGAATCACAATCCCGAATTCACCATGCTGGAGTTTTACCAGGCCTACACCGACTACCACGGGCTGATGGATTTCACCGCCGAGCTCCTCGCGAACGTCGCGCGCGAGGCCACCGGCACAACTGAAATCGAATATGAGGGCCACAAACTGAATTTCGGTTCGCTCGCCCGCTACACCATGCGCGAAGCGGTCATTCGTTTCTGGGAAGGCGAAGGCGCACCCACGACCGGCGATGTCGCCAGCCCCGAATGGCTGCTCCGCAACTCCGGCAAAGCCACGCCCGGCGAAGCTCTCACCGATATCTTCGAGCGCCACGTGGAAGCCAAGCTGATCCAGCCGTGCATGATCTACGACTACCCGGTGGAAACGTCGCCGCTCTCCAAACAGAAGCGCGAAGATCCCTCCTTCGTCGAACGTTTCGAAATCTACGCCGCCGGCATGGAACTCGGCAACGCATACACGGAGCTCAACGATCCGCAGGAGCAGCGCCGCCGCTTTGAAATGCAGCTCGGCATGCGCGAGCGCGGCGACGAAGAAGCGCACCAGATGGACGAAGATTACGTCCGCGCCCTCGCCTATGCCATGCCGCCCACCGGCGGTGAAGGCATCGGAATAGACCGCCTCACCATGATCCTCACCGGCTCGCGGTCCATTCGCGACGTCATCCTGTTCCCGCTGCTGCGCCCCGAAGGTCCCATTGACCTCGTCCGTCAAATGCGTGACCTCGACGAAGAAGTCGGATCATAACGTGAACGCGCCTTTCGAACTTTTCGTCGCCAACCGCTACTTGCGGGCCCATCGCGGCGAAAGGGCCATCTCGATCATTACGTTGATTTCCGTCGTGGGTGTCGCCGCCGGGGTGATGGCGCTCGTCATCGCGCTCGCGGTCACCAACGGCTTCCGCTCCACGCTGCAGCGCAACCTGCTCGGCGCCATGGCGGACATCAACGTGATGAACAAGATGAATCTCTACGGCATCGACAATTGGGAAACGCTCGCGGCGAGCATTCGCAAGGTCCCGCACGTGGTCGCCGTCTCGCCCGCTCTGTACACGCCCGTCATGCTGTCCGGCGCCGTGACTCCCACCGTCGTCATCCTCAAGGGCATCGACGTCAAGCAGGGGCTCGCCGTAAGCGACACGCTCCGTCACCTGAAAGCCGGCTCGCTCGACCGCCTTCGCGATGCCGACGCCAAGCCGCCCGGTCTCATCGTCGGCAAGCCGCTCATGGAAGAAACAGGCATCACTTTGGATTCCAACATCAAGGTCGTCAGCCCGGAAGGCGAGCTGACGCCCTTTGGTCCGCAACCCGCGATCCGCCTGTTTCGCGTCTCCGGCATCTACGAAACCGGCTTCTACGATATTGACGACCACTGGGCTTACGCCTCCATCCCGGCAGTGCAAAAAGCGCTCTCGCTGAACGACGTCATCAATCAGCTTGAGATCAAAGTCGACAACATCGATCGCGCGCCGGACATTGCCAAAGACATCGAGCGCGTAACCGGATCGCGCTATACCACCACGACCTGGCAGGAGCAGAACCGCCAGCTCTTCAGCGCGCTGCACATGGAGCGGCTGGTCACCGTAATCGTCATTTCACTCATCGAGCTCGTCGCGGCGCTGAATATCTTCATCACGCTCGTCATGCTGGTGATGGAGAAGTATCGCGACATCGCCGTGCTCATGAGCATGGGAGCGCGCCATCAACAGATCCGCCGCATTTTCATGATGCAGGGTGTGCTGATCGGAGTCGTGGGCAGCGGCATCGGCCTCGCGCTGGGCTATTCGCTCTCCTATTTCGCGAACACGTATCGCTGGATTCCGTTGCAGCAGTCGGTGTATTCGATGAGTTTCGTGCCGTTCGAGGCACATTGGATCGATGGCCTGTGGATCGCCGCCCTGGCGGTTCTGGTAAGTTTCCTGGCAACTCTCTATCCGGCGCGAAACGCCACGCGAATCGCGCCGGCCGAAGTACTGCGCTACGAGTAGGTACCGGCCTCCAGGCCGGTACCAGGCGAGCGAAGCGCGCCTCTCTTACTGCGTCAACGTGTAATTCACGTCGATCTGCGTAACCACTTCCACGGGATTGCCATTCAGCAGAGTCGGCGCATACACCCACTGCTTGACGGCATCGAGAGCGGACTGGACAAGCTGCGGCGGACCGCTGATCACCTGCAGAGCCTCGATCCTTCCGTCGGCCCCGATCGTTGCCTGCATGGACACCGTGCCCTGCACGCGAGCCGCTTTTGCATCCGGCGGATATACCGGGTGCGGCTGGCTGATGAGTTTGGACTGCTGAACATTGCCGCCCACGCGAATGCGCGCCGGCGCGCCCGTGGCGGCAAACAAAGCACCTCCGGGAGCGATCCGCACCGACACTTCGTTCGGACCTTCGTTCACTACCGACGCGCTCAAGTGCGAATCGAAGCTCTTCACGGCTTCGATTACGCGAGCCCGTAGTTCCGGGGTCAGCGTCTCGCCCGTATGCACCGGCAGTTGGGACTCCAGTTGCGTGCGAGCTTCGTCACTCAACCCCGTTATCGCGATGCCGCCGACCGTACGAGGCGCCTGCGCGCTCGCCGCAGGCAGCGCCGCTGCGACAATCCGGCCGTCGTTATCCTGCTTCGGAGGCGCATGGAACGTCACCGTCACCTGCCGCGTGCTTCCGGCGATCTGCTTCGAAAAATGCCAGCCCAGCACGCCCTGTAGCACGCTGCGCCGCAGCTCGTCCGGCCCGCTGACGATATTGGCATCCACTACTTCGCCGTTGCCGTTCAGCTTGAGCTGCGCAACCACTGTTCCCTCCACGCCGCTATCGAGCGCCTCGCGCGGATAGTTCAGCGGAGTGCGATGCATCAACGGCGCACCGCCGAGATCCACCGCGACGCCACGGCCGTCCGGCGCCTGTCCATACACCGCCGCCGCCAGCGCAGCCGCAGACATCAACACAAGAATCTTCGTCATCGCGCTCTCCTTATTGCTGCTCCGAGAAGGTGAAATTCACATCGATCTGCGTCTGCACCGGCACTGCTAATCCATTAACGAGGGTCGGCTGATACGTCCACGTCTTCACCGCTTCCATCGCCGCTGAGACCAACAACGGGTGCCCGCTGATCACTTGCACGCTCTTCACCGCGCCATCCGCGCCGATGATCGCCGAAAGATGCACCACGCCCGAAATCCGCGCCTGCTTGGCCAGCGGGGGATAGACGGGAGGAGTTTGGTTGGTCAGCTTCTTCTGCTGCTCTCCACCAGTGACGTTAATTGTTCCGGGCGGCGCAACCATCGCGGGCGCCAGCTGCGGCACCGGCATCGCGCCGGGCGCCGTGATGGATATGGTAGTCTCGCCGTCGCTACCCCGGTTGATCCCGACACCTAAGTGCTCGTCAAATGCGCGTGCCACGCTCGAGATCTTAGCCATTGCTTCCGGAGTCGCCATATCGCCCTCATGCACCGGCAGTTGGCTGAGCAATTCATTCTTGGCCCCCTCGGGCAGTCCGTTCACCTGAATGCTCTTTACGCGCGAAGGCGTATTCCAGGCATTCGGCCCGTTGCTCCGCGGAACACTTCCCACGATTCCGCCCAGCACACCGCCGGGAACGCCGCTCCGCACAGGAGCCGCTGCCGGTTTTTCGAAGCGCACGCTGATCTCGCGCGTCATTCCGCCAAGCTGAGACGAAAAGTGCCAGTTCAGGACACTCGTCAGCACCGTCGCGCGCAACTCATCCGGACCGCTCACGATATGCGCGTCCACCACTTCTCCGTTCGGCGCCAGCTTCACCTGCGCGATGACGGTCCCTTCCACACCGCTCGACATCGCTTGCAGTGGATACCGTATGCCGGTGCGATGCATCAGCGGCGCTCCGTTCAATTCCACGCTCACACCCGGGCCATCCGGCGCAGTCTGAGCAAATGCGGTAGCCAGCGCGACGGCCGCGCCGGCGATAACCAAACCAACTCTCATTGCTTGCCTCCCTCTCGCTCTTCCGAAAGACTGAAATTGACGTCTACCTGCGTGACCACCTTCACGGGGGTGCCATTCAACAGCGTGGGAGCGTACTCCCACTGCTTCACCGCACTAAGCGCGCTTTGGATCAGCAGCGGATGCCCGCTGATCACCTTAACGTCCTCCACCTTGCCGTCTTCAGCGATCCGCACATTGAAATGCACCACGCCCGAAATGCGCGCCTGCTTGGCGAGCGGCGGATACACCGGAACAAGCTGGCGAATCAGCTTCGCTTGTTGGACGTTGCCGCCGACCCGAATGGTCGATGGCATAGGCAATTCCGAAGGGCCCATCGGCAGTTTCGGCCCCATCGGCCGGATCGCGGCACGCCGCACCACGATCTCCGGCGATTTCCCTGTCAAGACAGGCGGCGGCGCATTGTGCAGCGGCATCATAGGCGCAACTTCCCGGGCCGCGGGCACCGTCTCCGGCGCAGCCAGAAGCGGGAACGCGCCCGCCACCATCCAGCACTCCATGGCCACAGCGGCGCAACCTGCCGTGAGTGCCGCGATCAATCGCGCCTTCGACATGCCCCTTTCGGTGAACAGCGAAACCACGCGCTGCTTCAAATGCCGCCGCCGCAGGAACAGCGGAGCCGGAGCCAGATCCAGCCGCGGACGCGCGCCCGCAATCGCCAGCAGCGCATCCACATATTCATCCCGCGAGTTCGTCATCTCGATGACCGCGCGATCCACCGCCTGCTCGCGCGCCAATTGAATCTCGCCCAAAACCCACCAGATCGCCGGATGGAACCAGAAGATCGCCCGCACCAGTTCTTCCGCCACGGTGAACAGCCAGTCGCCGCGCCGCACATGCAGAATCTCGTGACAAAGCACCGCATTCTGCATCGATTCCGGCAAGTGCGGGAATTTCACCGGCAGCAGCACCACGGGACGGCGGAATCCGAACGTCACCGGCGAGGCGATGGCGTGCGACACTCGCAACTCCGCCTCCACGCCCCACGTTGATGGCGGATACAGCGGGACGCTGCGACGCCGGTGATGCCGCAATCGCAGGAACCCCGCCGCGAGCCACGCCAGCCGCATGACAAACCCGGCCACAAAAACCGTCAGCGCAATCAACGGCAGCGGCACGGGTTCCTGCGCGGCGCGGCCGGCCTTGGCTTCCACGCCGACCGTCGTCGAGCTCACCTGCACGCTCCCCGTCATTGCCTGTTGCTTCCACGGCCTTACCGCCGGCAGCAGCAAACACGCCAGCAGCAGCAATTGCCAGAACAGCAGCCGCGCCCGCGCCGTTTGCATCCGCACCAGCGCTGGAACGAATGCCGCCAAACCCACCACCAGCCCCACTTGCAGACTGTAGGCAACCAAGTTGTTCCAGGCCCAGTCCAACATCACGACGACTTCCTCCGGATATTCGCGATCTCGTCGAGATCTTCCTTCGATAGGTTGTGCTCTTCCACCAGGTGCACCAGCAAAGGCTCCGCGCTCCCGTTGAATACGCGATTCACGAACTCCTTCACCATCGCGCGCACCACCTGCCCCTTCGGCTGAGCCGGACGGTAGACGTACGCGCGGTCCGTCTGCGTCCGCTTGAGGTACTTCTTCTCCTCCAGAATTTTCATCATGGTCATCACGGTGGTGTACGCTACCTTCCGCTTCTCGAGGAGCGCCTCGTAAACATCGCGGACCGTGGCCGTCTCGCGCTCCCAGACGATCTTCATGATCTCCAATTCCTGCTCCGTAAGTGTGGTGCTCCGGCGACGCATACTAATTTATTAGTACTAAATCCGGGGCATGTCAACACATATTTTCGGCGTGGTTATTCTACTTCACAACAACTGTGTTTGCCGACCACGAGACCTTGTGGTGACAGGCCGGTGACTTTGGATCGAACTTTCGATTTGGCGCGCACCTGAAAAGTGCCGCGCTCGCACTCGCCTGGCAGTTTTCTCTTGAATTTCGGCCAGCGGTGTGGTTGGAGTGCTCAGGACGGCTCGGATCGCCGCTTTGAACTTCGCGGCCTCGACTTTGAGGGATTCCGCCACGGCTTCATAGACATTTGCGGTTTATAAGACCGCTTCTAGCACGAGCTAGACGCCCTCCACGAATCCCTACGCCCTTATTCGCTTTGGCTTGAACTGGAGGACGTTCTTGCGCTTTGCCGGCGGGGTCGACTCGTCAATCGTTTCCAACTTTGGCGGTCGAGTCAGTTCTGCCCGCGATGCGTGAGAGTCCAAGATCTCGTCCACGAGTTTGACGGGTGCAGATGCGAGGGCAGCGACCCGCGCGCCATCTGTGGGGATGCCGTACGTAGACTCCGCCATTTTTCGGAACATCCGTGGCTTCTCTGGTTCCAGCCTCACCGGCTCTTCTCGAATCCATCCGCGAAGTCCCATCTGCTTATCCAAATACTTTCGCTGGCCTTCAGTGATGACCCCTAGGTTTTGTGCCTGTCTCGCGAGTGCCTGCATTGAGACGCCCCACTTGCTTTTGAGTTGGGCGAGAAGTGTCAGCGTTATAGTCTTGCCGTTCAGGTCCTGCCGAAGCGCCTCTGAGGGCAAAAGAAACTCGGAAGCGAAGGCATCCGCCTGCGAGTCCATCTCCGACGGACTTCCCGTGGGGACCTGATGCAGCACAAGATGACCAAGCTCGTGGGCAACACTGAAGCGCTGGCGATCCCCCGGCCATCCCCCCGTCAGCACGATCACCGGTCGGCGCGGTTCCGTGTCCGCCCATACTGAAAAACCGTCCGCGCGTTGGAGCGTTAGCGGCAGCAGTAGAACAAAAACTCCGTTGCGTTCAAGTCTATTGATTAGATTTGTTACCGGAGTGTCAGGAGAGAGCCCCATAGCGCTACGCGCTACATCAGCAGCCTCGCGTGGGAATTCGCCCGTGAGCCGGGGCACTCGGATGTCAATCGCTTTGAATCGAGTCGCCATCGAATCGAAGATTTCATAGGCTAGGCGGGCTGCTTGTCGTAGTTGATCACGCTCATCTGCGGGAAGCGAGTCACGGCGCCTAAACAACAGCGAACCAAGAGGAAACTCCGGTGCAGATGGGTGCCGAAAGAACGCCGGGGGAAACTGCGTTGCAAGCGCGATCCGCTCCAATACTTCTGGAGAGGGTTCGCGGAGTCCCGCTTCTACGTACGACAGATAGGATTGATCGACATCGATCGCCCCAGCAAGTTTCGATTGGCTGATTCGGCGAATCTCGCGCGCCTGCCGAACACGATCACCGTTAATCGTCGTTGTCGGCATCATCGGAACCCGTCTTCTTCTTCTCCAGTTCGATTTCGAGATCCTGATCCGCCGCTTCCGTGAAATGAACGGGCGATTGAATCTGTAGCGCCGGGTGCGGTATGGACACTGAGAAAAGGTCTTCACCCGGCTTCCACGGCGAGTCGAAATCCATTGGACAGACCAACTCTACTTTGTTCAAGTGCAGGTCATGGTCCACGTCCCATCCGATAAACAGGTTTAGCGGGATCGTATCACCGCAATCCAGAGTCTCGATGTAATTGGGAAGGTACGGCTGACGAAGAAAGGCATTTCGGTGGGGAGAGTTGCCCGCCAGTGGCATTTCATCGCCGCTCACTTTCCATACCTTGACGCGGAACTCTTTGTAGTTCAACTCCACGCCGCTGAGGGGATGACGAACGCGATCAAATGTTCGCGCTTCCTCGGGGATCGAATCGAGAGCCGTACACAGATGGAACCGAACCGAATGGGAGAAATACCAAGGGTCATACGGCTTCGAGGCGAGTTCAACCCGGACAGACTCGATGCTGTCCTCAATGATCGTATACAGGCGCTGATGCAGATCCCACGTCCGTTCGAGGGTTTGCTGCCTAAGAGAGTCGAGATCCATATTTGGTCATATTATGACCGTTCCTGGATTACGTGTCAATACCGTCAAACCGTCTCCGCGCGTCCGACTGTGTTTCGCGCGCGTTCATGTCCAGCGTTCTGGATGCAGTGTGCCGTCCACTCAATTGTTGTCCAGTAGATAATCGCGAATTTTCGTCGCTTGTTGCAAAAGCAACAGCCCGGTGCGATGCGCGACACTCCCCCGGCCGCTTTTACAACTGTCCCGCAGCCCCGCAGTTACACTCGGAATTGCCTGCAAGACCAAGACGACTCGCACCAATACAAAGGAGATTTGCACATGAAACTCGCGTTTACGTTCCTCTTCTGCGCGGTCCTCACCACCGCCGCATGGGCGGATAAAGATGGCGGCAGAAATAACGGCAACAACGGCAACAATGGCAATAACAATCAGGGCAATGGGCAGATCGAAGGCCAACTGGTCGGCTCATCCGTAGGCCAGCACGTCGCTGGAATCCCCAGCGGCGGAGCGCCCTGGATGATCGCGAACTCGCAGTTCAACATCTCGGGAAGCGGACAATTTCAGGTGGAAGTTCAGGGTCTGCTCATCTCGGCGGGATCGTTCGCGAATACCACCGGACCTGTGACGATGGTCCAAGCCAGCCTGGTCTGCGGAGACGTAGTCGCAGGAAGCACCGCCCCGGCAACCCTCTCATCGTTCGGAAACGCGAACCTGCAGGGGAATATCCTGGTGCCGTCCCCCTGTATCGCACCGGCGGTCCTCATCCAAATCGCGGCCACCACCACCGGACCAGTGACGAACGGAGCATTCATAGCCGTAAACGCGCTCAACACGCCGAACAACAATAACAATAACAACAACAACAACAACAACAACAACAATAACAACAACAACAACGGACACGACGGAGACCACTAGCCGGGATTTTTTCGGCTTATCGGCGTTCATCGGCAGCCAATCCATGTTCTTCCTCAAGCGACCGGATTCCGCCCATGAACGCCGATAAAATCAAAACCCCCACGACCCAGTGGAGCCATCAGCTAAAATAGATTCAATTGGCTCTGAATCTATGAAGTTCACACTGATTGCATCCTTAATTCTTCCCACACTCGCCCTCGCTGCCGGCCCCGCCGACACCCCGAGCGCCAGCGGCCTGGATACGGCCGCCATGAACAAATCCATCGACCCTTGCGTCGACTTCTACCAGTACGCCTGCGGAAGCTGGGTCAAGAACAACCCGCTGCCCGCCGACCGTTCCCGCTTCGGTCGCTTTACCGAACTCAGCCAGCGCAATGAAAGCGTGCTCCTCGATATTCTCCAGGGTGCATCCGTCGCCAAAACCGGCCGCAGCCCTCTCGAGCAGAAAATCGGCGACGCCTACGCAAGCTGTATGGACACGGCCGCGATTGAAAAGCGCGGCATCGCTCCTCTCAAACCCGAGCTCGATCGCATCAACGCCCTGCGCACCGCCGCCGATGTGAACAACGAAATCGCGCACCTCGCCAGCGAAGGCACCGCCGTTCTCTTCACCTTCGGCGCGCAGCCCGACGCCAAGGATTCCAACAAGACCATCGCCACCGTCGGCCAGGGCGGCCTCTCTCTCCCCGACCGCGACTACTATCTCAAAACCGACCCCAAAAGCGTCGATATCCGCAAGCACTACGTCGAACACGTAGCGCACATGTTCGAACTCGCCGGCGATTCGCCCGAAACCGCCCAGACCAAAGCGCAACAGGTGCTCGAGTTCGAAACCACGCTCGCCAAAGCATCCGCCGACCGCGTCAGCATGCGCGACCCCAACAAGCGCTACCACATCATGACCGTCAAGGAACTGCAGGCGCTCGCGCCCAGCTGGAATTTCGAAACCTATTTCAAGGTCACCGGCGCGCCCTCCTTTGACACCCTCAACGTCACCAACCCCGACTTCTTCAAGCAAGCCTCTTCCACCCTGCCCGCCGACGTCAATGCGTGGAAGGCTTACCTGGAGTTCCACCTGATTCGCGCGCACGCCGCCGAGTTGCCCAAGGCGTTCGAAGACGCCAGCTTCGATTTCTGGCAGCGCTACCTCACCGGCGCCAAGCAGCCGCGCCCGCGCCAGTTCCGCTGCGTCGGAATCGTCGATCGTCAGCTCGGCGACCTCCTCGGCCAGAAGTACATCGAGCTCCGCTTCGGAGCCGACGCGAAAAAGCAGATCACCGAGCTCGTCGACAACCTTGAAAAAGCTCTCGGCCAGGACATAAAAACCCTCACCTGGATGACCGACCCCACTAAGAAAGCCGCGCAAGCCAAGCTCGCCGCCATCACCAACAATGTCGGCTATCCCAAGAAGTGGCGCGACTACAGCAAGGTGGAGATCCGCCGCGACGATTTCTACGGCAACTCTCAGCGGCTCCTCGATGCGCTGCGCAAGGAGAATCTCGATAAGATCGGCAAGCCCACGGACAAATCCGAATGGGGCATGAGCACGCCCACCGTCAACGCCTTCTACAGCCCGCAGAACAACAGCATCAACTTCCCCGCCGGAATTCTGCAGCCCCCGTTCTTCGATCCGCAGCGCGACGCCGCCATCAACTATGGCGCGGTCGGCGCGGTCATCGGCCACGAAATGACGCACGGCTTTGACGACCAGGGCCGTAAGTTCGATGGCAAAGGCGACCTGCGCGACTGGTGGACTCCCGCCGATGGCGCGGAATTCGAAAAGCGCGCCACCTGCGTCGCCAACGAATACTCCGGCTTCACCGCGGTCGACGACGTAAAGCTCAACGGACGCCTCACCCTCGGCGAAAACACCGCCGACAACGGCGGTCTGCGCGTCTCCTATCTCGCCATGCAGGACGCCGAAAAGAAGAAGCAGGTCAACACGGCCACCATCGACGGCTACACGCCCGAGCAGCGCTTCTTCCTCGGCTTCGCGCAAATCTGGTGCGAGAATTCCTCGCCCGAATCCCAGCGCGCGCTCGCTATGACCGATCCGCACTCCCCCGGACGCTATCGCGTCGAGGGAACCTTGCAGAACATGCCTGAATTCCAAAAGGCGTTCTCCTGCAAAGCGGGCCAGCCGATGGTCAGCAGCAACGCCTGTAGAGTCTGGTAAAAATGCGAATGCGGCAGGCGCGCGTCCTCATCTTCCTCATGGTGGCTGCCACTGCCGCTGCACAGACCTCCGCCGTTAACGGAGGCATCGAAGGAACTATCGCCGATCCCAGTGGCGCTCGCATTCCGGGCGCCACTGTTGTCGCGCGCGAAATCTCCACCCACCTTACCCGCGACGCTACCAGCAACGCCGAAGGCATCTACCGCGTGTTGGAACTGCCGCCGGGCACGTACGCGCTCTCCATCGCCTATCCGGGCTTCTCGCGCTACGACCACCGCGGCATCGTTGTTCCGCTCGGCGCTATGGTGCATCAGGACATCGCACTCGCAGTCGTGGGTTCGGAAGCCATCACCGTGACTGCGCAACCACCGGCGCTCGACCCGGCGCAAACCTCCGTCGCCACCAGCATCGATACCGAGCGCATCGAAGAGCTTCCCGTCCAGAGCCGCAACTATCTCAACTTCGTCCTTCTCGCGCCGGGCGTCGCGCCGAGCACGCAACAATTCGATAGCGGCTTCTCCTTCGGCGGCCTGCGCGGCCGCAGCAACAACGTCACCATCGACGGTCTGGACAACAACGACGAATTCCTCGGCGCCAGCCGCACCGAGCTCTCGCTCGAAACCGTGCAGGAATTCCAAGTGGTCAACTCCGGCCTCTCCGCCGAAACCGGCGGCGCCTCCGGCGGATCCATCAACGTGATCACGCGTGTGGGCGCCAACGCCATCCATGGCGACGCGTTCGTCTTCCTGCAAAATGGAGCCTTCGACGCGCGCCAGCCTTTTGAAACCGAGCACGCCGCGCCGCTGCTCCACCGCTATCGCATTGGCCTCGCGCTCGGCGGCCCCATCGTCAAAGACAAGACCTTCTACTACGCCGCCTTTGAGCAGGAGCACAACCGCGCGCTCGACGATGCGTTCATCCCGCGCTTACCCGGCCTGCCCCTGCGCGACGACTTCTTCCCCACGTCCCGCGCCGAAACCGAAGCCTCCGCCAAACTCAATCATCAGCTCACGCGGCGCAACTCGCTCATGCTGCGCTACGCCTACACCAACAATCGCGAAGCCGGCGACGCCTTCCACAACGACGGTTGGTTCGATGCCTCGGCGCGCGGCAGCAGCTTCACGCGCGACAACGCCATCGCCGGAGCGCTCACCACCGTGTTCGACCCCAACACCGTCGGCGATTTTCGCGCGCAGTACGCCACCCGCGACGCCGTCACGCGCACCAACAACACCACCGGTCCCGGAGTTTATATCGCCGGCATCGCCATCTTCGGACGCCCCTACGATGGCAACGGCGCGCGCACTGAGACGCACCATCAAGCCTCGTACATCGTCTCGCGAGCCGCCGGCCGCCACCTGCTGAAAGCCGGCGTTACATACAATCGGGTGCGCGAAGACGCGTCCATCCTCGATGGCGCCGGCGGAATCTTCGCCTACGCGACCGTCGCCGATTACCTCGCCGCGCGCCCCATCGAGACCCGCCGCGCCTTCGGTAATCCGGCCGCCGCCTACGCCGTGCAAAACTACGGAGCCTTCGTCCAGGACCACTGGACCGTCGCGCAGGGTCTGACGCTTGACCTCGGAGTCCGCTACGATTACGAGCATCTGCCCACGCCGCTCCCGCGCGACTGCAACAACGTCAGCCCCCGGGCCGGCCTCGCCTGGCAGCTATCCAAAACCTGGGTGGCGCGCGCCGGCTACGGAATTTTCTACGACCGCTATTTGCTTGCGGCGCTCAACCCCATCCTGCAAAACAAAGTGGAACAGGTCGACGCCGTGCCGTTCGTCTACCGCTCCGCCGCCGCGCTACCCGCTTCCTACAGCAGCCAGGCGAACGTCGCCGTCGAGCATCTGATCGCCAAGGATCTCACCGCGAGCGTCTCGCTCATGGATGTCGCCGGAGTCCACCTCGCCCGCACGCTCCCCCTCCCCGGCGCATACCAGCTCGACAACTCGTCCCATTCGAACTATCGCGGAGCCAGTTTCACGCTGAACCGCCGCATGTCCGACGAGCTTGAATTCACGGCCGCGTACACGCTTTCCAAGACCTACGACGACGCCTCGGACTTCACCGAAATTCAACCGCAGCGAGCCTTCTCCCGCCAGGATCAGCGGCATCGCCTCACCTTCAACGCACTCTGGGAGCTGCCCATCGCCGACGAAAAACCGCAGCAGGACAAATCGAAGCTCGAAAAGGCGCTCAGTAACCTGGAACTCGCCCCCATCTTCACGCTCGAAAGCGGCAGCCCGCTCGATGCCCTCACCGGGAACTGGCCCTACGCCCTCCGCGCGCCAGGCTTCCACCGCAATTCCGGGCGCGGCCCCCTGCAAGTCGACACAGACCTCCGCCTCCTGAAATATTTTGCGTTCACGAAAACAGCCCATTTGGACCTGGTCGCCGAAGCCTTCAATCTCTTCAATCGGGCAAACGTCTCGCGCCTCAACCCGGTCGTAGGCCCTTACTTCCTGCAACCGCTGGCCGGAAGCGGAGCCCGCCAAATCCAGTTCTCTCTCGACTACGAGTTCTAGCTGCCCGGCGTTAAATTGCATCCACACCCGGGTTTTCATATTTAGATATAATCTAAAAATACTCAGTTCATGAATCCCGAGGCGATCAAACGTTCGTTGGCGGGTAGCGGTCTAAGGTGCACTCCGCAGCGTTACGCCGTTCTGGCGTTCCTGATGTCGCAACCCGGGCATCCCACTGCGGTGGAGATCTTCGAAGCCGTCAACCGCGTCGACCCGCGCTCTTCCAGGGCTACGATTTACAACAATTTGCGCGACCTGGTGCAGGCCGGTCTGGTGCGCGAAGTGGCCGTAGAAGGACGGGCGGCGCGATTCGATGCCACAGGCGACCGGCACCACCACTTCATCTGCGATCGCTGCGGGAATGTTGAGGACCTGGACTGGTATGACGTGCCCCGGCCTGCGGCAGCGTCGCTCGGCAAGCGCGTGCTTCGGGAATGCGAACTCATTTTTCGGGGGCTGTGTCCCAAGTGCGCTCCGCGGCGCACTTCCCCCCGTTGACATTTTTATTCGTAGGAAAGGATGGAGAAATGGAAAGACAAGTGACAGACGCAGCGAACGCCGGAGCCCACAATGGCCACGCTGCAGCAGACGCCGGGAAGTGCCCGGTAGCGCACGGCGGCGCACGCGGGCGCAGAAACCGCGAGTGGTGGCCGGAAGCCCTGGACATCTCGGTTCTTCACCGCAACTCGCGATTGTCCGACCCCATGGGCGAGGACTTCGACTACGCCAAGGCGTTTGAAAGCCTGGACCTCAATGCCGTCATCAAGGACCTGCAGGCCCTGATGACAAACTCGCAGGATTGGTGGCCCGCCGATTTCGGCAATTACGGCGGCCTGATGATTCGCATGGCGTGGCACAGCGCGGGGACGTATCGAATCACCGACGGCCGCGGCGGCGCAGGAGCCGGGCAGCAACGCTTCGCACCGCTGAATAGCTGGCCGGACAACGCGAATCTGGACAAGGCCCGCCGCCTGCTGTGGCCCATCAAGCAGAAATACGGCGAGAAGATCTCGTGGGCTGACCTGATGGTCCTCGCCGGCAACGTTGCCATGGAATCGATGGGCTTCAAGACCTTCGGCTTTGCCGGGGGACGCTCCGATGTGTGGGAACCCGAGGAGCTCTACTGGGGTCCGGAAGGCACTTGGCTGGGCGACGAACGCTATAGCGGCGAGCGCCAACTGGCCGAACCGCTCGGCGCCGTTCAGATGGGTCTCATTTACGTCAACCCGGAAGGTCCGAACGGCAACCCGGACCCGGTGGCGGCCGCGAAAGATATTCGCGAGACCTTCTTCCGGATGGCGATGAATGACGAAGAGACTGTCGCTCTCATCGCGGGCGGCCACACGTTCGGCAAAACGCACGGCGCGGGCGATCCGTCGATGGTCGGGCCGGAACCGGAAAGCGGCGCGCTGGAAGACCAGGGCCTCGGGTGGAAGAGCAAGTTCGGCACGGGATTCGGGGCCGATGCCATCACCGGTGGTCCGGAGGTCATCTGGTCGCAGACGCCAACCGCGTGGAGCAACAACTTCTTCAAAAACCTGTTCGAAAACGAGTGGGAATTGACAGCCAGCCCGGCGGGAGCCAAACAGTGGCGTGCCAAAAACGGCCAGGCAAACATCCCCGATCCCTTCGATCCGAAGAAGAAACGCGTGCCCACGATGCTCACCACGGATCTGTCGTTGCGCTTCGATCCGGCATACGAGAAAATCTCCCGGCGCTTTTACGAACACCCCGAGCAGTTCGCCGATGCATTCGCCCGCGCCTGGTTCAAGCTGACGCACCGCGACATGGGTCCGATCGCGCGCTATCTCGGTCCGCTCGTGCCGAAGGAAACTCTCATCTGGCAGGATCCGATCCCCGCGGTGGACCATCCGCCGCTCGACGAAAAGGATGCTTCTGCTTTGAAGGCGAAGATCCTGGCGTCCGGCCTTTCGGTCTCCGACCTGGTTTCGACAGCCTGGGCGTCGGCATCGACATTTCGTGGCTCCGACAAGCGCGGCGGGGCGAATGGCGCACGCATCCGCCTTGCTCCCCAGAAGGATTGGGATGTCAATCAGCCCCAGCAGCTTGCCAAGGTTCTGGATAAGCTGGAAACCATCCGCAAGGACTTCGGGAAAAAGGTCTCGCTTGCCGACCTGATCGTGTTGGCGGGTAACGCCGCCATCGAAAAAGCCGCGAAGGACGCTGGAATCGAGGTGATGGTTCCCTTCACTCCCGGACGCATGGACGCATCTCAGGAACAGACCGACGTGGCTTCTTTTGCTCCTCTGGAGCCGCGCGCGGATGGCTTCCGTAACTACATCGGCGGCAAGACGCAGTTCATGCAGCCCGAGGAGGCTCTGGTGGACCGCGCGCAACTCCTGAGGCTGACCGGTCCGGAAATGACGGTGCTGCTCGGCGGACTGCGCGTGCTCGGCGCGAACACCGGCGGTTCCAAACACGGCGTCTTCACCTCAACCCCCGGCGTTCTGACGAACGACTTCTTCGTCAACCTGCTGGACATGCGCACGCAATGGCAGCCGGCCGAAGGGAAAGAGGGAGTCTACGAAGGGCGCGACCGCAAGTCGAACGCCGTGAAGTGGACCGGAACCCGCATCGACCTCATCTTCGGTTCGCACTCCCAACTGCGTGCCTTTGCCGAGGTCTATGCCTGCGCGGGATCGAAGGAGAAGTTCGTGAAAGACTTCGTGGCCGCATGGAACAAGGTCATGAACCTGGATCGCTACGACCTCGCCCGGCGGACCGAGACTAAAGAAGCTGCGATTGCTTAACCATCAACGCCGATAAATCGCTTTGACCCCTCCGCGCCGGTTCGGTTCGGAGGGGTTTTGCATTCTGCCGCCATTCTTCAGGCTCATCCCCTCACTCCGGGTCGTTTGCCAGCTCCGCCAAAGCTTCCGCGAGCACCGTAGCCCCGATCGCAATATCCTCGGGCGAAGCATACTCATCGGGCCGGTGACTCACGCCATCCCGGCACGGAATAAACAGCATCCCGGTGGGAGCGATCCGCGCCATGAACAGCGCATCGTGATACGCGCGGCTCACCATCCGAATATGAGCGCGGTTATGCCGCGCCGCCCCCATTGTCAGCGCGTTCATCACACGCGAATCGCACGCCGCCGGTGCATCTTTGTTGATCACCGCCGTCCGCGCTTCAACGCCGCGTCGCGCCGCCGTCTCCTCGCACGCTTCCGCGATCGCGGCCAGCACTCCATCGCGCCGCCCTTCATCGATGTCGCGCACGTCCAGCGAAAGCGTCACTCTGCTCGGGATGCTATTCACCGCCCCGGGAAACACATCGCAGATTCCGATGGTCGCCACCGTATCGCGTGCCCCGCTCGCCTTCGCCGCCGTTTCCGCCGCAAGCACGATCTCCGCCGCCGCGCAAAGCGCGTCCCGCCGCTCCGCCATCAGCACCGCTCCCGCGTGGCCGCCCTCGCCCTCCACGTCTATGAGCAAACTCGCGGGCGCCGCAATCGCCGTGACGATTCCCACCTTCGTGCCGCTGCGGTCCAGCCTCGGACCCTGCTCGATGTGCAGTTCGAGAAACGCGCCGTAATATCCCTCCGGCAGACGCACCGAATCGAGCGGCGCCGTGTAACCCGCTTCGGCTCGCAACTCATCCAGCGTCCGCCCAACGCGGTCGCGCAGTCCCGCGGCAGCTTCCGCCGTCAGCGTCCCCGCCAGCATCCGGCTGCTAAAGCAACCGATCCCGAAACGCGTCGGCTCTTCGGCCGCGAAAGCAATCAGCTCGATCGAACGGCGCGGACGCAGGGCCGCGGCTTTGATCGCCCGAATGGCAGCAAGCCCGCCCAGCACTCCCACCGTGCCATCGAACCGGCCCGCGTTCGGAATCGCATCAATGTGCGACCCCGTTGCAATCGCGGGCAGAGCGGGTTCGGAGCCCGGCAGCCGCGCGAACGTGTTCCCCACCGCATCGTCGCGCACCTCCAGATTCAGCCGGCGGCAAAGTTGTTTCACATACGCGCGAGCAGCCCGCTCTTCCGGTGAATAAACCACGCGAGTGACAGCCGGGGCCGGCGCCGCGCTGAACTTCGCAAGCTCGTCCAACTCGCGCGACAACCGCGCTTCATCGATTTCCATTCTCATGGGAGCGGGTGGCGATTCCAATCTTTATAGATGAGGTACTTTGCCGGCGTCTTGCCAAGCGCTCCGAACCATTGCGGGCAATACGGCGCCATCCAGATGAAGTCGCCCGCGCTCACCGGGTACCACGCATCGTCCAGACGGTAGATGCCGCCGCCTTGCAGCATCGCAAGCCCGTGCTCCATCACATGAATCTCCACTTGCGAGAGCGCCGCGCCCGGCTCGTACGTCATCGTGTTGACCGCGAAGTCGAATGCGGGTTGATCGGGAAGCAGGCAGCGGAGAGCAATCCCCGCGTCGCCATTGAGAGGCGCGGCCGCAATCGCGGACTCGTCTCCGAAGAGCATCGCAGGCGCATTCGTGCCTTCCAGCGCCCGGTACTGCTTCTCGATCACCGCCGCGGACGCCGTCCCGCGCGCGCTCACCTTGGCGTCGCAGCCCTCGGGGAAAAATGCGTAATGGCCCGCCGCGAGAACGCGACCGCCCGCCGAAAGTTCGCCGCCCGTGACGTACAGAAATCGCTGCCCGCGCGAAGGTCCGAGCGCGCCTCCCGCTTCGAACTCGACGGTGTATTGCGTGAACGCCGCGCCGGCGGCGGGCGAAACGTGCACAATCGCAGTCGCCGCCGTCATTCCCGGCAGCGGCGCGCGCACGAAGGTGTCCGGCGTGAACAGATAATGGGATGCGCGGCAGGCGCTACGCGTTTGTCCGAGGTTGTGCATGTGGCGTCACCAGTATGCCGCACGAAGCGGCAACGATTTTGCCATTTTCGCAGATCGTCTGCCCGCGGCGGAGAGTACGCACGATGCGCCCCCGGAACGTGCGGCCCAGGTACGGCGTGATCGCGTGCCGCTGGTGCAGATCTTCGCGCCGCAGCGTGTGCGCCGCAGCCAGGTCCACCAGCACGATATCGGCATAGTTGCCGGCAGTCAGACGGCCGCGGCGAGGCAGCCCAAACCGCGCCGCCGGAGCCTCCGCAAGCACCCGCGCGATCAACGGCAGCGGGACGCCGCGATCGAGCAGCACGGCCAGCGTGGATTGAACGCCCGCGATCCCGCCCCACACCGCAAAAAAATCCGGCGAGTCCTTCATGTGCTGCGGCGCGGGAGAGTGGTCCGAAGTCACTATGTCGATTTCCCCTCGCAGCAGCGCGCTATGAAGCGCGTCGCGATCCGCCGCCGGACGAAGAGGCGGCGCGCACTTTGCCGCCGCGCCGATACGGTGCACATCCTCCTCCGTGAAGTAGAGGTAGTGCGCGCAGGTTTCGATCGAAATGTCCGTGCCGCGAGCGCGCGCCTCCAGTGCGGCGGCAATGCCCGCGCCGCTCGATATATGCACGATGTGCAGCTTGCACCCCGCCTCCCGCGCCAGCAACCCGGCCCGGTGGATCGCCTCGACTTCAGCCACTACCGGCCGCGACGCCAGATAAGGCGCGATGTCCCGTGCCTTCGCCCGCGCAGTAAGCCCGCTCGTGATCTCGTGCGATTCGGCGTGCACCGCTACCGGCAGATTCACACCCGCAGCCGCTTTCATGCCTTCGAACAACGTCAGGTCGTCCGCGCGCGGAAACTCCGCAAGACCGGATTCCGCCATGAACGCTTTGAATCCGGTTACGCCGCGCGCCGCGAGCTCCCCAATCGCCCCAACATTTCCCGGCACAATGCCGCCCCACAGCGCGAAATCCGTCAGCGCGCTCTGCGACAGCGCCGCGACCTTCGCGTCGAAATTCTCCGCCGTCGTGGTGCACGGCGAAGAATTCAAAGGCATATCGACGAACAGCGCCCCGCCGCCCGCGGCCAGCGCACGCGACCCCGTGGCGCCGCCTTCCCAATCCGCGCGCCCTGGGTCGTTGAAGTGTACGTGAGCGTCAATCGTCGCCGGAAGCGCCGTCAACCCACGGCAGTCGAGTTCAAGCGTGTTCGCGGGCGCCGTCAACTCAGGCGCAATCGCCGCGATCGTGCCGTCTTCGATCAGCACATCGTGTGGCGCCGCCGCTTCCGGAAGTTGCACCCCGCGCAGAATCGTGGCCGTCACTTCGCTTCCCGTTCCACCTGATCGACGATGATTCGGGTGAGTGCAGCCATCTCGCGCGGCAGGCGGATGGCCACCAGAAACAGGTCGGGCGGCGAGTCGCCGGTCAGGATGGCGACGCCTTCAATCGGGCTCGCATTCTTCTTCAGCAACGTCTGCGTGCCGAGTCCTTCGCTCTCCGCGGGAGTCCGGTATTCCACGGCCGTCTTGCTCTTGTACACGAGACTGTCGGCGGGATATGGTCCCGTTGGATAGTCGCTGGACGGCACTGCGAATTCTCGCGTCACGTCCGCGACAAATGTCGCAGCTGCGGGAAACACCCGCGCGGCAATCCTCGCCACCGTGAAACGCCCCGAGGTATCCCCGAGACTCCGGTTCAGTTCAACCGCGGGGCCATCGATCCCGCGCGCGAGATCCAGCGGCTTGGCGCTCACCATCAGCGCGTCCCCCGATGACCCGTATCGATCGAAACAGTGCCACCCGCGAGGCGCCAGAATGCCGATTCCGCCGGTCCACCGGTAGTAAGCCAGTTGCCGCGCCGCCTCTTCCGGAATTGGAACCTGGATCGTGGTCGCCGGAGGCACTTCCATCGGACCCGCCTGCCCATCCGAAGGGCAGCCGATCGACGGCACCTCCGCCGCGCATACCGCCATCGCAACTCCCAACAGCACGAAAACAACACGCCTCACACCCGCAGTGTAGCGCGCCCTCAAACGAAGTACCGCACGAACAGAATCGCGGACATCGCGAAGCCCACAATAATCACAAACCGCCGCACCGCCACCTTCCCTATGCGCCGCGCCAGCCCGGCCGCTCCATACCCGCCGATAACCGCCGCCACTGCCATCGGCAGAACATAACTCCAATCCACCATGTGGGTGCCTATGAAAATCCCCGCCGCCACCCCGTTCACGCACAGCGCAAAAAGGCTGGTGAGCGCATTCATCTGCAGAATGTCCGTAAGACCCAGAATACTCAGCGCGGAGAGCATCATGATGCTCATGCCGGCTCCGAAGTAGCCTCCGTACACCGCGACGAACAGATTGAGCGCCATCGCGACGGGCAGGCCCGCATGCTCCTGCACCGCGCCGGGCGATTGCGTCCGCGCGCGCAGCCTCTTCTGAATCGGCGCTTGCACCGTAAACAGAACTGTCGCGAACAGAATCAGAAACGGCACCAGGTGCTGGAACGTCGCCGGTGGAGTCGAGCGCAGCAGCAGCGCCCCGACGCCGCCTCCCAGCAGGCTTGTGATGCACAGCAGCCGCAGCCGCGGATCGGTCTGCCCCAGTTCCTTGCGAAAGCCCCAGATGCTCCCCAAAGACCCCGGCCAGATCGCGACCGTGCTAGTAGCGTTCGCCGTGATCGGCGGCAATCCCAGCCAGACCAGCGTCGGAAAAGAAATGAGCGTGCCACCCCCGGCGACGGAGTTGATCGCCCCGGCCAGGAACGCCGCTCCCGCGGCCGCAAGTGTGTGTAGAAGGTCGGGCATGGAAACTCTATTATGCGTGCGCTCGAGGTCCAGGCAGTACTGACCGGTTGACGCAGTGAAAAAATCAAATCGTTTGCGTATCCCCGGCACCTTTTACCGCTCCCTCACGGTCACGGCTCCGTAAGTACCTGATGCTGCTAACGGAGCCGCGACCGTGAGGGAGCGGTAAACGGCATCGAAAAGGCGAATGGAGCACGACGAGAACAACAGCCGGATTTTTTCACAGCCCCGCGAGGGAGCGGCAAAAGGTGTATCGAAAGGCGAATGGATCGACATTCACATCCCAATCTCCCGAGCCGTAATCGCGTACTGGAAGCGCTCGGGGTCCAGGCAGTCGACCCGCCCCGAGCCCGTCTCCGCCTGAGGGTACATCAGAAAACCGAGCGGCCCCCCAGCCGATCCCGGCAACGCCACATCATGCGCGAAGTTGTACGCCATCCAATTCATCTCCCACGACCCAAACAGCCGCGCCCGTGCCCTCTCCACCATCTCGTCCTTCAACGTCCGATTGCCCGGCGGTTCTTCCAGCACAACTTTCCGCACGTCGGCGGGATCCACGGGCACCCAACCGTACTCGTCCGTATAAACCTCCGCCCGGCAGTGCTGCGCTTTCGTGACATTTTCCGACGCCACTCCGAGGCTCCGATACCCGAGTGAAGATTTCGCGACCCGTATGCCATAAGCGTCGCGAGCCGGCAGCCCCGCCGCGCGCGCCAGCCCGACATACAGGGCGTTCAGATCGGCGCATTTGCCCCCGAAATCCTGCGACTCCAGCATGAACCGGATATTCCCCGTCCCACACCCGCGCACTTTCGGACTTCGAAACGTATTCTCCACGATCCACTCGTAAATCGCGCGCGCCTTACTGACATCGCTCTTCGCCCCGTTCGTAATCCTGGTAGCCGTCTCCTTCACGATGCCGTCCGTCGGCAGAAGCCTGGTGGGCCGCAAAAAATGCGCGAGCTCTCGCCGGTCCACGTTCGGTTTAGTGGATGTGGAAAGATCCACCGCGAAATTCCGTGTCGCCACGCGGCTGGTGAGCGTAACCAACGGCCTGACACCGGCTGGGAACTCCACGGTGAGGATTCCGAGCCCGTCTGCCTTGCTCTCCACCATCCTCGCCTCTCCGCCCCCGGCCCTGAAGTGATCGGACAGCCTCCGCTGAAACGGCGTCTTGCCGAACAGCGGCGTCGGAAACCACACACGCGTCACGCCCTCCGGCTTCAGAATCTCGGCGCTCGTTGTCACTTCGAACGTGCGCCAACCTTCGGAGCGAGTCGCTGCGCGAAGCCCGCAACTCGCCGCCGCAACTCCCGCGGACCGCAAAAACAGCCGTCTGTTCATAAAGACGTGCTCCGCGCAAGCCCCTGCACCGGACCCGGAGTGAATTCGCAGATCAGCGGCGGGTTCGCATCGAAATCGCTATAACGAATCCACGCCGGCCGCACCACGAAGTACACGATTCCCGGCCATTTCATTCTCGCCGTTCCGTCCGGCCACGCCTTGAAGTAAATATCCTGGTACCGTTCCAGTTCCGGCCCCTGAAGTTCCGTGGCGCTGCCCTCGTATTGCACAGTCTGCTCGCCTTCACCCCAACCGCCGACAACGAAAGAACACGCCGGCCGCGCGATCAGGTTTGGATATTTCCGTGAGCTCTTAACCGTATCGAACACGATCTCGAGCCCCGGTGTGACCGCGATGCCGACCAGCGCCGATTGCGGCGTGCCGCGCTCGCAGATCGTCCCGAGAATGCCAAATCGATGCCCACGCATGAAATCGTAAACGTCCGTCTCAGTCATCGCGCCTCATCCTCTTATTGGCCCGCGTGCGGGTTGTGCATGTAGGGCGGCCGGTCGGTCCACACAGGACGCGCCGCATCCTGCGCCGCCCGGTAACCCACCTCCAGCAGGACCTGCAGATCCTGCACCGCGCCGCTGAGGTCCCAATCCGCCTTCACCTGGTCCGTGGGCTTGTGATAGTCGTTGCGGATGTACTCCTGCCGCTTCTCCTCGCCGTACCCGGCCGGCTTGCCGACGAAGTCGATACCCGGACTCGTCGCGAGCGAAGGCACGCCGCCCATGGCGAACTCCACATGATCCGAACGCCAGTAGAAACCCTCCACCGGATCGGTGTCGCCCGTAACCACGCGGCCTTGCCGTGCCACCGCTTCCTTGGTCAAATCGTCCAGCGAGCTCATGCCCATGCCGAGAATGCTGAAATCCTTCGTGCGGCCCCATCCCCAGTTGCTGAAGTAATCCAGATTGATGTTGGCCACCGTTTTCGACAGTGGGTAGAGAGGATGCTGAACATAATACTTCGCCCCGAGCAGGCCGCGTTCCTCCGCCGTGGGCCACAGAAAGATCACCGTGCGTTTCGGCCGCGAGGGTAGCTGAGTAAAAGCGTGCGCCAATTCGAGAACACCGGCGGTGCCCGACGCATTGTCGCTCGCGCCGTGGAAAATGTTGTCGCCTTGGTGACCCATGTGGTCCCAGTGGCCCGAATAGATCACGTACTCGGAGCGCAACGCGCGGTCGCTGCCCTCGATCTTTGCGATCACGTTGCGCGATTCAATCTCGCGGACCTGGTTGTGCGCCGTTCCGGAAACCGTGGCCTTCAACTCCGCCGGCTTGAAATCGCGGGAGAGCGCGGATTGGCGAAGCGCGTTGAGATCCAGCCCCGAAGCCGCGAACAGTTCCACCGCCTTCTGGTTATTCAGCGAAATTGTGGCTGCGATGTGATCCGTGGACGAATCATCGCGCACAATCATCGTTTCGCGAGTGATGTACCGGTTCGGACCTGCATTGGCGCCCGGCGGACGCGTCGGCCCGCGCCCCGCGCCGCCGCCTTGCACAGTAATGACGGCGGTTGCCCCGCGCGCATGCGCCAGATCCGCTTTCGATCCGGCCCTGCCGTAAAAGGAAAGCTCCGATCCCAGGAACATCTTCGGGTCCAGTTTCGATGCGTCGTTCGGATCCGGAATCGGCGGATCGCCCCCCAGCAGCACGACTGCCTTGCCTTTCACATCGACACCTTTGTAGTCGTCCCAGCCGTACTCCGGAGCGACAATGCCATATCCCACGAAGACGATCGGCGACTCCGGAATTTCGGTCGAAGCCTTCGGCTGCGAAGACGACACGCGATAATCCGCCGTAGCGAGAGGAAACGCCGTGCCGTCCGATTGGATAGCGACCTCGCCTCCGCCGCCCGTGATGCCCCAGAGCTTGACCGTTTGTGTGAACGTGCCATCGGGATTGCCCGGGGACAACTTCATCGCGCGGCAGGCTTCGATGAGATAATCGACCGTCTTTTGCTCCCCGGCACTCGCCGGCGCGCGTCCGTCGAATTCATCGGAAGAAAGTATCCGGATGTGTTTCAGCAGCCCTTCCGGCGTGATTGCATTCAAAGCCCGCGCCGGGACGCCGCCGGATTCGGCGCCCAGGAGAGCCAGGCCTGCCGCAACAGGAAAAAGAATCGCAAAGGGACTCCGCATGAAATTATGGTCGCACGCATCGGCGAAGAATCCGCAACCGAAGCGGTTCACAATCTCCCGAAGTACTCGAATGCCTTGGTGCACCATCTCGGCTCGGCTCCGAGCCAGGCACCCAGCACCCAGTCGCGTCCAAGATCGCGATGGGTATTCATGTCGTTCCCATCTGTGTAGGACATTGATGTGCGGGCCCCGCGACGTATGGCGACTTCCACCAGAGGAGGCGGCAGGCGCAGCCCATAACCTGTCCCCAGCGCCAGTGCGAAGATCGTTCCGTTCTCGGGATGAACCAATGCTGGGGTCGAATAGACAACCCTTCTGCAATCCCTGGGAAGGGCTTTCCCGAGTTCATCCCAAATGCGCTGGACAACTTCAGGGTGCGCTCCCAACCTCATGTAGGCGTCGTCAACTTCTTCCGGCCTTACAACCACGGGCAGTGGAACGCGATCTCGATGCAGACGAGTCAGGTAGGCCAGAACGATACTGTTCCGAGGGGTATCTACGTTGATGTTCGGAGCCACGTTCTGACCGCTCCTACAAGGTCTTGAGAAACGCGATGAGTGCCTGCTTGTCATCCGGCGACAACTTCAGCCCGAATTCGTGGCCCGCAATCGGACTCGGTCCACGATGGTAACCTTTCGGCACATAACCCTCCTTCAGCCGCGCGGGATCGAACCATTCCTCTAAGGTGTCCGCATTTCCACCGTGGCTGAAGCCATTGCGAAACCACACGCCGCGAAGCGATGGGACCTTATAGAATCCCGTGCCGCGCCGGGTTTGCATCGCCAGCACCGGGTCGGTCCCCACTGAAAAATCCAGAATGTTTTCGCTCCTGCGGAGATCGTCGGGAATTCGGAAGCCCGCCGCCGGAGTCAATTTGTTGCTCGTATAAAGCGGCGGAGTGTGGCAACCCGCGCAGCCCTCCCGTTTGAAAATCGTTTCCCCGCGGTGCGCCCGTTCGTCGACCGGATTCGGGTTGGGAGGAGGTTTCAGCGAATAGATGTAGAGGGCCAAGGCGTATAGTTGTTCGTCGCTATAGCGGGTTCCGTCCTCGGAACCGAAGCTCGACGCGGTTTGCGAGGTTGTCGGCTGAAAATCCCCAAAGTGCGCCAGCGTATCCAGTCCCATGTTGACCACCGCGTATCGCATGAGGTCGCCGATGGACCGGTTCCGGCCCAATCCCGTGGCATCCAGATATTGGATGTCCTGAACACCGATGAGCGACGGGATGTGAGGTGGATGGATAACGCTGGTGCCCTCACGGGAGAGAACCCCCGCATATTGTTCGGCGTGCCCCATAAGGATCATCGATCGATCGAAGTCCGCCTGCGTCTGAAGCCAGGGAATTCCGAAATTGATCCAGAGGAACTGGAGAAACTTACTGTCCGGGGGCTTGCCGGGAGGAAAGTCGGTCAAAACTCCGTCCGGGAAGTTTCCTTGGGCTCCTTCGAGGAGGCTGCCGTCCGGCATCAGGCGCGTGTGACATCCCGCGCATGAGAGGGCCCCCGTCTCCAGGACGCCCTTCGTGCGGACGATGTAGCGGTTCCTGAAGCCTGCGTAAACGCCGTCATTCGAAATCCACTTCGCACGAACCAGAGGAACTTTCTGCCCGCCCGCCGGTACCCGGGCCGGCTGATACACGGTTTCGGATTCGAAAACGATCTTTCCCGCCTGAATCCAATCCTCCCTGGTGTGGAGCTTCGAAGGGTCGAAGATTACCTCGGGTTCTCTTTGCTTCAACCATTCGACGTAACCCGGTGGCTCTTTGCCCGCCGAATATATCGGATAGGAACGGTAGATCGGCCGTACTTTGAGCTTGTAATACTCCTCTGGAGTGGTGTAGCGTGGCGAGCGATCACGCTGGACGAGCGGTAGTTCAAAATTCTTCAGCGGGCTGTCGTCCCAGACTCTGGGGATATGCGGGTGAAACTCCTGCGCGGGCGAGGAACATGCGAGAGCGAGAATCGCGAAGCCGATCACACTCCCCGTGGTTTGCATGGCAGCTCCTTCTAAGCCTTTATAGGATACATCTCCGCTGGTCCCCATCACCTCCGCGCGACGGCCCACAAGGAGAAGAGTTCTGGTATATTCCGGTCTTGGTATCTACTTATCGACTCCGTGTCTCCCTGGGCTGGATAGCCGTCGGCATTTCCGTTTTGATGATGTGCCTTTGGGCCTTCTGGGGCACGGCTGAAGCTTTTCACGAGGGATGGTACTACCGGAGCCTGTGGGCCAATCTGCGCCTGACATCGGTCCAATATCTCAGGCCCTCCCTTCTTCTGCTTTTCCCGGCGCTCCTTGCAGTGCGCTGGCCGCGTTTGGCTTTGCCCGTTTTCCTGACGCTGGCGATTGCAGCAGCCATCTATTATCGAAGGGGCGCAGGTGTCATGTTAATCGCCCTGCCGCTGACACTGCTAGGCGCATTGTTTCAGTTCGGCCGGCCGGAGCCGAGGCGTTGGGCCGCGCGGATATTGTTCATTCTGCCTGCGGTGACAGTGGTCTGCACCGGAATCGTTCCGGGCTATCGCGCCGTCACTCGGTGGGACGACGGCAATTACGGCGCTCGTCTGGTAGAGGGTAACGGCGTTCGCCTGATCTGGGCGCCCGTTGGACCCGGTTGGGGAGAACGGCATCTTTCTTGGGACCAGGCGGCGAAAACGTGTGAGCATCTGAGCGCCGACGGCCACGCTATCACCGCCGCGCCGATCGGAATTTGGCGCTTACCCACGGTCGACGAAGCAGTCCGGTCTATGGTTCGCCGTGGCCGGAACGCCGGAGGGACTTGGGATTGGGTGCGCCGTAGGGCCGAGTATCGCAACTTGCCGGAAAAGGAATCGCCCCTATGGCGCCGTTATTCGCAAGTCATCTACTGGTGGACAGGGACAGAAGACGGGCGAGGCAGCGCCTACAGAATCACCTACAACGGATATGTCGACTCGTTCGACAAACAAGGCTGGGGAGACTACTGGACTTTTCGCTGCGTCTGCTCGCCTGAGCGCTTCGAAGGGAAATTCGGCAACTAACGCTTGGAGTCCGGTCGGCGATCCAGTTGACGAGAAACGCCCATGTCCCTCCGGCGGCCATACGACCGGAATATTGAGCCGGCTGTATACTTCATTTCATGCGGCTAACGGCGGTCTTGTTGATTCTTGCACCGTGCGTCATCGCTGCAAATCAGCCGACGTTTACCTACGCTGTACCTGCCGGCACCACAGTTACAGCCATAGCGGTAGACGCGGCGGGAAACACATACCTCACCGGATCGACAACCTCTTCCAGCTTTCCTGCGACCGCGGGCGCGCTTCAAACCCAGTTCAGTGGCGGTACTTGCGAGGTTATTCCCGGCCTCCATGGAGTCCCTCTGACGTTTCCGTGCTCGGATGCGTTCGTGATCAAGTTGAACGCGGCGGGCAACGTCATATTCGCGACGTATTTCGGCGGCAACGGAAACGAGACCGTCGCAAGCGCCATCTGTGTGGACGCGAGCGGGGATGTCTACCTGGCCGGCCTAACGGGTCCAAACACCGTCGGTCAGCCGGCCACATTTCCAGTTACGCCCGGAGCGGCGTTCAGCAACCGGGTGGGAGTCGGATTCGTCGCTAAACTCAAGTCGTCGGGAACTGCGCTTGTCTATTCGACCCTTCTTCCAGTGAATCCACCGGCGCTGGGAAGGCGGGGCGTCGCCATGGCGATCGATACCGCGGGCGAGGTCTACATTGCTTCCACCAATACCGGGACGTTGCCATTTCCAACGACGCCCGGTTCGTTTCAGTCCACGCCGCCTGCATCCCCCAATGGATCGGGCGTGGTCGCCAAGCTGAATGCGTCCGGGTCGGCGCTGCTCTACGCAACGTACCTGTCCGGCAATGGACTGACGATTCCGCAAGGAATCGCCATTGACGCGGCAGGCGACGCGTTCGTCACCGGGTTCACCCAAGCGGCCGATTTTCCGGTCACGCCCGGAGCGTTTCAAACCGGCTACTTCCCGAGTGCGGAGTACATGGAATTCGTAACCAAGCTAAACCCCAATGGAACGGGCCTCGTTTATTCCACATTTCTCGGCGCCACGCGGAACTACGCATCGGGAATAAAAGTCGACGCGCAAGGCGAAGCATACGTCGTAGCCGTGGATGGAGCGGCTCTGTCTTCAGGTGGCTATCTTTCGCACTTGAGAACTGACGGATCGGCCCTTATCTACTCGACGTACATCCCCACTGTGACCGCCATGGATTTGGCTTTGGATTCGGCGGGCAGCGCCTTCGTTGCCGGCGCCTCGGGACTGACGGTTCTAACGCCATCTCCGGGAGCATTTCAATCGGGGTTAGTAGGAGTAACCGGCAACGTGATCGCGGCGAAATTCACCTCCGATGGACAGTTTGCCGGTGCTACCTACGCCTACGTATCGTCAACCGCCGGCGCTGGACCACTGATCGCGGTGGCTCCCACTGGCGGGATCGTGTTGGCCGAAGGGCAGGAGCAGCCGATGGTCGTCAGCATTTACCCGTGGGTTACGGTGCAGAACGCGGCAAGCGGGGCAGCGAGCACCGTCGCGCCAGGTGAGATCGTCACGCTGCGTGGTTACGGGTTGGGACCCGCGACAGCCGCGGTCGCGACGGGTCAGGCTCCTGTAACCCAACTGGGAGGCACTCAGGTCACCTTCGGTGGCATCGCGGCTCCAATGTCCTCCGCACAGTCGCAACAGGTCACCGTGCAGGTTCCGTGGGAGATTGCCGGCCAGGCGTCGACTGAAGTCGTCGTCACTTACAATGGCGGTCCGCCGGCCGGGACTTCGGGATCCGTACCGGTGGTTGTCGCGGCGGCAGCGCCGGGGATTTTCGCGGTCGCGAATTCCGACGGAACGCAGAATTCCCCCTCCAATCCGTCAAAGATGGGCAGTTTCGTAACGATCTACGGAACGGGTGCCGGTGTGACGAATCCTGTTGGAATAACGGGGGGATTTTGGCCGATCACTCCATCGCTTCCGGCTCTGACTCTGCCGGTATCGGTTACTGTCGCGGGAACGAATGCAATGGTTCTCTACGCCGGATCGGCTCCCACACTCGAATCCGGATACTTCCAAATTAACGTAGCTCTGCCGTCGGACCTTCAGCCTTCGTCGACGGCGAATCTTGTGGTCACGGCCGGAAACTTCTCGAGCCTGGCTGTTCCGATTTCTATTCAGTAACCGGATACAGTTTTAAAGCACGAGCGTCTTTGATAAGCCGGGAAAATGATCGCTTGTATCAGCCGTATGTTTGTGGAATTCGCAAATTCCCGTTTCTGATATCTTTGGGATGATGAAAGGCCCCGAGAGAGTCGACACCGATCGCCTCGTTCTGCGAAGACCGAGTCTCGAAGATGCCGAAGCGGTTTTCGGCCGATACGCCGGGGATATAGATGTTGCAAAATACATGGGATGGCCGAGACATAGGTCCGTTGACGATTCGAGAGCGTTTCTTAGTTTCTGCGAATCGGAATGGATGAGATGGCCGGCCGGGCCATACCTCATCGAATCTCGTAAGGACCACAGACTGCTGGGAAGTACAGGGTTCGCATTCGAGTCAGACTCCGTGGCGGGCACTGGGTATGTTCTGGCTAGAGATTCATGGGGACAAGGATATGCGACAGAAGCCTTGACTGCTGTTGTCAGAATTGCGGCAGAACTCAAGATCCAACATCTGTATGCGTTGTGCCACCCGGATCATCACGCATCCATTCGAGTGTTAGAGAAATGCGGTTTCCGCTTCGAACAGCGGCTTGAGCAGTTTGCCGCGTTCCCGAACTTGAATCCTGGCATCCCGGTGGATTTCCTGCGATACGTCCGGTGAGCCATTGCAGCCGCGCCGGCGCATGGGAGTTGCCGACGCAAGCGCGTCCCGCTGCTTGGATGGAAGTGAAGCAAATCACCTGGCCGTATCACGCCCGTTGCTCTCTTTTGCAGGCCTCGATCGAGAACTACGTCGATCAACGGAACGGCGACGACACACCCGCGTGGATCACTTCCGGTAGGAACGGCATGCCGGGAACAAACTTTGCGTTACGGCAGTCGAATCTGCTAAGGAGGGCTAACCATGTCCGTGTTCTGCCAAGCGGTCGTCTACTTGACAGTGGCTGTACCTGCCGTCGCGCAGTCGCAAGCATTTGCAACGACCACCATAAAGCCTGCTCGTTCAGGCGACCCGCGCAACGCACGCGTGCAACTGCTTCCTACCGGTGACCTGATTGCGCGCGCAGTCCCATTCGTCAGGCTTTTCAGTTACGCTTACGACGTGCCGGTCAACGGTTCGCCGCGTCTTTCCCCTCTTCCCGACTGGACCGTTCGTGAGAGGTACGATATCGAAATAAAGGCGCCCGCCAACGCCATTCCTCCCAATCTTCAGGACAGCGGAGTGCGAACACGCATTCAGCAAATGATCCGCGAATTGCTCGCCGATCGTTTCAAGCTGGTGATGCGGGTCGAGAACAAAGCGATGCCCATTTATGCTCTCACGCTAGCCAGCGGAGGTCCGAAGCTTCAACAGTCGGTCCTTTCCGATAAGGAATGCACCTCCAATACCGACGCAGAACCTTGCCATAACTTTGTTGGCGGCTTGGGCCATCCCTTGGATGCAAAAGCCATAAACATGGACGACCTTGCCCGTTACATTGAGAACTGGACGGATTTGCCCGTCGTGAACCGCACGGCGCTCAACGGGCTGTTCACGGTAAACACGGAAGGCTGGGTTCCCATGCGGCTGCCCCCTCCGCCACCGAACGCCGCCCCGGCTGCGAACCCGTTCGCAGGGCTCCCTACAATCTTTACGGTCTTGGGTAAACTCGGTCTCGAATTGAACCGGCAAGAGGAGGTTTTGCCGGTGTACACCGTGGAGCACATCGAGCGCCCGGCCGGCAATTGACGACCACGGGCTATTACGCGCCACTCAAGGAGCCGCGCTTGGGATGCGCGTCGTCAACTGACGTCTAACGCCCATGTCTCTCCTCTGGCAGTGCGGCCGGTTCATGATACGCTGCGGCGGAGGTTTCGTCTTATGGCCACGCTCGTCTACGGTTTGATGCAGTCCCTGGATGGCTACGTCGACCACCTGAAGTTGGGCCCACCCCGTCCCGCGCTAGCTCGTCACTTCTTCGAGCAGGTGCGCCACCAGTCCGGGTGTGTGTACGGTCGTGAGACCTACGAAATCATGCGCTATTGGGAAGAAGACCGTCCCGATTGGGACGCGGAAGATCGCGAATTCGCGGCACTGTGGCGTCACCAACCGAAGTGGGTCGTCTCGCGCTCGCTGAAGTCAGTCGGCCCCAACGCCACACTCCTCCAGGGTGACCTCGAGGCGGCGATACGCGGGTTGAAGGCGCAACTCGCCGGGGAGATTGCCGTTGCCGGAACAAAGTTGGCGGGAAGCTTGACCGGCCTTGGCCTGATCGATGAGTATCGACTCTATTTCCTCCCCCTCGTGCTGGGTAGCGGCACACCATTCTTCGCCGGCCCGCGGCCGCCGCTCCGCCTTGTCGCTGGCGAGCCCATCGGCGAGGAAGCGTTCCGGTTGACGTACGTTCCTGCCTGATTGCGCGACTCGCCCGGCGTGATTTCGATCCACTTGGCCGCCGCAATTGGGTATCACCGCGGCTGCGGCTTCGGCAGTTTGAGTCTCGGAAGTGCATCCGAGGCGTTGCTGTTTCCGGGATTCAGCGCGAGAGACCTGCGATAGTTCGCAATGCCGAGATCGCGATCGCCGTGCGCCGCATAAGCCTCTGCCAGGCTGTCATACGCATTGAATGCGTTCGGAAATACTTCCGTGTTTAATTTGAAGAGGGCGATGGCGTCTTCGATCTGCTTCCGGCTCAACTGCGCCACAGCCGCACTCACTCCTCTCTCGCGTTTGCCGCCGCCAGGGATGCCAGACGATGTTCTGGATTTGTGCGCATTGTGATCGCGGACAACGCTATTGCAGCCCGGCGTGCAGCACCGAGGCGCGGCGCCAGCAACAGCGGGCGGCTAACCGCCGCTATCAGCAGAGTCTGGAAGGCCGGCTCGACCACCGCGATCGGCGCCAGAAATATCGCGAGCGCCAGTGCGTTGTACGTCTCTTCGTTGCTGACGATCTACATCGATCTGCCGGATACGCCGCTGCGTGCGAGCGCGTCGGATCAATGGCTCGCCCGCCGCTTCTACGATGAGCGTGGCCACTATGCGTCGTAGAGACAGCGTTGCTGCTCGGGTCCCTACGCCGCCTGACGCGCCCAGCAGAAGCACCACGATTGTCCCCGGTCCGTTCCCTGGCCTACTTTCGGCCGGTTATCGACGAACTCCGTGCCCATCCCGCGCCGGAAGGCTACCTCGACTATCTCCGCCGCAAACTGCACCAAGCAATCGCGGCACTGCCGGCGAAATTCACGTTCTCCGGCCCTTGACCCTTCATACTCGGCGATACGACACCGACTTGAGGCGACCCGCATAATTATGGGGCGGAATAAAGCTCGAATGATCGCAGGGCCGGAAAGTGCTCCACGCTAATCGCCAGTTGGCCGTCAAGAGAATGAGGCCATCACATGAAGAGACGCCGACGGTCCCTATGGACCGCTCTTGCCGCGGTCATTTTCTCAGCCGTCCATGCCTCCCCTCAATCCGCGGTGAGTCAGTCCGCATCACAGCCTCAGGACTCCTTGACTTATGGCCCTTCCCGCGGCAGCCTTGTCCTTCAAGGCGGCGTGGGACCGAGTCCCGCGATCAAGTCGGCATTCGTGGCGCTCGCCGGGGGAGCCCCGTCTCGTATTGTCGTTATTCCGACGGCGAGCGTCGGCGACGCCGGGCCTCCCGGAATGGTGACCTCTCTCGCGCGTCGCATGAAGGAGAGCCTCGGCGTGGCCGAGGTCACCGTACTGCACTCGCTCGACCGCGCCACATCCGATTCAGACCGCTTCGTTGAACCACTCCGAAGCGCCACGGGTGTGTGGATTCTTGGTGGCTTCCCGGAACGCATGGTCTATTCCTATTTGGGCACAAAGACTGAGCGTGCGATCCATGAACTGCTTGATCGTGGCGGCGTCGTGGGTGGGGAGTCGGCCGGGGCAATGGTCCAGGCTTCCTGGTTGGACGCGACGGACGACGAGTTCACGCCGGAAATTCGGGGGCTGATACAGACCTATGGTCGTGGTGGATTCGGGTTTCTGACGCGTGCGGCGGTCTTCCCGCACTTCGACAAACGAGGAAGCGCCGCGGCTGTGAAGTTCAGCGCAGAGTATCCTCGGCAACTCGGGATCGGGATCGACGAAGAGACAGGGCTAATCGTCAAGGGTGACCTTGCTGAAGTCATCGGCCGAGGCACCGTCAGCATATACGACGGGAGACGCACCGCGAACCCGGTCGTGCTTCGTAATGGCGATCGCTATGACCTTGCTGCCGGCAAGTGATCCGTCTGCCTGGATCCAACCGCACCGGCGAAATCGTGTGATGCGCCATCCGGAAGTGAGTTCTCCGGCACCAACTTTGACGATTAGACGCGCTAATAGTGCAATTGGGGCTGCGGCCAAAATTCAAAAATCTACGTTTTCTGATGACCGCTAACATACGGGGGCCGCGGAGTTTTGCGAAGGTTGTGCGAATAGGGATGCGAACGCAGCCAGCAGAACACTGAGTCGGAGCGGCACGACTTCCCTCCTGAACAACTAGAGAGCTCGCAAGAACAGAAGCAGCATAGCAAAGTAGCGAAGTAGAACCAACCCTAACGTTCGGGCTTAAAGATCTTCCCGGCTTTGACCACGATCTCGATGCGTTCGGTGTTCCGCAATGACTCCAGGGGATTCGCCGAGAGCACTACCAGGTCCGCATCCTTACCGGGCTCGATCGAACCGATATTCAGTTTAAGGGCCTGGGCGGCATTGAGAGTGGCCATGCGTAGTACAGCAGGAACCGGAATACCCGCACTGGCGAGAAGGCGCAGCTCCTCGTGAAAGCTGGCGCCGGGAACGATCCACGGAAACGGAGTGTCGGTCCCCACTGTGAGCAGCACTCCACGGTCATGCATCAATTTTACGAGAGCAAGCAACTTCGGCCACTGTGCTCGCGCGGCGCGATACTGCTCTGGGGTCCAATCAACCGTGCTGCTCCGCCGCGCGAATCCGGCCCAGAGTTTCGGTGGCGCTTCACCCCGCAGGGGATTGTTCGTGTAACGAAAGTCGTCGCCCCAAAACTTCGTCCGGAATGCCATCAGCGTCGGGTCTACGGAGACGTGGTGTTCCACGAGTGCCGTGATCATTTCCTGCACGGCTGGGGAGTTCGGGTCGACGTGCTCCAACCAGTAAACTCGCCCGAACATGCTGGGACGATAGGCCGCCCGCGCGGCAGGCGCAAGATATTCCGGTGCCCATGATGCGGCGTGAGCGATGAAGTCGATCCCCATGCGGGCGGCGTCTGTCCAGGTGGTCGATTGTAGGTGGCCGATCACCCGGAGACCCCGTCGATGTGCTTCGTCAATGCCGGCCCGCACCAACCGAGGCGGTAGGTCCTGGTACAACTTGATGAAATCGACTCCCACATCGGCTTGCCAGTCCACCTCCTCGCGCACCTCCTTTTCGTTGGTGACGGTAACGTAAATAGCGTGTTCCATCGGTGCGGTTGTGAGGATGCGGCCCGCTGTGAGCATGGGTGGTCCGACGATCACACCACGCGCCAGGAGGCCGCGAACCGCGACAGCGGCTTCCGTCGCATCTCCCGGATCGCGTACCGTCGTGATCCCATTAAAGAGAAGCGTTCGGAGCAACGCGAGAGCCGTCTCACGATCAAAAGAGGGGAGCGGGCGGCCATCTTCACCGAGCGGCGGGAAGAGTACGTGCGCATGCATATCCACGAATCCCGGCATCAGGTAGCGCCCGGGCAAATTGACGACTTGAATGCCGGCCGGCGGCCGATAGTCTTTCGCTCGCAGAACAGCGTGAATCTGAGTGCCTTCGATTTCGACGGCTCGGTCCGCTTCAGCAACACCCCGCGCAACATCGATCACCGAAACGTGGTTCAGGACCAGCGCGGCCAACAGGAGCATGGCTTTAGATTAGCTGAACCAGTTTCGGACTCGGCTCGCCCTTCGCGAAGATTCTCTCAATCCGCTCCAGTGAGATGGAGCCACCTTCCTCGGTAGAAGTAGAGCACCTCTGACGCTTTTCCGTAAAACAGATCGTGAATGCCCTCGTGATCGATTGCTGGCGGCTTTTCTCCACCATAGGCTCTATAGTGCTCCAGGATGTATCCACGGCCAACCGGGGCGATCGCGGACGAGTAGACGATCCTGTCGCCTCCCCAACTCTGGAGACGATCCACATCGTTTCTTTTCGCGATCTCGGCCGGGTTCGTTTCGGAGCCGTTCCAGAACACGAGAACGGAAGAAACCCCGCCGGCCGAACAGAGCGCCGCCCAATCCGCCTGTCCGGGTTTCGAGAATTCGCCTTTGATGACGTTATGACGACCATCGATCATCGGCACTTGAGGAATTGTGCAGCCCCGCCGCTGAAGCGCCGCCACCAGGTTCTTGGGGAGCTCAGGAAACGCCGCAGGCTTCAGGCGAACGACCTGTCGAACAGCAGCGTCCCACATGCTCTGCGAGACGGTGGGGCCCTGAGCTACGCATCGGACGGATGTCACAAGCGCCAAAGTGACCCACAAACGACTCATGCTTCCCAGCGTACTGCGAACGGCTGTACCAGCGTCGCAGCATCTGGCCGTATCACGCCCGACGATCTCCCGCAGACTCCAATTACCTCTTCGCCGGAGGCAGATAATTCTCCAACTCCCACAACTCCTGCCGGTTCAGCCTGCCTCTCACGAATGCGATCTGCTTACCGTCCGGCGAAGTATTGATCGAGCTCAACTCTTCGCCCGACAATCCCAAACTCTCGGGAGTTCCGCCGGTCGCGGCAATGCGGAACAGTTGCGTCAGGCGTGCCGACTTCTGTAGGAAGTAAATGAAGCGGTCGTCCGCGGACCATGCCAGCGACCAACCTTCCGGAATTGACGCTTGAGGGTCTAAAGTCACGATGTCGCGTGCAGGGCCGCCGCCGGCCGGTACAACGCGCAAGACTGTCCCTGCGGCGGAGGAAGCGAAATAGGCGACGCTGCGCCCATCGTGCGAGATGAGCGGAGTGACCATCCTGGCGGCATTCGTCGCTATCGTATCGATCTGCCTGGCCGACCCGTTCGACAAGCTGCGCACTTCGATCTTGGCTTCCGTGCCGGAGGGCGTGAATCCCGCAACCGCGTCGCCGGAGCAGGATCGAATCGAGAACCCCGGCACTCCCGCGAAAATCGGGCTTATCCGGCTGTCGGCAAGCTCGTAGCGCGCGGCGGCGGGCTGATTCTGGCTATCCATGGTATTGAGGAGCAGCGATTTGCCGTCGCCGCTCCAGCAGTATGCCGGAAACGCAAGTCTGGGTTGCTCCGCCAGGTGCTTTTCCTCGGCGGTTTCGAACGAATAAATCGAAAGTTCGCGGATCTCCGTGATGCGCCCATTTACAGTCGCGTTATGCGCCGTTTGATAAGCCACCCGCCGCGAGTCGGGAGCCCAGCGCGGCAAGGAGTTCGTGCCGGTACGGGCCAGCGGCACCAGGACAGGCGCGGAACCGAGTCGGCCAGTGGCAGCATCCAGCGCGACCGTGTAGATATCGGCGTCGGGCGCCTGCGAGTGATAGTAAACGGCTCCCGATGGCAGCATCCCGAAGTCTGTCTTGTCGAGTTGCGCGTGCAAATCGATGGGCGAGCCCTGCGGCTTCCCATTTACCACCGCAATTGCCCACAATCGCGCGGAAGTATGGTAGTACTGGCTGTAAAGCAGATACTTGCTGTCGGGCGTCCATCCCACCGGCTCCTGATAGGCGCCGCTGGGCGCAAGCACGGTCTCTCCGGAGCCGTCGCGGGCCATCAAGTAGACATTCTCCTCCGCCTCCTTGTTCTCACCGGCATTGAATGCAACATACCGGCCGTCCGGCGATACCGCGGCGACATCCAGATTGAAGTGCGCGGTTGGAAGTTCTTGTGCCGCGCCGGTGGCCGCATCCACCCAAAGGAGCGCCACAAAATTGCGAGGCTTGCCATCGGGATTCTTACCAACCAGCAGCCGTTTGCCGTCGCCCGACCATGCCATCGCGAACCCTCCGCGATAGAGCGTCCGATGGCCCGTACCATCCGAATTGATGAGGTTGATCACCCCGCCCAGGGCTGGAGGAGTTCCCGGACGCCGCTCCGTGAAGACGATGCGCGAACCATCGGGAGAGAATCTGCGGCAACACTGGTTCGTTCCGGGGGTCGTCTCCAACAACTCCCTGGTTTTGTGGGTTGCCACGTCCATCACTTCCAACGGTCCTGCGTACCGGAGAATGGACTTTCCGTCAGGCGAGAGAAGGCCCTGGCAGTCGGAGCCGGCACACACAAGCTTGCGTGTAGGTCCGGCGGCGGCTGACACTGTGCCCATCGCGGCCTCGGCCAATACCACCGCTTCCTTCTGGTCGGCGTAATCCTTCATGACCTCTTCGTATAGCTTTTGAGCCTGCGCGTCGCCCATTTTGCGATAACACCCCGCCATACGCACCAATGCCATCGCCGCTACGGCGCGGTTCCCCTTGGCCCCGGCCAGAGCCTTCTTGTAAGCGTCGATCGCTCCGGCCAAATTGCCGTCCACAACTTCCCGTTTGATTGCGGTCTGCAGCAGTGTTTCAGGACCGGACTTCTGCGCGGGCAATGGAGCCGCGAGGGAGCACGCCATCAGGGTCGCCAGTATGATTCGCGTCATCGGTAAAACCTCCATGACGGCATCATGCCCGGCGAATGTGGGGAGACCGTCCGCCGTTTGGTCAGGATCCGGTCAAGATCATCCATCGAAACGGTAGCCCTGCCCTCGCACGTTGATCAGGAAACGCGGCGAGGTCGGATCGGGTTCCAGCTTCCTGCGGAGCGCCACGATGTAGTTATCCACCCCCCGCTCGGAGACGAACGTCCCGACCCCCCACGCCAGGTTGACCAGTCGCTCGCGTGTGAGAACCCGTCCGCGGTTCTTCACGAACACGGCCAGCAGTTTGAACTCCAGCGGCGTCAACGGCACCGCAGAGCCCGCTCGGCGCACCTCTCCCCGTCTGAAGTCCACCTCAACGTCGCCAAAGGCGTGCTGTTCTTGCGGCTCCCCCACGGCGTCGCGCCGCAACAGCGCGCGGATGCGCGCGCGCAGCTCGATCGGGCTGAACGGCTTGGTGACGTAGTCGTCGGCGCCGAGGTCCAGACCCATCACCTTTTCCAGTTCCTGGCTCCTTGCCGTTAACATGAGCACCGGCGTCCGTATGCCGGCCCGGCGCAATTCGCGGCATACTTGAAAGCCGTCTTTTTTCGGCAACATCACGTCGAGCAGAATCAGGTCGAAGTCGCCTTCGCGCCCCAGACGCACGGCGGATTCGCCGTCGGCCACTACCTCGACATCGTAGTCGTCTTGCTTGAGGTCGGTTTCCAGCCCGAACGAGATCGCCGGCTCGTCCTCAACAATCAGGATTCGTCGCATGGCAGTACCATTGTGAACTCGCTACCTGACCCAACCTCGCTGCGCACGAGCACGGTTCCTCCGTGCGCTTCGACAATCTCCTTCACCGTAGCCAACCCGATGCCCGTGCCCCCGGCGCCGTCCCGCCTGGCATTCGCGCCGCGATAAAAACGGGCGAAGACGTGCTTCAAATCCTCTTTGGCGATACCGCTGCCATAGTCGCGCACCTGCACTTCAACTCTACCGTTTCGAGAGGAGACCGACACCTCAACCTGCTTCGCAGCGGGCGAATACTTCACCGCGTTGTCGAGCAGATTCCACAGCGCGCCTCCCAAGGCTTCCCGATCCCCCCGAATCGGCAGGGGCTCATCGGGCGCACGAAATTCCACCAGGTAACCGCTTTCTCTCACCGTTCCCTGAAACTCCTCGGCCACTGCACGGCTCCATTCGGCGGCTTCGAGTTTCTCGGAACGAAACTCGTACTGCCGCGCCTGCATACGGCGCAGGTCGAGCAGCGCATCCACCAGCCGGCGCAGGCGGTCGCTCTCTCCCAGCATCAGTTCATAAGCCCGCTGTTTATGTTGCTCGTTCGGCATACGGCCCCGCGCCAGCATCTCCGTGAGTTGGCGAATGGAGGTGAGCGGCGTCCGAAATTCGTGCGACACGGCCGCGACAAAATCGGATTGCAGCTGCGCGACGGCGAACTCGCGATTGAGGGCCCGCACGATCAGCCAACTGCCGGAGCAGACCAGCAGCGCGAAAACCAGAATCCCGGCGATGAGTAGGCGGCGCCGCGTCGTCCAGGGCTCGGAACGTGCGGCCCCGCCGGGCATAGTGGTGGTCAGGCTCCACGGAAGTCCGGTGAGTGCAGCCGTGCGGATCACCGAAAGCGTTCCGGCGAGCGGCTTCCCGTGAACCACCTGTCCCGCGGAATCGGTCACTTCCAACGCGGCGCCACTCTCCCGCTCCAGGCGCGTCCAAAGCGCACGCCACGAGGATGGGCCTGTCAGCCGTGCTTTCCATGCCCCGCCGTGTCTTTCCCACGAGATCGAGACCGGCTGCCCATCCATGAGAAGGCCCTCGATCCCGGTGGAAGCCGGCTGCGCGAATGCCCAATGCGCCGCCTCGGCCAGCGCCATACGCTCGTTCCAATCCGCTGGCAAAGGAAGGTCTGGCGAAAGCGCTTTTAGTTCATCCAGATAGGTTTCGAGCACCGCTTTGGTAAGATTCCACCGCCCCTCAGTCAGGTGAGCGAATAGGGCGGCCGATTCCCGGCGAGCGGCCTCGTAGTCCGCCATTTCGCCGAGCACGGCGCAGCGGCCCGCGGCCGCAATCAATCCAGCGGGAATTCCAGCGACGGGTACATCACCCAGCTTCTGCAGCGATCCGTACGTCTGGAGGGCATCGCTCCACCTCTTCTGGCGACGCAGTACCCGCGCCAACCGCACCAGAGCTTCGGCGCGCAGCCGTGGCGGACCGTTTTCCGCCAGCCGCATGTAGGTCTCAGCCGCTCTGCCCAGGTCGTGCGCGGAGTACTCGAAAGCTTCGGCTTTGGCTATGGCATCCGGCAAAGCAGGGGCAGATGCCGGCTCAGTTGGCACGTAGGCCAGACGGCTTGTAGGCGTGGTGGACAACTCGCCTCCCAGTGTTACGGTCACGTCGACGTGATCGTTGACAAGGGTTCGCTCCATCGCCGCCGCGGCGCGATCGGCGGCGTTTTCCAACTGCTCCTGCCGCCGTTGCGCTTCCACAGCACGGTCTTGTACGAATACCTGCCGGGCAAGCCATCCCAGGGCGAGGGCGCACAACACCATCAACGCAATGAACAAGGTCAGGACCAGCCTGGGCGGGCGAAGCCATTCCACCGGCCGCATAGTGAAGTAACCGATTATAGGCTTTCTCCGTTCGCTCGAGGTATGCGGCGGGTCGGAAAATTGTCAGGATTTGGTCAGATTCGCTAAGCGCTTGAACACCCCGGCCTACCTTTCTCCGGAGTGGCGCGTCGGTCTGTCGATCAGGTAGATGACTGGGAGTCTATTATTTTGCGGCCGCACTCATCCAGGTCGGCGCACTTGCACCGACGATGGAGTAGTTCGCGCATTGCCGCGATGCGTTCCGCCATCGCCTCCAGTTCCGCCAGTTTCTTATGCGCGATTCGCTGCCACCGTTCTGAAGGACTGCCGCTATCGCTGAAGAGCTCCCCAACTTCTTCCAGTGTGAACCCGCAATGCTTGGCGCGCTCCAGGACCGCGAGACGCGCAAGTATAGACGGATCGTAGCGACGCTGCCCGCCGGACCGTAGTGGACGCGGCAGCAAGCCCTTCTTCTCGTAGAAGCGGATGGCAGACGGCCGCAAAGCAGCTTGTTTCGCGACCTCGCCGATGGTGAGAAGCCTGGGCATCGCGACCGTTGTCTTGAGTGTACGACAGGAGCCGGCGAACACTGGCGGGCTCGCCCGCATACTGTGAACCCTTTTACTTGTTCATCCACTTGGCGAAATCCGCCAGGATAAATTGCTTGACGCCGGAACGGCCGGATAAGCGCATCCAGAAGGAGCCGTTTTCGCGCTGCTGCCGCAACTCGATATCGAAGAAAGGACAACAGAGATGTTCACCTGCGGCCCATTCGGCGACGCGACGGAAACTTACGCTGTCGGCCGGAAACTGGAATTCGTAGCCATCCGGCAGTTCGCGGACGTTCATTACCGCAGCCCGCAGCGCGGGACCGAGTTCATCAAAATGACGCTTCCGGTCGGCGGCTGTCAGAGCCGCACGGTTGCAGGCGAAAGGGGACTCCTGCCGGCTGGCTTGGCCCCATGCGAGCGAGAGTGCGCCGAGCACCAGAGCGGCACAAATCGGAATTCTGGCTTTCATCATAGCTACACTCTACGAGTTGAAGTCGAGTTGAAGTCAAGAGGAAGAACTTGTAAAACGTCTCGTGCGCCTAGGGGCGACCGTCATCAATCGCAGGCGCGGTAAAGATCAAGCGCGAACGCCAGGGCATTCTTGAGTCGCTCCATGACTTCTGTGGAGAGCCGGCCCATTCTGCGTTCAAGACGCACGGTGGGGAGAGATCCGAGTCCTTGAACGTTGGCTACGGATTCACGATCGAGGAATTGAAGCCGCGGCAGCGCCACTTCGTACGGACTGCCCTCCCTTGGGTAGTCAGAGGCACGTACAAGACGAGGGATCGTGGCGGGTCGGGATCTTGGTGAGAAACGGGGACTCATCGAGCAGGTCCAGGACCTCCTGTTCGGCGGCGCGCGAGCGCGCGACGTCAAGGACGTCGTGATCGGCGAGTTCAATCACCTCTGCGATGCGCTGCTCTCTGGCTTCTGCCGCCGTCTCCGGCTTCCACTCGCGCAATCGAGCGTCCAGTTTCTCCGCCAAAGCGTCCACGATCGTCTCCTGCCGTCTTTAGTGTATCGCCATCGGCGCTCAACGTTTCGCTAGGTGGCGCCCATGCCCTCCTGTGGCCTTTCTTGACATGTATCCGTAACGGATATAGCATCGAAGCATGGCGAAGAAGAACAACGCTCCGCTGACGCCCGCGGTCCTCCACATCCTGCTGGCGCTTTCGACCGGCGAGCGCCACGGCTACGGAATCATGAAACAGGTGGAGGCGGATTCGCAGGGCAAGGTGAAGATGGGCCCCGGCACCCTATATGGCTCGATGGGGCGCATGATGGAGGCCGGGCTGATCCGCGAAAGCGAGAAGCGCGTCGATCCGCAGATGGACGACGAGCGCCGCATCTATTACAAGCTCACCGGCGCCGGGCGGGCGGCGCTGGAAGCGGAGTTGAAGCGGTATCGCGGCGTGGTGGCAGTCGCGGAAGGACGTCTGGCGTATGGGCAGTGATTTCGGCCGCCGCCGCTACCAGGCGTGCTATGCCGTGCTGCTGCGGCTCTATCCGCGGCCGTTTCGCGAGCGGTTCGGCGAGGCGATGGCCCAGACGTTTCGCGACCTTTGCCGCGAGCACGGTGACACCGGGCAGCGGCTCTTCGGGTTCGCGCTGTGGATCTTTTCCGAAACTTTCGTGGGAATCGTGAGGGAGAACATAACCTGTATGAGTCATCTGGCAAAGACGATGCTGCGTGCCGCCCTTGTCTCGCTCGGCCTGATCATGGTGCCGCTGATTGCCTCCCGCGTAGTGGACGGTTGGAACTGGAGCGCGGGAGCTTTCGTGCGCGTGTATCTCCTGTTCTTCGTGACCGCGATGCTGTATGCGGCCATCGCCAGGAAGATGGGCGCCCCGGCGTACAAGGCGGCCGTCTGTTTGGCGCTGGTGGCCGGATTCGCCTTGGGGTGGTCCACCATGGTCCAAACCGCGGACTCCGGACATCCCGAGCGCCTGTGGTATCTCAGCGTGCTCGTAGTGGGATTGGTTGGCGCCTGTCTCGCACGGCTGAAGGCGCCGGGATTGGCTCTCACGTTGTTCGCCATGGCAGCGGTGTTGGCGCTGATCTCCGTGCTGCTCCCTTCCGGTGGACCGTCCGGCATGGCGCTCAGGATGGCCATCGGGCATGGTGTCTTCGTAGCGTTGTTCACCGCGTCAGGTCTGCTGTTCCGGCACGCGAGTCTGGCGGGATTGCGGTAGGCCGGCGATCGCGCTCGCATTGCGGTACCAACCGGGGTACGCCACGTCTTCTATATGGTTCCGGTTTTGAGATCGCGAAGGAGATAGACGATGACGCTCAATCGACGCGAGTTTGTTCAATTGGCCGCTGCGATGGGAGCCTCGCTGGCGTGGGGCGGATCGGCTCGAGCGTCAACCACCGCCTGGCATGAGCGCCGCGAACTTTATCCGGAAGGCGTTGCGTCCGGCGATCCCGATCCGGGCAGCGTCATCCTCTGGACTCGGCGGCCGTTCGAGCCGGGCGGCCGGCACGTGCTCACCGTGGAGGTCGCCGGATGATCTTTGAGGATGAGCGCGCAGCGCCCGCCGATCAACTCCGTTTCATTCTCCACCTCGGCGATTTTATTTATGAGGTCGTCGAATATCCCGACGAGATAGCGACGCGGTACGATCGCACCGTCTACGACGTCGGCCGGATTCCCGACGGCGGCAAGACCGGCAACTTCCATTACCCGCTAACGGTCGAAGGCTATCGCGTCGTCTACAAGGGCTACCTTGCAGACCCCGACCTGCAAGACGCGCGAGCGCGTTGGCCGTTCGTCTCCATGTGGGACAATCACGAATTCTCCTGGCAGGGCCGGCAGAGCATCGTCCAGGCAGGGGGCCCTCCCCGACCGGGCCAGACCGTCAAGGTCGCAGCCAACCAGGCATGGTTCGAATTCATTCCCGCGCGCGTGAAGCCGCCGAGCGGATCGCTCGACGCGTTCGGCGCGGTGGCGGTGAAAAATGTGCTGATCGAAAAGTGGGACGACACTGGCCTCGGCATCGAACCCAACAACCTGAAGGCCATTAACAGCCTGATCGGGTATCGCACTTTTCACTACGGCCGGCACCTCGATCTCATCCTCACCGACCAGCACAGCTTCTGCGGCGACGACCCCACCGATGCGGACGGCGTCGCCAAGATCTACGATCCGGCTTTTAACGGCATGTTCTCTGAACCGGCGATGATTGCGCTCGATGCCGGCCGCGCCTTCAACGGCGGCAAACCGCCTGCCGAACTCAGCTTTGGCGACAGAAGCATCCCGAATCCTCGCAAGGATTCACCGCCGCGCACCATTCTCGGCGCCCGTCAGAAGCAATGGTTCCTGGACCAGGTCCGCCGGTCAACGGCAACCTGGAAGATCTGGGGCAATTCGCAGGGCGCCCTGGATTTGCGGGCCGACCCGCAGAACCTTCCCGATGGTCTGATCAAACAGAAGTGGCCGGCCGGCACCTTCGCGCAGATCGGCAGCGGCGATTGGGGCAGCGCCTACCACGAGCGCGGCGAAATCTATGACCTCGTCCGTGATTCGAAGATCACCGGCTTCGCGATCGTGTCGGGCGACCGTCACAGTTTTTGGGCCGGCTATGCCGCCTCCCGATTGCCGCCCGCTAAGTTCGAGCCGGTCGGCATCAGTTTTGTCGGCGCCTCGCTGGCCAGCCCCGGGACGATGGAGGCTTATGAGCACGCTCTTCCCAGGAATCATCCGCTTCGTCCGCTGTTCCTGGCTGACCGGCCAGGGGGTAAGCCCGACTGGACCTATAACATGCTCCTCAAGCACGGCGTCCGCTCGTGCCTCGAATACGCCAGGAGTTTCGACCTGAAGCGCGCTCACGCCGTTTCCAATCCGCAACTCTCCCCGCACCTTGAATTCGTGGATATGGGCGGCCACGGCTATGCGACGGTGCGGCTCACCGGCGATGAAATGCGCACGGAGTTCGTCTGCATCCCACGCCCGATCACACGCAGCGATCGTCCCGATGGCGGTCCTCTTCGCTACCGCGTCGTCCACACGGCATCGCTCTGGAAACCCGGCGAGCGGCCACTGCTGCGCCAACAAGTCATTGAGGGCGATCCCGGCCTTTCCATCTGAGATGCCGGCCGGCCGCTCTTCCAACCGCTGCCTATAATCGGAACCATGATGTCTGGTTTGCCAAAATCAGAACACCCATACAAGGCACTGCTCAGGGGGTGCGCGCTCGCCGCGGGTGTTGCGGCCGCGCTCACCTTCAGCGCTTTCAGGGCGGGCGCGCAACACGCCCCGGAATCCGGCGACCAACCCGCGTTCGAGGTAGCGTCTGTCAAGCTCCATGTGCCGGGTTCCAACGCTGGGCGCAGCGATCCCGGAAGGTTCGTTGGAACCTTCGCTGTCGCGGTTTTAATTATGAGGGCCTACGGGCTGGAAACAGGCCAACAATTGATCCGCCCCGAATGGACAAACAGCCTCATGTTGGATATCGATGCCAAAATGCCGGAGGGAGCCACGCAAGAGCAGATCCCCGGTATGCTTCAGTCCTTGATGGCGAATCGGTTGAAACTCACCGTGCACCAGGAATCGCGGATCATGCCGGTGTATGAATTGACGGTTGGGAAGAACGGGCCGAAGATGAGGGAGGTTGACCCTTCCCAGTTCATCGACCAGATTTTACGGTCTCCCCGGTTTGCCCGCGGCCATCTCACAATGCCCAGACTGGCCCGTCTTCTCACGGCGATTCTCGACCGCCGTGTGCTGGATTCCACCGGCCTCACTGCAATCTACGACGTAAATCTTCAGTGGACCCCGAATGAGGCAAACGCTCCATCGGGCACAGCGGATCCTCTGCCGCCACTCCCGCCGGCGAGCAATCAGCCCGGCCTGTTTCAAGCCATCGAGCAGCAACTCGGGCTGAAGTTGGAAGCGGGTCGCGCGCCGGCCAAGGTGGTAATCATCGACCACGTAGAGCGGGTTCCAACGCCGAATTGAAGTACCGACATGCTCCGGAGTCGTCGAATGGCAGGGCGACAAGGGCTACCTAATCCTTGCGAAGAGAACGCATCGGATCCACCAACAATGCGCGCCTGGCGGGGAAGAACGACGCCACAACGACTACGGCGGCGAAGAGCCCGATCGCGAGGAGATAAGCCACCGGATCGAGAGTGCCCACACGGAAAAGAAGCCGGCGAAGGACCCTGGACAAGGTCGCCGCGCCGGCCACACCTATTAGCAATCCCATAACAACCGGCCGCGCGAATTGCCCCATCACGATCGCAAAAACGTGTGGAGGCCTGGCCCCCAGAGCCATCCGGATGGCGATTTCCTTGGTGCGCTGCGACACCGCGTAGGCCACCATCCCTACCACGCCGAGGCATGCAAGAAAGAGCGCAATCAAAGCCAGGACACTTACGGACAGGGCGCTATACCGCGAGCCGCGCAGACGATTTTGAAAGAAGGTTTTCATCAATTCAATGTCCGGAATGATCTCGGGGTCCACCGCTTTCACTACCGATGCCAGCGCCGGGGCCAGTTCCTCCGGACGGCCTGAGGCCTTCACCAGGATGACCATCGAGGGGATATCGGCGGCGCCGGCCAGGAAATAGGCCTCCGTCGCCGCGGGACTGTGCGAGGTCGAGAAAATCAGAATCCGCCGGGACATCCCAAGTCGAGAGGATTTTACGGCGTCACGCTATTTAATCGCTGAGTTGGAGCAGTCCTCAAGAACCACGTTATCGATTCGCAATACAACCTGAGCCGCCATTCTTCCAAAGCTGCGCGGACCCTGAGTCGCCAGATCGCGTGAGCGATGCCGAAGGAGTGTTGAGGCCGGTTTAAAACGACAGCATTTCCGCCGGGTTTGATGCCCGTCAGGTTGAAACGGTTGTGGCGCGGGTCAGGCTTGCGGCTTCGTTGGCTTTCTGATCTGGCTCCAATACTCGTCGCTCACGTCAACATCAATCTCAGTGGCGATGTTTGTAGCATAGAGCGAATCCCGGCCATCCTTGTGCGGGCCGGAAATCCAGTATTCATCACCGGTCGCTACTTCGTAGTAGTTGGCCTTGAATCCAGCGCCCTTGAGACTTCTGAATTCCTTGCCCTGATAATAAATCGTCGCCCCTGTCTTGGAATACGTCACACGCCCGATTCTGGCAGGGCCGACGAGACCGCCAGCCTTGCATTCGATGTACATGATTCTTGTTTTGTGGGCCATGGGATTTCGTGTTCCTCGCTGATGCCATAATCGCATCCTGCGCACCCGTTCGAGCAAGGACTATAGCTTGCCACGAACGCTCGCCGCGTCGTAGAGCGGGCGGTGATCCTGGTGCCAGGCCGGTCTTCAAAAGAAAGCAGCCTTCGGCCAAGATGCAGCACCCACGCTATAGCAGTTTCTAAATCTCGCGCCTGACCCATCGCGCTCCGCAGGGTGCGACAACCGCCGATATGGTCGAACGGCGATGCCGCTACTGTGAACGCTCTTCCAGCCATCGAAATATCAGCCGTCGCAGTCGGTGTGCGCGAATGCAAGCCGACTGATGGGGAGTAATCGCCAGGCCTGGGCGCGACCCAGGCGCTGCCTAGCGCTAGTAGTGGTATCGGGCCTGCAAGAAGTCGATCGCCTCGTCACTGACGCGATACACCAATCGGTGTTCCTGTGTGACACGGCGCGACCAGCACCCGGCAAGCACGTACTTTAGCGGTTCGGGTTTACCCGGACCTTCGAAAGGGTCTCGCATGACGGCGTCGACCAGATCGAGAATCCGGATTGCAGCGGCACGCTCGGTTTTAACCCAGAACCGGAGGTCCTGAAGGAATTCCGGCTGGAACACGGCGACCCGCTTACGCTGCCGCTTCACCGAGCATCTTTTTACGCAATGAGGCTACCGTTCCAGGTTTGACTTTGCCCGCCTTTGCGCGACGAAGCGCCGACATGAGGCGTCGCGCATTGCCCGGGGAACGAAGCAAATGCGCCGTTTCCATCAGCCCGGCGAGTTCGGATGCCGGAATCAGTGCAACGTCGCGCGCCCCTCTCCGCCGTACGATCACGGTGTCTTGCTGATCCACTACCTGGTCGAGCACGGTAGCCAGGTTCTCGCGCAGCCTGCTATACGTCGTTTCACTCGGCATGGATTCCTCAACTCAATTGTACAGGATTTCTGTACGTCCTTGCGGCTATGTCGAACGCTGGCCGCCCCGGTCTCAAGCGCGATGCGGACTTATGGGGAGTGATCTGCGAGAATGAGGTATTTCGGCTGAACCCGGAACAACAGCGCTGGAGGTTCCTCTGGCGTCGGGCGCAGACTAAAGAAAACTCAACAACCGATCAGAACCCCTCCTTTGGTACGAGCTTGTGGTTAGGAGCTTGCATAGACTACAGTCGAACCGCCTTCGCCAATCAGTACGTGTTCGCAAAGCCGAACACCTATAGGGAAGCTCTCCGTGGCAGCTGTCAGCAACCGACCTCAGATGTGATCGGCAGACGTCGCTTTGAGTTGAGGACTATATGTGCTATAAAATACGGCGGATTAATAAAAATGTATCTCGCAGGATGGACTGGCTCCGAGGTGTACGCAATTGAAGTGGTGGCTAGACCGGTAGCGCACGTCCTGCGGCCTACGGCGGAGTTACGTCGATGACCGCGCAGATCCCCCGGCTTTCAGGTGAGGACTGGCAGAACTGGGCTAACCGGTTACTGACTTGCCACTATGGCCCCACGAACTACCAGAAAGTGCCGGACAATGACAGGGGCGATGCTGGGATCGAAGGGTTCACCCTATCCGAGGGGCACGCGTACCAGGCATATGGATGCGAGGGCGAGCCGCTAAAGACGTTGGGCCGCTACCAGAAGCAGCGGAACAAGATGACTGACGACATTGGCAAGTTTATCGCCAATCGAGCTTTGCTTCAAAAACTACTTGGTGCTGTCGAGGTTACGCGATGGGTTTTATTCGTCCCCTATTACGACAGCAAGGAAATCGTCATGCATGCAGCGAACAAGACTGAGGAGGTCTTGAAGGCGCAACTCCCCTACGTCGGCCAGGGGTTCCACGTGGCCATCGTCCATGAGGAAGATTTCGTGATCGAACGCGACAGGCTCATCAACGCCGGGACCACTACCCTTCAGGTGGCGTCTCAGCCCGCGACCCCAGAGCAAATCACGGACTGGACATCTTCGAACGATGCGTTGGCTGCGAAGCTTCAGGAAAAACTCGCGCGTCTGCCGACGCTCACGACCGACGAAGCGCGACAACGATTCCACGGGACTGTCCTGAAATGGTATCTCGAGGGCCAAGCAATCCTGGAAGCACTTCGAAAATACCCACAGGTCTATGAAAAGGTCGTGGGCGCGAAGGCCCACCGCGAGAACTTCTTGGTCATGGCAACCGTCTCAGGCGACGCGCCCCAGAAGATACTTACTTCCGCGCTCCATGAGCTTCTCAGTACGGTTCAGGCTGAGGTCAGGGAATTGCACAGCTTCTCGGCTGAGGCATTGGCGCACGAAGCGGTTGCGGATTGGCTTCTCAGATGCCCATTGGATTTCCCGGGTGTGGTTTGACAATGCCTCTCCATGATTTCAATATCCCAGAATTAAGCGCGCCGTTCGTATTTCGGCGAAGACCCGCCACCGTTCCCGGTGATCTTCGGCCCGGCTGGCGAATTGGGCTGGTCGTGCTCCTGATGAGCGAGTGTTGCCGCTCAGCCAGAACGAGCCTCACGAGGCTGCATGTGCTCAACTGGTCCATCAGATCGCCGGAGACGCGGGCCGCACTCCTCGCAATCATGGATGGGTCTGATGCTGTTGGTTCTCTAATTGTGAGATTTGAGCCCTTCCTAAACAGAGCCGTTGATTTCGGCATCGGCGAAGGTTTGATTAAGCGCGCCGGAGGAGGCAAGACCATTGAGCTAACCAACACGGGCAAGCGCCTGGCTGGGGATCTCAAGAGGGCCGAAAACGCCTTCTCGGCAGAAAAGCAGTTCATCGCGTCGATCGGCCAAAAAGTGACAGAGAGATTCGTCGACGACATGTTCGGCAAGGGAGCGCGGTGATGCGTTTTCGACGATTGCACATTCGTATCGAAACAGCCGACGGTACTTACGGGACAACGCTCGACTTTCCAGACGGCCTTGTTGTCATCTGGGCCGATAACACGATGGGCAAGTCAACATGCGTAAAGAGTATTCTGGTCGCTCTCGGAATGGAGGCGATGCTGACACCGAGTCAGGCTGATCTTCCGCTCCCGCCCGCAGTCAAGTCGCGCCTGAACTCGGAAGCGGGTGAACACAGCGTCATTGAATCTGAGGTGCTTCTCGAAATTGAGAATGATAGGCACCAGCGTATCGTCGTCCAACGCACTATTAAGGGCAATCGGGACAAAAACCTTGTCACGGTCCATCACGGCCCGGCCCTAAGCCAGCGACAAGGCACATTTTCAACTTCGGATTATTACGTCAGTAGACAAGGGGCTGCTACCCGAGAACGGGGATTTCACCACTTCTTGGCGAGCTTTCTGGGCTGGTCTTTGCCGACGGTACAGACCTTCGACGGAAACGAATATCCCCTGTACCTGCAATGCATTTTTCCGTATTTCATCGTCGATCAGACGCGCGGCTGGTCAACACTTCAACCGCCCCTCCCGACTCACTTTCGGATTCGCGAGGCCCATAAGAGAGTGGTTGAATTTCTTCTAAATATGGAGGCGCACCGCGTAGCGCTGAAACGTCAGGAACTTCAGTTCGAGCAAAGCCGCCTGGAGACGGTGTGGAAAGGCCAAGTCACGCGCGCGAACGATCAAGCGGAGCGCTTGAACGCCAGCGTTCACAATCTGCCGACGTCGCCAGCGGCCTCTTGGCCGCCGACGATTGCCCCAACGCTGATGGTTCCCGCGGGAGACGCATGGCTTGGGCTCCGACAGCGAGCGAATAACCAACTTGCGGAACTTAGTGAACTGGTGGGGAAAGAGATACCCCGGGTTGAGGAAATTTCCGCTGCGGCCCAAGCGGAGCTAAATTTAGCCGAGGAAACCGTGCGCAGTCAGCAGACGTTTCTGTCTCGGCTGATGGATACGTTCGAAGTGGAAAGCCAAGAACTGCAGCGCATCGAAGATCGGCTCAGAGCCATTAATGAGGACCTTCAAAAGAATAAGGATCTCGTCGTCTTGAGACAACTCGGATCCCGCCAGAACTCATCCGTTGAGCTGGGCACGTGCCCAGTGTGCCATCAGTCGATTACCGACAGCCTCGTACCGCTGGTGGATCATGCCGTGATGACGGTAGACGAGAACATTCACTTTCTTACCGACCAGCAACGAACCTTTGCGACGGTACGTGTGAGCGCGGAAAGAGGAGTGACCGCGCGTCGCCAACAAGTGGAGGGCCTGAGGGCCGAACTTAACACGTCCCGCGATCGGGTACGCGCGTTGCGGCAGACGCTGATTTCTGACGGGCGCCTTCCCTCCATTGCGGCGATCCAGGCGCGTCTGCAGCTCGAAATTGGCGCCAAAGCGGACCAAGAGGCAGTGGAAGAGTTTGACAGCCTTCTCCAAGGTTTCGGCGATCTAGCGGAGCAATGGCGCAGCAACAAGGGTGCGCTCGATCTGCTACCAAAGGATGACCTAACCTCGCATGATCTGGACAAGCTGGCGCTCTGGACGGGTTCTCTTCGCAGTCAGTTGGGGCAGTACGGATTCAAGAGTTTCGACGTAGGCGAGACGTCGATATCCAAAGATACCTACCGGCCTGAGCACGCCGGCTTCGATCTACAGACGAGCTTCGATTGGCAAACAAGCATCTCGGCGAGTGACTTGATCCGGACGATCTGGTCGTATCTCACTGGATTATTAGAGATATCTCGAGCAGCCAACACTAACCACCCCGGAACGCTCCTCTTTGACGAGCCACGCCAACAGAGCACGCGAGATGTGAGTTTCGCCGAACTACTCAAGCGAGCATCGGCATCTGGACAACACCGGCAACAGGTCATCTTTTTTACCAGCGAGAATCAGGACCGACTCAAGTCCCACTTGACAGGGCTTCCCCACACGTTCAGCCCCATAACGGGTCGAGTGTTGAAGAAGTTGTGAATCCTCGTTCCGTGAGGGGCCGGCTATCCATCACGCTCTTCCGAACGGTCCGAGTTGAAAGCTAACTAACGGGCGTTGGTCAGCCCTTAGTCCTTTTGAAAGGTTCGGTCCTGGGAAATTACTCCCCACAAACGCTAGGACCCTAGGGCCGGTGCAGCGTTTTCACGAAGAAGAAGCGCAACGCGGCGCCCTGTTGTTCCACGGTGCCCGCTGCGAGCTTGCGGTCCTTGAACAAATGGGCCTGATAAGCGCGGATGTGGTCCGGGCCAAGCTGGTCGGGACGCTTCCGGAAGAACGCCGCGAACTCCTCGACGGCGTGGATATAGCTTCGTACGGTATTCTGGGCGTAATTACGACGCTGGAGTTCGTCCAGCATCATTCTTCGAAGATGGGTCACAAGGACCTCCTTGTGACCCACATCTAACGCCGTGACGCATCTGCGGGTGTCGCGACGCGTAGCGTCCCCCGCGCGAGCGGGTTAGTTCAAACGCGCTTCAGTACAGCAACCCGCCCGAAGCCGCAATCAGGATTTCGGATGCTAACTACCGAGGCGATAACCTTCGCGGTCGTCCAGCCGGAATCCCGCGAAGCATCCCCTCCACACTGATGTCTTCGTCGACGTCAGGCCAGTGTATGCCAGAACCGCTGCCGATAATCTCGAATCGTGAGCGCTGCTCAGGAGTTGCCTCCGACAGGCGCCATGACCACGCCAAAGGCACGCTAATCGTTCGACCGTCGAGTAACTGGGCAGAAATTAAATCGTCCGACACGGAAACACTCTGAATTCTTGGCTCAACGTTCTGTGCAGTGCTCATACCAAGCCTCCAAGATCTTCTCGACGTTACGGACCACCTCAGCACGAATCTGATTCAACTCCCGCGCGGAGAAACCATCGTTCCGAGCCAACGCGATAGGGATAAGCCAGTACTTGCAGACTCTGTTCTCGCGCTGAATGTGTACGTGTTCCGGTTCGTTGCAGTCGAAGCTGTAAAAGAAGAATCGATAGCGGCCCGAAATGTTCTTGACCGTTGGCATTTAGTGTCTTCATTGCCGCACGACCATCATGGTACCGCACTACCGAATGGCGGCCCTCACAGCCCCACGCGATCGATGCAGTCATCTCCGCCGAGGTGCTCAATCGTCAGACGTCAATCGTCCGGCGAGCATTGGTCTCGACGAGCTTTGCCGGGATTCCGATCAAGTACTCCCCCTAACCGCCGCTGGATCTATCGAATCGGTCCATGCCTACCGGCTGTTTCGGAACTCTTCAACAGTGAATCTCAGTTGTTGTAGAACAGCGGCGGCCCGATGTCTCGTCCACCATGGATCGGAATGGTGACGGCTCGACGGCGTCTTCCGCTCTCAGAGGCGGCTATCGCGCCCGATGTTGCAGTTCCGGCTCGATCGCGGACCCTCGGGAGTCCAGGGCAAACGCACGCCCTGATTTGACGGGCTGTCCTGATCTTCGCAAGCCGATTACTCCCGCCAAACGCCCCTCCAAACTGCCACCCCAACCCAAATCTCGCCCGGAAGTATACTGAGGATGTGAAATTTCGTGTGGTGCTCGAACATGATCCCATCGCCGAGAGCTGGTCGGCGGTCTGCCCGGAACTGCCGGGGTGCGCTTCGGCCGGTGATACGGAAGCAGAAGCACGCCGCAATATCGAGGATGCCATTCGACTCTATCTTGCCCCGTCCGAAATTGACCTGCCACACGATGCCAAACTCATTGAGGTGATGGTTGGGTGAGCGCGGGACTCCGCGCCTGACCGCCGACGAAATCATCGCGATCCTGCGCCGCGGCGGATTCAAAATGGCCGGAAGTTCCGGCAGCCATCAAAAGTGGCGAAATCCCGTGACTGGCAAGCAAGTTATCGTGCCATACCACCGTGGCCGGATTCTCCCGCTCGGCACCATGCCAGCGATCATCGAGGGTAGCGGACTGGCAAAGGATCAGTGGTTTTAACCGATCTCCTGACAACGGAACCAATTACTCCCCAAAACGCCTTGGGTCCGCCACAAGCCGGTGTGCTTCGGAAAGACATTCCCCATTTCCTAGAGCGCTTCGCCTTCGACTTCTACAAACTCGCTGAACGTCTTCATGCTTCCATTTTGCTTGAGGCTCTTCGGCAGCGCCGGCCGACAAACTACCGGCAAGATGTAAGTCATTACTCTCCCTCCACCTACATCCCGCCCCGGCCCCGTCGATTCACCTTCCCCGCATCGTCGCCCTTAAACACCAGCGTCACGTCCACGCTATGATCCGCCGCATTCACCTTCGTATCCGCCTTCGAATTCCCCAGGTGATCGAACACCCCCTCGTCCTTGATCGCCTTCAGGAAAACGTCCGGATACTCGGGGTTAAACGGCTTGCCCATCGTGAGCGTCCACATGCGCTTCATCTCAGCCTCACCCTCCAGATCCAGGCCCGTGAATTGCACCTTCCCCATCGTGTACTGCGGACCCGGGTCGATCGACACCGCCACATCCACCGTCTTCTTCTCGTCGTTCAGTTTCCGCTCGCTCGTGACCTTCGCGTCGAGATAGCCGCCGCGCCGCAGCGCCTTCCGAATCCGCTCCAGCCCCTCGCCGACACGCGCGAAATTCGCGATGTCCTTCCCTTTGAAATCCCCCTGTTTGAGCAGAACCGCGGGGTCCACCGGACTTGCCGTGACAATCGCCACCGTCCCCAGCGTGTACACCGCTCCTTCATCCAACGTCACCGTCACCTTCAGCCCCGTGACGTCCTTCGCCGGCTCCGTGCGCATGCTCGGGAATGAAACGTTCAGCCGCCCGCGCGCTTCGTACAGCGGTTTGATTCCGGCGTTCAGCACCTCGCGCACCCCCGCCTCCGTATACGGCATCCCCACCGCCGACGTCCAGATCGCATCCTGCAGCGCCGCCTCCGGAATTACCAGTTTGTGCCCGGCGTCCGCGCTTTCGAATGCGATCCGCGCCACCGCCGGTGGATTGCGGTCCGGCCGGAACACAATCTCGAATTGATCCGGACCGATGCTGCTGACCTCGGCCCGCACCTTCTCCGGCGTGCCTTTGCTCGCCAGATAATCTTCGATCCATTTGGCGTCGCGGGCCAGAATGTTTTTCGTGCCTGGCATCTTGCCGATCGCAAACAGCGGATCGTGCGCCAGCAGCACCCCTTCCAGCTCGCGCGGCGGCGCGGGCAGTTCCTGGAAGTGCACCGGGAAAAAGGTCGGCGTCTCGGTCACCTGAAAAGTCGCCACATAACCCTTGCCGTTCGGGTCCGCCGCGAACTGGTAGCCCGCGGTTTCGAACGCGCCGCTGGCCAGCAAGCGGTCGCGCGCCGCGTCGAAATCGGCTTTCCCCGCCATCTGCCCTATTTTCAGTCCCGTGACCGCCACCACTTGGGCGGACGTAAAGAGTTTGTTACCCTCAACTTTGAGGGCTTCGATCGGCCACTTGGCAGGCGCCGCCGCCGCGGCTTTCTTCTGTGCGGCAGGCGCGCGGCCCTGGGTGAATCCGCAAACCGCGGCCAGCATCAGTAGAATCGGCAACCGTTTCATCTTTGATGGTAGACGCGCCCGGTTTCCAGCCGGTGACGTATAGAATGGAAAAAAGTGCCATACGATCTGATTGTTATCGGGAGTGGTCCCGGCGGCTACTCCGCAGCTATCCGCGCCGGCCAGTTCGGCCTCAAAACGGCGCTCGTTGAAAAGCAGCAAAAGCTGGGGGGCACGTGTCTCCTGGTCGGCTGCATTCCCACAAAAAGCCTCCTCCAGACGGCCGACGTCTGGCAGCGCTTCGTGCATTCGGACGCCGAAGGCATCGCCTGCGAGAATCCGCGCCTCGAATATCCCAAGGTCAAGGACCGCAAGGACGGCATCGTCAATAAACACTCCAAGGGCGTCGAGATGCTGCTCAAACGCGCCAAAGTGGAGCGCATCTCCGGCTTCGCCACGCTGAAAGGCGGCGGCAAAGTGGAAGTGAAGGGCGAATCCGGCACACAGACGCTGGAGGCTAAAAACATCATCATCGCCACCGGCAGCGAAGCGCGCATGATTCCGGGCCTGCAGCCCGACCCCGAGTTCATCCTCACCAACGTCGAGATTCTGAATCTCACCGCGGTGCCCAAAAGCCTCATCGTGATCGGCGCGGGCGCGGTCGGCGTCGAATTCGCATCCATCTTTAAGCGTTTCGGCACGGATGTCACCGTCGTCGAAATGCTGCCGCGCATTGTTCCCGTCGAGGACGAGGACGTCTCCAAGGAACTCGAGCGCGCGTTCAAGAAACAGAAGATTCGCGTGGAAACCGGAGCGCGCGCGGAGAACATTCAGAAAACCGGCAGCGGCGTGAAGCTCACCCTCACCACCAAGGACGGCAAGCAGGAACAGCTCGAGGCCGAAAAACTACTCGTGGCCGTCGGCCGCAAACCCAACACCGAAAACATCGGGCTCGAGAACACCAAGGTGCAGTTGGATCGCGGCTTCATCAAAGTGGACGCCAATCAGCAGACCGCCGAGCCTGGCGTTTATGCCATAGGCGATGTCGTGGCCGGAACCCCGCAACTGGCGCACGTGGCCACTCGCGAAGGCATGATCGCCGTGGCCCACATGGCCGGTAAGCCGGCCGTGCCGATCAATAAAACCCGCATTCCCGGCTGCACCTACACCGAACCCGGTATCGGCAGCGTCGGCCTCACCGAAGCTCAGGCCAAGGCGCAGGGCCGCAAAGTGAAAGTGGGCCGCTTCCCGTTCGCCGGCAACAGCCGCGCCACCATCCTGGGCCATCACGATGGCTTCATCAAGGTGGTCGCCGATGAGGAGCACGGCGAAATCCTGGGCGTGCACATCATCGGGCCCGAAGGTTTCGAGCTCGTCGCCGAAGCCGTTGCGGCCATGGAAGCCGAAGCCACCGTGGACGTCATGATGCAGACCATTCACGCGCATCCCACACTCTACGAAGCCGTGGGCGAGGCGTTTAACGCAGTGTACGGCCTTTCCATCAATGCGTAATTGCTGCGTTCGCGAACTCGGGCGCATTTCTTACGCGGATGCCCTGCTGCTGCAACAGGAGCTGGTGGCAGCGCGCAAAGCCGGTGACTCGCCGGATCATCTGTTGCTGCTGGAGCACCCGCACGTCATCACGCTCGGCCGGAACGGGCACATGGAAAACCTGCTCGCGGGAGACGATGTCCTCGCGCGCGCCGGTATTTCTTTCTACCCCACGGACCGCGGCGGCGACGTGACCTATCACGGCCCCGGGCAGCTGGTCGGCTATCCGATTCTCGATCTGCGCGACTGGAAGCGCGATGTCGGAGCCTACGTGCGCGGCATCGAGCAAGCCATCATCGATACGCTGGCCGAGTACGGAATCGAAGCCGGACGCATTCCCAAGCTCACCGGTGTGTGGGTGGGCGAGCGGAAAATCGCCGCCATCGGCGTACATCTCAGCCGTTGGGTGACTTCGCACGGATTCGCTTTGAACGTGCATACCGATTTAAGCTATTTCCAGTACATCGTGCCGTGCGGATTGACCAAGCCCGTCACCAGCATGGCGCAGCTCGGCGTCCGCGCCGCGCTGGACGAAGTTTCGCAAAAACTCGCGGTTCACTTCTGCCGCATTTTCGAGTGCCACATGCTGCTGGAGCGCGAGGCGCTCGCAGCCGGAAAGAGAGAGGACTAAATGACCGACGTAGTGATGCCCCAGATGGGCGAGAGCATTGTCGAAGGGACGCTGACCAAGTGGCTCAAGAAGCCCGGCGACCGTGTGGAGCGCGACGAACCGCTCTTCGAGATTTCCACCGATAAGGTGGATACCGAAATCCCCTCCCCCGCGGCGGGCACGCTCGGTGAAGTGCTGGTGGAAGAAGGCAAGACCGTCGGCATCAATACAGTTGTGGCGAGAATCGATGAAGGAGGCGGCGCGGCGGCCAAACCGGCCGCTCAGCCGGCCGCCCAACAGGCGCCTCCCGCTCCTCCGGCCGCCGCTCCGGCGCCGCCGGCTGCTCCTCCGAAACCCGAGCCCACCATGGCCGCGGCCGAAACAATGCCGCCTACTCCCGCGCCTCAGCAGGTGGAAGACACCGCTCAGGCCGGCGAACCCGCTGGTCCGCTTTCCCCGCTCGTGCGTAAGATGGCGCGCGAGAACAATATCGATTTGAACCGCGTGAAGGGCACCGGCGCCGGTGGCCGCATCACCAAACAGGATGTCGAAGCCTACCTGTCGTCGGGTGCTTCGCAGGCTCCCAAGCCTGCCGCGCCGCAAGCCCCCGCTCCGCAAGCTCCGCCTCCGCAGCCGCCGCCTCAGCAAGCTCCGCCTCAGCAACAGCAGTTCGCGCCCCTGCCCCCGGGCGGCGCCGCCAGGACGCGCATCGAGCCCATGAGCACCATGCGCATCAAAATCGCCGAGCACATGGTGATGAGCAAGCACACCTCGGCGCACGTCACTACCATTCATCGCGTCGATATGACGGCCGTCGCCAAGACGCGCGAGCGGAACAAGTCGGTCTTCCAGCAGCAGTACGGCTTCTCGTTGACCTACCTGCCGTTCATCACGCGCGCGGCTGTCGCGGCGTTACGGCAATATCCGTTGCTCAACGCCTCGCTCGATAACAACAACATCATCTACCACAACGAGATCAACATCGGGATCGCGGTGGCGCTCGAAGGCGGCCTCATCGTGCCGGTGATTCGCGCGGCCGATGAGAAGAATGTGCTCGGGTTGCAGCGGTCCATAGTCGACCTCGCCACACGCGCGCGCTCCCGCCAGCTCAAGCCCGACGAAGTGGTCGGCGGCACGTTCTCCATCACCAACTTCGGCAGCTTCGGCAGCATGATCGGCACCCCGGTGATCAATCAACCGCAAGTGGCGATCCTCGGAGTCGGCACGGTGGACAAGACGCCGGTAGTGATCGACGACGCCATCGCCATTCGCTCCATCTGCCATCTTTCCCTCAGCTTCGACCATCGCCTCATCGACGGAGCGCTGGCAGATCAGTTCATGACCAGGCTGAAGCAAGTGCTCGAAGGCTGGTCCGAAGAAGTCCTGTAAAAGTACCGACCGGTCTCCTGACCGATCGAAGTCGCGCTCCGCGCGACCTGTACCGGCCGGGAGGCCGGTACATACTGCATGGCGCTAGACTGGGATTCATGTTGCGCGCCTCGCTTCTGTTACTCGTCTGCACCGCGCTGCAGGCGGCCAACCCGTTTGCACCGCTCTCTGTCGAAGAAGTGCGCGCCGCGACCGCCATTTTCAAAAGCTCCGGCAAGCTTCCACCGGCGGCGCGCTTCAGCCAGTTGACCCTGCAGGAGCCGCCGAAGGAACTCGTCCTGCGCGGACAGCCGGGGCCACGCCGCGCTTTCGCCATCATCTACGACCCCTCAGCCAACCGCACCTATGAAGGCGTCGCCGATCTGAGCGCCGGCCGCCTGCAATCCTGGAAGGAAATTCCGCACGTGCAGCCGGGAATCACCGACTCCGATTCCGATCTCGCCGACACCATCGTCCGCGCCGACCCGCGCTGGGAGCGTGCCTTGCGCGAGCGCGGCATTCGCAACCCCGATCGCGTCAGCGTGATGAGTTGGAGCGCCGGATACTTCGCGCTGCCGGGCACCGAAGAGGATCGCATCGTCCGCGCAGTGCCATACGATTCCGGCTTCGGCAGCAACATCTACGCGCATCCCGTGGAAGGCATCGTGGCCCACGTCGATCTGACGAAGCGGCGCGTGCTGGACGTGCTCGATATCGACCGCAACGTGCCCGTGCCTGCCAATAACGATCAGTTCAATGCAGCCGCCCTGCGGCCGTGGCGGGCGCTCCCCGGACCTATCCGCATCACGCAGCCCGAGGGTTTCGGCTTTCAGGTGGCCGGCAACGAAGTGCGCTGGCAGAAATGGCATTTTCGCTACGGCCTCCATCCGCGCGAAGGCCTCGTGCTCTACACCGTCGGTTACGAGGACGGCGGGCGCGAGCGAAGCGTGCTCTATCGCGGCTCGCTCTCGGAGATGGTGGTGCCTTATGGCGACCCCAGCGCCGGCTGGTTTTTCCGCAATAGTTTTGACGTCGGCGAGCTGGGGCTCGGGCAGACGGCGAGTCCGCTGAAGGTGGGCGTGGATTGTCCGGAAAATTGCGAGGTGTTCGATGCCGTCATGGCAAACGAAGCCGGCGCGCCCGGTATCATTCCCGGAGCCGTGGCGATTTACGAGCGCGACGCGGGCGTCGAGTGGAAGCACGCCGATAGCGTACGGCGCAGCCGCGAGTTAGTGGTGAGTTACTTCAGCCAGCCCGGCAACTATGAGTACGGCTTCGAATGGATCTTTCACCAGGACGGCACGCTGGAGATGCGCGTCGCGCTCACCGGAATCATGGCCGTGAAAGCGGTCGCCGAAGGCGCGCACGATCCGCACGGCCACATCATCGAAAAGAATATCGATGCCGTCCACCATCAGCACTTCTTCAGCTTCCGCCTCGATATGGACGTGGACGGCGCGGCGAACCGCGTCGTGGAGATGAACAGCGAGCCCGAGCCGCCCGGCAAAAACAATCCGTATCACAACGCATTCGTCATGCAGGAAACGCCGCTCGCCAACGAAAAGCAGGCGCAGCGGATGTTGAGTCTGGAGACAAGCCGCAAGTGGATTGTCGAGAATCCGGCGACGCACGCCGGATACGCGCTGCTGCCCGGAGAAAACGCGGTGCCCTTCGCGGCGCCGGATTCGTGGGTTCGCAAGCGCGCCGGCTTCCTCAACGCGCACCTCTGGGTGACGCAGTTTGCGGACGATGAAATCTATGCCGCCGGCGATTACCCGAACCAAAGCCACGGCGGCGACGGCCTGCCGAAGTGGACCAGCGCCAACCGCCCGCTCGATGGAAAGGATGTCGTGCTGTGGTACACGATGGGGATCACGCACAACCCGCGCCCCGAAGATTGGCCCGTAATGCCGGTGCACGCAGCGGGTTTCAAGCTGGTTCCATGGGGATTCTTCCCGCGGAATCCGGCTCTTGATTTGCCGCCCGGCCATTGATCCTGCGCTTCCGCCGCCGGATGAAAAATCCAATTGCGGCCAAAATTGCGGCGCCTGCCGCAAAATAACCTGTACTAGACCTGTCTAGATCGGGCGAGTCGGGCAAACTTGCCGGATCGACCACGGTGATGGGGGGAGAATCGGCCGGATGCTGGCCCGCGGGCATGCCGTACGGGGGCGCTGGAGCGGACGCATTTTGTTTGCGGTGGCGGATCACGGAGTCTTCCATTGCGTGTATGATCATCTCGCGCAAAACGCTTTGAGTCAGCCTGGCGGTCGCATCGTCTTGCGACGAGGCGAACGCCGGACCCCTTAATTTAAAGGAGATTCTCACCATCCCGGGTGCGTCCGGCGATTCGGTAATCTGCGTTGACTCAAGTGCACGCTGGACCAGTTTTTCCATAGGCTGGCGACGGCGCTCCGCCTCATAAAGATGCAAGTTCGGCCGCACGATGAGCCTGTTCAGCCAGAACCTATCCTGCAAAGCTTGCCGAACCGCGGCTGATTCCCGGGCATCGCGAACCGCCAGAGTCGATTTAGACATGTATAAGACAGGCCAGGAGGCATAAATTGCGAGAAAAATCAGCCCAAAACTGAGAATCCAGAGGGAGGCGACGGTCCAGCGCCAGAGGCTCATGGCCAGAAGGGCGGCCGCGAGTCCGATTGCGGCACCGAGCGCGGCGGAGCGCACCACGCGGCCGCCTTCGCGAACGGGACGGGCTGCCTCGGAAACTTCCGGGGCGCGCGCGGCGACAGCGAGATCGCGGGCGACTTCGAGGGCCACCCGCCGCGCAGATTCTGCACTGGGATACGTGAACGTCACGTTCACGCGAGCGCCCGAAGGCACGACGCTCAGATCCTTCTCCCGCATGCGCTGAACGACGTCTTCCAGCGGAAGCTTCTCCCGCTCGGCGGGATACAACCCATCGCGCTCCACCATCTCGTTGAGGCGCGAGCGGCTCAAAACCTGGGATTCGGCGTTGCGCAATTCCGCCGATCTCTGATAAGGGTCGCTGCCGGCCAAAACCAGTTCTGACCGGGCGATGTAGCGAGCCGGCGCCTGCAAGGCAATTCCGGCGGCGACCGCCAGCCCCGCGGCGGCACACACGATCGCCGCCGTGACCCACGATTTCACGCGCAGATGAGACATGAGGGCTCCTTTCAGCAAGTCAAAGCAATCCGTCCAGCGCGCGCCGGCGTCTTCGATGAGCGCTTCGAGTTCCTCGCCATAACGGGCGCGCCACGGGGGCGAGTAAAGCAGAACCACGATCCTCGCCAGTCGTTTCATGCGTGGTTCAACCTTTGCGCGGCGGTCTTGAGCACGCGGCCGATATCGGAGACCTGCGCTTCCAGATAATCGCGGCCGGCGGCGGTCAGACGGTAGGGCTGCCGGCGGTCGCGCGGACCCACCGGGGCGATCCAGCCGCATTCTTCCAGCCGGCCGATCGCGCCGTACAAGGTGCCCGGACCGAGCCGCTTTCCGGCGAACGCCTCGACGTCCTCCATGATGGCGTAACCGTGTTTGTCGCCACCTGCGAGGCTCGATAGAACCAATAAAGTCGCGTCGCTCATTGCTACGTACAACGTAATATCGCACGACGTAATAAGCGTGTCAAGAGCTTTTTGCCAGGCCATTCGGGGCGAGCGCGCACGAAATCACCGGGAGCAATGGGTGGTTAATGCACCGATGCCGCCTCGCCCCGGGCGCCACTCCGCTGCGCCGCATGGGATAGTGCAGGCATGGGCCGGAAACCAATCCGAAAGAGACTTCTCCTCTCGGCTCTGGTAAATTTTCTGCTGCTCCTGGCGATTACCAACAGTGTGGCCGTTTGCCTGGTGATTGCGCTGGTCAGCGCGATCGGCGGCGCGATGCTTTCCATGATTCTGGACGCTGCCGCGGTAGCGGAAACAAGGGCCGGCACTGCGTTATACGAACGCGCCGGGGACCATCTGGTACGATAGATACTTGTCAGGTTCCGGGCTCCGTGCAACGGGCGGCCGCAAACCCCGCCAGGTCCGGAAGGAAGCAACGGTAGTGGTGCGGTTCGTGTGCCGCGGATTACCCGGGGCCTGGCAGCTTCCCACCCATGTACCAGGTAATTGCCCGCAAATACCGGCCTCAAACGTTCACTGACGTCGTCAACCAGGAGCACGTCAAGCAGACCCTGGAAAACGCCATTGCGCAGAACCGCATCGCGCACGGGTATATATTTTCCGGCCAGCGCGGCACCGGGAAAACCACCATCGCGCGCATCATGGCGCGATGTGTGAACTGCGTGAACGGACCCACCACGTCGCCCTGCGGCGTCTGCGCGAATTGCGTGGAAGCATCGAGCGGCGGCGGCATGAACGTCATCGAGATCGACGCGGCCAGCAATCGCGGCATCAACGAGATGCGCGAGTTGAATCAGAGCGTGCGGCAGCGTCCCGCTTCGGCGCGATTTAAAGTCTTCATCGTCGACGAAGCGCACCAGATCACCACGGACGCGTTCAACGCGCTGCTGAAAACCATTGAGGAGCCGCCGGAGTGGGTGATCTTCATCCTGTGCACCACGGAAGCGCACAAGATTCCGGCGACGATCGCCAGCCGCTGCCAGCATTTCAGTTTCCGGAGTGTGGATTTCGAAGACCTGACGGCTCGCATGGCGTGGATTTGCGAACAGGAAGGCATCACCGCGGATCCGGAAGCGCTCGCGGTTTTGGCGGCGGCGGGCGAAGGCAGCGTGCGCGATTCGCTGTCCGCCCTGGATCAGGCGATCGCGTGCTGCGGCTCCAATCTGAATGCGGAAGGCGTGCGTTCCCTGCTGGGGACATTTTCGCTGGAAGCGCTGGGCACGGTAACCGACGCGCTGGCGGCGGGCGATTCGGGGCGCATGCTGGAAGTGGTGGATTCGCTGGAGCGCAACGGGCAGAACCTGCAGCATTTCAGCCGTGAGCTGGCGCGGTATTTCCGCAACCTGCTGGTGGCTCGGGTCTCCGGAGCGGAAACACGCCTGATCGCAGCGTCCAGCGCGCAACGCGAAAAGCTGGCGGCCATCGCGGCGCAATTTTCCGAAGAAGACCTGACGCGGTACCTGCAACTCTCGCTGGATCTCTTCCGCGATCTGCAAACTTCGCTGCAGCCGCGGTTCCATCTGGAAATCGGGCTGGTGCGGCTGGTGCATGCGGGCAGGATTTTGCCGATCGAGCAGGCGCTGGCGCAACTGGCCGCGGGTGGATCGCCCGAACCGCCACAGCCGCCGAGGCCGCGGCCGGCTCCGGTAGCCGCTCCCGCGCCTCCGCCGGTGCAGCGGACGGGTCCGAGTCCGTTTGAACAGGACCGCGCGAAGAAGGCGGCGCTGCGTCCTGAGCCGCAGGCCACGGCCGCACCGGCTATGGCGCCGAATCCGCCGCAGCCTGAATCGGCAACCGCGGGGGATTGGCGCACGCGATTTCACTCCGCCTTTACTGAGCTCGGGATGACCTTCACCGCCGACGCGGTGGAGAACGCGCGCATCGTGGAGAGCAACGGCGAGTTGCAGTTCACGGTGACCAAGGCGGATTCGCTGGCGCTGAAACCGGACGATATTCAGAAGGCCCTGCGCCACATGGGCGCGAAGCCGCAGCGCGTGAAGGTGACGGTGGGCGACCCCGGCTCGGCCGCGCAAGCGCCGATCGCCAAAGCCGCGCCGGCCGCCGAAGAAGAGGACGATGTGACGAACCGGGCGCTTGCCAACCCTGAAGTGCAGCGCTTCCGCGAAGTGTTCGGCGGAGAAGTCCGCAAAGTTCGAAATCTCAAGGAGTAGCTACCAGTGAAACTTCCGGGCAACATGCAGCAGATGATGCGCCAGGCGCAGCAGATGCAGGAGAAAATGCAACAGGAGATCGCCGCCATACGGGTGGAAGCGACGGCGGGCGGCGGAATGGTGACCGTCCAGATGGACGGCCAGAAGAACCTGCTGGGCGTCAAGATAGACCCCGAGGTGGCCGGCGACGTCGAGATGCTGCAGGACATGGTGCTGGCGGCGCACAGCGAGGCACTGAAGAAGATCGAAGACGAAATCAAAGGGAAGATGGGCGGCATGCTGGGCGGCATGGGTCTTCCTCCCGGCCTGTTCTAAGCGATGCCGGATTTCGCGGAACCTCTCGCGCGGCTCATCACGGAGTTTAAACGGCTCCCGGGTATCGGGCAGAAATCCGCGCAGCGCATCGCGTTTCATGTGCTGCGCGCCAGCCGCGAAGACGCCGAGCACCTGGCGCAAGCCGTGTTAGACGTCAAAGACAAGCTGGGCCTCTGCCGCGTCTGCAATAACATCAGCGATAGCGACGTGTGCCAGTATTGCGCCGACGATACGCGCGACCCGAAGATCGTGTGCGTGGTGGAGGAGCCGCATAACATTGTGGGGATCGAGACCACGCGGCAATTCGAGGGACGGTATCACGTGCTGCACGGGGCGCTTTCGCCGCTGCGCGGGATCGGTCCGGAATCGCTGAAGATCAAGGGGCTGGTGGAGCGGATCGGTCAGGGCGAGATACAGGAAGTGATCGTGGCGACGAACCCGACGGTGGAGGGCGAGGCGACGGCGGTTTATCTGGCGCGATTGTTGAAGCCGCTGGGCGTGAAGGTGAGCCGGATTGGGATGGGCATTCCAGTGGGCAGCGATCTGGAGTTCGCCGATGAAGTCACGATCATGAAGGCCATGGAGGGCCGGCGGGAGATGTAGCGGTAGCGGGCGCGCTTCGCACGCCTTGTACCGGCCGGGAGGCCGTTACATACCGCTGGGTCTTTTTGGGGTGGTCATTCGTATATCAGAATGAATGACGGCACTCTCCATGCAATTCTCGGCAGTGGCGGACGATCGCGGGGCTTTGGCCGCTGCGCTGCGCCGCCGGGATCCCGACCTGCTCGATGCCCTCATCCAGCAGTATGAGTATCGCCTCTTCCGCTACCTTCTGTACTTAACCGGCAACCGCGAAACGGCTGAGGACCTGTTTCAGGAGACGTGGGTCTGTGTGATGGACCGCGGGCACACCTACAACGGGCGGGCGAGTTTCGAGACGTGGCTGTTCGCGGTCGCCCGGAACCTGACCATCGACGCATACCGTCGCCGCAAGCCCGAAGCGCTGGACGCTCTGGACGGACCCGAGATTCCCGCCGGAGGGCCATCGCCCTTCGAGCAGGCGGCGGCGCGGCAAAGTGAAGTGCGCATCCACGAATCCGTAGACAGCCTGCCGGCGGTGTATCGCGAGGTGCTGCTGCTGCGCTTTCAGGAAGAGTTGCCGCTGAACGATATCGCGGCGATTACGGGAGTGCCGCTGCCCACGGTGAAGTCACGGCTCTATCGCGGCTTGGAAGCGCTGCGGCGCGAAATGGAGGAATCTCAGGATGCCTGATCCACACAAACGCGCGCAATCGCTGCTGGATAGGGAGGCCGTGGAAGGGCTGGCGGATGCGGATGCGGCGTGGCTGCACGAGCATCTGGCTGCCTGCGCGGAATGCGCTGAGCGCGTCGCGGCGCTGAGCGCGGCGATTCGACAGTTGCGTCTTGCGCCTGTAAAGGTTCCGGCGAATCTGGCCGCGCGAACGCAGATGCGGCTGTATTTGCGGGTGCAGGGCTCGCCGCGGCGCATGTCTCCGGGATTGGTTGCCGGGTTCGCTCTCTGTTGGGCGGGCGGGATGGCCACGGCGCCATGGGTATGGCGGATGTTCGAGTGGGTGGGGCACCTGACGGGTATCCCGGAAGTCTGGATGAAGCTGGCCCTGGGTCTTTGGTGGGGCGTGCCGGCGGCAGCTGCGGCCACATTGTGGTCAATGGAAAGACAAAAGGAGATGCAATGACGCCGAACACTTACTCGACGGGGCGCGGCGGTTACTGGAGCGAGCTCCGTAGAATGGCGCAGTTCCGGCGGCGGCATGAACGCCTGCGCATCCGCGACGAAGTGAAGCTCATTCCGAACCTGATTTTCATGGCGCTGGCCGGATTGCTGGCGGTAGCCGAATTGGCCTTTTTGTCGATGTGCCACAACGATTTTCCGGAGCCCTGGCCGCTGGTTCGCGAATACGGCGACAAGAACGCGATGCTCATTACTGCGGCGTGCGTTCTGGCGGCGTGGATCGTGATCGCGATTGTGGTGTCGCTGCTGGCGTATGTCTATGTGGATTCGCGGCGCCGCGGAATGAACACGGCAAAGTGGATGTTCATCTGCATCGCGCTGCTGCCCGCTTATTTGGCGATGGGGTTCGTATTGTATTTCAGCGCGCGGGAACCGCTGCCCTATCATTGCCCGCGTTGCGGCACGCTGGTGAGTGCGCGTTTCAATTTTTGTCCGGGGTGTAAGACGGCACTGCATCCGACTTGCAATCACTGCCAGCGGGAAGTGAGCGACGCGGACAAATACTGTCCGTACTGTGGAAACGACGTTGCGGTGGCGGTGGGTCCTTTCGGTGAGCGTGCGCAATCGTCGCAGTGATCTTCAGATCCCCCAATTGAATAGGCTGAAACGCGAAATGTACATGGTTGCAGGTTGGTCAGGAAGTCTGGCCGTCAACCACGGGGATAGATACTCGCCTTGCATGCTCATCAGCGGCTACAAGCTCGACAAAAGAGACCACGCCGTTGTGAGAACTGACTGCGTGCCCAAATAGTCTCACAACTTTGCCTATCTCGATGACGTACCAGTCAGACGGATCAACTGAGCCAGCCATCTCCAGTTGCGGCTTCCAGACGCTGCGTAGGTTCGCTTCGATTTCGGATGTTGACATAGAGGGATGCCAGAGTGGAGGCCGGAAGGGGTGCCCTAGATTATTTTTCAGGATCTCTCCACCGTCGATAGCTTCCCGGAGCATTTTTCGCAGATCTTCGGGATGAACCCAATAGGTAAGCAAATGCGAGCAACTGATCGACAGAGTGGCTTCCATCGTTGATCGACGTCCCTCACGGAAGGCGATCACTTCTTCATCGGCTACCGAACTGAGCAGTATGGAGTGGGCCATTTTGCTGGCGAATGCGTTCTCTTCATTGTGCCGGAAATAAGTCCGTCAAGCCCAACCAGCATCCCTGCCCGGAGAAGCGCTCCCGCGTGGCCCAGGCGTTCTGCGCCCTGGGCGCTTCAGTTGCACGATCGGTTCTGGAGTGGGTGTTGCGGTGGGGTGAGAGTGGGAGACCGGCCCGGAGGCCGGTCTGTACTACCGTTTCCGGCTACGAACGATGAGCAAAGCACCGGTGAGCAATGCAATCGCATTCATCCCGGTGGACGGGTCGATTTCGGGCACCGCAGACGCCGAGGCGACCGCAGCCGCGCCGACGACGAGCAGAGCCATTCCAATCAGTTTCATATATCCTCTTTTACCGTTTCCGGCTGCGAACGATGAGCAAAGCACCGGCGAGCAACGCAATCGCATTCATCCCGGTGGACGGGTCGATTTCGGGGACCGCCGCGGATGCGACGGAGGCCGCACCGACGACGAGCAGCGCCATTCCAATAAACTTCACGATTCCCTCCTTCTCAGAATTGGCACAATTGTGCCGATCTAATGGATTTTCCTCGCTGCACCGGTGGAAGTCAATGAAAAATGAGCCGATTCGCCTTACCACAAGTACCATTTGCCGGTGGTGAGGACCCATATCGCAAGTAGACCGTTAGTAACGGAATGAGCGGCAGCGGCTTCGCCGATGCGGCCGCGACGAAGCATCACGAGGGCGTACAGCATCCCGGCCAGGGTTCCGGCGGCCCAGCGCTCGCCGTGCAGCAAGCCGAATGCGGCGGAAGAGGCGACGAAGGGCATCCAGGCAAAGTGGCGCCAGCTCACGGACTCGAAAGCGGGCGACGCGAGACGGCGTAGCAGGAAACCGCGGAAGGCCAGTTCCTCGGCGAGCGGTACGGTAACGGTGGCGCCGAGAATGCGGAGAGCCACCCAGGCGGCGGACAGCGCGTGCGGCGCGTTGACAAGCGCGGCGGGCGCTCCGGGCGCGGTTCGACTGCCTCGATCCAGGACGATCCAGATGGCGAAGACGATGGCGCCCACCGCGGCGGCGGGCCAGCCGATTCGCCAGTCCATCTTCCGGTAGACGCCGCGAAAACACCAGAGCGCCGCGGCGCCGGCGAGGACGCGAAGTCCGTAAGCCCACTCGAAATCGGCGGTGGCGGCGCGCGACACGATTGCCGCGGCGAGGATCGCCAGAAAAGGCGCGAGGAAGGCGGCAGTAGAATCGGGGGCTTCCACGGGAGCGGCGACGGTGGACGGAGGCGAGGTCACCAGCCACGGAATGCGCCGCGCCAGCACGCACATTCCGAGCGCGACGCCGGTGAACGCGAGCCAGCCTGCCTGGGAATGGAAGCCGCCGAGGGCGATGCGCTCCGCACCGGCGTTGCCGATCAGGATCAGCGCGGCAATGCGCGCCGAATTGAGCACGAACATGGCGAGGAGACCGACGGGCACGAGTAGCAGGGCGTTGGGAAAACGCCACTCGCGACGAAAAAACCACAGCCAGGCGGCACTGAATGCGAGCATGAGCGCCATCCCTTCAATGCCGGAGCACTCGGGAGCGATCTGCACGCTGAAGCGCGCCGAGCCGACGGTGAATGTGGCGGGGTGGCAGACTACGGGATTGACGAACAGCCTGAGCACCGCGGTGACAATTGAAAACGTGACTCCGCTCAGGGGAGCCCACAATTGCCGCGCGTATTGCCCGGCGACCGCGCCCGCACAGGCGGCGATTGCGGCGAACGTGAGAGCATCGCCCGCACGCCGCAGGAGAGCGAGCCATGCGGAGAGGGGCACAAGCGCAACGGCGGCGATGGCCACAGCAATTGCGCCCGCAAGGATCCATAACGCGGCGAGTCCGTTGACGGTAGCGGAATGAGGGCCGTAAAGCCGTAGGGAGAGAAGCAGAAACCCGGCGAAGGCAGCGGCATGCAAGGCGAGGACCGGCCAGCGGATGGGGGACTGCGGCAGACGCAGAGGCTCGGCGGGGGCGGCGGACCGGCCGAAGACCAGGAGCGCCAGCATAGCGGCAACGCCGGCGCGCACGGCAAGGGCTCCCCAGTGAAAGATGAGGCCGGCAACTCCTCCGCTGCCGCTCAGGGATGCGTTGTCCAGCCAGAGAGAGACGGCGAGCACTTCGGCGAGGATCAACAGCGCGAGAGCGCCCAGGCGTAGGGAGAGACGCAGGGAGGGTGCGGCTGGGACGGTTACGGCGGCGGTGTTCATCCGGATTACGGATTATGGCATAGCAGAGGTGTCGCGGGTTTTGCGGCATGGCGGATTCACCACAGAGACACAGAGGACGCTGAGAGGGCACAGAGGAAAACGGATTGCCGCTGGGGCCCATACGGGTTGGGGAGGGGGTGTCGCCGGTTTTGCGGCATTGCGGATTTACCACAGAGACACAGAGGACGCTGAGAGGGCACAGAGGAAACGGATTGCCGCTGGGGCGTATACGGATTGGGGTCCACGGATTACGTTTTCACAGAGTTTGTTTTCTCTGTGTCCTCTGCGAAATCTCTGTGTCTCTGTGGTGAATCGCGATGCCGCTCTTTCAACGCTGCTACTTGACTTGCGGGTTGTACGGATGAAATGATTTCGCCATGGTCCAACGCTTTTTTGGCCGATTGGCGCTTTTGTGCCTGATTGCTATTCCTGCACTGGCTCAGACGGCTCATTTGACTGCCTCCGATTATTCCCATGCCGAGAAGTTCATGGGGTACAACACCAATTCGCTGGTTTACCGGGCGAGTGTCCGGCCGAACTGGGGGACCGGCGAGCGATTCTGGTATCGCGTGACGACGCCGCAGGGCTCGGAATTCATTCTCGTGAATCCGATGGCCGGACGAGGCGCCCGGCAACCCGCGTTCGACCACACCAAACTCGCCGCGGCGCTTTCCGCGGCTGCGAATGGGACCTACACTCCGGGCAACCTGCCGTTTCAGGAGATTGAGCTTTCCGCGGATCGACAGACCGTCTCCTTCGACGCGGCGGGTAAGCACTGGAACTGCGCTACCGACGGCAGCAAATGCACGGCCGCGGGGAATGCTACGGGCGGCGGCGGTCGCGGCGGCCGCGGCGGTCGGGGAGGACGCGGGGGCGGACGCAACGAATCGATATCGCCGGACGGCAAGCGCGCGGTCTTCATCCGCGATTACAACCTCTTCGTTCGCGACGTACCGACCGGCAAAGAGACGCAACTGACCACCGACGGCGTGAAGGACTTCGGGTACGCCACGGACAACGCCGGATGGCAGACCAGCGACCGCCCGATCGTCCTGTGGTCGCCCGATTCGAAAAAGCTGGCGACGTTCCAACAGGATCAGCGCGGGGTCGGCGAGATGTACCTGGTGGATACACGGGTGGGACATCCGAACCTGAAGGCGTGGAAATATCCGCTGCCGGGGGATCCGGTGGTGACGACGATTCAGCGGGTGGTGATCGACGTGGACGCGGCGAAGGTGGTGCGGCTGCAAACGCCGCCAGATCAGCACCGGTCGTCCTTATGCGATGACGTGGCGTGCCGCGGCGACTGGAGCGACGTGGAGTGGAGTCCGGACGGAGCGCACCTGGCCTATGTTTCGACGTCTCGCGATCACAAAGTGGAGCAGTTGAAGGTGGCGGATACGACGACCGGCACGGTGCGGCAGGTAATGGAAGAGAAGGTGGCCACGTTCTATGAATCCGGCAACGGACGCGTGAACTGGCGGTATCTGCCGCAGAGCAACGAGATCATCTGGTTCAGCGAGCGCGACAACTGGGGACAGCTTTATCTATACGACCTGGAAACGGGTAAGTTGAAGCATCAGATTACAACGGGCGAAGGCAATGTGACGCAGTTACTCCGCGTGGACGAGCGCAGCCGGAGTTTGTATTTCCTGGGGGTGGGAAAGGAAGCGGGCGAAGACCCGTACTTCATTCATCTGTACAAAGTGGGTATGGACGGGAAGAATCAGCGGCTTCTTACTCCGGAGAATGCGAACCATGACGTGACTCTTTCGCCGAGCGGCCAGTACTTTGTAGATACTTACTCGTCGCCGGACACTCCGCCGGTTACGGTGCTGCGCGACGGCAGGAGCGGCGACTTGCGGGCGACGCTGGAGACGGCGGATGTTTCGAAGCTGCTGGCCACGGGCTGGAAGCCGCCCATGCCGTTTACGGTGAAGGCTCGCGACGGGCAGACGGACCTTTACGGGCTGCTGTTCCGCCCCACGAATTTCGACGCATCGAAGAAGTATCCGATCATCAACCATATCTATCCGGGTCCGCAAACGGGCAGCGTCGGCAGCCGTAATTTCACGGCGGCGCGCGGCGATGCGCAGGCGCTGGCGGAGCTCGGTTTTGTGGTGATGGAGCTGGACGGAATGGGGACGCCGTGGCGGAGCAAGAAATTTCACGAGGCATACTTCGGAAACCTCGGCGACAACACGCTGCCCGACCAGGTGACCGGCATGAAGCAACTCGCGCAACGGTATCCATGGATCGACATCGAGCGGGTGGGGATTTACGGGCACTCGGGCGGCGGGTATGCGACCGCGGATGCGATGTTCCGGTATCCGGATTTCTTCAAGGTGGGGATCAGCGAAGCGGGGAACCACGACAATCGCGAATATGAAGACGATTGGGGCGAAAAGTGGCAGGGTCTGCTGGTGAAGACGGGCGAGGGAGATAACTACGACAACCAGGCCAACCAAAACTTAGCGAAGAACCTGAAGGGCCACTTACTGCTGGCGCACGGCACGATGGATAACAACGTGCCGCCGTATAACACGCTGTTAGTAGTGAACGAACTGATCAAAGCCAATAAAGATTTCGACTTACTGCTGCTGCCGAACCGGAATCACGGCTTCGGCAATGAACCGTATATGGTGCGGCGGCGTTGGGATTACTTTGTCCGGTACCTGCTCGGGGCCGAGCCTCCGCAGGGGTATGAGCTGCGGCCGGCGGGCGGGGGTCGCGGCGGCTTCGCCGGCGGCGGCGAGTAGTGCGCGCGCGGACGCTCTGCGCATGGGCGGCGGCGGGAATCGCCATTGCAGCCGACCCGCCGTACCGGTATTTCGTGACCGGCAATCCGGCGGACGTTCAGAAAAAGACGACCGCGGGATTCGCGCTGGTGGGCGGCGGCAAGGATCAGGACGCTGTCGGCCGCTGGTTTCTGAAGCGCTCCGGCGGCGGCGACGTGGTGGTGATCCGGGCGTCGGGCGCCGATGGATACAACGAGTATTTCAAGGGCTTGGCGGACGTGGATTCGGTGGAGACGCTGGTGATCGCCACTCCCGAAGCGGCGCGCGATCCGTTTGTGGCGGAGAAGATCCGCAACGCTGAAGCGCTTTTTATCGCGGGCGGCGATCAGTGGAATTACATGCGAGTGTGGAAGGGGAGCCCGGTACAGGCGGCGGTGCAAAGCCTGGTGGATCGCGGGGTTCCGGTCGGCGGGACGAGCGCGGGGCTGGCGGTTTTGAGCGAGTACGTGTACACGGCGGAGCACGATACGGTGACGTCGGCGCAGGCGCTCGCCGATCCGTTCGATGAGCGGGTGACAGTGGGACGCGACTTCGTGCGGATTCCGATTCTGAAGGGCGCGATCACGGACATGCATTTTCGCGCGCGCGACCGTATGGGGAGAACGCTCGCGTTTCTGGCCCGCATCGGCGGTGGGAAGGCGATCGCGGTGGATGAGAAGACGGCGGTGCTTGCGGATGCGGACGGCTCGAGTGTGGTGGAGGGCGAGGGCTTCGCTTATTTCATTCGGAAGAGGGAGAAGCCGGAGGTTTGCGAGCGTGGCCGGCCTTTGACTTACAAGGGCATCTCGGTGTATCGGGTGTCTCGGGGCGGCCGGTTCGATGTTAGTAAGTGGGCGGGGTCGGGCGGAGTTAGTTACGAGTTGAATGTGGAGGGTGGAGTCATTCGGTCGACGCAGGCCGGCGGGGCGGTGTATTGAGGGGGTGAGGGCGCATTCGAACGCTCCCCGGCATCGTTTACGGCCCGCTTAGGGGGTGTGAAGAGCTTTTTGCCGCATTGCAAACGCACTCGCATCTCCGGCACCTTTTACCGCTCCCTGACGGTCACGGCTCCGTATGTAGTTGATTCTGCTAACGGAGCCGCGACCGTCAGGAAGCGGTAAAAGGTGTATCGAAAGGCGAATGGAGTGCGAACTCGCTCCCAGGTTATGCCCCAAAAGAGCCTTGCGCCGTGGTAAGTGACGGTTGCAGAATTGTCGTGGAGGATGGTTATGCGCTTCCTTACTCTATGCGCCGTGATTGCGTGTGCATTAGACGGCAGTTCTCAAGGGCTTGGAATTGAAACGATTGGTCCGGCATCCTCAAGCTTCGAACCGGCAGTCGCTGAGGCGGTAGGGACAGACCGGCCAGACGGACTCGTTGCCTGGTTGCCGTATGGTGTCGCGATCAGAAACAATTCTGCTCAGACGTTGGCGGCAATCGCGGTCGAGTGGCTCGGCAGCTTTCATCGCGGGCCGCTCAGTCATGGCGCAAGTGTCCTTCCGGCGTGGTTCGACGTTCCGGGACAACAGGTGAAGCCGGGCCGGACAATTGTCGCTCTGCCGCAATACATCCTGCAGTTGCCTCGCGATCTTCGCTCGTTTGAGCGAGGGCGCGGGATGGGGAATTTGCCGAACTTCCAAAGCGCAGGCAATCTGGAAGTGAGGGTGGATGGAGTGGTATTTGCGTCGGGGCAGTTCGTGGGGACGGACGACCTGAAAGAGTATGAGCAGTGGGAAGCCCAGATCAACGCTCCGCGCAAACTGGCGGCGGCGATATTAGCGAAACAGAAGAGCGCACCAATTTCCGATACGCTCGCGTGGCTCAGGACGTTAGCGGCTGAACGGAGCCGCGACGATTTCAATGTGCGGGAAACAGCCGCGACCGCCCGGCAGATGCTGGGGATGTACTCGAACAGGGGCGAAGCGGAACTTTACTCAACAGCAAAGGGGATTCTGGAGCAACCTGCGTTCCCGCTACACCGATGAACAGCCGCGCAAGCGCGGCACGACAGGAAAGATTCCTGTCGTCACGTCTGTCTAGTACGATGAGGGCTTCTGAAGGTCCTTTTTCTGATTCTCTCCGGGTTGGAGCTCTATGGTTTCGGCGCTATCGGGCGGCCCGGAGGACTGAACAGTTTGTAAGTCACTTTGTTCAATCACCACGGCTTGATACTTACCCGGAACAAGTCCTGTGATTTCGTAAGTCCCGTCGGGGCGAACGGCGGCGGTTCTCGTCACCTGCGGACCATCGACCGTGAGCTGGGAAACGAAAACGAAGAGCGGCGTGCCTTCCACGGCATTTGTCACCTTGCCTGCGAGGCTTGCCATCTTATAACTGACGGTGATCGAGACAGGCGTTCCCGGGCGGTAATGGCGGAGGTCCAAAGTGGGCTCCTCGACGACGGCATCGCCCACCTTGACGGATTGCACGTACCCGGGATTGCCGAGAAGCGTAATTCTGTACTTCGCAGGCACCACTTTCGTGAAGGCGAAGGCGCCGTCGTCGCCCTGGTTCGCCTGGGAGGAAAACATCGCGCCGGTCTCCCGGAGAACGATGGACGCAGTCATGCGGCGCGCGACCGGGGGCGTCTGCGCGGTTCCGGTACGCGCGCTCTGGCGCTGCGGAGCGGCGCTGCGCTGGGGCGCGGGATCGGCGTCGATGGACGTTATGGTGAAAGCGACCGGTTCGGCGTAGCGAAGCTCGATGCCATCGACGTTCGCCGCGGCGACATCGATTTCGACCGGCACGGTCGATTGCTGACCGGCACGCGCAGTGACGGTATAGTGGCCGGGATCCAGCCTCCAGATGTCAAAAGTGCCGTCTTTGTGGGACTGAGCGGCGTTGTTGCCGCCGTCGCTGGAGTACGCCTGGATGAACGCCCGATCGCCGAGCCCGACGACTTTTCCGCTAACACGGACAATGGGCGCTGCCAGCATGTGAATGTCCGTGCCGGCCGCCTCCGTGCCCGGCCCAATGACAATAGTGCCGGCATACCAGGATGCGGCAAGATGCTCTTCGCGCGTGCCGTCCGTGCGGATCTCGGGCGGAAGCGGCAGTTCGCGGGTGGCGGCGCGCAAGCGGTATCTGCCGGGCGCGAGTCCACCGATGCGGTATTCACCGCGATCGTCCGTTTGTGCGCCGATTGCGTTGTTAAGGCGCCGCGAGCCCACATAGATCGAGATCGTCGCGCCTTCGACCGGGTCGCCGTCGGGATTGAGCACCCGGCCGGTGATGACTCCGACCGGGTCCATCTTGACCGTCAATTTCTCGCGCTTTTCGCCGGCGGCCAAGCGCAAGCGGCCCACCTGCTGGCGGTTGTTCTCGACGAACCCCGTGCGGCTTACCGAGTAGAAGTATTCCCCGGCGTCGAGATTGGCGATGGAGAAGTTCCCGGAATCGTCCGTGATCGCGGGGTGTTCCATGGCCGCCGTAGCGGGTCCGCCGGCAGTGCGAAAGGCGATATGTGCGTGAGTGATCGGCGCGCCGGTGACGGTATTGACGACCGAGCCGCTGATACCGGCTCCGTTCTGCGCGAAAGCGGCGGCGGCCGCCGCCAGAATAAGCGCGAGCGTTTTATTGCTGAGGCTTGGCATTGAGATCCTCGCGGGTTAGCGCAGTGAGGTCGCGCTTGAGTTGCTCGCCTTCTTTGACTTCGAATTCGGGCGACGCGGCAAGCATTTTCTTGTAATCCGCGGCAGCATCACCGGCGCCGTCCAGAAACTGCAGCACGTCGAAGGCTGCGATGTGGTACTTGCCGGGGCGGAGCGCCTTAATGGAGTAACTGCTGTGGCCGCCGTCCGGCTCGGCAGGCATCAGGTTCTCCGAGCCATCGGACACAATGACAATGAACATGCCTGCCGCTATCGGTTCGCCCTTTTTGTCGCGGACCGAGCCCGAAACGCGAGCGCCGTTGGGGCTGACGACGAGCTTCAACTGCGAAGCATGGACTCCGCCGGAGAAATCCAGCAGGTCGCCGGTGACGGCAGCACCGTCCAGAAGCACAGTCTTCAGGTAGGCGTTCTCCGGGAGATGGTCCATAGTGACCTTGAACTTGCCTGGCCATATACTTTCCAAACGGAACTCTCCGTTCTTGGCCACAACGGCTTGCGGCACGGAGAAGAAACCGCCGGAGCGCTCCAACGAGAGCCGAACGGCCGTGCCTGGCGCCACCGGCCCTTCCACCGTCCCGCGCAACACGGCCGCGGGCGCAACCGAAAGTTGCACGTCGACGTCGGCTGCCTCCAGGCGGACTTCGCGCGGCAGGCTGACTAAGTCGCCAATGGTTGCATGCACGGTGTAGATGCCGGCGGGAATGTTGCGAAATGCGAAGCGGCCATCGGGGGAGAGCGAAACTGTACTGGAATTGTTTTCGCCCGACGTGAGCATCACAAGACCGCGTTCGGCGCCGGCCTGCATTCCCGAAACCGTGCCCGTTATGGAGAGAACGCGCTGCCGCGTGAGCCGAATCTCAATCGTGGATTCGGAAGAGGCAACCGCCTGTACCCGCAACGCACCGGCTTCGCCCGCGGCGTTGGGATACCAGGTCCTGGCGTATGCGCTTCCCGAATCGGGTCCGGAGGGGTTCGGCGACGCGCCGGCCAGGTTCGCGATCACGAAATACTGGCCGGGGCCGCCGGACCAGCGGAAGTAGCCGCGATCGTCGGTGGGCGAACTGAAGCCGTAAAGATCCAGGCCGCGGCGCGTATCGCCGGCAGGTTTGACCTCGATAAAGGCGTTCTGCACGGGGTCGCCGAAGTCGTCGAGAACACGTCCGGTGATGACGGCGCGCGGCGTCATCTCGATTTTATAGTCCGCGATGTGTTCGCCCGGTTTGAGAACTACGGCCGGAACACTTGAACGCCCAATATATATGAACCCGCGGCATTCGGGAATCAGCACGTACGAGCCGGGCGGTATCGGGTTGATCGAGAAGCGGCCGCCGGTCTGACTGATGGCGCCGTAAGCGGCCTCGGGCGGCTGCGACTGGCTGTTGACCAGTAGCACGCGGATATGCGCGCCCACGAGCGGGCGTCCATCCGCGGTGTTGGTGACAATGCCCTCGAAGGCGGCATTCTGCCCGAGGAGTGCCGGAACGGTTAGCGCGAGCAGACAAAGGGCATGGCGCATCCCGATACTATAACGCCAGGCGCGCGAGTGTGTTGAGGGCGGTTCCGACGTCGGCGACCCACTGGTCGCGGCCGACGCCTTCGCGTTCGACGAAGAGCTGGCCGGAGTAATCCGCGCCTTTCAGCGCGCTCACGAAGCGGGGAAAATCGACGGCGCCCTGGCCCAGCGGCGTTTCGGCGCCGAGCGCTTCTGGCTGCGATTTCGGAGGGTAAACGCCATCCTTGGCGTGAACGGAGACGACTTGCGGCGCCAGCAGTTCAAACGCCTCGATGGGGTCGCCGGTACCGTAGAGGATCATGTTGGCGGGGTCGAAATTGATGCCGAGGTTGGGGCGCGCGACCTCGTCCATGAAGCGGAGGAGCTCCGGCGCGGTTTCCTGGCCGGTTTCGAGCGCAAAGCTGAGGCCGGCGGCGGCGCAGCGGTCCGCGATACGGCGGACCAGATGCAGGACGGCATCGTGGTCGTGCGGCGCGATGGCTCCGATGTGGCAGGCGAAGCTGGGCGCTCCGATGCTGCCGGCGAAATCGATGACCTCGTACGTGCGAGCTTCGCGCGCATCGCGAGTTTCGGGCGGAACGAAGCCGACGGTGCGCTGCACGGTGGGAATGTCCGCATAGTCTTCGCCTTCGTATGCTGCGAAGACGGTGCGTACGGTGACGCCGGAATCGCGCAAACGTGCGCTCCATGCGAGTGCATACGCACGCGATAGTGCGACCGAGGGTCCGATGCCTAACTGCGCAACCCGCACATCGAAATCAAGCACGTCCTCAAAGGAGTGACGCCCGACCCAGAACAGGACTCCGGCTTCGAGGGGTTTCATTGGGTGAAGAGCCTCACCCACGCGGTGTAGGCGTCCATCCAGGTTTGGAGGAACCTGCGCGTGTCGGGCCGCGCGATGTCGCCTGCGGCATCGAAGAATGCGTCGTTGACTTGCAAAAAGACCTCGGGCTGCGCGAGGGCCGGAATATCGAGATAGGCGAGGACATTGCGGAGGTGCTGCTGTGCCATGCTGGTTCCGGCAGCGCCCACGGATGCGCCCATAACTCCCGCCGGCTTGCCCTTCCAGGCGCTTTGCCCGTACGGACGCGAGGCGTTGTCGATGGCGTTCTTCAGGACGCCGGGGATGGAACGGTTGTATTCCGGGGTCACGAACACGATGCCCTGGCAGGAAGCGATTTCCGACTTGAGACGCTTGACCGGGCCGGGCTGATCGGCATCGTCGTCCTGATTGTAGAGAGGCAGGTCGTCTATGCGCAGGTGCTGGAACGCGATGTCGCCCGCGGCAAGCACTCCCATTCGGTAATCGGGCATAGTGGCCTCCCACCTGTGATTGTACGGTAGCCCGCAGGCTTCTTATTCCTGGCGGAGAGCCGAAATCGGATCGATGGCGGTGACCTGGCGCGCGGGAATGAAACAGGCGACGGCGGCGACAGCGATGAACAGAAGGCTGACGGCGGCGAACGTGGTGAGGTCGCGCGGGCTGGTGCCGTAGAGGAAGCTCGCGAGCAGTTTTGTAAGAGCCGCGGCGCCGGCAATGCCGACCAGCGTGCCGAACAGAGCGAGGACGAGGCCCTGCCGCACGACCATTCCGACGATTGCGCCGCGTTGCGCGCCAAGCGCCATGCGCACACCGATTTCGCGGGTTCGCTGGCTGACGGCGAGTGCCATGACGGCGGCGATGCCGCTGGCGCTGATTACGACGGCAAGTCCGGCGAAGATGGCGAGCAGGAATGCCATGACGCGCGGCGAGTTCATGGAGTCGTATTCGGCGCGCTCGATGGTGCCGATCTGGTCGACTGCAACCTGGGAATCGATGTCGTGAATTGCGCCGCGCAGGAGCGGAGCCATGCTGATGGGGTCCATGGCCGTCCGCACGACGAGGCGGCCCACAAAACCGTTGTGGAACGAGAGATAGATCTCATCGACAGGCGGCCGGTCCAAGCCGTACTCCTTCACGTCGCCGGCGATGCCGACGATTTCCGTCCAGGTCTCGCCCTTATCGAAGCTGAGCTGCTTGCCGAGGGGGTCCGCGTTGGGCCAGTAGTGGCGCGCCATGGCCTGGTTGACGATGGCGACGGGAGGATGCTTGTCGTCATCGCGCTCGGTGAAGGTGCGGCCTTTGACGACAGGCTGGCGCAGGGTCTCGAAATAATTCGGTCCGACGACGCGTATATCGACCGCGGGTTTCGCGCTGCCTTTGGACCACGGCTGGCCTTTGATATCGAACTGATTGGCGTTGGGTCCGGCGACGATTCCCGCGGGATTGAAGGGAAACGTGGAGGCGAAGGCGAAGGACTCAACACCCGGGAGCGCACGCATGCTCGTGCTGATGCGGTTCACGAGCTGGCGAATGTTGTCCGTGTTGTAGCGCGGAAAACCGGGGCTCACGCGCATGGTGATGAGGCGGTCAGGAGTGAAGCCGGGGTTGACGCTTTGCAGCTTGGCGAAACTGCGAATCATGAGACCCGCGCCGGCAAGAAGAATGACGGAAACGGCCACCTGCGCGATCACCAAAGCGCCGCGGAGGCGCTGGCGGGCGCGGCCGGCGGTGTTGCGGCTGCCCTGCTGCGCTCCCGAACCGAACCATGCGCCGGAAGAAAGCGCGGGCGCGAAGCCGAACAGAACGCCTGTGGCAATGGAGATTGCGAGCGTGAAGAGGAGCACCGGGGCATCCATGTGGACTTCGGCGGCGCGCGTGGTGTAACGCTCCGCGAATTTGACAAGCACGGCGAGCGCGGCCGGCGCGAGCGCAAGGCCGAGTGCGCCTCCGGCCATGGAGAGCAGTGCGCTTTCGGTGAGCAGTTGGCGAATGAGGCGCGCTTTGCCGGCGCCGAGCGCGGCACGGACAGCGAGCTCGCGCTCCAGCTTAAGAAGATGCGCGAGCAGCAGGTTGGCGACATTGGCGCAGGCGATGAGCAACACGAATCCGGCGACGCCGAGGAGCACGAGGAACATGGTGCGGGCGCGGCGTGTGAGGTCGGTGCGCAGCGGCGTGGCTTCCAACGAATAGCCATCGGCGGCCAAATAGGTCTCAGGATGGGCCGCGGTCATGTGGCTGCCGACCATCGACAGATCGGCCTGGGCCTGTTGCAGCGTGACGCCCGGTTTGAGGCGCGCGAAGACGTCCATCATGCGGGAGCTACGGCTCGAGATGAAGCGCGCGCTGGCTCGCGTGGGACACTGCGAGGTCGGCATATAGACATCGACTTCGGACGGGTACTGAGGAATCGGCGGCAGCACGCCGATGACGGTGTGCGGCTTATTATTCATATGGAATACTTTGCCGACGATATTCGGGTCGCCGCTCTGATGGCTCTTCCAGTATTTGTAGGTGAGGATGAGAACCGCCGGTCCGCCGATGACATCGTCCTGCGGGACGAAATTCCGCCCCAGAATCGGCTTGACGCCGAGCACGTCGAAGAAGTTGGCGGAGACCACCGCGGTCTCGACGCGTTCGGCCGTGTCCTTGCCGATCAGCAGGAAGTTTATGGTGTGGTGCTCGACGAGGCCCTGCAGGGTGTGGTTCCCCTGCCGATAGTCGGCGATCTCTTTTACGGAGAACTGCGTGTCCAGGATGTGGGCCTTGGGCGCGTTTTGGTGCAACACCAGGAGCTGACTGCCTTGGGCATAGGGGAGGGGCCGGAGCAGCACGCCATAGACGATGCTGAAAATCGCGGTGTTTGCTCCGATGCCGAGCGCGAGAGTGAGAATGGCGGCGAGGGCGAAGCCGGGGTTCCGTAGCAGCACGCGGATTCCGTAACGGACGTCCTGCACGAGGGTTTCGAAGAAGCGGCCGAGGCGAACGTCGCGGCAATCGTCCTTGAGCGGCTCGACGCCACCCATGAGGATGGCGGCCTGGCGGCGCGCTTCGGCGGGAGACATGCCCGCGGCCAGATTCTTTTCGACCTGGCGGTCCATGTGATATTTGAGTTCGGCGTGAAGGTCGTGTTCCACCTTGCCGCGGCGGAACAGAAATCGCAATACGGAGGAAACTCTGTGCATGTTACGCTCCCACGATGCGGGCTACGGCTGCTGAAAGCCGGAGCCAGTTTTCTTTTTCTTCCGCCAACTGCTCCCGTCCACGTTTAGTGAGCTCGTAATACTTGGCCTGCCGGTTGTTTTCCGAGGTGTCCCAGGATGCCGAGATCCAGCCCTGTTCTTCCAGGCGATGCAGCGCGGGGTAGAGAGACCCCTGGTTCACCTGCAGCACGTCTTCGGAGATCTGCTGGATGCGTTGTGTGATGCCCCAGCCGTGCATCGGCTCAAGCTCGAGAGTTTTGAGGATGAGCAGGTCCAGGGTGCCTTGCAGAAGGTCGCTTTTGGGTTTGCGCATGGTGGGCCGCTCTCCTCCAGATGATCTACAAGGAGGATACGGGAACTTCTGTAGGTTGTCAAGGGGAAGGCGGCATCATTTACCGCTCCCTTACGGGGTTGTGAAAAAATCGGCTGCCGTTCTCGTCGCACTCCATTCGCCTTTCGATACACCGTTTACCGCTCCCTCACGGTCACGGCTCCGTTAGCAGCATCAAGCACTTACGGAGCCGTGACCGTAAGGGAGCGGTAAACGGTGCCGGGGATTCGAGTGCGTTTTGAATGCGGAGAAAATGCAATTCAATATTTTTCACAACCCAGTAAGGGAGCGGTAAAAGGTGCCGGGGTTGCGAGCAAAGATCACCGTTCATCTGCGAGCTGTCGCGCTCCGCGCGACCCGACAGGAAGGATTCCTGTCGGCACGTCGGCGGAAGCGCCTACTAGCTTTAACTTTGCTCCTTTTCGTGTTCTGGCGTCCAGGATGAGGCGGGCGAGTTCCACGGCTCTCGCGGATTCGGCTGGTGGACAGAGCGGCGGGGCTATGTTGTCGCGGCAGGCTTCGGCGAAGTGAGCGATCTCTTTGGCGTACGGATCTTCGGCCCTCAGCGGCAGCGGCTGAGGAGCGCCTTCCCGCGGATAGAGGCACGGGGGCCGGCCGTCGGAGTTGTACTCAATGGCCGCGCGATCGGTGGTAACGGAGTAGCCCATTTGGAACGGCGCTTCGCCGCGACCTTTCCAACCTCCTTCAATGGTGACGACGCTTCCATCCGCGTAAAACAGATGTGCGGTCACGAGGTCCACGGAATCATCGCAGCATCCCACGGCGGCGACGGATTGCGGTTCGCCCCAGAGGTGCAGGGCCATGTCGATGTCGTGGATGAGCAGGTCGAAGGCGCCGCCTCCGGATTGTGCGGGGTCGGTGAGCCATTCGCTCCAGTCGGGCGTGGCGCAGCTTCGCCGGAAGGTGGCGGCGCGGAGAGTGTGTCCGCTGAGCGCTTCGCCTAGCGCCTGGTATTCGGGAAAGAAGCGGAGCACGTGCGCGGTCATCAGAATCCGGCGGCTGCGGCGGGCGGCGCTGAGCATGCGTCCGGCGCCGAAGGCATCGAGCGCCATGGGCTTTTCGACGAGCACGTGTTTGCCGGCGCGCATGGCTTCAATGGCGACCCAGTCGTGGAGGTGCGTGGGAAGACAGATATCGACGGCGTCGATGGCACGGTCGGCGAGCAGGTCTTCGAGCTCGCGGTACTTCCTGGCGCCGGAGAAGTCGAGGCGGGAGGCGGTGGTGGCAAGGTTGCCCTGGACGGCGGAAAGGTCGCCCGAAAGTTTGCGTTCGTCGCCGCTGAAGACGGCCGCGAGCTCGACGGCCGGCAGCGACTGAATGGCTCGCGCGTGAGTCGCGCCCATGAACCCGAGACCGAGCACCGCGATGCGCATGGCCGGGCCTAACCCTTGAGCTCCATCTTTTCGGGATCCCAGTGGCAGGGGCGCTGTTCGAAGTAGCTGATGTTGGAGAGCAGCGCGGGTCCGGCGGCGCGGAATCCGAAGATGGCGTCTTCGACCGGCTGCTTGCGTGTGCGAATGGAGTTGACCCAGTTGCGGATGTGCTCGAAATGGTCGCTATAGCCGCGCGGCGCGACGAACTTTTCGTCTTCGGGCATGGACGCGGTGGTGACGGCGGGCCGTTCGGGATATTTGGCGCGGTACTGTTTGAGGAACTGTTCCTGCAGGGCTTTGGGGAATGTATCGATGGTGTAGCCGGGCTCGGCGGCGCGCGGCACGCGGGCGAGCGTTACGGTATTTCCGTCCAGCGAGATTGCGCCTTCGCTGCCGATGAAACGGAAGCCGCTGGTCTCGCTGACCGACCCGTTGATGAGGTTGACGCGCAGCGTGAGGTTGAAGGTCGGGTAATCGTAGAGGCCCATCAATACGTCGGGAACATCGCGGCCGTCCTTCCAGAAGCGCAGGCCGCCGGTGGCGTAGACGCGCGACGGTCCATTGGTGTTGGTGACGTAGTGCATGCCGGAGAAGAGGTGAACGAACAGGTCGCCGCCGACTCCGGTGCCGTAATCGCGATAGTTGCGCCAGCGGAAGAGACGCACTGGTTCGAAGGGCACTTTGGGGGCGCGGCCCAGGAAACGGTCCCAATCGACCGTGGCGGGCGAGGCGTCGGGCGGAATGGAATACTGCCATGCGCCGATGGCGGTGCCGCGATCGATCCACGCTTCCACAGTGTTCAGGTTGCCGATTGCGCCGGCGGCCAGCAGATCCTTCATCTTTTGGTAAAGGAGCGAGCTCACGCGCTGGCTGCCGACTTGAAAGACGCGCTTGGTGCGGCTCTGCGCATCGATGGCATCTTTGCCGTCGTCGACCTGCTGCACCATCGGCTTCTCGCAGTAGACATCTTTGCCGGCGGTCATGGCATCGATGCTGATGGTGCGGTGCCAGTGGTCGGGAGTAGCGATGATGACGGCGTCAACGTCGGGGCGCGCGAGCACTTCGCGGTAGTCGCGGGTAGTGAAGAGGTGGCTGCCCCAGCGTTCTTTGGCGCGGGTGAGGCGGCCTTCGTATATGTCGCTGACGGCGACGAGTTCGACTCCTGGGAGCTGGATGGCGTTGGAGGTATCGCCGCTTCCCTGCCCGCCGGCTCCGATGAGAGCGATACGGATGCGGTCGTTGGGCGAGGTCTGGGCGAGAGCGGTGGCGGTCGCGGCCGCCGTAGTGAGGAAATGCCGCCGGGTGGTGGACATGAGGATACTTTACCTCCGAAGCAGTGTCAGTTCACCACAGAGACACCGAGAAAAAGCGAGAGGACACGGAGAAGGGCTGAATATGCGCGCTTTTCTCTGTGTCCTCTGAAAATCTCTGTGCCTCTGTGGTTCAAAGACACTGCTAAACTCTGCTGGGTTTGTACCCGGGCCTGGAGCGGACCCGGTATTTCTTTCCGGGGTCGCTGATGATTTCTACGTTGATTTTGCGGAAGCCTTCGTTGGGATTCGGCTGTGGGTAGTAGGTCACCGTGTACGAGTTGACCATGTCTTCCCGGATATCCTCGAATGCTTCCACTTGCTTTTGCCAGGTGCGGGCCCAGTAGGCTTTGCCTCCGGTGCGGCTGGCGATGCGGCGGAAGACTCCGCTGGAGATGGGATCCTTATTCACTTCGGCGGTGGAGATTACGTAGATCGGAATGCCTTCGTCTTCGGCGACTGCGCGGACGTCATCGGGCGCCACCATGCTGGCATTGTCCGGACCGTTAGAGAACACGATCACCACTTTGCGTCCGGGGACCTTCGCGGCATCGCGGATGGTGAGCAGCAGCGCGTTGTAGAGCGCGGTCGCGTCGCCGGCGACGGCGTTGCGCATGCCGTCGATGGCCTGGCCGTGCTCGTGAGTGAGCGACGCGGCCTTCGAAAGATTACGGCTGAAGGTGTAGACGGCGACGGAATCGGCGTGGTCCAGACCGCGAACGAAATCGGCAATGGCGTCTTCGGCGTACACGAAGCCGCGATACATGAAGTTGCTGGTATCGAAGAGCACGAAGACGTTGGTGCCGACGAAGGCGTCGGGATGATCCATGCCGGGAAGCGCGTCTTTGCCGGCATCGAGCAGCGGGTGAGTGCTGCCGTCCGAGGCGACGGAGAGCGGCGCGTTGGCGCCTTCGGCGAAGGTGGCCATCTTCTGTAGAATGCCGTCTTCGTAGATGCGAAAGTCGCTGGGCTTCAGACCGTTGATGTAATGGTTCTTGCTATCGGTCACCTGAAACGTGAGGACCACCATATCCACCTTCACGCGGAAGATGGCGCGGCCGTCCTGCGCATGCAGCAGAACGCCGCCGGCGGTGGCTCCGATAAAGCCTCGTCGCGAAATGTCGATGATGTGCTTGTCCACGGTTAGTTGAGCTCCGCTTTGGTATTCTGGGTGGCCGCGGCACGGGTCTTTGCGCGAACCTCATCGCCGACACCGCGGAGGCTCTTGAGCAGCGCGGGCCAGTCTTCCAGGTGCGAGGCAAAGATGCGCTGCACGAGTTCCTGCGTCCATTCGGGTATGCGCACGTTGAGCTGCGAAGGAGGAATGGAAACTTCGTCGGCAAGCGCGGCCCAATAGATGGTGTTGGATTCCCAACTCTCCGCCATAATGCGGCTGGAGTAGCCCATCAGCGTCGGGAAGGTGCGCAGATTGAGCATTTCGGGCTCGTAGGAATTCGCCAGCGTGGGCTTCGGTGTACCGAAAGCGCGCGAGATGGCGGCGTAGCTGTTGCGCTGCGAATCGGCTGCGCTCAGCCGTTCGATGCCGGACAGGAGGCAGCTCGATTGCGCGTCTTCATGCGGGGCGATTTCACGGGCTACGTTGAACAGTTCGGCCGGAGTGACCTTATCGACGGCGTCTTTGACGTCTCCGGTTTCGAGGAGGCGGCGGACCTCGGCCGTGCGCGCGGGCGAGGCATGCAACGCGAGGGCGGCAACCACCTGGGCGCGGAGCGTGGAATCGAAAACCGAATCGGCGAGAAGCTCATGGCCGTAGCGGAGGTGCAGGCCCACAAAGTGGAGCTGCGCCGGCGTGACATTCCAAAAACTCGGGACCTTGGCGCTGATCACCATTTGCGGAACAAGATCGCCCCAGATGAGCGCCTGGGTTTGCGTGGGAATGAGGAAGTCCTGTTCGGCCTCGGCGAGGGCATACGGCAGAGACGAGAGCGACCCGACCAGGCGGCCTCCCCCGTTAGAGGGCCAACCGGTGCCGTAAGTTTCCGTGTGCTTCCAGGTGTGCTGCTGGCCTTCTCCGCCGATGAAATCGTGGCTGCGGACGAACAGCGGGTTGGTGAAAATGATCTGGGCTCCGGGAGGCGCGTAGTGGGCGTAATTGAACGCGAGGAGCGTATCGCGCGTGTAGGCGGCGAGTTGGCCGGCGGCGTCCTTCAGCTTCACGGGGTCGCCCGCGGCCTTCTCGATGGCAAGGCGCAGGTTGGTGCGCCGCTCGGCGTCCAGATGCTTTTCCGTCCAGTAGCCGAACCCCATGGCGTTTTTCTCATTGGCGGTCAGCGGCGGACGCGGGATCTGGATTTCCGAGAGGCGCGCGGCGAGTTTGCCGGCGGCCTGCGTGGACATCTTCTCATTGCCTTCCAGATAATCGCCGAGCTGAAACAGCGTATCGAGCGACGGCATGCGCTGGGCTTCGAGGATGCGCTCGATTTGCTGCTTCACTTCATCGCGCGTTTCGGCGTCTTGCGCCGCGCCGCCGGAAAGAACATCGAGCAGGCGCTCTTCCGGATTTTTGCCTGCTCCGGCAAGAAGGGTAATGCCAGCGTGCTGCGTATCGAACAGTTCGCGGGAGTTTTTGACCTTGATAAAAGGCTCGACAACGCCGGAGAAGGTGGCGTCCGCGCGATCCGTGCCAATCGTGCCCTGCCGGATCAGGATCTGCCACAAACCCACCAGCGATTGCATGGAACCGGCGATATCGGAGCGCAGGAGCGGATCGCGAATGTGCGTGATGGCGTCGGCGGCGTCCAGGTACTCGATGATCGATTTGTCGCTGAGCACGCGCGACTCGCTGAAGATGCTGTACTGGCTGCCGTAGGTTCCGAAGTCGCGAGCGAGGCGGTCCACAGTTTCCGCACTGAGCGGCGTGGGCCTGTTGCGATTGACGTCGCTCAGGGCCATGAAGATCTTCAGGGGCTGATTCTCCACGCTTTTCCGGCAGAGAGCGAAGAGCGCTTCCAGCACGTCGTCGGAATCCTTCCAGGTAGTGGCAAGGCGGGTGAGCTTGCCATCGTACTTCGCCTGTGGACTCTTGATGAAGAGATCTTTCCAGACTTCGATTCCGCCGGGAATGACGGGTTTGCCATCGGCGCCGATTTGCAGGCGCGTGGTGAGCAGCATCATGTCCGTGTTGGAACGGAAGACGGGGCGCGCAGGCCCGGGACTGGTGATGCGTCCACGCACGGCCGTGTAGAAGCGCTTCATGCGCACGGGATCGGTGAGATATTGCTGGACGGGTCCGTGGATGCGAGCGAGCGCGTCATACAGACTGCAGAGCCAGCCATCGTCGCGGGCCATCAACTTATCCAAGAATTCGCCACCTTTGTCGGGCGACGCGCCGACCAGGTCAGCCCACACCGCCGCCGAGCGCTGGCCGCCGGGAACCACGGCCTTGCCGTCGCGGATTTCAAACATGCCGCCGAAGAAATCCAGAACATGCGCAAAGGCTTTGAGATGAGTGAAGGTAGCCTGCTTGCGAAGGGCCTCGGCAGTTTCGGAGTCGAGCTTGGAGAAGCCGAGATAGAGGCGGCAAATGGACGGGTCGCCGATGAAGGCTTCGAGGAAGGTGGCATCCTTTTGCCCGGTGGTCCAGTAATCCGGCCCGAAGAGCACGGGGACCTGCGTGGCGTGATAGTCGTACAGGAAGGGATGATTGGTGCGGAGCGCCTCTTCGAGCTTGTTGATGGGGAAGCCGGAATCCGTGGTGAGGAAGGCGCGCGCGGCGTTCACGGTTTCTAAAACTACGTCGGTGCCGCAGCCGCCAACCATGCGGAAGCCGAGGACGCGGAGCAGGTCAGCGACTTTCGGCGAGTCGCAGGAATCGATCTTGATGACGTGATCGTCGCCGGCGAGCTTATCGAGTTCGCGCGCCTGTGAGAGATAGCGGTGCACGAGCTTGAGATATTCCGTCTGCTCCAGCGCTTCCTGGCTGTGCGACGCCTCATAGCCGTTGGTGACGACATTGCGCGCGAGCGCGGGCAGAATGTCGCCGGCAGCGGCATCGGGCGAGAGCGCGGCCATACGGGCGAAGGACCGCATCGGGCCGGGAATGGAGATGAAGGTGTTCGCGGCCGGTTTAGCGGCGGGCGCCGGAAGTGTTTTGCCGGCGGCCGAGGCATCCTTTTCCGCGGCGGCGCGGTCGCCGGCCAGCAGATCCAGCGTGGCCATGCGGAGCGCGGCGCGTTGGGCGTGAACGGTATCGTTGTCGCGCTGCGCGGCTTCGAACACCCGGCTGTAAGCTTCTCTGGCTCCGGGGTCGCCGTACCGGTCGAGGAATTCGGCGTAAGCCGTGAGGTTCGGCACGCTGGCGTTCGATTGCGCGGCTCGAGAGAGCGCCGCCCGGGCGCCGGCGATGTCGCCGGACAATTCCATTTTTTGGATCGAGTCAGGGCTTGCCTGTGCGTAAAGCGGCGGCAAAGCGGACGTAAGAATGATGGCGTATAAAACCGAGAATCCCTTCATGGGGCCTCCCGCTACTGGTGAAACACTGTATCACGTCCAGTGCATCGGTGGCGATTCTAAATCAAACAAAACACGGAGTGCAAGCGAGCCGATGTAAAAACGTTCACGCGGAATTAAAATCCGTAAACTCTGAATTGTGCTGGGGGTGCACGCACGCGCGAATTCGCGCCGGCGGCACTAGCCGCGCGTGGTGCTATGGGAATTCATAAGCTCGCGCGCGAGCACCGTCCGCTATCGCCAACGCAAAAAGGCGCCGACGCCATCGACGGACGCGAGGAGACCGGCATCTTCGATGAAGCTGACATTGGCGGCGGTCTGTTTGGCTTTGGTGACCAGAAGGTCGGCGATCAGCACGGGGCGCGGATCATCGGTCGCGGTGCTGCCGGCGGCGTCGGGGATTTCCGGGGCGAGGATGGCGTCGACCGGCTCTTCGGCTTCGTGCGTCCGTTCCAGGGAGGCCGAGATGAGCAGCTCATCCACCTGACCGTTGGCGAGCGCTTCGAGCGTTTCCTGCTGTCCGGCGACCGCGAGTCCGCCGGCGCGATAGTACTCGAACATCCGGTTCACTTTGTCCGCGTCCGTGGCGGCGTCCTGCTGGCGAATCGCTTCGAAGGTGGCTTCGAAGATCTCGGCATCGGGCGCCTTATTGCCGAGCCGGATGGTTTCGGCGACTTTGTCTTCCAGGTGTTTGGGGAGTTGTTCGCGGATGACCGGCACAATCGAAGGATCGCCGGCGATGACGATGAGCTTGATGTTTTCTTCGCGAACGATGCGGTCCAGGGCGTCGATGGCTTCCTTAACGTGATCGCGCGCGGCGTTTTGTACGCGGCGCTGATAGCGGGCCTGCGACCATCCGCCGACTTTCACGCGCTGCATCTTTTTCCCCTTGACGGCTTCCGTGCCGAGCTTTTCGCCGAGACCGAAAACGAAGATGCGGGCGGAATTGGCGTCGGTTACCAGGGCTGCGTAGCGCGGGTATTCATCGTCCAAACGCGCCAGGTGATAGAGGTGCGGCTGGTTGTAAACGTAGAGGCGGTGCTCATCGACAGGCGCGTTGAGCTGGAGCGCCTCGAAGAATTCATTGGCGCCCGAGCAGGCGAAGATGGCGACGCCATTGGCTGACGGCTTCAGTTCATTTTCGATGTAATCGCGGATTTTCGCGGTGTCGCGCCGGAAGCTCTCGGCCTCGGGCGAGCCCGCGGGAAAGGTGCGGGCGCGGGAGGCAAACTCGCGGTTGACGAAGCCTTCGAAATTATCGCGGCCGTGTGTATCGGGCTGCGCGTTGAGGTAGAGGCTGATCACGGGGAGCGTGGTGGGCTCGAAATCCAGCAGCCGCTGGAATTGTTCTTCGAATTGCTGGGTGGGGGTGACGTCGGGTAGAGTGGCCATCGCGGGGGAGGTGGGCACGCGGGGGGCCACGGGGTGGTTGTGCACTGTACGGGGATTGCGGCATTGTCAATTCACCACTGAGACACAGAGGACGCTGAGAGGGCACAGAGAAAAGCGTTCCGTGAAGAGATTCTGGGATATTTTATTGTTCAGAGATGAATGGGCGCGTTGCTTTGATTACGGGTGCTTCTTCGGGGATCGGCGAGGCTTGCGCTCGGCGTTTGCAGGAGCTTGGATTCCGGGTGTACGGCACTTCGCGGAGCGGCGAGGGCGGCTCATTCCCTTACGCTATGTTGTGTGTGGATGTCACCGACGAGCGGAGCGTGGCACGGGCCGTCGAAACGGTTCTGTCTCGCGAGGGACGCATCGATATCGCCGTGAATAATGCTGGCATTGCGCTGGCCGGACCTGTCGAGAGCACTACGGTTGCCGAGGCGCAGCGGCAATTCGACGTCAACTTCTTCGGCGCTCTCCGCATCTGCCGGGCGGTGTTGCCGGCGATGCGCGAGCAGGGCAGCGGGTATATCGTGAGCGTCGGCTCCATCGGCGGCTTGATCGCGATTCCATTTCAGCCAATGTACAGCGCGTCGAAGTTTGCGCTGGAAGGCATGATGGAGAGCTTGCGTCTGGAGGTTCGGCGATTCGGCATTCGGGTCGTGCTGATCGAGCCCGGCGATACGAAGACTCCGATCACCGCGCACCGTATCCTCACAAGCGACAGCGGCGCGAAGCCGGTCTACCGCAGCTTCGACGCGGCTTTGAAGCGCATGGCTGAGGATGAACAGGGCGGCCCGGGTCCGGAGGGCGTCGCGCGATTGCTCGAAAGGGTCGTGAACACCGCGGAACCACGCCTCCGATACACGTGCGGCCCGCCTGTTCAGCGGGCCGCGGTGTGGTTGAAGCGATTGCTGCCAAACTCCGTTCTGGAGTACGGCATGCGCAAGTATTACTGTCTGGACTGAGGCGCTTCGGGCAGGTTCATCTGTACCTGCCGCTCGCGGTTCAGTTGCAGGGTCAGGCGCCGGTCCACACTGCTCAGGGGCACTTCCTTCTCCTGACGATCCAGCGTGACGTAATGCAACGTCTCGCCAGTGACCCAGTAGCTCGCCACTGCCCGGATTTCATTGTTGCCGAACGCGATCAGGTAGATCGGGGAGTTGTTTCCGGACGAGGGCGAGGACGAAGCCGAGGATGACCGCGATGACAACGGGCGTATCTCCTGGCCATACTGATCGTACTCGTGAGTGACCGGGTGCGCCGGCGCGGCATTCACGTTGTTATAGATCGCATAGGGAGCGGTCGCTTGCTGCTGCATCGGCGCATACGTGTAGTTCGCCGGGTACGAACCGTAGGACGGGTACGAATCGTAGTACGGGTAGGAATCGTAATAAGGGTAGGGATAGCCGTAATCGTAGCCGTAATAATCCGGCCAGTAACCGACGCCGACACCCCAATACGGGTAGCCCAAACCCAAGCCTACTCCGAAGCCTCCAAAGCCGAAACCTCGATTGAAACCGAAGCGATTGAAACCGAAGCGATTGAAACCGAAGCGCCCGGAGTTAAAGCCGAAGCCGCCGTTGCCACCGCGAAACGTTCCGAAGCTGCCGCCGCGGAAGCCACCGCCGCCGATCGCACCACCGCCGTGGAAGCCACCGCCGCCGATCGCACCACCACCGTGGAATCCGCCGCCACCCATCGAGCCACCGTGGAATCCGCCGCCACCCATGGATCCGCCGTGGAAGCCACCGCCGCCCATAGATCCGCCATGCATCCCGCCGCCGCCGCCGTGCCCACCGCCGCCCCGCTGTGCCATGGCGCCACCGGCCAGCAGGAGTCCCAGCGCGAATGTTAGAAAAATCCTCATGGAAAGTCCTCTAATCGCGAGCTTACTCCCACGGGGGCAAGCGCGCAAGCGGGGGAGTGCTCCGCGGCACACGGCGGCGCAATTGGTGCTGGCCGCGCAGAGAAGATACTTTAAAGAGAGATGATTTATACATGCTATGAGATGATCCGCGATTGTCGCGCGGATCAGGCTGAGGGGTGGAGTTACTTCGTCAGCCAGTACGTGCCGGTGATCCGCAAGCTGCTGGCGCATTACGCTCCGCAACGGGCGGGCGACGCGGCCCTGCTGGAACGAATTCTGACGGCGGCGAAGAAACCGGAATCGAGTCTGTTTCAATCGCTGGAACCGGCCCCCGAACGCTGGTTTGTCGCCGAGCTGCGCCAGAACGTGCTGGCTGAATTGGATGCGCCGGCGGCGGAGGTGGAGATCGATCTGGAGACTGCCGGCAATGCGCTCGCGCCGTTGACGCTGGTGGAGAAGCAGACGGCATGGATTGAGACGATGCGGTACGACGCGAAGGAGACTGGCGCGATGATGCGCATGGCTCCGGCGACGGTCGAGAAGATCCGCGAGAAAGCGAGCGAGCTGGTGCGCGCCGCGGTCCCGACATGGCGCCGCGGCATTCTCGGAGAGAACGGGATGGCGCTGGGACGCGAAGCCGCCGCAGCCGGAACGCCGGACTGCATGGGGGCCAAAATCTTTCTCGATATTCTGGATGGCCGCACGACGTGGAGCGGCCGCGACGAGATGGAACGCCACGTAAACTCGTGCTGGCACTGTATCGACCGTTTCTGCCGCATGGTGGAGGTGGTCGAGATGTTACGCGGAGTTCAGCCGTTGAGCGAAGCCGAAGCTGCTCCGCTGCGCCGCGTGCTCGGCGTGAAGATGGAGCGGCCGTCGCTGTGGCGGCGGCTGGCGGGAAAGGCGTGAGCGACGCGGATACAGTCGCGCTGCGCGCGACCCGACAGGAAAGATTCCTGTCGGCACGTGGTTAGTTAACGGCCAGGACTTCCAGCCTTGAGGGGTGGGCTCGATCGTGGTAGATGGTCTGGATGGCTTTCAGCAGCGTGGTCTCGCCGGAGATGGCGGTTCCCGTATTTAAATTCCGGTCGAAGCGCGGAAAGTTGCTGCTCGATATCTCCACGCGAAGCCGGTGGCCTTTCAGAAACACGTTGCCGGTGACTCCCGCATCGATTGCGATCTGGTAAATCTGTCCCGGGACGGCTAACTCGGCGTGCTCCAGCGAATTGCGGTATCGCAGCCGGAGAATGCCATCGGTGAGGTTGCGTGCCGTTCCATCGGGAAATACGTCGATGAGTTTGGCTGTGAAATCGGTATCGCGCGCGCTCGTGGAAATCCAAAGAACGGCTTTCACCGGCCCGACCACTTCGAGGTCCTGCTTCAACGGCTCGGTGGAGTAGACCACAACGTCCGGACGCTTTTCGACGGGGCGCTGATCCATAGGTCCCCAAGGAAAAACCTTCGGGTTGCAGCAGACCGCTCCGCCGATTGTGGGAACGGGATTGCGCGGATCGTACGTGTAGCGGTCGCGGGCCTGCGCGGCAGAGGGCTTCGACGCGAGCGTCCCATTCGCATCCAAATAAAACGACCGTGGATGCGCATCGCGCGGCGGCCATTCCCGCGCCTCACGCCAGCGGTTCGCGCCCATGAGAAACACCTTCACCGGAGGCTGGGAAAGCAGGGGCGTGTCTTTGCCCATGAGCCATTGATCGAACCATTCGATGGCCAACGACCGGACCGGCGCGTCGGCCTCCGGTCCGAAATCGACGCCCGGAAATTTGATGCTCATGTTGTGCGGCCACGGTCCGATCAGGATGCGCGCAAGGCCGCCGTTCTTGCGAAGCGCGGCAAAGGCGTCCAGGTCGCTTTCGACGAAGTTGTCATACCAGCCGCTCACGGCAAAGACCGGGGCGTGCACGCTCGCGAGATGCTCGCGCGTGCTGATCCCGCGCCAATAACTGTCGTACGCGGGGTGCGCGAGCGCTTCGCGATAGAGATCGATGGGCCAGCCGGTGGCCGCGATATCTGAGGTGCGCAGCGGCAAATGCCAGATGAACTTCTGGAAATCCGGGTGATAGCCGGGCGCCTTCATATTCTCGGCGAGCCACTCCAGACGATTGCCGAGTTTCATGGCGCCGCCTTGCGAGTAGAAGCGGTCGCGGTAGTCGTCATCGCCCGAGACCACGGGCAGAATCGCCTTGAGGTGCGGGTTGCCCGTGGCGGCGGCCTTCCACTGCGCGATGCCCAGGTAAGAGCCGCCGGTCATGCCGATCTTGCCGTCGCACCAGGGCTGGCGCGCCACCCAGTTCAGAGTATCGTCGCCATCGTTGGTTTCCTGCGTGAGGGGCTCGAAGGCGCCTTCGGACTCGTAGCGTCCGCGAACATCTTCAACCACCACGGCATAACCGTGGTCGAGCAGCGCCTGCCAGTTGCCGGGCAGTTCGACACCTTTGCCATAGGGCGTGCGGACGAGGATGGCGGGGCCGCGGGTCCGTCCGGCCGGGAGATAGACGTTGGCGAACAGACGCACGCCGTCGCGCATGGGAATGGAAACATGCGACTGTGTGGATGCCGTGGGATGAGGTCCGGCAAGCGCGGCGGCGCAGGCTAAGATCAGGACGAATGATCGCACAGAAGATTCCAGTAGAGGGCGGCGGAACGCTCCACGGCGTGGTGCTCGCGAATGTGCCCGGCAGCGCGGCGGCCGACGGCTCGGGCCACCTCAGTCATAGATGGTAGCAAAAGCATGTGGTGGCGCAGAGAATCGCGCTCGGCCAGGCCGGCCGGAATGCGGATGCACGCGTCCTGGGGAATGGCGGCGACCTCCTGGCCTTCGGTGACCAACACGGGTTTACCTATTCCCATCAGACGAATGGCAATCCCGGACGTCTCGCCCGCTGTAGGGTAGCGCAGATTGATGCAGGCATCCACCGCGGCGGCTGCTTTCCAGAAATCGGATTCGGAGAGGTATGGCAGGCGAACGATGCCGGGTTCGGCGAGCAGCGGTCCGGCAGCGCGGGCGAGGTCTGTGGAAGCGAACTCGCCGGCGACGAGAAGGCGCGCAGCGTGAAGCTCGCGATGCACGGCGCGAAACGCTTCCAGCACGTTCATGAGCCGCTTGGATTCGCGCAGAAAGCCGAATACCGCGAAGATAAAATCTCCCGCGCCGAAGCCCAGGCTCACTCGATAGCGGATGGCGTCGGCTTCCGAAGGTAGGGGCGGCGGCGCGAACAGATGCGGGATTTCGACCACGCGAGCATCCGGCGCGTGCCGGCGAACGGCGGCCGCGGCGGCCCCGTTGTGCACTACGACGGCGAGCGCGGTGGCGGCGGCGCGCTTCAGCATAGGATGGGCGAAATAGCGGCTGTCCGTGCCGGATGCGGCGCGTCCGCGATAGAGCTCGCGGGCGAGCGAGCGGTGCCATTCCCCGTAGTTGTACACGAACTCTTCTTCATATCGCGCGGCATCGAGCTGGCCGAGCAGGAAGTGGTGGAGCACGGCATCGTGCAGCACCACGACGCCAGGTTTGGCGATCGCCCGTCTGTAGATCTCAGCGTGCAAACGATTGTTGCCGAGATGGTACAGCGCAACATCGCAGCGGCTGGGGGCTACTTCCACGCGTCCGCGGCGTTGCAGCTCCGCAAGCAGGGAAGCGGAGTAACCGGCGACTCCGGTGTGCGCGGGCGGCAGCGGCGAGTAGAAGCCTACGGTCACAGTTTTTTGCGTTTGCCGAAGAGCGCTGTGCCCACGCGCACCCAAGTGGCTCCTTCTTCAATGGCCGTCTCGATATCGTGGGACATGCCCATGGAAAGCTCCGCCAGGCCGTGTTCGCCGGCGAGTTCGCGCAGGCGGCGGAAATAGGGGCGTGACGCTTCGGGATCTTCCGACCACGGCGGCATGGTCATGAGGCCGGTGAGGCGAAGGTTGGGGCATGCGCGCACGGCGGCGATGAGGTCCGTGAGTTCCTCCGGCGCTGCGCCGGTTTTCGCGTCTTCCTGAGAGAGCTTGACTTCGAGCATCACATCCAGCGGGCGCGCGGATTCATCCAGACGGCGCGCAAGTTTGGCGCTGTCGACAGTCTGAATCGTGTGGAAGAGCTCGGCGGCTTTTTTCGTTTTGTTGGACTGCAGATGGCCGATCAGGTGGTAGCGCGCATCTGAGAGATCCGCGAGCAAGGGGGCTTTGCCTTCGAACTCCTGAACGTAATTCTCGCCGAACTCGCGCAGGCCGAGGGCGTATGCTTCGCGAACGGTCTCGGCCGGAAAGACTTTGGTAACGGCGAGCAGGTGGACGCCGGCGGGGTCGCGATGCGCGCGGTCGCAGGCGCGCGACATGCGTTCGCGCACCGCCTGGAGGCGTTGTTGTAAGGTGTCCAACTTCTCCAGTTTAGTGCAGCCGCTATGCTGGGGAGATGAAAGTCGCGTTCCTTGGTTTGGGAAATATGGGGGCCGGCATGGCGAAAAATCTGTTGCGCACCGGCCATGAGGTGACGGTTTATAACCGGAGCCGCGAAAAGGCGGAGGCGTTTGCCAAAGAGGGAGCGCGCGTGGCTGCATCGCCAGGCGAAGCATGCCGCGAGTGCGAAGCCGCCATGACGATGCTGAGCGACGACACGGCGTTGGAGCAGGTGGTTTTCGGCGAGGGCGGCATCGCGGGGGCGCTGCCGCGCGGCGCGGTACACGTTTCCAACAGCACGATCGGCACTGCGCTGGCTCGACGGCTGGCGGAGGCGCATGGGGAGCGAGGCCAGGAGTTCGTGAGCGCGCCGGTGTTCGGACGTCCGGAAGCGGCGCTAGCGAAAAAGCTAGTGGTGGCGGCAGCGGGCCGGCGCGAGACGATCGAACGCTGCCGCCCGCTGTTCGAAGCCGTGGGGCGCGAGACGTTCATCGCGGGCGAGGAGCCGTGGCAGGCGAATGCGGTGAAACTGTGCGGCAATTTCATGATCGCCAGCATGATTCAGAGTTTCGGTGAGGCGTTCGCGACGCTTCGCAAGGCCGGCGTCGCGCCCGAGTTGTTTCTCGGCGTGATGAATGCTCTTTTCGCTTCGCCGGTGTATGCGAACTACGGAAAGATGATCGCGGAGGAACGCTACGAGCCCGCCGGTTTCGCGCTGAAGCTCGGGCTGAAGGATATGCGGCTGGTGCTGGAGACAGCGGAGCAGTGCACATCGCCGATGCCGATCGCGAGCCACTTGCGCGACCGGTTGCTATCGGCAGCGGCGCAAGGGCAGGGAGAAATGGATTGGAGCAGCGTAGCGCGGGTGGCCGCGCAGGCCGCGGGGTTGTGAAGAGAACAGCGGCGCGTCTCAGTTGCCGGCCGGCTCTTTCGAGATCTGATCCACGATGATGTATTCGAGGCTGCGTTTGGCGGATTCGACTTTCAACCCGGCCTGCGGCAGCGCGGAAATCATGCTCGCTCCCAGCTCCGCGGGGCCTCCATCTTCGCTCCAGAGCAGCTTCACCTTGTAATATCCGGTTCGGCCCGTCTCGTCGAGCACGGGACGTCCCGCATTCCGCCAAAGAATGCTTACCAGGCTGGCCAACGTAGTTGCGGGTCTCGCTTCTAAACCGTTTGCGGCGATTACAATCTGCGGCGATTCCGGCGCGGGCGTGACCTCTTCCAGTTTGTCCGAACCCGGAATCGCAACCAGGACCAACACCGGCGTCTCCTTCGTCTGGCGATGAACTTTGAGACCAAGCCTCTCGACGAGCAGCGCCTCCAGCATCTGCCGCGCCGTCTCGCGAGACGTGGGGCCGGGCATGCGCGCGTCGATCTCGTAAACTTCGCGGTCAAACCAGTCCGGCGCTTGCACCTGGTAATTCTTCACGTCATAGATCGCGGTGAAGATTTGCAGCAGCGTGGTCTTGCAGGAAAAAGAGGTGGGCGTGAAAACCAGCGGCCGCAGACCGGAGGATCTCACGCCGCCGGCACGCGTGACATTGGAGGCCACATCCCCTTCGTGTTTGAGGGAAGCCACGTCGAATTGGGGCGCGGCTTGCTGGGCCGCGAGCGTCATCGCGATGCCGGTCAGAATCGCAAGCCGCATCTAATTCTCCGTGGGCTCTTTCGAGACTTTCTCGATGATGATGTTGTCGAGCGTGCGTTTGGCGGATTCCAGCTTCAATCCCAATTGCGAGATCGCGGAGATGACCCCCGGGTCCGCGCCCATTCGCATGACTCCGCCTTCACTGGGCGGATCGGCGCTCCACTGCAGCTTGATCTTGTAGCAGCCCTTCTTGCCCGTCTCGTCGAGAACGGGCCGGCCGGCGGCTTGCTGCAGGGTTCCGGACAGCGAACCGAGGGGCATGCAGGGGATCGCTTCCAGCATTCCCCTGCCGAAACGAACGCCGTAGCCTTGCGGCGCCGGAGTGATCTCTTCCAGCTTGTTGCTGCCGGGCACAACCACGAGCACGTAGACTGGGAACTCCTTCGGCTCGCGGCGAACCTTCAGGCCAAGACGTTCGGCCAGCGCGGTCTGTAGCATTTGGCGCGCCACCTCGCGAGTAGTGCCGTCTTGCATCCGCGCCTCAATCTGATACACCTCCTGGTTCAGCCAGTCGGGCCCTTGCAGTTGAAACGCCTTCACCTGGTAAGCCTCCAGGAGGATCGCCTGGAGAGGTACTTTGGCGGACACCGATCCGGCGGTGTAACGGAACGGCTGCATATTGCTCCTGGTCATGTTGCCTTCCTGAACCATCGTCGATTGCACATCTCCGACGTGTTTGACGGAGATCACATCGAAAGCAGGCGCGGGCGCTTCCTGGCCGCAAAGCGCGGCCGCGCAGAACAGGAGCAGCAGGCTATTCCGCAACATGCGATGAATTATAGCCCCACGGCCATTCCCGCGCGCGGCGTGCCCGGCAGAAGTAAGCAGCCGTGCCGACTCCGAGCAGCGACAGTCCGCAGACGATGTACGTGAGGCCGCTGGTCGCGACGATGTAACTCCATCCGGCAAAGGCGACGATGGCGGGGACCGGATACAGCCACATGCGGAACGGCAGCGCCATGCCGCGGCGGCGCAGCAGCGAGGGCGCGATCACCACAGCGAGCGAACCCAGAAGCGTGCTGGCCACCACCGTGGCTTTGATCAGCGAGTCGAGATCCAGAAGGCAGCAAGCGGCGGTGGCGCAACCTGTGAACACGACCGAGAACGAAGGAAAGTGCCCCGTGGGATGAACCCGCGCGAAGACGCGGAAGAAGCGGCCTTCGGCGGCGGCGGCGTAGGGAATGCGCGAGAGCCCGAGCATACCGGCAAAGACGCTGGCGAACGCGGTGGCGAGCACGAGCGCCGTCATGGCCGACGCCGCGGCGGGGCCGCGCAGGAACGCGATGAAGTCGCTAACCACGAATTTCGATTGCGCCGCCTGACGCCATGGCAGCACCGCGATGATGGAAAAGTTCATCGCCAGATACAGCGCCGCGACGGCCGCGATCGACACCAGGATGGAACGCGGTATCGTCTTCTCCGGCCGCACTACTTCGCCGCCGATATTACAGACCATGTTGTAGCCCGCGTAATCGTACATCGCGTACAGGGTCGCGCCGCCGAGGCCGTACCAGAAATCGCGCGAAAGATGGAACGCGCCCGGAGGAAACGCGAGCTGCGCGGAATGAAAGTGCAGCGCGCCTTCGGCGATGATCCAGGCGGCGGTTGCGAGCACGGCCACTCCGAACGCTATGCCCCAGCGGCCGACTCCATCGATGCGGCGATAGATGAGCGCGGTTGCGAGCAGGCAGACGAAGATGGCGAGGCCCTTGGCTTGCGAGGGCGTCATCGCCGGATAGAGGTACGCGGTGTATTGCGCGAAACCGACGCCGCCGCTGGCGATCATCAGCGGACCGCTGATCACCGTGGCCCAGAGAAAAAGAAAGCTCATCAGCTCACCGGGGCCGTGTTTGCCGTAGGCTTCGCGCAGATAGTGGTAGCCGCCGCCCGAAACGGGCATGGCGGCGCCGAGTTCCGCCCACACCAGGCCGTCCGCGGCAGCCACAATCGCGCCGATGATCCAGCCCAGCATCGCTTGCGGTCCGTGCATGCTTTCGAGCAGCAGCGGAATGGTGAGGAACGGGCCCACGCCGATCATCGTGAGGACGTTGGTCACGGTAGCCGCGCCGAATGTGAGCCGACGTTCGAGTACAGGCATGCGAAGAGTAACTTATGTTACTACGCGGCAGGAACGCACACTATGTGCATTGACAATATATCCACGGTGCATATAATTGAGCCATGGGTGCTCCGCAACCGGAATCTCTTTTGCCTTTGCAGGCTGCCGCGTTTCACATCCTGCTGGCGCTGGCCGAAGCGGACCTGCACGGCTACGCGATCATACAGGACGTTGCGGCGCGCACCGGCGGCGAGGTGAAACTCGGCGCAGGCACGCTGTACCGGACGATTCAGCGGATGCTGGAACAAGGGTTGATCGAGGAACGCCGCGAGCGGCCCGCGCCCGAAGACGACGACGAGCGCCGGCGCTATTACGGAATCACCGCATTCGGGCTCGCGGTGGCGAGGGCGGAAGCGCGGCGTCTGGCGCAACTGGTGAAACTCGCGAAGGCCAGCGGCCTGGTTCCCGGGAGGGCGTGATGTGGTTTTATGCAATGCTGCTGCATCTGTATCCCGCGTCTTTTCGCGGCGAGTACGGGGAGGAGTTGCGGCGCGATTTTGCGCGGCGCATGTCGCAGGCGGGCGCGCCTGGCGTCCTCGTGGTTTTCACTTCGGCGCTCTGGGACACGTTGACCAATGCCTTGCTCGTCCATCTGGACATCCTGCGGCAGGACGTTCGATATCTGGCCCGCAGTTTACGCAAGGCACCGGGATTCGCGTTTACAGCGATCGCGGCCGCTGCCCTCGGCACCGGCGCGACCACTGCCGCGTTCACCATCGTCGATCACATTCTGATTCGTCCGCTGCCCTTTCCCGAGCCCGACCGGCTGGTGAAGCTGTACGAAGATCATTCCAATCGCGGAATCGCCGATTTTGACATTTCCCCCGCAACTTTTCGCGACTGGAAGAACGCCAGCACCAGCTTCGAACATCTGGGGGCGTATCACGGACTGAGCGCCAACCTCTCAGGCGAAGGTGAGCCGCAGCGTCTTGACGGTAAGAACGTCAGTGGCGACATCTTCCCTGCCCTCGGCGTGGCGCCGCTGCTCGGCAGGACCATCGGACCGGAAGACGATGCCGCAAACCGTCCGGATGTCGTGGTGTTGAGTTACGGGCTGTGGCAGGATCTCTATGCAGGCAACCCCGCGGTGCTCGGGCAGAAGCTTCTGCTGGATGGCAAGCCGTACACGGTGGTCGGGGTGATGGGCCCGAACTTCTACTTTCCCGGCGGCTCGCCGCGGCCGCAATTGTGGACCGCGGCGCGCTTCACCACAGAAGATTATTCCGACCGGATGAACACGTTCCTATACGGGATCGGGCGTCTGAAACCCGGCGTTTCCGTGGAAGGTGCGCGGGCGGAATTACGCGGCATCGCGGCGCGTCTTTCGCGCGAATTTCCGAAGGAGCTGGCGCATACGGGAGCCACGGTCCGGACGTTCCGCGAGGAACTTTCGCCGCAAGGCCGGGTCATGCTGAAAGCACTGCTCTGGGCTTCGCTCTGCGTGCTGGTGATCGCGTGCACGAACCTGGCGAACCTGCTGCTGGCGCGCGCGCTCGGCCGTCGCAAGGAGTTGGCGGTGCGCGCGGCGCTGGGCGCAGGTCGCGAGCGGTTGGTTCGTCAGACGCTGACGGAAAGTGTTTTCCTGGCATTTGCGGGCGGCGCGTTCGGCCTGTTGCTGGCGCGCATCTCGCTTCCGCTTCTGGTGCGGCTGGTTCCCACGTCACTTCCCATTCCGCAGACGCCGTCCATGGACCCGCGCGTGCTGGCGTTTGCGCTTGCGCTGACGTTCGTGACGGGGCTCGCGTTCGGCGTGGTTCCGGCGCTGCGAGTGTGCCGCGGCACGGACGCGAATGGGATGCGCGAAGGCTCGCGCGGCGGCGTGGGCGGCCGCAGTGAGAGTCTGCGGCGCGTGCTGGTAGGCGCCGAGATTGGCGGATGCGTAGTGCTGCTGGTGAGCGCCGGGCTGCTGGTGCGCGCGCTAGCCCAGATCCAAGCCGTGGACCCTGGGTTCCGCGCCGATCATCTGCTGACGCTGCGGACGGCGCTGCCCCTGCCGAAGTATGACGACCTCACGGCGCAGAACCAATTCATCTCCAGCGTGTTGAATGCGGCGCGGCAGTTGCCGGGCGTCACGGGCGTCGCGTACATCAGTTTCCTGCCGATGATCAACCACGGCGGCGTCTGGCCCGTGCACATCGCCGGCGGCGTGGAAGAGCCCACCAGCCGGCGCAACGCGCACCTGCGCTACGTAACACCGGGATATTTCCAAACGATGCAGATCCCATTGAAGCTCGGCCGCGATGTGAGCGAGGGCGATACGCCACAGACTCCGTTTGTCGCCGTGGTGAGTGAAGCATTCGTGCGATTCTACTGGCCCGGGCAGGATCCGGTCAGCCGGCACATCGATTTCGGCGGGCACGACCGTATGGTGGTCGGCGTCGTGGGCGATGTTCGCATGCGCGGATTGGTCCAGAGCAGCGAGCCGGCAGTGTATTTGCCGTATCGCCAGCACAAGGACGGCGTGGGCCCGTGGTATGCGCCCAAGGACTTGGCCGTGCGAACCACGGGCGACCCGCTGGCCATCGCGCCGGCGTTGCGGCGAATCGTGCATGAGGTGGACCCCGTGCAGTCTGTTTCCGATGTGCAGACGATGGACTCCGTAGTGACCCATGAAACTGAAGCGCGCAGCGTGCAAGTGCGCGTACTCGGCGTGTTTGCGGTCATCGCGCTGCTGCTGGCAGCAGTGGGCATTCACGGACTGCTGTCCTTCGCGATTTCCGCGCGGACGCAGGAGATCGGAGTGCGCATGGCTCTGGGCGCATCGCGCGGCAGCGTGGTTTCGATGGTGCTCGCCGAATCGGCGCTGCTGGCAGTTGTGGGGGGCGTGGCCGGCATCGCCCTTGCATTCGGCGCGGGACGATACCTGGCTTCGATTCTGGTGGGGATTCAGCCTTCTGACCCGGTCACGTTCTTTGGCGCCAGCGGAGTCGTGATGCTCACGGCGGTGGCGGCGAGTCTGGTTCCGGCGCTGCGTGCCGTGCGGATCGATCCCGCGGTGGCGCTAAGGGGCGAGTGACTTCAGGGCCGCTTTGACGGCGTTGTAGCCGCACATACCGTGGACACCGCCGCCGGGCGGCGTGGACGCGGAACACAGATACACGTTCGAAAGCGACGTGCCGTACAGCCGCAGCGTGGGGCGCGCGAGAAGCTGGCTCAGTTGATTCGAGCCGCCTACAACATCGCCGCCTGTGTAGTTCTCATTTCGCCGCTGAAGGTCGGCGGGAGCCATGGTGTGGCGCGCCAGGATTCGATTGCGGAATCCCGGGGCGAAGCGCTCCATCTGATCCTCAATCTGCCGCGTGTAGTCCGCTGGGGATCCGTTCGGCACGTGGCAGTACGCCCACGCCGTATGTTTGCCGTGCGGCGCGCGCGTCGAATCGAAAAGACTCTGCTGCACGACCAGCAGAAACGGACTTCCCGTGTAACTCCGCTCCCATTGCGCGATCTCATCGAAGGTTCCGCCCACGTGGACCGTGCCGGCGCGCAGACATTCCGAGGCTCGCCAGGGAATCGGCGAATCGAGCGCCCAATCCATCTTGAAAACGCCGGGACCGTATTGGTAACTTTCGAGGGCGCGGCGGTAGTTCGGAGTCAGTCGATCTCCGGCAATGGCGAGTAACTGCCGCGGACCTATATCGCACATCGTAAGTGCCGAGGGCGGCAACTCGCCGACGCGGTGGCCGGTTACGATATGCCCGCCTAACTGGCGAAAGTAAGAAGCGAGCGCATCGGAGATCCGCTGCGATCCGCCGCGAGGCATGGGCCAGCCTGACGTATGCGCGCAGACGCCGAGCACCAGCGCGATGGCCGCGGTGCCGGCGGATTCCAGCGGCTGAATGGAATGCGCCGCGATGCCGCCGAACAGGGCGCGCGCGCGTTCGCCCTGAAACAGCTTGAACGCGAGAGAGCGGCCCGAGCGGATGGCATGCAGACCGAATGCGGCCATGGCGAACGGTTTGCGCGGGAAGCGCGGCATTCCGAGCACGTCGGCTCGAAGCTTCGGCCACGCATGGATCAGCGGCTGCATGAGGCGCCCCCACGCGGCGCCATCCGGACCGAGCCCGGCGGCGGTATCGCGCAGCGAGTTCTCGAGCATCACCGCCGTTCCATCATCCATTGCATGAGCGAGCGGCGCGGCCGGATGCACCCAATGGAGTCCATGATCGGCGAGAGGCATGGATTCGAAGCACGGCGACGCGACGGCCATGGGATGAATGGCCGAGCAGACGTCATGAATGAAGCCGGGAAGCGTGAGTTCCGCGGAGGTCGCGCCTCCGCCGATGGTGGGGTTCGCTTCGTAGACGGTAACCTTGCGGCCGGCGCGCGCCAGCAGGATCGCCGCCGCCAGACCGTTCGGACCCGAACCGATTACTACATCGCGCGAGTGTTCAAATTGTGTCAACGCAGGTTATTTTAAAGGAGATGCAGAAAAAACGGCTAGGAAACAGTGATATGGAAATCACGCGCATGGGAATCGGCGCGTGGGCCATGGGCGGCGGAGGGTGGAAATTCGGGTGGGGTCCGCAGGACGATGAGGCATCGATTCGCGCGATTCACGCCGCGCTGGACGCCGGCATCAACTGGATCGACACCGCCGCCATTTACGGTCTGGGCCATTCCGAAGAGGTGGTGGCGCGCGCGTTGGAGGGTCGCGCCAACCATCCGTACGTGTTCACGAAATGCGAGCGTGTATGGGACGAGAAGGGTGATATCCGGCCCGTGCTGAAGGCGGATTCGATTCGCCGCGAGTGCGAAGCCAGCCTCCGCCGGCTGAAAGTGGAGCGTATCGATCTGTACCAGATTCACTGGCCGGAGCCCGACGAGGACATTGAAGAAGGCTGGGGCACGATGGCGAAGCTGAAGGAAGAGGGCAAGGTGCGCTGGGTAGGAGTCTCCAACTTCAACGCGCAGCAACTGGAGCGCGCGCGCAAGATTGCGCCGGTCACGTCCCTGCAGCCGCCGTATTCGGCGATCTCGCCCGATATCCAAAAAGAGATTCTGCCGTACTGCCTGCAGCACGGCATCGGCGTGATTGTGTACTCGCCGATGAAGAGCGGTCTGCTGACCGGGAAGATGACGAAGGAGCGCGTGGCGCAGCTTCCGGCGGACGATTTCAGGCGGCGGGCGCTGGCGTTCCAAGAGCCGGCGCTGACAAAAAACCTGGAACTCGCCGGCATTATGAAACGCATGGGCGAGCAACACGGCTGCAGCGCGGGCGAAATTGCGATCGCCTGGACGCTGAAGCATCCGGCGGTCACCGCGGCGATCGTCGGCATGCGGTCGCCCGAGCAGGTGCAGGGCGTGATTCACGCGCCCGAAGTGCAGTTGACGGACGAAGAGGTCGCGGAGATCGAACGCTGGCGGCAGTAAGGGGTGACTGGCCGGAGGAAGGATTATTGGCCGCCGATGAACGCCGATAAACGCCGATAAAACAGCGTTATCCGCGTTCATGAGGGGCGTAAAGCGAGGCTGGCACACTGGCCTTGTATCAGCCGGAAGGCAGGTGCATACTGCCAGCATGTCCATCGAAGCCGATCTCCTGGAAGCATTTGAAGAGCACTCGCCGGAGCGCATCCGAGAACTCCTCGCGGGCGGCGCCAGTCCGACTGAGCCCATCAAGGGCATGCGGCCGATCGACTCGCTCATCTCTATGTACCTTCGGTCGGCGCGATTCGCCGAATGTTTACAGGTGATGCTCGACGCCGGCGCGACTATAGCGGATCCGCTGCTCCAGGCAATTCTTCTGGATGACGAAGATCGCGTGCGTGCCGTCGTCGCCGGTTCGCCCGCCAGCCTCACACGAAAACTGACCGCCTCGTGTGCGTTCACATCGTGCCGCGGGGTTACGGCCCTGCACCTCTGCGCCGAGTTCAACTCCGTCCGTTGTGCGCGTGCGCTGCTGGAACTGGGCGCTGATGTAAATGCGCCGGCAGATCGGGATTCCGATGGCATTGGAGGTCATACGCCGATCTTCCACGCGGTGAACAGCATTTTCAACTACTGCCGGCCGGCAATGGAGATACTCGCAGACGCCGGCGCCGATTTGGACATTCGGGTCAAAGCCCTTGTGTGGGGAGAATCGATGAGCTGGGAAACGGTCGTTTACGAGGCCAGTCCGATCTCCTACGCTCAGTGCGGCCTGTACCAGCAGTTTCACCGGCGCGAAGAGCACGTCTACAGCAATATTGAATATCTGTGCAGGAAGAGGTACGGGACCAGTCTTCCTCCGCGCAACGTGCCGAACAAATACCTCTCGCGGGGGCATTAGCTCAGATTTCACGTCGTACCGACGCGACGTTTCGGTGCTCATCGTGCCCGTTATTTTCGTGGTCACTGGTGAGCGCTGCCCCTGATACAATCGGGTCCAATGCGACCGGTCACGTTGGATCTCAGGCAACTCACCCACGACCTTATTCAAGCCGGATGGCAGCGCGGGGAGGAAGAGACAGAAGCGGATAATGAAGTGCTTCGCGCGATTCGGGGAGGCGATCGCGATATCGAGGATCGGCAAAGATCGATTGTAAATTGGCTCAACTGCTACCGAGTACTGATGTTCTGGCCACCTGCGAACAGTCTGTCCACGGCGGCAGGGATTATTGAATTCGCCGATACTCGCGAACATGAGTCACTGCACCTCGACAAAGAGAAGATTGTCGCCGAGTTCGACAGACTGCACGAACGGATCAAGGGTGAAGCTCCTCGCACCCCAGCGGGAGATCTCCGTGGAATCACGTCGCTGACCTCAAAAGCTCTATGGTGCTGCTACCCAAACGACGTGCCGATTTTCGATGCGAATGCCCTTCGAGCGCTCGAGGTTCTCAGCCGCATTTGCGGCATCGGCCCCGCGCCCGGTCAGTCAGAATACGCTAGCTTTGTCGACGTTTGGTTGCAAATGTACAAGGAAGTCGAGCCGGTGATTCAAGCCGCGGACCTGTCCGACTGTCCCTACAAGATCCGGGTGCTCGATCGACTGCTCTGGTACCTGGGGCAACCAGGATTTTGCCAAGCCATTGGCGATTCCGCGGCTGTGTAACGATGTATGCCGTGCGGAAGCTAGGGCGCCAGCGTGACGGTCGCCTTGCCGGCCGGGCCGGCATAAACCAGATCCACGGTGTGGACGTTCTTGGCCCTTCCTGTGTAGTGGAAGAAGATCAGTCCGGCGATGGGCAGTGGCCGGTCGCCTTCCGGGATCGCGTCGGTCTGCACGCGCTTCGCCCACGAACGCTGCACTTCCAGGGGAATATGAATGATCGGCGGAGGATCGTTACCACCGCCGCCGCCTTCCCCGCCCGTGCTCAGGCTGCTGGACTTCTTTTCCTTGGCAGCCTTCTCTTCGGGGGCGACGTAATCCGGATCTTTCAGATTGGCGACCACCATGCCGTAGGGCACGCTGGGCAGCAGTTTCTTGTTCCCGTTGATGCGTAGGGAAAAATCGGTGACCGATACGGTGGTGCGGGCGCCGGGATCGCCGAACAGCGCAACCTCCACCACCACATAATCTTCCGTGGTGAGAGTGCCTTCCGCCGTGGAGACGGCATGCTGTGTGAAATCGGCGGCGATGGTCATGTTGCCGGCCTTCGCGTGGCCCTGGTATTCCGCGGCGCTGGCGCGGGGGGGGAGACCCTTGGACGCGTCAGGCGCCGGAGCGGTAGTTTGTGCCGAAAGCGCAATTGCAAGCGCAAATAAACAGATGAAACGCATTCTGCTAAAAACGTTAGCATAGTTGCTTGGGAGCACTGGTGCCGCGTCTGTCCGTCCTGACCTGTATTTACTTGCCGCTCATGGCTTTGCCGGCGTTTGCCGTTCGTCCGCCGTTCACGCCGAAGGACCTTTTGGCGTGGCGCGACATTCCCAGCGCGGAGATCAGCGGCGATGGCTCTCAAGTGGTGTACACCGAACATTCCGGCGCAACGGCGAACCTCTGGGTGGTTTCCAGCAAAGGCGGCGGCGCACGACAACTGACCTCGGGCGCGTGGATGGACAGTTCGCCGCGATGGTCGCCGGACGGCGAGCGGTTGGCCTGGATCTCGAATCGCGGCGGCCAGTCCCAAATTTGGGTTCGTTCCTTAAAAAGCGACGATGCGCGCGCGATCACCGGTGCGGGCGTTGAACCTCTCGCGCTGGCCTGGTCGCCGGACGGCCGTTCCATCGCGTTTACCGGGCGCGTGCCCGCGATTGCCGCGGCGAGTTGGGCTCCGCCCGAAATTGCGCGATTGTTGTGGCCGCGGCCTGCAGGGAGCGTACGGATGTTCGTGGTTCCCGCTGCGGGCGGCGATGCCGAACGCACCGGCTCAGACGAGGTGGAGTTCAGCGGGACTCCGGCATGGATGCCCGACGGGCATTCGATTGTGTGCGCCGCGGCCGGGCAGATTTTCTCGATTCGCTTGACGGATCGCGCGCTTCGCGAATTGACGCGCGAAGAAGCCATCGCGGAGCAGCCTGTTCCCTCGCCTGACGGCTCCAAGATCGCATACCTGGCGCGCAGTTCGCATCCGCAGTATTACGCCGTTCGCAAGCTATTCGTCATGAATGCGGACGGCTCGCGCGTGCGCTCCCTCGCCGGGACGTTGGACCGCGATGCGACCGATCCGGCGTGGAGCAATGATTCGCGAACGGTCTACTTCACGGCTGACGATCGGGGGTCGACCCATGTGTACGCGGCACGCAATGACGGCAGTGCCCGCCAGTTGACCAATCGCCCCGAGCGGCTGGAGCACTTTTCGCTCGCGGCGAACGGGCGCGCGGCGGCGGTGCGAACGTCCGCGACGGCGGGCGCGGAGGCGATCGCGTTTGCCGACGATCTGCCCGCGGGCATCACCGTTCTGGCGTCGCCGAATGAGCATCTGCTGGCGGAGCGCGAGATCGCACCGGTGGAACAGATTGAATTCGATTCCGCGGGAAAACAGATGCAGGGTTGGGTCATCAAACCTCCGGGGTTCGACGCGGCGCGTAAGTATCCGCTCCTGCTTCTTGCACACGGCGGCCGGCGCGGGATGTGGGGTCCGGAGTTTTCGATGGAGCCGCAAGTCTTCGCCGACGCCGGATACGTGGTGCTGTGCGTCAATCCGCGCGGTACGCCCGGCTACGGCGAAGAGTTCGGCGATCTGCTGCCCGGCGGCAATCCAGGCGATGCCGCGGATGACCTGCGCCATGCGGTCGATTTCGTCATCGGCAAAGGCTTCATCGATGCCGCTCGCGTCAGTGTGGCTGGAGGTGTGGATGCCGCGTGGCTATTGGGGCATTCGCCGGGATTCACAAAGGCGGTGCTCCGCGGCCTTTCGCGGCACGACGCATTGCGCGCAGCAGAGTGGGTGGGCGCGTCGAAGGCTGCCGTTCTGGTGGTGGCGCGCGAGGGCGAGGACTCGGCCGGGGAAGTCTATTCCACGCTCAGCGGGAAAAGGGCGATGCTGAAGCTGACGGGCAGTGCGGTTGCCGATCGCGTCATCGCGATGGAAGCGGCGCTGGCGTGGATGGCGTATTGAAAAGCACCACGTAAACGTCGCCGAACTCAGTCAGCGTGTTCGTCCATCCCGCAAGAGCGGGAGCCGCTGCGAACCAGTTGCGCCAATACCGTGTATTGCCCGCGCCGCCGTAAATGGCGAAATCGCCCGCGACGGTAAGTTGTGGCAGGAGGGATCGCGCATAGGCTTCGGCCTCGGGCGAGGATTCGAACGGAAATCGCAGAACGTGTCCCTGAAGGGTATAGACGCTCAGGTGAGCGTAAAGAAAACTCGGCAGCGGATAATCCGGCCGCCACACGGGCCAACGCGCTTCCACAAACGGACTCGGAGCGATTACATAGCCGCCGGGCGGAATCGCAGCGTTCACCGCGCGCGCGGCGCTGCGCCAGTGCGAGTGCTCGTGCGCCGGATACAGGGTGGTCCACTGGCCCATCACGGCGAGCACACCCGCACCGAGCACGAGCGAGGCCGGCCGCCAGCGCGCGAGCGGAAGAAACTGCGATGCGGCCCAGGTGGCCGCAAGGGCGGTCCCGGGAAGCATGATGGAGAGATAGCGGTTCAGAAAAACGCTATCGCCGCTGGCGTGGGAAAACGCGTATAGCGAGAGCGGTTGAACCAGCCACGCCGCGAAGATCAGCAGCGTGGAAGACGGGCTCCGGCGGGGCGACGGAGAGCCGCCTCTGCCGGCGAGCCATGCTCCCGCGGCGCAAATCAGCACCAGGTTCCAGCGCAGCAGATGCTCGGCGACGCGTGGAGTGGGCTCCGCCGTCATGACGTGCGAGCCGGCCTGCCGCAGCAGAGCCATCGCGTTGAGCGCCACCGGGATCAGGGTGAGTCCGACGAGGGCGAACGCTGCCAGCCGGCGCAACCGGTGCACAGGCGAATCGGCGCGGAATGCCGCATAGAGCGCGAGCGCCAGATAATACGGCCAGTAGACCAACTGCACGCGCCACAGCAGGGCTCCTGCGGCAACGAACGCGGCGGCGTAGAGCAGTTTCGCAGTGTCCAGCCAGCGCACCAGCGCATACAGCGCGACGACGGCGACACAGATTCCAAGCGCGTACGGGCGCGCGTCGGCGGCGTGATAGTCGATGCCTCGCATGCCGAGGGAGGCGAACACCGCGAACCATGCCGCATCGGGATGAATCAGGCGGGCGGCTAACTTTGCGATGAAGAACAGCGCCACGCCCATGCACAAGACAGACGGCAGGCGGTATGCAGGCTCGGAGAGTCCCGCGATCCACTGGCTGGCGCGCGGCAGCAGATAGTAAATCGACTCGGGGACTTGCGGAGCCACCGCGAAGGACCAATGGGAGGCGCCATAGCGGACCACAAAGGCGGTCGCCATCTCGTCCACCCAGAAGCTGGACCAAAGCGGAAGGATCCACAGCCGCGCGATGCAGATCGCGAGCAGGAGGGGAAGGGTCCACCGCATCCACGCACGCGTGGTGGTCATGGCGTGTTCGTATCTCCGGCGGCGATTACCGGCTGTTGTTCTCGTCGCACTTCATCCGCCTTTCGATGCACCTTTTACCGCTCCCTCACGGTCACGGCTCCGTTAGCAGAATCAACTACATACGGTGCCGGGGATGCGAGTGCGTTTGATTGCGGCAAAAAAAGCAATTCGGTATTTTTTCACAACCCCGTTAGGGAGCGGTGATTCGTATTCCCGAAGGGCCCACCGCGGCAGGGTGCTCGCGGGCGTCAATGCGGCTTCTCGATGGCTACGGCGGGAGCGGGCTTGCCGATCGCATTCGCAGGGAAGCGGAACAATTCGGGCGAGAGCAATCCCCACTTTGCGAGGCGGAACTGGAGCGACGTCTTCAAGACTCCAAGACCGTATATGGAACTGCGGCGAAAGTTGATGGATGATGCTTCGGGAAAGTACTTTGTCGGGCAGGAGACTTCACCGATGCGCGCGCCTAACATGACGGCTTGAGCGATCACCTGGTTATCGAAAACGAAATCGTCCGAGTTCGCTTCCAGAGGCAGCGCGAGGAGCAGTTCCTTGCTGTACGCGCGGAAACCCGTGTGATATTCACTCAGCTTCGCGCCCATCATGATGTTCTGGAAGAGTGTGAGCGCGCGATTGGAAATGTACTTGTACACCGGCATACCGCCGCTCAGAGCGCCGCCGCCCAAAATGCGCGACCCCAGTGCGAGGTCGTAAACGCCGTAAGCAATCATTGTCGCCATGGGAGTAACCAGCAAAGGCTCGTATTGATAGTCGGGATGCAGCATCACGACTACGTCGGCCCCGGCTGCCAGAGCGGTGGAGTAACAGGTTTTCTGATTGCCGCCGTAGCCGCGATTGCGCTCATGGACAACGGTATTGAGTCCAAGCCTGCGAGCCATCTCGGCAGTGGCGTCGCTGGAATGATCGTCCACAAGAATAGCTTCGTCGACGATCTCCGGAAGGTGCCGGACGGTCACCTCAAGCGTCTTCTCGGCGTTATAGGCGGGGAGGACGACAACGATACGTTTTCCGTTAATCAAAGGCGGTTGTCTTATTGTAACAAGCGGAAGTGTGCGAGCAGCCGCACGCCGCGCGACTGCTCGCCGCTAAGGAATTCGTGCTTTAATTACCTCCCCCGCCTCGACCTCCGCGGCCTCCCTGCGCCGGCTGCGCCGCTGGTAAGTCATTCCTTGGGAGCTTGTCTTTTCTTGTCGCCGCGTTATACACGAAAGCCGCTTCTACTACGGCCATCTGCTCCATATCCTGAGCTTGTATGCGATCGTAGACGTCCATGTTGGAATGGTGCGTTCTCGTGTCATAGTCCATCGGGTCCTGAATGAACTGGAAGCCCGGGAGACCCACGCGGTCGAACGACTGGTGGTCCGTTCCTCCGGTATTGCGGATGGTAATCACGCCGGGAGTAATGTCTTTCAATGCGACGAACCACTGCTCGAAAATCGGCCGCACCATTTCGTTCTGCTGCAGGTAGATTCCGCGGATGCGGCCGGTGCCGTTGTCGATGTTGAAGTAACCCGCGAAGCCGGCGTGCTCCGGCGTGGTCTTCATGGTCGCGGGATCCGCAAAGTGTTCCTTCACGTAAGCCGCGGAGCCGAGGAGCCCTTCCTCTTCCCCGCCCCAAAGCGCCATGCGCACGGTCCGGTCCATCTTGAGGTTGAGCGACTTCAGGACGCGCATCACTTCCATGGCGACTGCGCTGCCGGCGCCGTTGTCGGTGGCGCCCGTGCCCATGTGCCACGAATCGAAGTGTCCGCCCACCATCACGATTTCATTCGGCTTGGTGGCGCCCGGAATTTCGGCGACCACGTTGAAGGATTCGGTGTTGTTGTCGAATTGCGTCTTGATGTTGAAAGACAGCTTGACCGGGACCTCATGCTCCAGCAGGCGCGCGATGCGGTTGTAATTCTCGGCCGTGATGGCAACCTGCGGCAGGTTCTTCGTGGGGTCGCCCGTGCGAGGCGCGCCGTTGCTTGCGAATACGGTGCCGCTCTCACCGCGAGCGTTGGCGCTGATGGTGAGGAGTACGCCTTCGTCTTTCCAGAAGTTGCGCTGCCGTTCCGTGAACGCCTGGCGCTCTTCAGGGGTCATGGCCGCCAGAGGATTGCCTGCGCCGCCACGACCGCCGCGGCCGCCGCGTCCCCCGGCCGCCGCGCCGGGAATGACGTCCGGCACCATGTCGGCGAGCTCGGCATCGGTGTAGCGATGGCCCATCGCGGTCGCCGGGAACGGCAGATCGAGGACCGGGTTCGTGAGGACGATCTTGCCCCGCAACTTGCCATGCCACTTATCGAGATCGGCAGGCGTTTGGATGGAGGCGAGCACGGCGTCACCGGTGACTTCGCCATCCGTGCTGCCCGTCCATGCTTGCGGATATCCGATGATCGGCATATACGTGGGCGCCACCATTGCGCCCGAATAATGCTTCATCTCCCAACCGGGAATCGGGCCGCCGCGTCCGCCTTCGGTGGACCACTTCTCCAGGTGGACGTTGCTGAGACCCCACTCTCTGAGTTGGCCGACCGCCCACTCTCCGGCTGCGCGGAATTGTGGGGAATTGGTGAGGCGCGGGCCGTACCGGTCCGTAAGGTTATACATGATGTCCATGACTTTGGACCCGCCGCGGCCACCGCCGCCACCGAATCCGCCGCCACCGCCACCGAACTCGGCAGCTTTAATTTTGTGAATCGCATTGAGATCGATGGTTTCGGTTTGCTGTTGCGCAAGAATGAGCAACGGCCCCACCAGACCCGCAATTATCAGGGGGAGAAGGGATTTTCTAAGCATAGGCTCGGTCATAGAGCATACCAGAATGCACGGGGTTTCTCCTTGACATACACGTCCATTAGTACTAATTATTTAGAATGCTTGTGCCGATGCTGTATTTGCTAGCCCTTGCACTCTCTCCGGTTTTCGCGCAGAACCCGGAAGGCGCCTCCTTCGAGGTGGCATCGGTAAAGCCTGCCGGCGCGTTGCAGCGCGGCCGCCCCGTGGGAATGCGCGGCGGTCCCGGCACGGACGATCCCGGCCAGATCAACTGGAATTACGTGACGGTGCAAGACCTCCTGATGCGTGCGTATGACGTAAAGGACTATCAGATCAGCGGCCCGGCGTGGCTGAGCACTGAGCGCTATGACGTTGCCGCCAAGGTGCCGCCCTCCGTGGATGCTAAGGCGTTCCGCACGATGCTGCAAAACCTGCTGGCGCAGCGGTTCGCGCTAAAGCTGCATCGCGAGAGCAAAGAGATTCCCGGCTACGAGCTTGTGGTTGCGAAGAACGGTCCGCGCTTTCACGAATCCGCGGCTGCGTCGGCGTCGCAAGCGGCGGCATCGGACCAGCCGCCGGCGAGCGGAACTGTTTTGCATCACGGGGCGGACGGAATCCTCGAATTGCCGGAATCGATGCACGGAAAAGGTCATTTGACCGTGAGATCGATGTTCGGCACCGAACTGCGGGTGAGAGGCGAATTGCTGGCTTACCTCGTGGAGCGCATAGCCGTTGAGCTGCACACCCCGGTCGTCGACAAAACAGGTCTTTCGGGGACGTACGATTATGCTTTGGCTTATATGCCGGAGGCGATCGCCTCGCGCGCCGCGCGCAGTGCGGCTGGTGATGGCGCAGCCGTTCCCGCGGCGGCACAGGAAGAGCGGTCGGACTTGTTTGCCGCCATACAGTCGCAGCTCGGCCTAAAGCTGGAAGCAAAGAAGTTCGCAGGTGAACAGCTGGTCATCGACGCCGTACAGAAACTCCCGGTGGAAAACTAATGCACTCCGAAGCTTCCCCTTTTCCGTGGCCGGCAGTACAATAAAAGTATGGCCAGAGGTTGGGAAAGTAAGTCGGTCGAGGCGCAGATCGACGCGGCCGAAGTGCATCATCATCGCAGCGCCGTTCTCGCAAACACGCCGACACCGGCATCGCTGGAGCGCATCCGCAAACGGGAAACGCTCCTTCTCTCCCGCACCAGAGTGATGCGGGAGCTCACCAACGCACAGAATCCGCGCTATAAGGCCGTGCTCGATAAGGCTTTAGCGGACCTGGATGCGCAACTGTCAACCCTAGCTCCCAGTTAACAGTTCGAAATGGAGCATTCCGTGTCCCGCGGTGCGCAAGCGTCGTATCGCGGGCCACGAATCTTGCTCAACGGAGAACGAATTGCACACAAATGCAACGTGATTGCGGCTGTGCGCCGCCTGGCATTGGTGCTGCTGTTGAGTCCGGCCCTCCAGGCTTATTCTGTACTGACTCACGAAGCTATTATCGATAGCGCCTGGGATGGCAATATTAAGCCGCTCTTATTGAAGCGGTTTCCCCAAACCACTCCCGATCAGCTCACCGAAGCCCACGGCTACTCGTACGCCGGATGCATTCTGCAGGACATGGGCTACTACCCCTTCGGCAGCAAATTCTTCAGCGACCTGGTTCACTACGTGCGCACGGGCGATTTCGTGATAAACCTGATCCGCGACTCCGAGGACGTCGACGAGTATGCATTCGCGCTCGGAGCATTGGCGCATTATGCCGCGGATACCGAGGGGCACTCCATCGCGGTGAATCGTTCGGTGCCGATCGAATATCCCAAGCTGAAGCGCAAGTATGGACCCGTTGTGACGTACGCGGAAGACGAAAGCGCGCACATCAAAGTAGAGTTTGGGTTCGACGTGCTGCAAGTGGCGCGCGGCAATTACGCGCCGCAGTCATATCACGACTTCATCGGCTTCGCAGTCTCCAAACCCGTGCTGGAGCGCGCCTTTCACGATACCTACGGCCTGGATCTCACGGACGTTTTCGGCGATCTGGACCTGGCGCTGCGCACGTATCGCCACACCGTCAGCTCGCTGATTCCCGAAGCGACACGGGTGGCCTGGCAGATGAAGAAGAAGGACCTGGAGAAGGCGAACCCAAAAATCACCAAGCGGAAGTTCATTTACAACCTGCGGCGCGCCAGTTACCGGAAAGAGTGGAAAGGCGAGTATCAGAAACCCGGCATCGGGGCGCGAATTCTGGCCTTTGTCCTCCGCATATTGCCGAAAGTGGGGCCACTGAAGGCGCTCGCGTTTAAGGCGCCGACTCCACAGACCGACCAGTTATTCCAAACGAGCTTCAACAAAACGCTCGACGTCTACCGCGGTTTTTTGCGCGATCAGGGCGATGGCGACTTGACGCTGCAGAATCGCGATTTCGATACGGGCGCACTCACCAGACCGACCGAGTACAGCCTGGCTGACGAAACGTACGGCAAACTCGCGGTGAAACTCGCCGAACGCAATCCCGACGACGTCAATCCGCGAATGCGCGCCAACATTCTGGATTTTTTCCGGGACCCGCAGTTGCCGTATGCGAACAAGAAGGACCCGAAGGAGTGGGCCGCGACCACGGCCGCGCTCGACAAACTCAAGGGAGAAACTCTCAACACGGAGAGTACCCGAAGCAGCGTACAGGCGCCTCAATATTGAGGTCGCGAGCACAGGCGCAAGCGCGATGAAGCTGTAAGAAATGCACAGCGACGGTATACGGCTCTGGCTGATTCTCATGAAGGCTCACGATTCGCTGCGGCGCCATGCCGAGCGGCAGTTGCAAGCCTCCGGCCTGGGCCTTTCCGATTTCGCCGTGCTCGAAGTGCTGCTGCACAAAGGCGCGCTGCCCGTGAATGCCATCGGCTCCCTGGTGCGGCTCACCAGCGGGTCGATTACCGCCGCGGTGGATCGGCTGGCGGCGAAGGGGTTCGTGGAACGGCAGAATGCGCTCTCCGACCGTCGCGCCCGTATGGTTCACCTGACCGAGTCCGGGCGCAAAGTGGCGGAAGCGGAATTCGCTGCGCATTCGGCGGCGATGGAACACGCCATGTCCGGCTTGAATCAGGCGGAAAAGAAGCAAGCGGCGGAGCTGCTGAAAAAGCTGGGGCTGGAGGCGGAACGCCTGTTCGTCAGCGAGACGAGATGATCTTGGCCGGCGCGCAATCGGCCATGTAATACTGCATGCTCTTGGATTCCAGGCGCGCTTCGCGCGGCCGCCACCTGCGCGTGCTGAGCCGCAGAGCGGTGGCAAAGGCCGCGGATTCGACGCCCGCGGGCGGCCGGCGCACCAGCACCACTTCCGTGCAAACAGCCAGAATCTCGGGCGAGGGCGGCTCAAGCCGGTCCACCTGCGCGACCACCACCTGATCGAAACTCGGCACGGCGCGGCGGCCGTTGCTGCCGGCGAGCCGCGGCGTCGCGACGAGCGTCACCGGTTTGCCGGTGGGCGGATGGCCGCGGAAGACGGCGACCGATCCGTTGGTGAGGTCGAGGAACGCCTGCTCGGACTGTATGGCGGTGTCCGAAGGGCCGCCGGAGGTTGCGATGTCGGGAGCTTTTGCCAGGGCGGCGCGCGCGGACGCATGTGCGGGCGCCAGGAGTTTCAGGCGCTGGAGCGCTTCCTTCCATAGACGCCGGAACAGTTTGGGATGCGCCACCGCGCGCGCGAGAAACGTCAGGTAATTGATTTCGAGAATGGTATCGAGTTGCTCGGCCGTGTAGTAGCGCGAGGTGGTTGCCCGGTGCCGGTGCTCCACTTGCGCACCGGCGACGTACACGCTCGGCCAGCCTTTCTGCCAGGCGCGATACCCGAGGTCGAGATCTTCCACATACGCGGGCTCATAGATTTCATCGACGCCGCCGAGCGCCCGCAGCTTTGCGGCATCGTAAACGGAGCATCCGCCGCTGCCGTACAGCACCCACGTCATGTCTTCTCCGGGAAGCGGTTCGTCGCAGCGCAGTGGAAAATCCGCCGGATTATCGTGCGCCATCACCGCTTTGCCCGTCTCTTCGCGCCGCACGCCGGCGGGAAAACGGATTTGGGCGGTTGCGCAGAAGAGGTCGGGAACGGCATCGAAAGCGGCGCCGAGGGCGCCGAAGAAGCCGCGATCGACCAACATGTCGTTGTTGAGCATGCAGACGTGCGAAAAACGGGCGGCGGCGACGCCCCGATTGACGGCGCGCGCGAAGGAGAGGGGTTCCGGCGAATGCTCCACGCGAACCGTGGGCCAGCGCGTGGCGAGCCATTGCGCGGTTCCATCGTCAGAGCCGTTATCTACGACAATAATCTCGCCGGCAATCTGCGCCAAATCCACGGTGACGCCCGGCAGCAGCGCGTCCAGCAGGTCTTTGCCATTGCGCGACGGCACAATCACGGAAACGCCCGGCTGGGAGGGCTGCGGCGGCTGGACCGGCGGGTGCGGCCGGCGCTTGGGCCGCATGCGGCCGGCAGCGAGAGCGATCGCGTATCGGAGGCCCGCGCTCATACTCAGATCAACAGCGGGCGCGGCGCGAGTTTTCCGGACTCGTGCTCCTGCAGCGCTTGCAGCGCGAATGCCGTCGAAACCGGATTGATGTACGGCATCGCTTCACCCTGCTTGCGCCCGAAGATGAAGCCGCCGCCGATTCGTGCGTCTTCGCTTTGCGCCTGAAACGTGGCGAGCGCGCGCGCTTCGTCATCGGCGGCGGCACGGTTCAACGGTGCGGCGCCCGCGGCATCGGCGTGCAGCCTGGCGCGGAGCAACTGCGCGTAAACATCGCTGCGCTCAAACTGCGGGGCGATGCTACGCAAATGCATTGAGAGGCGGCCGATGCCTGCGCGCAGTGCCGCGGCACACTCCGCATCATCGGCGCGCGGCAGCAGCCCCTCTAAAAAATAGGAAAAGGCATGCAGGCGATCCATCACCTTCAACGGCTCGGTGTGCCCCGGCAGGAACGTCTCATAGGAGCGCAGCGATGCCTCCAGCACTCGCATGTACGGATCGCGGAAGGTATTGTCGCCGGTCGCCTCGGCGAGATCCCACCATGCCATCGCGGCTTTCAACTGGTAACATCCGGCGGAACGCGACCAGCGCAGGGGGTCTCGCTCGATCGGCTTCTTCGAACGCAGTTCCAGAATCGGGTGAACGTCGCCGCCGTCGTCCAAAAAGTCGCGCTCCATGGATTCGCCCAGCGCGACGGCGGTTTCCAGATAGCGAGTGTTATCGGTAGCCTGCCACACTGCCAGCAGGCCGCGAACGATGATGCCGCAGTCGAAGAAATACGTGAAACGGGGCGGATCGATTTCGAACGGCATGGCCGCCGCCGCGGGATTCCACGCCTTGCAGACCAGAAAACGCGCCGCGGATTCGGCTGCTTCGAGCCATTTGCCGGAGGGATCGAGCGAGTGCAGATAGACGAGGGCACTGACCGTATAGCCGGTGATCTCCGTGGAGACGGGCTGGTTGCGGTGCAGGTCGGAGCGGTAATAACGCGCGACTCCGCCGCTGGGTTCCTGAATGCCGGAGCGCAGAAACCAGCCTCCGGCCGAGAGAATGTTGGGGTGCAATCAGTTAGTTTACCGAACTTGGAGTCACGCTGCTATTTCGATTTGGCCGCGTTGTCGACGATGCCGATTGCCAGGTAATTGACGATCTTGGCTGCATTACGCGCGGCCTCGACGTAGGCCGCCTTCAGCAGATTGTCCTTCTGGTTGAACAAATTTTCGTGAATTTCCTGCTGCACCCGCGGATCGTTGAGATCGCGCTGCCCCGCCGGCTCTTTGGAAATCACTTTCAGTATCCGGTACAACCCGTCGGAGGTGTGGATCACGCCGGAGACGCCATTGGGCGGCAGCGAAAACACCATTTTGCGCAGTTCCGGGCTGGCCTTGTCGAGGGTGGATTGCGGGATGAAGCCCATATCGCCGCCATTGGGTGCGCTGGTATCGTCTTCGGAGTAATTCTGCGCGAGCATGGCGAAATCCTCGCCGCGCTTCAGACGAGCGTCGAGTTCGCTAATCTTATTCTTGGCTTCCTGCTCAGTGTGCGCCTTGCTGCTCTTCAGATTGTGCGCGGTACCGTTGGGGTCCGGCGTTACCAGAATCTGCGCCATGTGAATGCGCGGCTCGGGCAGGTTGAAAAGCGCTTTATTGGCGTTGTAAAAGCCGGCCACTTCGGCGTCGGTCACGACGACATGCGACGTGATTTCCTTGTTGATCAGCTTACTGAGCGTGAGGTCGCGCCGGAGCTGCGCTCGCAAGTCCGCCTCCGTCATGTGACGGGCCTCCAGTTGGCGCGCGAACTCCTCTTTCGTGTACGGCGCTTTCAGCTTGTTGAACTCGCCATCCACATCAGCATCGACGGCCGTGAGACCGAGCTTCTCGGCTTTTTGCAGCATGATCTCATTGGTGATCAGGCTGTTCAGAAGGTCCAGCTTCTGATTTTCGATGGTGTCCGGCGTGGCGCCTTCCGGCGGTTGCTGCGGGGCGGAGCGGAAAGTCTTATCGAGATCCGAATAAGTGATGGCGTGACCGTTCACTTCGGCGGCAACGCCGGCCGGTGGCCCGTGCTTACAGGAAACCAGCAGAATCGCGGCAAGCACCGCGGGAACAGATACAAAGTAGCGCTTCATTTGTTCTTATCCCTTCATTGTAGCGGTTCCGGACGATAGAATAGTCACTTCTATGCGAGTCGGGATGATTGGCACAGGCGCGATCTCGCGCATGCATGCGAAGGTCTACCGGAATATCGGCTTCGACCTCACCGTCTGCACGGATATTCACGAGCCCTCCGGGCGCAAGTTCGCGGACGAGAATGGCTGCGAATTCGTGCGCACCTACGAGGAGGTTTGCCGGCATCCGCGCGTCGATTACGTGGACGTATGCACCTTCCCCAACTTCCGTCTGCAGCCGATCGAGATCTGCGCCGAAACCGGGAAGCATGTGCAGGTGCAGAAGCCCATCTCTACCACATTAGAAACCGCCCGGCAGATGATCGAAACAGCCCGCAAGGGAGGCATCCTGCTCGGCGTTGTGAGCCAGCATCGTTTTGACGACGCGAGCCTGTTCCTCTCGAAAGCCATTGCGGAGGGCCGGCTCGGCAAGCTGTTGGAGTGCGATTGCTACGTGAAATGGTGGCGCAGCGACGACTACTATTCGCGGCCGATCAAGGGAAGCTGGGAAGTGGAGGGCGGCGGCGCGCTGATTAACCAGGCGATCCACCAGATCGATATTTTGCGCTGGCTGGCGGGACCGGTAGCGGAGTTGACCGGGGTGTGGCAGCTTGGCGCGCGCCACAAGATCGAGTCGGAGGATGTGGTGAATGCGGTGGTGAAATACTCCAGCGGAGCAACGGGCGTGATTCAGGCATCGACTGCATTCTGGCCGGGCTACACGGAGCGGACGGAGTTTCACGGCACGAAAGGCACGGCGGTAATTTCCGGCGACAAGCTGACCACGTGGGATGTGGAGAATGATGATGGCGAGCCGGCACCGGTAGCCAGGGAGGTCGCGTCAGGCGCAAGCGACCCGATGGCGATTTCGATGGAGCCGTTCGAACGACAGTTCCGCGACTTCGGAGACGCGATCCAGAAGGGGCGAAAGCCGCTGGTCGCGGGGGAAGAGGGGTATCAGGCTCTGGAAGTGGTCGAGGCGGTGTACCGGTCGTGCCGGACGGGGGAGAAGGTGCGTATCTGAGCCGCGATCGCTCGCTCGCGGGATTGTGAAAAATTCGTGCGTGCCTGCGTAGGCTCCCTCACGGTCGCCGCTCCGTCATCTGTATCTAGTACATGGAGCCGTGAAAAAGTATCGAATTGCTTTTTGCCGCATTCAAACGCACTCCGATCCCCAACACCGTTTACCGCTCCCTCACGGTCACGGCTCCGTATGTAGTTGATTCTGCTGACGGATCCGCGACCGTGAGGGGCCGGTAAACGGTGTCTCGAAAGGCGAATGCAGCGCGACGAGAACGACAGCCGGATCGTTTCACAACCCCGTAAGCGTACCGGTCAGGAGACCGGTACGTACCTAGAACGTGTAGAGCAGCGTGCCTTGAGGTGGCTCGACGGGGCCGCCCGCGGTGACCGGCGCTTCCCCTTCGGGGCTCAGCACACGATAGTAGATGCCGGTGTCGCCGAGGTAGACTTCCAGTTCCGAAGGACGTGGAAGGGTGCCCTGGATCAGCGACTCGGATAGCGGATCCTCGATGTACTTCTGCAGCGCGCGCCGCAGCGGACGGGCTCCGTAGCTGCGATCCGCGCATGTCTTCTCGAGGATGTACTTGGCCGCGTCGGGCGCGAGCTTGATCTTCACCTGCTTGGCGACGAGGTTGACGTTCACCTGGTCGACCAGCAGATCGATAATCCGGATGAGGTCGTCATCGGTGAGCGAGGTGAACAGGATCACTTCGTCGAGGCGATTGAGGAATTCGGGATTGAACGCCTTTTTCACCTCTCCGCGGACCATGTCCTCGATCTTGCCCGGGATGCCTTCACCCGCCGGGGCCGAGAAGCCCAGGTGGCCGCGCTTTTCGAGGAAGCGGGCGCCCAGGTTGCTCGTCATGATGATAATCGTGTTTTTGAAATCGACTTGATTGCCGAGACCGTCGGTCAACTGGCCGTCTTCAAACACCTGCAGCAGGATGTTGTAGATATCCGGGTGCGCCTTCTCGATTTCATCCAGCAGGATGATGGAATACGGATTGCGCTTCACGCGCTCGGTGAGCTGTCCGCCCTCTTCGTACCCGACGTAACCCGGAGGCGAACCGATCAGCTTGCTGACCGAATGCTTCTCCATGTACTCCGACATATCGAAGCGCACCAGGCTCTTCTCACTGCCGAAAAGGAAGCCCGCGAGCGCTCGCGCAACCTCCGTTTTGCCGACACCCGTCGGCCCGAGGAACAGGAACGAACCGGCTGGACGGCTGCTCGCCTTCAGGCCGGCGCGGGACCGCCGGATGGCGCGCGCCAGCGCCGAAATCGCCTTCTCCTGGCTGATCACCCGCCTGTGCAGCTCTTCTTCGATGCGCAGCAGCTTGGTGATTTCCTCTTCCTTGATGGAAGTCATGGGGACGCCGGTCCAGCGCGCCACCACGTCTTCGATATCGTCCTTCGTCACGCAGCCGGTGGACGAATCGTCCAGGTTGTACTTCTCGCGCAGCATGCGCATGTTCTCGCGCTCTTTGCGCTCTTCGTCCGAATAGAAGCGCGCCTTTTCGAACTCGTGGTTCGCGATGGCGTTCTCCATGCGGTGCACGATGAACTTGATGCGCTTCTGGATATCGGCTAAATCGGCAGGCAATGTGGTCTGCCGCAGTTTGACGCGCGCGCCGGCCTCATCGATGAGGTCGATGGCTTTGTCCGGCAGGTAGCGATCCGGAATATAGCGGCTGCTGGTGAAGACCGCGGTCTCGATTGCATCGTCGGTGTATGCAACCGCGTGGAACTTCTCGTAGCGATCCTTAATTCCGAACAGGATTTTCACCGCGTCGCTTTCGTTGGGCGGCGGAACCTTGACGGCCTGGAAGCGCCGTTCGAGGCTGCGATCCTTCTCGATGCTCTTGCGGAACTCCGCGGGAGTGGTCGCGCCGATGCACTGGATCTCGCCGCGCGAGAGAGCCGGCTTCAGGATGTTGGCCGCGTCCAGCGAGCCTTCCGCGGAGCCTGCGCCGACCAGCGTGTGAAGCTCGTCGATGAAGATGATGGCGTTCTGGTTCTCCATCAATTCCTTCATGATGGTCTTCAGGCGCTCCTCGAACTGCCCGCGATATTTCGTCCCGGCAACGATGAGGGACAGGTCAAGCGCGAGAATCCGTTTGTCGGCAAGGAAACTCGGAACGTCCCCATCGGCGATGCGCTGGGCCAAACCTTCGACGATAGCGGTTTTTCCGACGCCAGGCTCCCCGATCAGAACAGGATTGTTCTTGGTGCGCCGGCAGAGAATCTGAATGACCCGCTCCAGTTCGTAATCGCGTCCGATGAGGGGATCCAGGGTGGAATCCATCGCGGCCTGGGTGAGGTCGCGGCTGAACTCGGCAAGCAGCGAGCTTTCTTTGGGACGCTGCGATGCCACTTTCTCGCTTTGCGAGCGGGCCAGTTCTTCGCGGATGGTGGAAAGCCGGAGTCCGCGCTCGTGTAAAATTTCGGCCGCGAAACACTTCTCTTCGCGGAGCAGGCCGAGCAGCAGGTGCTCGGTACCGATGTGCTTATGATTCAACCGTTCGGCCTCTTCAGCGCCATAGGCCAGAACGCGTTTGCATTCATGGCTCAGGGGAAGATCCACACTGGTGGAAACCTTCTCGCGGATGGTGCTGTGGCCTTCAATTTGTTTGCGGATCGATTCCACCGCCGCGTGCGAGCGGAGGAAGCGGTTCGCAAGTGCTTTGTCTTCGCGCAACAGGCCGAGGAGCAGATGTTCGGTTTCAATATAGGGACTGCCGAACTGGCTGGCCTCGTAACGCGCAAAGAAAATGACTCTTCGCGCTTTCTCCGTGTATCGCTCAAACATGATAGTGACGCCCCCTAAGACTAAAGATACTCCGGCGAGGCTCCCGGTTGCGGATCTGTGACGATTCCGGGTACCAAGCCACCCTTTTCCAGATTCAGGACCCGATCGCAGCGGCGTGCGAACGATAAATTGTGCGTGACAAGAATCGACGTGAGCTGGTGGGAACGATGCAGGCCCTTCAGAAGATCAAAGATCATCTCGCCGGTCCGGAAGTCCAGGTTGCCGGTAGGCTCGTCCGCCAACAGGACGCTGGGGTTGCCGACCAAGGCGCGGGCAAGCACCACCCGCTGCTGCTCTCCCCCCGACAATTCTCCCGCGCGGTGTGACGCCCGCGCCTGAAGACCGACTTCATCCAACCTCGCAAGCGATTCGGAAGCCGCGCGTTCCTGCGACATCCCCCGAATCAGTAACGGCATCATCACATTCTCCTGCGCCGTAAACTCAGGCAGCAGGTAATGAATCTGCCAAACGAACCCAATTTCTTTGTTGCGGAAATCCGCCTTGTGCGAATCAGCGAGCCCTGAGATCTCTGTACTTCCGTAGTATATCGCACCCTCGGAAGGTGTGTCCAGACCGCCTAAGATGTGGAGGAGCGTGGACTTACCCGCTCCCGATTCACCCACCAGCGCCAGCATCTCGCCGCGCTGCACCTCCAGCGAAAGATTGGCGAAAATCGTCAGGCTGGAATCGCCCGAGCGGTAGGTTTTCGCGAGGCTCTGGGCGCGGATGTAGGCTTCGGCCATGAACGCATACGATAGCGCATGTAAGGCTCGCGCGGGCACTGTGCGCAAGCGGACAGGCAGGAGCGCCGTGAGCAACGATCATAGAACCATGGCCACCCAAAAGAATCAGCCGTTCCTCTCCGACATTCAGGAGATTCGCAAACGCGCGCGCGAGCACATGGAAAAGGGCGCGGTGACCGGGAGTTATGCCGCCGATGTAAAGACCGTCGTCGATATTCTGAACCAGGCGCTGGCGACTGAGCTGGTGTGTGTGCTCCGTTATAAGCGCCACCACTTCACGGCCGCCGGCATGAATGCCGAATCCGTGGCGACGGAATTCCAGGAGCACGCGACCGAAGAGCAGGATCACGCCGATAAAATCGCCAAGCGGATTACGGAGCTCGGCGGGGATCCAGATTTCAGTCCCGAGGGACTTGCCAGCCGCAGCCACTCTCAGTACGTCGAGGGGCACACCCTCACCGAGATGATTCAGGAAGATCTGGTGGCCGAGCGCATCGCCATCGAATCTTACAGCGAGATCGTCCGCTACCTGGGCGAGAAAGACCCCACCAGCCGCCGTCTGATGGAGGAGATTCTTGCGAAGGAAGAGGAGCACGCCGAGGACATGCGCAGCTTGCTGGCAAGGGTCGGGAAAGCCGGGCTCTAGTAGCGACCGGTCTCCAGACCGGTTGCAGGCGTGCGGAGCGCGCCTGTGGGCAGGTTGGCCATTTCACCCTTAATCTGCGAGCAGTCGCGCGCCGGGCGACTGCGACCGGTCTGGAGACCGGTCGGTACCTGCCGCTAAGCGGATGGCGGTATTCGAACCAGCCACTCCAGAGCTTCGTTGACACCGCGGAAGACCCCGATTGTAGGGCCGCCGCGCAACTCCGAAAGAATCGCCAGCATGCTCGCCATGCCGAAGAAGTAGTCGCTCGAAACGACGACTGCCGTGGGGCCGAACGGCGTTTCCATCTGCATGGCATGCAGTCTTTCTACGAGGGTCCGAACCTCGTCCGACGTCATCTCCAAATGCGCGTGACTGCCATCGAGGAGTTCGCGATGGCGCAAGCCACGGCCTTGCTTCTCTTCCGCCAGATGATGAAGAATCTCCGCGAGCGTCAGGGAACCCTCGGCGGTGGTGAAGAGAATGCGGAGTTCCGGGTCGTAGTGGAAGCGGATCGGCATCCCGTTGCATGGAAGTATACGCGGGATGGACTGACATAATCGTAAACACGCGACCGTTTCGTCTGCCGAGCGTCCAATCGGCGAATATTATGGCCCGTTTTCGCTATGCTTTTCGCAACCTGAAGAACGCTCCGCTCCTCAGCACGGTGGTGATTCTCTCTCTTGGGCTGGGAATTGGGGTAAACACCGCAATTTTTTCGCTGCTCCACCAGGTGGTGCTGAGCGCGCTGCCTGTGCCGCACCCGGAGCGACTGGTGCTGCTCAAATACAATGGCGACTTCAAGAGCGGCAGCACCAGCGACGACGATTCGGGCGGCCAGGATTACATCTTCAACTGGCGCATGTTCCGCGAATTCGAAAAGCACACCGAAGCTGCCCAGGTGGCCGGCTTCCGCCGCATTCAGGCGAACGTTGCGTTCGAGCGGCAGACGGTGCCGGGCTCCATGATGCTCGTCTCCGGCAAGTATTTTTCGGTGATGGGCGTGCGCCCCTATACCGGCCGCCTGATCGAACCTTCCGACGACGTTTCAGGAGCGGGCAACCCGGTGGCTGTGCTCGATTATCGCTATTGGCACGATCGCCTGGGCTCCGAACCGGTCCTCAACCGCAGCATCACAGTGAACGGTCAACAGCTCACGATTGTCGGTGTCGCGCCGCCCGGGTTCGCAGGAACCACGGTGGGCCGCGAGCCGAGCGTGTTCGCTCCCATCAGCCTCAACCGGACCACACCGGGACTGCTGCCGAACGATCGTCTGGACTGGTACTGGATTTACCTGGTCGCGCGTCTGAATCCCGGAGTTTCCATTCAGCAGGCGCAAGCCGCGCTGAGCGGTCCGTTCCACGCCATCGCCGAAGAGGTGATGCAGATGAAGGAATTCCGCAAGGACTGGATTCCGCGCTTCCGGCAAACACAACTCACGATGGAGCCGGGAAGTCAGGGCCACAGCGAATTTCGCGACGCATATGCGCGCGCCATCAAGATCCTCATGGGCGCCACGCTGCTGGTGCTGCTGATCGCCATGGCAAACGCCGCCAACCTGCTACTGGCCCGCTCCGCGGAGCGCCGCAAAGAGCTGGCGGTTCGCGCGGCGATCGGCGCCGGGCGCGGCGAACTGATGGCGCAGTTCCTTACCGAAGCGATGCTGCTCTCCGCCACCGGATGCGCGGTGGGGCTCGCGATCGCCAGCGTCTCGGTGCGGGTGCTGGCGTCCTGGATGACGGACCAGCGCGACAGCTTCGCCGGCGCGGGAGTGAACTGGCCGGTGCTGCTCTTCAGCATCGGACTTTCGCTCGCGGTGGGAGTGCTCGTGGGCTTTTATCCGGCATGGGACGCATCGCGCACGGCGGTGGCGGCGGTGCTTTCGGAAGACTCCGGCAAGGCGTCGGGATCGCGCACGGCGCGGCGTATGCGGGTGGCGCTGGTGTGCGCGCAGGTGACGCTCTCGGTGGTCCTGCTGGTGCCCACCGGATTGTTCGTGCGCAGCCTGACGAACTTGCTGCACGTGAATCTGGGCATCCGAATGGACAACGTCATCGGCTTCTATACCGTGCCGCGGCTGAACGGAAATTCCTGGGAAAAGACGGCCGCCGAATTCGCCGAAGCCGAAGAGAAACTCGCCGCCATTCCCGGCGTCCGCTCTGTGGCGACTTCGCTTGTGCCGCTGATCGCGGGCGACAATTGGGGCACCGGCTTCGCCCTGCAAGGCTCGGCAAAGCGATTGAACTCCAAGTTCTCCGAGGTAGGGCCGAACTTTTTCGGCAAGATGGGCATCCCGCTCATTGCGGGCCGCGAGATTCTCGATACCGATACGGCCGCCGCTCCAAAAGTCGTGGTGGTGAATGAGGAGTTCGCGAAACAGTTTTGCGGCGGACGCAACCCGATTGGGCTCGGTGTGCAATTCGATCGCACTGGACCTTTCGATGCGCAAATCGTCGGCGTGGTCCGCAACAGCCACTATTCCGGCGTGCGGCAGAAAATCATTCCCGTGTTCTACCGGCCGTGGCGGCAGGATGCGAAGCCGAGCCAACTCAGCTTTTACCTGAAAACGGCGATGCCGCCGGAGCAGATTGTGCCGCAGATCCGGGCTACGATGGCGCAGATCGATCGCGACGTGCCCTTGCAGGATATGCGAACGCTCACCGGCCAAGTACACGAAAACGTGCGGAACGATGAGATCGCGCTACGATTGGCGGGAGCTTTTGCCGTGCTGGCGACGCTGCTCGCGATGCTCGGTCTCTACGGCGTGATGGCGTACGGAGTCGCGCGCCGGACAAGGGAAATCGGAATCCGCATGGCCTTGGGCGCGGCGCCGGGGCGTATACGGTCGCTGATCATGAGCGAGCTGGTGTGGATCCTGGGAATCGGGCTGGGGCTCGGAATTCCCGCGGCGTTGGCCGGAGCGAAGATTACGGCCAGCCAGCTCTTCGGAGTCAAACCGAATGACACGGCGGTGGTTGTGGCCGCAGCGTGCCTGCTCTCGATCACGGCCGCGGCGGCAGCGTTCCTACCGGCGCAAAGAGCGGCGAAAACGAATCCGCTGGAAGCGCTCAGACACGATTAGGATTGCCGGATTCAGCGAGACGCGCTGCGCGCGCCTGCAACCGGTCTGGAGACCGGTCGCTACTTGCGGAAGTCTACAGGAATGCCGAAGCCTGAGAATGCGGCTGCTACGTCGGCTCCGCTGAGGCGCGTGGCGTCGTATTCCACGAGCATGCCGTCCATGCCGGGGTCCATTTTGATTTTGTGGATGCCGTAGAGAGCCGTCGTGTCGGAGAGCCGGGAGAGGGCCGCGTCGTCCAGCGGCTGTTCGAATCGGAAGCGGACCTGCAGCTTTGTCACGCTTTCAGAATAGCAACCTCACTCCGCAAAATGATTCAGCGGACCCGCTCCACTCCCCAAGCCGGGATTCGTCGCAATGGCATTGTGAAGGAACCGCTTGGCCGAGTGCACCGCCTCCCGCAGAGGCACACCGCGAGCCAGCAGCGCGGTGATGGCCGCCGAATAGGTGCACCCGGTGCCGTGAGTGTGGGCCGTGTTGACTCGCGGCGCGGGCAGGTCGATGAAGTCGCGCCCATCGAAGAGCAGGTCGATGGGTTCGCCTTCGAGGTGGCCGCCCTTGACGAGCACCGCTTGCGCACCGGTTTCAAAAATACGCACAGCCGCCTGCCGCATGTCCGCGAGGCAGGCGATGCGCACCCCGCTGAGCGCTTCGGCTTCCGGAACGTTGGGCGTAACGAGAGCGGCGAGGGGGAGGAGATCCTCGGCCAGGGCGCTAACGGCATCGTCCGACGCCAGTGCGCCGCCGTGCTTCCCGACAAACACAGGGTCCACGACAAGCGGAAAGCGCCACGCTGCCGCCGCCCGCGCCACCGCTCTGACGACTGCCGGCGAACCGAGCGCGCCTGTCTTGGCGGCGCGCGGCGGGATGTCTTCGACAACAGCTTCGATCTGCTCGGCGACGAGCGCGGCGGACAGCACCTCTACGCGCGAGCATCGTACGCTATTTTGTACCGTGATCAGTGAGATCACTGCCTCGCCGTACACTCCGAAGCGGTGAAATGTCTTCAGATCCGCCTGAATGCCCGCGCCGCCGCTCGGGTCCGAACCGGCGATCGTGAGTGCGACGGGCAGCACGCTTCCGAGTTTACTGCACCCAGATCGTGAGCGCGGGCGAGACCACGCCGCCCACCGTGAGTTGTACGGCGGCAGCACCGGACTGCACGAAGCCGCCGGGCACGAGGGCGTTAATCTGCAGCATCCCAATCAACCCGGGAGCGCTGCCCAGATACAGAATCTGCGGCGCAACTCCTGCGATGGTGAGAGACGTCCGCAGTTGCGGCTGCGCGAAGGGCGCTCCAGCCGGCATTCCGGAAACGTTTGCGCCGGTGGTAAGCCCTTCTCCCGTGCCGTAGATCGTGACCACACTCGAGCGCGGCGCCGGATTCGACTGCGAGTTCAGCGATCCGTCCTGATTCACCGCGGGACCGAATAGAGCAGGCGCCGATGACGTCACCGGAACGTCAGCCGTGGCGACGCTCTGGCCGAGGTAGAACGCTTCGACATGGGTCACTGCACGGCCCGAAAGCGTATACGGCGCCTGCACGTTCACCTGCGACGACTGGGCATAGAATACCGGCGCCGGCACACCATCGAAACGGATCTCCGCGCCACCGGCCATGTTCGCAAGCACGCCGCCGGGCAAATACGATCCCGCGACCCCGGTGACAGGACCAATGCCTGTACCGAACACTGTCACCACTTCCCCGGGTGCTATCGGACCCGCCGTCATGCTGGCGGCGTTCACCACCGAGATCGGGGGCGTCACTTCCGGAGCAACGAGCACCGGAGCCAGCGTGGACGGGACCAGCCGCCGCACGCGATTGTTGGCCGAATCGGCGATGTAAAGATTCCCCGAGCCATCCAGAAAGAGGCCTTGCGGTTAGTTGAAGACCGCCGAGAGCGCCGGTCCGTCATCGCCGGAAAAGCCCGCGAAGGGCCGGCCGGCTACTGTGTGGATGACGCCATCCGCCGTGATCAGGCGAATGCGATTATTCGCGGTATCGGCGATGTAGACGGCGCCGTTGCCGTCGACGGCCACGCCGCGCGGTGTGTTCAGCACGGCCGCGGTCGCCGGACCTTCGTCGCCGCCGAAATCCGCTTTGCCCGTGCCGGCGATGGTCGCGATGACGCCATCCGTCGTTACCTTCCGAATGCGGTGGCTCAACGTGTCGGCGATATAGAGGTTGCCCCTAACATCCACCGTGCAAGCGCCCGGCTCATTGAGCTCCGCGAGCCGCGCCGGACCGCCATCGCCCTCGTCTCCGGGCGCGCCGTTGCCCGCGGCGACGGTCAGATTTCCGCCCGGTGCGCCGCGCAGCACGCGATGGTTGGACGTATCTACGATATAAACCGTCCCGGACCGGTCGCCGCAAACCGCGCGCGGCCCGCGGAGCTGCGTTTTCGCGGGCGCCAGCCCCTCTTCGCCTGTTCCGCTTGTGCCGGTACCCGCGAACGTGGCGATGACGCCGCCGGTTACCTGGCGCACGCGGTGATTGAAGCTGTCGGCGATCAGAATATTGCCGTTCGGATCGACGGTAACGCCGAAGGGAGAGTTCAGGTCGGCCGCCGTTGCCGCTATGCCGTCGCGCGTATAGCCTGCGTTGCCGGTGCCCGCGAAGGTGCCGATGATGCCCGAGCGTTGAACCTGCCGGATCCGCTGCGTTTCGGCGTCGGCGATGTACAGATTGCCGGCCGAATCCATGGAAACCGCGGACGGGAGGTGCAACTGGGCGGCATTTGCCGGGCCGCCATCGCCGATGGAGTGCTGATACGCATCGCCCGCAATGGTGGCGATCCTCAGAGAGGGGTTGACCTGGCGAAGGCGCACATCATCGGCGATATCGAGATTGCCCGCGAGGTCCACAGCAAGTTCGTGCACATAGGCCAGGCCTGCATCCTTCGCCGGCCCTCCATCCCCCATGAACTTGGGAGCGCCATTGCCGGCCACCAGCGTCCATTTGCCGTCGGGCGAATACACGTGGACAGTGTTGCTGAGATCCGCCACATAGGTATTGCCGAGCAAATCGACGGCGACTGCCGTGGGAGTGAGAAGCGTGACTTCGGGGGAACGGCCGAGGGCGGTGACGATGGTCCCGTTGGCCACTTTGCGAATGCAGCCGTTTTGCGAATCGGCGATGTAGAGGGCGCCGGTGCGATCCAGCGCCAGACCGGCCGGAAAGTTCAACTGCGCGTGCGACGGCGCGCCGCCTTCTCCGCTGTACCCTGCCGCTCCCGTTCCCGCAAAAGTGGAGATGATGCCATCGGTGCCGACCCGCCTCACGCGATGACTGCTGAACTCGGAAATGTAAACGATGCCTGCGGTGTCCACGGCAACGTTGCGTGGACCAAGCAACTGAGCCTTCACGGCCGGCCCGCCGTCGCCCGTGGCTCCCGACGCTCCGCCGCCAGCATAAGTCGTGATGGTTCCGTCCGCCGCCACCCGCCGGACGCGGCTGTTCCCCAGATCGGCAATGAAGACGTTGCCGGCGAGATCGACGGCGAGGCCGTAGGGCGTGTTGAGCTGCGCCGCGGTGCCTGGTCCGCCATCGCCCGAAAAGCCTGCGGCGCCCGTGCCTGCAATGGTGGTGATGATGCCGTTCGGGGCAATTTTCCGCACGCGGTGACCGTCGGTGTCCGATAGGTAGAGGTTACCTGAGTGATCCGCCACGACCCCGTAGATGGAACCGATCTGTGCACCGGTTGCGGGACCGCCGTCGCCGGCCAGTGAGCTTCCGGCGAATGTTTCCACGCGGAAAGCGGGCGCGGCGGTCGCCGTCTGGGCGCGGCCGGCGGCCAGGAACAGCGAAAGGAAGCCCAACGCGAGTTTCAAGGCGAGCAAGAAGTTTAGTGCCCGCCCACTGAAGAAATTCTCATTCGGGCCGAAATGAGAATTCAGGACGTGAATTACACAAAATGCCGCTGCGATTACTCGTTGGAATTCTATTGGCGATCTCTGCCTCGGCCAGTGGAAACATACATCTGAAAGTGCCGGAGACAGCTCGGACGAAGGCCGGGCGCGAGCCGCGCGCTGTACACCACTGGCTGCTGCAATTTGCGGCGTTTCCGGACGCCGGCACGCGCGCGGAACTGGAACACCGGCGCATTCACGTGCTTGCCTACGTGCCCGAAAACGGGTTGATGGCGGCTTCCGACGGGCCCCCGGAGCTTCGCGGCTTGGGAGTGGTGTGGTTCGGGGCGCTGGCTTCGTCGGCAAAGCTCAGTCCGGAGCTCGCCAGGGCGAGCGGCGGCTATCTGATTCTGTTTCACCCGGATATCGATGGTGAAGCGGCGCGCGGCATCGCCGGTGAGTACGGATTCCGCCCGCAGGAGGTGGATGGGTTACAGCCCTGGCACGTGCTCGCGGACGGCGCACCCGAACGGCTCGCAGATCTGGCGGCGCGCGATGAAGTGGCGTATGTACTCCCGGCGCCTTCCGCGCTCTACACTCACCGCCGCCTGATCGCGTGCAATGGACCGATCACGGTAGCAGGTCCGGTGGCCGATTATGCAATGGCATCTACCGGCTGGACGGCGCAGAACGGCAGCGTCGCCCTGAGCTACGTGTTCGAAACTCTTCCCGGCAAGCTGGACCAGAACGCGGCTCGCGTCGCCGTGGAGCAGGCATTCGCCGAATGGGCGAAGTTCGGGAATGTGACGTTCACTGCCGGGCAGCAAGCGAACATCGCACGCAATATCGAAATTGTATTCGCCTCAGGCGCGCATGGCGACAGTTATGCGTTCACCAGCCCCAACCAACTGGCGCACACCTTCTATCCCGCTCCTCCGAATTCCGAACCGGTCGCCGGCGACATGCACTTCAATGACGGAGTGAACTGGAATCTAGGCTCCGATATCGACTTGTTCTCGGTGGCCTTACATGAGACCGGCCATGCGCTGGGCCTCGCCCATTCCGACAATCCCAAGGCGGTGATGTACCCGTATTACAAGATGGCGAGCGGCCTCACGGAAGACGATATCGCGGGCATCCAGGCGCTGTACGGAGCGCCGAAATCGCCGGCAGCGGCAGGCAACCCGGTGTCGCCCATTACACCCGTGAACCCGGTCGCTCCGGTGAATCCGGTTCAGCCAGTTCAACCGGCGGGCGGCGACAGGTCCGCGCCCAGCGTCACGATCGTCTCTCCGAGCCTCACGATGATCTCCGCTTACGGACCGGGCATCACGATCAGCGGGACGGCTTCGGACAACGTTGGCGTGGCACGGGTGGAGTGGAGCACGTCAACGGGCAGTGCCGGCGCGGCGTCGGGCACGGCGGCATGGTCCGCGCAAGTGCCGCTGCTGGTGGGAACCAATGTGGTCACGATTCGCGCGTACGACGCCGCAGGGAATTCGGGCTGGCGCGCGATTACTGTAGTTCGGAATTGATTTTGCCTTAGGTCTTAAGTTTTTGGGCTGGTACGCCGATAGAGAGTACAGGCCATGCTGCAAACGAACATAATCAGCGCGGTTGCGGAGAGCGTCCCTCAGTGGAGCCACGCAGCCGTAGACATCGGGAACGATGAAGCCACTGGAGTGCTGCTCGCTTTAGGCGAAGCGGTAGAGCAGCGCGACAGCCTGACAGCGGGGCACTGTGCACGGCTGGCAAACATCAGCGTTGCGCTGGGGAGGGCACTGGGGCTCCAGGAGCCGGACTTGCGGGCTCTGTATCGCGGAGGGTTTCTGCACGACGTCGGCAAGGTGGGAATTCCAGACTCGATTCTCTTTAAGCCGGGCAAATTGACGGAGGACGAATGGGTAGTCATGCGCACCCACCCGATTCGCGGAGAAGATATCTGCCGGCGGGTGACAGTTCTCGGACCGGTTTTGCCGCTGATCCGCGGCCACCATGAGCGGTGGGACGGCAGTGGGTATCCGGACGGGCTCAGAGGCGAACAGATCCCGTTGCTGGCGAGGGTCCTGCAACTGGTGGACATCTATGACGCCCTGACGAGCAACCGCCCCTACAAGCCGGCGTTCAGCGGACGGCAGGCATGCGAAATCCTGCGGGACGAAACGAGGAAGGGGTGGCGGGATCCGAGGCTTGTTGAAACCTTCCTGAACATTCACCACACGCTGTCGCTCTCCGCGTTGGGGGAGAGAGTCGCCGCGGATTAGCCGCTGATTTTAGTGGTTGCCGTACTTCTTCTCCCCAGCCTCAACTCGTACCGGCAGCCGGTTTTCGGGCGGCGGTAGCGGGCATGTGGCGTAGGGAGTGAAGGCGCACGGAGGGTTGTAGGCTTTGTTGAAGTCGAGGACGACTTTGCCATCCTGCGGCATGTCGGAATACAGGAAACGGCCCGCGCCGTAGGTCTCTTTGCCGCTGGTCTGATCTTTGAAAATGTAGAAGAACTCCTTCGCGCCGGGGCTTTCGAGAATCGGATAGAGGCGCAGTTCCTGGCCGCGCAGTTCGAAGATGGCGTAGCCCGGGCACTCGGAATCTTCGGTCTGGCCGATGACGTTGAGGATTGGGATCTTCTTCGGCTCCGCTACCCAGCGCGCGGTGACGCGATACGCCTCGTTTACGGGGTAGCTCTCGATGCCGTGAAACTCGCGCCGGTACTGGCTATCCGGATCCTTTAAGCGGATGCCGAACTTATCCCCGCGCTTGATCACATAGAGATTCAGCCGTCCGACGTTGACAACATCGGCGGAATCGGGCTTGACGGCCCGCGTTTTACCGCCGATCGTGACGGACACTATGCCGTTCTTGAGATCGAATGTGGCTGCGTGCGGCGGACCATCGGGGAGCGCAACATCCGACTTGGGGTCACGGCCGGCGGTGTTCGCGCCTTCGTGCAGCCAGAACAATCCGGCGACAGTCAACCAGCCGCCCTCGGCTTTTAATGCGGCTTCGCGCTGGCGGCGCCATTCCAGGATTTGGTTTTGGTATGTGGATGCGGCGGAGAGCGACATACAAATCACAGCGGCGGCAACGGTAGCCTTCACGGCCGGAGCACCTCTTCCAGCAACCCGGCGAGCTCGCCGGATTTTTTGTTGACGCGGCCGCGCAGCTCGGCGAGTTCGCGCTCGAGCTCGTTCAGCTTGTCAGCTAAGTGGAGGCACGCCAGAACGGCAATATGGGTGGAATCGGCGTTGGGAGCTTTGCCGGCGATAGTCAGCATGAGGTCATTCACGCTGGCCGCCACAGCCTCTACTTCGCGCGGATCTCCCGCGGTCCGCAGGGTGTACGGACGGCTCAGGATGGTCACGCGAACGGGCTGTTTTTCGGCAGGCTCCATCCGGCCTCTTTTGCGGGCGCTTTTAGACGCCGTTGAGCTGATCGATCTGGCCCAACAGCTTTTCAATCCGCGCGCGCACCTGCTTGCGCTCGGCTTGCAGAACCTTGACTTCTTCGGCCAGGCGGGCCACCTCGGCTTTCGCTTCGGCGGCCTCTTCCACGGCAGTCTCTCTTTCCTCGCGCAGCCGGGTTACCAGCTGCACAGCCTGTTGGATTCGTTCTTCCAGGCTGGAAAGGGAATCTTCCTGTCCCACAGGACTCATGCCTTCGCGCTCTCCAGGCCGCCCTTCGCCGCATTGATGAGTTGCTGGAACGCCGCGTCGTCATGAAGAGCGACATCGGCCAGAACCTTGCGGTTCAGGTCCATCCCGGCGACCTTCAGGCCATGCAGGAACTGGCTATAGCTCATGCCGGCGGCGCGGCAGGACGCGTTGATGCGCACAATCCAGAGGGAACGATATTCGCGCTTCTTGTTTTTGCGTCCGACGTAGGCAAACTTCAGGCCGCGCTCGACCGCTTCCTGGGCTGCGCGATGCAGTTTGCTTTTGGTTAAAAAATAACCGCTGGCGAGTTCGAGCGTCTTCTTCCGCGACGCCCTGCGGTGGGTACCTCGTTTGACTCTAGGCACGTTTCATCTCCTTATTTATTGGCGGAACGGGCACGTGCGACGAGCACCGTCCGCGCAAAAATGCCCACGCCTACTTAGTAGGGGAGCATGCGTTTCAGAGCGGGTTGATCGGCCGCATCGGCCACTACGCTCTGGTGCAACTTCTTCTTGCGTTTGTGCGGTTTGCTGGTCAGGATATGGCGGCCAAAGGCATGATTTCTAACGATCTTGCCGGTGCCCGTTTTCTTGAACCGCTTGGACGCACCTTTGTGTGTCTTCAGCTTAGGCATAAGTATTCCCTGGGAACGTACAGGTAGACTACAGAAGTATAACACGGCACGAATGCCGGTTTCAGGCGCAGCGAACTTTGGTTGCCGGGCGGGATTCGACGATTTCGCAGTCTTCGAGCAGCAAGCTTGGCCCGTAGTTCACTTTGCAGATGGCTATCACCATTTGCGCCCGTCGCAGCGACTTCACGGATTCCTCGGCGGCTTTCGGAAACACCAAGTGCAGAACACGCCCGCATTCCTGCCGGAGCGTGACGTGGTAGCCGTCGCGGGTGAGGCGCTCGGCCTCGCCCTGGAAGTAGCCTGATACGCAGATCCACTGCCCGATCACGGGTGCGACCTTCTGCAGCGCGTCGTAACCCGGTTGCCAGTAGAGGGACAGCACTTCACGCGGATTCTGCACGAAAGTGCGGCGCGTTTCGGGTTTTTCGGCCAGTCGCGATTCCGCAATCACCGCCCGTTTCCACTGCCGATAATAAGCTTTCAAAGCTCCGAGCAGTATGGAAACGGCGACACCTTGCCAGAGCCAATGGTACGCCACAGTTGGCGTTTGACGATGATAGAGCACCTCGCCGAAGTAGAACCAGAAGACGAAAGATGGTCCCTCTGCCACAACGAAGCGGCGGACTTTCGACAGGACGCCCAGCATCATATAGAGAGTAACAGCAACAGGCGCCAGTTGTTTCTGACGGGGGTGTGAAAAATCCGGCTGGTGTTCTCGTCGCGCTCCATTCGCTTTTTCAATGCTGTTTACCGCTCTCACGGGGCTGAGAAAAACTCGAGCCGTTGCTCTCGTGGCGCTCCATTCGCCTTTTCGATGACGTTTACCGCTTCCTCACGGGGCTGAGAAAAACTCGAGCCGTTGTTCTCGTCGCGCTTCACTCGCCTTTCGATACACCTTTTACCGCTCCTTCACGGTTGCGGCTCGGTTAGCAGCATCAACTACATACGGAGCCGTGACCGTGAGGGAGCGGTAAAAGGTGCCGGGGATCGGAGTGCGTTTGAATGCGGCAACAAGCAATTTTTTCACAAGCCCGTGAGGGAGGGGCAAACGGTGCCGGGGATGCGAGTGCTTTTGAATTACATACCCGCCGGCCGATGCGTGCTTATGGCATCAGCGTCGACAGCGCCCGCAGGCGGCCGACTGCTTCGATTACCCTTGCGGCGGCATACTCGACTTCTTCCGCCGTCGTGAAGCGCCCTAAGCCGAAGCGGACGCTGCTTCGCGCTTCTTCGAGACTCCGGCCCATGGCTGTCAATACATGGCTCGGCTTCGATTCCGCCGAACTGCAGGCCGACCCTGTCGAGAGCGCCAGATCCGGCAACGCCATCAGCAATGAATCGGCGGCCACCCAGCCGAACATCACGTTCAAATTCCCTGGCAGCCGCGCGGCGAGCGCTCCGTTGACGCGCACTTGATCGAGCTCGGTAGTCAGCCGCAACTGCAAACGATCCCGCAGCGCCCCGACCCGTTCCGCCTCCTCCGCCATTTCGTCGCGCGCGATCGTGCAGGCCGCTCCGAAGCCCACAATGCCGGGCACGTTCAGAGTTCCCGAGCGTAGTCCGCCTTCATGTCCGCCGCCTTCCATCTGCGCCGCCAACTTCACCCCGCGCCGCACATACAGCGCGCCGACCCCCTTGGGTCCGTAGAGTTTATGCGCGCTGATGCTCATCAGGTCAATGGAATCGCGCTGCACGTCGACGGGAATTTTGCCGAAGGCTTGCGCGGCGTCGCAATGGAACAACACGCCGCGTTCCCGGCACATCGCGCCGATCGCGGCGACGGGCTGAATGGTGCCGGCCTCGTTATTGGCGTACATCACGCTGACGAGAACGGTATCCGGACGAATCGCGCGGCGCAGTTCTTCGACGCTGACCAGTCCGTCGCGATCCACCGGCACGATCGTCGCGGAGGGGCCGGCCGGATCGAGCACCGCACGGTGCTCGGTCGCCACAGTGACGACATGGCCGCGCGCACCCTTGATGGCAAGATTGTTCGATTCCGTTGCCCCGCTGGTGAAAACGATCTCGCGCGGGCCGGCGCCGGCCAGGGTGGCCACGCGTTTCCGGGCAAAATCGACGGCCTTTTCCGCCTCCCACCCGAACTGATGCGTGCGGCTGGCTGCATTGCCGAATTTGCCGCGCAGGTAGGGAAGCATGGCATCGAGCACGCGCTCGTCGAGCGGAGTAGTGGCTTGGTAGTCGAGGTAGACGGGTTTCTGGACCACTGATTTCAGCTTACTGTACGTACTTGCGCGGCGCCCCGGCGCCCCAGGGGTCATACGTCGCGGCGAAGCGCACACGGTCGCTGACGGAGGGGTGATTGTAGAGCCAGAACTCGATGAACGGGCTCGGGTTGGGGTCGCTCAGCGACACCTCGCCGAGAATCTGAAATGCCGCGGCAGCCACTTGCGGCGAATTCGGCACGATGCCGTGAATTACTTCGAGACCGTAGACATCGGCGTTGTGCTCCAGCATGCGGCTGAAGGAGTTTGTCACCGGTTCGGAGACAAAACTGAAAATCGCGAAGGCCAGCATCAGCACCGGCGCGGATGCCCAGTCGGCGACATCGCGAATGCGCCATTGCTCGCCCCACCGCCGGAGCGCCCACCGCATCGCGTGGAAGCCGAGCCAGAGGAACACGAGGATCACCGCGCAGGAGCTCGCGATCAGCATCCAGTTATGGCCCAGAACGTAGTGTCCCATCTCGTGGCCAAAGACGAAAAGGATCTCGTCGGGGGTCATTTTGCGGATCGTCGTGTCCCAGACCACGACGCGTTTGCTCGCGCCGAGCCCCGCCACGTATGCGTTCAGAGAGTTCACCTTGGAGCTCGCGTCCATTTCGAACATGCGCGACGGCGGAATATCCAGGCCTCCTCGCGCCACCACCCTGCCGATGGCATCGACGAGCGCCGGCTGAGTCGATGCGAGCGGAGTGAATTTGTAGAACATCGGCTCAATCAATACCGGCGTAATGAACATGACGAACAGGATCATGGGAATGGACGCCAGCCAGAACCATACCCACCAGCGTCGTGGACTCCGCCGGATGATGGCGTAGAGCACCCACAGCAGGAACCCTGTAGCTGCGACACCCAACATCTCTCCTTTCGTCCAATCCCAAAACCAGGAGCCCCAGCCTTGCACGCTTTGTTCGAATTGCAAGGCGAGGCGTTGACCCATGAGGTCGGTGGGCAGGCCCAGGATATCGGTGGCAAGCACGAGCAGCGCTCCGAAGATGTAGGCCTGGCCGATTCGCCGGCGCGTGGTTCGCTCGGCGACATCGCGGAATCGAGGTCCGATGCGCCAGGCAATCACGACGGCCACCACCAGGAAGCCGTAAAACGCGCTGATGAAGTGCAGGCGGTTTCGCGCGGCGGCGTAGGCGATGGCTTTGGCGAGTTTGTCCGGCGGCAGAGTGTAGGTCTGCTGCTGAAGGGTTTGCGCGACGGCAGCGAGGTTCAGCATCATCCGACTCGGAGCATTCCCACACTCTACAACAAAAGCTGCCGTGATTTAGCCGAGCGGCACTCGCCCATTTGCCCGTACTCCGGACCCTCTACAATGGAAGAAGTGCCCGGAGTTTACCTGTCGTACCCCTTCTGTGCCCAGAAGTGTACTTATTGCAATTTCGCGTCGGGAGTCTTTCCGCGCGACCTCGAAGCGCGGTACCTGGCGAAGCTCCGCGCCGAAATCCTCGACCATGCGTGGCAGTGGACTCCGGAGACCGTGTACCTGGGCGGGGGCACGCCGAGCAACATCGATTCCCCTGCACTCACCCATTTGCTCGCGGCAATCCCCGGACGTCCCTGGCTGGAAGCGACACTCGAAGCCGCGCCGGGCACCATCACGGCTGAAAAAGCGCGCGCCTGGTCAGCCGCGGGGATTAACCGGGTGAGCCTCGGCGTGCAGTCCTTCATCGAAACGGAGATTCGGCGCACCGGCCGCAAGCACAGCGCGCAAACCGTAACCGGCGATCTGGCAATACTGGCCGCAGCCGGGATTACGAACTGCAATATCGACCTGATCGCCGGACTCGCTGGACAAACCGAAGCCTCATGGCGCGAATCGCTGGACTGGATCGAGCGGTTGGCGCCGGCGCACGTTTCCGTCTACATGCTGGAAGTGGATGAAGACAGCCGGCTCGGCAAGGAGATGCTAATCGGCGGAATTCGGTACGGCGCTGCGGATGCTCCGTCCGATGATGCGACAGCCGGGTTCTACGAAGCAGCCGTCGAGCGATTGCACGCGATGGGCATCCGGCGCTATGAGATTTCCAACTTTGCGCGGCCCGGCTTGGAATCGCGGCACAACCTGAAATACTGGCTGCTCGAGCCCTACGCCGGCTTCGGCGCGGATGCGCACTCCTTCAGCGGAACGGCCCGGCGCGAGAATCCGGAGACCATCGCGGAATACCTTGCCGCGGTTGCGGAAACCCCTGCCGGAACCGCATCGTCGCCCGACGAGCGGTTCTTCATCGGCCTGCGGCTCAGCGCCGGCATTCAACCCACTCGCGAAGAATGGCGCCGCTACGAAGCGCCCATCCACCGCTTTCTCGACGCCGGGCTGCTTGAGGCCGACGGCGAAACGCTGCGACTGACCAGCCGCGGCGTGCTTCTCTCCAACGAAGTGTTCCAGGAGTTCCTCATTCAATGATCGATCTACGCAGCGACACCGTAACCAAACCTACCGAGGAAATGCGCCGCGCCATGTTCGAAGCCGAGGTCGGCGACGACGTGTATGGCGAAGACCCCACCGTGAATCGCCTGGAGCAGCGAGCCGCCGAGATCGCGGGCAAAGCAGCCGCGCTCTTCGTGCCCACCGGGACGATGGGCAACACCATCGCCGTGAAACTGCTCACCGAGCATGGCCAGGAGGTGATCGCCGACTCGCGCGCCCACCTGTTGGATTATGAGCTCTCGATGGTGGCATGGTTCAGCGGCTGCGTCCTTCGCACGATCCAGACGGACAACGGCATTCTCACCTGGGATCGTGTTCGCCCGCTCATCAAGCCGGTGAATCCGTATTCCGCGCCCACGGGTCTGGTTGCACTCGAAAACACGCACAATATGTGGGGTGGCACCATCTATCCGAACGAGACGGTCCGCGAGATCTGCGACGGCGCACATGCGCTCGGGGTACCGGTCCACATGGATGGGGCGCGCATATTCAATGCCGCGGCCGCGCTGGGAATGCCGGTGCGGGAAATCGCCGCGCCTGCCGATACGCTGATGTTCTGTTTGTCGAAGGGCCTCGGAGCGCCGGCCGGCTCCATTCTCGCCGGACCGGCCGACCTCATCGGCAAGGGCCGCTTGTATCGCAAGCGGCTGGGCGGCGGAATGCGGCAGGCCGGAGTGCTGGCGGCGGCCGGACTGATCGCACTGGAGAAGATGCCGCGCCGCCTGCATGAGGACCATACCAACGCGAAATTCCTGGCTCGGGGCTTTTCGCAAATCCCCGGCATTTCCGTCGATCCCGACCGGGTGCAGACCAACATCGTGGTGTTCGATATTTCCGGCACAGGCCTGGCGCCGGCGGCGATCAGCGCGCGAATGAAGGAACGCGGGGTTCTGCTCAACGGCATCAACGAGCGCCAGATGCGGGCCGTGACCCACTACGATGCGGATCGGGGCGCTTGTGAGCAGGCGGTGGCCGCCATGCGCGAGGCCGTGGCCGCAAAGATGCAGACCACAACCAATTAAGCGCATTCGTATTCCTGTTATTCTGAGCAAGTACATGCAAAGTAAGCCCTTTGGAAGCAGGTTCTTCCTGTTGCTGGCCGGCGCCTGTGTGGCGTTCGGGCAACAGTATTCGATCTCCACAATTGCCGGCGGAGCGCCACCCCCGACGCCGTCGGCAGCCCTCAGTACGCCTATCGGCCAGCCCAACCGCGCTGCCGTGGATGCCTCCGGCAACGTTTATTTCTCCAGCGGCAACTCCGTTTTCAAAATCGCCGGCAGCACAGTAACGCTGGTCGCGGGCAACTCGCGGCCGGGCTTTTCAGGCGACGGCGGAGCCGCGGTCAGCGCGCAGCTGAACGGACCCGCCGGCATCGCGGTCGACAAATCGGGCAACGTGTACATCGCCGACACGTTGAATAATCGCGTGCGCGTGGTCAATCCTCAGGGCATTATCAACACGTTTGCTGGCAATGGGCAACTCGGCTACGTCGGCGCCACGGGCGATGGCGGTCCGGCTACACAGGCGCAATTGCAGCTTCCTTCCGGCGTTGCAGCCGATTCGAGCGGCAACGTCTATATCGCGGACACGGGGCACAACCAGATTCGCAAGGTCACGACGGATGGGAACATCGCCACCGTCGCCGGCGACGGCTACCCCGGCTTTTTCGGCGACCCGTTCACTACGAACATCGCCGGCACGAACGTCGTCACGACTACGCCCGCTACGATGGGTGAAGTCAATCATCCGCAAGACGTCGCGGTCGATAGCTCCGGCAATATCTTTATCGCCGATACGGCGAACGGCGCGATCCGGAAAGTCGGTACCGACGGAAACATCAGCACCGTAGCGGGTTCGCCGACAAGCGCGGGGATCACCTACTCCGGCGATGGCGCGGCCGCGACGAGCGCGGGTCTGGTGGAACCGTACGCCTTATTCGTCGATTCCCAAGGACAGATTTATATCGCCGAACGGCAGGACGGCCGTATTCGCCAAGTCAATACCAAGGGCATTATCAACACCATCGTGGGCAACGGCAGTTCGGCATTCGCGGGCGATAACGGCAGCGCCACCAAAGCCTCGTTGAACCTCCCGACCGGGATGGCAGTCGATTCGTCCGGCAACATTTATATCGCCGACACCGCGAACTACCGCATCCGGAAAGTATCCGGGGGCAACATCTCCACCATTGCCGGCAACGGCGGGCTGAACTATTCCGGAGATAACGGCAAGGCAACCGCCGCCCAGCTTTATGCGCCGCAGGGCGTGGCCGTGGACGGCGCGGGCAACGTCTACATCGCCGATACGGCGAACAATGTGGTGCGCAAAGTGGCTGCGAACGGCACCATTACGACTTTCGCGGGCACCGGAACGGCCGGCAACGGAGGCGACGGCGCGGCAGCAACGGCCGCGCAGTTGAGTTCGCCCGAAGGGGTCGCGGTGGATGGCAACGGCAACGTGTACATCGCCGATACCGCAAATTCGAAGATCCGAAAAGTCACGGCCGCGGGAAGCATCAGCACGTTCGCCGGAAGCGGAACTCCCGGTTACGCCGGAGACGGCGCAGCGGCGGGCAGCGCGCAACTGAACTTCCCGACTGGTGTAGCGGTAGACGCATCGGGCAACGTGTATATTGCCGATTATCTGAACAGCGCGGTCCGCAAGATCACGACAGGTGGAACCATCAGCACCATCGCCGGCACCGGCGTGCAGGGTTACAGCGGAGACAATGCCGCGGGTAACAAAGCTCGCCTGAACGGCCCTCAAAACGTGGCGGTCGACAGCGCCGACAACGTCTACATCGCCGACCAGGGGAACAATCGCGTTCGCATGGTCAGCGCGTCCGGGAATATCGTAACCATCGCCGGGACAGGCGATCCGGGCTTCGCAGGCGACGGCGGGCTCGCGTTGAACGCGCACGTCACGCCGGCGGGCGTAGCGGTAGATAATACGGGCGCGGTCTATATCAGCGATGGCGGGTCGCGCGTCCGGAAAGTCATTCCCGGCGGCGGCATCCTCACCGTTGCGGGCACTGGAACGCCCGGATACTCGGGCGATGGCGGCATCGCCACGACGGCGGCGTTGAACCAACCCACCGGGCTCGCGACGGATTCGAAAGGGAACGTTTTCATTGCGGACACCGGCAACAACGCGGTGCGGGAAATGGTGGCCGTGGGCGGCAATCTGAGCATCGCCGCAGTGACGAATGGCGCGACGAATCGCATCGGCGCCATCTCGCCGGGCGAAGTGCTGGTGCTATACGGCGCAGGGATCGGCCCCGCCAATCTCGCAACGAACTCGCCGAATAGCAATGGCGTTTACACGACGACGTTCGCCGGAACCACCGTCTACATCAACGGAATCGCGGCACCAATTCTTTACACGTCCGCCGGGCAGGTTTCGGTGCTTGTGCCGTTCGGCCTGCAGAGCAGCCAGGCGCAGATCTACATTACCTTTAACGGCCAAACGTCCGTTCCGGTCACGGCACCGGTGGCGCAAACCACGCCTTCGCTGTTCACCCTGGACTTCTCCGGAACGGGTCAAGCCGCGGCGGTGAATCAGGATCAGACCGGCACCATCAACGGACCCACGCACCCGGCGAATGCGGGAAGCTTCATTTCGTTCTACGGTACGGGCGGCGGAGCGCTGCAAACCGCGGCGGCAAATGGACTCGTGGCCGCGGGCCCGGACTTTTTAGCCGCGAATGTCACGGCATCCGTTGGCGGAGTGAGTGCGCCGGTGACGTACGCCGGGGCTGCGCCGGGAAGCCCGTACGGTGTGGTGCAGATCAATGTGCAGATTCCGGTTGGATTGAGCGCCGGCGCGCAGCCGGTGGTGATTACCATCGGTGGCGCGCAAACGCAAACCGGCGTCACTGTTTACGTCTCCGGGAAGTGACAAGCGTTCCTGTCGTGGCGTGCGAAGCGCGCCTTCGACCGCCCTCTTAAAGGCCGACCGCTGCTGAACGCAGGACGCGACCGCTGCGTTCTGCCGTCACTTTGCCGTCGTGCAACACCAATTTGCCGTTGACGAGGACATCACGCACTCCCACTGAATACTGATGCGGCTTTTCGTAAGTCGCACGGTCGCCAATCTCCGCGGGATCGAACACGACGATATCGGCTTTCATGCCCGGCCGCAGCAGGCCGCGATCCCACAGCTCCAGCCGCTGCGCCGGGAAGCCACTCATCCGCCGCACGCCCTCCTCCAACGTCAGCACGTGCCGCTCGCGCACATACACGCCGAGGACCCGCGCAAACGTGCCATAACTTCGGGGATGCGGCGATGCCTGTCCGAACACCGGGATTTCGCCATCGCTGGCGATCATGGTGTACGGCGACCGGAGGATCCGCACGACGTCCTCTTCACCGATTGCGTGATAAATGGCCGAGCACCCACCCTTCTTCTGCAAGTCGATGGCGGTATCGGCAGCGTTCTCGATCGTCACCGCAGCCCCGCGCTCCTGCGTAATCTGCGCCAGATTCTTTCCCGCCAGCGACTTGTCGAACCCGCAGCTCGCAATGGCAATATTCTTCGGATCGCCGCCGCCGCGATCGAACTTGATGTTCTCGACGATGGTGGCTCGAATGCGTGCAAGCTGCGCCGGCGCATTCAGCCGCTCCACAGTCGCCTTCTGACCGCCCTCGAGCGCCCATTGCGGAAACAGCGCCGCGATTCCGGTACTCGACGCCGTATAAGGATAGGCATCGATTGTGACGTCGACTCCGCGGGCTCGCGCGGCCTCCACCAACTTCAGCGACTCCACGCTCGCGCCCCAATTCTGCTTGCCGATGATCTTGTGATGCGTGATCTGGGTCGGCAGACCGCCTTCCTCGCCGATGCGAATGGTCTCGCGAACGCTGTCCAGCACATGCGAAGCTTCCTCGCGCATGTGCGAGATGTGGATGCCGCCTAATCTCCCCACTACCTTGGCGATCTCGATGATTTCTTCGGTGGGAGTGAAGTTTCCGGGCACGTAATACAGGCCGGTCGAGAGGCCGAATGCGCCATCGTGCATGGCCTGCGCGGCGAGCGCTTTCATCTTCGCAATTTCCTCGGGCGTAGCCTTCCGGTTGGCTAGCCCGATCACTCTCTCCCGTATGGTTCCCTGCCCCACCATGCTGGCGAAATTGATCGAAATGGGAGTGTGCGACATCTGATCCAGGAATGGACCGAGCGGCAGCGGCGAGCTTCCATCCGGCCCTTCCACAATGGTGGTGACGCCCTCGCGCAAATAGTTCTCCGCGGTGGGGACCGGCATGATCCCGCGGCGGCCATGCGAATGAATATCGATGAACCCGGGCGATACCGCCAACCCGCGGCCATCGATCCGCACGGCGGCATCGGCGCCCGGCAGCAGCCCCACTGCCGCGATGCTGTCGCCCTTGATTCCGATGTCGCCATAAAACCAAGGCCCGCCCGAGCCGTCCACAACTTTCGCGCCGGTGATCAGAACATCGAATCGTTCCTGAGCCCACACGCCCGAAGCCAGAAGCAACAAAGCCGCCAGAATCCGCATGCGCCGATTGTACGAAATTGGGTTCGTTCCGGAAACATTCCCAAGCGGCGCGGAGTCCAAAGCCCCATGGGTTATGCATTCAGGGGGCTTCGCCGCAATCCGCTGTTCGCGATCACTGCCATTGCAACGGTGGCAATTGGGATTGGCGCCAGCACAGCAGTGTTCAGCGTGGTGGACCGGGTCTTGTTCCGTCCACTCCCGTATGCGAGTGAAAATTCACTTGTTTCGGTCGGCATGATGGCGCCGCTAGACTCCACCGAATTCATGTTCGCGTCCGAAATCATCGATCTTCGCCGCGACCCCGGTCCGTTCTCCGCAATCACTTCGTTCCAGGCCGGCGCACTCGCAGTCGACCTCACGGAGCAGAATCCCGTGCGTCTGCAAGCCCTTCGCGTGCAGGCGAATTTCCTTCAGACGCTGGGCGTTCCCCTCGTTCGCGGCCGCTCTTTCACGGCGGAAGAGGATCGGCCGAACGGTCCGCGCGTCGCGATCATCAGCTACGGATTGTGGCGCAGCCGTTTTGCGGCTGATGCGGGCGCCATCGGCCGAACCCTCTCGCTCGACGGTGTTCCCACCCGCATTGTGGGCGTCCTGCCGGCCGATTTCGAGACTCCAACGCTCGCGCGCGCCGACGTCCTCCTCCCACAAGCACTCGATGAATCGCGCGAACGTCAGGGCCGCGCTTTTCGTGTGTTCGCGCGGATGAAGCCCGGCATCACTCCGCGGCGAGCCTATGAGGAACTCGCTCCGCATTTTCAGCGCGCGCTCGAAACCGTTCCGCCGCAGTTCCGAAAGGAGATTTCTTTGCGCGTCCGTTCGGTGCGCGACCGCCAGACCGGAGACGCCCGCCTCGCCTCTGAAATTCTCTTTGGCGCGGTATTGGCCGTGCTTCTGATGGCGTGCGCTAATGTCGCGAACCTGCTGCTGGCGCGCTCGCTGAGCCGCGAACGCGAGGTAGCGATCCGTACGGCACTCGGGGCATCGAAGCTTCGGCTGCTCCGGCAGTCGCTTGCGGAGAGCCTTGCGATCGCCTTCATCGGCGCAATCGCCGGCAGTGCACTCGCGGCGGTACTCCTGCGCGTTTTCGTGGCCATCGCGCCCGCCGGCCTGCCGCAAATCGAAAAAGCGACGCTCGATCTTCGAGTGCTCGCATTTGCTCTGATTGCGTCCCTGGCTGCCGGACTCGTGTTCGGAATTGCGCCAGCTCTGCGCACCGGATCTCTGGCGTCGGGGAATCGGTATAGCGGACCCTCGCGCGGCGGACTCCGGTCGATTCTGGTGGCCGCTCAGATCGCAGTTTCGGTGGTGCTGCTCACGTCGGCCGCGCTCTTACTGCGCAGCCTCTGGAATCTGGAAAACGTGGCAAGCGGCATGGAGGCTTCGCACGTGCTCACCGCGAAATTCACTCTCGGCAGCTATCGCTACGGCCGCGATTCGGAACAAGTTGCGTTCTTCAACCAGCTCGAAGAGCGGCTGGCGCGCGTGCCCGGCGCGGAGACATTAACCATCAGCGATTCGCTCCCGCCCAGCGGCGCAACGCGGTCGCGACCGCTCGCGGCCATCTCGGTCGAAGGGGAGAGCCCGCGACCTGAGGGCACCGGCGGAATTGTGACCTGGCGATATGTGACTCCGGGCTACTTCTCTACTCTCGGCATCCCCATCCTTCACGGTCGCGGATTCACTGCAGAGGATCGCGCACCCGGGACTCAGGCTGTCATCATCAGCCAGACTCTGCGCCGGCGGTTGTTTCCGAACGGCAGCGCGCTCGGCCGCCGCATCCTTCGCGACGAGGGCGGCGACTGGTTCACTGTCGTCGGGATCGCCGCCGACGTGCAGAATGCCGGCGGGGGCCAGGCGCCGGCGCCCGAATACTACCTATTGCGGAAGAACGTCCCGGATTTTGTCTTCCGCCATCACGAGCCGCCAATCGGATGGCGGGCCGCCTCGGTCGCGATCCGCACCGGCATCAATCCGAAGTATGTCGCCGCGGCTTTGCGCCAGACCATCTCCACCGTGGACAATGCGCTGCCCGTACAGATCGAGACAATGCGCGACCGTTTCGCGGATACCGAGGCGCGGCCGCGATTCAACGCCACCGTGCTCGCGCTTTTCGCCGCCATCGCGCTTGCCATGGCCGCCGCCGGTCTCTTCGGTGTGATGAGTTTCCTGATGGCCAGGCGCACGACGGAATTCGGCATCCGCATGGCTCTTGGGGCAACGCCCGGAACCGTCCTGCGAACGGCACTCGCGCAATGTGCCCGCTGGATCGTGTGCGGACTGGGGGTCGGAATCGCGGCCAGTTTCGCGGCGGCCAACTGGCTGCGCTCTCTCCTGTTCCAGGTGCCGCCGTTCGACCCATGGGCACTGGCAACCGCAGTCGCCGTCTTGCTCGCCGTCGCTGCCATTGCCGCGCTGTTGCCGGCCAGCCGCGCCGCGCGCCTGGACCCCGTCGCGGCGCTACGCGAAGAGTAAGTTACTGCGCCTCCACCTTCTCTCCAGCCTGCAAAGGCGTGTCGCCGGGAAGCGCGACGCGGTCTCCTTCCTGCAGGCCATTCGTTACCTGCACGAGCGTTACGGTCGAGTTCCCCGTCTTGACGGGACGCCGCTCCACCGTGCCGTCCTTCAGCAGGAAAACATAGTCGCCCGAAGCATCGTGGTGCAGCGTCTCCTTGGGAATGACGAGCGCATTCTCCGCGACCGCAGTGCGGATTTCAGCGTCCACATTCGTACCGGGGATCAGGTCGTGGCCGGGGTTCTCGATGGTGCAAAGCACCTCGCCCACCTGACGGTTGCCTAACGACTGAATCGCTGCCGGCATGCGCTCCACCGAGCCGCGCCATTCCTTGCCGGCAAGGGCTTCCCACTTGATCGTGACCGGCTGGCCCGGAGCGACGCGGCCGAGCAGTGGCTCGTCGACGTAGACGCGTACGCGCAGGCGATCCAGACGTCCCACGTTTGCAACCAGGTCGCCGGCCTGCAGATACGCGCCGGTGCGGATTGCGAGTCCGTAGACTTCGCCCGAAATCGGCGTGCGCACTTCGCTGTCAGCGGCGTGCTGCTGTGCGAGTCGCAAGGCGGCTTCAGCATCCTCCAATCGCGCGCGGGCGGCGTCCACGTCGGGCGGCGTAGCGCCTAAAGATCCGCGGCGTTTCTCAAATCCGGAAATCTCGAGCTGCGTTTGCCGGACCTTGTCCTCGGCCGCCTGTACGTCCGCGGCCGTGGCCGCCTGCTTGGCTTGCAGGCGTTTCAAAGTCTCAGCATCTTTGTTCTCACGCTGCAGATCGAACCGCAGGCGAGCGAGGTTGTTGTCAATGTCCGTGAGATCAGCGGGCCGGGCGCCCTGCCGCAAGCCGGCGAGATTCGCGCGCGCCTCGGCGACTCGCGCCTGGGCCGCCTCGATGTCGGCCTGAACGGAGGGGTCGCTAAGTCGCGCGAGCACAGCGCCGCGCGCGACGGTCTGCCCTTCCTGCACCGGCACGCTCTTTACCAGGCCGCCGGCCTCCGAACGCACCGCCTGCCATTCGATCGGCTCCACTTTACCGTTAGTCGGGAGGGTGCTGATCAGCGTCTGACGCTTTACCACCGTGAAACTCACGCGCGGGGCAGCGTTCTTGCGGACGACGCCCCAACCGACTACCGCCGCGACTGCCACGACCAGCAGCAGCAGTATCCACCATTTCTTCAATATTTGGATCTCCACCCTTATCTTAGCCGCCGGCGGGCGCCGGACGTAAAAAGGAGGGAGCAGATCGTGCGAGCTTGTCTTATAATGCTGGTAGCGGAACCCGGGGGTGGCCACCCCCGGGCCCGCTGGCGATTACCGCCGTCTCTTGCGAGACCAAATGATCATCGCCGTAATCCGGCCTGCAATGCACCGGAGTTTTACCAGCAGAAGGATGATAGGAGATCCCTCCTTTCCAGCTTCGTGTGGAAGGCTCGGTCGGAAGCCGGGCTTTCCCGTTTGAAGCTCCAAAGGCTTCTCACAGGAACCGGCCCTAACCACACTCCCCTGAAAACTGAAACCGCATAGTAGCAACAAGCAGCTGTGAAATTGAGGGAACGGATCGTGCGAGCTTGTCTTATAATGCTGGTAGCGGAACCCGGGGGCGCCTACCCCCGGGCCCGCTGGCGATTACCGCCGTCTCTTTCGAGACCAAACGATCATCGCCGTAATCCGGCCTGCAATGCACCGGAGTTTTACCAGCAGAAGGATCATAAGGAGATCCCTCCTTTCCAGCTTCGTGTGGATGGCCCGGTCTCTACACCGGGCTTTCCCGTTTGAAGCTCCAAAGGCTTCTCACAGGAACCGGCCCTAACCACACTCCCCTGAAAACTGAAACCGCATAGTAGCAGCAACCAGCTGTGAAATTGAGGGAACGGATCGTGCGAGCTTGTCTTATAATGCTGGTAGCGGAACCCGGGGGTGGCTTCCCCCGGGCCCGCTGGCGATTACCGTCGTCTCTTTCGAGACCAAACGATCATCGCCGTAATCCGGCCTGCAATGCACCGGAGTTTTACCAGCAGAAGGATCATAAGGAGATCCCTCCTTTCCAGCTTCGTGTGGAAGGCCCGGTCTTCACACCGGGCTTTCCCGTTTGAAGCTCCAAAGGCTTCTCACAGGAACCGGCCCAAACCACACTCCCCTGAAAACTGAACCCGCATAGTAGCAGGATTTAACGTTAGCGCCACCTCGCCCCTACCTGTGAAACAATAAGTCTTCCCATGTCTTCAACCTCGCCGTCCGGACAAGAGAAATACGCGTGGTACCGCGAACTGAATCGCTATCACTGGTTTGTCCTCGTCGTCGCCATTCTGGGTTGGATGTTCGACACGATGGCGCAGCAACTCTTCAACCTCGCTCGCGTCCCGGCGCTCCGCGAGTTGATGGGGCCGGGCACATCGGCGGCGGTTATCTCTGAGCAGGCGGGCATTTCCACGTGCGTCTTCATGGTGGGGTGGGCCAGCGGAGGCATCATCTTCGGCATTCTCGGCGACCGGCTCGGCCGCGCCAAGACGATGATGCTGACCATCCTCACGTACAGCCTTTTCACCGGGCTCAGCGTACTCTCTAAAACGGTTTTCGACTTCAACGTCTACCGGTTCCTGTGTGGACTCGGCGTGGGCGGACAGTTTGCCGTCGGCGTCGCCCTGGTGGCTGAAGTCGTCCCGCAGCGTGCGCGCCCTTATGCGCTCGGAATGGTGCAGGCCTTTTCCGCAGTAGGCAACATGGTGGCTGCGCTTACCGGGATCGTCCTCGGGCTGATGGAGCAATCAGGCTCGATCGCTGGGGCGTGGCGGTGGGAGTTTCTCGTGGGCGCCCTTCCCGCGCCGCTCGCGCTGGTCGTCTTCAAGAAGCTAAAGGAACCGGAACAGTGGGTGAAAGCGCGCGCCGAGAAGAAACGCATGGGCTCCTTCGCCGATCTATTCTCGGACCCCCGCTGGCGGCGCAACTCCATCACCGGACTGCTGCTGGCATTCGCCGGCGTGGTCGGGCTCTGGGGCATTGGCTTTTTCAGTTACGATCTCTTCCGTCCCGTTCTGGAGCGCACCTTCCGCGCGGAAGGAATGACCGGGACCGCTCTGGCGGGCAGAGTTACCATGTGGATCGGGTTCACAAGCCTGCTCCAGAACCTCGGCGGGTTTTTCGGAGTGCACGGCTTCACCTGGCTGAGCCAGCGCCTCAACCGGCGCAAAGCATTCGCCATCAGTTTCGTCGCGGCGGGCCTCACGACGGCATTCACGTTCTGGAACCTCAGCAAGATCAGCGACATCTTCTGGATGATTCCGCTGATGGGCTTCTGCCAGCTTGCGCTATTCGGTGGTTACGCGATATACCTTCCGGAGCTCTTTCCGACGCGCTTGCGCAGCACCGGCACAAGCTTCTGTTATAACGTCGGACGCTTCTTCGCCGCCGCTGGACCGTTTACGCTTGGCATGCTGACGCGCAACGTTTTCGCCAATCATGCCGAACCGCTGCGTTACGCGGGCGTGACGATGTGCCTGGTATTTCTGGTGGGATTGGCCGCCCTGCCATTCGCGCCGGAGACGAAGGGACAGCCCCTGCCGGAGTAGACGAGATTCCGCTCGCTACGAACTTCACCACGGAGCTTTTCGCGGACCTCTAACTTTCTCCTGTTATGCTGTCTATTACATGGCCGCCAATACGGCAACGGGGAATCACATCGCCGACCTTTTGTCGGATCGCGGCGTGCGCGATTGCCTGCAGTTCTTCACTCGTGAGAAGCAGTGGATCAACGAAATTCACCTGCAGCTTTGCCGTGTCCCGGCCCTGACTCTGATGGAACAGGAGCGCGCCGCGTGGTTCCTGGAGCAGTTCCGCGCGCTCGGCTGGGACGCCGCCATTGACCGCGCCGGTAACGTGATCGCAACCACCGGCGAAGAGCCCTACATCGCCCTTACCGCGCACCTCGATACCGTGCTCGCGCCGCGAAATAAGGACGATATCTCCGTCGACGCGGAAGGCCGTTTTCGCGGACCTGGCGTTTCCGATAACGGCGCCGGACTTGCCTCCCTGCTGTCCGTCGCGCGTGCCTGGAACGAGTGCCGCAATTTCCCCCCGTTTTCACGAGGATTAATGCTGGCCGCCAACGTCGGCGAAGAGGGCGAAGGCAATCTGCTCGGCATGCGCTACCTCTGCAAGCAGTCGCCGTACGCAAGGAAGATCGAAGCTTTCCTGATCGTCGACGGCGCTAACATCGACCACATCACCACGCGCGCGCTTGGCAGCCGCCGCTTCGAAATGCAGTTCGCCGGCCCCGGCGGCCACAGTTGGAGCGATTACGGCGTGGCCAATCCGCTGCATGCTCTTTGCCGGGCGGTCGCCCTCTTCGCTGAAAGCCGCATCGACCCCACTCCGAAATCCGCGTACAACGTGGGACTCATCGATGGCGGGTCAAGCATCAACACGATTGCACAGTCCGCCCGCGCCAAAGTGGACATACGCTCGGAAAGCAATGAGAAGATTGCCGAGTTGGTGGACCTTCTTTCAGGGTCCGTAGACCGTGCCCGCGATATCGAAAACCAGCGCGCTACCGGCGGCAAAATCACCGGGCGGCTGAAGGAGATTGGCGCCCGGCCCGCCGCCGCGCTTGCCGAAACACAACCGATTCTGCAGTACATCCGCGCCGTGGATGCGCATCTCGGCATACGCTCTCACCTGGACTGCTCATCCACCGATGCGAATATTCCTCTATCGCTCGGACTTCCGGCCATCGCGATCGGCGCAGGCGGCGTAGGCGGGGGCGCGCACACGACTCAGGAATGGTACCGTCCCGAAGGCCGCGATCTCGGGCTGAAGCGAATCCTGCTGGTTATGCTGCTGCTGATCGGCGCGCCGGCCGAGCGTAACCTCGCCGGATGAGCCGCCGGTCTGTCGCCGATCTCGCTCTCGGATGGAATGCGCTCGTCTGGGGCGCGACGTTCGTGCTCGTAAAATCGGCGCTCGCGAACGTTTCCACACTCCTGTTTTTGGCCCTGCGATTCGGACTTGCGACGGTCGTTCTCGCGATCTGGTTCGCCGCCCGCCGCAGTCGCGTCTCATTGCGGTGGAATCAGGTAGCCGCCGGAGCAGTCGCCGGATCATTCCTCTTCGGCGGATATGCGTTTCAGACACTGGGCCTGCGGCTTACGTCGCCGTCGCAATGCGCGTTCATTACCGGACTTACGTCTGTAATGGTACCTTTGCTCGGTTCACTCGTCTATCGCAACAGGCCCCGTATCAGTGAGGTGGCGGGGGTCGCAATCGCGGTCGCCGGACTTGGACTGATGACGCTTCAGGGCGCGATCAGTTCCATCAACCCGGGCGACCTGCTAACGCTTGCCGGCACGGCCTGTTACGCCGCCCACATCGTGAGTTTGGGACATTTCTCCGAAACGATGAGTTTTGAGGTGTTATCGGTATCGCAGATCGGCGCGGCGGGTGTTTGGGCTCTCGTCTTGTTCCCTTGCGTGGAAACGCCCCACGTCCTCTGGCGTCCGGCTGTGGTCTGGGCGATACTAATAACAGGTTTCTTCTGTACCGGGCTGGCATTCACCGTGCAAGCTTGGGCACAGCAGTACACCACTTCAACCCGGACGGCACTGATTTACATGCTGGAGCCGGTGTTCGCCTGGATGACATCGTTCTTTGTATTGGGTGAGGGTCTTTCAGCGCGCGCCGCAGCCGGAGCGATTCTCATTCTCGGCGGAGTTCTGGTGGTGGAGCTGAAACCGTTACGGTAACGGGGACATCCATCCTGTAAGCGACGGAATATAATGATTTCGGTTCAATCCTGCCTAGGAGTTAAGAGGTTCCGATGAGTTACTTTGACAAATTGCGCACACAGAAGCTGCTTTCGTTCACGCTGATCCTTTTCACTCTCTCGATCGGTATCGTGATCGGCACCCTGATCACGACCAATACGGGGGTGAAAGCGGCCAGAGACAATACCGCGGCGCCCGGTGCGACACCGCTCGTCATTCCCAGTCCCGTGGAGTTATCGACGACGTTTTCGCAGATCGCCAAGATGGTGGAGCCGAGCGTCGTAAACATTTCAACTACGTATCTCCCGAAAGTGTCTCCTCAAAGCCGCAATCGCGGTAACGGGCGTCGCCAGGCTGTGCCTCCCGACGACGAGGATCAGGGCGGCAACGGCGGTATGGACGAATTTCTCCGGCGGTTCTTCGGCGGGGGCGGCACCAGCCCGTTCGACGGCAATCCCGAACTCGGCGGCAATCGCCGCAGCGAGGCGCTCGGGTCCGGCGTCGTCGTGGACAAAGCCGGCTACATTTTGACCAACAATCACGTGGTGGATAAGGCCGACCGAATTAAAGTGAAGTTCACCGGCGACACCGCGGAGTACGAGGCCAAAGTTGTGGGTGTCGACTCACCCACGGACCTCGCGATTATTCGCGTCGAAGGCAAGCGTGACATGACCCCCGCCAAAATCGGCAACTCCGATGCTGTGCATGTCGGCGACTGGGCCATGGCGATCGGTTCTCCCTTCGGGTTTCAGGCGACCGTGACCGCGGGCATCATCAGCGCGACCGGACGCGACGTCGATCCCTCCATGCAATTCCAGCACTTTCTGCAGACCGACGCGGCGATCAATCCCGGCAACTCGGGCGGACCGCTGCTGAACATGCGTGGTGAAGTGATCGGAATTAATACAGCCATCGCTTCGCAATCGGGCGGCTATCAGGGCATTGGCTTCGCCCTGCCGATGAACACGGCCGCGAAGGTTTATAACGACATCATCAAGAACGGCAAGGTGACGCGCGGATCTATTGGCATTACGTTTACGCCCAGCGATACGGACACGGCGCGCAACCTGCTTGAGGCCAACGGGTTGAAGCAAGGCGTTTTCGTGCAGACGGTGGCGCCCGGCGGTCCGGCGGAAAAGGCCGGTCTCAAGGATGGCGATATCATCACCGCCATCAACGGCAAACCCGTGGTTGACGGCAACCAACTCGTCGATGTTGTGACAGCTACGCCGATCGGCCAGGCCGTCGAGGTCGCCGTCATGCGCAATGGGAAGCGGGACAACTTCAAGGTCACGGTCGGCGATCTTACGCAGATCTTCCCCGACCGTTTCGGCAGCGGTTCCGAAAAGAGCCAGGCAAAGCCGGAAGGCACAACGGTGAGCTTCGGCATGTCCATTCAGAACCTTACGGACCAGAAGCGCGAAGCGTTGGGCCTGAAGGAGAAGGGCGGCGTGCAGATCGTAGAAGTGGAGCCCAACTCGTTTGCCGAGGATATCGGATTGGTGCAGGGCGACATTCTCATGTCGATCAAGAACCAGCCGGTCAACTCCACCGAGGACGTTAAGCGGATCCAGGCGACGCTGAAGCCGGGCGAAGCGGTTCAGTTCCGCTTCCTCCGCAAACAACCCGGGCGCAATGGCGACTGGCAGTCGAGCTACGTCGCGGGCGCACTGCCGGCGAACCATTAATGCAAGACCACGCGTAAGCCCACTGGGCAATGCGCGACCCGACAGGCGGCCGGACTGAGTTCCGGCCGCCTTTTTTTTGTTCAGACGTGCGGTCCCGCGCGCCGGACCGGGGGCCGCCCTGCCTTGGTAGAATTAGGAGTGCGTATGCGGAAACTATCTTCCTTTGCCGTTGCGGCCGCGCTAGTCGCTGTGAGTGCCAGCGCCGCCCAAAGTACGGCCAAGAAAAAGCCTGCCGTCACAAACAGTCGCAAAAGGACCGCGTCGAAAAGCGCGCCGCGGAAGAGCAAGGGAAGCGCGAATCGGAGTGTCGCTGCCTCGCCACGCGCGAAAAGTAGAACCACAACGGTAGCGCGGCGTGCGCCGGTAACGACGTGGCGCAATCGTCAGACCGCGCCGACTTCGCAGCGGTACCAGGAGATTCAAGCTGCGCTGGCCGGTCGCGGGTATCTCAGCCAGGACGATGTGAGTGGGACATGGGGCGCCTCGTCGATCGAAGCGCTGAAGCGGTTTCAGGCGGATCAGAAGATCGATGGCGCCGGGAAGTTGAATTCGCTGTCGATTATCGCGTTAGGGCTTGGACCGAAATACGATTCGGCGGCCGCCGCCCTGCCTCCCAAGCCGCCGGAATCGCACTAAGGGTCAAGTAGCGACTCGTCGCGCTCCATTCGCCTTGCGATACACCTTTTACCGCTTGCTTACGAGCCTGTGAAGAATCCTGCTGCCGTTCTCGCCGCACTCCATTCGTTTTTCGATGCACCTTTTACCGCTTCCTCACGGGGCTGAGAAAAAATCTCGAATTGCTTTCTTGCCGCATTCAAACGCACTCGAATTTCCGGCACCTTTTACCGCTCCCTTACGGTCACGGCTCCGTATGTAGTTGATGCTGCTAACGGAGCCGTGACCGTTAGGGAGCGGCAAAAGGTGTATCGACAGGCGAATGGAGCGCGACGAGAACGAGAGCCGGATTTTTCACAACCCCTCACGGTCGCGGCTCCGTTAGCAGCATCAACCACATACGGAGCCGTGACCGTAAGGGAGCGGTAAACGGTGCCGGAGATACGGAAAGAATTCGATTCTTTCACAGATCCTCACGGGCGCGGCTCCCTTAGCAGCATAAAGCACCTACGGTAAAAGGTGCCGGGGATCGGAGTGCGTTCGAATGCGGAGAAAAAGCAGTTCGATAATTTTCCAGGAGGGATTCCGGCACGTCAGGCGGCCGCACTCGGCGACCGCCTGAGCCATCCTTCTCTATTGCCAGCTCACGAGACCGCCGGTTCCAGACAGCGCCAGGAACGTCCCGAAATTGATGTCTCCACCCGCCGTCAGAGGGGCCGTGAACTGCCCGTTCGCCGAGGTCGGCGCGACCGATGAAAGCACCGCCAGGCTGCCGGACGTGGATGCCGGAAGCTGATTCAGCACCGAACTGGGAACCGTAAAGGTCTTCTGCGCGGCCGTGGTCAAGCAGATGAACTCGGTCGTCGTTCCGCCCGTGGTCGCAGTGGAGGACGATCCGAAGATCTCGACCAGATCCGTGGCGTTTCCGCCTGTCCAGTTCAGCGTCAGACCGGAGTTTCTGACAACGCTACCGGGCAAACCGCCGGTGACCGTCAGAGGACTGCCAATGGATACCGAAGCGTTAAACTTCCCGACATCCGCTCCCCCCGCGCCGTTCAACGTGTAGGTGCCGGGGACGATCGTGCCGTCCACCGAACCCGGCAATGTGAACCCGCCGAAGCTGCCGATTCCCAACGAATAAGCGATATCGGTGCCGCTGGAAGTCACGGTCTTCGTCTCCGTGAGCGCCGTGTTCGTGAGCTTCGACCCCGTCGGTCCCGTCAGCGTGATACTGCCCGCGTCCAGCGACGTTCCGCCTACTCCCGTCACCACTGGCGACGCATTACCCGTCGTTCGGGTGACGGTACACGTGCCTATCGTGGAGCTATTGAGGGAGGCGGCGGCAGCACCGGCGAACTGGAACCCGGTGAACTTGGTGAACGCGCCGCCGACGTTGGAGACAGTGACGCTAGTGCCCTGCACGGTTTCGGAGAACGACGTCAAGCTGAACGTGCCCACCGTATATGTGCCGCCGTTATCGAAGTTTTGCAGCTGCTGGGTGGTGAACCCGGGCTGCACGCATGCCGTAGCATTCGCATCCGGAGCGATGGCGATGAAGGTAGTGTTGCTGAGTTGCCCGTTCACCGAAATCTGGAACGGCACCGCGCAGCCCGTGGGCACGTTCCCAGGCAACTGAAAGTTGAGTTGGTCCTCACCAGCGTACCCGGCGCGGCCGGCGAAAAGCGCGGGAATCGAAACCCCGCCCACAATGGCCTGAACAGTCACACCGTCGGCCGTGAAGTCATGCACGGGAGCAGTGGCGTTGTCGCCGTTCGCGAGCGCTCCCAGGCCGGTGCCGTACGCAATGATGAACTGGCCGGGATGCGCAGGCGAAATCGTGGTCGCCTTGCCATTACCGGTGGTAAAGCTGTTCAAGTCCACGTGAGTGCTGCTAATGGAGTTTTGAACGGATGCCAGCCCGGTGCCGGAACTATCCTGCGTGAACAGCTCGAACTTACGGGCCACGACGTTCGCGCTGAATGGGGCGCTCACGGTGCCGTTCGTCACCGTCACGTTGTACTTGCCTACAGCCAGTGTGGACGGGATAATTCCCGCGAGTTGATTCACTCCGCTCTGGTTGTACTCGTACCACAGCAGCGTGTCGGTTGCAGCGCCGCCGGCTGCGGGAGTGAAGGTGATCTTCACGCCGTCGGGTGCCACCGTCGGACGCGGCACGTCGAAACTCTTGAACCCGGCCGCCGAGAGGTTCGTGCCCTTCACTACGAAGATGGTTCCCTGGGCGACGTCCGCCGTGTTGCTGGCTGCATCGAGAACGTCGGTGATGGTCGGCGCATTGCCGGTAGGTCCGCCGCCGCTGCCCGTAGTAATCGTGCCCGGACCGCTAAAGCTGATGCTCAACGCGAGCGTCGACGTGTTCAGACCCGCTGTACCGGTAAGGGTGAATGAGCCAGTAGCTCCCGCATAGGTTCCTGTGCTCTTAGTGCCGTCGATAGTAGCCGAGCCTGAAACGGTGCTACCGCTCGGTGCAGTAAGGGCGGACGTCGGAATCTTCAGCGTTCCGGCCAGCGTTCCGCCCGAAAGCGTGAGCGTGAACGGGGCGTTCAGGTTCCCCGAAGTGTCAGCACTTGTCAGGGAGAGCGTGGAAGAGAAACTCCCGCTGCTCGATCCAAGCGAGCCTGTTCCCGTAGCAGTAATACTCGTGCCTGCAAAAGATCCCGATGCCGTAACAGTAAGTGTCGTATTAGTTGTGGCGGCTTGCGCTGCTGCGCCGAGGCACAGCGCAAGCGCAAGACTTCCGATTGTACGTATCATTTGAGTCCTCCGTAGACCTTTATTAACGCCCAATCCGGCCGCGAATTCGATCATTTGGCATGTGTAAATTGTGATCCCGCGCACACTTCATCGGGAACTCAAACCACCATCGATCGCGATCACCTGCGCTGTCACGAAATTTGACGCTTTGAGGAAAAAAACCACTGCGCCCGCGATCTCTTCCGGCGTGCCACCCCGCTTCGCCGGAGTCGCTTCGATCATCTTCCGTCCGCGCTCGTCGATATCGTCGAACGGAATTACGCCGGGAGCCACGGAATTCACCGTGATGTCAGGCGCGAACGCCTTGGCCAACGCCTTCGTCATCATGATGACCCCGGCTTTGGATGCGCAGTAGTGCGCATGTTCCGCCCAGGGCCGGATGCCGCCCAGCGAGCTGATGTTCACGATGCGGCCTCCGCCGACCTTCCGCATCACGCGCGCGCCTTGCTGGCAGCAGAAGAACGTCGCCTTCAGGTTGACGGAGTGGATGAAGTCCCAGTCCTTCTCCGTAATATCGAGCGGATCGAAACGCGTGAAGCGCGCCGCGTTGTTCACCAGGCCGTCGAGACGGCCGAGGCGCTCCTCGACCTCCGTGAACATGCGAATGATCTCGGGCACGCTCTCGAGGTTGCATCGGAACAGCGGCGCTCCGCCGCACTCCTCCGACGTCCGTCGCGCTTCGGCTTCCGACCTGTGGTAGTGAATCGCGACGCGTGCGCCTTCCTTCGCGAGCCGCAGCGCGATGCCGCGGCCGATACGTTTGGCCGCTCCTGTAACAAGTACAATTTTGCCGTTTAGCGACTGCTCAGGCGGCGGGCTCTCCATGGACCTCGATCTCCTCCGGGTCTACGCCCTCGCGCGCCGGCTCCGGAAGCCGGCCGGTCAGGTGCAGCCAGCCCCAGGATATCGCGGTCGTCGAACTGAGCGCTCCGGCGATCGTACCGATGGTGCGCGGATTCCAATATTGCGATGCGATTCCGGCCAGCGTCATCGAAATCATCATCACGCTCCATTGCAGCGATTCCATGGTGGAGAAGACCCTGCCGCGCAATCCGTTCGGCACGATTCGCAGAAGCTGCCACTGATTGAGCACGCTGCTGACGCCGACGCCAGCTCGCGAGAGCGCGATAAACACCAGCGCCAGCACGAACCCGCGGCTCTGGCTGAACAGAATGTACGACCCGCCATGCAGGATGTAGCAGATCACGATGGTGCGCTTGTAATTGCGAAAGCTGAGGCGGCGGCCAATAGAATACGCCAGCGCGCCCCCGCAGAGCAGGCCCACACCGGCGCAGCCCCAAACCTCGCCGAGCCCCGCGGGTCCGCGATTGAACACCATCTCGCCGAAAATGCTGAAGAGGATCTGGGCCGCGCCGCCACCGGTAGCCCAACCGATATTCACGGCAAGCAACCCCATGATCAGCGGCACGGAGCGCATGTACCGCAGCCCTTCGACATATTCGTGCCACGGACGCACCACCTGCGCTTCGGTAATCGCGCGCCGAGGCGGAAGAAATCCGCGGCCCGGCAGGAACAGCCGCGAAATGCAAATCGCCGAAAAGACGAACGAAAGCGCGTTGCCTGCAAACGCCCACCGGTAGCCGAACTGCATGACGCTCGTCCCGCCCAGAAACGCTCCGATTGCGAGCGTGGTCCATTGCGTGGTTTGCGTGAGCGAGTTCGCCGTGTGCAACTCATCGGCGGTCGCGATGGACGGAAGAATGGAGGCACGGCCGCTCGTAAAAAATGGCGACGCCACCATCAGGAGTCCGCTCAAGACGTACAACAGCGCCGGCGAAGGATGGGCGACCGAGAAGATGAAGCCCGCCGCCACCACCGCGCGAATCAGATCGCTCGCGATCATCACGCGTTTGCGGTCGAAGCGGTCCAGCGTCACGCCCGCAAGGGGACCGGCGAGCATCGCGGGAATGGCGCGCGAAAGCATCACGCCGCTCACCACCATTCCGCTGCGGGTGGTCGCCACGGCCAGGCTGAACACCGCGACGTTGTTGAAGTGGTCCCCGATTTCGCTGACTACCTGGCCGATCCACGTGTAGCGGTAGTTGCGATTCTCGCGCAGTAGCGAGACGAATGCGTTCAACCGATAGACTCCTCGCGGACTGTGACACTCTGCAGGAAGTCGCGATCGAGTGCGTAGCCGAATCCAAGGTCGTCGCGAATTTCAATCGTGCCCCGCGGCGTGGTTTCGACTGGCGGAGTGATGATGTCGCGAGCCCAGTAGCGCTTGCTCGCCGAAACGTCGCCCGGCAGAACGAAGTTCGGCAGCGTCGCCAGAGCGATGTTGTGCGCACGGCCCACGCCGGCTTCCAGCATTCCACCGCACCACACCGGGATGCCGGCCGACTGCGCCACATCATGCACCCGCTTCGCCTCTGCAAAGCCGCCGACTCGCCCCAGCTTGATGTTGATAATGCCGCAGGCGCGCAGTTTGATTGCCTGCTCGGCGTGGTGCGCCGTGCGAATACACTCATCCAGGCAGATCGGCGTGTGCAACTGCGCCTGCAACTCAGCGTGGTCGATGATGTCGTCATGACTGAGCGGCTGCTCAATCATCATCAGATAAAAATCGTCGAGCTTGCGCAAATGAGCGGCATCGGCGAGTGTGTACGCGCTGTTCGCATCGGCCATCAGCTTGATGGAGGGAAAGCGTTCGCGTACCGCGCGGACCACGTCGACATCCCAGCCAGGTTTGATCTTCATCTTGATGCGCTGGTACCCGGCGTCGAGCTCCGTTTGAATCTTGTCGATCAGTTGCGGCACGGAATCCTGAATGCCAATGGAAACGCCGCACGGGATTTCACGCCGCGCGCCGCCTCCGATCTTCTTCCAAAGCGGCACCCCCTCCCTACGCGCGCTCAGATCCCAAATTGCCGTCTCCAGACCCCCGCGCGCCATGTTGTGGCCGCGAATGTGTGCGGTCAGCGGGTAGACGGCCTCGGGGCCCGCGAGGTCCTTGCCGAGAACGCGCGGGGCGGCGTAATCGCGGACAATGAGCCACGCCGAATCGGTCCACTCCTCGTTGTAAAACGGCTTTTCGCCGGCAGTGACTTCGCCCCAGCCCGACAAACCTTCGGCCTGCACTTCCACCAGCACGATGTCGCGCGAATACGTGCGTCCAAAGCTGGTCTCGAAGAAATGCACCAGCGGCATGCGAATCTGCCGCAGCGTTACTCGTTCGATTTTCATTGCCACGGCTCCAGAATGTACGTACCTTCGGTCTCGGTGCGTTCGAAGCGCGTCACCGCAAGCCCGCGCGCGAATGCCGATTGAAAGTGTTCGGCATTCCGCGCCTGAATCTCACGAGCGCGGTCGCGCTCTTCCGCGCGGATGCGTGCGATATCGGCGGGATAGGTGATCCGCTCCACGCGATCGTGTGACGGCATCGGATCGGAAGGTTGCGCGGAGCCACCGATCACGCTCTTCGCGCGCGCGCCATCGATCCACCATTCGGCATAGCAGCGGTCCGTAGGCAAACCGCCATGCAGCGGACTGATGGTGATGCCGTATTGATTGACGGCGTATCGGCGCACGATCGCGCCGAGCCGTTCGATATTGAAGAACGCATTCTTCAGTTCAAGCGGATCGAACGTCCACTCGATCAGTTCGATCTTCCGCGAGAGCGCTTCCTCGCGCTGCCGCAATTTCAGTTCGCGCCCGATGCGCCGGTCGCGATACTCGGGCAGCACGCCCAGCATGTGACTGTGCAGATACGATCGGGGACCTTTCTTGATGCCCGGCATGGCGAAACAGAACGCCACCATCTTGCCCCCGTCGAACGCGCCGAACACGTGGCCGCCCACCTTCGTGAGCACTACCAGAAAACGCATCGGCAGCAGGTCCGTGGGGTCGAAGCCCCAGATCACGTCCTGCAACCGGACCACTTCGGCGAAGTCGGCGAGATCGTAAAGCTGGCGAATCTCTATGCCGCTCACCGTTTGGACTCCTGCCACAGTTCCTCCATCTCCTGTATGTTCGAATCCGCGAGCTTCTTGCCGCGCTCGGCGAGTTTGCTCTCGATGTACGCAAACCGGCGGCGAAACTTGGCGTTGGTGCGCCGCAGCGCCTGTTCCGGATCGACTTTCACGAACCGAGCGATGTTGACGATCACGAACAACAGGTCGCCAAGCTCGTCTTCCATTTCGTCCTGCGATGCATTGCGGCGCGCCCCGTCGAATTCGGCGAGCTCCTCATGCAGCTTATCGATCACCTGTTCGGCGTTCTCCCAATCGAAGCCGGCGCCCGCGGCGCGAGAGGCGATCTGCTGCGCTTCCACCAATGCCGGCAGCGCACGCGGAACGGGGTCCAGCAAGCCCTCGCCTTCCCTGCCCTTATCTTTCTTCTCGGCCGCTTTGACTTCGCCCCAGATGCGCTTGACGTCGCCCGCCGTCGCCGCGGATTCCTCCCCGAAGACGTGCGGATGCCGGCGAATCAACTTGCTGTTGATGGCGTCCAGAGCGTCGGAGATCTCGAAGAGTTTTTCCTCGCTGGCCATCTGCGCATAAAACACGGCCTGCAACAGAAAATCGCCAAGTTCTTCGGCGAGCTCGGGCCAGTCGCGGCGATCAATGGCATCCAACACTTCGTACGTCTCTTCCAGCGTGTAAGGCTTAATGGAATCGAACGTCTGTTCGCGGTCCCAGGGGCAGCCGTTCGCGCCGCGCAGGCGAGCCATAATGGCAACAAGCTGCTGAAATTTCTCTCCGGCGGTGGGCATGGGGTTGAAAGGTCAATTTAACACGCCGTGCAAAGCAGGTTCTCCGTGGCCTCGCCTTTAGAACTCTGTGTCCTCTGTGGTTAGGCGCGGATGCCGCCACAAGGAATACCGCCACGTTAGAATGAGAATTATGAGCGATGAAAATCAGATGCAGCTTCCTCCGGCTTCGTTTAGTTTTCTCGTGCTTTCGCTGCGGACTCAGGCGGAGATACAGCTTGGTCTTATGGCTTACGATGAAGAGGAAAAACCCGAGCCGAATCTGCCTCTGGCCCGGCACACCATCGATATGCTCGGCGTTCTTCTCGAAAAGACCAACGGCAATCTCAGCATGGAAGAAAAGCGCATGCTCGAAAACTCGTTGACCGAATTGCGCTTTCGCTTCGTACAGGTGAGTCAAGAAGCTCCGGCCGACCCCGCGCCCCAGAACTCCTAAATGACGGGATCCGTCAAAATTACGGTCCTCGGCTCCGGGACGAGTGTCGGTGTACCCACGGTCGGCTGCAATTGCGCCGTCTGCTCTTCCGCCGATCCGCGCGACAACCGGCTGCGGCCGTCCATCCTGCTGAGCTACGACGGCCGCAACGTTCTCATCGACACCACGCCGGATTTCCGCACGCAAGCCCTCCGCATCCACCTGCAACGCCTGGATGCCGTCGTCTTCACGCACAATCACGCCGACCACATCATGGGCCTCGACGACGTGCGCCCCTTCAATTTCCGCCAGAAGGACCGCATCCCCATCTACGCAGCCCCGGACACCATGGCCGCAATCCACCGCGTTTTCCAGTACATCTTCGACGGCGCAAAAAAAGAGTCGAACGTCCCGCAGCTCGAATCGCGCTTAATCGATGGGCCGTTCGAACTGTTCGGACTCGAATTCATCCCGGTGCCGATCCTCCACGGCAGCCAAACCATTTACGGTTTCCGCTTTGGCGATGCAGCTTACCTCACCGATCACAGCGACATTCCCGCACCCTCGATGGACCTGCTGCGCGGCCTGGACATTCTCTTCCTGGATGCGCTCCGCTATAAGCCGCATCCGACGCATTCCACGGTCGACCGGTCCGTCAAAACCGTAGAGGAACTTTCCCCGCGCCGCGCTTTCTTCACGCACATCTCTCACGACTTGGGACACGCGCGCGCGGAATCCATGCTGCCGCCCAATGTGCGGCTCGCATATGACGGTCTGGAACTGACCGTCGGGGAGCCGCAGCCCGCATGAAGATCTATCGCGGGCTCGAGAGCATTCCGCCGGACTTCAAGCCCAGTGCGTTGACCATCGGCAATTTCGATGGTGTGCACTACGGACACCGGCGCATCCTGCGGCGTGTTCGCGAGGCCGGCGGCGAGCACGGATGGAAGCCGAGCGTGCTCACGTTTGATCCGCATCCCACGCGCGTGGTCGCGCCGGATCGCGCGCCGCTGCTGATGACCTCGCCGGACCGCCGGGCCGAGCTCATGGCCGAAGAAGGCATCGAACAAGTCGTCATACTCCCCTTTACGAAAGAAGTGTCGCTGCTCACCCCCCGCGACTTCGTGGAGCAGATCGTCGTTGGCCGGCTTGGAGCGCGCGCCGTGCTCGTCGGCGACAATTTCCGCTTCGGCCACAAGCACTCCGGCGATGTCGCGCTGCTTCGCGAACTCGGCGCGGAGTTGGGGTTCGAGACGGAAATCGTGCCCGCCGTCACCTGCCGCGGCCACATCGTCAGCAGCAGCGGAATTCGCGAATTAATTCTCTCCGGGCGCGTATCGCTCGCCGCACGCTACCTGCGGCACCCCTATGGTGTGGAAGGCGATGTGGTCGGCGGCCGCGGAGTAGGTTCCCGCGAAACAGTGCCGACTCTCAATCTGGCGACCGCCGCCGAAGTGATTCCCGCACGAGGCGTCTACATCACGCTCACCAGCGATCCCGACGGGCGGCATTGGAACTCCATCACCAACATCGGCTATCGCCCGACCTTCGGCGATAGCGAAGAGCGTACCATCGAGACCTTCCTGCTGGAGCCGCTGGAAGGAGAAACGCCGCGGCACATTCGCGTGGAGTTTCTCTGCCGCGTTCGCGATGAGCGTAAGTTCGCCTCCCCCGCCGAACTCAAGCAACAGATTCTGCGCGACGTCCGCGCCGCCCGCGAGTATTTCCGGCGCTCGCGCGAGTGGACACGGCGCCCGCTGGCACCGGCATAGCCATGCCTCTCACTCAGTTCCTGGCGAACGGGCTGGCGATCGTCCTCATTGATCTTCTGCTCGCAGGCGATAACGCACTGGTGATCGCCCTGGCCGTGCGCTCGCTGCCGAAACGCCAGCGCCGCATCGGCACTTTGTGCGGCGCCGGACTGGCAGTGCTGCTGCGAGTTGTGCTCACGGCGATCGCCGCGCGCATCCTCACCATTCAATACATCCAACTGGCCGGTGGACTTTTCGTGCTCTGGATTGCCGTGAAGGTTCTGTTCGATGCGTGCGATCCACCCGAAGCGGCGCCCGCTCCTAAACGGCTCATCACCGCCATCTGGTACGTGGTGGTCGCCGACCTCACCATGTCCGTGGACAACATCCTCGCCATTGCGGGCGCGTCCCACAATCACATCGGACTGATCGTTTTCGGCCTCTGTGTCAGCATTCCATTTGTAGTTCTCTCCAGCAATCTGCTGGTGGAACTGATGGAACGCTATCCGGCCCTCATCTACCTTGGCTCTGCGATCCTCGGCAAAGTAGGCGGCGACATGATTTTCAGCGACCCGTTCATCATTCGCGCCCTTCAGCCCACCACCGCGATGCGCTATGCCGCTGACCTCCTGCTCATAGCCGCTATCCTGGTCGCCGGGCGCATCGCCGCCCGCAAAGCAAACGCGCGCGTCCACGACATATAATGTGCTGTGGCTCAACCGATTGTCACCTTCGATCGCGTAACGTTTTCCTACGCATCGGTGGAAGTGCTGCATGCCATTTCCTTCGCGCTCAACCCCGGCGAAATCGTGGGGCTGCTCGGTCCCAACGGGGCCGGAAAATCCACAACTCTGAAAATCATGTCCGGATTGCTGTCGCCCGCGAACGGCGTGGTTTCCGTATGCGGACTCTCCCTGCCTGAGCAGGCTGTAAGCGTCAAACAACGCATCGGCTACGTGCCGGAAGCGGCCGCGCTGTTCGAAAGTCTGACCGGTGAGGAATTCCTGCAACTCTCCGGACGCCTTCATGATGTCGATGAGGAGACGCTCGAAGAGCGCATCCGCAGCATCCTGCAGACCTTCGACCTGTACAGCGACCGCGTCAGCCGCCTCGACACTTACTCCAAAGGAATGCGCCAGAAGATCCTGATTGCGGCGGCGCTGTTGCACAACCCCGACCTCGTGCTGCTGGATGAACCGCTCTCCGGCCTGGACGTCAACGCGTCCATCATGGTGAAGGACCTGCTGGCGGCGCTCGCTTCCTCGGGAAAGACGATTCTTTACAGTTCGCATGTGCTGGACGTGGTGGAAAAGATCTGCACGCGCGTGCTGATTATTAATGAGGGCAGGTTGATCGCGGACAGCACCCCGGGCGAGTTGAAAACGGAAACCGGGGCGGCCACGCTGGAAGACGTGTTCCGCGTTCTGACCAACGCCAAAGACGTGGATCCGGGCGTTTCCCGCGTGGTTGCCTCGCTACGGCAATGAAAGACCTTCTCGAACTTTTGAGAGACAGGTTGCGGCGGGTGACGCGCGGGCCGCGTGCAACTCGCGTGCTGCAGGGCCTGGGAATCGACCCTAAGCGCTACTGGCTTCTGATCGACCTGTTCGATACGTTGAGCGAGCGCGGCGAGGTGATGGATCAACTCGGCCGCAACGGCGTCGCACTCCAGATGGCCAGTTGGATCTATGCCGCAATCTTCGGATTTATGGCTCTGGCGCTTCTGGTCTCGCGGCCCGCACCCGGCTTGTACGCCGCGGCCTTCGTCGGTATGACCGCGTTTCTGCTGTTCTTCATCCTGCTCTCCGAAGCCGGCAACAGCCTGATGAATCCCAATGAGGCGCTGATTCTCGCTCACCAGCCGATCGATGGCGCCACGTATACCTACGCCAAGCTGACACACCTGGTGCGAATCGTCTTCTCCCTCGTGCCCGCGATGAACGCCGTTCCAGCCGTGGGGTCCGTCACATTGCCGCTTGCCCCGTGGTATTTTCCGTTCGTCCTCTTCGCGGCAACTCTGGCCACCGGACTCTTAGCTGCCCTGCTCTGCTGTGCCATCTACGGATGGCTGATCCGCTTCGTTCCGGCGAAGCGGCTAAAAGCCGCGGGACAACTCGCCGGCACTTTGCCGTTCCTGCTCGTGACCATGATGGGGCAGTTGGAGAAGCTCGGGCGGTCGCTGCACCTGGAGCGGTGGATTCCCGCGTCGCCGGTGGCGCAGTTCGGGCTCGCCGCCGCCGCCGGGTTAACTGCCCTTGCAGCCGTTATCTACGGTTTGCGCTCGCTTTCAGCGGACTACCTGCTCAACGCCGGTGCGATCGCGCGCGGAGCTTCGCACAAGAAAGCTCATGCACGCCGGTTCTCTCTCGGCGAACGCATCGCGCTGTGGGTAGGAGGGCAGCCGGCGCGCGCCGGATACGTATATCTGTCGCGCATGTCGCGCCGCGATTTTCAATTTCGCCGCCAGGCATTCCCTCTGCTGGTGATGGTCGCGGTGATTTACGTCCCGCTGATTGCGCGCGGCTGGCACACGTCTCCCTTCGACCGGAGTTTCAGCAGCATGCACTTGGCTCCGCACCTCTTCGGCTTTGTCATGTTCAGCATGTGCAACGCGATGATTTACGGCGCCGAGTACAAGGGGTGGTGGATTTTCCAATCGGCTCCCGTCCGGGCGTTTCCCGCATTCGCGCGCGGAGTCTATACGGCGGTGTACCTGCAAGCCATCCTGTTGCCGCACCTGTTTTTGACCCCGCTCTTCATCTGGGCTTGGGGGCTATGGCACGGCGGCCTCTTCGCCGTCTTCAGCCTGGCGGTCGCATCCATATACCTGTCTCTGGAGATGCGCCTGGTCGAGAGCATCCCGTTTACGAGGCAGGCTCTCGCCACGGGAAACGCGACGCTGATGGGGACCATGATCGCCGGCGGGGTCGCGATGGGGGCCGCCGTCGGCCTGCAATACTTCCTCATCTTCCGGTCCGAACTCCTGGTGTGCGTCGTCACCGCGGGGTTGTGCGCCGTCGCGTTCGTGTCGACTCGCCTTTGCGCGGCGCACATCGCCGACAACATCGCCTTCGATCTCGCGACTGCTTCGGGCGAAGCATCCGCCTTCTATCGGGAAATCGGCTCCTGACGCGCATTTTCCGGCAGCCGGCGTTAGCGTTCATTCATTCGCGTCCTTCGAACAGCCTAAACCGTTCCCTTTCATACTCCTACGCCGCCTCTCCGCTCGCACCCCGGATTCCGCCGTTCAACCCACTTTTGTGCCGTACAACCAATAATTTCAACGTTTTAATGGCAATCCATAGTCCGTGCGCAGACCCTTCCCTATACTTTGGATAAGCGCACTTCTAATTTGAAAGCTGGAATTGGGTACAGGGAAGCTGGGCAGCAAGAGGAGTCAACCGCCAGATGCATAAGCCTATTAAATACGCAGAGAAAGCTCTTACCGTAGCCGCCGGAGCGGCGTGGGTAGCCTTCGACAAGATCAATCAGATCAAGCGAAATCCCGGATTTATTCCATCGTGGAGCGATAAGCCGCTCCTCAAGAGCTGGGAAAAGGTGAAGCCTCCGCTGGGCTGGCCGCGCACCACGGATTCTCTCTGCCCGCGCTGCGTTCCCGAAATCCGGCAGCAGATCCTCGACGGCAAGGCGCCCATCGACGTTCTCTACAATGACAAGCCGGGCGAAATCAAAGCGCAGATTATCAATCGCGACGGCAAAATCCTCATGGTGAAGGACTGCCCGGTGCATGGCCATTTCGAAGACGTGATGGCCATCGACGCCGAGTTCTTCAAGCACCTGGAATCCGTTTTCCCCGGCCGCGACATTCGCGCCCACAACGACGAAAAGCTTCACAAGCACGGCACCAGCACGATCACGCACGGGCGCGGCTCCGTGCTTACCATTGACCTCACCAATCGCTGCAACATGATGTGCGATCCGTGCTTCATGGACGCCAATCAGGTCGGCTTTGTGCATGAGCTGTCGTGGGAAGACATCAAGACGCTGCTCGATAACGCCATCACGATCAAGCCGAAGCGGCAGATGAGCGTGCAGTTCTCCGGCGGCGAGCCCACATTGTCGCCGTACTTCCTGGATGCGGTTAGCTATGCGCGTGAAGTCGGCTATACCAGCGTGCAGGCAGCGACCAACGGCATCGAGTTCGCGAAAAGCGCGGAGTTCTGCCGCAAGGCCGCCGACGCGGGTCTACGCTACGCCTACCTGCAATTCGATGGAATCGGCAACGCCGCCAATGAGCATCGCAAGGTTGGCAACCTCTTCGACGTGAAGCTCCGCGCCATTGAGAATCTCTACGCGAACGGCGTGGATATTATCCCCGTCATCACCATCGTGAACGGGATCAACAATGAGCAGGTCGGCCGCATCGTGCAGTTCGCGCTCGATAATCCGAAGCGCATTCCGTTCCTCTCCTTCCAGCCGGTCTCCTTCACCGGCCGCGACGAAGCGGTCACCGACGAGCGCCGCGCCGCCCAGCGCTACACCCTTTCGCACCTCGCGCACGACGTCAAGAACCAGACCGGCATCGGCGAACCCGTCCGCGACTGGTTCCCGATTTCGTTCATGTCGACGTTCAGCGACTGGAGCGATCTGGTTCATGGTCCGCAGCATGAATGGGGCCAGTTGAGCTGCGGCTGCCATCCGAATTGCGGCGTCGGCATGGCCGTGATGGTCGATAAGGAAACCAAAGAGAGGGCGCCGGTCACCAGCTTTCTCAATGCCGACCGCCTGGCGCGCGACGTCGCCCGCATTAACGACGCGGCACGCGGCAAGTGGCTCTCCATCGTAGGGATGGGCCTCGCCGTAGCGCGCAATTACGATCCGTTCCAGTCGCCCACACATTTCAAGCTGAGCGACATGATGAAGAAGTTCGACAAAACGTTCGGCGCCACCGGCAAAAGCTACGGCAACGTCGGCAAGGATCGCACGATGGACGACATCGAGCGCCGCCGCCGCGACCGCTGGAACTTCCTCTTCATCGCCGGCATGTGGTTCCAGGATCTCTTCAATTACGATTTCCGCCGCACCGAGCAGTGCATCATTCCGTATGCCACGCAGGAAGGTGAAATCTCCTTCTGCGCGTACAACACCGGCATCGGCTGGCGCAACATCATCGAGAAGATGCACATGACCGCGACGCTCACCAAGTGGTACGACGAGCACGGCCGGCACGAAATCTTCGCCGGCGGCAAGAGCGTGCCGCTCGCCAACAAAGATCACTCGCTGGTGCTGCGTGAAGAC
>DATNFO010000060.1:0-27579 GCA_035606355.1 Candidatus Limnocylindrales bacterium | reverse complement strand
GAGGGTTTGAGCGACGAACGCCGCGAAGCCCAGCGCTATACGCAAAGCCATCTCGCGCACGACGTGAAGAAGCAACTCAAGCTCGGCGAGCCGACACGGGACTGGTTCCCCATCAGCTTTATGAGCACCTTCTCCGACTGGGCCGATCTGGTGCATGGACCGCAGGCGGACTGGGGCCAGCTGAGCTGCGGCTGCCACCCGAACTGCGGCATCGGCATGGCGCTGATGATCGACAAGGAGACGAAGGAAGCTGTTCCCGTCACCGCATTCCTCGACGCCGTGCAACTCGCCAAGGACGTGGCAAAGATCAACGACGCCGCCCGCGGCAAGTTCCTCTCCATCGTCGGCGTCTCGCTTGCATTGTTGCGGAACTACGACCCCTCGAAGGCTCCCACGCACTTCCGCATCATGGACCTGCTGCAGAAGTTCGACAAGTGCTTCGGCGCGACCGGCAAGAACTACGGCAAGGTCACGGCCGACCGCACCATGGCCGATATCGAGAAGCGCCGCGCCGATCGCTGGAACTTCCTCTTCATCGCCGGCATGTGGTTCCAGGACCTGTTCAACTATGACTTCCGCCGCACCGAGCAGTGCATCATCCCCTACGCCACGCAGGAAGGCGAAATCAGCTTCTGCGCGTACAACACTGGCGTGGGCTGGCGCAACATCATCGAGAAGATGCACATGACCGCGACCCTCACCAAGTGGTACGAGGAGCACGGAAAGCATGAGATCTTCGCCGGCGGCAAGAGCGTGCCGCTCGCCAACAAAGATCACTCGCTGGTGCTGCGTGAAGACATCGTCACGAACGAAGTGCAGCACGATTTGGACAAGCTCGGGATCGCGAAGAATGCGCGCGAAGAGAAGACCCGCGCTCGCGACGCCAAGCTCAAAGAACAGCAGGAGAACGAGCGCATGATGAAGCTCTATAAGCAGCATGTGCTCAAAGAACAGCCTGGTCCGGACCTGGTTCAGATTCTCCCGACCGCCGCACCGGCGCCCGCGCCCGCTGCCAAGCCGGTCGAAGAACGCGAGGAAGTAGGCAGCTTCGGCGACTAGTCAGTCGCTCAGTTCCTGTCGGAGGCCGTCGGGGAAACCCGGCGGCCTTTTTTTATTCGGGCTATTCCGAGTCGCGCCGCAGCCGCACTCGCGAATAAGCGTGCCGGTGGGACAAGGCGGCGGCTGCGCACACTTATATTGTCGGAGGGCAAAACGGCGAGCATCATTCCGCAAAGAATGGCGGCCGAAATCGAAGGCGATTTCGTGGTCTTCGTGATCACCATGAGGATCAACAAGCTTTGGAAGGTCCACAAGTGGATGCCGGTGTTTTTTGCCATGCCGAGGATGCTCAAAGAACTGGCGCGGCAGCCGGAGAGCGGCTTCCTCGGTTCCATCTCAGGCGGGACTGATGCTGGTCCAGTACTGGCGGTCTTTTGAGCACCTCGAGGCTTATGCGCGAAGCCATGACCATCTTCACTGGCCGCCAGCCGCGGCGAGGTCGGTATTTGTCTTGAAACGTACTTACTTCAGGCCGGGCAGTACGAAGCCACGCGGCGCGCACGCGACTTGCAAGAGACGGTGCCCTACGCCAAGCAACGATTCGTACATAAAGGTACAACAGCAGCCGGTGTGGGCGAGAGCGCATAAAAAAGGTGTAAGTGCACACCGCTAACTGTCCCCGCAAGTGATGAACGGAACACGTGGAGGTATACTCCTCAATGAGCCGACTTACTCACATAACCTATAATCGGGCGAAAGGTCTCAAGTTCAGGTTCTGTATCTCGGAGGAGCTTAATGGTAAGACGTCTCAAGAATCTATTCCCACTTGTGGGGCTGTTGCTCATGGCAGCAGTTCCGAGTTTCGCCCAATTCACCGCCAATATCGCGTTCGATGAGAATTGTAATGGCATTTTCACCAATTCGTCGGGGTTTCATTCTGCACTGCCTTGCGCACTGATGCAGGATCCGGTTGCGGGTGGGTTGGTAACCGTGGCTTACGATCTGCTGAACCCTCCGGGCCTCACGGCCGGAGACGTATTCCTGCTGGAGCCGGGCGCACCCGGCGTGATTTCGGACGTGCTGCGGTTCGAGCCGACCGTGGTGGGAGCCGGTCGCGGTACGGGAGTCCTCTTCGTATACTCGGACAACCTCGACGGAGTCGATGCCCTGGCGGACGTTGGAATTCCGTCCACTGCGTTAACAAACGCCATTATTGCGAACGAAATTGGTCCCGAGGGTAACAACGGCGTCACTTACACGCCGACAGCCGGGCAACCCGGTTTTGTGGCGGGAGCGGGCGGCCCGGTCACGTACACTTTCACCAGTGATAGTGCCGTGCCAGAGCCCGCGACCGGACTGTTACTCATCGCACCCTTGATGCTATTGGCCAGGCGCAGACGCAAGGTATAGGTCTCCCCCAAAGTTACTAACTATTGAGGACCGTCAGGGATTTCCCGGGCGGTCCTCTTTTCTTAAGACTTAGCTTCCGGTGAGTCTGAAGTCGCCCCTTCACCGGTTCAAAACGGCCAGAGGCAGCGTCCGAACCCGCTTGCCATTGGCCGCGTACAGCGCATTGGCCACAGCCGCGGCGATCGGCGGCACCGCCGCTTCCCCTATTCCTCCGGGATTCGCCGTGCTCGGCACAATATGTACCTCCACCACGGGCATCTCGTCGATGCGCAGCACATCGTAGTTGTGGAAGTTGTCCTGCTGCACGCGCCCTTTGTCGATCGTGATCGAACCCTTGAGCGCGGCGCTTAATCCATACACGATGCCGCTCTGGATCTGCTGCTCCACGCCGGACGGATTGACCACGTGCCCGCAATCGACCGCGCACACCACTTTGTGCACGCGCAGCTTGCCATTCGACGCCGACACTTCCGCAATCTGCGCCGTATAGCTGCCGATGTTGTTCACCACCGCGATGCCGCGGCCACGTCCCGCGGGCAACGGCTTGCCCCATCCTGCCTTCTCGGCCGCGAGATTCAATGCGGCCAGCATCCGCGGCTGTTTCCCGAGGAGCGCACGCCGGAATTCCAACGCGTCCTTGCCCGCGGCGACGGCCAACTCGTCGATGAAGCTCTCCGCGAAGAAGGTGTTCTGCGAGTAACCCACGCTGCGCCAGTAACTCACTGGAATCCCGACGTCGGCGGCGTGATAGTCCACCAGAAGATTCGGAATCGCATAAGGCATGTCCATGATGCCTTCGACGCCCGTCCGCGATACGCCGTCGCGCAAGCCGCCGAAGGGCGCGCAAATCACGCGCGAGTGCAGCGCTTCCGGCATTCCGTCCGTTCCGACGGACCCCACGAATTTCGTGTAGCTCGCCGGACGGTACCAATCCTGCTGCATATCGTCTTCGCGCGTCCACACCAGTTGCACGGGGGCGCCGATGGCTTTGGAAACTTCCACTGCTTCGCCGATATAGTCCGCTCGCGCGCGGCGTCCGAAGCCGCCTCCCATGTAGCACGTGTGGACCTTCACCTGATCCGGTTTCAGCCCGGTCACCTGAATGGCCACCTGATGCGCTGCCGACTGTCCCTGCGTGGATGCCCACACTTCGCAGGAATCGCTGCGCACGTCGGCCGTGGCGTTCAACGGCTCCATCGGCGCATGCGCCAGGTACGGTGCTTCGTACACAGCTTCAATCTTCTTCGCCGCGCCGGCCAGCACGCCCGCGGCATCGCCGTCTTTGCGCGCCACGGCGCCAGGCTGCTGCGATTTCTCGACGAACAGCTTCGCAATCCCCGCGCTGCTTTGGCCGGCCCACTGCCCTTCGTCGAACTTCACTTCGAGCGCCTTGCGCGCCTGCGCCGCGGCCCACGTATTCTCCGCCACCACGGCGACGCCGTTCGAAATCTGCACGACGTGCTTCACTCCGGGCATCGCTTTCGCTTTGGTGGCATCGAAGGAAGCCACCTTCCCGCCGAATACCGGACATCGCGCCACCACCGCATACAGCATCCCGGGCAGCCGCACGTCGATGCCGAACTGCGCGCTGCCGTTCACCTTCGACGGCGTATCCAACCGCTTGCGCGGCTTGCCGATGATGGTGAATTGCGATGGGTCCTTCAACGGCACGTTCGCGGGCGGCGTCAGTTTCGCAGCCGCGTCAGCCAGTGCGCCATAGGACAGCTTCGCGCCCGTCGCGGAGTTGATCACCACACCGTTCCGGGCCTGGCACTGCGCGGCATCCACGCCCCACTGCTGCGACGCAGCCTGCACCAGCATCTGGCGCGCCGAGGCTCCGGCCCGCCGCAGCGGCTCCCAACTGCTGCGCACGCTCTGGCTGCCCACCACGCCCTGATTGCCGCCGTATGCGCGATCGATTCCCGGAAATTCGGTGTGCACCCTGGCCCAGTCGCACTCCAGTTCCTCCGCCAGCAGCATGGCCAGCGACGTCACAGTGCCCTGCCCCATTTCGGCCTTGTGAATGTAGAGCGTGACCGTGTCATCGGGCGCTACGTGCACCCAGGCATTCAGCCTGGCGTCCGCCGTTTCCGCGCGCGCAGTCCGCGAGCCCGGCAAATGGAAGCCGAGCAGCAGCCCGCTCGCGGCCGCCGTCTTCAGAAACGAACGGCGGTCCAGACCTTTTGCGGGAGTCATTATTCGTCTCCTTTCTGCGGCGTCTCGGCGTGCAGGCGCGCGGCCAGGTGAATGGCGCGGCGGATCTGCTGATAAGTGCCGCAACGGCAGATGTTATTCCGCATGGCTTCGTCGATGTCCGCGTCGGTCGGCGCTTTCGTCTTGGCGATCAGCGCCGCCGCGGTCATGATCTGCCCGCTTTGGCAGTAGCCGCACTGCGGCACGTCTTCCTCCACCCACGCGCGCTGCACCGCGCTCGTGGCATCGGGCGACAGTCCTTCGATGGTTGTGACGTGCTTGCCGGCAACGCTCGCTACCGGCGTGGAACAGGAGCGCATCGGTTGTCCGTTGACATGCACTGTGCAAGCGCCGCACAGCGCCATTCCGCAGCCGAACTTTGTTCCGGTGAGCCCGAGCGTGTCGCGCAGAACCCACAATAGCGGCATCGCGCCGGCGGCATCCACGCTGCGGGGTTTCCCGTTCAAAACAAACTGAATCGCGGGCATGGTCCCCTCCTCTCCAGTGATACTCCGCAGTATACCGCGCTAAGCTGGAAGATTCGCCGTTTCCATGAGCCGCTTGGACAGCTATCTCGCGTGGGCTGAATCGCACAGGGCCGCTCTCTGCGGGATAGCCGCGATTCTCATCCTACTGGTTGCCTGGACCGACTGGACGCTACCAGACACATCCGTCGGCTTTCTTTACGTGATCCCCATTCTGTTGTCCGCACCGGCGCTCAGCAATTTTCAAATCCTCCTGGTTGCGCTGCTTTGCGCCTATCTGCGCGAGGCTTTCGATCCGCTGCAAGGCACGCCGGGGTTGATCGCCGCTCTTAACCTGACCGAGTGGAAGCCGGGGTCCATCAGCCGTTTCCTGGTGAGTACCGCTGGTTTTTCGATGACCGGTTTCTTCGCCGGCGAGCTCAACGAGCGGCGGCGCATGCTGGCCGAACATCTGCGCGAACGCGAAAGCTATATTCAACTGCGGGAAGAAGCCGAGAAGCAACTCGAGGTGTTGATCGAGACCAGCCCGCTCGCCATCCTGACCCTCGGAAATACCGGCGATATTCTGCTCGCCAACGAATCCGCGCGCCAGTTGTTCGGATGCGAGAATCACGCAATGCAGAATCAGCCCGTGGAACCGTACCTGCCGATTCTGAACCGTATGCTGCACAGCGCCCGGTTGGGCGCCAATATTCGAACCAATGTGGAGTGCAAGGGGCAGAGGCGGAATGGCGAGGTTTTCCTGGCGCACGTCTGGCTTTCGACCTATCGAACGTCCCGCGGATCGGCCCTCGCCGCGGTGATTTGGGACGCCTCGGAAAACCTGCGCGACCGCGAGGGCGCCGGGCTCAACTCCATGATGGCGACGTCGCGCGTCCTGATCGGCGCCATCTCCCACGAGATCCGCAATCTCGCGGCCGCCGCCACGGGCGCCCACACCGCGCTCAGCGCCATCCCGGAGAATGCCGCGAGCGAACACTTCCAGGTGCTGGGCACGCTGATTCGCGGACTTGAGAAAATCGCCAGCTCCGGACTGCGCATGGCATCCGGACCCGAGCATGCCGTTGCGGACCCCGGCTCTGTATTGGACGAAACGCGCATTGTCATCGAGCCCTCCCTGCGCGAAGCCGGCGTGCAGATTTACTGGGACGTCGCCGCCGGTCTGCCGCTGGTGCAGGCCGACCATCACAGCCTGCTGCAGGTGTTCGTGAATCTGGCGCGAAATGCGGAACAGGCGCTGGCGCAAAGGGAGGAACGCGAGTTGCACATTTCCGCGAGCATGGAGAGCGACCTCGTGCTGGTCCGCTTCCGGGATACCGGGCCGGGCGTAGCGCATCCCGACGAGCTCTTCCGTCCTTTTCAGCCCGGCGCGCATTCCTTTGGACTGGGCCTCTACATCTCTCGCGCCATCCTGCGTGCGCATGGCGGTGGGCTGCGTTACGAACCGCAGCCCTCCGGCAGTTGTTTTATCGTAGAATTGTGGCCCGTTGAGGATGCCCAGAACTGATGACCGAAATTCAACAGCAAACCATACGCACTCTGCTGGTGGACGACCACGCGCTGTTTCGCGACAGTGTCGCGCTCGCTCTGCGCGACGACCCTGTCATCGAGATCGAACACTGCGGCAGCATTCGCGAGGCTTTGCAGAGGATTGCGCAGAAGCAATTCGACGTCGTGCTCCTGGACCACGATCTGGGCGGAGAGCGTGCCTCGCAGTTTCTACCGGCAGCTCGCGAGCACGGCTTTGACGGCCGCGTGCTCATCGTCACCGCGTGGGTTGGCGACAACGAAGCGCGCCGCCTGATGCGGCAGGGCGCCGCCGGAATCTTTCTCAAGCAAGCGACCCTCACCGAACTCATCAAAAGCATCCGCCTGGTAGCCGCGGGCGGCGCTCTGGAACCGGACGATCACACACCGGAGGCGGAGGCGCAGCACGCCAACGCGCCCGTACTGAACGATCGCCAGCGCCAGGTGCTTCGCTTCGTCATGGAAGGGCTCTCCAACAAGGAGATCGCCTGGAAGCTGCAGATCTCCGAGAGTTACGTAAAAGCCATTCTGCAGGGGCTGTTCCAGAAGACCGGCGTCCGCACTCGCGGACAATTGGTGCGCGTGGCTTTCGAACAATACGAAGACAAGGTGTGAATCGGTGTGAATGGGTGAAGCTGCGAGGCGCGGGCGCACGCGCATTCACCCATCCGGTCCAGAAGTTCCATAACTATCCAAAAGATACCCTTCACTGAAACGGTTTGCTGCGATACCTTAGACCCATTAGCCGGCGCTCAGACCCGGCAAAACCGAGGCATAGGGGTGAGTACCGCTGTCGGTGAACGAGGACTTCATGACCAGGGAAGTTGTTGCACCACTTTTAGCGTGGGATGCCGCTGCGCATTCGAACGCGCTGTTAAAGGCTGGAACACTTTTACGCGGATGCCGCGTAACGCGCCACCCTGGGAAGTCCGATCCATACATCGTGGATTTTGAGGTAGAAGGCCGCCGCCTGGAATGCCCGCTGTTCGCCTTCCAGCCGCGGACGGAATGCCCTGCTGAAGCTAATGCCGGCGAACAACTGGCCGGATAAGCCGGGCGTATTATAGAAGCGTGCCCACTGCCAGCGACCCCATCGTAGAGATCCTCGAAAAACTGCATATCGAGCCGGTGAACTCCGGCGCATCGTATGGAGACTGGATTGCCGACCCGAGCGGCGGCGAACTGGAGTCTCTGAATCCTGCCAGCGGCGAACCCATCGCCAAAATCCGCCTCGCCGGACTCGACGATTACGAAAAAGTGATGCAGGAAGCGTGCGGCGCCTTCCTCGAATGGCGCATGCTGCCCGCCCCGAAACGCGGCGACATTGTGCGCGAAATTGCCGCCGAGCTCCGCGAGCACAAACAGGAACTCGGCGCTCTCGTCAGCATGGAAATGGGCAAGATTCTGCCCGAAGGCCTGGGTGAAGTGCAGGAGATGATCGACGTGGCCGATTTCGCTGTCGGCCTCTCGCGCCAACTCTACGGCCTCACGATGCACAGCGAGCGTCCCGGCCATCGCATGTATGAGCAGTGGCATCCGCTCGGCGTTATCGGCGTGATCAGCGCGTTCAATTTTCCGGTCGCGGTGTGGAGTTGGAACGCGATGATCGCAGCGGTATGCGGCGATTGCGTGTTGTGGCGGCCGAGCTCGGAGACTCCGCTCACCGCCATCGCCGTGCAGAAAATCTGCAATCGCGTTACGGAGCGGCACGGGCTGAAGGGCATCTTCAATCTGGTGATCGGGCCGAGCCGCCCGATCGGCGAAACCATGGTCGCGGATAAGCGCATCCCGCTGATCAGCTTTACGGGGTCGACTGAAGTCGGCCGGCGCGTGTCGCAGGTGATCGCGGAACGGCTCGGCCGCAGCATTCTGGAGCTCGGCGGCAATAACGGCATCATCGTCATGGACGATGCCAATCCGGAGCTGGTCACGCGCGCCGTTCTGTTCGGGGCCGTCGGTACGGCGGGGCAGCGATGCACCACCACGCGGAGGCTCTTCCTGCAGCGCGGCATCGCGCCGAAGATTGTCTCTTCGCTCATCGACGGCTATAAGCAGGTGAAGATCGGCGATCCGCTCGAAGAAGGGACGCTCATGGGGCCGCTGGTCAACAAGCGAGCGGTAGAGGATATGATGGACGGCATTCGCCGCATCAAGGCGCAGGGCGGCGAGATTCTGCATGGCGGCAGAGCGATGTACGGCTGCTACGTGCAGCCTACGCTCGTGCGCGCTAAACCCGACATGCCGATTCTCAAGGAAGAGATCTTTGCGCCCATTCTTTACATCATCGAATTCGATCGTCTGGACGACGCCATTCACTGGCACAACGATGTGCCGCAAGGCCTCTCCTCGGCTATGTTCACTACTAATCTGATCTCGGCCGAGACGTTCCTGAGCCACCGCGGTAGCGATTGCGGGATCGCCAATATCAACCTGGGCACCAGCGGCGCGGAAATCGGCGGAGCGTTCGGCGGAGAGAAAGAAACGGGCGGAGGACGCGAGTCGGGCAGCGATTCGTGGAAGGCTTACATGCGCCGGCAGACGAACACCATCAACTGGTCGGCACAACTGCCGCTGGCGCAAGGAATCAAGTTCCTGTAACGACCGGGCTCCCGCCCGGTCGCGGCTCCGTCATCCGAATCAAGTACATACGGAGCCGTTACCGTAAGGGTCTGTGAAAAAATCGAATTGCTTCCGCATTCCCGGCAGCGTTTACCGCTCCCTCACGGTCACGGCTCCGTATCTAGTTGATTCTGCGAACGGAGCCGCGACCGTGAGGAAGCGGTAAAAGGCGTATCGAAAGGCGCATGGGGCGCGACGAGAACAGCAGCCGGATTTTTTCACAAACCCGTGAGGGAGCGGCAAATGATGCCCTGATACCAAGGCTGCTCCGCCGTTACTTCACCGCGAGCGTGACGCCGAACTGGCTGGAAAACGGCCCCGCCGAAAGAAACAGCGGCAGGCTGTTGCCGAAGTCAACGGTTGTTGGCACCTGTACGTTGATTTGCAGCAGCCCGTCGATAAAGCCGGGTGCCTGCCCGCCGTACTGCACCGTCGCAGGCACGCCGCGGATGGTCGCGCCGATGGTCTGCGTTCCCGCTCCCGTCGCGTAGAACGTCACGTAGGACCCGCGCGCGGCGGGGTTCGATGGCGAATTCAGTGTTCCGTCATCATCATTGATGGCGACCACCTGCCCGATGCCGCCCTGATAAGTGAAGATCGCGGGCACCGCGGCGTTCACCGGCATTGCGACAGGGGCGGCGTTCCCTACCGTCATCTGCGTCGTGCTGTTTTTCAGCCCTGCCGGAACCACCGCGTTGATCTGATTCGGACCGGAGTAGAACACGTTGGCGGGCAAGCCGTCGAAGGTCACGGCTGCGCCGCTCAGTCCCGCGCCGAAGATGCTGACGATCTCTGAAGGGGCAACGGCGCCGGTTGGGAAGAATGTCTGATTGCCCGCCTGAAAGCTGGCCGCGTTCAGCACACACGCGGGGTACGTGCCGAGCGTGGCGTTCCAGTCGATCTTCATCGCGAAAGCGTCGGACGAACCGCCGCCGAACGTGGTCTGCGCCGCGCCGGGCGTCGCGAAGAACACGCGAGAGCCCGCGCTGCCCGCGAGATAAATGCCGCCGGCCGCGTCGATGGCGATGGCATAGGGAATATCGAACCCCAGGCCGGGACCCTTGGTCGAGCGGATCAGCGTGCCGGCCGCCCCGTCGAATTCCGCGATAAACGGCCCGGTGCTCGTGCGACAGGTCGGAATGGCATCGCCTGTCGCCGGAAAATCGACCGAGTTCGTCGCGCCGGTGGTATAGATGTTGCCTCCGCCATCGAGCGCGAGTGCGTAGACCGCATCCAGCCCTGCGCCGCCGATTGTCCTGGTCCACAGCAGCGCGCCTTGCGCCGAAAGTTTCGAAACGAAGCCAATTCCGGTCGGGTCCGACGATTCCGTATACCCGCCGACCACCGCATTACCTGAGCCGTCCAGCGCGGCCGCGTAAGCCACGTCGATTCCCGCGCCGCCGAGGTACGTAGAGTAAACCAGCTTGCCCGCGGCATCGATGCGCGCTATGAATGCGTCGCCTTGGTCGGGCGAACCGAAATCGGAGATCACGCCGCCGAACTTCGGATTCGCCGCATTGAGCAGCGGAAAGTTCGACGAAGCCGTCTCGCCTGCGACGGCAACATTTCCCGCGGCATCGACGGCGATCGCGTGCCCGACATCCGTGTCGCTGCCGCCGAGCGTCACTTTGTAGATCCGCGTCGAGGCGTCGGGACTCAGCTTGAGCACGAAAGCGTCGGAAAGGCCGTTCGTGAAATCTCCGCCTGTGAGGTAGAGGTTGCCTGCCGGATCCTGCGCCAGCGCCAAAGGGAAAACAGTCAGATTTTTCGTGAACAGTGATTTATCGAGAGCGGGAGAAAATTTCGAAACGAACCCATTTTCGTCTGTGTAGCCCGCCACGATGACGTTCCCGGCTCCGTCCAGCACGAGCGCCGAGGCTGTTCCGGGAAAGGTCGTCGATGCCAGGATCTTGCTGCCCGAGGGGTCCAGCTTCCAAACGAAGCCATTCGTGTCGCCGGAACCGGTGATGTACAGGTTCCCCGCGCCGTCCCGCGCAACGGCCGAAGCAGTCTCCGACCCCGATCCGCCCAGATAGGTGATGAATCGCGGAGTAGCCGCCTGAACAACCAGCGTAAATGCGAAAAGACCCGCCACAAGGTGGCGGGTCTTCGCAAATCGCGTGGAGTGAAGCCGGAGCCTCACTCGCCCGATTCTTCTTCTTCGTGCTCGCGGCCTTCGCGCTGCGCTTTGAGCTTTTCCTCTTTGCGCTTGGCGCGCTCGGCGGCGCGCTTCACCAGTTCGGAGCCCACCAGTTCGATCATCGCCTGTTCGGCGCCATCGCCCTTGCGGGGTCCAAGGCGGGTGATGCGGGTGTAACCGCCGTTGCGCTGCCCGAACCGCGTGCCGAGCGTATCGAACAGCTTCTGCACGCTCTTCGGAGTCATCAGAAACGAGGCAGCCTGACGGCGCGAGTGCAGCGTATCCGCCTTCGCCAGCGTGATCATCTTTTCGACCAGCGGGCGCACGGCTTTCGCCTTCGGAACAGTGGTGATGACGCGTTCTTCCAGAATCACACTGGTGGTGAGATTCCGCAGAAGCGCATTGCGGCTATCCACGGGCCGCTTGAGTTTAAATCCGGCAACTCTATGTCGCATGTCTTATTCCCCGATCTGGTCCTGCCCCTCATCATCGGGGCCGTAGTCCGGCAGGCTTCCAGCCGGTTGCTGTGGCGGGGCGACCAGACGGCCATGCGCATCGATGCGCATTCCGAGGCTCAACCCCATGTTGGCGAGAATCTCTTTGATCTCGTTGAGCGACTTCCGCCCGAAGTTCTTGGTCCGCAGCATTTCGGCTTCGGACTTCTGCACCAGCTCTCCGATCGTCTGGATGTTGGCGTTCTTCAGGCAGTTGTACGAACGAACGCTGAGCTCGAGCTCTTCCACGGAGCGGTTGAGCACTTCGTTCATCTTGTCCAGGCCGCGCTCGCTGATCTCTTCGGTCTGCTCCGGGACCTCTTCGAAGTTGATGAAGATGGTCATGTGGTCCTTGAGCAGCTTGGCGGCGTAGCCGATCGCGTCCTGCGGCGAAACCGCGCCGTTGGTCCACACTTCCAGCGTGAGCTTGTCGTAATCGGTCATCTGGCCGAGACGAGCGGCTTCTACGGAGAAGTTGACCTTGCGGACGGGCGAGTGAACCGAGTCGATCGGAATGTAGCCGAGAGCCAGGTCTTCGTCGAAGTTTTTGTCCGCGCTGACGTAGCCGCGGCCGCTCTTCAGGCGCATTTCGATGCTCAGACGTCCGCCTTCGCTGACGGTCGCCACGTGCACGTCACGATCCAGCACTTCGACGTCGGCATCGGTTTCGATCTGGCCGGAGCGGACATCGCCCGGCTGGTCCACGGTGAGGCGAACGGTTTTCACGCCTTCGCCGGAAATCTTGAAGGGAATCTGCTTCAGGTTGAGGATGATATCGGTAGCGTCTTCCACCACGCCCGGAATGGGCGAGAATTCGTGCTCGACGCCTTCGATACGGACGGCGGTGATCGCCGCGCCTTCAATGGAGCTCAGCAGCACGCGCCGGAGGCTATTGCCGATGGTGGTGCCGAAGCCGCGCTGGAAAGGCTGTGCCGTAAACATGCCATACCGCTCGGTAAGAGTTTCGGTATTGGCGACCAATCGTTTCGGTTTCTGGAAGCCCTTAAACATAAAACCTCGTTTGTTGTGGACAGGCGTTAGCCGCCTGTCCGACCCGTTACTTCGAGTAAAGCTCGACGATGAGCTGCTCGTTCAACTGAATCTGTACCAACTCGCTGCGCTGCGGAAGCGCGGTGACGCGGCCCTTGAGCCCTTCGCGATCCACGTCGATCCAATTCGGAGCCGGAGCGTGAGCCGTGGCGTCGCGCGCGGCCAGGATGGTGGGGTTGTTCTTGCTGGATTCGCGGACGGTGATAACATCGCCGGGCTTTACCTGCGCCGACGGGATGTTGCACTTGCGGCCGTTGAGCTCGATGTGGCCGTGGCGCACAATCTGGCGCGCCTGTGCGCGGCTGGTGCCGAAGCCCATGCGGTAGATGACGCTGTCCATGCGGCGTTCGAGCCCGGTCATGAGGTTTTCGCCGGTGATGCCCTTGGTGGCCGCGGCCTTCTCATAGGCGCTGCGGAATTGCCGTTCGAGGACGCCGTAAACGCGCCGCACCTTCTGTTTTTCGCGAAGCTGCAGCCCGTACCCGACGATCTTCGCTTTGCGATCTTTACCGTGTTGTCCAGGGACGAAGTTGCGCTTTTCGATGGCGCACTTTTCGCTGTGGCAGCGCTCGCCCTTGAGATAGAGTTTCATGCCCTCGCGGCGGCATTGCCGGCATACGGGGCCAATGTATCGTGCCATGTTAGTTCGTAATGACCTTTCCTTACTCAGGTGCGGTTTACAGCTTGGCAGCCTTCTTCCCGCTTCTTTACTGAAAAATCAGACGCGGCGCTTTTTGGGCGGCCGGCATCCATTGTGCGGAATCGGCGTGACGTCCTTGATGGCGCGCACTTCGATTCCCGCGGTGGACAGCGCGCGGACGGCGGATTCGCGGCCGGAGCCGGGGCCCGCCACACGCACTTCCACGGTACGCAGTCCGGTTTCCGACGCCTTATTGGCAGCCGTCAGCGCAGCCTGCTGGGCTGCGAACGGAGTGCCTTTGCGGGAGCCGCGGAACCCGAGCGAACCTGCGCTGGACCAGGCGATGGTGTTGCCTTCCTGATCCGAAATCGTGACGATGGTGTTGTTGAAGGTCGCCTGGATGTGCACCAGACCGACGTGCACAACGCGCTTTTCCTTCTTCTTGAAGCTCTTCTTCTTGCCTGCAGACTTTGCTGGTGCTTTCGCCATACGTTTCTACGTCTTTCCGGTGGCCTTCTTCTTGTTCGCGACCGTGCCGCGGCGCGGACCCTTGCGCGTGCGCGCATTCGTGTGAGTGCGCTGGCCGCGGACCGGCAGGCTGCGGCGATGCCGCAATCCGCGATACGAGCCCATCTCGATGTGACGCTTGATGTTCAACGAGATTTCTTTGCGCAGGTCGCCCTCGACGGCGCCCTCTTCTTCCAGGATCTGGCGGACGCGGTTGACTTCGTCCTCACTCAGGTCGCGGATCTTCTTATTGAAGTCGATACCGGCCCGGTGGAGCAGCGACTGGGACCGCGTACGGCCAACGCCGTAAATATACGTCAGTCCGATCTCGGCTCTCTTGGCGGGCGGCAAATCTACGCCGGCGATACGTGCCATGGTTCTTTATCCCTGCCTCTGTTTGTGTTTCGGGTTAACGCAGATGACCCGCACCACGCCTTCGCGATGGATCACCTTGCACTTATCACAAATCTTTTTGACTGAAGCTCTAACCTTCATCGCTAGTTCCCATTCAGGGACGCTGATGAACGCTGATGAACGCAGATAAAAATTTTCTGGTTTTTATCTGCGTTCATCTGCGTTCATCTGCGTCCTAATTAATCTTCCTTACGATCTTGCCCCGCGTCGGATCGAGCGGACTTAACTCCACCTCTACCCGGTCGCCCGGAACCAACCGGACGAAATTTCTTTCTACCGCCCCCACCAGGTGAGCGGTCACCGTTTGCTGGGTTTCCAGCTTGACGGTGAACAACAGTCTCGGCAGCTCTTCCACTACCGTCGCCGGAACTCTTACGGCCGGGTCAGTACCCACGGGCCGTTCTCCGTAACAGCGATGCAATGTTCGAAGTGGGCGCTGTTGCTGCCGTCCTTCGTCACTGCCGTCCACTTGTCTCTCAAAACCATCGCCTCGGGGCGGCCGGCATTCACCATCGGCTCCACCGCGAGCACCATTCCCGGCTTCAACCGGGGATTCTCGTTCTTGCGGTCCACATAATTGGGAACCTGCGGCTCTTCGTGAAGCTGCGTCCCGATCCCGTGTCCCACATACTCCCGGACAATGCTGAACCCGTTGCCCTTCACATGCTGCTCCACCGTGGAACAGATATCGAACAACCGGTTCCCGTTGCGCACTTTATCGATCGCCAGCTCGAGCGACTCCTGCGTCACCTGCAGCAGTTTTTTGGTCTGCTCGCTGACCTCGCCGACGGGGACGGTGATGGCGGAATCGCCGTAATACCCGTCCAACTTCACGCCCGTGTCGATCGAGACGATGTCGCCCGATTTGAGCACGCGCTTCGCATTCGGCATACCGTGAACGATTTCGCTGTTCACGCTGGTGCACAACACAAACTTGTAAGCCTCGCCGGCCGCCGGCACATAATAACCCTTGAAAGCCGGCTTGGCCCCCGCATCGGCCACCATCTTTTCCGCTGCCGCTTCGAGATCGAAAGTGCTGGCCCCTTCCACGGCCATTTCCTTCAACTTCTGCAGGATCTGCCATACCAGCAGACCGCTGCGCCGCATCTTCTCGAGCTCGGCGGCGGTTTTACGAACGATCATTCGTCTCCATCGCCCGGCAGATCTTCGCGAACACCGTTTCCGGCGGGTCCACGCTGCCGTCCACTTCAATCACGCGCCGCCCCGCCTCGCAGTAATACTGAAGCACCGGACGGGTTTTGAGGCCGTATCCTTCCAGCCTCTCTCGAATGACCTCTTCCCTGTCATCGTCTCGAACGGCTAACTTCTCGCCATCCAGGTCGCACATGCCATCCACCCGGGGAGGCTTAGTGGCAAGGTTGTACAGGGTTCCACAGCGAGGGCACTCGCGGCGTCCAGTCAATCGGGCAATAATTACATTGTAATCTACTGCGAGGTGAATCACCACCTCGCGAATTCCATGGGCGTCCATCCACCCGGTCAGGTGCTCGGCCTGAGCGAGCGTCCGCGGATACCCATCCAAAACAAAACCATTCGCGGCATCCGGCTGAGCCAACCGGGCTTCCACCATGCGGTTGACCACTTCATCTTTCACCAGCACGCCTGCCTGCATCTTCGCCGCGACCGCGGTACCTACCTGGCTCCCCTGGCGAATCGATTCGCGCAGCATATCTCCGGTCGAGATATGCGGAACATTGAGGCGCTGGCACAACAACCTCGCCTGCGTGCCTTTGCCGGAGCCGGGCGAACCGAACAAGACAATGGCACTCACACTCAGAACGTGCTCCGCCGGCCCTTAATGCGGCCCGACCGCGGAGTAAACCCTTCGTAATGCCGCATAATGAGCTGGGCTTCCACCTGGTTGATGGTATCCATGGCCACGCCCACGACGATGAGCAGCGAAGTACCGCCAAAGTAGAAATTGACGTTCAAGCCTTCCAGCAGGAAGCGCATATGCGCGGCGGTCAGCGCATTATCGATTCCGCTTCCGATGAGCGGCAGGTGCTGCAAGTGAATGCCGGCGATCATGATATCCGGGATCAGGCAGAGGATGGCCAGATAAATACCGCCCACCACCGTGATCTTCGTCAGAATGTTGTTCATGTAGTCGGCAGTATTGCGCCCGGGACGAATGCCGGGAACGAACCCACCGTACTTGCGCATATTGTCGGCCGCTTCGTTCGGGTTGAAGATGATCGAAACGTAGAAGAAGCAGAAGAAAATAATGCCCGCGACGAACAGGACGTAGTAGAGCGGCTCGCCGTGTTGAATCGCGGTGAGGATGCCCATCAGCCACTTCATGTTCTTGACCGTGCCCACCTGCTGCAGGGTTTGCGGGAACGCCAAAATGGACGACGCGAAGATCACGGGGATGACGCCGCCGGCGTTGACCTTCAGCGGCATGTGCGTGCTCTGGCCGCCCATCACGCGGCGCCCGACGACGCGCTTGGCGTACTGCACCGGGATGCGGCGCTCGCCACGTTCCACCAGCACGATGAAAGCGACCACCGCGATCATCATCGCGATGAGGACCAGCAGCGTAATGGCGCCCCACTCGTGCGTGACGAACGTGTTCTGGTAAATGTTCTGCAAGGCGCCGGGCAAGCCAACCACGATGCCGGTGAAGATGATCAGCGACATGCCGTTGCCCACGCCGCGCTCGGAGATCTGCTCGCCGAGCCACATGATGAAGGCGCTACCGGTTGTCAGCGACAGAATCGTCAGCATGGTAAAGCCGAAGCCCGGGTTGATGACGATGCCTTCCTTCATGCTTTGCAGGCCGGCGGCGATACCGAAGGACTGAATGACGGAGAGAATGATGGTGAGATAGCGGGTCCACTGAGTGATCTTGCGGCGCCCCAGTTCCCCTTCTTTTTGCAGCTTCTCAAGCGTGGGAACAACCACCGTCAGGAGCTGCAAAATGATCGATGCCGTGATGTACGGCATGATGCCGAGCGCAAACACGGTCAGCCGGCGAATATTGCCGCCGGCGAAGAGATCGAAAAATCCGAAGATCGATCCTTGTGCGGAGCCCAGGAACTGGCTCCATTGCGCTACGTTTACACCCGGAGTGGGGATGTGTCCGCCCAGACGATACACCGCGAGCAGCCCCAGCGTGAACAGGAGCCGCTTGCGCAGGTCGGGGACGCGAAACATGTTCGCGAAGGCTTCAATTAACCTCGTCATGGTTCCCTTTTCCGGCTACTCGGCGGCCGGTGTGCCGATGGTTTGCGCCGTTCCTCCGGCCTGCTGGATCTTCTCCAGTGCCGACTTGGAAAAATGGTGGGCTTCCACCGTAATCTTGCGCGTCAACTGGCCGGTTCCGAGAATCTTCAGGCCGTCGCCCGTCGAGCGGATGACGCCGAGTTCCATCAGACGATCGGCATTGAAGGTATCGCCTTCCAGCTTTTCGAGCCTGCCGAGATTGACGATGGCGTAATGCTTTTTGAAAATGTTCTTGAAACCGCGCTTGGGCAGGCGGCGGTGAAGCGGCATCTGTCCGCCTTCGAAACCGCGCTTCTGGCTGAAACCGGTGCCAGCGTGCTGACCCTTGCTGCCGCGGGTCGAAGTCTTGCCGTGGCCGGAGCCCATACCGCGCCCCACGCGCTTGCGCTGCTTGGTTTGCCCGGCCGGAGGTTTGAGTTGACTCAGGTTCATTTGAAAATCCTTATTGGGACGCGGATGAACGCGGATAAAAGCAGACGAAATCCAAATCTTATCTGCGTTTATCTGCGTTCATCCGCGTCCACCAATCTTATTCCACTACTTGTAGGAGATGCGGGACCTTGTTGACCATCCCTCGAAATACCGGGCTGTCGGGCCGCTCGACCACTTGGTTCAGTTTTCGCAGTCCTAATCCTTTTACCACCCGTTTCTGCTTCTCGGGCGTGCAAATGGGACTGCGGACCAGTTTGATTTTGATGGTGCCTGCCATTAGAGTTTCTCCACCGCGAGACCGCGCATTTCGGCGACAGCAGCTCGATCGCGCAGCGATTCCAGAGCCACGATGGTCGCCTTAACCACGTTGTGCGGGTTCCGCCGGCCGATGCTCTTGGTGAGCACGTTCGGGATTCCGGCGGCCGAAATGACAGCGCGCACCGGTCCGCCCGCAATCACGCCCGTTCCGGCGGGAGCCGGCTTGAGCAGCACCTGGCTGCTGGCAAACTGGCCCAGAACCTGATGCGGAATCGTCGTGTCCAACACATTGACCCGGCGCAGATTCTTCTTGGCGGCTTCGATGCCCTTGCGGATCGCCGACGGCACTTCCTTCGCCTTGCCGACTCCGTAGCCGACCACTTTGGCCGATGGATCGCCGATCACCACCAGAGCCGAAAAGCTCATGTTCTTACCGCCCTTCACCACTTTGGTGACACGGTTGATCGCGACCACCTGCTCTTTGAGATTGAGCGGAGCCGGATCGATGCGTTTTGCGATCGTTGCCATTGATTAGAACTCCAGTCCTGCTTCGCGAGCGGCATCGGCGAGCGCCTTCACGCGCCCGTGGTACGGATAGCCGCCGCGGTCGAACACTACTTTGGCAATGCCCTTTTCCTTGGCGCGCTCAGCCACCAGCTTGCCGATGGTCTTGGCCGCCGCGACATTGCCGCCATTGGTGCGGCCGTCCTTATCGACGCTCGAGGCCGACACCACCGTGACGCCCTTGCTATCGTCGATAACCTGCGCGTAGATGTGCGCCACACTGCGGAAGATCGCCAGGCGCGGCCTGTCCGTAGTGCCCTGCAGCTTGCGGCGAATGCGCTTGTGAATACGGCTGCGGATTTCCTTCTTTTCGTGCTTATTGATCATTTGCCACCCGCCCCGGTCTTACCGACCTTCTTGCGCAGCGCTTCGCCGGTGTAGCGGATGCCCTTATTCTTGTAAGGATCCGGTTTGCGAAGCGCGCGGATGTTGGCAGCCACCTGTCCGAGAAGCTGCCGGTCATGGCCGCTCAGAATGACACGGCCTTGAAGATTCTGAATCGCGCTACCCGCCACCTTCTCGACCTTCATGTCCACGCCGTCCGGCAGGTAGAATTCGATGGGATGCGAATAGCCCAGGGTGAAGATGGCAACACGCCCCTTGACTTCCGCACGGTAGCCGATGCCCACAATATCGAGCTCGCGCGTGAAGCCGGTGCTGACGCCCTGCACCGCATTGGCGGTGAGAGCCCGCGTCAGGCCGTGCAGCGCGGCGTGATCGTCGCTGGCGCGCTTGACGTTCAACACGCCATTGGCCTGGTCGAAGGTGATGCCTTCCGGAATCGGCACGGTGAGGGTGCCCTTGGGTCCGGTGACCTGCAGTTGATCGCCGACTTGGATTTTCACGCCGCTGGGCAGCGGGATCGGCTTTTTACCAATTCTCGACATAATTCAATTCGTCCTTGCGGTTACCACACACGGCAGAGAATCTCGCCGCCGATCTTCTCCTTGTGCGCATCCCGGCCGGTCATGACACCGCGCGGGGTAGTCAGGATATTGATTCCCAGACCGCCGAGCACGCGCGGAATCTCCGTCTGGCCGACGTAGACGCGGCAGCCGGGGCGCGAAACACGCTCGATGGCGCTGATCACGGGCGAGTTGTTGTTCCCGTACTTCAGGTAGATTTTAATGGTCTTCTTCGCGCCTTCTTCCGCTACTTTGAAGTTGGTAATGAAACCTTCTTCTTTCAGAATGCGCGCGATTTCCGTTTTCAGCTTGGAAGCCGGCACGTCCACTTTGGGGTGGCGGGCTTGGATCGCGTTCCGGACGCGAGTCAGCATGTCGGCAATGGGATCGCTCGTCATAGTTCTCCTACTTACTACCAGCTAGCCTTCGTCACGCCGGGAATCTCGCCGTTCAACGCGAGTTGGCGGAAACACAGACGGCAAATGCCGAACTTGCGCAGGAACGCGCGCGGACGCCCGCAGCGCCAGCAGCGGTTGCGGTGACGCGTCGGCAGTTTATCCACGCCGGGCTTGTTCTGGGCCTTAGCCGCCTGAGACTCGCGCCGGATCTTCTCCAGCTTGATATCTTTTGCAATTTTCGCGGTGGTTGCCATGTTTGTCCTTTACTGTTGCCGGAACGGCATCCCCATGGCGCGAAGCAGTGCCACGCCCTCGGCGTCGGTGCGCGCCGAAGTGGTGATGGAGATGTTCATCCCCTTGGTCTTTTCCACCTTGGAGTAATCGATTTCCGGGAAAATCAACTGGTCTTTCACGCCCAGGGTGTAATTGCCGCGCCCGTCGAAGCTCTTCGTCGAGACTCCGCGGAAATCGCGCACGCGGGGCAGCGCCACGTTCACCAGGCGGTCCAGGAATTCGTACATGCGGTCGCCGCGCAGCGTCACCATGCAGCCGATGGCCTGGCCTTCGCGCAGTTTGAACTGCGCGATGCTCTTGGTCGCTTTGGTGACCACCGGCTTCTGGCCGGCGATGGCCGTCAGCTCGTTCACCGCGCCATCCATGAGTTTGGCGTTCTGCGTGGCTTCGCCGAGGCCGATATTGATCGAGATCTTCTCGACCTTCGGCACGGCCATGACGTTCTTGTAACCGAACTCTTTCGTCAGCGAGCCGACGACGTTTTTCTGATAATGCTCTCTCAAACGTGCTGCCATGGAATCCTCTTATTTCCGATCCAGTGTTTGCCCGCACTTGCGGCACACCCGCGTGCGGCGTCCCTTGCCGCCGCCGGCGGCGTGATCGATGTGATGGGCGATGCGCACGGCCTTGTTGCAGCCGGGGCATATGATCATCACATTAGAAGCCTGTATGGGGCTTTCGCGCTCCGCGATGCCGCCCTTGATCTGCTTGGCGGGATTCGGCCGGGTGTGGCGCTTGATCATCATCACGTGCTCGACCAGCACCCTGTTGGTATCGCGGTCGACGCGCAGAATCCGTCCGGTCTTGCCCCTGTCGCGACCCGAGATCACCTTTACGGTGTCGTCCTTTTTGAGATCGGTGCGGACCGGCGGGGCCAGTGATTTCTTAGTTCCAGTTGCCATTTAAATAACCTCGGGGGCGAGCGACACGATCTTCATGAATTTCTTGTCGCGCAGTTCCCTGGCGACCGGGCCGAACACACGCGTTCCGACCGGCTCGCCGACATCGTTGATCAACACGGCGGCGTTGGAATCGAAACGGATGTAAGTGCCGTCCTTGCGCCGGGTTTCCTTGCGCATGCGGACAATCACGCAGCGCACCACTTTGCCTTTCTTGATGGCCGAATCGGGAGCGGCCTCTTTCACGCTGGCGGTGATCACGTCACCGAGGCCGGCGCGCAGGCCGAGGTCGCCGCCGCGCGGCAGGATGCAAGAAAGCCTCCTGGCGCCGCTGTTATCGGCCACCTCGAGAATTGTACGCATTCCAATCATAAGCTTGTAGTAGCCTTTCGATTCACCACAGAGACACAGAGAAAACCCGGGAGAACACAGAGAAAACCAAGGGTTTGCGTTCCTCTGTGTTCTCCTGTTTTCATCTCTGTGCCTCTGTGGTAAAGAGACATTGCTAAACCTTTACATCCAGTTCCGCGGGTTGCGCACCCACCTGCGCGGCACGGCGAACCACTTCCGCCAGGCGCCAGCGCTTCAGTTTGCTGAGCGGGCGGCTTTCGACGATGCGAACCACATCGCCGAGCTTTGCGGTGCCCTCTTCGTCGTGGGCGTAAAATTTCTTGCGCTTCGCGATGATGCGCTTATAGAGCGGGTGCGGCACGCGGCGGCTGACTTCCACCACGATGGTCTTCGCCATCTTGGTAGATACTACCTCGCCGACTTTCTCGTTCTTGTGCTGCTCTTGCTGCTGTTCGGCCATGTTATTTCTTCGCTCCCGCCAACTCGCGCTCCCGGAGTACGGTGAGGATGCGGGCGCGCTCCTTCTTCATCGAGCGGAGCTTCTTCAGCCCGTCGGTTTGTCCCATGGACATCTGAAATTTAAGACGGAACCGCTGCTCATCCATTTCCTGCAGCTGGTGCCGTAATGCCTGATCGTCGAGATCGCGAACCTTTGACTTCATATGCGTTACTCCGCGTCGTCCCGGCCGACAAACTTGGTTTTGATCGGCAACTTGTGCGCTGCCAAGCGCATGGCGGCCGCCGCCGTGGCGCGGTCCACGCCTTCCATCTCGAAGAGAATCTTTCCGGGACGGATGACGGCAACCCACTGCTCGGGCGCGCCTTTACCTTTACCCATACGGGTTTCGGCGGGCTTCTTGGTGATCGGCTTGTCCGGGAACAAGCGGATCCAAACTTTACCGCCGCGCTTGATGGAGCGGGTCATGGCCACGCGCGCGGCTTCAATCTGCCGGTCGGTGATCCAGGCGCATTCCATGGCTTTCAGACCGAAATCCCCGAAAGAGATGTCGGAGCCGCGCCAGGCTTTGCCGGCCATTCGGCCGCGCTGCTGCTTCCTGAATTTCACCTTCTTTGGCATCATCATGGCGGTTAGTCCTCAATCAATCCTTGCTACTGGTTCTCGCCTTCCGGCTTGGTTTCCGGCTTCGCTTCCGGCTTGTTTTCCGCCGGCGCAGGCGTCTGCTCCTGACGAGCTTCCTGTTTCCAGGACGGCGATTGCGTAGGCGACATTAGCGGCGGCAGAATCGGCGCCGCCGGACGCTGTGCCGGACGCGGCATATCGGCCGGAGCCTGTTGCACGGCGGGGCCTTCGGCCACCGGAGGCGGAGCCTGCTCGGTGCGCGGGCCACCCTGATAGCCGCCACGATCGCCACGGTCGCGATCGCGTCCACGGCCTCCGCGATCTCCGCGGTCACGACGCTCGCCGCGATCCCGGCGCGGTTCGGGCTCCGGAAGGAGTCCGCCGCGGCGCTTGGTCAGGTCGAGAATCTCACCCTTGTAAATCCAGGTCTTGATCCCGATCACGCCGTACGTGGTGTGAGCTTCGGAGAAGCCGTAGTCGATGTCGGCGCGCAGCGTGTGCAGCGGAAGCTGCCCTTGCAGATACCACTCGCTGCGGGCGATTTCCGCGCCATTCAAACGGCCGGACACGCGAACCTTAATTCCCTTGCAGCCGAAGCGCAGCGCCGAATCCACAGCCTTGCGCATCGCGCGGCGGAACGCCACGCGCTTTTCGAGCTGCAACCCGATGCTCTCGCACACCAGTTGCGCGTCCAGCTCGGGCTTGTGCACTTCCTGAATATCGATGAAGACTTCGCGCTTGGTCTTGCGCGCCATGTCCTGCTTCAGCTTCTCGATTTCGGCGCCCTTGCGTCCGATGATGATGCCGGGACGCGACGTGCGGATGGTGACCCGCAGCTTGTTGCCCGGGCGATCCACTTCGATCGAGCTGACACCGGCGCTCTTCAGGCGGCTCATCAGGCCTTCCTTGAGCTCGAGGTCTTCCTGCAGCAGCTTGGCATAGCCCTGTTTGGCGAACCAGCGCGACCGCCACGGCTTATTGAAGCCCAGCCGGAATCCGTACGGGTGAACTTTCTGTCCCATCTATGCTTCTTTCTCCGCCACTTTGATGACGATATGCGCCAGACGGCGCTGGTAGCGATAGGCGCGGCCCATGGGAGCCGGCCGCACACGCTTCATGCGAGGCCCTTCGTTGACCAGCGCGTGCGAGACGTACAGACGATCGACGTCCACGTCTTCGTTAATGTTCTGCGCGTTGGCGATGGCCGACTGCAGCACCTTCTCCACCGTGGGCGCGATGCGCTTGTTGACGGTGCGCAGCGTAGTCAGCGCCTTCCCCGCCTGCTGGCCGCGGATCATGTCCACTACCAGGCGCGCTTTCTGCGGGGAAACTCGGATATATCTTGCTTCCGCTTTGGCTTCCATATCGATTCCTTCTAACGGCCGCCGGCTAGGACGGCTTCCCGGTCTTTTCCGTAGCCGCTTTTACCGAGTGCCCTTTGAACGTGCGGGTCGGGGAAAACTCGCCCAGCTTATGCCCCACCATGTTCTCGGTGACGTACACCGGAATGAACTTCTTGCCGTTGTGCACGGCGATGGTGTGCCCCACGAACTCGGGAAGAATCGTGGAACGGCGCGACCAGGTGCGAACCACCTTCTTTTCATTGGCCGCGCTGAGCACCATGAGCTTGGCTTCCAGGTGCGTATCGGTAAACGGTCCCTTCTTTACGCTTCTTCCCATGCTTACCTCTTTTTGCTCTTCCGATTCACAATCCACTTGTCGGTGCGCTTGTTGTTGCGCGTCTTGAAACCGCGAGTGGGCTGACCCCAGGGGGTCACGGGGTGGCGGCCGCCGCTGGTTTTGCCTTCGCCGCCGCCGTGCGGGTGGTCGACCGGATTCATCGAAACGCCGCGATTGTGCGGGCTGCGACCGAGCCAGCGCGAGCGCCCGGCCTTACCGAGAGAAACGTTTTCGTGATCCACGTTGCCGACCTGGCCAACGGTGGCCATGCAATCGGACAATACGCGACGCACTTCGCCCGAGGGCAGCTTCAGAAGAGCGAGCCCGCCTTCTTTGCTGATGAGCTGTGCCTGCGAACCGGCCGAGCGGGCCATCTGCGCGCCCTTGCCCGGCTTCAGCTCGATGTTGTGCACGATGGTGCCGGCCGGCATGTTCTTCAGCGGAAGCGCATTGCCGATGAGAATATCGGCCGTGGGTCCCGACATCACCTTCTGGCCGACCTTCAGGCCATCGGGTTGGATGATGTAGCGCTTTTCGCCGTCCGCGTAGTTCAACAGCGCGATGCGGCTGGAGCGATTGGGATCGTACTCGATCGCCGCGACAACCGCTGGAATCCCAAACTTATCGCGCTTGAAATCCACAACGCGATACGCCTTCTTGGCGCCGCCGCCGATGAACCGACTGGTGACGCGCCCCGTGCTGTTGCGGCCGCCCGTGCGCTTCTTGGATTCGACCAGCGACTTTTCCGGACGATCTTTCGTGATGTCCTCGCGCGACACCACCGTCATGAATCGACGTGTGGGAGTGACGGGACGGAATGTCTTGATAGGCATGATTAGATCTCCGCGAACTCGGGCACTTTCTCGCCCGCCTTCAGCCTCACGTAGGCCTTTTTCCAGTCGGCCCGATAACCGGTGAAGCGGCCGCGGCGGCGCAGCTTGCCTTCAAAGGTCGCGGTACGAACTTCTGCCACTTTCACCTTGAAGAGCTTCTCCACCGCTGACTTCACCTGCGTCTTATTGGCTTCGGCATGCACCTGGAAGCAAAGAGTGCCTTCGTTGTCTTTCTTCTCTACGCCCTTCTCGGTAACGAGCGGACGGATGAGAATCTGATGGATGTTCATTTTGCGAGTGCCTCCGAGAATTTGCGCGCGGCGGCTTCGCTCAGAATCACGCTCTTGTGGCCCAACAGGTGGTAGGGATTGACTTCACGGGTGGGGAGGAGAGTAACGCCCTTGAGGTTGCGAAGGCCGAGGGTAAGATTGCGGTTTTCGCCGTTCTCTACGACCAGAACAGTGCGGCCCGCTTCCAACTTGGCCAGCGCGCCCATCGCGCTCTTGGTCTTGTGGTCGGCAAAGTTGAACGTCTGCACGATCTTCAATTCGCCATCGCGAACCTTCGCCGAGAGAGCCGAGCGCAGCGCGCCCAACAGCATCTTCTTCGGCAGTTTGTACGCATAGCTGCGAACCACCGGACCGTGCACCGTGCCGCCGTGGCGCCAGATGGGAGAGCGAACCGAACCCACGCGCGCGCGGCCGGTGCCCTTCTGCTTCCACAGCTTCTTACCGGAGCCTGCGACTTCGGAGCGAACCTTGGTCTTGTGGGTTCCGCGATGCTTGCCGGCCTGATACTGGCGAACGGCTTCGTACAGCAGCGCCTCGTTGACTTCGGCGCCGAAAACGTCGTCGGCGAGATCGAGCTGACCGACTTTCTGATTATTGAGATCGACGATATCGACTGTCGGCATGGTGTTACCTCTTGCTCCTTCGCACCATCACGTAGCCGCCGGTCGGTCCGGGAACCGCGCCCTTGACGATGAGCACGTTGTCCTCTAGATCGACGTCAATCACTTCCAGGTTGCGGACCGTCACACGGGCGTTGCCCATGTGTCCGGCCATGCGCATACCGGGAACGACGCGCGACGGAAAGCTGGACGCGCCAATGGAGCCGGGCGCACGGTGGAACATCGAGCCGTGGGTCGATTCGCCGCCGCGGAAGTGGTGCCGCTTCACCAGACCGGCGAAGCCTCGGCCCTTGCTGATGCCGATGACGTCCACCTTGTCCTTGGGCTTGAACTGATCCACCAGCACCTTGTCGCCGGGTTTGAAATCGTCGCTGCCGGCGGTGAGGTTGAACTCGCGCATAAATTTCGCGCCTTCCACGCCCGCCTTCTTCAGGTGGCCGGTGGCCGGCTTATTGATGCGCTGCGGCTTGACGAACTCCAGCAGGCCGAGTTGCACGGCGTCGTACCCATCGGTGGTGGGCGTCTTGCGCTGCGTGACCATGCACGGTCCCGCCTTGAGCAGCGTCACCGGGACGGCCTGGCCGTCGGGCCGGAACATCTGCGTCATTCCGATTTTTTTGCCAAGGATTCCTGGGCTCATTGTAAATTCGATCCTTCTCTTTTTCACCACAGAGGCACAGAGGATAAGAAGGAGGACACAGAGGAATGCAATCTTCGTCTTCTCTGTGTTCTCTGTGCCATCTCTGTGTCTCTGTGGTGAATCAACTATTTCCCGAACGCCTTAATCTCCACGTCCACACCCGCGGGCAGATCCAGCTTCATCAGCGCGTCTACCGTCTGCTGGGTGGGCTCGAGGATATCGAGCAGACGCTTGTGCGTCCGGATTTCAAACTGCTCCCGCGACTTCTTATCGACGTGGGGACTCCGCAACACCGTCGTGATGGAGCGGCTCGTGGGCAGCGGGATGGGACCGGCCACGGTGGCGCCGGTCCTCTTCGCTGTGTCCACGATTTCCGTTGTCGATTGATCCAGCACCCTGTGGTCGTAAGCCTTCAAGCGGATGCGAATGCGTTCTCTCAGCGCCATTGATTACCTACTTAATGATCTCGGTCACGGTGCCGGCGCCGACGGTGCGTCCGCCTTCGCGAATGGCGAAGCGGAGGCCCTTATCCATGGCGACCGGGGTGATCAGTTCGACGTTCAGGTTCACGTTGTCGCCCGGCATCACCATCTCGGTGCCTTCCGGTAGC
>DATNFO010000059.1:0-116848 GCA_035606355.1 Candidatus Limnocylindrales bacterium | reverse complement strand
TCCCTTCGGCCTCAACATCTCCAGAGCGGAATACCGACCTCAAACGCGCCGCTACCGATACCAGGATGCACTACGCCGACTTTCATTTCTATCGGCGGCCCACAGGGCCATGGTTACTCCCTTACGGTCACGGCTCCGTATGCAGTTCATTCTGCTAACGGAGCCGCGACCGTGAGGGCTTGTGAAAAAATATCGAATTGCTTTTTTCCCGCATTCAAACGCACTCCTGTCTCGGGCCCCTTTTACCGCTCCCTCACGGTCACGGCTCCGTATCTAGTTGATTCTACTAACGGAGCCGCGACCGTGAGGAGACCGTGAGGAAGCGGTAAAAGGTGTATCGAAAGGAGAATGGATCGCCACGAGAACAACAGCCCGATTTTTTCACAAACCCGTGAGGGAGCGGTAAAAAGTGCATCGAAAGGCGCATGGAGTTCAACGAGAACGGTAGCCGGGTTGGTGAACGGATTCCTCCGGGCCGACCGCTTGAAACCGCTTACATCTGTGATACGCTGGGCGCTTGGCCTGCCCATGACACTCAATTTGAAGTTCGTCCGACCCTTGGCTGCGCTGCTTCTGCTGCCGGCCGTTGTTCCCGCGCAAAGCCTGCGTAACGGGGCTTTCACCATTCAGTGCACCGACGAGGGAATTGTCAGCCTTCGACGCACCAACGATGTTGCCGATACCGAGTACATCGCTCCTGGCGGTTCGCTCGGGCGCGTAGTGGCGCGGTACCGCACGTCTCCGCAGGGCGAGTGGCGCGATATCAGCCAGCTCACTCTCTCCGGTCAACCGGCCGCCAATCGGATTCAATATCGTGTCGGCGAGCTGCTCAAAACGCTCGCGGCGCAGAGCCAGGTTACCGCGTCGGAAACGGTGCCCGGTCTTGCGACGGTGAACGATGGCGCGATCACGCCGGCGTTCGGTGGACGCGGCGGACGCGGCGCGCCTCCGGTGGTCGCAGCCGTCTTCCAGGGCGGCGCCGCCGGCGGCACGCATTGGATTCAGTACACGTTCCCCCGGGCGGAAACGGTGTCGGAAGCAGCCGTCTACTGGGCGGGCGAAGAACCGGCGGGCGGACGCGGCGCGCGAGGCGGGGCTCCGGCGGTGCACTATCAGGCGCCCGGTTCGTGGCGCATTCTTTACCAGGACGGCAACGATTGGCGGCCGGTTCAGACCACGACGCCTTACGGCAATGAAACTTCGAAATTCAACGAGGTGAAGTTCAGCCCGGTGAGCGCCTCGGCGATGCGCATCGAGTTCCGATTGGCGCCGAACGCGGAGACCGGCGTCACGGAATGGCGGGTAGGCCCGGAGCGGACCGTGGTGTTGCCGCAGGACCTGGCCGTCAGCGAAGCGTTCCACCTTGACGGCGATCAGTTGAACTGGAGCATCACGCTGGCAAACAACACATCCGCGCCTATCGAGGTCGGCGACCTGGCCGTCCCGACGCGCATGGCCGAGGGCACTCCCGGACGCCGGGGCGACATCTATACGCAGAAACTGCTACGCCATAGCCTGGTGGCCGGCAACGGTTCGTGGATGTTTTGGGCGCGCAGCAATGGCGTGGGTCCGTACCTGCTCATGACTACCGTGGGATCGACGAGCCTGGAATACTTCGACAATAGCGGCGGCTTCCCGGCCGATGCGGGAGGCCGGGGCGGCCGCGGCGGCTTCACGCCCTACATTCATGCGACGGTCAACAACGTCGCCGATCTCAACAGGGCTCGCGAGGCCGGCCGCCAGCAGCCGTGGCGCCTGCCGTTGACGAGCCTTCATCTGGCGGCGCGCGGTTCCAAAGGCAGCGAGGTCACCTATCAATTCAAAATGCAGTGGGCTCCGAGTTTCCAGGGTGTTCGCGACGAACTTTACGCCAGCAATCAGTTCGACACGACGGTGGTTCCCGGCATGACGCTGCCGAGCAACCTGCCGGCGATGATCGCGCTGCGCACGAAGAACAAGATCGACGCGGTGGAAGCGGAGTTTCCGGCGAAGACGAAGTTGGAGTATGTGGGCAAGAAGGGCGCCGACACTCAGGTGTACAAGGTGCAGTTCGACAAACTCGGCGAGAACATGTTGAAGGTTCGCTACGGCGACAAGCAGTGGACCTCGCTCGAGTTCTTTGTGACGGAGCCGCTCGAAACAGTGATTAAGAAGCGGGAGAAGTTCCTGGTAGAAAAGATGCAGCACATGGATTCCAGCAAGCCCTGGTACGGCGCGTACGGCGACTGGGATCAGATGGCCAAGGTGCTGCGCAACCCGGAAGACCGCGACCGGCTGAGCCCGTGGCTAACCGATTCCAGCGATGACGCGGGAAATGCGCGGCCGGCTTTTGTCGCCGGCGTGAATGCATTTTTCCCCACTCAGGAAGGCGTTGCGAGCGTAGAACGGTATGTCCGCTATTACTTATTCAACGATTATAAGGATGGCAAAGGCGGCATGCAGATGACCGACAAGGAGCCTTACCCTTACGGCATCTATGGCACGTTCGATAACTGGTGGCAGCATCGCGCGGCCCCGGACACGCCGCCCGACACTTACGAACCGGGCAACCCGAACCGCCAGCGGGACTGGACCGTCCTGCACAAGGACCACCTCTGGCGCATCTACGACTACCCGCACATCATCAACATGTATCACCGGCTGTATCAGATCGGGAAGTTCTATCCGGACATGCTGAAGTGGAAGACTTCCGCGCAGTATCTGGAGCTGGCTTACCGGACGGCGGTGGCGTATTGGACGGTACCGTTCGCTACGCGCAACTGGTCGGCGAATTCGGTGGGCACGATGAACGAAGCGTGTATCGAAGACCTGATTTACTCGCTGGAAGAAGAAGGCAAGCAGGAATGGGCGAATGAGTTACGCAGCTTGTGGGAAACCAAGGTCGCGCATTTTGTACTCAACACGCCGAATCTTTACGGCTCGGAGTTCGCCTTCGATTCCACGGGCTTCGAATCTACCGAGGCGTTCGCGCGCTATGCGCTGCGCAATGCGGGCAAGCACCATGTGGATCCGCCGAAGTTCGCCGTCGGGCCGGGACGCGGCGAAATCCCGGATTTCAGCAAGGTGACGCCGGAAGCGGCGAAGAAATTCTCCGATTTCCAGATGCAACTGAACGTGAACGACCGCGGCTGGCTAGAGGCTGCTTACTATCTGCTGGGCAGCGACTATCGCGGGTCGACATCTTATCTGCAAAGCTACATGTCGCATCTGGGCGGATGGGCCGTGCTCGACCACGGGCTCAACTTTGCGGAAAATCCGACCGACTATATTCGCCTGGGCTATGCTTCGTCCCTCAGCGCGTGGTGCCTGGTCAACTCAGGCACGGCCGAGAGCGGTTACGGCTACTGGTTCCCGGCGAAGGTGAACGACGGGGCAACGGGCGGCGGCTTTATCCCGGAAGCATGGGGTCGCGGATGGATCGGCAAGACGATGCCGCGGGGCGCGTGGTATTACAGCGCGGAGGAAGACGTCGGGTATGTGGGCGCGCTGCGCACGCACGCGACTGTAGTGGTGAACGACCCCGTGTTCGGCGATTATGCTTACGGCGGCATTCTCACGCGGGCGAAGGACGGGGTGCGGGTGATCGCGCGCGACGGACTGCGCATGCGGTTGCACGTGATCCGCAACAAGCAGCATTTGCATCTGCTGTTCGATAACGATGGATTCGCCGCGGAGCAGCCGATCTCGATCAGCGACAACCTGAGCACGGTCGCGTTCCGGGTGGAGAATCGCGCGGGGCGGGCGCATGAGACGCACCTGCGGATCAGCGGGATGCCGGCGGGGAATTACGGGATTTTGGTGAATGGAAAGCAGGTGGCTACGTTCGCGGGATCGGACAACGAGCAGATCGTGCGGGTGCCGCTTCCGGGCAGCGAGGATGCGGCCGTGACGATCGCTCGGCGGTGAGTCTTGGGGCTCGTGGCGATCCGTTCGCCTTTCGATGCACCGTTTACCGCTCCCTCACGGGCTTTGTGAAAAATCCGGCTGCTGTTCTCGTCGCGATCCATTCGCCTTTCGATACACCTTTTACCGCTTCCTGACGGTCGCGGCTCCGTTATCGGAATCATGTACCTAACGGAGCCGTGACCGTAAGGGAGCGGTAAAAGGTGCCGGGGATCCGGAAGCAATTCGATATTTTTTCACAACCCCGTAAGGGAGCGGTAAACGGTGCTGAATTATCAGCTACTTGCTAGTGGCTGACCGGGGGCAGCGCGGCTGCTATCGCAGTTGCCGCGGCGCTGCATTCCGGATGACCCCATCCGTGTGCACTGACTCCGGGCATTTGACCGGACTGCGGTGTGATGTCGTAAACGATGTTGTCCGGACGAGCCGCGTCGCCGCTCACTCCGGCAGGCACCGAATCGAGGCCCAGACCGTTACGCGTTCGCCAAGCGATGTTGTGGTCGGCGCAAGAGGAATCGCCACTGACTCCGATGGCGCCCACCAGAACGTGTGCGGAATTGTAGAGCGCCAGGCCCCCGCCGAATACATTGACGCCGCCGATCTTGCCACCGACCATCGGGTCGTTCGCTTGCCCGTTGTTACCCGAATTGCCGCCGTAGGCAACATCGGTACTGACCGGGTTACTGGCTTGCAGACCGTATAGACTACCTCCGGGCTGCACCGCCGTGTATAAGTTGGCCGTCGAAAGCGCGAGTCCCGGCAAGCTAAATGCGTTCGCAGTGTTGGCTTTTTGCGCGGAAATCGCCCGGCTGCCCGGCCACTGATCGCCGCGATTGTTGCCGGTGAAGGCGACCGCGCAGACGATGCCGTCGCGATTTACTACCGTCGCCCACATGTTCAGGCCGAAGCCGCCGTTAGTCTGGGCTTGCGCCAGCTTCAATTGCGCTTGCAGCGTCGCCCATGAGGGGAGGCCTTGACATGCGGCTCCGCCTCCATTTTGCGCGCTCGCAGTACCTGCGGACGTCAGCATCACGCCTGTCGCGGCCAGCGCTGTTGCAAAGGTTCTCAATCGATTCATCGTTGTTGTGCTCCTCCGAAGATGGAATATCGTGAGCGATTATGGCGAATCCAGCCGGCATTCAGCAAGCTTATTAGTCAATGAAAACCATAAGTTCATGAAAGTTACCGGATTGGTAGATACCCTAGGGTAAATTCGGGAGGCCGGCGACTCGAGCCGTCTTACAATTGGAAAATGCCGCACCATTATACGGACCAAGCAGTGCATGAGGCCGCGCAGGCAGGGCTAACCGATCAACTGCAGCAGATTCTGGCAATGGAACCTTCGGCGATCGACGCGAAGGGCATGGACGCGCGGACGCCGCTGCATTGCGCAGGGACTATCGAGGTTGCGGCGTTGCTCTTAGATCGCGGAGCCCGCATCGACGCTCGCGACGAGGATCACGATTCAACACCCGTGCAGTGGCGCATCGGCGAGGCGCCGGAAGTGGCGCGATTCCTCTTGGAGCGCGGCGCGAAAACCGATATCTTTCTCGCCGCGGCCCTGGGCGATCTGGCCATGGCGGAGAAGCTGGTGGCAGAGAATCGCGGCTGCGTCGCGCAGCGCATCGGTAAGCCGCCGGAATTCCCGCCGCTTGGCGAGGGCAGCGGCGGCACCATTTATCAGTGGACGCTTGGCTTTAATTCCTATCCGCACCAGATCGCTCTGAAGAAGGGCCATCAGGCGATGTTCGATTTCCTGTACGCGGCGAGCGATACCGCTACGCGCCTCCTGGTGAACTGCGTGTTAGCGCGGCGCCCGGAAGCGGAGGCCATCGCGAAGGAGCATCCGGAGATTGTCCCTGCGCTGCCCGATGTGGATCGCGAACTGGTAGCGCGGTATTGCTGGGAGACGAACACGAATTACGAAGCCGTGAAGCTCATGCTCGACTTGGGATTTCCGGTGGCGCATCCGGAGCGCAGTCATGGTTACACGCCGCTGCACAATGCCGCTTGGGCGGGTTCCGGCGATCTGGTCGAGTTGCTGATCGCGCGCGGGCATCCGGTGGACATTCGCGACCCCGGCTATCAGGCGACTCCACTCGGATATGCGCTGCACGATTGTCTGGTGGAGAAGCGGCATCCTGAAGGCGAGTTCGCGCGGGTGGTCAGGGCGCTGGTGAAAGCCGGAAGCCCACTGGACGACGTGAAGTATCCAACCGGCAACGCAGCGATCGACGAGGCACTGCGCCCGTAATAGCCGTTGTTCCGGCGCATCATACAAATCGCGTGCATCACCGGCAATTCGCGGTTAAAATAACGGCACGCCACATGACTCAGGAGCGCTGGAGACGGATACAGGAGGTGTATCACGCGGCCGGGGATCGCTTGCCTCGCGAGCGAAGCACCTTCCTCGCTCAAGCCTGCGGAACTGACGCGGAGCTTCGAAAAGAAGTCGAGAGCCTGCTGCAGAGGGAAGAATCGCCCGCCGCGAATCTGCTGGATGGTTCGCCGTACATGCGCGGCATGGAGTTCGCGTCCGGCACACGCCTGGGCCCGTATGAAATTGAGGCCCCCATCGGCGCGGGCGGCATGGGTCAGGTATTTCGCGCGCGCGATACGCGGCTGAATCGCACGGTTGCGATCAAGACTGTGCTGGCCGGCTTCTCCGACCGTTTCGCCCGGGAAGCACGGGCCATCGCGGCAATGAATCATCCGAACATTTGTACGGTTCACGATGTCGGTCCCGATTACCTGGTGATGGAACTGATCGAAGGTCCCACTCTTGCCGAGCACATCGCCAAACAGCCGCTTCCGGCGGACGAAGCTTTAACCCTCGCGCGCCAGATCGCCGCCGCGCTCGAAGCCGCCCATGAGAAAGGAATCGTTCATCGCGACCTGAAGCCGGCAAATATCAAGCTGGCCGCCGGCGGGACCGTCAAGGTGCTCGATTTTGGACTGGCGAAATCCCGCGCGGAAGCGGCGAGCGCATCGGAGATGCGCACCATTACGGTGCACATGACGGGTCCGGGAATGATTCTGGGGACGCCCGGCTACTTAAGTCCCGAGCAGGCTCGCGGACAGGAAGCCGACAAACGCGCGGATATCTGGGCCTTTGGCGTGGTGTTTTACGAGATGCTCAGCGGAAGCCGGTGCTTCGACGGCAACACCGCTTCAGACGCGATGGCCGCGGTGCTGACGCGCGAGCCGGATCTCGAGGGCGTGCCGCCGCAGTTTCGCAAGCTGCTGCGAAGCTGCCTCGAAAAAGATCCGAAGCGGCGGCTCCGCGATATCGGCGATGTCTGGGGCCTGATCGAAGAAGTGCCTGTTGTCGCGCCGCACAAATCCGGCAAGGTCTGGACGGTCGCCGCGGCGGCGCTCGCGCTGATTGCAGCCGCGGCGCTGGCGGGTTGGTGGCGAGCGGCGAATTCGGGCGACCGTCCGCTGACTCGCTTGAGTCTTGACCTGGGAGCGGACGCCGAGGGCGGCCCAGACGCGGTTCTCACGCTATCGCCCGACGGGCGCCGCATTGTTTTCTCGCGCCGTGCCGATGGGAAAACGCAGCTTGCCACACGCCTCCTGGAGCAGGCGCAATCGACCTTGCTGCCCGGAACCGAGGGAGGCCGCGAGCCGTTCTTTTCTCCCGATAGCGAGTGGATCGCCTTTCACGCGCACGGCGCGCTCAGCAAGACCTCGATCGAGGGCGGAGCGCCGTTGTCTCTGACCGGCATCGGCGACGCGAACACCGGCGGGAGTTGGGGCGCCGGAGGAAATATCGCGATGGCGCTGACGCACGCGTCGCCGCTCTCCTTGATTCCGACCTCAGGCGGACCCGTACGGCTGCTGAGCAAACTGGCGTCCGGCGAGGTCACTCACCGCTGGCCGCAGTTTCTGCCGGACGGCAACGTTCTGTTCACGGAAAGCGATACCGCCAGCGGCATGGAGAATGCCAATATCGCCGTTACGGATAATCGGAGCGGCACCCACAAAATCGTACTGCGCGGGGGCTACCATGGCCGCTACGTTTCGCCGGGCTATCTGCTCTACGTTCACAAAGGAGCGCTGTTTGCGGTGCGCTTCGACGCATCGCGCGCGGAGGTGCATGGCTCGCCCGTGCCGCTGTCCGACGACGTGGCGGCCGACTCTCTGAGCGGCGATGGCCACTTCAACTTCTCCACCGCGCCGCAAGGCGCCGGCACACTGGTGTACCTCGCGGGACAATCGATGCAACAGCAGTGGGCGGTCACACTCGTCGACAGCTCCGGGCAGGCGCGGCCCCTGATCGCGCCGGGCGCTTACTACAACCCGGCGTTCTCGCCGGACGGCCGGCGGCTGGCGATGACGGTCGGCTCGAACGGCACGGATATCTTCGTGTCGGATGTGGCGCGCGGCACCATGACGCGGCTCACGTCCGACGGCAGGTCCGACCGGCCCGTCTGGACACCCGATGGCTCGCGCATTGCCCTCAGCAGCAAGCGCTCGCCGCCCGGCCTGTGGTGGATGCGAAGCGATGGCAGCGCCGATCCGGAATTACTGATCGCCTCCGATCACCAAGTGGTGCCCTGGTCGTTTTCGCCCGACGGACGGCGTCTGCTCTATTTCGAGATCGCGCCGGATACCGCGTACGACCTTTGGATTCTGCCCATCGACCTCTCCAACCCCTCGCACCCGAAGGCGGGAAAGCCGGAGCCGTTCCTGCGAACGCAGTTCAACGAGGCGTCTCCGTCGTTCTCTCCGGACGGCCGCTGGGTCGCGTATTTTTCAAATGAATCGGGACCCAATGAAGTGTACGTGCGACCCGCCTCCGGCGAGCCCGGCAGATTCCAGGTCTCTAACGGCGGCGGCATGTTCCCCGCCTGGGCCCCGAACGGCCGTCAACTGTTTTTTGAGGGCCCCGACAGCCGCATTCAGGTGGTTGATTATGTTGCGAAGGGGGCGTCGTTCGACGCGGGAACGCCGCGACAGTGGTCCGGGCGGCGTCTCCAAAACGTCTTCAAAGGCAACTTTGCCGTGGCGCCCGATGGGAAGATCGCCATCTTCGAAGCTCCCGATGCCGGCAAGACCCCGCCCCGGGTTGGTGTGTTGCTGAACTTCATCGATGAATTAAAACGCAAACTGCCGTGACCGCGAGTCCTACTATGAGGCCGGGAGCTATAGAATCGAGGCATGCCCGTCCAATGGAGTAAAGACATCGATGGCGCCCTCACGCAAGCGGCGCAAAGCGGCCGGCCCATCCTGCTGGATTTCAGCGCAGCCCCGGCTTGAGGCGCTTGCGCTCGGCTGGAGGCCGAGTCGTACGCGGATGAGCGCGTCGCTGCGTTCATCCACGCGAATTTCCTGCCGGTGGAGGCCCACATCAAGGAGCATCCGGCATGGTTCCACCGCTTCGACGCGTCGTGGACCCCGACGGTTCTGGTGCTTGATTCCAAGGGCGCGGAACGTTACCGGATCGAGGGCTATCTTCCCAAGGAGGAGTTCGAGGCGCAGTTGCAGATGGCCTTAGCGAGGATCGCATTCAAGGAGAAGCGATGGCCGGATGCGGAACGGATCTATGGCGAGGTGATCGGGAAATATCCGAATACGTCGGTCGCACCGGAGGCTCGTTACTGGCGCGCGGTGAGCCATTATAAGGGCACGAATGATCACACCGTGCTTGGCCAGGTCGCGGAGGAGTTACAGGCTAGCTCGCCCGAGAGCATTTGGACTAAGAAGGCGTCGCCGTGGTCTGGCCACTAGATTCGGAAAGGCAGGGCACCTTTTACCGCTCCCTTACGGTCACGGCTCCGAAGAAATCCGGCTGTCGTTCTCGTCGCGCTCCATTCGCCTTTTCGATGCCTTTTACCGCTCCCTGACGGTCACGGCTCCGTATGTAGTTGATGCTACTAACGGAGCCGCGACCGTAAGGAAGCGGTAAAAGGTGCCGGAGATACGGAAACAGTTACGACGAATGACCTCAACTCCCGGGGTGATACTCGCGCTCCGTATGTCCCTTTAACTGTTCGCGATAATAATATACTTCGCGTAAGTTGCCCGTAGCATATCTCACCGCTTCGTCCTTGAAGTGCTTCGACTCCGGATGCCCGCTCTCGCCGCCCGCCGTAACTGCCATCGCGTGCACCTTATCGCCGAACTCCACCACCGCGACGAAACTGTTTCCGCTGGTACCGTACCATTTCTTCGTGCCCGGATAAGGCCGCGCGCCGAAACTTGCGAGCGATCCCCATTCCGCCGACGTGAAGCCTACCGGAATGCTCGGACCCCCGTCGTTAAAAGGCTGCACTAAGTCGCCCGTCAGCCGCTGGAAGCGATTGATGTCGCCCCACGGCGTCTTCCATGTTCCGAAGTCGGCCTGCAACCGGTCGCAAGCCGCGGAGAGCGCCTGCAGCATCTGCTGCGAGGTCCACTGCGGCTCCCCTGCCCCGCGGCCACGCCCGCGCCCTCCCGCGCGACGGAGCTCGGTTCCCCAGAACACAGCAAGCGCGGTGGGAACGGAGTCCACCGCCCAGCGCAGGTCCCACTTCCGCAACATGGCGATGGGCTCCGCCAACTTACTCTTCAACGGATCGGCCGCAGGCGCGTCATCATACGCTTTCAGCAGCGCGGGCATAGGCTTCTCGAACCAGGTGAGATAGCTGTCATAGGCCGCGGCCATGAGGCCGTGCAAGGTGAAATCGTGCTTGCCTTGCAACACGCGCACGGCATGCTCGCCGCGCGCCGAAGGTCCGCCCTGCTCCACATACGCGGGGAAATCGGCCTTTTTCGGACTGCTTTCCCCCGCCGCGGCCCACGGCCAATCGTTCGAGTTATAAATCCAGCCGCTTTTCGGGTTGAGTAAGTGCGGCGTCTCATCCACAGTCAACAGCCCTTTCCAATCCGTAGCCGGATCGCTGCCGTCCACCGGCTTGGTGTAATCGAACTTAGGATCGCGGCGCGGAATGAAGTTGCCGTGGAAATAGGCGATGTCGCCATCGGCGTCCGCGAAAATGGTGTTGTTGGAGGAGTTCGCGAACAGATCCATGGTTTTGCGGAAGCCGGCGTAGTCCTTCTGTTTCGTGCGCGTGTAGCTCTGCGTCAGGGCCGCGACGGGCTTGTTCATCAGCTCGATGGCGACCCACTTGCCGTTCTGTTCCCGAATTACCGGACCGTGGTGCGTCTTATAAACCGTAACCTTGCGCTCCGCCATGCCGCTGCCCGACTTATACGGAATTACGATCTCACTTACTTGCACCGGCCGCTCTTCCGTGCCGTACTTATACACCCACTTACCGTTCTTCTGGCTTACAGTCTCCAGGAACTCATCGATCGCGTCCACGTTGCTGGACGTGTGCATCCAGCCGGTGCGCGCGTTGAAGCCCTGGTAAATGAAAAACTGTCCCCACGTAACCGCGCCATAAGCATCCAGACCTTCGTCGCTCACCATCTGCAATTCGGACCGGAAATAGAAACTCGTATGCGGATTGATGAGGAGCAGCGAGTGCTTGCCCACCGTATTCGCGGGCGCCACGGCCATGCCGTTCGAGCCCTTGGGCTCCGGCGGATACAGATAATCGTCACCGTTGCCGGCCGGGACCGCCGTATCGTGAGTCTTTCCATAGAAGGACTGCAACGCGCCGAGGTTGACTTTCTCTATATCGCCGCCGATGCTGCCTTCGCTAAAGCTGAGGGCCATCCACGGCTCGAAATGCGTGATGACGCGCGGCCTCACTTCAGGGTGCTTGTAGAGATAAAAGTTCAGCCCGTCGGCGAACGCATCCATCAGCTTCCTCAGCCACTCCGGACTCGTGGCGTACATTTTCTTCAACTCCACCGGATCGATGAATAGCTTCTGGCGAAGATCCTGCCAGATCTTGCCTTCGCCCTCCGCCTCCGCCAGGCGGCCCAGCGAATTCAGATAGTTCGTCTCCACGCGGTTGAAATCGTCTTCTGCCTGCGCGTACTCCATCCCGAAAACGGCATCGGAATCCGTCTTCCCGTAGACGTGGGCAATTCCCCAATCGTCACGGATGATGGTCACGTTCTTAGCCTGTTGTTCCCATTTTGCAGGCTGCGCGACGGCCAGGCCGCAAAATGCCGCGATCCATAAAAGTCGTTTCATGAGTTATCTGTCGTTCCTGTAGATCCTGCCGCCCTTCATGACGAACACCACGTGGCGCACCGCCGTAATATCGTCCAGCGGATTGCCGCGCACCGCGACCAGATCCGCCTGCATACCCGGCGCGACCGTGCCCACTTCCTTGCCGAGTCCGAGCGACTCCGCAGCCAGACTGGTGCCGCTGATCAGCGCGTCCATGGGCTTCTCGCCGCCATCCTTCACGCGATAAATAAACTCCTCGGCGTTGCGGCCGTGCGACCCGGCCACCGCATCCGTGCCGAGAACGATCTTCACATGGCGCGCACGCGCCCGCCTGATGACATCGGCGACGAGCGGCAGCCCCTTCTCCATGGCCGCGAAGCCCTCTTCGTTGTAATTGCCTATGCCGAGAAAGTGCGACTTATTCTCGAGATAGTTGTGGAGCACCAGGAAGTTGGGATCGAAGTAAGTGCCATGCTGCACCATCATGTCCAGCGTCGCATTGTCTAAGAACGTTCCGTGCTCGATGGACGTGCAGCCTGCCTCGATGGATGCGCGGGCGCCGTCGCTGGCGTGAGCATGGACAACGCTGCGTAGCCCCACCGCTTTGGCCTCTCCGCACGCAGCCTCGATTTGCTCCTTGCTCATCGTCATTTTGCCGCCGTCGCGAATGCTGGCGGTAGCGAATAACTTCACCACGTCCGCGCCATCTTCCTTGAGTTTGCGCACTAATCCGCGGATCTGCTCGGGAGTGCCGCTGTTCTCCGAAATCGGCCGCAGCGCCGTCAGAATTCGCGGACCGGGAAGCGCGCCGGACGCCGCCATATCGCGGATATCCGCATCGATGGGCTGACCCAGCGATTGAATGGTAGTGAAGCCGCCGAGCAGCGTAGCGTACGCATTCGCCTCCGTAAAGAGAGCCGCTTGCTGCGGAGTGCTTTTACTATTGCGGCCCGCGCCTTGCTCCAGACGGCCTTCTTTATTGAAATACCAACCGGGATGCGTGTGCGTATCGATCCAGCCCGGCGTTACCGTCAGGCCGCTCAGGTCAATATCCGGCTTGTGCGTGGCGGCCGCGACTTTCGTGATGCGGCCGCCTTCTACCGTAATCTCCTGGTTGTGCAGAACGCCGCCCTTCCCGTCGATGATAGTGGTGGTCTTGATGACGACAGGTTGCGCAACGGCGGCGGCCGCGAACATCAGGACGAAAATGCTACTGCGCAATCGCATCGGAGCCTCCGCCGCCGAACCGGCCGCCTTGCCGCACCGGAGGCGGAGGCGCTCCCGTGGTTTTCAACGGCTCGATGCCGCTGCCAGAAATCTTCTGGTTATATGCCGGGACATCGCGGTCCATGACTGTCTTGTAATCCGATTGCACTTTGGCCATCTGCGTTTCCAGGTCGTGCACGAGTCCCTGCTCCGTCTCGGTAGGGCCCCAATCCGCGCCGCCGGCAACATCGCCGCCGCCGGTGCCGATCTCCCCATTCAGCCATAGCATCTTGAGATACAACTTATAAGCCGTCTGGAAGTACTTATCGTCGCTCAACGATTCCGCGCGTGAAATCAACTGATATTCCACGTCCTGAAGCTTCTTATCGATGGCGGTGATCTGCGCGAGCAGCTCAGCCTTGCCTTGCAGGGTCTTCTGCTGATCTTCAAGTTGCTTTCGCATCCATTCGATCTGGTTTGTCATGTCGGAAACGCTGCTGACATCGTTACGCAACTGAAGCTGCAGCCGCACGCTCGACTGTATGTCCGCCACTGTCCCATGACTATCCGGCGGCAGCAGAATCTCGAAGGGCTGCGATTGGCTGGCTCCGCCCATGGTGAACTTCACGGTGTATTTGCCCGGCGCGGCGATCGGTCCGACCTCCGCTTCGGCCAAACCCCAATGCGTAATCGGCCGCGTTTGCTGACCCGCAAAGCGCGGCTCGTCCCAAATGTGCGGATCCTCGGGCGGCGTAGTGCGCAGCGCGACCAGGCGCGGCGGATCGTAATGCAGATCCCAACTGGCACGGTTCAAACCCGCATGTGCATTCGTGACGGGCGGCAGTTTCTTGACGACCGCGCCCTTCTCGTCCAGAATCTCGATGTCGACGGGACCCGATGGCGCCCCCTTCAGGTAATACGAGAACGTGGCGCGCGGCTGCCGCACGAGCCGGAAGGCGGCACGCGGCGCGATGAGTTTCGCGCTCTCCGTAAAATTCGGCTCCATGACGCCGGATTCCAGCGGAGTAATGTCGCTCAGAATGAAGAAACCGCGGCCATAAGTGGAAACAACGACGTCGTGGGCCTGTTTTTGAACAACGATCCAAGATACCGGGGCGGCAGGCAGTCCTTCCTTGAACTGTTTCCAGTCCTTGCCATCGTCCATGGAGTAATAGAACGCGTTTCCAGTCCCGGCGAATAACATGCCTTTCTTATTCGGATTCTCCGCGATTATTCGCACATAGGTGAGCGGACCACCCTTCGGTAAGTTACCCGTTACCTTCGTCCACGTCTTACCAAAGTCCGTGGTCTTATACAGCCAGGGATCGCGATTATCCATCAGGTGGAAATCCACCGCAATATACGCGGTACCGGCATCGAAATGCGACGGCTCGATCTTCGATACCGTTCCCCAAACCGGGAGCCCGGCGATGTTCTTCGTTACATCATTCCAATGCGCACCGGCGTCTCGCGTGTACCAGACCTTCCCATCGTTCGTACCCGCCCAAATCAGTCCTTTTTGTATTTCGGAGGGCGCGATGGAGAATACGACTTCGCCGTAAAACTGGCCGAGGTTGTCGCCGACAATCCCGCCGGAAGAGACTATGCGTGACGGGTCCTGCGTCGAGAGATCCGGACTGATCACATTCCAGCTCATCCCCTGATTGGTAGTGCGGAAGATGACCTGGCAGCCGTAATAGACAGTGTTGTGATCGAAGGGATCGATAGCGAGCGGCGCCGTCCAATGGCACCGGTACTTAGTCTGGTCCGGAGCCGAATCCAGAGTATGAAAGTACGGACTTACCGAGTGCGCCATCTTCGTCTTGGCGTCATATCGAGTTACTTCGTCGCCGTAACAGCTTGCCCAGACAACATCGGTATTCGTAAGATCCGGAAGCGTGAAGCCCGATTCGCAGCCACCGAGTCCGTGTTCCCATACTCCGCCACCGGGCGCGCGGACGAACCCTCCCCGGCCGCCCGTATCCATGCCCGGAACATTGGGTCCGGCTTCCACTACGTTGCTGGGACCGCGCATGGTGCCGTCATCCTGCATATTGCCGTAGATGCGATAGGGCACATCATTATCGACGGCGACGTGATAGATCTGCCCGATCGGCAGCGTCACACGTTGAGGCGTCCGCCCGTGATCCGTCGTGTACCACATACCGCCATCGTGCGTGACACAGATCCGGTCGGGATTCTGCGGATCGAACCAGATATCGTGAGTATCTCCGCCCCACGGCACGGTGCGGAACGTTTTGCCGCCATCGAGCGATTGCCAGAAGCTACTGTCGGCGACTAATACTTCATCGGCATTTTTCGGATTCACTCCCAGGCGAATGTAGTAACCGGCGCGCCCGATCAATCCGCGCTCCCAACTGCCGTTGGTCCAGTTCTGGCCGCCATCGTCGCTGCGCCAGACGGAACCCTGGTCCGCCGTTTGAATCAGCGCATACACGCGGCGCGAGTTAGAGGGCGCGATGGCCACATCGATCTTGCCGAGGGGCGAGTGCGGCAGGCCGTGGCCTTCCAGGCGCGTCCAGGTGTTGCCGCCATCGTGCGTCACGTGAATGCCGCTGGAAGGTCCGCCGCTGAACATGGCCCAGGTGTGCATCACCACTTGCCACATGCCTGCGAAGAGCGTATTCGGGTCGTTAGCGTCCATCGTCAGGCCGGAGCAACCGGTGCCGGGGTCGGCAAACAGCACGCGCTTCCAGGTGGCGCCGCCATCGGTGGTTTTGAAAACACCGCGCTCTTCCTGTGGTCCGGTAAGCCGCCCCGCCGCGCAGGCGAACACCGTGTTCGGGTCCTTCGGGCTGATGATGATTCTGCCGATGCGGCCGGTCTCATCAAGGCCCATGTGCTGCCATGTGGCGCCGGCATCCGTGGATTTGTAGATGCCGTTGCCGGTCATGTCACTATCGCGAATGGCCCAGGCTTCGCCCGTTCCCGCCCACACAATTTTGTGATCCGAGGGAGCCACGGCAAGAGAGCCGATGGCCTGCACGGGCTGCGAATCGAAGATGGGAACCCAGCGCTGGCCGCTATCGGTGGTCTTCCACACGCCGCCGGACGCGGCGCCGACATAGTAAGTGGCGTTGTCTCCGGGGACGCCGGCGACTGCCGCGATGCGGTTGCCGACCGCCGGTCCCATAAACCGGAATTGCAGTTGCTCGGGTTGTGCGAAACCGCCGCCGCGCCGCCCCTGGCCGCTCGATAACGAAGCGAATATTGCAAACGCAACCAAGACTCTCATACGTTTCGCCGCATCTCCTGTTTGGTTTGCAGTCTATCATGTTAGACATGCTGAGGCGGATGCTGCCGATGCTGCTGGGCGCCCTCCTGTTTGGGCAAGTTGAGACCGGCGAAATCCGCCTGTCCGTCACGGATGCGACGGGCCTGGCGCTGCCCTCTTCCGGCACGCTGATCAGCCAAGCCACGCAGACCCGCCGCGCGTTCGACACCGATTCCGCGGGCCTGGCGACCTTCCACAATCTGCCGTTTGGAGTCTACCGGCTCACGATGCAGCGCCCCGGCTTCGCGACTTTCAGCAGCCTGGTGGAAGTGCGCTCGGCTGTTCCCCGGGAAGTTCATGCGACGCTCGGAGTGGAAGCGTTGCCGACCGAACTAACTGTAACGGACTCGGCGACGCTCCTGGAGACACACCGCACCGGAGTTACAAGTCAGATCGGCGAGCAGCAAATTCGCGAACAGCAGTCGACTAACCCCGCGCGCGGGCTCCTGGACCTGATCAACATGCAGCCGGGTTGGTTTTTCGAATCGGGCGCCGTGCTGCATCCGCGCGGCTCCGAATATCAGACGCTGTTCGTTGTGGATGGCGTGCCGATGGACGAGAACCGGTCGCCCGGGTTTGCGCCTGACCTCGAAACCGGCGAGGTTTCCGAAATGAGCGTCCTCACGGGAAATTTCCCGGCGGAATACGGGCGCAAACTCGGCGGCGTCATCGAGGTCGTGACGGCGCGCGACACGCGCCGCGGTTTGCACGGCAGCGCGGAACTCGGCGGCGGCAGCTTTGATACGGTCTCCGGTCTCGTATCGACGGCCTATGGCTGGAAGCGCAGCAACCTGACAATCACCGCCGGCGCGGATCGTACGGACCGCTATCTCGATCCGCCGGTGTTGGCCAATTACACCAACGCGGGCACTTCCGGCGCTCTCACAGGCGCTTACGATTGGGACATTTCCAATGCCGACCGCATACACGCCTCCGTGCAGCGGCGGCAGACGAGCTTCGAAGTGCCGAACGAAAATTTGCAGCAAGCTGCGCATCAACGGCAGGATCGGGATGGGCGCGAGGATGCGGGTCAGGTGGCGTGGACCCATGTTTTTAGTGCGTCGACGCTGCTGAATCTGCGCGCCAGCGTGGAGGACCTTTCCGCAAACCTGTGGTCGAATACCCTGGCGACTCCGATCATGGCTTCGCAGCAGCGCGGCTTCCGGCGCGGGTACGTCAACGCTACGGTCAGCGCACGCAAAGGGCGGCACGACATCAAATACGGCGCGGATGCTTACTACGCGCCGGTGAGCGAGGCGCTGCAATACCGGATCACGGATGGCGCGTTCTTCGATTCCGATACGCCGCGGCGATTCAGTTTCGCCGATTCGCGCCTGGACCGCGAGCAAGCAGCGTTTGTGCAGGACAATATCCGGCTCGGCCGCCTTACGGTGAGCGCGGGCCTGCGATGGGATCGCTATTCGCTGGCGGTAAACGACTCGGCGTTCAGTCCGCGCCTGGGCGTCGCATATTCGGTGCCCGGCGCGGGGTTGGTGCTGCGCCTCAGCTATGACCGCGTCTTCATTACTCCCGCGATGGAGAACTTACTGCTCGCCAGTTCGCCGGCGGTCGCGAGTCTCAATGACAACGTGCTTCGCATTCCCGTGCGGCCATCCCACGGCAACTATATCGAGACGGGATTCAGTAAGACGATCGCCGGTAAGATGCGGCTCGACGCCAGTTATTACCGGCGCACGTTCGACAACTTCGCAGACGACGATGTCTTCGTGAACACCGGGATCAGTTTCCCGATCGCGTTCCGCAGCGCGGAGGTTCGCGGCGTCGATGTGAAGCTCGAACTGCCGAGGTGGCGCCGGTTGTCGGGTTTCGTGAGTTATTCGAATTTGAGGGGGGTCGCTCAATTGCCGGTAGCAGGAGGTTTTTTTCTTGGCGACGATATTTCGGGCGTGCTGAGCGGCGGGGCGTTTCCGATTTCGCAGGATCAGCGGAATACGGCTCGGGCGAATTTGCGTGTGCAGGCTAGCAAGCGAGTTTGGTTGTCGGTTACCGGCGAATATGGCAGCGGCCTGCCGGTGGAAGCGGAGAATTTCGATGCCGCGCAATTCGACCCCGCGATTCTGCGGCAGGTGAATTTTGCGGCCGGGCGTGTTCGGCCCAACTTCTCATTGAACGCCGGCGCGGGCATGGATCTGGTCAAGTGGGAGCACCGGACCTTGCGGCTCTCGGTGGGCGGCGAAAATCTCACGGGGCGTTTGAATTTGATCAATTTCGCAGGGCTGTTTTCCGGGACAGGCATCGCTCCGCCGCGATCGGTCTCGGCTCGTTTGCAATTCGGATTCTAGGCCGATTGCGTTTGTTCCGGATTCAAGACGGGCTTTTCCCAAGACCCAACCAATTGCGAGCGACCGAACAGCGCATTTAACTTGATTCGCGTGACCTCATCCTGTAAGCTGAGAATTCTTGGTATGGGACGCAAGCCACAAAAGAACGATTCGTTGCCCGGTTCGCTGGACATGTTGATTCTGCGGACGCTGTCGCGACGCGATCTCCACGGATACGGCATTGTTCAGTTCATTCAACAATCGTCGGACAATGAGCTCGTCGTCGAGGAGGGCTCGCTATACCCAGCTCTCCAACGGCTGGAGCTAAACGGCTGGATCGACGGCGCCTGGGGCGTAACGGCCAATCATCGGCGGGCGAGGATCTACAAAATCACGGCGGCCGGCCGCAAACAACTGGCGATTGAGACGCAGAAGTACGCCAGACTGACCCTGGCGATCGCCCAGGTGATGGAAGCGGAGTGACGGAGATGTTGCTACGACGCCTGAGCTATTGGATGAAGAGCGCCAAACGTAGCGAGGCGCTGCGTGACGAAATGGAGCTCCACCTCGCCGAAAAAGCCGCGGAACTCGAAGCTGACGGTATGACTGCGGAGCACGCACGGGCTGAAGCGCGGCGCCGATTCGGCAACTTCGGATTGAAGCAGGAAGAGTCGCGGGAGATTTGGATGACACGGTTTTTGTCGGAGCTCGGCCAGGATCTTCGCTATGGTTTGCGCATGCTGGTCAACAAGCCCACACTCACCATCGTGGCGGTCGTGACGCTGGCTCTGGGCGTGGGAGCGAATACGGCCATTTTCAGCATCGTCGATGCCGTGTTGCTGCGCCCTCTGCCCTACCCCAATCCCGATCGTTTGGTGCGAATCTTCTTTAACGAGCCCGGCGTAGGATTGCGGGACGTTCGGTTTTCCAAGCCGGAACTGGATGACCTGCAGACGCGAGCTGGTGTATTTGAAGATGTCAGCCCGATCTTCGAGGGTAGCGAGGATTTGACCGGCGCCGGAGAGCCCGAGCGTCTCGAGGGCGTCAATGGCAGTTTCAGCTACTTTTCCCTGTTGGGTGTGACCCCGCAAGTGGGAAGGTTGTTTGGTCCGCAGGACTTTGTGCCTGGTTTCGCTGCAGTGGGCGTGATCAGCGATGGCCTATGGCATCGCGCCTACGGCGCCGATCCGAACATTGTCGGCCGTATCCTCCGGCTCGACAATGATCCCCTGACAATTATTGGGGTTCTGCCACGCGGATTTCACCATCCTGGACCGACGGTTTCCGGCGACGCGGAAGTGTTTTGCGCCGCCGGATTCATCGGAGACCCGTTTCCCAAGCCAATGCGTGGCACCCGGATTCTAGTAAATGGAATCGGAAGACTGAAGCCCGGCCTGACACTCGTGCAAGCTCAGGCGCGGCTCACTGCCATGGCTGCCGAATTACGCCAGGACTTTCCCGGCGATTACCCGCCGCAGACGCAATGGACAATTGAGATTCAACCATTGCAAGAAACTTTGGTGGGCAATGTTCGGCCCATGCTGCTGGTGTTACTGGGTGCGGTGATCCTGATTGTCTTCATCGTGTCGTTGAACATTGCCAATCTCCTCCTGGCGCGCGCTTCGGGGCGGCAACACGAGATGGCGGTGCGGCTATCGCTGGGCGCGAGTCGCGGCCGCATGGTGCGCCAGATGCTGACCGAATCCATGCTGCTGTCGCTCATCGGCGGCGCCGCGGGAGTCGCAGCCGCAGTGGGTACTTTGAGTTTCATCCTTCGCTTCGTGCCTTCGAACGTTCTCCGGCTCCGCGAGATACGAATCGACGGGGTCGTGCTGGCGTTCGCTCTTCTGATTTCCATTCTCACCGGCTTAGTGTTTGGACTTGCGCCCGCGCTTCATTCGGCAAAAGTCGCTCTCTCCGCGGCCATTCGCGAAGGCGGTCGAGGGTCCGGCTACGGCACGAAGACCGGCCGATTGCGCGATGTTCTCATAGTCTCTGAGGTGGCATTTGCCGTCATACTCATGGTCGGAGCCGGTTTGCTGCTGCGTACCCTGGGGAATCTGTTGCGGGAAAATCCAGGGTTTAATCCAACTCAAGTTGTCACGGCGAACATACAGCTTCCGAATCCTAACGAAAGGGAGGCGGACCCGTATCTCAATGTTCCACGCAGAGCCGCCTTTAATCGTGAGTTGCTGCGGCGGATGAAGGCAATTCCAGGAGTGGAAGTTGCCGCCATCACCTCAGCTCTACCGAGCACCAATACCAATCCCAACGCGGTGGGTGGCGTAGCGGACGAAGGCTTTGCGATTGAAGATAGACCGGTCGAGTCCTCGCAGAATTTGCACGCTGAGAGAATTCGGATAGGCCCCGATTATTTTAAGGTGTTACAGACCTCGCTCTTACGCGGCCGCTCATTCACCGAAGGCGATGAAGACGGCAAACCGCTGGTGGCTATTATTGATGAAAGCACCGCTCATCGGTATTGGCCAAACCGCGATCCGCTGGGCCGCCGGGTGCGGTTCAGACGAGACGCTACCAAGCCATGGACCACCATCGTGGGTGTTGTTAAGGATATCAAGAGCGACGGCCTCGACATCGATGGCGTTCCGCACATTTATGTTTCGACCTATCAAGACTCCAACAAGCGGCTGAGCGTGGTGTTGCGGACGTCTTTACCGGCGGCTGCGCTGGAACCACAGATTCGGCATGAGATCCAGAGCATCGATCCCGGCTTACCGGTATTTGGTGTTTCTTCGATGAACGACGTCCTTGACCGGTCACTGGCTTCCCGCCGTTTTTCCGCCGATCTGGTGGGCGGATTTGCCGGACTGGCGGTGCTTCTGGCCTCCATCGGAATTTACGGCTTGTTGGCTTATATGGTCGGCCAAAGATCGCGCGAAATCGGTATCCGTATGGCCCTCGGCGCGCGGCGGGAGGACATTCTGAGAATGTTCTTACGCAGGGGGGCCGCGCTTGCTGCCGTGGGTGTCGTTACCGGGTTGGTCTTTTCTGCATCCTCTGCGTCCGTGATGGCAAGTTTGCTTTATGGGGTGCGCCCCCACGATCCGGCCGTGTTCCTGATCGTTCCTCTAGTTTTATTTGCCATTGCCGTTCTAGCCAGCTACCTGCCGGCACGGCGCGCGACGAAAGTGGACCCGTTGATTGCCTTGCGCGAGTCGTGAACTCATCGGTTTATCGCCGGTCGACCGGCGGAGCTTACCGAAACCTCGCGCTGTGCTAGCGGACTGCTTCCACGGTCAGGGGCGCCTCCAGGCGGAAGGTTAGAACGCTTTCCACCGGCACCTTAACGTGGCCTTTGGTGAGCGCTTCCGTCAACGCGCCTCCGCCGCCTCCCGATGCCGCTCCGATGGCCGCGCCTTTTCCGTGACCGGCGATCGCTCCGATAATTGCGCCGACGGCCGCTCCGCCTCCCGCAAATTCGGCTGTCCGTTTGTTGGCTCCCACGCCATCGTGGCCCTTCGCCACCACGTCCGTGGTTCGCAACCGGTAGCGCTGACCATCGATCGAAACCGAGCCCAGGTCGATCACCAGGTCCGACGCGCCGCGGAAGTGTCCGCCCTTGCTCGCCGATCTGATCACTAGCTGCGCATTGGAGCCTTTCGGGATCACGCAGTCGCCCGCGGCATCGCGAACGTCCCTGGCGATTTCCGCGGCAAAGGTCTGTCCTTCGACGGCATGGCCGGAATCGATGGTCTCCTCGGTTCGCACGGAAACTTGCGCGCCCGCGGGAATGACGGAGGTCTTGGTCGTGACGGCGGCAGTATCCGGATGAACGTGGTTGTCGTGCACCGGATCGGGTGCAGCAACCGGAGGCGCATCCGGTGAAGACTGCGCCGGCGGCGCGCTCGAAACCGTGGACCCTGAGTCGCCATAATCGATGCTCCGCACCTGCGTCATCGGAATGGTCTGGGTCACGCCATCGGCGCCCGCTAACTGAATCTCGGTGGCGGAACTCGATTGCACTGTCCCTGTGAGCATGCGGCCATCGCGCATGGTGACGGTAGCTTTGGAGCCGCCCGCGGCCGGAGCATGGGAACAGCCCGCCAGGCCAACTACGCAGATAACCAAGGGCAGTAAAATGGGAAATTTCATGAAAGCGTCCTCTCACTGCCATCTTACAAGTTCCGCGCTTATTGACGCTCAACTTGCAGAATCTGTCCCCAGATCACCTGGTAGCCTTCGACATCGCCGTTCCAGGTGCGGCCGGCGCGCACGAAGACGCGAAGGTTCGGACGGAGGTCTGCTGCGCCGACGATCTCGCCGTTCTGCAGGTAGCGAGTGTCATTGCGAAGGACGATGGTCTGGTCGCCCGCACTGCGCGTGTGCAGCACCATGCGCGACCCGGCAATCTCGCCGATCACACCGGCGTAGGTCAGGTCGCCCTTCGGAATCAGACGCTCTTCTTCCATGGAGAAGTGGTGCAGCGGCACGAACGTCGGCACACGCCGGCGCGCCGCGGTCCGGGTAGCGCCGACCGCGTGCACGGTCCGCGCGTATCGCAGGCGCGACCCATCGACGCTGTCCGATACGACCTCCACCTGCTCGCCCGGATGGAGTCGCGGGATGTCGACGTTGTGCTCGGCCTGTTCGACATAGGTGTGCGCGTCGTAGCTATAGCGAAGGACTTCGTTGTCCGGGAGACGTACGGCGAATTCGCCGGCAGCCGGTTCGGAATCGCGCTCCAGCAGGACGCCGCGCGTGAATCCGGAATCGGACGGGGTCAAAGGCGGCTGCGTCTGTCCGGCAGCTACGCAGGCCAAGCCCGCCACGCATACAAGAACATGCCGCACCGTCCCCTCCTGTGATCAACCGTAACACGGGCGGGCAGAATACGGGTGTGCGGTTCCATGCGCGTGGCAGGCTCGAAAGCGATCGCGGGCTCGCTTCGCTTGCCCGAAATGCTCAGTTTGCGACCGGTCTGGAGACAGTCAGGAGACCGGTCGTTACTGGCGTTCCTGGATGATCATCCAGGAGGTTCCGAATTTGTCGCGGACTACTCCGAAGCGGACGGCGAAGAATGTTTCTTCCATGGGCATGTGGATCTGGCCGCCTTCGGTGAGCAGGGCCCATGCCCGCTCCACTTCTTCTGTGGTCTTGAAATTCAGAAAAAGGTACGCGCTGCGCATCGGCTCGAACTTATCGGGGACGTCCGAACCCATCAGCACCGTCCCGCCGAGGGACATTCGCGCGTACATGACCTTGCCGCGCCAGTGCTCCGGCGTACTGCCGCCCGGACCTTCTCCGTGATGCATCATCATTTCGATTTTGCCGGCGAAGTGCTCTTCGTAGAACCGGAAAGCCTGTTCGCAGGTGCCGCCGAAATTCAAATACGTGAACAGTTGCATGATAGAGACACGATACCGCGCTGAGATAAGGTGAAGATATGCGGATTGTCGCAATCGTGCTGTTGGCAGGGGCTGCCTGGGCGCAGCAGATGCCCGATCCCAATTTTGACGCACACGTCGATCAGCCGGCTTACCGTTCGCAGCATCCGCGCGTGTCGATCGACGAGGCGCATCGGAATTTCCATACCGCCGACGGCCGCTATAAACCCTTTGCCGGGTTGTTGCGCAATGACGGCTATGAGGTGGTTGCCGGCAAGCAGCCGTTCTCGGCGAAGTCCCTGCAGCCAATCCGCGTGCTGGTCATCGCCAATGCTCTGGGGGAAGGCGCAAACGCCGGGACCAATACTTCGCCGCCCGCATTTACCCCGGCCGAATGCTCGGCCGTGCGCGACTGGGTGCGCGGCGGCGGAAGCCTGCTGCTGATTTCGGACCATACCCCGTTCGGAATGGCGGCGGAGGAGATGGCGCGCGCCTTTGGCGTACGCTTCGGAAAAGGTTTTGTGTCGGCGCAAGACGCAAAGTACATCGAGAGGAATCCCACGGTTCTGGTGTTTTCGCGCGAGAACGGCCTGTTGCAGGACCACGCGATCACGCGCGGGCGCGCAGCCGGCGAGAGGATCAACAGGGTAGTGGCGTTTACCGGCCAATCCCTCGGCGTTCCGGAGGGCGCGTCAGTGCTGATGAAGCTGGCCGATGAGGCGCGCGAGGCGCCGGCCCGCGGCGCCCAGTCCGTGCCGGTCAGCGGCGCACAAGGCCTCGCCATGCAATTCGGGAGCGGACGGCTGGTGGTGCTCGGGGAGGCGGCCATGATGTCCGCGCAAGTGCTGAAAAGGCGGGGATCGCCGGACTTTCGAATGGGCATGAATGTGCCCGGCAATGACGACCGGCAATTTGCGTTGAACGTGTTGCACTGGCTCAGCGGTGCGTTATCGCCGGAGTGACGTTTGCATGCTCTTGCGGCTTCTGCTGCCGGTTTCGCTGTTGGTCTGCGCTGCGTCGCAGGGCGCCCCTGCGTGGAACGTCGCCCGGAGTCCACATTTCGAAGTGTATTCGCATTCCGGAGAAGCGCCGGCCCGCGAGATGCTTGAGTGGTTCGAGCAGTTGCGGTCGGCCGTCACGAGCCATTTCGGACTCAAGCTGCCGGACGACCGCCGCATCCTGGTGTTCGGCTTCGCTTCCGAAGCGGAATACGATCCGTACCGGCTCCGCGCCACAGCCGATGCCTATTACGTCGGCGGAGGTGGCAACGACTATATCGTGCTTCCGGAGCTGGGTCCGCGCAGCTTCCGCACGGCCGCGCACGAGTACGCGCACTTCCTGCTGAACGCGGCGGGAGCGCACATGCCGCCGTGGCTCGGCGAAGGCCTGGCGGAGGTGTTCTCGACCATTCGCATCACAAGCGAGGGCGCAGTCGCCGCTGGAACTCCCGAGGGACGCATGCCCGCACTGCGCCACGGCGGGTGGCTGCCGTTGGAGACGCTGGTCACGCTGCCGGCGGACGCTCCGATGCGCAACACGCGGGAGGGCGCGAACATATTCTATGCCGAGAGTTGGGCGCTGACGGAGATGCTGGTGCTGTCGCCCCGGTATGCTCCGGCGTTCGTCGCCTTTGTGGACGCGGTGGCGAAGGACCCCGATGCGAGCGCCGCCGTGCTGGCGCGCATTTATAACAGGCCGCTGCCGGAAATCGCGCGCGACCTCAAAGCATGGGTGCGGCGCCGGACATCCAAAGGCATTGCGCTCGGCAGCGGGCGCGAGCCGGATGCGGTTGCCGTGGAGACTGCGGAGGCGTCAAACCTGACGGTGCAACTGATACTCGCACAGGTTCTGCTGGCGGCGGAGGACGTGGATGGCGCGGAACGCATTTACCGCGAGGCCGCGCTGGAGGCGCCGCGCAACGCATCCGTGCTTGGCGGTCTGGCGACGCTGGCGCTCGCGCGAGGCAAACTGGAACAAGCGAAGACTCTGTTCGCGGAGGCGCTGGCCGGAGGGATTGCGGACGCCGATCTGTGCTACCGCTACGCGACGGTGTTGGGCGACACAGGCGGAGCTGTGGATCAGCGCCGGGCCGCACTCGGCCGCGCGATCGCATTACGCCCCGCCTTCGACGATGCGCGTTACCAACTGGCGCTGCTGGAAAAAAACGCGGGGAATTATGCTGCCGCGCTCCTTCAACTGCGAGCCATGCGCGAAGTGCCTACGACCCGCGCGTACTACTATTGGATGGCGATGGCGGACGCGCTCATCGGAACGGGCGCCAACGAAGAGGCCGTGCACGCGGCGACGAAGGCGGCGGAACTCGCGCACGATTCGGACGAGCGGCTGCAAGCGTTGCAGCAGGTGCATATCGCGCAGACCCACGTGGAGGTCCGCTTCGAACGCGATGCGTCAGGCCGGCAGCACATGGTCATGACTCGCGTACCGAACGACGCCACGGAATGGAATCCGTTCATCGAGCCGGGTGACGAGATACACCGCGCGGAAGGAGTTTTGGCCGAGGTGAGTTGTGCAGGACCGCTTCTGCGCATCGTGGTGCAGACGGCACAGGGGCGCGTCACCATCGCGATTCCGGATCCGGATCGCGTGCAGATGCGGAATGCGCCGGCGGAGTTCGTTTGCGGTCCGCAGAACGGCGCAGAGGTGGTTGTCGAGTACACCACCCGTCCGGCTATAGCGGAGAGCGACGGGATCGCGAGAGGCATCGAGTTCAAGCGGCGGTGAGCGGCGAGCCACGGTACAATGGCCCAATCGTTCTATCGGGGAGGTTGCGATGAAGGCTTGGATTGCCATTATCGGTTGTTTCGCGGCTGTCGCGGCTTTGGCGCAGGAGGGGCCTCGGTTCGAGGTGGCTTCCGGGAAGCCGCATTCGGCCGAAGGCGGCATGAACGCGATGCCGCAGGCCCTGGTCCGAATGATGGCGACGCGCGGGTGCGTGCTGCCGAAGAACACGCCCGGACGCTGGCAGAGCAACGGCATGCCTCTGAGTTATCTCGTCGCCTGCGCTTACGGAGTGAAAGCGTTTCAGGTAACGGCGGCCCCGTGGATGGAATCGGAAGGGTACGATATCGTCGCGAAGATGCCCGCCGATACGGATGAGGCGCAGTTCCGGCTGATGCTGCGGAACCTGCTGGCGGAACGGTTTCATCTGGCGGTGCATCAGGATTCGAAAGAGATGCAGACGTACCGCTTGACCGCTCCAAAAGGGGCCGCGAAGTTGAGTCCGGCCAAAGATCCGGATCCGCGACTGAGCGACCCGGCGCAACGCGATGCCGCAATGAAAGCCTTGATGGAGCAATCAAGGGCGATGGTGCGGGCCCAGGCGGGAGGCGGAGGCGGCGGGGGATCACGGAGGAGCTTCACCATGCAGAAGGCTACGATGGCGCAGTTCGCCGACAACCTGACGAGCAATCTCGATGCGCCAGTGACAGATGAGACCGCCATCGAAGGCGAGTACTCGTTTGTCCTCTCGTGGAGTCCGGACGGCGATGGATCGGGGCTTACGATTGCAGAAGCGTTGCAGCAGCAGCTTGGGCTGAAGTTGGAGCAGCAAAAGGCGCCGGTGACAATCGTAGTGATCGATCGCGCGGACAAAGTTCCGGTCGAGAACTGAAGCAGTAGCGACCGGTCTCCAGACCGGTTGCAGCCGCGCAGAGCGCGGCTTCAGTCCACTAGATATCGACGAATACTTCCGCCACCCACCCTTGGCCGTAATGCGAGCTTCGTGCCGCCTGGGTCGTAAGGTCCATCAGAGGTGTGATTCGCAGTAGCGACCGGTCTCCAGACCGGTTGCAGCCGCGCAGAGCGCGGCTTCAATCCACTAGATATCGACGAATACTTCCGCCACCCAACCATCCGGCGTTTGCTGCACCTTCAACTGATGGTAAGTGACACCCTTGACCGTAATGCGAGATTCGTGCCGCCCAGGGTCGCGGTGTTCGCCTCGCGCCGTGCATTCCACCGCCGCGTCGGTCAGTGAATGGACATCGAAGGACGCCAGAGCGAGACGGCGCGAATCGGTGAAATAAAGGACTTCGTTCAGCCAGTTCACCAGCAGCGATTCGACATCGCTGCCGGTGCCGGGAATGGAGACGGTCTCGCGCGGCTCAATGCGGACAGGGTCCAAAATGATCGCCACCAGCGCGCGGGCGCAAGCGGCGAAGAGCGCCGGGAGAGTGGCCGCCCGTACGCGGAAGCCTATATCCGCGGGATGGTCCAGCAGTTCGAAATCGCCGGCCTCAGGCGGCATGGCGCGGCCGGTCTCCCCGGGCGCGATCGGAAGCAAGCCGCAGCAGCGCGACCGCCAAAGAAGCGATGAACACCCCATTGAGGCTGGTCATGATGGCGGGGAAAGCCCGCGAGTTACGGAACATAAGCTGCCAGCACCAGGTGGCCCCGCAGCCGAAATAAATGGGAAGGTACACGCGCGAAAGCAACTGAAGCACTTTGCACAATCTCCGTCCGGCAACGCTGCCGTTCATTCGGGAGCGCTTCCACCACGCCACCAGCGGATCCTTCTTCGACGCGCTCAGCGGGGAACCATACACGGCACGCCACAGCAGCGCGGCCATCACGATCGCCGTAACTCTGGCGATCGGCGCGAGTATCAACGGACCACCCTGAATCAGCGCGGACGCGACGAACGCCGCGTATACGACGGAAGCTTCCAGCACCACGCCGCTGAACGAAACGCTCCGCCGAAGCTGCGAAAGAACGGCTGCCGCAATGGCGCTCGCCGCATCCGCGGCATACGCCGATGGTGAGGTGTAGCGCTCGTGAAGATCGCCGAGGATCGTTTCGCGAGCGGGCGGCGGCAGCAGACACTTCACGGTAGCTGCGAGGAATCGCGGCGGATTCATTGGCATTGGCGGGCCCAGTCCTTTCCCCAGATTTTCATGGTGCTGTCCCAAACTCGCTTCGCGGTGATTGCCGATTCCTGCAGCGCGGCCTCACCGGCCGCGTCCAAACGGTAACAGCGTTTCGACCGGCCGCCGCGTTCGGCAGTAGGTTTCGAGAGTGTCGAGGAAATGAGGCCCTTATCTTCCAGGCGGTCCAGCGTGACGTATACCGCGCCCAACGACACCTTCTTCGGCCGGGCCAGATCTTCCACTTTGGCGTGAATGGTGACGCCATATGCATCCTCGCGCAGAACGAGGATCGCTGTCAGTACAAGCTGCTCGAAAGCTCCGGCGGAGTCCGGTCGCGACATTTGTCTAACAGTGTAAGAGAAATGCGCGGCCCGCGTCAATAAGGGGAATCACCACTCGATGACGAGCAGCGACACTCCCTGTCGCGGCAGTGAGTGACTGAGCTTTGCGCCGCCGTTCTGAATGGCGAGCGTGGCCGGCGCGGTTGCGTCCGTCGCCAGTTGCCCCGCCTTCAGCAACTCGGCATATTGACGATCATTCGGAGCGGTCGGCGAGCCCATGCCTTTCCAGACGGTGAACGCATTGGAGTGGGTGGCGTCGATTCGATAGGTGGTGACGCGCGCTTCCGCTGCCGCCGCCGGCAGATGGCTCAGCGAAAGCTCGATGGCGGCTTCGGGACCAGGCAAATCGTCGTCATGGTAATGCCAGAGAAAGACCGTCAACTTCCGCCCATCGAGAGCGGCCGTCACCCCAACATCGGGAGCCGTACGCACACCGTCGCGGACGATGGCATCCAGCGGAATCTCCGCGCTGCTCGTGGCGCTCACACGCTCGCCGCTCATGCGGCTGAACATGCGGAACACGTTCATCACGGGCAGGTCGATTCCATTATTGGCGAGCGTGCGCTGCCCGGCAAAGAACGGTTGATCTTCGAACTCAAAGGCCCAGGTAAGAGCGGCATCCAGGTTCACACCGCGGCGGTCGGCAATCTGCAAAGCACGCATGTAGGTATCAGCCACGTAACTGGAGTACATGGTCGTATTCCGATACCCAAGCTGCGGACCCTGACAAGCCGCGCAGCCATCGGGATCGAATTCACCGATCACGATGGGTTTCGCTTTCAACTCGGGCGAGGCGGCAATCAGCGCAAAACCAGCGTCCGTCGTGCGCAGTTGCGCGGCGATGCCAAGGCGCACGTGACCGTCCGTGAATCCCGGCGCGCCCTTGGCATGGAAGGAAAGAAAATCGGTCGGCGTGCCGCGCTGTCCGGTAGCGAAGTTCGTTCCGGTGGTGACGTGCTCCAGGAAGTTCTGCATGAACTTACCGCCGCTGCCGGCTACGTCGGGCCCGCCCACGCGCGCTGTCGGCAGGGCGCGGCGCACGCCATCCACGGCGTAATCGTGCAGCTTGTACCACTCTTCGGGCGTACCGTGCCAGTAAGAGCTGATGTTAGCTTCATTCCAGACTTCGAAGTACCAGCGATTCACTTCGTCGCGGCCGTAGCGCTCCACGCAATGCTTTATCCAGTTATAGACTAAGTCGCCGAACTTCTTATAATCCTTGGGCGGATACGACCAACCTGTGGCTATGGCGTTGTAATTGGCTCCGGGCCGCCACTCATGTTGATAGGGCTCGGGATGCGTGGAAAGCGCCTCCGGCATGAAGCCGAGCTCCAGGTACGTGTGCATCTTCGCGGCGCGGTAAGTGTCTATGATCCGGTCAATGATCGTCCAGTTATAAACCGGATTCCCGTTCCTGTCTTCCGAGTACATACCCGTGCTGCCCCACTTGAGCGCCGGGACGCCGTCGCCGCTGGTCATCAGGTTATGCGCGCGGAAATAGGCATCTTCCGGACGCAGTGAGCCGAATTCGTGGAGTAACTTGCGGCCATCCTTCATGGTCGCGTAGTTTGGCTCATCGGCGCCGAACATGCGCCAGATGGGCTTCATGGCACCGATCGGCTTGGATGCGTCGATGGAAATGGTAACCGGGAACGAAGACGGCGCCTGCGCCCGGGCGGCGAAGAGCGCAACGGCGGCAAGAACACTAAGTCGCAAGATCATTTGTGTATCGGCTTAAACTTCGACAGGCGAACCCGTCGTTCGGATTGTTGTTGAGAACGGCGTAGCAGGCAGCCCGCATCGATCAGGTGCGCGGACATGCGTGCGCGAGCTTCCGCGGAATCCTGTTTACGGATGGCGTGGTAAATGCGAGTATGCAGCTTCAGCGTATGTTCCAGGCCCACCATTTGCGACGTGATCGCCATCAGGTTGTGCAGCATCTCATGGACGATGGAGAACATCAGCGTGCACACGCGATTGTCCGCCATCTCAAAAATGGTGCGGTGGAAGTAGAGATCTTCTTCAATGATGGCGGAGCGCGGAGCCGTTTCATCGCGCATCCGCCGCAGCGATTCGCGAAGAGCGGCAATGGAGGCGGGCGTCGCGCGTTCGGCGGCGCGGGCGGCAAGTTCGGGCTCGACGATCAGCCTCGCTTCGATGAGTTCCTCGAACGTGATGCCGTCCAGCAGCATCAGAAACTTCATCGGCTCGGCGAGAATGGAGGGCGCGGCGCTGTTTAAGTACGTCCCATCGCCGACGCGCTGCGAGACCACGCCCATCACTTCAAGCATTTTCAGCGCCTGCCGCAAAGAGCCGCGGCTGACGTTCAGATTGGTCGCCATTTGGCGCTCGGCAGGCAGCCGCGTTCCGGGCGCAAGCGTCCCCTCGGAGATGAGTTGTTTGAAGGTGGAAAGCAGCCTGTTCGTAATGTCCGGCTTGCGCGGGGCGGGGTGCATTGGCTCGTCCAATTGTAGCGCTGTTGAGTTGCAACGGGCTCATCGCGCACCGGCTGTCGCTCTCATCGCGCTCCATTCGCCTTTCGAAGCACCTTTTACCGCTCCCTCACGGTCGCGGCTCCGTTAGCAGAATGAAGCACATACGGAGCCGTGACGGTAAGGGAGCGGTAAAAGGTGCCGGGGATGCGAGTGCGTTTGAACGCGGCAAAAAGCAATTCTATATTTTTCACAACCCCGTGAGGGGAGCGGCAATTGAAGTCCAAAATCCGGCCCTATTGGTTGTACCATTGGGAGGAATGAGCGAGAGATGGCGAGTTTGCAGCTTGATTTGCGCGGCGATTGCCATCAGCTATTTTGACCGGCAGACGCTCCCCGTTGCGATCGCCGCCATTCAGCGCGAAATTCCCATCACGAACACGCAGTTTTCAGAGCTCCAAACCTGCTTCCTGCTCGCCTACGCAGCCATGTACGCGGGCGGCGGCAAACTCATCGACGCCTTTGGAACTCGCATCGGCTTCACCCTCGTCATGCTGTGGTGGTCGCTCGCTTGCGCGAGTCACGGACTCGCGGCGGGCTTCGGAATGCTGGCCGTCAGCCGCCTCTTGCTGGGACTCGGCGAAGGCGGCGGATTTCCGGCCGCAACCAAAGCGGTCGCCGAGTGGTTCCCGGTGCATGAGCGCTCCACGGCAATGGGAATCATCAATGCCGGCACCGCGGTCGGCGCGGTTGCGGCGCCCCCCGCCATCGCCTGGATCATCGGGTCCTTGAACTGGCGCTGGGTGTTCTTCCTCTCGGGCGCGACAGGCCTGATTTGGACCGCATTCTGGTGGGCGCGTTATCGTCCGGCAGCCGGCATTACGGAGGCCGCCGTTCGCGGAGAGTGGCGGCGACTCCTCCGCTATCGGCAGGTCTGGGGACTGGTCTGCGCCAAGTTCTTGAGCGATGCCGCCTGGTATTTCTACCTGTTCTGGCTGCCCAAGTACCTCTATGATGCGCGCGGCTTCGACGTGAAGGCGGTCGGCACGTTTGCCTGGATTCCCTATGCGTTCTCCGGCGCGGGCAGTTTGTGCGGCGGCTGGCTTTCGAGCACGCTGATCCGCCGCGGCCGCTCCGTGAATTTCTCGCGTAAACTCGCTCTCGGCCTGAGTGCGGCGCTCATGCCGGGGATCGTCTTCGTGACGCACGTACCGGTGACGATGGCGCTGGCGCTTTTCAGCATCGCTTTCTTTGGTCAGCAATCCTGGTCGACGCTCGTGATGATCCTGCCTGCCGACCTGTTTCCGCGCCGCGCGGTCGGCAGTGTTGCCGGGATGGTTGGCTTCGGCGGCGCGATCGGCGGAGCGGTTTTCGGCACCATCGCCGGCTATCTGCTGGACCACGGCTTCGGCTACGGAACAATCTTCGCGGCGGTCGGCTCGTTTCACGCCCTCGCTTTTTTAGTAATTCTCCTGACGGTACGGCGCGTCGCGCCCATGCCGCAATTCGCAGAGGTGAAGAGTTGAAGATCACAGAAATTCGTACGCGCGTGGTGGAGTGGCGGGGACACACAGTTCCCCCGCTGCCCCACTTCTGCACCAATCCGATGGACCTGCTGGAGCTACCCTCGGATTCCATGGCAAGCTTCCGCTTCCACGGCTGGCTCATCGTCGAAGTGTTCACCGATTCCGGTCACATCGGCATCGGCAACGCCGCGCTCGCGCCGCGCGTGGCAAAGGAAATCGTCGATGTCTACCTGCGCCCCATCCTCATGGGACGCGACCCCTGGGATGTCGAAGCCCTGTGGCAGCACATGTATCGCAACACCATGGCGTTTGGCCGCAAAGGCATCGGCATGGCGGCGATCAGCGCCGTCGATATCGCGCTCTGGGACCTCCTCGGCAAAGCCGCCGGTCAGCCCGTCTTCCGCCTGCTGGGCGGGCGCACCAAGCAACGGATTCCCGTCTACGCAAGCCGCCTGTACTCCACGCCGCTCGAGCAACTCGCAGCCGAAGCGGAAGCCTACAAGAACCAGGGCTATCGCGCCATGAAACTGCGTTTCGGTTGGGGTCCGGCGGATGGCGCGGAAGGCATGCAGCACAATATCGATCTGGTGCGTACCGTGCGCGAGACAGTCGGCGACGGCATAGACGTGATGACCGATGCGTACATGGGTTGGACGCTGGATTACGCGCGCCGAATGGTGCCTCTGCTGGAGCCGTTCCGCCTGCGCTGGCTGGAAGAGCCGGTGATTCCCGACGACATCGGCGGATACGTGGCGTTGAAAAAGATGGGGCGCATTCCCATCGCGGGCGGCGAGCACGAGTTCACGTCGTACGGCTTCCGCGATCTGCTGGAGGCGCGCGCGGTGGATGTGATTCAGTTCGATACCAACCGCGTCGGCGGCATCACGCAGGCGCGCAAAGTGGCGGCCATGGCAGAAGCCTTCTCTGTGCCCGTGGTGCCGCACGCCGGGCAGATGCACAATTTCCACGTCGTGATGGCCAGCTACAACTCGCCGATGGCGGAGTTTTTCCCGATCGTCGATGTTGAGATCGGCAATGAGCTGTTCTGGTACATTTTCGAGGGCGAGCCGAAACCCGTGGATGGCTTTATCGATCTGCGCGATGATGTGCCGGGCCTCGGCCTCAGGATTCGCGAGGACGCGATGAAGGATTTCGCGGTGATTGACTCGCGCGAGGAGCGGCGATGATGCGGCTGGTGCAGTTGCAGAACGAGGGCGCGCGCGCCGTGGCCATCGTCGATGAGCAGCGGCTGGTTCTGCTGGATGGCTGCGCGTCCGTATACGAGCTCGCGCAGGCGTGCATCAGCGAAGGGCGCGGGCTCGCGGCGGCGGCGCGCGATCTGGCCGGCGCCCGTACGCTGTCCTACGACGCAGTGTACGCGGGCGCGGAAGAATGGCGCCTGCTGCCGCCGATGGATCATCCCATTGAGCCGGCGCGGTGCCTGGTGAGCGGCACTGGTCTGACGCACGTAGCCAGCGCCAACAATCGCGACGCCATGCATGCGAAGGCTGAAGACCTCACTGACAGCATGCGCATGTACCGCTGGGGCGTGGAGGGCGGCAAACCGCCGGCGGGCGCGATTGGCGCGGCGCCCGAGTGGTTTTATAAGGGCAACGGCACGCAATTGCGCGCGCATGGGGAACCGCTGGAGGTTCCCGCTTTTGCCGGGGATGGCGGCGAAGAGCCGGAGCTCGCCGGCGTGTACGTGGTGGATTCCGCGGGCGTGCCGCGGCGGCTCGGCTTCGCACAGGGCAACGAATTCTCGGATCATGAATTCGAGCGCCGGAATTATTTGTACCTGGCTGCGTCCAAGCTCCGCACCTGCGCCATCGGACCCGAACTCGTGGTGGGCGCGGATTTCGGCGACGTACCGGGCGCAGTCACTGTGGAGCGAGGCGGCGCGGTATTGTGGTCGCGCGCCATTCGGTCCGGAGAAAAGAATATGTCGCACTCGCTGGCGAATCTGGAGCATCATCATTTCAAGTTCGAGCTGCACCGCAGGCCCGGCGACGTTCACGTGCACTACTTCGGCGCGGACGCTTTCAGCTTCGGCGAAGGCGTGCTGCTGCAAAATGGCGATGTGATGCAGGTGCATTTTGAAGGCTACGGCAGGCCGCTGCGCAATCCTGTGCATCGTGGGAATGCGCAGGCGGCGGTGGTCGCAGTGGCTTCCCTGGAGGCTGAGTGATGCGGGTCGCATTTAACGGATTGGGCACCATGGGGTCGGGAATGGCCGCGCGGTTATTGGGCGCCGGCTTCCCTGTCACCGTGTGGAATCGAAACGCGGAGCGGACGGTTCCGCTGCGCGAGAAAGGTGCGGCCGTAGCGGAGTCGCCCGCGGACGCGGCTCGCGGTGCCGATGTCGTGATCGCGATGCTTGCCGACGATGCAGCATCGCGCGACGTCTGGACGTCCGTACTGACCGCGGCGAGGAAGGGCGCGGTCCTGGTGGAGTGCAGCACGGTGTCGCCGCAATGGGTCCGCGAGCTGGCGCAGATGGCAGCCGCTCACGGGTGCCCGCTCCTGGATGCGCCGGTCACCGGCAGCAAGCCGCAGGCGGCGAATGGAGAGCTGCTCTTTCTGGTGGGCGGCGACGAAGCGGCGCTGGAACGCGCGCGCCCGGCGCTGGCTGCGATGTCGCGAGGCATCGTGCACCTGGGCGCGTCGGGAGCGGGCGCGGCCATGAAGCTGATCAACAACTTCATGTGCGGCGTGCAGGCGGCATCGCTGGCGGAAGCCGTCGCATGGATCGAGCGCTGTGGGCTCGATCAGGCGCAGGCGGTCTCGATCCTCACCAGCGGCGCTCCCGCAAGTCCCATCGTGAAGGCGCTCGCGGCACGCATGCAAGGCCGCACCTACGAAACGAATTTCCGGGTCGACTTGATGGCCAAAGATCTGGCATATGCCGCCGCGGAGGCCGCACGCACCGGTCTGGAACTGAAAAGCGCCGCGGCAGCCGAAGCCCGCTTCCACGAAGCCGCGGACCGAGGCTTCGCCGCCGCCGACCTATCGGCAGTAGTCGAGGGAATGCGCTAGTAGCGACAGCTCTCCAGAGCTGTCGCCGTGCCCGCGGTACTTTACTCCCGGAGCGCCCGCACTGGATCGGTCCTTGTCGCGCGCCACGCAGGCAGGAAGCATGCCGTCACTGCCGCCACTGCGATCACTAGCGACGCTGCCACAAACGCCACCGGATCGCGCGGACTCACTCGATACAGGAGACTGCCCATCAGCCGTGTGACCAGCAAGGCCGCGCCGATACCGCCGGCAATTCCGGCGATCACCAGCCTGAGCCCCTGCGACATCACAATCTGCAGCAGTTGCCGCGATGTCGCGCCCAAGGCGATACGCAAAGCCAGTTCCCGCGTTCCTTGTGACACAGCGTAAGACATCACGCCATACAGTCCGATTCCCGCCAGCAGCAGCGCCATACAGCAGAAGATGGCCAGCAGATTCACGGCCGCGCGCCGGCTCCAATTCATGCGGTCCACCTGATCGCGCAAGGTGAGTACTTCGCCGGGCGCCATATTGGAATCGATGCCTTTCACCGCGCGCGCCAGAGCGAACGCCACTTTCTCCGCGCCCGCGCGCGTTCGCATCTGCAAATACTGCCCCAGGGTCGCACTCTGCCGCAGGGGCGTGTAGAAGAACGGCTTGTCGCTCTCCAGCATGCTGGAGTATTTTGCGTTTTTTGCAACCCCCACAACGCGGAGCCAGCGACCCTTCACTTGGACTCTGCGGCCTACCGGATTTTCGCCGCGCCAGAAGCGGCGCACCATCGCCTCATTTACCACCGCGACCGGCGCCGCGGTTTCATTGTCTTCGATCCCGATATCGCGTCCGTAAATCAGCGGGATCCCCATTACCCCGAGATAGCCGGCTCCGACTTCGTTGAATGCGACGACGGGCTGCTCCCCGGGCTGCGCCACGAAACCATCGACGGCGATTCCCGCTTCCGGATAGGAGCGATAACTGAACGGCGTCACACGCGCCCACGCCGCGGCGTCAACGCCCGCGCCCTGCATCCGGCTCAGCACCTGATCCTGAAAATTGCGCGCGCGCGGCAGATCGTAACCGGCGGACATCATGTCCACCGACGTGCTCAGAACTTTGGTGTTGAAGCCGGGGTCCGCGTCCTGCATGGCGCGCATGCTCTTCAGCAGCAGACCCATTCCCACCAGCAGCAGGAAACTGAGCGAAACCTGCACCAGCACGAGACCGGAGCGGACCCAGGCCTTTCCGCGACCTCCAACCACTCCGCCCGATTCCGATTTAATGGCAGACGCCAGATCGATCTTGCTCGCCTGCATCGCCGGCACGAGTCCGAACAGCACCGTCGTAATGAGGCTTACTCCGGCGCTCAGCGCGAGCACCCGGAAATCGATTTCGGCGGGAAAATTGATGACGATTCCGGGCGATGGCGGGAAGAACATTTTGAGCAGATCGCGGGACCAATAGGCGATGAGCAGGCCGCCTGCCGTGGCCGCGGTGGAAAGAATTAATCCTTCGGTGAGAAGCTGCTTCATCAGCCGTAGGCGGCCCGCGCCCACCGATAGGCGCACCGTCATCTCATGCCGCCGCGAAAACGAGCGGACCAGCAGCAGGTTGCCGACGTTGGCGCATGCAATCAGCAGCACGACGCATGCGACTACGAATGAAATGCGGAGCGTCGGCAGCAGAGTGCCCGCGCCGTTGAATGGCGTTTGCCACAGCGGATAGAGCTGGAACCCGAAGCCGCGATTCGTGGCCGGGAACGCCGCTTCCAGATGCTTCGCGATCGCCGAGACCTCCGCTTGCGCCTGCTCGATGCTTACGCCCGGCTTCAGAAACGCGAATCCTTCGATCCACCGCGCGCCGCGATTGTCCAGCTTGAAACCGCCGCCCTCGAAGTTGTCTTCCATCGAAGCCGGCACCCAGAACTGAAAGCCATAGCCGACGAAGGTGCCGGAGAATCCTTGCGGCATCACTCCGATAATCGTGTGCTGCACGCCGTTGAGCCGCTGCGTTTTGCCGATGATGCCGGCGTCTCCACCGTAGCGGTCCTGCCACGCCTCGTAGCTGATCACCGTGACGGGATGCGCATCGTGGCCCACGTCCTCACTCGGATCGAAACCTCGCCCCATGATCGGGCGAATGCCCAGCGCGTCGAAATAGTTCGACGACACCACGCTGCCGGACGCGCGCTCGGCGCGATTGCCGATGCTGAGCGTCGTGCCGCCGATGTGTTCGGCGATGAATGTATCGAAGAGCGTCGCGTTTTTGCGGAGGTCCTGCAGGTCCGGCCAGGAGACGTTGGTCCTGCCGTTGCGATCGAAGCCGCTGATCGCGACCATGCGGTTCTGATGCGCCACCAGGGGAAACGGCCGCAGCAGAATCCCTTCGATCCAACTGCAAACGGAGGTGGTGGCGCCTATCCCCAGAGTGAGGCAAAGAATCGCGAGAAAGGAAAAGCCCGGATTCCGCGCGACCATCCGGAAGCCGTATCGAATGTCATGCCATGCCGTTTCAATCATTGGCAGCCCCCGAGTGTCGCGATACGTTTCCTTGATGGCGGCGATGCCTCCAAAATGCCGGAGGGCGGCCGAGCGTGCGTCCCGCGCGTTCATGCCGCGCCGCACGTTTTCCGCGATTTCCATTGCGAGATGGAACTGAAGCTCGTCGTCGAGGTCGCGTTCGAGCGTTCGCGGCCGAAAGAGCGCCGCCACCCTGTGCCACAACACGCGCAACGCCGTCATGACCAGTCACCCGACGGCTTCAAAAACCGGCCGAGGATCTCGGCGATCTTCTCCCAGTTCTCCGCTTCCGCGGCGAGTTGCTTCTTCCCGGCGCGCGTGATCGAGTAGAACCTGGCGCGCCGGTTATTTTCCGAAGAGCCCCATTTGGAAGCGATCCATCCCATCTGCTCCAGTCGAAGAAGCGCGGGGTAAAGTGTGCCCTGGTTGAGTTCGAGGACGTCGCCGCTGATTTGCTCAATACGGCGCGCGATGCCCCAGCCGTGCTGCGGGCCAAGCGTATCGAGGATCCGAAGCACCATCAGAGCGAGTGAGCCGTGAAGAACATCCGACTTAGGCATATCCGTCTGACCTTTTGGTAGCCTACAGAAGTGTAGGCCGGAAAGCTCGAATCTGTCAACGGGAACGTGGAGGCGCTTGAGGTGGGATCCGCGGCTCCCCTAAGTGGCATGGATGAGGGGAGCCGCGTGAGGAAAACGGATGCTACTTGTGGCGGTTCGCTGCTTCGGCGGCCTGCTTCAATTCCTCGTTCACCTGGTCAAGAAGTTCCTTCGCCTTCTGCGCGTGACCTCCCATATCCCATTCATTCGCCTTCTGGGCGTCGACCACGCGCTGCCACGCCTGCCGGCTCAGGCGCTGCGCCGCGGCAAGATTCGGATGGCGTCCCGCGCCTACGTCCTCTTTCGGCTTCTGGGCGATGGCGACGCCTCCCAGACAAAGCATGATTCCGAGTGCCAGAGCGTAAATGCGATTCTTTCTCATCGGTAGTTATCTCCTCACGTTTTTTCAGCACCCCAGTGCTGGTGGATGGCGCGCTCAACCGGACACGGCCACCTTCCGGAACATTGTATGACGAACCTGACCCGCTGAATGGGCAGATGCTCGGCTAAGTGCACGAATGCGCTGCGGACGGCCCGTCAGCCGCCCGCCAGTTCCCGGCGCAGCCACGCGTGCGCGAGCCGCAGGTCATGGCGCACTACGTGTACCGATCGTCCCAGCACTTCCGCGCTCTGCTCGGCGGTCATGCCGCCGAAGTAACGCATTTCGATGAGTTGCGCCAGCTCCGGACTCTCGCGCGCAAGCGAATCGAGCACCTCGTCCAATTCGAGAAGCCCGACCGGTCCGCTCCCGGGCTCGACCTCTACGTTCAACGCACTGTCGAACGGAACTCGCTGGCCGCCCTGCGCGCGCCATGCCGCGGCGCGCTTGCGAGCGTGATCCACCAGAATGCGGCGCATCGCCTGTGAAACGGTGGCAAAGAAATGCGCGCGGTCGGCGAAGGCAATTTCGGAGCCGGCGAACAACTTCAAGTACGCTTCATGCACCAGGGCCGTCGGCTGCAGTGTGTGCCCCGCCTGCTCGCGCCGCAGGTGTCGCTCGGCAATCCGATGGATCTCGCCGTATACCACCTCCATCAACTGCTCGCGTGCGCACGAATCCCCTGTGCGGAATTGCCGCAGCAAGTCAGTGATGTTGGTTTCTCCCCCGGTGATGACTATGAGTATATCCCCGGGTGATAGAAGTGCGTCAGCGGCGGCGCCTCAAGCACAATCCCGTGAGTGCTCCCGCCAGCAGCATCCACGTCGCCGGCTCCGGAACAGTGGCCGCGTCGTTGCCGATTCCCGCGCTGAGTTCGATGCTCTCTCCCGTTGAATCGAAGCCGGGAGCGAATGAGATCACCGGATCCACAAACGTCGAGGCGGCGCTTGTGATGTCAGCTTGGCTGCTTTGGCTCAGCGAGGCGAACGCGTTGATACTGATTTGGTAGGCTGTATTGACTCGCGCGGTAAACGGTAAGTCGAATGTGCCGAAGCCTTGGTTGGTGCATGTCGAGCTGGCCGTCGGAATGAAGACTTGGCAGAAGCTGCCGCCCGCGCTTACTTGTACCTCGGCGATGGTGGTGTTGTCGCGGTTGTGCAGCGAATCGAATCCGAGCACGCTGATTGTCGCTTCGCCGTCCGCGACCGTCGCGCTGGAAGAGGCGACCGCGCTTTGCAGGAATCCACCGAGAGTCAACGGAACTACAGTGTCCGGCGCGCACAGGAGGCAATCCACGGCGTAATCGTAAGAGAAGATGACCTGCCCGGAGGAGAGCTGCCCCTTGAACACATAGTAGGTGCTTACACCGATAGTGACGGTTGGCGATGGTGCGGCACTTACTTTGATTGACGAGCAAATAGCCGTCTGGCCGGGACATTCCACGTCGTACTCGCCGGGCGCACTCCCGGTTCCCGAATTACCCGGCAAGTTATCGGCCCGGGCGACCCCAGTAATCTGGTAGGTTGCGTCGGGTATTACCAGGATGCCGGCCCGTGCATCCGCCGGCAGCATGGCCAGCAGCAACGCTCCCATGGCTATAGATCCACAGAGTTGAAGTTGAGTACGCATGAAACTCCTCCGTGCGCTATCCAGCGCTTTTTGATTGAGAGCGGTGACCGCATTCAGGCCAGTTATTCCGCGCCTCTAATTGGGAAGCGAACCGCGCGCGGAAAATTCGCAAAGAATTAGCGTTCCCAGGAGTTTTCCCGCACCGATTTGACCCGCCGCCCCCTTAGTGACATCATGTTCTGACTGCGATGCAGACAGAGGTGATGCTCTTATTCCGCGAAGTCGCCGACCTTTCCCCGGCGGAGCGCGACCGTTATTTCGAGCGGCACCAGGTTCGCCCGGAAATTCGAGCGGACCTCGAATCTCTCCTTCGCTACGATTCCGGCACCGTACTACCGCTCGCGCAAGCCATCGTGTCCGAAGCGCAGGCGTACGCGGCGCCTGCCGAAGCCGCGGGGCGCATTTGCGGACCTTACCGGCTGGTGCGTCATCTCGGCCGCGGGGGCGCCGGCGACGTCTACCTGGCAGAGCGCATCGATGGTCAGGTGAAGCAGCGCGTAGCCGTCAAACTTCTACGCCAGGATTCCGAGAGCCGTAGCTTCCACGCCCGATTCCTGCAGGAGCGCCAGATTCTCGCCTCTCTGCAGCACCCCGGCATCGCCACATTGCTCGACGCAGGCCAGACCGGCGACGGCAAAGCTTACCTGGTGATGGAGTACGTGGACGGCGTCACGATTGACGTTTATTGCGCCTCCCTGGACCTGCGCGCCCGGCTCAGCCTCTTTCTTCAGGTTTGCGAAGCCGTATCCTTCGCGCATCGCAATCTGATTATCCACCGCGATCTGAAGCCCTCGAACATTCTCGTGGACAACGCCGGAAAGCCCAGGCTGCTGGATTTCGGCATCGCCAAAATTTTGGACGCTCCCGCGGACCAGACCCGCACGCAGGAGCGGCAGCTAACACCCGACTACGCCAGCCCAGAGCAGGTGCGGGGCGCGACCCAAACAACTGCCACCGATATCTATTCACTCGGCGCCGTGCTCTATCATCTCCTCACAGGGCGCTCGCCGCACGCGTTCCCGGCGCGCACTCCGGAGGCGATCGGCACAGCGATCTGCATGAGCGATCCGGTCCCGGCGAGCCGCCTGAATCCGGACCTGCCCGGCGACCTCGATTTCATTCTGCGCAAGGCGCTGCGCAAAGAGCCCGAGGAACGCTATGGGTCGGTGGAGGCGCTCGCGGACGATATCCGCGCCTTTCTGGAATGGCGGCCTATCCGCGCGCGCTCCGGCGATGCCTGGTACCGCACGCGAAAGTTCGCGCGGCGTTATCGCGCTTTCCTGGCTGCCGCCCTGGTGACAATGCTCGGGCTCTCCGCCGGGCTATACGTCGCCAACCGGCAACGCATCGTCGCGGAGGAGAGATTCCGCCAGTTGCATCTGCTGGCGGCCAAGGTTTTCGACCTCGATGCCAAAATCAGCGATCTGCCCGGATCGACCGAAGCGCGGCAGGATATAGTTTCGGCTTCCCTGGAGTACCTGCGCAAATTGGGCGCTTCGGCGCGCGGCGACCTCGATCTTTCGCAGGAAATCGGAGCAGCCTATATGCAGGTGGCCCGCGTACAAGGTGTGCCGGGCCACTCCAACCTCGGCAATTTCGCCGGGGCCGAGGAGAACTTGAGAAAGGGTGACAGCTTCATCGACGCGGTGCTGGCGTCACGGCCGCGGAACGCATCCGCTCTGATCCTGTCCGCCGGAATTGCCAACGATCGAATGATCGTCGCCGAGACCGAAAGCCGGCATCGCGATGCGCGAGTGCATGCCGCGAACGCCGCCGCGAAGCTGGAACGTTTTCTCCACGCCGGAGGCTTCACGCCGGCTCAGCGTACCGCCGCGGCGGCGTATTACATCAATCTGGGAATCGAGCTCATGAACCTGCATGAATACGAGGCAGGCCGGCAGCGTGTCAGGAGTGCGATGGAGGCGGCGGCGTCGCTTCCCGACGAAGCACAGATTCGAGCCGCCGGTCTCAGCCTGATCGGCAATGCGTTCCGCTCGGAAGGCCACCTCGAGGAGGCCCTCACCGCGCTTCGCGACGCCCGGCGAACCCAGGAGCAAGCCCCTTATTCGAGCTCCGTGGATCGCGACCGCGATCGCTACGGCATCCTATTGCGGGAGGCGCGCACGCTCGGTCAGCCGGGCGGCGTCAGTCTGGGGCGAGCCGCCGAAGCCATGGCCGTATACCAGGAGCTTGTGAATGTGGAGGAGCAGGCAGCCGCCAAAGACCTTCACGATCAGGATGCCCGCGACCGTTTGTCGATGGTGTCCTGCGAGCTGGCCAAACTGCTCGAAGAGCGCGATCCCGAGCGGGCGCTGGCAATGTTCGACCTCGGCATTCGACGCCTTCGCGAAGCCGGCAACGTAAGGGTGCGCCGCCGGGAAGCGAAGGAGCTGGCCGATTCGTCTTATGCCCTGCGCCGCCTGGGACGTGCCGGCGAAGCCCGGCAGCGGATCGATGCGGCGTTCACCCTGCTCCGCGAGACGAAAGACTTTCCGGCGCAGCGGCTTGACCTCGACAGCGAAGCCGTTGCGGTGCTGTGCGCGCAGGCGGATTACGAAGCGACGGCCGGCAACCCGCGGCGCGCGGTGGCCATCTATGAGCAGTTGTTCGCCGCGATCGCCACAGCAAAACTGGATCCGCTGAATGACTTATCGAACGCCTCGAAGATCTCGCTGCTGTATGCCGGCATGGCGGCGGCGTACCGGCATGCGGGCGATCCGGGAAAGGCGGCTGGCATGGATGAGCGCCGCCTGCAACTCTGGCGGCATTGGGAGGAAAAGCTCCCGCACAATGCCTACGTCGAGCGGCAGATGGCCGTTCGCGCCGAGTGAATGATTCACGGAAACAAAAAAAAGACCGGAGCCTTTCGGCCCCGGTCCTTTTGCCCAACTGACGTCCCGGCTTACTGCACGCGCTGCCAGATGTCTTCCAACACCTGGACGGACGACGTGTAGGTCTTATCGCCCGCGGTCAGACGCACCGTATACACGCCCGGTTCTACCATCGCGCCGCCGCCGCCGAAGCCGCCCCGGCCGCCGCTAACGAACGGCACCGTACCCGCCGCGCCGCCGCGGCCCCGTCCGCCGCCACCGCCGCCGCCGAAGCCGAACTGGCCTCCGAGCGCTTCGACGAGGACCTGCTGAACGTTAGCCGGTTGCGCAGGAGGAGCCTGACCGGCAGTCTGGCTTGCGCCCTGTCCGGTCTGCGCCGGAGTTTCCGCCGCTCCCGGAGCGCCACCGCGGCCTCCACGGCCTCCGCGGCCTCCGCGACCGCCGCCCGCCGTCGCGGCATTAGCCGCTACCCGCTGCATGTTCCACTGAAAGCGGTTGATGCCGGGTTTCAGCTCCACATTCATGGTGCTCACCACGGCTGTGCCATTGAGGAAGTCGAGCTTCGCTCCCGTGATGTCCTTGTTGGCCCACACGGAAATCGCGGTGCCGCCCTGTGGATTCTGTCCGTGGAAATCGCGCGCCGTGGGGTTGCGGCTGGAGAACGGATCGCTCTTCCACTGCACCGCGGGACGCGGTTCGTAGAGCACCACATCCGCTCCCGGATTGGCTTTGTACTGCTCCAGAGCGGTGATGTCGTCCGCGATCCAGATGGAGCGGCCATGCGTAGCCACGATCAGGTCGCGATCGCGCGGGTGAATCAGAATATCATCCACGCGCACGGTCGGCAGCCCGGTCATGAACTTGTTCCATTCCTTGCCGCCCTGGAGCGTGACGTACAAACCGAATTCGGTGCCGACAAAGAGCAGGTTCGGATTGACGGAATCCTCGCGCAGACCGTTGATGTTGCCATTGGCCGGAAGGTCGCCGGTGACGTTGGTCCAGGTCTTGCCGTAATCCGTCGTCTTGAAGAGGTACGGACGGAAATCGTCGTTGCGGTGATTATCCAGCGCCACGTAGCACGTTGCCGGATCGAAGTGCGAAGGCTCTATGCGCGCGATCTGCACCCAGCCGTTCGGAGCGGGAGGCGCCGGCTGGATGTTCGGCGCAACGTTGGTGAACGTCTCGCCGTCATCCAGGCTCACCTGCAGATTGCCGTCGTCCGTGCCGATCCAGATGACGCCCGGACGCGAGGGAGACTCGCGAATCTGCGTGGCCAGCGAGCTCGCCGCATAACCGTCGTGCTTGGAAGCCATAGGCTTATCGCCGGCAACGCCCATGATGGCCTGCTCCGGCGCCCAGCGGTTCACGTTCTTGCTGAGGTCCGTCGGATTCATCCACCAGGAGTCGCCGCGATTGTTGGACTTGAAGAAATACTGCGCCGCCATGTAGACCTTGGCCGGATTGTGCACCGAGATCTCGATGGGAGCGTTCCAGTAGAAGCGGAAGGCATCGATCTTCGCCGGAACGTTCATCACGTTGGGCGCGCCGCCCCGTCCGCCGAATCCGCCGGCGTCCGCCGCAGCAGCAGCGGCAGCAGGCGCCGCGGCCGTGCCGCCCTCGTCCGCGCCCTGCACCGCTCCGCGGCCGGCATTCGGACGGATGCTCTTCTGCGTGCCGTTGCGCAGGTCGTGACGCACCATCGCGCCATCCTGCGATTCGCCGTAAACAATAGCCCAATCGCTGGGATCCTGGCGCGTGTAGAAGCCGTCGCCGCCCGCCACGGTGAACCAATCCGCGTTGGTCGGGCCGTTGCCCGCGCGCATGGCGCTCGGTCCGCACCAGGCGTTATTGTCCTGCAGACCGCCGCAGACCCAATAAGGCCGGCGCATGTCGGCGGACACCTGATAGAACTGGCCAACCGCGATGTCGTTGTGATGATCCCAACTGCCCGGCTTGGCGCCGTCGTTGCTGCTGTCGAAACCGCCGTCGTGGCCCACCCAAACCTGGCGCGAATCCTTGGGGTTGATCCAGATCGCGTGATAGTCGGTGTGAGAAGCCTGCATGCCGTACCAGGTCTTGCCGCCATCGATCGACACGCGGCCCGGATTGCCGCCCGTGAAAAGCTTCTGGTCGTTGTTCGGGTCTACGCGAATCTGGCTGAAGTACATCGGCCGGTCATTGCAGCCGCTCATCTGTTTCCAGGTCTTGCCGCCATCTTCGGAGCGGAAAACTCCGCTGCCATTCGGATCGGCCGCCGCAGTCGCGGCACCGCGGCCGCCGCCGCCCCCGCCGCCACGCCCTGCGCCGCCGGTCCATTCCGGATCGGCACCCGCCGGGCAACTTCCGCCGCCCGTATCGCCGCCACCGCCACGACCGGCGAGGCCGAACAGGCTCTGCTGCGTCAGCGTACCCGCGTTGAACGCGGTGCGAATCTGCTCGGCATTGACGATGCCGGCCGAAATCGCGCCGCGCATCTGTTCCGGCGTCACGCTGCCGTTGCCAAACCCGGCAAGAATCTGCTCGGGCGTCATGCCGGCCGGCGGAGGCGCTGTCGCCGTCGCGCCGCCGCGGCCGGCCGTCTTCTCGGGTCCGCCGTCTTTATCCGTGCCGCCGCCGGTGCCCGCGCTCGCGCCGGCTTCCACCTGCGCGTAAACGATGTTCGAGTTGCCCCGGTAAACGGAGACCGCGATTCGGCCGTACAGTCCGTCCTTCGGTTTCGGCCAGCCTGCGCCTTCCAGCTTGGTCCAGGTATTGCCGCCGTCCGTGGTCTTCCAGAGGCCGCTATTCGGTCCGCCTCCGTTCAATCCCCACCAGGTGCGGCGCCGCGAATAGGAACTCGCGTACAGCACATTCGGGTGCGAGAAATCGATTGCGACATCGTTGAAGCCGGTGTCGTTGTCGATGAACTTCGAGAGCTTCCACGTCTTTCCGCCATCGGTCGATTTATACAGGCCGCGCTCCGGATTCGGTCCGAAAAGATGGCCCACTACCGCTACGTAGACGGTGTTCGGATTCGTCGGGTCCACCACGATGCGGCCGATGGACTGCGTCTTCTCGAGACCGAGGTGCGTCCAATGCGCGCCGCCGTCCGTGGTGCCCCAAACGCCGTTGCCGATCGACGAACTCTGGCGATTGTTGGCTTCGCCCGTGCCGACGTATACGACTTCCTTATTCGAAGGAGCGATGGCGATTGCGCCGACCGAGGCATTCTCCTGGTTTTCCCACAGCGGCTTCCAGTAATTTCCGCCGTCGGTGGATTTCCAGAGTCCGCCGGTGGCGAAGCCGATGTACATCGTCATCGGATCCTGCTCGGCCGCCTGAATATCGTCCACGCGGCCCATCATATTGGCCGGTCCTATAGAGCGGAACGTGAAGTTGCGCAGCAGCGGGTCTGTCGACTGATTCGGCGGAGGACCCTGCGGCGGCTGCGCGCCTCGTCCCTGCGCCCATGTGGTTGCGGCCAGGCCTAAACAGGCCGAGACCGCCAATATCGTTGTATGGATCCGGCGATGCGGATGCCGAAGAAGCATAGATTTCCTCTCGTGTGAATGCCCCGTTGACGGCTCAAATTAATGCTGATTGGGTCAAATGTACCACAACGCTCGTAGCGGCGGCGTTTGGCTTATCAAAGCAGACTCGAGGGAGAAACGCCGGGCAGAACTTCCCTGTCCATCACGCACCCCGCCGCGGGCGCGCGTCACGCATGTCCCCGCACACCGGTAGCTATTCTGGCGGAATGCGGATCGATCAGCCGGACTACGCCGAACCGCTCCCGCATTCTTAAGGTCCTCTATACGGCACGTTACAGAACTTACTGCATCGTATAGTGAACTCTACTGGCTAAATCGCGTGATCCGCGGGCATATCCTTTCCCGCCCAGATCCGCCGCGACGTCCACTCTTCCGCCGGCGCCGCCCAATATGGATCCGCCGGCTTCAGTCCCAGCGGCAGCAGCGCCACCGAGCAAAGGTAGAGGCTGCCCGTCGAAATGTAGTTCTCGCCTAAGTGCGGCTGATGTCCGCAGAATCCGATCCGCAGCCAGCCAGACTCATCGAACGTGCCCGGCGCGTCCATAACTTTGCGCATCGCGGCGGTCAACGCGCCGCGCACTTGAGAGGGCGTCACTTGCGGCGGCAGTTGTCCTAGCAGGGCGCTCTGTGCCAGCAGATGAAACGCCCCGCAACGATACGTAATCGAGCGGCCGATCGCCGGGAACGAACCGTCAGGGCCGATCAGTCTCTCCTGGATCGCTGCGTAGCGCCTCGCTCGCGACACCGCATCTGCCTCAAACCTGGCCCAGCGCCTGCTAAGCGCGTTGATATTCCGCAGCGTATCCAGCAGCATCGGTTGAATGACGAAGCTGTTGTAATAATCCCAGTGGAACTGCGGTCCATCGCCGTACATCCCGTCGCCCACGTACCACTCGTTGTGCTTGCGGACGGCGTAATCGATCCTCATGGCGTCCCACCGCTCCCCCATCATCGCCAGCGCCGTCTCCACCATCGCGCTGAATAGCAGCCAGTTGTTGTAACCCGGCGTAATTGTGCGAGAGGACGCCAGTGCCGCCGCCACGTTTCGCTGCACGGCCGGGTCGAGCTTCCGCCAAAGCTCGTTCGGCGCACGAAGAAGCGCTTGCGACAGAAATCCGCAGTCCACCACCGGCTGCGCGCCCTCCGAGTAATTGAGAAAATCCGGCGACTTGGGATCCGTCGCCGACCGTAGGGCCTCCCGCGCAAGACTCGCCAACCGCTGCTGCGCGTCGCGCTCGGTTCCCGCTTCCAGCGCCACTTCCAACCACGGCGCGATGCCCGCCAGTAGCCGGCCGAACGCTTCCAGATAAGTATATTTCCGGCGATCCGCCTCCGCGCCCGCGACGCATTCTACCGGCATGTTCCGTTTTAAAGTCCCGCGCGCCAGGTTGGCGAGCACCGGTTCCGCCAGGCGCGCTAGCAGCGCCATTGAATAGCCGCGGTCGCTCTCGCTCTGCGGTTGAGCTTGAGCCGCGGTGCTCAGTGCGGCCAGGCATTTCAGAAGATTCCGCCGGTTCGTCATCAAGCGGATTGTAGTCCATTGCGGCGGCAGTCACCGCCCGAGCAATTGCCGCAGCCCGACCTTCACCGCCTGCTCGCGCGGCGATTTGCCGTTCGAGTTCAGCCAGGATTGCAGCCGGTCCACCGTCAATTCGTGCGTCGTGGTAGGAGCCTCCACCGCGATCCGCAGCCGCGTGCCGGGTCCCACGGCGGTGAACGCGAAGCCCGATTTCTTGAATTCGGCGAGAGCGAGCGCGGCGGCTTCGTATAACGACCCGGCCGACACTTTCACAGTGTGGGTCATGCCGGCGCCGTCGTCGAACGATACTTGGCAGGAGCTGGGCACGGTTCCAGCATAGGCGAATAAATGGCGAAAGGCAAGGCCCTACGGCTTTTGAGCGTGATCGATCACCAGTAGATCCACCGGCATCTTCTTCTGCTCCAGCTTGAGACCCAGATCCTGTTTGAGCGCCATCTGAATAATCGAAATCGGATCCACCCCGCGATCGGGACCCACGTTCGCCACGTACTTCGCAACGTTCAACTGAACGTCGTACTTGCCGGTCAGCCCCGTGTCGTCCACCACCGGCGCTTGAAACATGCGCGACAGCGGATCGATGATCTGCGCCAGCGGCATCCTCCGCACGGTGATGCTCATGGTCTTCTTATCCGGCTGAATGTCGGCCTCGCCCTCTTCCGTGGATGCCTTGAACTTCGGTCCGTTCGGACCGACGCTGAGCACGTACGCCTGCATCTCCTTCGTCTGCCTGTGGAACTTCAGCCCGAACTGATCCGCAAGCAGCGCCTGCGTCATGGCGCGCACCGCGTCGTCCGACGCCGGCCCTGGAGTTTTGGCGGCGATCTCGAAGCGGTCCGAGTCCACCCAGTCCGGACCGGTGATCTGGTATGCGAACACGTGGTAGGCCCACTCCATGGCGCCTTTTAGAGTGACGCCGCGCATGGTGACTCCGCCGGGCGTTTCCTTGATGTTGGTGTCGAACGGGTTGCCGCCACGACCCGCCTCTTTCGGCGTAGGCTTGACGGAAGCCACTTCGAACTGCGGCTGCGCAAATGCGGCTGCGGCAGCAAAGAGGAGGACCGGGAACGTATGAGCCATCAGTATGGTGACGAGGGATGCACTCCGAAATTAGGGGTGGACAGAAGAAACCGGCTGTCCTACCTTATCTCTATGGCTGTTTTGACCCGTTTATCGATTTTCTCGCTGGCGGTCTGCTTGCCGCTGGCGTCGGCCGAGGCCCCTTCGTTCAAGGCATTTCTCAGTCCGGCGTCTCCCCAGGAACTGGTGTCGGCCCGCAAGGCGGACCGCATCGCTTGGGTGGATTACGCCGAGGGTAAGCGCAATGCGTATGCCGCGGCGGCGCCCCTGTTTACGCCCGTGCGCCTGAGCAACTTCACCAAAGACGATGGCATCATGATGTCCGAGGTCAGGATCTCCGATGACGGCAGCACGGTGATCTTCCTGCGCGGCGAGCAGCCGAATCGCGAGGGCTGGTCGCCCAACCCGAGCGCCGATCCGAACGGCCCGGAGCACGCGATCTGGGCAGCCAGGACTTCCGGAGGCGCGGCGTGGCGGGTGGTCGATACGGCGAATCCGGAACTGGCGCCCGACGGCAGCTCGATTCTATTCGTCAAGAACGGCCAGATCTTCCGCGCCAAACTCTCACCCGTGAAGCCGGCCAGCGAGGTGGATCGCGGCGAAAGGGCGTTCATCTCCGAGTGGGGCGTGCAGAGCAACCCGAAATGGTCGCCGGACGGGAAGAAAATCGCGTTCGTCAGCACGCGCACCGACCACAGCTTCATCGTGGTCTATGACGTGGCCTCGCACAGCGTGAAGTACATGTCGCCCAGCGTCGACTTCGATACGGCGCCGATGTGGATGGCCGATAGCAAGCACCTGATCTATATGCGGCGGCCGGGCCTCCCGTTCGGACAGCAGGCGCAGGGCGGTTCGGGAGCGCTCGGCTTGCCGAACGGTCCGGCGTTCCAGGCGGCCCAAGGCGCGGCAGGCGCGCAGGGCGGCGGTCGCGGAGCACGCGGCGGACGCAACGCGCAAACCGGCAACCCGGCGGCACAGGGTCGCGGACAGGGCGCCGCTCCGGCGGCCGCTCCCGTGGTCAACAACTCCCCCGGCCTGATGCGCGCCACCTTCCGCGGCGGCTACACTCTTGCTTTCTACAAGGCCGACGTAGCCACCGGCGAAGCGCAAGAGGTCTGGCACAATGAGCCGAATGACCGCATCGCCGGCAATATCAATGGGGCGCACCTCGCCGGCAACTATGTGGTGTTCCCGCTGAACGCATTCGGCGGCCGCGGCGGCCGTGGAGGTCGCGGCGCCGCTCCGCCGCAAGCGCAGCCCCCCGCAACTCCGGCTGCTCCGCAGGACGAATGGGATCGCTACTATTCGCTCAACATCACGGATTCCTCGGCGCGTCCCGTGCTCCTGACCACCACCGACGGCATGATCGAAAACGCAACGTCCATCGCGTTTTCGGCCGACGAAAAGACGTTCTACTACTGCACCAACGCCAAGGACATCGAGCGGCGCCACATCTGGGCCGTGCCGGTGAGCGGCGGCACTCCGGTGCAGATCACCACCGGCGAAGGCGTCGAAACCTCGCCTGTGCCGCTGGCTTCGGGCAAATATCTGGCGACTCTCAGCGCAAGCTGGAAGATGCCGCAGTCCGTGGGCGTCTGGAAGCTGTCTGCCGAACCCGCCGCGGTCGAAACCCAGAAAATCGTGTTCCCGACTTCGCGGCCCGGCTTCCCCATCGAGGAGCACGTGAAACCGGAGATCGTGCTGACCAAGGCCGCCGACGGCATGGAGATTCACAACCAGCTCTTCCTGCCGAAAGATCTCAAGCCCGGCGAACGCCGCCCGGCCATCATCTTCGTGCACGGCGGCCCTGTGCGGCAGATGATGCCCGCCTATCACTACATGCAGTTCTATCACTGGGCGTACGGCATCAATGAATGGCTGGCGAATCAGGGCTATGTCGTGATGTCGATCAATTACCGCAGCGGTGTCGGCTACGGCCGCAGTTTCCGCAACGCTCCGAATGTCGGCGCGGCGGGCAATGCCGAGTATCAGGACGTGCTCGCGGGCGGCAAGTATCTGCAGACCCGCGGAGACGTGGACCCGAACCGCATCGGCATCTGGGGACTGAGCTACGGCGGCGTGCTGACGTCGCAAGCTCTCGCGCGCAATTCCGATATCTTCAAAGCGGGCGTGGACCTCGCCGGAGTGCACCTCTGGGGCAGCTCGCTCGATCCGGAATCGGTGAGCTATAAGTCGTCGACCATTGGCGCAATCGACGGATGGAAATCGCCCGTGCTCCTGATTCAGGGTGACGACGATCGCAACGTGGCGTTCCAGCAGATGACCGGACTCGTGCAGTTGCTCCGCGCGCGCGACGTAAATTACGAGCTGATCGTATTCCCCGACGACGTGCACGAAAGCCTGCTCCATAGCCGCTGGATGTACACCCTCGGCCGCATGGAGACCTTCCTGCATAAGTACCTGGGAGATCCCTCGGCGAACTCAAGTAAGTAGTGCCGGAAGGCCGACCCTACCGGCCGCTCACCAGCGCCGCCAATTTCGCCAGCGCCGCCACCGGCAGCAGTGCGTACCGTCCGAGCACCAGCAGAGCCGTCCGATATTCGAACGGCTTCAGCACCGCGATGGGATCTCCCACCCGGAGATCCCCGCGGATTGCCTCCGCCGCGCGCAACCCCGTCGAGACCGCGCCTTCCATGCACACCAGGTCGATGGCCGACCGGCAATAGTCGCCGCACAAATAAAGGTTCGAGAGCGCCGTCTTCGCCTCGGGCCGAAACGCCCAGCCTCCGACGTTATTCATGAACAGCGGCTGATCCGCGTGGCTTTGGAAAACAATGCGGTCGATCGCGTCCGCTGTCAGGATCGGAAAATAGCGTCGCAGATCGGCCATCAGATGCTCCGTCGCCACCGCGTCGGAGAGTCCCGCCAGCGCCGTATAGTCGGAAGCAATCGCGTTCAACACCGTGCCCTCATAACCCGGCCAGTTCTGCGAAACGTCGATGAAGGAAATGCCGTACGTCGAATCCAGCAAATTCACATGCTCGCGCGGCATGCCGGGAATCCGCCACTTGCAGTAGATGTTGAACGCCGCCATCGCCCGCGACTCCAGGTAGCGAATCTGCCCCAGCGGAGGCGCGGCTTCGAATAACGAATCGTCCAGCAGTTCGCAAACACGGCCGAACGGAATGGCCAGCAGCACGGTCTCGGGTTCCACCGTTAGCGGCGCTCCCGCGGCATCCCTCAGATGCAAACGCGCCACGCGGCCGCCCTGCGTTTCGATGCGCCGCAGCGTATGACGGGTCTCGATGCGCACACCCAACTCCTCGCATCGCCGGCGGATCGGCTCGATCCATTGCTCCTGCAAACTCCCCTTCAGGATGCGATGCATCGGCTCCGGCGATTTCACCCAGAACCGCATCACGTTGCGCATGGTCATCGCCGAAACTTCATAGGTCGGCACGGAGATGCCCTTCAGCATCAGTTCCTGAAACTGGTCGGCGATGAGATCGGTGCGATAGAAGCGGGAGCGCAGAAAACCCGTGACCGTCACCTGGTCCAGCTTCTCGCGGTAGCGATAGAGCTGGCTCATCAGGTCCAGCGCCGAATAGAAGAAGAGGAACGCCTCGGGCACAGGCAGCACGCCGCTGGTCAAATTGAACCAGACATACCGCCACGACGTGATGTTGCGAAAGATCGTGAACTTCGGAAACTCGCCCGCGCGGAGCTGCAGAAAATCGGTGCAATCCTGGAAGTGCGATCCGATGCCGAGCTCTTCCACCAGGCTCCAGATGTTGCGGTACCACATGGGGAAGATGTGGTAGCCGTGCTCATCGTTGGGGTCGCCGTCGCGGTCGGGCCAGACCATCGCGCCGGCCTTTCCGCCCACGCGCGCCGACGCTTCATACACCGTGACGTCAAATCCGCGCTGCCGCAGCCGCAGCGCCGCAACCAGTCCCGCGAGCCCACCCCCGACGACGGTAACGCGCGGCACAACCCTGTCTAGTGGCACCGCATCATTGTATACGCCAGTAGCGACCGGTCTCCAGACCGGTTGCAGCGAGCGAAGCTCGCAGTCAAGCAGTCGCGCGCCGCGCGACCCGACAGGAAGGATTTCTGTCGGCACGAGCCGAGGGCCGCTACCCCGCGGCTGCCACCAGCACCGCGACCAATCCCGCGAGACCCACATCATTGTATATGCAGCGGCCAGTAGCGACCGGTCTCCAGACCGGTTGCAGCGAGCGAAGCTCGCCGTCGAGCAGTCGCGCGCCGCGCGACCCGACAGGAAGGATTCCTGTCGGCACGAGGATCGCTACCGTGCGACTGCCACCAGCACCGCGCCCACCGGCTGATACCTCGAGTTCGGAAAATAGCTCGTCCGCGCCCGCACCACCGCGTTCGGATACCGCCGCCGAGCCTCGGGCGTCAGTTCCACCCGAATTCTGCGCGCGCCGGAAGCGTCCGTCCGCACGGGCTTAAAGTGGATCACATACCGAGCCTTGATGCGGCGGATCATCTCATCCAACCGCGCGCCGGGATGCGACCCCTCCAGCACATCGCCGCCCGTGCGCGCCGCGAAGTGCAATATGCCCGGATGTGTGATGTGCGGCATGGGAACTGCACCGCGCACCAGCAATCCATCGAGCACCGCCCCCGCCTCGAACAACTGCTCGTCCACGAGCGCATCCGGCACGGCAGTCACCTGCTCGTTATCCGTCATCACCACGATCGCGCGATTCACTGCCCCCGCCGCGCCATGCAGATAATCCGCCGCCGACCAGACCGCTTGATTGATATCCGTATCGGTCCCGACCCTCGCGTTCAGAATCCGCCGTAGGCCCTGCACCACCGCGTCCGGATCGCCGGTCAGCGGCTGCTCCACCGCGGTATGTTTACCGAATGCCAGCACTGCCGCGCGATCGGTAGGGTCGAGGTGCGCGAGCGCTCCGGCCGCCGCCGCGGCGATGTCCGGCACAACCTCGCGCATACTCCCGCTGACGTCCATGAGGAACACCAGGTCGAGCGGCCCCGAAGCATCGCCGAAGTACGCGATGTCGCGAGGCTCGCTTTCGTCGTGCACCACGAAATCCGCCGCCGTCAGCCCGGCAATCGGCGCATTCGTCTTGCGGTCGTAGACATACGTCTCCACTTTGACGAGTGTGGCGGCGGTCTTAAACGTGGGAGTGTCTTCAGCGGCGGGAGCAATGGCGGAAACAACCAGGATACCTGTGACAAAAGCGGGGCCCAACTGCATGATTCAGGATAGCGCGGCTGCGGGCCCGGAACTTCGCGGCCGTGCGCGGCGTCCAACCGCCATGCTGGAACTCCGCAATGTCACCAAGCGATACTCGGGGATCCCTGCGGTAAAAGACGTCAGTTTCATCGCGCGTCCGGGCGAGGTGACCGGCTATCTGGGGCCGAACGGCTCCGGAAAATCGACCACCCTCAAGATGATCACCACGCTGCTTGAGCCGTCGTCCGGCGAAATTCTCTTTCAAAACGAGCCCGTCAATCGCGACCCTGTTCGCTATAAGCAGCGCTTCGGCTATGTGCCCGAAGAACCGCAACTCTATCCACACCTCACCGGCGGCGAGTACCTGGAGATGGTGGGACAGTTGCGCGGGCTTCCCGATGCGCTGCTGCGCCACAAGATCGAAGGCTTCCTGCGCCTGTTCTCTCTGCTCGGCGATCGCCACGTGGCCATGCAGTCGTATTCGAAGGGCATGCGGCAGAAGATCCTGCTCGCCGCGGCGCTCCTGCACAATCCCGAGCTCGTGCTCCTTGACGAGCCCTTCTCCGGCCTCGACGTCAGTTCCGCCCTGGTGCTCCGCGACCTGATTGCGGGCCTCGCCGCGCGCGGCAAAACCGTGCTCTTCAGTTCCCACGAACTGGAAACCGTGGAGCGCGTCTGCTCCCGCGTCGTGATTCTGCACAAAGGCGTTGTGGTGGCCAACGATTCCATCGCCCAACTGCGCGCCCTGATGTCCCTGCCCAACCTGGAAGGCATTTTTTCGCAACTCGCGATCGAGCAGGATACGGCGGCCATCTCGCGCGAACTCGTCCAGGTCATGGAGGCATAAATGATGGCCTCTCCCTTCCGCGTGCTCTATCGCGATTTTCTCTTCCGCGTGCTGGATATCGAGCTGCTTCCGGCGGTCGATGACATTCAGCGGCTGCTCGGGCAATTCGCGGCCATGCTGGCGGCATTCAGCTTCACGCTCGCGGCAGTAGGCCTTCCGAAGTACCTGATGTCCACGCTCTCGCCGGCGCAATTGCAAATGGCATCGCGCGGCGAATGCGAGTTTCTCATCGGCGCGACCATGACCATCGCCGGCTTGTTCAGCGTGCTCGCGTGGAATAACGTGCTGCCATCGCGCCGCGACTGTCTCGTCCTCGGAGTGCTTCCGGTCCGCTCTTCCACCATCTTTCACGCCAAGGCGGCGGCCATCGCCACCGGGCTTGCGGTCAGCGTGCTCGCGGTGAATCTGTTCACCGGCTTGATGATGCCCTTTGCGGTGGCGAACCCCGGTTTCACAGGCGCGCTGCGCAGCTTCAGCGCGTACTGGCTCGCCGCTGCGGCCGCGGCGCTGTTCGTGACTTGCTGCACCGTCGCAATGCAAGGAGTTGCCGCGCATCTGCTGCCGTATCGCGCGGCAATGCGCGTCAGCGGCGCCATGCAATTCGGCGCATTCTTCATCGTGCTCGGCGCCTTCCTTCTGAAGCCGACCTTTCCGCAAGACGCCGCGGGCGCAATCGCGGTGGCGCACGACTGGCGCATGTGGATTCCCTCCTACTGGTTTTTCGGCCTCTTCGAAGTCCTGCACGGCGGAGCGGCTCCGCTCTTCGGCGTGCTCGCGGCGCGCGCTCTATGGGCGCTCGCGATCGCTGCGGCGTTGGCGGCAATCACTCTCGGGCTCGCGTACAGCCGTCTCGCCAGGCAGATCGTGGAGCAGCCGGACATCGCGCCGTCGGACCGTTCGCGTCCCGCGGCCAGAGCGATTCAAGCGACCGCGCGCCTGCTGCTTCCCCGCCCCATTGATCGCGCCGTCCTCCTGTTCACGGCTCGCACCATCGCGCGCAGCCGTCAGCATCGCCTGCTGCTGGCGGCGTACGGCGGCATCGGTCTCGCCATCGCACTGGCCTACTTCCGCGCGCTGTTATACGGCTCCGTCAGCTTCGAACGGTTTCGCATGAATGAGGTCTGGTACCGGCCGAACTTCCCGCTGATGGCGGGCAGCATGGTGCTGCTGTTCTTCGCCATCGCAGGGGCGCGCGCCGTCTTCGCTCTCCCCGCGAATGCGGCCGCGAATTGGGCGTGGCGCATCACGCATGTGCATTCTCCGCGCGCCTACTTCAGCGCGGTGCGGACCTCCCTCTATACGCTCGCGGCGCTTCCCATCTGGGCCGCAACTACAATTGCCCTGGTGTGCATTTGGCCGCTCTGGCCGGCCCTCGGACACTCGGCGATTCTTGCGTGCGTCGCCATTCTCTCAGTCGAACGGTCTCTCTACAACTTTCGAAAAGTGCCGTTCGCCTGTTCTTACTTGCCGGGCGCGGCCAACATCCACGTGCGTCTCGGCGTCTTCGGCATCGCGTTCTTCGCCGTCACGGAATTGGGCGTCACCATGGAATACGCGGCCCTGCAGAGCTTCAAGTGGTTTGCGATCGTCTGCGCCATTCTGGGCGCGTTTGCGTACCGGTCGCGGCGCCGCACCACCCAGTGGCAAGCGCAGCTCGATAACTCCGTACAGTTCGACGAGGAGGCGGTAAAGGACGTCGAGCCTCTGAACCTGCATCGCGACGGAGGCTGGCCCAGCGGCGGCAGCTTCATCGATTCCCGTCCCGCCGGCGAGCCCGTGCTGCTGCGCAGCTTCGGTTTCACGCAGGTGGAGCGGCCGCCGGTTTCCCTGCGCGCCTGGTTTGAGCAACTCGCGAAGGACGCAGCCTACGGCGTCCGCATTCTGAAGCGCTCGCCCGCATTCAGCGCCGCCGCGGTTGCCGTGATCGCGATCGGAATCGGCGGCAATACCACCGTCTATTCGATGATCCACGGCGTGCTCAGCAAACCTGCACCGGGAGTGGATGGCGAAGGGCTCGTCTCCATCGCGCCTGCGGTACAGGGCCGCGTGATCGATCCGGGCGAGAACAGTTTTCTCAACTACGCCGCTTTCGCCGGGCAGGTGCGCACCGTGAAGTCGCTCACCGCGGCGCAGTTCTCGCGCTTCACTCTCACGCTCAAAGACGGCACGTATGAACTGCGCGGTCAGACGGTGATGCAGAATTACTTCGCGACGCTGGGAGTTCATCTGCAAATGGGCCGCTCCTTCACCGCCGATGAAGCCAGAGGCGCCGCGCCGCTCACCGCCGTCATCGCGGACCACGTGTGGCGCAATCAGTTCCACTCCGCGCCGGACGTGCTGGGACAGACCGTGCTGCTGAACGGACTCAGCGCCACCATCATCGGAGTTGGGCCGCCCGCGTATCACGGACCCTTCTTCGCACCGTCTGACGAAGTAACCGTTCCCCTCGTCGCTTATGCGCGGTTGCAGGGAACGCTGCCGCAGTTGAATGCGCGCGGCGCTGCGGGCATCATCATGCTGGGACGCCTTGCAGCGGGCGTTTCGCTGCGCGAGGCGCAGGCGGAGTTCGATACCATCTCACGGCAGCTCGCGGAGCTCTATCCGGAAACCAATCGCGGGCGTCTGCTGGTATTGAAGCCATACTCCGCTACCGCGTACAGCCCTCTGTCCGGCACGCAGCCGCGCATGTTCATGGGCCTGATGTTCGCGGTAGCTCTCCTCACTTTGGCGATCGTGGTGGCCAACGTCGCCAACCTGATGCTCGGCCGCAGCGTGCTGCGGCAGCGCGAGATGGCCGTGCGCCAGAGCCTTGGCGCGGGCCGCGCGCGCATTCTCCGCATCGTCGTCTTCGAGGGTTTCACGCTGAGCGTGCTCGCGGCGGGCGCATCGGTTCTGGTCGCCAACTGGGTGGCGCATTTTTCCATTTTGCTGGCTCCGCCTCTCGAATCGGGTGCGCGCCTGTCGCCGGACCTGACGCCGGATTGGCGCGTTGCCGCTTACTCGGTCCTGCTCGCCGCCCTCACGGCTGTCGCGTTCACCGTTGCGCCCGCCATGCGCACATGGAGCATCGATCTTCTGCCGTGGCTAAAAGCGGGCGAGCAGTCGGTCGTGCGCGGGCGCAGTAAACTCGCGGCCGCGCTCACGGTTGCGCAGATCTCGTGCGGCCTGGTGCTGCTCACGGGCGCGGGGCTGGCATGGCGCTCGGTCAGCCTGATCGATCATGCGGATCTGTATTTCAACAAGGATCATCTGCTGCTCGCGGGCGTCGATACCTCGGCGGCCTCATTAACGCGCGAGCAGAATCTGCAACTCCTGGAGCACATCCGCCAACGGCTTGCCGCGATCCCCGGAGTCGCCGCGGCGTCATGGGCGGAGTCCGCGCCGCCTTTCCGGCATCTTTGGACGGGCGCGGACGCCACCGCGCCCGGGTCGGCGGGCAAAGTCTCCGTCGACGTTGCCAACGCCGGTCCGGACTACATGCAGACGCTCGGAATTCCCGTGCTTCAGGGTCGCGGTATTGCCACCGGCGACGCCACCGCATCGGTTCGCGAGGCCGTTGTGACGCGCCAGGTGGCACAGGCGCTTTGGCCCGGCGAATCCGCGGTCGGCCGCACGCTGTTTTTGGATGACGGGCGGTTCGCCGCGCAGGTCGCCGGCGTGGTCCCGGATGGCGCGTTCTCCGGCATCGCGCGCGATGGCTCTTTCGCCGCCGTGGGCAAGGGTTCGCGCCAGCCGTTCATCTTCCTGGCCGAGCAGGCCGCGCAGGCGGCGCCCGGTCAGCGGACGTTTCAGATTCGCTACACCGGAGCGGTGGGATCGCTCGCCACATCCGTTCGCACGGCCATTCATGACGTGGATAGCCGCGTGCCCGTATTCGCCGTGCGCACTATGGAGCGGGAGTGGAGCGACTTCACGATGCCCATCCTGCTAATCGCGCGCCTGGTCGCCGTGTTCGCCGGTTGCGCGCTGCTGCTCGCGGGAACCGGATTGTATGCGGTGGTCGCGTTCTACACCGCGGGCCGTCGAAGAGAATTCGGAATTCGGATGGCGCTCGGAGCTACGCCCGCGCAAGCCACCGCGGCGGCAATGCGCGACGGCTTGATGCTTACGGGAATCGGACTGTTGGTGGGAGCGGCGCTCGATGCCGCGGTCGCGCGAGGGCTGTCCAGTCTGATTGCGGGCGTTCCGGCAACCGACCCAACCTCGTACGCCGGAGCGCTTCTCGTCCTGGGAACGGTTGCCTTGTTAGCCTGCTACATCCCGGCAACCAGAGCCGCGCGAGTCCATCCCGCCGAAGCCCTAAGGCAGGAGTGACGACGATAACGGCTAGGAGCTGCCCATCCCGACAAAGCACACACCAATCAGCACCAGCGCAAGCCCGGCGACCTTCGTCTTCGTGAATTCCTCACCGAAGAAGATTTTGCCCCACATCAACGTGGCCACATACCCCAGCGACACCATCGGATAGAGCACGCTCACGTCGCCGCCCTTCAACCCCAGCCCGTAAAACACGCTCGATCCCAAATACAGCGCGATCCCGAATGCCAGCTCCTTGCTGACGAAACTCGTGAGCTTTCCCGTCAGCCGGTTTGCGCCCTTCTTCAGAAATACACCGCCGAACGAGCCGACCAAGGACGCGAACATCACCAGCAGCATCGACCGGATCAGTTGCGAGCTCACTTCTTGCCTCCCCGCCCGATAATCGCCACTCCCACCACGATCGTCGCAATGCCGATGTTCTTGTACAAATTCGCATGCTCGTGCAGCAAGGTGTAGGAGAGCAGAGTCACCCACACGTAGGTCAGCGCGATGATCGGGTAGAGCATCGAAAGCTCGGCATCCCGAAGCGCCAGCACCAGCATTACGGTATTGATGCCATACAGCGTGTACCCGCCGATGAGCGGCGCGTTGACCAGCGCATCGAACGGATGATCCATACTGAAGTGATTCATTCCGATCTTGATCAGAATCTGCGCCGCGGCGCCCAACACGGTGCACGCGAATACCAGCGCAATGGCACGCCGTTTTGCGGATGCCGGGAACGAAGGAGGTGCAGTTCGGATAGCTGTGGTACTCAAGGGGATCTCAAAACAGAATAGCAGGCTTTTCGTTAGAATGAGGTTTGTGAACGGGGATGGCGCAGCGTTGACAGCCGAAGCGGAGCCGGAAACACAGGCCCCGGTGCAGGCCGAACGCACGTTCTTCGCCGAGTGGATCGTCACCGCGATTCTGCTGATTTTCTGCTCCACCGCGCTCGTGCAGGCCTTCGAAATCCCCACCGGCAGCATGGAAAAAACGCTGCTGACCGGCGACCATCTACTGGTCGATAAGCTCGCCTACGCGCCGGGCGGCGCGGTTTCCCGCTACGTTCTGCCTTACCGCGAGATTCACCGCGGCGACATCATCGTATTCCGGTACCCCATGGACATTTCGCAGACTTTCGTGAAACGCTGCATCGGGGTGCCGGGCGACCGTATCAAGTTGGTCGAGAAAACGCTCTGGCTCAACGGCCATCCCGTCGATGAGCCGTACGTGTTCCACAACACCGCATCGATTCAGGCATACCGCGACAACTTCCCGAATTTCGCCGGAGTCGCCGTTCTCGACAAGGCCCACGATATGCTTGCTCACCACGTGGTGAAAGGCGAAGTGGTGGTGCCGCCGGATCAATATCTCGCCTTAGGCGACAATCGCGAAGACTCGCTGGACAGCCGCTACTGGGGCTTCGTGCCGCGCGAGAACATTATCGGCAAACCGCTGCTGATCTACTGGTCGCACGAATGGAAACGCATGTTCCACCTGATCCACGGATACTCTCTCCAATGAACCCTCACTATTACGGATTGATTCTCGCCGGAGGCCGCGGCACGCGCTTCTGGCCGCGCAGCCGCAAAAAGAGCGCCAAGCAGGTGCTCAACGTGGTCGGCGAGCGCTCTCTCATTCAAGCGACGGTGGATCGCCTCTCTCCGCTGATTCCCCCCGAGCGGCTGTGGGTGCTGACCAACGACCATCTGCGCGATACCATCGTGCGCCAGTTGCCCGACGTGCCCAGGCAACAGATCATGGCCGAGCCCATGCAGCGCAACACCGCGCCGGCCATCGGGCTGGCTGCGCATATCCTCCGCGCGCACGATCCGAAAGCCGTGTTCGGCGTCTTTCCGAGCGATCATGTGATCGGCAACGACCGCGCGTATCGCGCCGTCGTCAAGGCTGGATTCAAAGGCGCTGCGGCGGGCTATCTGACAACGGTCGGGATTCAGCCCCGATGGCCCGAAACAGGTTACGGCTATATACAATTCGAGGGCGTGCCGAAGGCCGGGTCGCCGGACGCGCTGCCGGTGAAGCAGTTCCGCGAAAAGCCCAAGCTCGCCGCGGCCCGGAGGTACGTAGCCGCGGGCAATTTCTTCTGGAACTCCGGAATGTTCTTCTGGCGTACGGACGTGCTGCTGGATGAGCTGCGCAAGCATCTGCCCAGGACCGCGAGCATTCTGGCGGCACTGCCGCCGTTCGGTTCGCGCAACTTCGCGGCCAAGCTGAAGGAGGCGTTCCCCCTGTGCGAGGACATCTCCATCGATTTCGCAGTCATGGAGAAATCGAAAAACGTGCGTGCGATCGCAGCCGGCGACTTCGGCTGGAATGACGTAGGGAGCTGGAACGCGGTCTACGAGCTGCTGGATCGGGACGGCTGCGGCAATGTCGGCGCCCGCGACTCCATCTGCCTGGACTCGCACAACAATTACGTGGACGCCAGAGGCAAAACGGTCGCGCTGCTGGGAGTCAAAGACCTGGTAGTAGTCGACACGCCCGACGCCCTCCTGGTCACCACGCGAGAACAAGCGCAAAGAGTCGGAGAAATCGTAAAAGCCCTGGAAACCCAAGGCCGCCACGATATTTTGTAACGACCGGTCTCCAGACCGGTCGCTAACTGAGCATTTCGGGAGAGCGAAGCGAGCCCGCGATGGTTTCCCACGTGCGAGCAACGCGCGCCTGCTGCTAACTGAGCATTCCGGGCAAGCGAAGCGAGACCGCGACGGTTTTTCACTCCGCCTTAAGGCGCGCAACGCGCGCCTGGTACCGGCCGGGAGGCCGGTACCTACCGTGCCAGCACGACTCGACCTGCTCCGGGCTCCGGAGCCGCCGACGTCATCCGGACCCTCGCCACCACCGCGAGCGCCGCCAGATAAAAAAGTCCCCCGAGAATCAGCGTTTGGATCAGCCCGAGATAAATGGCGCCGACCAGCGCTCCGACACTCCCGAGCACGCTCGATGCGGCATTCAAACTCCATGCCCAGCGAACGCTCGGTGCATGCCAGTCTTCCAGCCGCTTCAGCGCGGCCGGAAACGGCATCCCCATCGCGAAACCGAGCGGCGCGATCATCGCCACCGTCAGCGCGCACTTCAACGGCAGCGGAAGCCAGACCAGCGCCGTCAGCAGCGGCGAAACGATCAGCGCTTCGGTGGCAGCGAGAATCGCCACGCAGCCGAGCGCCTTAATCAACCGGCCTTCGCTTTTCCCAAGCAGCCGCCCCGTGGCCGCACTGCCCGCGCCGCTCGAAAGCAGCATGGAGAAGATCACGACCGCCAGAGCGTACGTCGGCCGGCCGAGAAACAGCACAAACTTTTGAATCAGCGCAACCTCAATCAGAATGTACCCGGCCCCGATGAAGAGGAAGTAAACCAGGAAGCCCATCACCCCGCGCTGCCGCGGCAGGCGCGTGCCGAGCACCAGCGGAGGCGCAATCAAAATAAGCGCAGTCGCCGCTAGACTGATGGCCATGAGTCCGAAGAGCAGCGGCACCGCCTTATTCACCTTGTAATCCGCGGCGCTTTGCGAGGCGCTGGAGAGGAATCGCCACAGATCGCGCGGCTGCACCGTATAGAAGAAGAACGGGCGATTATCGCTCACCGGCGAGATGTCGAACACGTAGTCGCGCTCGTACCTCTCGGGATCGGGACTGTGCAGCAGATCGTAAAAGTGATTGTGCGAGTATACGCCGGGCAGGTACACCGGCTGCAGGCCTGAGGCGGCGAACATGGTGGTGGCGCGCTGCACGTCCGCGGGCGTGAAAGCGTTGCGCGAGATCAGCACCGTATCGGCCGCGCCCCATCCGGCCACCGATCCCTCGCGCCCCACCATCACGTGATTCGCGGCGTCCGTCTGCCCGATCTGCTTCAGCGCCTCGATGGCGAGCGAGATCAGCCGCAGCGATTCGCGCGGCGGGTCGAAGCCCCAGCGCGTAAACGCCACCATGCCGTCCGGCGTTAAGTGCTGCAGGTAGTCGCGCATCGCATCTACCGTGTAGAGATTGTTCTCCGACAGGGCGAAAGCGCCCGCCGCCGTCGAAGCCCAGGTATCCACAAGCGTCGCCTGCACCACCTGGAACTTCTCCGTGCTGCGCCGGACGAAGCTGCGGCCATCCTCGATGTAGAGGTGCACGTCCGGCCGGTGGTACAGATCGCCCGAGAGCTGCGGATAGCGCTCCTGCATGATCGTGCGCGCGATGATCGGGTTGATCTCCACCGCCGTCACATCGTGGCTGCCGCTAGCCAGCGCGCGCGAAACATCCCACCCTCCGCCGGGTCCGATCACCAGCGTCTTTGCGCCCGGCCGCACCGCGTACGGCAACGCGGGACCCTGCTCCAGCAGGTCGTGCCGGTCGCGCGCGGTAAGGTGCGCGAAATCGAAGGGCTGTCTCTGGGAATTCGTTGCGATCGCGGTGGACGCATCGGCATCGATGACGATCATGTAATTGCCGGCCTGCTTATCGTCCAGCAGCGCGATGCGCGAAAAGCTGTTCCATTTCCGGAAGATTTCGTTGGTCTCGATGTTCCTGCCCTTCGCGTACCGTATGTCCACGATGCGGTAATACTGGTTCAGCGCGATGAACGCGGTAAACGTCAGCGCCAGCGTGACGCAGGCGATTCGTTCTTTCACGCTTCCTGCGAGGCTGCACCAGATCGCGCCCGCGGCTGCGAACAGAACAGCCGCCGCCAACACTGTTCCGGGGCCGCCGAAGAAATCCAGCATCAGGATCAGCAGCAGGCAGCCTACCGCGGCGCCGGTCAGGTCGTAAAAATAGATCTTACCGACGCGCTCCATGGTTTCGGAGATGACCAGCGAAATGATGGTTCCCGATAGAAAAAACGGCAGCGCGGTCGTGAAGTAGACCAGCGCCAGGTTCCAGTTGGTGAGGTCTTTGGGCTGCGCCACAATCGCTACCAGCGCCGCCAGCACGACGAAGCTGTTCGTCGCGCTCAGCCTGCCGAGTTTGAGGTACAGCGGCGCTTTCCAACCCGCCACCACGTAGGAAAACACGCCGCCCAGTCCCAACCCGAAGAGTGCGATCGAAATGGCCAGGAATGCGAAATGATAGTAGAAAACAACCGAGAAAATCCGGGTCAGCGAAAGCTCCAGAAGGAGCGTGGCGAGCGTGGTCAAAGCCACGCACAAATAAATGTGCGGCCACTGCGGGTTAGAGGGCTTCACGGGAATCAATCCCTATGGTAGCGCGCGCTTATTGGATCTCAATCGCAACAGCGTTGCTGATGCCGTTGGGAGTCTCCACCGTCACGTATACCGTGCCGGTGCGCAGCCCCGAAGGCACCTTGACGTTGATCTGATACAAACCCGCGAAGCCGGGAGCGAGCCCCACGAAGTCCGGCGTTGCCGTAGGCGAGAACGGTCCGCCTCCGAAATTCACCGTGGCTCCGCCGATCAACTGCGCGAGCGTTCCGCTCGGCGCGGGCTGACCTGTCGCCACGGAAGGATTCGTCGGACCCAACCCGATCGCGAAGAACTCGAGCGTGTCGCCCGCGGTAGCCGGATGTGCCGGGAAAGCCGAGCTGGAAAAGCTAGTCGGCATCGGAAGGCTGACGTCTTTTGCGTTGATGGCCGCGGCATATGGGCCGCCGAACAACTGCAGCAGCTTGGGAGCCGCGGCTGCGACCTTCACCGTCACGCTGTTGCTGGTGGCGCCATCGCTGCGCTTCACCTGAACGGTCGCCACCCCCGTCGCAGTGTTTACCGGCATCTGAAACGCAATCTGCGAAAACGACGTGTAATACAGCGGCGCGGCCACGCCGTTGACCAGCACGGTGGTATCGGCGAGCGTGGTAGGCAGCGGCGGCGCGCCCGCTTGCGCAATCGGCGCAAGCGATAATTCCGAACCCTTGACCACCATCACATCGCCCTGCGATACGGTATCGCCCGGCACGAAGGTCGCGTTGTCCTGCACGCCTTGAAAGGAGATGACCGGAGCGCCCTTTGCCAGCACGGTGAGCGTCACGGGCACCGAAACCGTCCCGCCCGCGGTACAGCCGATGTTGCAGACCGCTACCGCGTTGGTCGTGAATTTGACCGTGCCTGTATAGGTTCCGGGAGAGAGAGAGCTCGCATCGAACGCGAGTACGGCGCCGTTAGAGATTCCCGTGGCCGTCAGCCAGTTGCCGCCCGTGGTCGTCACCGTGGGAGTTCCCACCGTGAGGCCGGACTGTCCTGTATTGACGATCGTCACCGCGGAGCCGAACGACGTATTGCTGGAGACGCCTTCCGCCATCGTGAAGGTGATCGGCGCCGGTTGCTGCGCGATTGCCCCGGTGGTTACATTCATCGTCACCGCCACCGTCTTGTTATCGGGCGCGAAACCAGACCCGCTGATCGCCAGACTCCCGGTATACGTCCCCGGAACGTTGGCCGCCTGCGGCTGCACGCGAATCAGGTACGGGAAGTTGAACTTGAAACTTCCCGCGCCGGTAACGGACAGACTCAGCCACGCGTTTCCATCGGTGGTTGTGGGCCGTCCATTGATCGCGCTATTCGTCGGCACCGGCGTATCCACCGTCCCGCCCGGCGCAACATACACCGTGAGGTTCGAAGGGACGCTGCCGCCGATGTTCACTGTGACCGTGATGGTTTGCGGCGCGTCGGCGGCGTTCGGATCGGAAACCGTGACCGTGCCGGTATACATTCCCGCGCTGAGAGACGCCGTGTTGAGAAGGATGTTAATAGGGAGGCAGCTTTGCGCGGACGTAGTTGTGGTGCAGGCGCGCGACGCGCCCACGGTGGTGGCGAGCCAGCTCACGTTGCTCAACGCGCTGAGGTTTAGCGTGCCTGTGCCGGCGTTATAGGCTTCCACGGTTTGCGCGGAGCCGTTTGCGCCCGTGGCGATGGACACCGGTCCCACAGTGCTGGCGGCCAGCCTCAGTGTGGGAGCGGCATGTATGAGAGCGGAAGAACTTACGGAAAGAAATAAAAGCGAAGCGAAGCGATTCAACTTCAGACCCACTCGAGCGCACCTTTCTTGAATGCCCAAACGTACCCGACAACCAGGATCGCAAGGAAGACGGCGATTTCGGACACTCCAAACCAGCCAAGCGTACGGTATCGAACGGCCCAGGGGAAAAGGAAGATGGTTTCCACGTCGAAGATCACGAACAGGATGGCGACGATATAGAATCGAACCGTATAACGTCCGCGCGAATCGCTGGCGGCCTTGATACCGCATTCGTACGCTTCCAGTTTGGTTGTGTTGGGAGCGCTCGGCCGCACCAGCCTGGCAGCCACGATCGCCACGACGGGGAACAGTATGGCGATGACGAGAAAGATGAAGATCGGGAGATACCCGCTCGGCATGCGCTCACTATAACATGCAGCGGATGTTCCGACCGGAATCACTCTTGTCGCATCGCGCGGCAGCGCGATCAGGCCGCGGGAAGCGCGGCCACCGTCACAGCTCGCGCGTGAACATCACCGTCGAATGACCCTTATAAACCGCGTCGCACCGCTTCCGGAAGCCGCACTTTTCCGCGACGCGCAACGATGCCGCGTTGGCCGGATGAATGATGCAGGCAGTCGTTTTCGCCGGTAGATTGACACGCCCCCAATCGAGCGCCGCCGACACCGCTTCAGTGGCATAGCCTCTGCCGTGGAATTCACTGGCGAGCACCCAGCCCAGCTCGGGATATTCATCCAGCGACGGCTGAATGTCCCGCTTGAGATTCGCGAAGCCCACCTCGCCCGCAAATCTGCCCGTACTGCACTCTTCCACCACCCAGAAGCCGAAGCCCAGGACGTGCCAGTGGCCGGCGTAGCGCAGAAATCGCGCCCACACCTCTTCCTCCGTGAAAGGGCGCCCTCCGATAAAACGAGTGACCGCCGGATCGGACCACATGGCGAAGCAGTCCGCGAAATCGTCTGGCCGGTGCCCGCGCAGCAGCAGGCGCCCGGTATGAAGTTCGGGGATCAATGCGCAATTCTACAACGCGGCAGCTGCGACAATGTCGGTGTGGGTGACGTTCGCTCGACTTACGAACAACTATTGAAGGAGCGGCGCGCTTCCATCGCCGCCGGCGAGCGCCGTCATCGCCTCTTCGGATACTGGCAGTTGGGCGTCGCCGCCTGCGGCGTGGTGCTGATTTGGCTGGCTCTCATCGAGCGCGCCGCCGCCATTCTCTGGGTGCTTGTGCCCGTCGCCGCCTTCGCCGTTCTCATGGGGCAGCACGATAAACTCCTGCGCGATGTGGAGCGGCGGAGGCGAGCGGCGCGCTTCTTCGAGCGCGGACTCGCGCGGCTCAACGGCGAATGGTCCGGCACGGGCGAAAGCGGCGAAATCTATCGCGATGCCACGCACCCTTATGCCGAAGACCTGGACCTCTTCGGAAAAGGCTCCGTCTTCGAGCTTCTCTGCACGGCCCGCACTCACATCGGCGCGGAAACGCTCGCGCGCTGGCTCAAGGAACCCGCCGCGCCTGCCGAAGTAAGAACGCGCCAGCAGGCGATCGGCGAATTGCGCCCGCGCCTCGCCCTGCGTGAGGAGCTGGCGATCGTCGCCGAAGAAGCCCGCACGGGTGTTGCGCCCGCTTCGCTCGCAACGTGGGGCGAAGCCGCTCCGCCTCCGGGACCGCGCCTCACATCGCTCGCGATGCGCGTGCGCTTGTGGATACACACGCTGCTCGGCGTTGCGGGAATCGTGGCGTTCGTCGCCATGTTCGGCGACGATATGGGAACCTTCCCGCTGACGGCCGCCCAGCATGTGCTGGTGCGGGATTTTCTGATCGCCGTGCTCCTGGTCAACGGATGGTTCTTCTATAAGACACGGCCCGTGGTGCTCGCGGTCGTCTCCTCGGTGGAAGAAGCCGCGCATGAGCTGAAACTGATTTCCGAAGTCCTCGTTCGTCTGGAGCGCGAGCAGTTCTCCACCCCCATGCTGAGCGCGCTGCGTGCTTCGCTGGACGCGCAGGGCGAGACGCCGTCGCGGCGCTTGGGGCGCTTGAACCGGCTCGTGGAATATCTCGATTCGCGCGACAATTTCCTGGTTCGGATTGTCGAACCGGGCTTGCTGTGGACGGCGCATTGTGCGGTTCGCGTGGAACAGTGGCGCGCGCACTCGGGCACGGCGATCGGCCGCTGGCTGGTGGCCATGGGCGAGATCGAAGCGCTTTGTTCCCTCGCCAGCCACTCCTTCGAACACCCTGACGATCCCTTTCCGGAGTTCGTGGAAGGCGGCGGACCCTGCATCGAAGCGCGCCGCCTTGGCCATCCGCTTCTGCCGGAGAGCGCCGTGGTGCGCAATGACGCGCGGCTGGGCGGCGACCTGCAACTGCTGGTGGTGAGCGGCAGCAACATGAGCGGCAAGAGCACATTTCTGCGCACCCTGGGAGTGAATTGCGTGCTGGCCCAGGCGGGCGCGCCGGTGCGGGCGCAGTCTCTGCGGCTTTCTCCGCTGGCGGTGGGCGCCTCCATTCGCGTGCAGGATTCCCTGCAATCGGGCGTGTCGCGATTCTACGCCGAGATTCTGCGCCTGCGTCAGATTCTGGATCTCACCGGCGGCCCCATCCCGGTGCTCTTCCTCATCGACGAATTCCTGAATGGCACCAATTCGCACGACCGGCGAATCGGCGCGGAAGCGCTGGTGCGGCGTCTCGTCGAGCTCGGCGCGATCGGTCTCATCACGACGCACGATCTCGCACTCGCGGGAATCGCCGACGAACTTGAGGGCCGCGCCGCCAATGTCCACTTCGAGGACCGCATCGAAGACGGCCGCATCATCTTCGATTACGTGATGCGTCCCGGAGTGGTGCGCAAGAGCAACGCCATCGAATTGATGCGCAGCGTGGGGCTCGAAGTTTGACGTCCGGTGAAATTCGGGAACTGGCGCGGCAGTGCGGCTTCGAACTGGCAGGCGTAGCACGCGCGCTGCCTGGCGCCGATACGGCGCGATACCGGGCGTGGACCGCGGCGGGTCATGCCGCCGCCATGCGCTACCTGACGGACAGGCGCGGCGAAGTCCGCGAGGATCCGCGCAATCTGCTGCCCGGCGCGCGCAGCATCGTCTGCGTGGGAAAGCTGTACAACACGCCGCAGCCGTACTCCACGCGATTTTCCGGCGCCGAGCGCGCGTGGATCTCGCGTTACGCCTGGGGCTCGGATTATCACGACGTGGTGCGGCGCGGCTTGGAACGGCTGGATGCGCTGCTGCGGGCACGCGCCGGTAGCGGCTTTGAATCGCGCATCTGTGTGGACACCGCGCCGTTGCTGGAGCGCAGTTACGCGCGGCTGGCAGGGCTCGGCTGGATCGGCAGGAATACATGCCTGATCAATCAGCAGTCGGGAAGCTGGTTTTTTCTCGGCGAGCTGCTGCTCTCCTTGGACATTGCCCCGGACGCGCCTCCGCCGGACCGCTGCGGCACTTGCCGCCGGTGCATCGACGCTTGCCCAACCGCGGCCATCGTGCCCTTCCACGGCGGTTGGACCGTGGATTCGCGCCTGTGCATTTCCTATTTCACGATTGAAGCGCGCGACCCCGCGCCGGAGGAGTTGCGCGCAAGTTTCGGCGCGCACGTCTTCGGGTGCGACATTTGCCAGGACGTGTGCCCCTGGAATCGCAAGGCGCCGCTGACCGGCGAGGCCGCGTTCCAGCCGCTGGAGTTTGCGCCGCGATTGGAGGAGATGGCTGCGCTGGGCGAAACCGAATTTCGCGAGATGTTTCGCGGCACCCCCGTAACGCGGGCACGCCATCGCGGGTTTCTGCGCAACGTGGCGATCGCCATGGGCAACTCCGGGCTTCCGCAGTTTCGCGAGCCCTTGGAGCGCATGACAGCCAGTGCCGACGACGCCGTCGCGGAGTGCGCCCGCTGGGCTCTTGCGCGGTTGTAGACGAGATTGCCCATAATCCATGGGCAGAGTGACTGGTGTAGCGCGATTCGTGCCGACAGGAATCGTTCCTGTCGGGTCGGCGGGGTTCGCCCGCCGCGGCGTTTCGGTGGAGAATGGTTAGATGTCTACCCTGCCCGTTACATCCGAACGCTACGCACAAGCATTTCCCGAATTAACCGAGGCGCAGATCGAGCGGATACGTCCGGTGGCTCGCGTCCGGCCGGTTCGGCGCGGCGACATCCTGTTCGACGTCAACGATACCTCCGTGCCGTTCTTCGTTCTGCTCACCGGCGCGATGGAAATTGTTCAACCGGGCATAGAGACGCTGCCGCAGCTCATCGCCAAACACGGTCCGCGGGAGTTCACGGGAGAAATGTCGATGATCTCCGGGCAGCGATGCCTGGTGCGCGGTATGGTAACGCAGGACGGCGAATTTCTGGAGGCCGATGGCGACGGCCTGCGCTCGCTGGTGGCCAAAGATTCCGAACTCAGCGAAATCCTGATGCGCGCCTTCATTTTCCGGCGCTTGGAGCTGATCAATCAGGGCTGGAGCAGCGTCGTGCTGCTGGGATCGCAGCATTCGGCGAAGACGCTGGAGATTCGCGAGTTCCTCCAGCGCAACGGCTTTCCTTACAGCTACCGCGACCTCGATAAGGACAAGGATCAGCAGCAGATGCTGGATCGTTTCAACGTGAAGCTGTCCGAAATACCGGTGGTGATCTGCAACGGCGGAATCGTCATGCGCAATCCCACGGTGCAGCATCTTGCCGATTGCATCGGCCTCAGCGTCAAAGTAGAGGCCGATCATGTGCATGACGTGCTCATCGTCGGGGCGGGCCCGGCGGGTTTGGCGGCGGCGGTGTACGGCGCTTCCGAAGGGCTGGAGACGCTGATGGTGGAAACCCATGCGCCGGGCGGCCAGGCGGGGTCCAGCTCCAAGATCGAAAATTACCTGGGCTTCCCCACGGGCGTTTCCGGCGGCGAGCTCGCCGCGCGCGCCACCAGCCAGGCGCAGAAGTTCGGCGCGCGCATGATGGTGGCGCGCAGCGTCGACCGGCTGGAATGCGCGCACAGGCCGTATCGCGTCGTGCTCAACGATGGTGAAGCGCTGGCGGCGCGCACCGTCGTCATCGCCACCGGCGCTCAGTACAACAAACCCAACCTGCCCAACATACAGAAGTTCGAAGGCAGCGGCGTTTACTACGGCGCCACCAATATGGAGTCGCAGTTGTGCGGCGGCGAAGAGGTGATCGTAGTGGGCGGCGGCAATTCGGCCGGGCAGGCCGCGGCGTTCCTGGCGCAGACGGCCAGCCGCGTGCACCTGTTGGTGCGGTCCGGCGAGCTCTCGAGCACCATGTCGCGATACCTCATTCAGCGGCTGACGGAGAATTCGAAGGTGGATCTGCACTTCCGCACGGAGATTGTGGCGCTGGAAGGCGCCGACCACCTGGAGCGGGTCACCTGGCGCGATGCCGCGAAGGACGAGCGGTGCATCATGCCGATTCGTCATGTATTCGTCATGACAGGCGCTTCGCCGCGCACCGATTGGCTGAAGGGCTGCGTCGCCATGGATGACAAGGGCTTCATCCTGACCGGCCGCGACCTGGAGGCGGCGGCCGATGGTCAACCTCGCTGGCCGCTGGAACGTCCGCCGCAGATGCTGGAAACGAGTCTGCCCGGCGTGTTCGCCGTAGGCGATGTGCGGTCGGGCAACGTGAAGCGCGTGGCATCGGCGGTGGGAGAGGGCGCCATCAGCATCTATCTGGTACATCGCGCCCTGGCCGAGTTGTAGCTGAGGTCCGGCTAAAATGGAAGCGTGAGGCTTGTCTGTATCCTGCTGCTCGCCGCGCTTCCTCTGCTGTCGCAGGAAGACCTGGTCCGGCAGGGTTACGACCATTTTTATAACCTGGAATTCGACGAGGCGATCGCCGATTTTCAACGCGCCATCGCGCTCGATCCGAATTCGCCGGATCTCCACAACCACCTGGCGCATGCCATCGTTTTCAAGGAAATGTACCGCAACGGCGCGCTCGAAAGCGAGCTTGTTTCCGGCACGAATTCTTTTCTCCGCCGTCCGAAGCTGAATCCGTCCCCGGAAACGGAGAAGCGATTTCTCGACGAAGTGGGAAAAGCAATGCAACTGGCGCAGGCGCGCCTCGCGAAGAATCCCGACGATACCCGCGCACTCTACGCTCTCGGCATCAGCTACGGCTTGCGCAGCGACTACTACTGGGTGGTGAAGAAGAGCTGGCACGATTCTCTGCGAGACGCCACCGCGGCGCGCAAAGCTCACAACCGCATCGAAGTGCTGGAACCGAAAGACGTGGATGCGCGCCTGGTGGAGGGTCTTCACGATTACATCGTCGGCAGCCTGCCGTGGAGCTATCGCATGCTGGGGTTTCTGGTGGGCATCCACGGCGACAAGGAGCTCGGGATTCGAATTGTGCAGGATGTGGCGAAGAACGGCAAGGACAATAAGGTGGACGCGGAGATTTTTCTCTGCGCGTTGTACCGGCGGGAGAACGAGGCGCGCAAAGCCGTCCCGCTGGTGCAGGACCTGATTCGCAGATTCCCTAGAAACTACCTGCTGCGGCTGGAACTCTCGCAGATGTACAGCATGAGCAATGACGAGGCGGACGCGCTGAAGGCGCTTCACGAAGTGGCTGCGCTCAAGGAAAGCCACGCGCCCGGTTATGACCGTGTGCCCTGGGAGAAGCTCTACTTTCACGAAGGTACCATCGAGTTCTGGTACAACGACCTGAACGGCGCCCTGGAAAACATGAAGAAAGTCACCGCGGCCTCCGCCAGCGAGGACATGGACCTCAATACCGGCGTCTCGGCGTGGATGCGTATGGGGCAAATCTACGACATGACGCACCGGCGGCAGCAGGCGCTGGAGGCATATCGCAAGGCCATTGCGTACGCCCCGCAAGCCGAGGCCGCGCAGGAATCCAGGCGGTATCTATCGACGCCTTACCATCGCGGCGGCTCGTAGCCTATTGTTCGTCGATTTGCACTTTGACCGGCTGCTCAATCAGCTTCGGCTCTTTGCCCGAGGTCAGCACCATCAGGGTGAGACGGCCCGTAAGATTTTTGACGGGGATTTTGAACTTGATGCTGGTAGCAGTCTGCTCCACGATCTCCACCACCGTATCGTTCTTCCCATCGGTGAGGTAGACCTTGGCAACTGCGTCCTTCGCGAGGTTTTCGCCGGAGACGGCGATCACGTCCCCTTTTTTCCCATTCCCAGGGTCCAGAGAGGTCATCCGAGGCATCGCCGGTTGCCCGTAAGCCGCAAAACCAGCGGTCAGGAGGAGCATCGCAACAAAAGACAGTTTCATCTGAATTTCCGCCCTTCGACTTCGATGTTATGTCCATTGCAAGGCAAATACAAGGGGCATGTGGCGATTTCCCACGGCGTTCAGAGGATCGGTTCGCGTGTGGCGGCAGGCCGTGCGGCGCGCGCGCGTCCAGCCCAGGGGGTTCCGTCGGAGGCGCGGCCCCCCCAAGGCTTCGTCGAAGTAGCGGTCGGGACAATGTTAGACGCAAATTCGGAAAACAATTGTAAGTTGAACACCATTCCCGTTACATGTGCCGGAGGGCGCGTGCCTTTGCGACCAATTACACACGTGTACATCGCCGATTGACACGTCTGCGAGGCGCAAGTATCATCTGACCTATGGCTGCGTTCGCTAGCGCTTCGCCACTCATCTCCCGCCGGGTGCCGGGTTGGATCTATAAACCGTCCTGGGACCTCACGCTGATCATCGGAAGCGCCGTCCTGGTGCCTCTGCCGTTTCTGATTGCCTGGGCCGCCCAAGCCTCGGGCTGGATGAAACAGCAGCAGGCAATCGATTTGGTGAACATTATTGTCGCCACCCTCATCGGCGGCCCGCATCTGTTCTCGACGGTCACTTATACGTTTCTGGACGGCCGTTTCCGTGCGCGGTACCCCTGGTACACAGCGGCGTCGCTGTTGCTCCCGGCGATCGTGATTTACCTCGGCGTCACGCACTACGAAGCGCTGATCACGTTCTTCTTCACCTGGGCCTCCCTGCACGTACTGCATCAGGTGATCTACCTGACGGACTGTTACCGAAAGCGCAGTGGAATGCCGGAACCGGCGTGGTCGCGCCTGGTGGATTATGGGCTGATTCTCACGGCGCTGTATCCCATCGGAATTTACAAGATGTCGCTGCGCCAGTTTTTTGTCGGCGGCGTGCTGCTTCCCTACCCGGACTTTTTGCGCGCTCTGCCGCTTGCCCAGATCGCCGGCGCGGTCTTCGCGGCATTCCTGGTGGCGTGGATCGCGAAGACCACCGTCGAGTTCCGGGAAGGAAGGGCGAGCACTCCCAAGACGCTGCTCATTGGCGTCACCACGGTGGTGTCTTTCCTGCTGCCGATGGGGTCGAATCTCGACGTCCTCTTCCAGGGATACAACACCTGGCATTCGTTTCAGTATCTGTTCCTGCTGTGGCTGATCAACCGCCTGCGCGAGCAGCGCGGCGAAATCGACGACGGCTTCGTGCGGAAACTGGTGCGGCGGCGCGGCATGTGGGCATACTACGCGTGCTTCCTGGTAGCGACGGGTTTCATGGTGGTGGTGACGATGGCAGTCCGCGCAACCACGCCGCTATCGGCGGACCAGAGCTACTTCGTGGTGGTGCTGAGCGTGCTCCTGATGCACTACTATTTCGACCACTTTCTCTTCGCCCACCCCGACATGATCGAGTAGTAGCGACCGGTCTCCAGACCGGTTGCAGGCGAGCTGCGCTCGCCCGGGCGCGCTCTGCGCGCCTGCGACCGGTCGGGAGACCGGTCGCTACCATCTCGCTATGGATTGCAAACCTTGGAAATCCACTCCCGTCCAAACTGCGTCCACCGTCCCCTCCAGCGCGGCAACTCGCCCGATAAACACCATCGACGGAATGCGTACGTAGCGCCCGGTCTCCTGACCGGTTGCAGGCGAGCTGCGCTCGCCCGGTCGCGCTCTGCGCGCCTGCGACCGGTCGGGAGACCGGTCGCTACTGGACCCGAACGTAGTGCGGGGGGACCGCGTCGGCCCATCTCGCTATGGATTGCACGCCTTGGAGATCCTCCGGGTTCCTGCACATCGAATGCACAACCTTGGAAATCCACTCCCGTGCCTTCATCTTCGGGCCAAGGAACTCCGGCGCAGGTCCGGCGGCCTCCCAAACTGCGTCTACCGTCCCCTCCAGGGCGGCAACTCGCCCGATAAACATCGCCGCGTCCGCCGTACCAACGACCAGTTCCCATAAGCCGGACCCGTTCGGACCGAGGAACCGCCCATCCGCGAAGAACAGCGCGTCGATCGACAACACCGCGCTCGCGCCCGGCGGCGTTCGCCGCGGGAAGCCACCCGAGCCGCCCCCGAATCCGCCATGCCGTTCGATCTCGTCAGGTTCCGGAGGCCGCACGTCGCGATTGTCGCCGATCGTCTCGCCGCTCGCATTGAGCAGGCGCTTCGACCCCGGGAGCACCGTGCGCCAATAAACATCCTGACGCAATCGCTGTTCGTCGAGACCGAACGGAAGCAGCACGGAAGGAAACCGGCACCCGCAGAAACCGAACGTAGAGTGCCGTACTCGCCTCCCCTGAGCATCGAAGAATTCCCACACCAGGCGCCAGTCCGCGATTGGAGTATCACTTCGATTCACCAGCGTGGCCTCGTAATCGCCGGTTACGCAAGGAATCAAAAGCACGCCGTGGTCCGCAAAATCCTCGCACTTCAGGTTCGCCTTCAAGTTCAGTCTCCGAGAGCCTTCAGCACCTGTGCCAATAACTCTTCAGCAGTATACGGCTTCTGAATGAAAGCCGCGACCTCGCGGGGTTCCACGCGGTTCATGGCGTCGCTCTCGTTGTAGCCGCTGGAGAGGATCACAGGCACCTCGCGGCGAATCGCGTGGATCTCTCGCAGCGCCTCGGCCCCGCTCATCGCGGGCATGGTCAGATCCAGCAGCACCACCGATACGCGATCAGACAGGCGGCGAAACAAATCGATGCCCGCGCGGCCGGTGTCCGCCGCGAATACGTGCATGCCACGGCGCTCGAGGATTGCTTTCGCCGTTCGCCGTATCGTTTCCTCATCGTCGATCACCAGCACCACTGCGTTGGAGCGTCCCACCTGCGCTATCTTCGCCGGCGGCTCCGCCTTAGGCGACTCGCTGGTGGCAGGGAGAAATACCGTAAAGACCGACCCCTTCCCCGGCTCACTGGACACCCGGATTGTCCCGTGGTGGCTGCGGACGATGCCCACCACCGCCGAAAGTCCCAACCCTCGACCCGTGAACTTCGTCGTGAAGAACGGGTCGAAGATGCGCGCTTGCGTGGCCGCATCCATTCCTACTCCGGTGTCGCGCACCTCGATGCACACGTACCGCCCGGGCTGCAGGCCGTCGCGCACCACGGTGTTTCGCAGCTCCTCTTCGGTGACATTCTGCGTGCCGGCGGAAACAAAAACTGTGCCGGGCTGCTCGGGTCCGATCGCTTCGGCCGCGTTGATCACCAGGTTCATCACCAACTGCTGGACCTGCCCCTTATCCGCCTGCACGCGCGGCAGCCCGTCGCCTAAATCCAGCAGCAGCGACACATTCTTCGTAACCGATGCGGAAAGCAGCGCGCCCACCTGGTCTACCGCCGCGGCAACATCCACGGGCTCGATGATGAAGCCGCCTTTGCCGGCATAGGCGAGCATCTGGCGCGTGAGGTTCGCCGCCTGCTGCGCAGCCTGCAGCGCCTGCTCCAGCATCGGCCGCAGCGGCGCGGCAGCCGCGGTATCTTCGATCGCCAGGCTCACGTTGCCGATGATGCCGGTGAGCAGGTTATTGAAATCGTGCGCGACGCCCCCGGCCAGCACGCCCAGGCTTTCCAGCCGCTGGCTATGCCGGAGCTGCACCTCCATATCGCGGCGGCGCCGGCGCTCCTCGGCTTCTTCGAGTTCCCGCTCCACAGCCAGCGGCAATCGCGTGAGGTTCTCCTTCATCACGTAGTCGCGGGCGCCGGCGCGCATCACATCGACGATCGCCGCCTCCCTCACGCTGCCCGAAACCACGATCACCGGAATATCCCTTCCGCTGTCTCGCACAATCCTGAGAGCATCGAGCGCGTTGAACTGCGGCAGGGAATAATCCGAGACAATCACTTGGTAGCCGCGCTCCTGCGACAGGGCATGCTTGAGGCTGTCGGGCGTTTCGACGCGCTCGAACTTCGCCTGGAAGCCTCCCCGCTTCAGCTCTTCGCAGATGAGAATGGCGTCGTCGTCGGAATCTTCAATGATGAGAACTTTGACCGGAGCTTGCCGTTTTCCATTCGATGTCATGCAGGTTCGTTGATGCCCACCCAGTACGTGCCGAGTTGGCGTATGGCGTCGCGGAATTGGTCGAAATCGATCGGCTTGATTACATAGCTGTTGGCCCCGTGCCGGTAAGAGCCTATCCGGTCCCGGTCCTGCTTGGAAGACGTCATTACCACCACGGGGAGATATTGAGTGCGCGGGTGGGCGCGAATGCGGCGCAACACTTCATGGCCGTCGAGTTTAGGCAGCTTGAGATCCAGCAGCACGACTTTCGGCAGTTCGCGGTCGTCGTTGTGCAAGTACTCGAGCGCCTCCAGACCGTCGTGCACCGAAACGATGCGGCCGATGTGATGCTTTTCCAGGCTTGAGCGGGCGAGTTCTTCATCGTCCGGATCGTCTTCCACCATGAGCACCAGCCCGTCCGCTGCCATCAGAGTTCCGCCTCCGCCTTCAATGTGAAATAGAACGTTGCGCCCCGGCCCGGTTCCGCTTCCACCCGAATGTATCCGCCATGACGAATCACGATGCGGTGAACAGTCGCCAATCCGATGCCGGTACCCTCCCACTCCCTTCCATGCAGCCGCTGAAAGGGCGTAAACAACTGGTTTGAATATTGCATTTCAAAGCCCACGCCGTTATCGCGTACAAAATAGATCCATTCATTTTCCATCCAGGCAGCGCCAAAACAGATCACCGCATGCGGTGTTTTCGCGGTGAATTTGAAGGCGTTTCCCAAAAGATTTTCAAGCAGCACGCGGAGCAGGCGCGAGTCGCCGGTGGCCGTCAGGTCGGGCTCGATTTCAAACGTCACATCGCGCTCCGGTGCGCCGCGCAGCAGTTCGTTGGCGATGTGCTGCGCAATGGTGGAGAGGCCGACGTGCTCGCGCCGCATCTCCGACCGGCTGAGCCGCGACAGATCCAGCAGTGCGTCGATCAAGTGGCCCATGCGTCCTGCCGCGCCGCGGATTCGCTGCAGCCGTTCCACCACGCCGGCGTCGAGACGGTCGCCCGTTTCCTCCAGAATCAGACGCGTGAATCCATCGACACTGCGAATCGGCGCGCGTAGATCGTGCGACACCGAGTAGCTGAAGCTTTCCAGCTCGCGATTGGCGTCCTCCAGTTGCTGCGTGCGCTCTTCCACGCGCCGCTCCAGCGTTTCGGTAAGCTCCCGGATCTCCTGTTCATACCGTTTCCGGTCTGTAACGTCATGCGCCACATGCGAGGCTCCGGTCACCGCGCCGGCCTCATTGGTGATCGGAAAAATCGTGACGGAAACATCCACCAGCGAGCCATCCTTGCGCAGGCGAACGGTATCGAACGCCGGAATGTGTTCGCCCGCACGAACGCGCTCCAGAATCGACGCTTCCTCGCCCGTGCGATCCGGCGGCACGATGATCGCGATGTTCCTGCCGATGGCTTCCTCTTTTTCAAAACCGTACAGGCGCACGGCTCCGTTGTTCCAGGTCTCGATCTCGCCGTTCAGGGATTTGCTGATAATCGCTTCGGTCGAGGACTCCACAACCGCAGCGAGCCGCGCCCGTTCGCGCTCCGCATCGACTTGCGCCGTGATGTCGCGATTGATCTCCAGGAAGCCGAGCGGACTCCCGGCCGAGTCGCGCCGCAGACCCCAACGGGCGGAAACCGTGACCAGATGGCCATCACTGGTAGTGTGCCGCAGCTCGCCGGACCATTCGCCGTTGGCGAGCAAATCTTTCATGATGGTCTCAAGGGCGTACGGAAAGTGCGTCCGCAATAATTCGTGCGAGACCTTACCGAGCGCCTCCTGCCGTTTCCAGCCGTAGAGAGTTTCCGCGCCGCGGTTCCATAGGAGGATAGTTCCATCCAGTGCCAGCAGGAAAATCGCGTCGTACGCCAGATCGAGGATGTCGTTGTCGCGCGGCGGTGAGACTACAGCAGGCATGGTGCCGCGGGAAGTGTTGCAGGCGGGTTGCCACTGCATCTGGTATTCTCTTCAGCAAGAGTCGCACTCATGACCCGCCGCAAGGCCGCTTGCCTGGCTATCGCTTCCGCCGTACTCATCGGGTCGCTCTACGCCCAACGGCCGTTTCGTGAATTCCCGGGCGTGGAGTACCAGGTCGGCTCCATCCCGTTGCCGCCAGATTACCGCGACCCGGGGGAGTGGACGTTCGCCCGCCTGATGTATCCACCAGCGCCGGGAGGCCGCTACGGCCGCGGCTACGGTTATCGCAACGGCGGCCATTGGGAATTAGGCAACGCCATCTGGACGCAGGATTATCCGCGCGCGGATCGTCACTTTTCTGAAGCCGTGCGGCGCCTGACGCGCATACAGGTGCGCAGCGTCGAGCAGCCGGTCAACCTCGACGAAGGCGATGTGTACGATTGGCCGTGGCTGTATGCCGTGCAGCCGGGGCACTGGCAACTCACCGATGCGCAAGCCAAACAGATGCGCGAATTCCTGCTCCGCGGCGGCTTCTTCATGGCGGACGATTTCTGGGGCGAAGGCGAGTGGCAGGTATTTATGCAGTCCATGAAGAAAGTTTTCCCGGACCGCGAGGCGGTCGAACTACAGAACAGCGACGCCATCTTCCACACGGTGTACGATCTCGACGACCGCTATCAGGTGGCGAGCGAAGGCAGCGTCCGCCGCGGCACCAGTTGGAAGTGCGGCGACTACTGCCCCGACCGCTGGCGCGGCATTTTCGATGACAAAGGCCGGCTGATGGTGGCGATCACGTTTCAATCCGACGTAGGCGACTCCTGGGAATGGGCGGACGCGCCGTATTACCCCGAGAAGTACGCCGCGCTCGGAATTCGAATCGGAGTGAACTACATCATCTACTCAATGACCCACTAGCAGAGTAGCGACCGGTCTCCAGACCGGTTGCAGGCGAGCGGCGCTCGCCTAGCTACATTCGCTTCGCCCCCCGATACTTTCTATCCTCGACGTGATGCGGACGTAGCGACCGGTCTCCAGACCGGTTGCAGGCGAGCGGCGCTCGCCCGGGCGCGCTTTGCGCGCCTGGTACCGGTCTGGAGACCGGTACCTACCTTGGGTATGCTAGAGGTGCTATGGCATTGACCACCGCCATTCGGGCTCCTCGTGGCTCCTCTCTGTCGTGCAAAGGCTGGCAACAGGAAGCAGCTCTTCGCATGCTCCACAACAATCTGGATCCGGAGGTCGCCGAACGCCCTGACGATCTTGTCGTCTACGGGGGCACGGGCCGCGCGGCGCGCGATTGGCCCAGCTTCCACGCGATCGTGCGCGCGCTTCGCAGTCTGGCGAATGACGAAACGCTGCTGGTGCAATCGGGCCGTCCCGCCGGCATTTTCCGCACGCATCCCGAGTCGCCGCGCGTCCTCATCGCCAATTCGAACCTGGTGGGCCACTGGAACAACTGGGACGAATTCAATCGCCTGGAGCGCATGGGCCTCACTATGTACGGTCAGATGACCGCAGGCTCGTGGATCTACATCGGCAGCCAGGGAATCGTGCAGGGCACGTTCGAAACATTCGCAGCGGTGGCGCGCAAGCACGGGATGGAATCGCTCGCCGGCAAATTCGTGGTCTCCGGCGGAATGGGCGGCATGGGAGGCGCGCAGCCGCTCGCCGCCACTATGAACGGGGCGTGCTTCCTGGGCGTGGAAGTCGATCCCGCGCGCATTCAACGGCGCATCGAAACCCGCTACTGCGATCGCCACGCGCGCTCGCTCGATGAAGCACTCGCGATCATAAACGATGCGCGCGCGAGAGGCGAGGCCATCTCTGTCGCGCTCGAAGGCAACTGCGCCGATGTTCTGCCCGAGTTCGTTCGCCGCGGCATTGTGCCCGACGTTCTCACCGACCAGACCAGCGCCCACGATCCCCTGAACGGCTACGTGCCCAACGGCATGCCGCTCGCCGAGGCCAAAGCGCTGCGCTCGCGCAGTCCCGAAGAGTACATAGCGCGATCCACCGCCGCGATGGGCACGCACGTCGAAGCCATGCTGTCGCTCCAAAGAGCCGGCGCCGTCACGTTCGATTACGGAAACAACATCCGCACCCATGCGCTCAAAGCCGGCGTGAAGAACGCCTTCGATATTCCCGGCTTCGTCCCGGAATACATCCGCCCGTTATTTTGCGAAGGCCGCGGACCCTTCCGCTGGGTGGCTCTTTCCGGCGACCCCGCCGACATCTATCGCACCGATCGACTCGCCGCCGAACTGTTCCCGCACGACGAGACGCTCGCGCGATGGCTGCCGCTGGCGCGCGCGCGCATCCAATTTCAAGGCCTTCCCGCCCGCATCTGCTGGCTCGGCTACGGCGAACGCGCGGAATTCGGACTCGCCATAAACCGCCTGGTGCGAAACGGCGAGATCAAGGCTCCCATCGTGATCGGGCGCGATCATCTGGACGCCGGGTCGGTAGCTTCGCCGTTCCGCGAAACCGAAGCCATGAAGGACGGCTCCGATGCCATCGCCGATTGGCCGCTGCTGAATGCGCTGGTTAACACGGCGGCGGGCGCTTCCTGGGTTTCCATACACAACGGCGGCGGCGTCGGCATCGGCTATTCGCAGCACGCGGGCATGGTTGTGGTCGCCGACGGAAGCGAAGAGGCGGAGCGGAGACTCGAACGCGTGCTCACCACCGACCCCGGCACCGGAGTCATCCGCCACGCCGACGCGGGCTATGAGGATGCTATCCGTTTTGCGCGCGAACACAACATCAAGCGGCCCATGGAGGACCGGTGAGCCAGTTCCATGACGACCCCAACTGGCCGCGCGCGCATCGCTGGCTGGCCGGGGAATCGCTGCCGAAGGCCGCGCACGGCCTCAGCGTTCTGGGCGCGCCGGTGTGCCGCGGGTCCATCACTCCGGGGCGCTCGGATCTCGCGCCTGCCGCGATCCGCAAAGCCCTGGAACGCTACAGCACGTACGACCTCTCACCGCATCGCGACCTGCGCCACATGGGCGTACGCGATTTCGGCGATCTGGACGTCGCGGGACTCTCTCCGGATGAAGCTTTCACGCCGCTGAAGGATGCGGTTTCGGCGGCGCTGAAGGATACGCCTGCGCTCGTTCTCCTCGGTGGAGACAACAGCATCAGCTATCCCGCGGCCATGGCTCTCGCTACCGATCCGAAGCGCTGCGGGCTCATCACCTTCGATGCGCACTTCGATCTGCGCGACCTCGACAACGGTTTGACCAACGGCAACCCGGTGCGCGCGATGCTCCGCGACGGCTGGGTCGGCGATCACATTTTTCAAATCGGACTGCAGCGCTTCACGAATTCCGAAGCCTACGCCAAGGTAGCTCGCGAAGCGGGCATACACGTCATCGGCGCCGATGCCATCATGGACCACGGCATCACCAAAGCGGTGCATCAGGCGCTCGGCCACCTGCACCTGCATGTCGACAGCATTTACGTGGACCTCGACCTGGACGTTCTGGACCGCATACACGCTCCGGCCACGCCCGGTTCGCGGCCGGGCGGATTATTTCCGGGGCAGGTGCGGCGCGCCGCGCATTTGTGCGGGATGCACCCGAAAGTCAGGGTGATGGACCTTGTGGAGATGGACCCCACCAAAGACATCGCCGATATTACAGCGCTGACCGCGGCATCCTGCCTGCTCGAATTTGCGTCGGGCATGCTCGCGCGCCCTCATCACCTCTGACCGTAATCGCCCTCACAGGAAGGTGAGGGTCCGGCGACGCATCGTGGTTCTGCCCACACGTTGTTTTCGTCTTTTCCCGCATACTACTCGCGGAGGAAATCCCCAAAAATGACGAGAAGTCTGCTCATGAAGCTGGCGGGTGCATCCTTGTGCCTTGCCTTACAAGTGGCCACGGCCGCGACCGTGGGAGACATTGGAGCCTTCTACTTCAGCACTGCGCCGAACGCCTGTGTCACGGCCCTGTGCAGCGCGAACAACAGCGTCGGCGTAGTGGACGATGTTGTGTTCGTGATTCAGAATACGAGCGCGACCGCGATCACCAACGCCATGCTTTCCTTTGCGGCAAGCGGATCTTTCCCCGCCGATTCGTTCAACATCGGCACCATCGCGGCGAACTCCCAGGTGCTTGTGGAACCCGGAGTATCGAACGATGCGCAGGTCCACCCCGCTAACGGGCTGTTCTTCCATTCCGGCTCGCCCCTTGACGAGAGCGACGAGGGGTATCCCGGGAACGCAACGTTTTCCTTCTCCGGACAGCAGGGCGCGGTGTCTATTGTTGCGCAGGACATTTGCGGCACGGTCGGCAGCTTTACTCCGGTGTGTACCGCAGGAGTCTCCAATGACGGCACAATTCGCAACATCAACTTCCTCGGAGGTCCGGTCGATAACGATGGACCATGCAACAATTGCTTCGGACCGCAGGTTGTAGCGAATCTTGTAGCCGCGACCGTTACGACGACTCCCGAGCCTGCCGCGATTTCGCTGTTCGGCCTCGGCCTGGCCGCGCTCGCCACTCTGCAGACGAGGAGGCGAAGGGCGCGCCGGTAAGTACGGGCGACGATGGTAGGTGGAAACGGCGATAATTGCTCCAGCGGCTTGCCGCGGACATGCCCGACCTTGCCATCGTCAACATACGCCAACTGCTCACGCTCTCCGGACCGGCTCGTCCGCGAACGGGTCCGGAGATGCGCGAGCTCGGGATTGTTTCGGACGCCGCGCTGCTGGTGAGGGACGGCTCTATTCGGTTTGCCGGCCGGGCTGACGAGATCGGGCCGGTGATCGGCAGCTCCACCGAAGTGGTCGACGCAGGGGGACGGATCGTGCTGCCCGGCTTCGTCGACGCGCACACGCATCCCATCTTCGCGGGGAATCGCGCGGATGAATTCGAGCTGCGGATCCAAGGCAGAACGTACGCGGAGATCGCGGCGGCGGGCGGCGGAATTCGTTCCACGGTGCGGCGCACGCGGGCTGCTTCCGAAGACGATCTGCTCGCGGCGGCGCGGCGGTATCGCGAGTGGTTCCTGCGCGGAGGAACGACTACGATCGAAGCGAAGTCGGGCTACGGGCTTTCGCTGGAAGACGAAATGAAAAGCCTGCGCGTGATCCGCCGGCTGGGCCAGGACGGAAGCTTGCGATGCGTGCCTACGTTCCTGGGCGCCCATGAAATTCCCGATGAGTTTCGAGGCCGCACCGGCGAGTATGTCTCGCTGGTAGTCAACGAAATGCTGCCGCATGTGGCCGGGGAACGTCTCGCCGAGTACTGCGACATTTTCTGTGAACCGAAGATCTTTCCGCCGGACGACGCGCGGCGCGTTCTGCAAGCGGCGCGCGAGTGCGGTCTAGGGCTCCGTCTGCACGCCGACCAGTTCACGCCCGATTACGCCAGTTTATTGGCCGCCGAACTGCGCGCCGCCACCGCCGATCATCTCGAATCGACTACACCTGTCGGCCTTCATGCGCTTCAGCAAGCGGGGGTTCAACCCGTGCTGCTGCCGGCGTCTGTATATGCGCTGGGGCTCAGGCAGTATGCCGCGGTGCGCACGATGATCGACGGCGGCATGGCTGTGGTCGTGGCCACCGACTTCAATCCCGGGTCATCACCCACGGCGTCTATGCCTATGGTCCTGTCTCTGGCGTGCTCGCAGATGAAAATGACTCCGGCGGAAGCGATCACGGCAGCTACTGTTAATGCGGCTTATTCGCTGGGCCGCGGGGGCGTCGCGGGCACGCTGGAGGCGGGAATGCCTGCCGATTTTTGCATCCACGATTGCGAAGACTACAGGGAACTTCCCTACTTTTTCGGCCGCGAAACTGCACGCGTAGTTTTTATCGATGGCCGACGCGCGTACTCTCAGTAAAAATTAATTCATCTGGAACGATCATTTCGCGTGCTTCTTTCGTCTAAGTAAATAGCAACGGAAAAAACTATGACGAACCGGAGGGACATGGAAAAACTCGCGGAGTTGCGTGCCAAAACGGACCGCCAGCTCATTGCCTTGATCGACAGCACCCTTGCGCGAGCGCGCCGCTACGCCCAGATTCTGCCGCGCGAGGCGCAACGCGCCCATGCCGAAGCCGCAACACTGCTTGCCGTTGTTGCACCCCAGGACCGCATCCGCCTGGCGCGCGAACTCAACCGCATCGATGAGATAGTGAATATACGCACTCTGGCCGCTTGCTAACGGCCGGGGGCTGCGGCTCTGCCGACGGGCGCGCTCCGCGCGCCTTCGACCGGTCTGGAGACCGGTCGGTACCGAACTCGACCGCGTCGATGAGATAGTGAATATACCGGACTCTGGCCGCGTGCGCGCTCTGCGCGCCTTTGACCGGTCTGGAGACCGGTCGGTACCGAACTCAACCGCGTCGATGAGATAGTGAATATACGGACTCTGGCCTCGTGCGCGCTCTGCGCGCCTTCGACCGGTCGGTACTATGATCATCGAAACCTTGGGTGACGGCGCTTCGATTTTGCGCTGCTTTGCCGATGAAGCCGCGCTGGTGCAAGCCGTCCACCTTGTCGCCGAAGGCGCTCCGTTCCGCCACATGACTGTGCCCGGCGGATTTCAGATGAGCGTTGCGATGACGAACTGCGGACCTCTCGGCTGGGTGTCCGATGCAACGGGCTATCGTTACGAGCCTCACGACCCGCTGACCGGCAAGGCTTGGCCCACGATGCCTCCCGTTTTTATCGAAACCGCCGGGCGCGCGGCTGAAACCGCGGGATTCGCGAACTTCGCGCCAGACGCCTGCCTCATCAATCGCTACGAGCCCGGCGCCAAAATGGGATTGCATCAGGATAAGGACGAGGTGGATTTCCGCGCGCCGATCGTATCGGTATCGCTCGGCTTGCCGGCCACTTTTTTGTGGGGCGGCAACCGGCGCAAAGAACCGGTGCAGCGGATGCGCCTGGAAAGCGGCGACATTGTGGTGTGGGGCGGCCCGGCACGCAAGACGTATCACGGAATCGCGCCGCTGCCGAAAGGCGAGCATCCGCTCACCGGCGCGGCGCGCTTCAATCTTACGTTCCGGAAGGCGCGCTGACCAGTTCCTGCAGCGCGCGGCCGCAGATCATGCTGGCTTCGTGCTTGTCGCCGCCGGGTCCGCCCCAGTGCGTTTCCAGGCTCACCCAACCGGTGTAACCATCGCGAGCCAGCGCCGCGATCTGCCCGCGCCAATCCACGCTTCCCTGCCCGAGCGGCAGCCATTCGGCCTTGTGATCGCGCACGTTGCAATCCTTCGCGTGGACGTGCAGGATGCGCCGCGTCGGCAATTTGCCGTAGCCCTCGGGATAGGGATTCTCGCCCGCGACCAAAGCGTTTGCGGGATCCCAAACCACCTTCACATTCGGATGATTCAAGGCAGCCAGCAGCCTGGCCGTCTCCGCGCCGGTGCCGATGTTGCAGGCGTGCTCATTCTCGATTCCGATGGTGATGCCGTGGTCCGCGGCTTGCGTGCCCAGGTCGCGCAGCGAGTGCACGACGCGATCGAAAACGGCATCCGGGTCCACGGTGCGCCAGAAGGAAAACACGCGCACGATCTTCGCGCCGGTCTTGCCGGCAATCTCAAAGACACGCCTGGTGAGGCGCGGCTGATCCGCAAAGGTATGCTTGGCCGCGAACATGTCCTGCTGAAAGCGCGGATCCACATCCGGCGAATCGGGCAGCACGCATTTGAGCAGCGGCGACGCGATGGAGACGATCTCCAGACCGCGGCCGCGAACGATCGCGATGGCGCGCTCCACCTCTTCATCGTTGAGATCGGCGATGTTCTTGCCGAAGAGCATACGCAGCTCTGCGCCCTGCATGCCGATGCCGGCCATGGAGGCCACCGCGGTTTGGATATCCGGGGAAAACTCGTCGGTAATCGCGGCGGTGCGAAATAATTGGGGCATGAACCCTCGATTATAACGGCTGACTCTTGCGAGAATACAGAAATGCCCCGCATCGCCGCTTCCGTCGAAAACGTTCCGCATTCGCGCATCCGCGAGCTCGCTGAAATCGCCATGGGAATGGAGGGCGTGCTGCGCCTGTACTTCGGCGAATCCAACCTGCCGACGCCGGATTACATCAAACAGGCCGCGCAGAAGGCGATGGCGGACGGGTACACGTTTTACACGGAGAACGCCGGGCTGCCTTCCCTGCGCCGCGCCATCGCCGATTATTACCGGCGTATGCAAGGCGTGGAACTCGACCCGGCGCGCGAGATCGTCATCACCGCATCGGGAGTGCAGGCGCTAAATGTGGGTATCCGCTGCGTGCTCGACCCCGGCGACGAAGCTCTTGTGCTGACGCCTGCGTGGCCGAATGGATCATCGATCGCGATGATGGCGAACGCCACCGCGATCCAGGTGCCGCATCCATTGTGCGGTGAGCGATACCGGGTGGATTTCGAAGCGCTGGAAAACGCGGTGACGCCGCGCACGCGCATGCTGCTGTACACGTCGCCTTCGAACCCGCTGGGCTGGGTGGCGACACTCGAAGAGCAGAAGACGCTGCTGGATTTCGCGCGCCGCCACAATCTGTGGCTGGTGGCGGACGAAGTGTACGACCGGCTTTACTATTCCGGCGAGCGGCCGGGTGAAGCGGTGCCGTCTATCCTCAAGCTCGCGACGCGCGAGGATGCGGTGATGGTGGTGCACTCGTTTTCGAAGAGTTACTGCATGACGGGATGGCGGCTGGGGTACCTGATCGCGCGCCGCGATCTTGCGGCGAAGGCCACGCAGCTCAACGAATTCATTGTCAGCCACGCGCCGAGCTTCACGCAAAAAGCGGGCGAAACGGCGCTCGCCGACGGCGAACCCGAACTGGCTGCGATGCTGGGCCGGCTGAAAGACAATCGCGACCTGTGCCTGGACGCGCTCGCCGGAATGCCGGGCATTACGGTGCCAAAACCGGACGGCGCGTTCTATCTGTTCCCGCGCATCGAGGGCCTCACCGATTCGTTCCGCTTCTGCAAACGGCTGCTGGAAGAGACGCGCGTGGGTCTGGCTCCGGGTGTAGCATTTGGTAAAGGCGGCGAGGGCTCCGTTCGCATCTGTTACGCCGCCCAGCGCAGCATCGTGGAGGAAGCGATGAAGCGGATGAGAAAATTCCTTTCATAACGGAGGAAACATGCTCAAAGGTTTCAGGACGTTCGTGTTTCGCGGCAACGTCATCGACCTGGCGGTGGCGGTGGTTATCGGCGCGGCTTTTGGCGCGGTGGTTGCGGCGCTGGTCGCAGACCTGCTGACGCCGCTGATCGCCGCAATCGTGGGCAAACCCGATTTCAGCGGTATTGTCTTCACCATCAATGGAAGCAAGTTTCTGATCGGAGACTTCATCAATAAGGTGATCTCGTTCCTGCTGGTGGCGGCCGCAATTTACTTCTTCGTGATCGCGCCGATGAATGCGATCATGGCGCGCATCCGGCGGGGCGACAAGCCGCCCGACCCGAGCACGAAGACCTGCCCCGAGTGCCTGAGCGAGATTCCGGTCGCCGCGCGCCGCTGCGCACACTGCACTTCGGTAATCGCCTAGCTGAGGCCGCTGTTTTCGCAAAACCGAAAGATCTTTCGGTTTTGGGTTCGCAACTGCTTTGTTGTCAACAGCGAAAATTTGAAAACCGATCATGCTTTCGGAAACCGCATCGTTTCTCAAAGAACGCGTGGAGGAGAGCGCCGGGCGAACCGGAGGACACCTCCTGACTTGCTTATACCAAATGCGTTTGTAAAAGCGGGTTTGCGTGCGGGCGAGTTTGCGGCTAAGGCTTGGACGGCCCGGGGGTTAGGGATTTTTGAATTTCTGTGACCCGGGGGCGGCGGTGACCGCACGATCGAGAAGGGCCACGCAGGCGATTCCCACGGCGTAGGCCAGCAGGTCAAACACGCTAAACTTCGTGCCGAGCAGGCGGCCACAGACGCGTACGGCGAGGTACGGGCTGCGAAGCATGCCGGCTGGTATTTGCGTCAACTGGAAAAACTCGATCGCGGTCATGGCTACCGCAGTCCACAGCGTTACTCGCGCAACGCGCCCGGTTAAGCGGAAAACAACATAGACCATGGCCGCGTAGAGGGCATCGCCCGCGTATTTGTCGAATACACGGAACCCCGTGTGTGCCACGCGGGACAAGAGGCCCGCGGAGATAATTGCAGCCAGTAGCGCCCACCAAAACCGCCGTCCGCCTTCTACGCCCGCCATTTGTCTATGGTACGGAGGCGCGGCAGCTTGTTGGAAAGGGTTCAATGGTGTTAGCCGTGCTGTTGCGACCGTCTGTGAGAAACCTTGCCTGCCGTTGCGCCAGCTTTGCCGTTTTGCTGGCAGCGACCGTTCTACGGCTCTGCGCGCAGGGGCCGCCGTTTCAGACCGACGATCCGGTGCCGGTGGATCTGCACCATTACGAGTTTTATATCTTCGGCGCGATGGATGGGACTACAGCGGAAATCGACGCGACCGGCCCGGCGGTCGAATTCAACTGGGGCGCGCTGCCCCGGGTGCAGCTTCACGCGATTCTGCCGTTCGGTACGATTGCGCCTTCGAACAATCCGATCTATCTCCCCGGCGGATCGGGACCGGATGCGTTTGGCCTCACCGATATGGAACTGGGCGCGAAAATCGCTTTTGTAAAGGAATCGCGACACGTTCCGCAGATCGGGACGTTCACCATGTTCGAGATCCCGACCGGCAGCTACGATCGCGGCCTGAGCGTGGGCAAAGTGTGGTACAAAGTTCCGCTCTGGCTGCAGAAGAATTTCGGACATTGGCTGGTGGACGGCGGAGTCGGGTATGCGGTGAATCCGCAGACCGGATACCGCAATTTCCTTTATACAGGGCTGCTGGTGAAGTATGGCTTGAGCAAGCAACTGGAGCTGGGTGTGGAATCGTTCTCGCACGCGCGCGAAGGTTTCGCCGCGGCGCAGACCGAGGCGTCGACAATGATCGACATCGGCGGGTATTACCATTTCAAACATCACCCGGGGCGGCAATTCCTGTTCAGCTACGGTCATTCGGTGGCGGGCCAGACCGAGAATTACGCTTATGTAGGGCTGTACTGGACGTGGGGCAAGGACGATGCATCAGCGGCGGCAGCGCGCGTGTTCCCAGAGGTGGGGGTATGGCAGTAGCCGGGGCGGGTTCCCGGTGATTATACTGGTGCCATAACGCCGGAGGGATTCATGAAACTGACACGCAGAGAGTTCGGCGTCCTGACTGCCGGCGCGGCGGCTTTTGCGCAGGACAACGGGCGGAAAATCGGCTACTGTGCCGTTGGGCTGGGGCGCATTTCCAACATCTTTCTATCGGCCGTCAAGCTATCCTCGCAGGCGCGCATGGTGGCCCTGGTCAGCGGCTATCGAGACAAGGCCGAAAAGATCGCCGAAGATCACGGCATTGCGGCAAAGAACATTTACAGCTACGACAATTTCGACTCGATAGCCGACAACCCGGAAATCGACGCCGTCTACATCGGCCTGCCCAACTCAATGCACGCCGAATATACTATCCGCGCCGCCCACGCCGGCAAGCACGTTCTCTGCGAGAAGCCGATGGCGGTTAGCGTGGCCGATTGCCAAGCGATGATCGATGCCTGCCGCAAGGCGAACAAGAAGCTGATGATCGGCTATCGCATTCAGTACGAGCCGGTTCACGCGCAAGCTCTCGAGCTGATTCGCAGCGGGCAACTCGGCGCCATTCAAACCATGGACGGCGCTTACGGATTCAACATCAGTCCCAGGGGGGCTACCATCAAAGGCGTCAACCGGCCGGAGTTCCGCATCAACGCCGCCCTGGCCGGCGGCGGCCCGATGATGGATGTCGGCATTTATGCGTTAAACGCGTTCCGCTACCTGATGGGCGAAGAACCCGCGGAGCTGACCGCGTCCACATCTGTAATCGATAAGGACGGCCGCTTCAAAGACATCGAGGAGAATATGGTCTGGACCATGAAATTCCCCTCGGGCGCGGTTGCCAGTTGCGCCACGACGTATGGCGCAGGTCTCGGCCCTTTCTTCCGCATCGTGGGGTCCAAGGGCACGCTGATATCCGAACCGTCGTGGGGCTACGATGGGATCCGGATGACTGTGCGCCTGCAAAGGCAGCCGCCCGCCGAAGTCACCAACCCCGAGCGGCATCCCGCGCAGTTTGTACGGGAAGCCGACCACTTCGCCGAGTGCATTTTGCAGAATAAGGAGCCCAAGACACCGGGCGAAGAAGGCATGCGCGACATGAAATGCATCGCCGAGCTATACCGAGCGGCCGGGCGGAAGGGTTAAGCAGGCACGGTTTCGGGACGATGGCGGATTGCACGCCAATGCCACTATTGAGGGATTCCCCACTTGCCACTTATGCGTGGCCGCCGGGTCGCGTCAGGCATTGTATGGTCCTGCGCCGCTGACGTCGCAGCATTGTTTGTTGCCGCATTCAAACGCACTCCGATCCCCGGCACCTTTTACCGCTCCCTGACGGGCTTGTGAAAAAATCCGGCTGCTGTTCTCGTGGCGCTCCATTCGCCTTTCGACGCACCTTTTACCGCTCCCTCACGGTCACGGCTCCGTTAGGGGAATCAACTTACACAACCCTCGATACGAGTCGCACTTCATACACTGCAGCTGACGTCCTCCGGTCTCCAGTTGCCTCCAAGAAAACGTGGCTGACTGCCGGCGCAGTCATGAGACAATTCGGGAATTGAGAATGCGCGCTCTTCTTAGCTGTTTTTTCGTTCTGGTCTGTTGCACGTCCATACTCTGCGGCGAAATAGATCCCGATTGGACCACGCCCCTCCCTCCGTTTCGAATTGCCGACAATCTTTATTACGTGGGCAGCCGCGATCTTGCGAGTTACCTTGTGGTCACCCCGAAGGGAAATATCCTGATCAATGCGAACCTGGTTACGTCGCCGCCGCAGATTCGCGCGAGTGTGGAAAAGCTGGGCTTTCGCTGGAAAGACACCGCGATTCTCCTCAACAGTCAGGCGCATGACGATCACGTTGGAGGCGCGGCCGAGGTATTGCGCGAGACAGGCGCGAAGAACATGGTGATGGACGGCGACGTAAGTGTCGTTGAATCCGGCTCACGGACTGATTTCCTGTCGCCATCACCCAATATCCACGCTTTTCCCGCTGCGCACGTGGACCGCGAGTTGCACGACCTGGACACGGTCGGCCTGGGAGGAGTAACGCTGACGGCCCACAAGACGGCGGGCCACACTCGTGGATGCACTACCTGGAGCTTGCGCGCTCATCTGCCGGGGGAACCCGCCGCAACGATCCGGAACATCGTTATCGTTGGAGGGACAGGCTTCTGGTCGGAATATCATTTGGTGGCTACACCCGGGCACCCGGTGAGTTACCCGGGAATCGTTCAGGATTTCCGGCGGACATTTGCCGTGTTGCGAAGTTTGCCCTGTGACGTATTCCTGGGAGCACACGGCGGGTATTTCGATATGCTCAACAAACTTAAGCACTACACGCAGGAGGGTCCGCATGTCTTTATCGATCCCTCCGGATATCAGGCGTTCGTGGCTCAGGCTGAGGCCAAATTTGCGCAGGCATTGCGCAACTAACCGGGCACCGAAAGAGGTCGGCTCAGCGGAGTTCTCGAAACTCCAGCCACAGCCCAAGGGTCTGTTGCGGAGCGATGATGACGCTGCGATGGTGCGCCGCTTCGACATGAGCCGCCGATGGAATGTGAGCGGCGATGAGGCAACGCTGTAGCGCAGCCAGGTCACGAGTCAGAAACACAACACCGACGATGGGCCTCCCTGGAATGATCTGCGATGACTTCGGCAGGAAAACCACTTCGCCGTTCTGCACCTGTACTACTTTCGCGCTCCGTTCCGTGGGGGCGAACACCTTTTTCGTAGCGAGCTCACCGCCGGCAGATTGCAATAACGGAACCAGCGGCGAGTCGTCGCCGCCCGCGATCCACACACCGGCAGTCGCGTAGGCTGAATTGGCGTGTTGGAAGTGCTCCGGGCGATCCGTTGGCGATCGATTGTTGCCCTCGAAGAAGAACACAAACTGCAAAGCCGGGTCTCTGAATGTGAGGGTGCGATCGTCTTCGCTGTATGCAAATCGTGCTCGCCGGAAAGCCGTCTCCAGAACGGGAAGGTGGAGCGTATGGAAGCTGAGAAAGGCCGGCCCCTCACCCTGTTCCAAGAGCTGAACGTAAGTCGCGCTCAGAGGGTCCGCCGCGCGTTGGGCGGTGATTAGTTCGACGCCGCCGCCGTCTTCAAATTTGACGTGTTCGTTGCGGATTCCGTCTGCGTGGAACCGGCCCGGTTTGATGGAAAAGCCCAAACGCCGATAGATTTCGGCCGCGCGGTCGAGATCGTTGACGGCAACCGGCAGATGATCAATGCCTACGACGCAACGGGGGACACCTGCTGCGCTTGCGCGCACGGTGATTCCCAGGACGAGACAGAGAATGATGGCTTGCGAGCGCAACGTTCGCATGTAGACATCGTACTCTCGGCTTCAGACGGGCCGGCAGCGGATCAGGTTCAAGCGAGTTCCGCGCCTCGCTCCGCCGGGGGTACCGGTCCGCCGGAGCGATTCCCATGTGCGTAAGGGGACGGCACCATCTTGATTGGATCAGCTCGGGCATACGCAATGAATAGCGAGCCACGGAAAACTATTGCGGAAATCCGCTGCCTCGAACCTTTACAGCGCCCGTTTTCGATCCGCCGCAGTCCGCTTTAAGTGTTAGCCAGGTCTCACCGATTCAGTGGCTCATAGCAGGCGAGGTGCAATCCTTCACATGGATTTGCGCCTCCAGAGCCCGCCAGTGATAGGCTGGAGCCGAGTGGGGAGGTCGCCGCGATGGAACTACGTGTCGTTCTGGTTAAGCCTTCCAAATACGACGAGTCCGGCTACGTCGAGCGCTTTCGGCTGGGATACCTGCCGAACAGCACACTCAATCACATTCGGAGCATGACGCCCACGGCGATCGATGGCGTGGCGATTACAACATGCTGCATCGACGAATACGTTCACTGCGACACCAAGTACCTCGAACTTCTCCGCGGCTCAGTCCGGGATCCGACCCTCGTCGCGGTCGTGGGGACGCAATCTCACCAGTTCCATCGCGCCGCTGATCTCGCCGCGTATGCGCGCGCAAATGGGTGCATGGCGGTGATCGGCGGCCCCCATCCCATGACGTGCGATACGACAGAGTTTCAGAATCGGGGTATCAGTTTTGCTGTGGCCGAGGCAGAAACCATCTGGCACACGATCCTGCAAGATGCAGTTTCGGGTGAGTTGCAGCCTGTCTACGGCGCCGAGCACCGATGGGCGACGGAACTGGATCCCCCTGTGCTCGTGCCCCCTGCGCGTTCCGAACTGAAGCGATATCTTTCCAAGATGATGGGCGTCTATCCTGTGCGCGGCTGCCCATTTACCTGCAATTTCTGCTCTGTAATCAAAATAGCCGGGCGGAGCTTGCGATCCCAACCCATCGAGACGACGATGGCTACCTTACGGCGCGCGAAAGCCGCGGGCATCAAGACGATCATATTCACGTCGGACAATTTCAATAAGTATCCCGAGGCGCCCGCGCTCCTCCGGGCTATGGCCGATGACAAGCTGGACTTACAGTTCTTCTGTCAGTGCGACGCGCAGATCGCAGACGAGGAAGAGCTAATGTCGTTGATGGCCAAGGCCAACTGCTGGCAGATTTTCGTAGGCGTTGAATCGTTCAACCGGCAGACGCTGCTAAGCGCCCACAAGGGACACAACCACCCTGAGAAATACGGCAAGATCGTAGAAATGTGCCGCGAATATAGGATCAGTTCTCATCTGAGCAACATTATCGGCTTTTGGGATGATGTGGAGGAATCAATTCTCGAGCACGTTTCGACGCTCAGCAAGATCGGACCGACCATTGCTTCTTTCTACATTCTGTGCCCGATCCCGGGCACGCAACAGTACGCCGATTTTCTGTCGCGCGGCTTGATTACCGAATCCAATCTCGACAGATTCGACACCACGACCCCGACTTGGCGCCATCCGACGTTCACATGGGGGGACCTCCATCGCCTGTTTAAAACCTGCTATCAAAAGTTCTACACACTGAAACACCTGGCAAACAACGTTCGTTACCTCAAGCCTCGCCCAGGGGTCGCCGCATCAGAGTACAGTTTTCTGATCAAAACGTCAGCCTTTGCCCGCTACTCCGCTTTCCGCGGAGTACATCCGTTCTCCGGGGGTATGGGTAAGGTTCGACGGGACCATGTTCGTCAATTTCTCGGCCTGCGTGAGCGCACCTATGGACGCAGTCTGTTTCCTTTACCGTTGAACCTTGAGCTTTCACCCGCTGACGAGGCGCTGAATCGAAACGCCAAGCTCGTCAGGATTTCGCCGTAGGTGTTGGATGGCCGGGGAGCCGCCATTTTCCGATCTGAACGGGGCCATCCAGTTCCAGCCGGAAAGTTGATCGGAACGGAGTCTGCGATGACCGCGTCGCGCTGACCACTCTTATGCTGAGCGTCAGCGCGAAGAATTGAACTCAGCGTTCCGACTCTGAGAGGATGGTGAGCTGGAACGGCGATCCGGTGATGAGTAGGCTGGGCAGTTTCCAGGATGATGTGGCTGCCGACCTGGTGCACCCTCGCATACTGCCATTTTCGGCACAGGACGTCCGCGAGGCGCACGCCGGAAAGGTCGCGAGGGAGCTTCATGCAACCAGGAGGACTTCATCGCGGACGAGGTGAAGCCGAACTCGTTCGGGTCGCGGCCGATCAAAAAAGAATGCAGAAGTCGCATCCAGCACGTTCTTCCGCAACTCGCCCCAGGTGTCCCCTTCGGTGAAGATGCTTTCCGTCAGGCATTCCGCACAGTACCCGCCGGCGGCTTCCTGGATCACCTCGAAAACCAGCTCAGCCATACGTTCATCGTACGGCATGACTTCGGATGATCGCCGGATTTCGCTACCCGGAACCTGAACACCAGCCCGGCACGCCTTTCTGCGATATGCTGGCGCTATGCGCCGCATGTTGATCTTCGGGATCGCCGCATTGTCTTTCGCGCAGAGTGATCGTGTGATGGATGAAGCGCGGGCCGACTACCGGCCGGTGCGGACCTATGTGATCCGGTCGGCGGAGAAAATGCCAGCCACGGATTACGACTTCAGGCCGGCCCCTGACGTCCGCACGTTTGCGCAGCAGATCGCGCATATCGCCGACGACCAGTACAACCTCTGCGCGCCGGTGCGCGGCGAGACGAGGCACGCCCGTTATCAAGAGACTGAGTTGACTCTGAGAACGAAAGCAGATCTCACCCAAGCTCTGGAGAAGGCATTCGAGTACTGCGACGTAGCATACGATTCCGTGACAGCGAAGAACGCGGCGGAGGTCGTGCAGTTCGGTAATACGACGCGGACAAGGCTGTCGATGCTGAACTGGAACACGTGGCACACATGGGAGCACTACGGGAACCTGGTCGTATACTTCCGCTTGAAAGGGATCGTTCCGCCGAGCTCGGAACGGAACTAACCACGCGGCTCGTCCCCGGCGGGGCGCCGGATCGCTGGTGAAACGCGGCAGCAATGCCATTCGACCCGCTACAATAAGCTCTTCATGAAAAGGGTTATCACTGCGCAGGACGTGCCGTTGGGCGGAGAACTGCGCATCCCGACCGGCAGCATCGTCACTCCATCGGCGCGCGAAGTTGCGGCCGGGCGCGGAGTCCGCATCGTCGAACTTCCGGAGGACCAGGTGAACGCGGCCGCCGCGCCGGACAAAACCATCGCCATCGGCGCGGACCATGGAGGGTACCGGCTCAAGGAGCGGCTCAAACCAATCCTCGAAGAACTTGGGTTCACCGCTCGCGACGTCGGCGTGCACGAAGAGAAGCCGGCCGATTACCCGGACATCGCGTTCGCCGCCGCCGAGCTCGTCTCCAACGGCGACGCCGCGCGAGGCGTTCTCATCGATGGCGCGGGCATCGGGTCCTGCATGGCGGCCAACAAGGTTCCGGGCGTTCGCGCGGCCCTGTGCTATGATAAAGCTTCCGCTCGCAATAGCCGGGAACACAATGATTCCAATGTACTTACGCTCGGCGCGCGGCTGCTGACCGAAAGCCAGGCAGAGGAGGTTCTGCGCACCTGGCTGGCGACTCCGTTCGCCGGCGGCCGGCATCAGGCGCGGGTGCAAAAGATCATGGACATCGAGCAGCGCTTTTTGAAGAAGGAACCCAAGTGACGCAAACGGAACTGGACAGACTAGTCGCGCAAATCGGCGAAGAGATCCTGTCGCGGGTGCGGCCGTCCGCTGGAACCGCCCCCAAAAAGGGCGAAGGACTCAACCTCGCGGCCGAAGTCTGCCCCGGATGCGTTCAGCGCTGCGCGCAAACCTGCGCCAGGAACACGAAAGAAATCATCGCCGCCGGGGCCGATCGCGTCTCGGCCAGCGAGCGGCTGACGAAGATCGATCCGGGCATCGCCGCGCTGATCGACCACACGATTCTCAAACCCGAAGCGACGCGCGCCGACGTCATCAAAGTCTGCCGCGAAGCGCGCCAGTATCAGTTCGCCAGCGTCTGCGTGAATCCATATTGGGTGCCGCTCGTGAAGGCCGAGCTCATGGGGTCGCCCGTGAAAGTGTGCACCGTGGTGGGATTCCCGCTGGGCGCCACCAGCACGGAAGCGAAGGTCGCCGAAGCCGCCGCGGCACTGCGCGCCGGAGCCGAAGAGATCGATATGGTGATCAATGTCGGCGCATTGAAGAGCGGGGACCACGAAGCGGTGAAAGCGGACATACAGCAGGTGGTGAAGGTTTCGCACGAAGCGCGCGCCATCGTCAAAGTGATTCTGGAAACGGCGCTCCTCGAGGACAACGAAAAAGCGGTTGCCTGCACGCTCAGCAAATTAGCGGGCGCGGATTTCGTGAAGACCTCGACCGGCTTCAGCAAGTCCGGGGCGACGGCGCACGATATTGCGCTGATGCGCAGCGTGGTGGGTCCGAATATGGGCGTGAAGGCCAGCGGCGGCATTCGCACGCTGAGCGATCTGCAAACCATGGCGGCCGCCGGAGCCACGCGGATAGGCGCCAGCGCCAGCGTTAAGATTGTCGAAGCGACGGCGGCGTAACTCGCGGCCACTCGAAAGAGCCGAAGGCATGGCGATGCAACCAGCTCCCCGAAAGGCCGCGGTGCGGTTCAAGGAACGAAGCGAATTACTGGACTTCCTGCTGGAAGTTTCGGCGGCGACTGCGCAGACGCTGGACCTCAATCAGCTGCTTGCGAACGTCGGCGAAATTGTGCAGCGCGTTCTGCCCTACGATCTCTTCGCCATCCTGCTGTACAACGATCGCCGGCGCGACCTGCGCATACGCTACGCGGTGGGTCACCGGCAGGATGTAATCAGCCACGTCAGCATCGCGCTTGGCGAAGGCATCACCGGATGCGCCGCTTCCCAGCGCGAGCCGGTGCTGGTGGGCGATGTCCGCAACGATCCGCGTTACCTGCAGACCGTCGACGCGGTGCGCACGGAAATGGCAGTGCCCATGACGGCGCGCGGCAAACTGGTGGGCGTGATCGATTTGCAGTCCATCCGGCCGAACGCATATAGCGAGTACGATCGCACGCTGCTGCGCCTCATCGCCTCGCGCGTCGGCATCGCCATAGACAATGCGCGCCTGTATCTGCGCGCGGAGCGGCAGAACCGGACGCTGAAAACTCTGGCCCATATTTCGCGTGAGTTTTCGTCGATTCTCGATCTCAATGAGCTGCTGAGCAAGATCGCCAGCACCATGCGAGGGCTCATCGATTACGATGCGTTCAGCATTCTGCACGTGGATCGCGAGGCCAAGGCGCTGCGGCATCTCTTCAGCATTCGCTACGATACGCGCGTGAACATCGACAATGTGCCGCTGGGAAAGGGGCTGACCGGTGCGGCGGCCGAATCGCGCGAAGTGGTGAGGGTGCACGATACGCTCAAGGATCCGCGCTACATCGCCTCGCACCCGGACATACGCAGCGAGGTGGCCGTGCCGCTGTTGCTTCGCGACACCGTGATCGGCGTGATGGACCTGGAGAGCAGCGCGGTGGGCCACTTCACCGACGATCATGTGCGCACGCTGGCATTGCTTGGGCCGCAGGTGGCCAGCAGCGTCGAAAACGCGCGGCTCTATCAGGAAATCGCAGCGCGCGAGAAGCGCATGGAAGAGGACCTGAAAGCGGCGCGGGAGTTGCAGCGCGTCCTGCTGCCCGATGCCAAGCCGGAGATCCATGGCGTGGAAGCGGCCGTGCGTTTGCGGCCGGCGCGCGAAATTTCGGGCGACATCTACGACGTTTTCGAGCACCCCGACCAGCAGTGCGTGATCGCATTCGGGGACGTCAGCGGCAAGGGCGCGGCCGCGGCGCTATACGGCGGGTTGATGAACGGGTTGCTGCGGACGCTGGCGCCGCGCCGGAGGAGTCCCGCGGAGTTGCTGAAAGCGCTGAACGACGCGCTGATCGAGCGCAAAGTGGAGGCGCGTTACGTGACGCTGTGCGTACTGTTGTGGGATCCGGCGACGCGCGTGTTCACGATGGCGAATGCGGGAGCGGTGCCGCCGATGATCTGCCGCGGGAATGACATTCTCAAGGTGCGGGTGGAGGGTGTGCCGATCGGCCTGCTGGAATCGCGCGAGTACGAGGAGATGCGGTTTCAGGCGGAGCCCGGCGACGTGCTGGTCCTCTACTCGGATGGAATTACCGATCACTTGAACGCAGCGGGTACGGAATTCGGCCGCGGGCGCCTGGCCCACGTCGTGCGCTCCCATTCGAAGCTGCCGCCGGATGATTTGATCGTGACGATCTTCGAACACCTGGATCAGTTTTCGACTACGGCGTTCGACGATCAGACGGTTTTCGTCATGCGGGTGGAATGATGCTTTGGCAGTCGCGCTTTGCGCGAGTTCGGGCGCGCTTCGCGCGCCTGGTACCGGCCGGGAGGCCGGTACCTACCGCAAGTACTGTTTGAACCAGTTCGTCATGCGGCGCCACGCGTCTTCCGCCGCCGGCTTATTGTAACTGGGACGGTAATCCGCGAAGAAGGCGTGACCGGCATCCGGATAGACTACGATCTCCACGTTTTTCCCTAAGGTGGAACAGGCCGCTCGCATCTTGTCGATGGTGTCCAGCGGAATGCTCCGATCCTCTCCGCCATACAGCCCGAGCACGGGATGGCGCAGCGTCGCGACCACGTCCACGGGATTCCGCGGATGCAGATCGTCCGCCGCTCCCACCATGCGCCCGTACCACGCGACGGCGGTCCGAATCCGGTCGCTCTCCGACGCGTACAGCCACGCCAAACGGCCGCCCCAGCAAAAGCCCGTCACGCCGGCGCGCGTCAGATCGGCCTGCGCGGTGGACGCCGCGAAATCGAGCGTGGCGTCGATGTCCCGGATCACCTGCGCGTCCGCCGTCTTCGCCACCACGTTCGTCATGATCTGCTGCGTGTCGCTCATTTGCGAAACATCTCCGGAGCGCCAGAACAGCTCCGGCGCGATCGCCAGATAACCCAATTTGGCGAGGCGCCGGCAAACGTCGCGGATGTGCTCGTGCACTCCGAAAATCTCGTGCAGCACCACGATTACCGGGAGATCCACGCCCTTCTCCGGCATCGCGCAATATGCCGGCATCCCGACGCCGCCTACCGGAATCTTCACGTCCGCGACTGCAAGCCCTTCGTCGCCGGTGTGGATCGTGGTCGCGCTCACAGGCTGCACCGCGCGCGCAAACCCGCTTCCGTCCTGCATTTTATTTCCTCTTACTCAAATTCTATTCATCACGCGAAACTCAACACAAGGCTGGGACCGCGCCGGATGAGGTGCGGCGTACGCGACGCCACATCGTCGAGAAAGCGCTGCCGCTGGGCGGGAGCGATCAGCACACTCGAACACAATCCGTACCGGATGCGCACGCGCCCACGCTCCGGGCCCACGTACGTGATCACCCGGTACGGAATCGTGACCCGCGAGAGGAATCCGCGGACCACCAGGCCTTCGGCGGAAACGTCGTACGATTGCGGATAAGCTCCGATCGTCAGGATCAGCAGCACCGGTCCGCCGATCCAATAGTTTCCGCCGAGCAACAACGCGCCGAGCACAATCACCGCGGCCCCGGCGAGCCACCACTCGAACTTACAGTCATAAGTCATGCAGTTAGCCCTGGCGTTTGGCTTTCAGCTCCTGCAGCAACCGGTCCACTTCGTCCTGCTTCTCGAGCGCCGCGAAGCGGTCCTCTACATTGTCGGACACCAGGTCCGCGGTGGCCTGCGCGGTAGCCTCGCTGTGCCGGACTTTGTTCTTCATGCGGTCGAAGGCCGCGCTGTTGGAATCGTCGCCCATGGACAAGCCCGCGGTATTGGCTTTGCTCATCGCACGCGCCCTGCGGTGCTGGGCGATCAGCATGTCGCTTTTGCTCTGGGCCTCCACCAGCTTCTGCTCCAGTTTCAGCAGCGCGCTCTTGAGGTTCTCCACCTGGGTTTTCTGATCCTCTACCTGCTGGCGGAAGCTCTCGGTCATGCCGCGATAGCTCATGGCGCGCTCCACGGCGGCGCGGGCGAGCGCATCGTCATTCTTGTCGACGGCTATGCCCGCGCGGCGCATCCACTGCTTGTCGCTTTCCTCGTTTTCCTGCAGCTTCTTCTCCAGCACATGCTGGTCGGCAATCGAAATCGCCACCTGCGTCTTCACCTGCAGAAGCTGATTCTGCATGTCGAGGATTACCTGTTTGATCATTTTTTCCGGGTCTTCGGCCTTATCGATGAGGTCGTTGAGGTTAGCCCGGACCAACGTAGATACTCGTTCTAACAGTGCCATAACTCGCTCCTAACTTGCTCTTACCCGACTTACTCCGCTCCCGCAGCCTTGGCCTCTCCGCTATCCTGCTTCGGAGCCTTCTCCCCAATCAATCGCACCTTGGCAAACAAGTCGGCAAACGGCATGCCGCTCAAGGTCTCGAACAGCGCCGGAACCTGCGCCGCCATCTTCGTCAGATCGCCGGTGATCTTGTTCATGCCGGCGGCATCGCCTCCGGTGGAGATCACGGTGATCTTGTCGACGTTGGCGAGCGGGGCGGCGAGCGCTTTGACGATCTCCGGCATGCCGGAAATCAACTTATCGACGATAGCGGCCTGGTTGAACTCCTGGTACGCTTCGGCTTTCACATTCATGGCCTTGGCTTCCGCTTCGCCCTTCTTGAAAATGATCTCGGCTTCGGCTTCGCCCTGCGTGCGGATGGCCGCTGCACGGCCGTCGGCTTCCATGATGGTGCGCTGCCGTTCGGCTTCCGCCAGCGTTTCGATGCGCTTGCGTTCGTACTCCGCGCCTTTCATGACGGTGGCCATCAGCTCAAAGTCGCGGCGCTTGATTTCGGCTTCCTGCACCAGCACTTCGTGCTCTTTCTCCACCTGATGAATGGTCACCTCGGCGGCGCGGACCTGCTGCTGCATGACGTTCGCCTGAATTTCGTAAGCCTTGTCGGCCTGCGCCTGCTGCTTCTTGACGCCTTCCAGATACTCGGCTTTCTTGATCTCGAGGTCGCGCTGCGCTTCGGCCTGGGCCCTCTGCGACAAAGTCTGCGCCAGCACCCGCTCCTGATCCGCCTGGGCCTGGGCGATGGACGATTCCCGCAGCGCCTGCGCGCGCTTGATAGCGGTATCGCGTTCAGCTTCGGCCGCGGCTACATCGGCATCCCGCTTGATGCGCGCAACGTCCGGCCGGCCCATGTTGGTGATGTACTCGTTCTTGTCGCGGACCTCTTTGATGGTGAACGAAATCACCTCGAGGCCCATCTTGTTCATGTCGTCGGCGCAGGTGCTGCGCATACGGTCGCCCACCATCTCCGGCTGCTTGACGATCTCTTCCACGGTCAACTGGCCGATAATGCCGCGCAGGTGGCCTTCCATCACCAGACGGATGAGGCCCTCGCGCTCTTCCGGCGACTTTGTGAGAAACTGTTCGGCCGCCGTAAGGATGCTCTCGGGGTCGCTCTTCACTTTGATCTGAGCGACGGCTTCGACCGTTACCGCGACGCCTTGCCGCGTGTACAGATCCTGCTTCGGCGCGACATCGAAGCTCATCAATTCCAGCGACAACCCGCGGCAGTTTTCCACCATCGGGAAGATGACCGTGCCCCGGCCCTTCACCACGCGAGTGCCGCGAAACCCATACACGATAATGGCCTCGTGCGGACCCGCCTTGCGAAACAGCTTGGCGAACATGGCCATCAAGAACATGAGGGCCAATACCATTAACAGCGCGTAAACCACCATTGGATGTTCCATAAACTCCATCACCTCTTCCGATCCTCCGCCCCGCTAGAGGGCCACAAAACTTCAGTAGGGTCTTCCCACTTCTTCACGTACGCAATTCCTTTTTCGTACCGCGTGACAATCACTTCACTCCCTTTGGGGATGGCCGCGCCGTCTTCGCTGCGCGCTCCGGCCACGCGGCGCGTGCCTTCCTGCGAGTAGATGACCTCGCCGGTTCCGCCGGCGCGAATCGGAATGCTCAGTTTGCCGAGCACGCCGATCATGTCGTAATCGGCCGGATCGAGCGGCGATTCGCGCGCGAGCAGCACCTTGGCGAGGAACAGAAACACTACCGTGGCTGCGCCAACGCCGCTCAGGATGGATACGCCGAGCGCCAGCACGACCCACACGTGGTAATACCGTTCCAGCAAATACCCGGTGCCGCCGAACCACGCCAGAAACGCGGCGATGGTGCCGAAGTTAAACCATGAGAGCCCCGGCTTTCCCGGTCCGCCATGCGCCGAAACATGCACGCCATGGTGGAAATGCATGTGCGGCATATGGAGATGCACGCTTCCCGCAAGCAGAGACAGCGCACTGAATGCGAAGCCGACAACGAAACAGGCGAGATAAAATTCAGTCCAGTTCACGAACGCCTCCCGGGCTTTGGGGCCGCCGGCTTGAGCACCTCGAGGAGCCGCTCGGCGAGCCCCGGATTCTCCAGAATCCGGCCCAACAAAACCACGCACATGCGCGAATCCGCATGGCGCGCAATCGTCAACAGGGCGCCATGCAGGTCCGGATCTTTCCGGAACCGCTCCGCGCCGCCTACCAACCACAAATCCAACTTGTCCTCTAACGCGCCCACGTCGGAAATCAATTCGTTCTGATAGCCATCGGGGTCGTCCACCAGGTACCCGGGATGCACCTTGAAAAACCGCGCCAGCAGCATGCGCGTGGAGTTGGTCAGGTGCGGACGCGCGCCGCTCTCGATCTGGGAAAGGTAGCTCTGGCTGATCTTCTTACCTTGCTCCTTTTCGATCAGCCGTGAGAGTTCCTGCTGCGAGAGGTCGCGATCGAAACCGCGGAGGGTGCCTTCGACTTCCCGCAGGTACCGGATTTTTTCGCTAAGCTTCATCTATTGCAATCTGCAATAACAATATTGCAAATTGCGATTGCTGTCAAGAGGGTATTTGCCGCTTTTTTTCAGGTTTTTGGCGTCTAAGCTATATGCACTCGCTCGCTGCAACTTTGCTGCTCGCCGGACTGGCTTCCACGGCCGCAACGCAGGCCGGCGAACCCGCTTTCGAAGCTGCGTCGGTGAAGGCGTTTCCGGCGGGAACACCGATCCTAATGAGCGGCTGCGTTGGCGGTCCGGGCTCGGACGATCCCGGGCACGTCAATTGTGAGTACGTCACGGTGAAGATGCTCGTCATGCAGGCGTACAACGTGAAATCCTTCGAGGTCGCGGGACCTTCCTGGCTGGATTCCGACCGTTACAACATCATCGCGAAAGTGCCCACAGGGGCGACGCGCGAGCAACTCCCCGCGATGTACCGCGGTCTGCTGGTCGAGCAGTTCCACATCGCCGTGCATCGGGAGACGCGGCCGGTGAGCGGCTATGCCCTGACTATCGGCGGGAAGGGCGCGAAGCTGAAGGCCGCCGCGCCTCCCGCGCCTCCCGCAGAGCAAGCGCCCGGCAAGCTGGGGACGGGAGACGACGGCTTCCCGGTGGTTCGGCCGGAAGCGGTGCGCGGCGGCGCCATGATCCTCTATCGCGGCGGCCGGGCCAAGCTGCAAGGGACAAACGTCACCCTCGCGCGTTTCGTCGAGGCGCTTTCCCGTCAATTGGACCGTCCCATTCAGGACGACACGGGGCTCTCCGGTGCTTATGACATCGTTTTGTACTGGACGCCCGAAGCGCCCGAGCCTGGTAGCGTGAATGGGCAGGTCTCGGCGAATGACCGTGTGCCCGATGTGAGCATCTTCCAGGCGGTCGAACAGCAGCTCGGGTTGAGGCTCAGCGGGCGGAAGATCGAACGGAGTATTGTTGTGGTTGAGAGGTAGACGTGCTGCGCAGTAGCGACCGGTCTCCAGACCGGTTGCAGGCGAACGCTAGTTCGCCCGGGCGCGCTTCGTGCGCCTGGTACCGGCCAGGAGGCCGGTACCTACCGCGTCCTCAAAACAGGCGAAATTGGAAGGACAGAAACTTCCTGGGATTTCGCCGCGCATCCGCCGCGAGGCTGTTGAATTCACGCGTGGTCGCCGCCATCGCCTTGCTGAACTGAGGATTGACGGTAAACTGCCCGACAGTTCCTTCCCCCGAATCGATGCGGTCGAAAATGCCGTTCAGCTTGGCCGAGAGTTCCTCGAAGCGCTTGGACAGCTCGTCCATTCTTCCGGAAACGCCCTGCGGCGACTGCATTTGCGCGACGAGGCCGTTGTATTCCTTCATCGCATCGTTGGCCTGGGACATCAGCGCATTCATCTTCGCCGCCGTCCCGGGGCCCGACCCGATGGCTGCCGTGACCTGCTGGAATCGTGCGCTCGTCGCGTCCATCTGCTGACCCAGCGCTCCCGACATCAAGAGAGGCAGAGTGCCCTTGGCGTTCGAAAAATCGTCGCTGAGCCGCGTAATTTCCGCCTCCAGAGGAGGCAGCTCATTCTTCCCCTTGGTCCACTTGCCAATGGTGCCCTGCCCGCTCGAAACACTTGCCAGCAGCGCATCCGCCCGGGCGGCGAGCGCATTGAACTGCAGCAGGATGTGCTGCATCTGCGTCATCATCTGGCCCATGTCTTCGGGGAGCCGCGACGTCACCTCATCCCCGGGTTGCACATGTCTCGCGGAGCGGCCCTTGACGATGTTGATGTAGTTGTCGCCCACCAGCGAGGTAGCTGCGAGGCCAGCCGTCGAATCCGCGGGAATCTGCGCAAGTACGCGTTGCTGCACGCGCATCTCGAGCTCGACTTTGCGCTTGCGGTCGCGCGAGTTCGTCAGCACCAGTTTGTCGAGGTAGCCGATCGTGATGCCGTTCAGACGGACCGTGCTGCCCACCGTCAGTCCGCCCGCGTCATCGGTATACGTGGTGAGCAATGCGTACCCGTGCAGCAGGCCGCCCGCGCTCATCAGGTAATACGCCACGATCGCCACTCCGGCCAGCAGAATCAGCGGCACGACGATCGATTTTGCGGTGAGGCGCGGCACTGCTCCGAGTGTAACTCAGCGGAACTTCACCTGACGGATAGGCCCTATCCCGAACACGAAACACACCGCGCCGAGCAGCACGATTCCCGATGCCGTTGCGAATGCCAGCGCGTACTGGCCGGTATGGAGCACCACCCAACCGGTGAACCAGGGCGCCGCGACTCCCGCCAGATTGCCGAAGCCGTTTTGCAGCCCGGTCCACTTCCCCGCGGCGCGCGGACCCGCCAGCGTCTGCGTCATCGCAAACAAGTTGCTCGTGAACAGGCCGAACGCCAGGCAGGAGCCCATCAGCAGCATCATCGCGCCATCGTTATCGCGGATCGCCGGCACTCCCGCCACCAAGCTGGCGAGCGCCAGCCCGACGCCGGCGAACGTTTTCCGCACACGGGTCGGGGTCAGCCCGCGCGCGATCAAACGGTCTGACGCCCATCCCGAAATGACGCCCGAAACGGCGATCAGGAAATAGGCGAGCGACCCGAACACCGCCATCCTGCTCTTCGAAAAGTGGCGAGCCGATTCCAGATACGAAGGCAGCCACGTCAGCAGAAAGTACCAATAATAGTTGGTGCAGAACAGGCCCAGCGCGCTGAAGATGGCCGATCGCTGACGCAGAATCGACGCAACGCTGGGCAATTCCGCATCGTCGTCATACGCGGCGACAGCTTTGCCGCGCGGCATCGACAACGTCCACGGCAGCAGCCAGACGAGACTGCCCGCTCCGAGCGCGATGAAGAACGCGCGCCATCCGAAGCGCGCCATCAGCAGACCGCCCAGAAGGGTCCCGAGCGCCGGGCCGACTTTAGTGCCCGCATCGATTGCGGCATTCGCAAAACCGCGCCTGTGCTCCGGATAATAATTCGCGAGAATTCGCGAGTAGGAAGGATACGCGATGGATTCGCCTATGCCCAGCAGCAGCCGCAGTCCGAAGACGACCCCGAACCACTGCGCCATGCCGGTGGCCGCGGTGGCGCATGACCAGAGGGCGAACCCGATCGCCAGAATCCAGCAGACGTTGAACCGGTCCACCAACCAGCCGGCCGCGCCGAGCAACTGCATGAGCGCGTAGGTCCAGAAAAACGCGCTCAGCAGCATGCCGAGCTGCAGATTATCGAGGTGGAGTTCCCTCTGGATGTCCGTTGCCCCGGCCGAGAGATTGCTCCGGTCGAAGTAATTCAGAAACCCGGATATTACCAGAAGGAAGAGAACCCGCCACCCAGCAGTCATGCGCCCGGTATTGTATCAGCGGCGGGTTCTGCGGCGGCTTATTTCTTCGCGATGGCGGTGCGGCGCTGCTGCCAGCCGTCGGCCGATTGCTCCAGCCTGGCCGTTTCCGCCGGTGTCAATTGCGCCTTCACCTCCGCGCGCAGTTTCTCGCCGTGCGTTTCGCCGTTCTTCGCGGCCAGCGTCAGCCAGAAATACGCCTGACCCGGATCTCGCGGAAGCCCGTTGCCCGTGGCATAGGCCTGACCCAATCGCATTTGGGCCGGACCGTATCCGTGACTCGCCGACGCGCGGCACCACTTGGCCGCAGCGGCTTCATCGCGGGCCACACCTTTGCCGCGGAAGTACAGGTACGCGAGTTCCAGTTGGGCCTGCGCATTCCCCTGCTCGGCAGCCTGCTTGTACCAATAGGCGGCCGCGAGATAATCCTGCGGCACTCCGTACCCCGCCAGTTGCACCCAGCCGCTCATGCCCTGGTAATCCGTCGAACCGTCCGAAGGCTCCATCCAGCGCATCGCGTCCGCTTCGTCGCGAGGCACGCCCCAGCCTTTGGCATACACCTGCCCGAGGCGGAACTGAGCTTGCATATTCCCCTTCTCGGCCGCCGTGCGGTACCAGCGCATGGCCTCAGACATGTCGCGCGACACGCCTAACCCCTTGGCGTATAGCACGCCTAGGTCGTACTGGGCTTCCGCATCGCCCCGATTCGCTGCTTCCGACCATTGAGTGAAGGCGCGCTGGTAGTCCCCCGCGCGAAATGCCGCCATGCCCGCCGCCGTATCCGCCAGAAGCGGCGACCCCGCCAGCAATAGTACCCCGGTCCCTAGGACCAAACACCCGAAGACGCGATTACGCATTGCCCGATCTCCTTTCGCAACCGCTGCTGGCTCCGTTGTAACAGAAAAGGTTACTCAGGTAAATACAGTTGATTGATTAAAGTTTGTTAATGAAAACCTGCTAGTTTGGTTTTTCACGGCGCGCTTTGCGCGCCTGGTACCGGCCGGGAGGCCGGTACCTACCTGGTGCAGGCGTGGACCAGTTCTCGGACTCTCTGCAACAACTCTTCCCGGGTGAACAGGCCTTTCAGGAGAATCTTTTCTACGCTGCCGTTCAGCCGTGCCCGGTCTTCGGGCGAAAGCTCTTTTGCCGTGATCACTACCACCGGAATGTGATCCCACTCCGGATGCGCGTGCCTCTCCATGAGGAACTCGAATCCGTCCATCTCCGGCATCATGAGGTCGAGCAGAATGACGTTCGGCAGTTCCTCCGCCATTCGCGCCATCCCTTCTTTTCCGTTCGACGCCTGAATGACTCGCCAGCCTTCCCGCTCCAGCATTTTGCTCATCATCTCGCGCGTGACAGCGTCGTCCTCCACGAGCAGGACCGGACACGGCGGATGCGCGCACCGGTACTTAGCCAAGACCGCCGCCAGATTCTCGCGATCGATGGGCTTGGTCATGTACTCCGCGGCGCCGAGCGTGTAACCCAGATTCCGGTCGTCGACAATCGTCACCATGATTACCGGAATGTGCCGCAGCTTCGCGTCGGCTTTCAATTCATGCAGCACGGCCCAGCCGTCCATCTTCGGCATCATCACGTCCAGCGTGATGACGTCCGGGTTAAGCTGCCGCGCCGCCGCCAAGCCTTCCTCGCCGCTCTCCGCCGTGACGGGCTGAAAGCCCTCGCGTTCGAGGAACCGCTTCATCAGGTCGCGCGCCGCCGGATCGTCGTCGATCACCAGCACGGTACCGGCGCGGCTGGGGTCGCGGCGCGCCGGGGCGGGGGGCGCTTCGACGACGTGCGGCGCTTTCGCGATCGCCGGCAACCGGATGGTGAAGGTGGACCCCTTGCCGGACTCGCTCTCCGCCGTCACATCGCCGCCCATCATCCGGCAGAACCGCCGCGTAATCGCCAGGCCGAGCCCGGTGCCTCCGAACTTGCGCGTTGTCGAACGGTCCGCCTGCGTGAACGGTTCGAACAGCTTTGCAACCTGCTCTTCCGTCATGCCGATGCCCGTGTCGGTTACGCGCATCAACACCCAGGGCGCGCCCTCTTCGTCCTCGCGCGAAACGTCAAGCGTGATCCGCCCGTTCTCGGTGAACTTCGACGCGTTGGAAAGCAGGTTAAACAAGCTCTGCCGCACCTTGGTCATGTCGGCGTGCATATCCGGCAGATCTTCCGAGATATGCACTTCAAGCGTGTTTCCTTTCTTGTCCACCAGCGGCTGAATGGTCGCGGTCACATCCTTCACGGTCTTGGCGACGTCGAAGGTCTCCAGGTACAGATCCATCTTCCCGGCTTCGATTTTCGAAAGGTCGAGAATGTCGTTGATGAGAGAGAGCAAGTGCTTGCCGGCGTTGTGGATCTTCTCCAGATCCGGCGCCAGATCCGGAACCTCCAACTCCTCCGCCTGCTCCTGCAGCATTTCGCTGTAGCCGATAATTGCGTTGAGCGGCGTGCGCAGCTCATGGCTCATGTTGGCGAGGAACTGGCTCTTCGCGCGGTTCGCCACCTCCGCGCCTTCCTTGGCCGCGAGCAGCTCCTCCTCCGCATGTTTGCGGTCCGTAACATCGTTCTGCAGTCCGACGAAATGCGTGACGCGCCCGTTCTCGTCGCGCACCGGCGCAATCGTGAGATCGTTCCAGAACGGCGTGCCGTCTTTCTTATAGTTCAGAATGACGACGTTGATGTCCTGCTGCTGGTGGACGGCGCCGTGCAGTTTGGCCACCGCTTCGGGGTCCGTCGCTGCGCCTTGCAGCATGCGGCAATTGCGACCTATTATTTCTTCCGCGGTATAGCCGGTCAGCCGTTCGAACGCCGGATTCACGTAAATCACGGAATTATCGGGGAGGAGCGCATCGGTGATCAGAATCCCGTTCGTGCTGGACGCGAGCGCCCGGTCGCGCACGCGCAACTCGTCTTCGCTCATCGCTCGCTCGATGTATTCGCCGATCTGGCTGCCGAGGGTGGAAACCACCCGCAGCATCTCCTCATCGGGCTGCTTCATTTCGCGCGCGAAGAACTCCACAACTCCCGTGACGCGCCGCGCGCTGCGAATCGGAAAGGCAAGCACACTCTGCAGCGCGCCCACGGCTTTCAGCCGCACCGGCGAGACGCTCGGCTCCTCGGTGAGATTCGCCGCCCACACCGGCTTGCCCTCCAGCCAGACGCGGCCCGGCATCCCCGCGCCGCGCGGCAACGTCATTTCCCTGGTGACCGTCTCGAAATCCGCGGCTTCCACTCCGCCGTTGTGCCACACGGAATCGGCGCGCAGCACGGCCCGCCGCCGGTTCACGATCCAGAGCACTCCCAGATCCCATCCGAGATTGCCGCCGATCGCCTGCAGAATTCGCGGCCCCGCTTCCTCCAGTCCGGAGACTTCGGCCATTACGCGGCTCACGTCGTACTGCACGCGCATGCGCCGCTCCTGCTGCTTGCGGCCGGTAATATCGACGAACGTCACCACGGCGCCGCGCAGTACGCCGTTCTGAAGGATCGGCGATGCCGAGTATTCTACCGGGAAGCTTGCGCCGTTTTTGCGCCAGAACACCTCGTGTTCCACACGCACTTCGGCGCTCGCGCTGACGGCGCGAAATATGGGGCAGTCTGTCTCCTCGTACGGCGATTTGTCCTCGCGCGAGTGGTGCACCAGCCGGTGCATGTTCCGGCCAAGCACCTCATACCGCGTGTAGCCCAGCATCGCCGCGCCGGCGCGGTTGAGAAACGTGCAGCGCCCCTCCCGATCGATGCCGTAGAGGCCTTCGTTCGTCGATTGCAGAAGCGCCTCGAAGGGCACGAGGTCCGCTGTGGTATCCGCCATAGTTGAGGAGACGAAACGCCGGCGCTAGCGCGCGCCGCTACCGTTTGCCAGCAATGTCTCTATTTTCTCCAGCAAGCCGGAAAACTCCACGGGCTTAGTGTCATAATCGTCACATCCCGCCTCCAGCGCGCGCTCTTTATCGCCGGCCATGGCATGCGCCGTCAGGGCAATCACAGGAATGTGGCGCGTTTCCGGAGCGGCTTTGATCCTACGAGTTGCCTCCCAACCGTCCAGCACCGGGAGACTCATGTCCATGAGCACCAGATCGGGCTGGGCGTCGCGTGCGATGTCCACGCCCTGGCGGCCATCCACGGCCACTACCGTCTCGAATCCTTTCCGCGCGAGGCGCCGCGTCAGCATATCGCGATTTGGTTCGTTGTCTTCAACCACGAGGATCTTGGGCATGGCTACTGGCACTCCATTTGCTGCAATCGTTGTGCCACCAGCCTAAACGGCGCAATGTCTTAGCTTTCGCGCTTCGGATGGTGAAGAAAGTACCCGGTGAGTTCACCAATTTTCATTAGCGGCCAAGCACCGTCCGGCGAATTGCGAAATGCCGATCTCGCGGAGTTCCGGCACAACCTCCGCACGCCGGTGAATCACATTCTCGGCTATTCGGAGATGTTGATGGAAGACGCGGCCGAGCACCATCACAGCGCCGCGCTGGAAGCTTTGCGGCATATTCACTCCGCCGCGCGCGCCGCGCTGGAGAGCGTCAACACGGCTCTGTCTAATCGCGACGCCATCACCCGGCCTGAAATCGACGACCTGTGTAACAAAGCACAGCCGCGGCTGGAGCGGATCCGCAACTGCATCGAAAGCCTCAAGACGCATCACCTGCACCCTGCGCCCGCCGAGTGGACGGACGATCTGGACCGCATCGGCGATGCCGCCGCCGACATGCTCATCATGCTGCAATGCGGCGCCCCCGACCCTTCGCCACGCCCGCCGGCGCCGCAGACGACCGAATCGGACGCCGCGCAACCGCCAGTTCCGAAAATCGCCGAACCCGGCAAGGGGCGCCTTCTTGTGGTGGACGACAACGGCACAAACCGGAACATGCTCTCCCGCCGCCTGCAGCGCCAAGGCTATACGGTGGAACAGGCCCGCCACGGAAGTGAAGCGCTGGACCGCATTGCGAGCGAAGATTTCGATCTCATCCTCCTGGACATCATGATGCCGGTGATGGACGGCTTCGAAGTGCTGGCGCGGATGAAGAAGGACCGCCGCATGCGCAATGTGCCGGTGATCGTCATCTCCGCGCTGGACGAAATCGGTAGCGCCGTACGCGCCGTTAACATGGGCGCTGAAGACTACATGTTCAAGCCCTTCGACCCGGTACTGCTGCGCGCGCGCATCGGGGCCACGCTTGAAAAAAGGCGGCTGCGCAATGAGCTCACGGTGCAGGAAAAACTGGCGTCGCTAGGCGCCCTCACCGCCGGGATCGCGCACGAAATCAAGAATCCGCTGAACTTCGTGATGAACTTCGCCGAGCTCGGGTGCACCCTGGTGAAGGAACTGTGCCAGCGCGTGGAAGCGGTATCGGCGAAGGTGGGTGAAAGCGAGTCCAAGGACCTCCTCGACATCGCGGCGGATCTCGAATTGAACCTCACCAAGATTCGCGAACACGGCGGCCGCGCTGACCACATCATTTCATCCATGCTGGCCCACTCTCGCGGCCAAAAGGGCGAGCGCTGCCCGACCGATGTCAACGCCCTGGTGCGCGAATTCGTGAATCTCGCCTTCCATGGCATCCGCGCGCAAGACCACGAGTTCCAGGCCGCGATCGAAAGCGACTACGATCCCGGGGTCGGGATGATCAACGCGGTCCCGCAAGACCTGAGCCGCGTCTTCCTGAACGTCGCCAGCAACGGATTTTACGCTCTCAAGCAGAAAGCCGCACGCCGGATTCCCGATTATCACCCAACCCTGAAGGTCACGACCAAGGCGTCGCCCGACCGCGTGGAAGTGAGCATCCGCGACAACGGCACGGGTATTCCCAAGGACATGCGCGACCGTATTTTCGACCCGTTCTTCACAACCAAACCAGCCGGCGAGGGCACCGGACTCGGCCTTTCCATCAGCCACGAAATCGTAGTGGCAGAGCATCAGGGCGAAATGCGCGTGGATTCGCAGGACGGCGAGTACACCGAGTTCACCATTGTGCTGCCGCGCGAACCGAAGGAGCGACCATGACGCCGCTGAACGGCGGTGGCGCGAGTGGCAATGGAAAACCGCGAGTCCTGATTGTCGACGACGAGCCGGATGTAGAAACGCTGGTCCGGCAGCGCTTCAAGCGGCGCGCCGCCGAATTCGATTTCGATTTCGCGCGCAACGGCCGGGAAGCGCTCGAGAAAATCTCCGGCGATCCGTCACTCGACGTCGTGGTGACCGACATCAACATGCCGGAAATGGATGGGCTGGCGCTGCTGAACCAGCTCAACCGCCTGGACGGGCGGGTGGTGAAAACGGTAATTCTCTCCGCTTACGGGGACATGCAGAACATCCGCTCCGCCATGAATCTGGGAGCGTTCGACTTTCTCACCAAGCCGATCGATTTCGCGGACTTCGAGAGCACGCTGCGGCGCACCGGGCAGGCGCTCAATGCCACTCGCGAAGGCATCGAAGCCCGCGAACGCCTCACGGCGCTCGAACAGGAGCTCGATATTGCGGCGCAGATTCAGGCCTCCATGCTGCCGAGGGAGTTCGAGCCGGGTCGCAAGGATTTCGGAATTTTCGCCGCCATGCAGCCCGCGCGTCGCGTGGGTGGAGACTTCTACGATTTTTTTCTGATCGATGAAAAGCGCCTCGGCTTCGCAATCGGAGATGTGTCCGGAAAGGGAATTCCCGCGGCGCTGTTCATGGCGGTCAGCCGCACGCTATTGCGAGCGACGGCGCTGCAGGGCATCGAGCCCGGCAAGTGTCTGCAATATGAGAATCAAGTGCTGCGCGGGCAGCGCGAGGGTGGAGTTTACGTCACGGCGTTCTACGCCATTCTGCATACGGACACGGGCCTGCTGGAATATGCGCTGGGAGGCCACAACCCACCGTACCGGGTTTCCGCGGCGGGCGAAATCGAAGAAATCGCCGAGCCCGCGGGGATGGTGATCGGGCTGCTGCCGGACGGCTACGGAACGCCCTACGAAACCGGTCGTCTGCAACTCAATGCGAACGACCTGATCCTGCTGTATACAGACGGAGTCACCGAAGCGCAGAATGAAGCGCAGAAATTCTTTGGAGAAAAGCGGCTGAGAACGGCGCTGAAAGAACTGGCCGGCCAAGCTCCGCAAACCACCGTCGAGCAGATACTGGGGTCGGTGGAAACGTTCGTAGCGGGGGCGGCGCAGTCGGACGACATCACGGTGCTCGGGGTTAAGTGGACCCCTGGGGAATAGGGGGGGCGAACTCGAATTGCTTTTTGCCGCGTTCAAACGCACTCGTGTCCCCGGTACCTTTTACCGCTCCGTTGAAAGTCACAATGGGAGTGCTGCGTCCGTAGCGGGTTTGATATTGACGGTGTAACCGAGAATTCGCAGTTCCCGGGCGATTTTCTGAGCACGGCGTTTGGCTGCTTGCGGAGTTGTGGGTTTCCCTT
>DATNFO010000058.1:0-59840 GCA_035606355.1 Candidatus Limnocylindrales bacterium | reverse complement strand
CCGCGTTCCGGGTCAAACTCCCTTCGGCCTCAACATCTCCAGAGCGGAATACCGACCTCAAACGCGCCGCTACCGATACCAGGATGCACTACGCCGACTTTCATTTCTATCGGCGGCCCACAGGGCCATGGTTACTCCCTCACGGTCACGGCTCCGTTATCAGCATCAACTAGATACGGAGCCGTGACCGTAAGGAAGCGGTAAAAGGTGCCGGGGATACGGAAACGATCGGATTCTGTCACAACCCCCTCACGGTCGCGGCTCCGTTACGGAAGCGCCGGTGATGGGAAGAGGGCGGTAGTTATGCGAACCATCGTAGTCGCGCTCCGCGCGACCCGACAGGAAGGATTCCTGCCGGCACGTCGAAGCCGGCCGTCAGGCGCTTTCGCTTTCGGGATCCAGCGGCGTGACCGGATCCAGAAAATACCAGAAGACGATTCCCATCATGTAGATGACGGCGGAGACGTAGAAGGTCAGGTTCCAATTGTGGTTCGACCATTTCAGCAGGTAGCCGATCACGAGAGGCGTGAGCGCTCCACCTATGTTTCCACACATGTTCATGGTGCCTGAGACGGTACCGGCGTACTTGCCTCCGATGTCCATGGCGGAAGCCCATGTTCCGGGCATGACTAAGTCATTGCAGAAACTGGCCACCCCTATAGAAACCATCGCGGCTACCGGGTCGGACAGGAACGTAGAGAGCACCAGGAACCCGGCGGCCCCGGTGAATCCCATATACGCCATGATTCTACGCGTTGTGGCAATACTGCCGTTACGCCTGTAAATTCTGGTCGCGATAGCGACTGAGGCAGGGTTTCCGAGGCCTCCGCAGAAGAGCGGGAGGATTCCGAGCCAGCCGCTGGTGATCAGGGCGACATGGCGCCCTTCACGGATATAGGTAGGTAGCCACGTGATGTAGAAGTACCAACCGTAAGACAGGCAGAAGTATTGCCAGCACAACATCCAGACCTGTCTGGAGGCAACGATTTTGCTCCAGGGCACGTGCTCGTGCTTCGTCAGGGTCAGCGCTTCACGCTGGAGCAAGTCGCGCTCGGCGGCGTTAAGGCTCGGGTTCTGCAGGGGGTCGTCGCGATACCAGAAGTAGAACGCGACGGCCCAGATTACGCCCACGCAACCGAAGATCTGAAAGGAGTGCCGCCAGCCCACCGCAGGAATAATGTTGACCAGCAGCAGCGGCGTAAAGGCTCCGCCCCAACGGGCGCTGAGCCACGTGATCCCTTGTGCGCGGATGCGCTCCCGGCGCGGCAGCCAGATGGTGTAGGCCTTAGTCAGATTGGGAAAGCAGCCTGCCTCGCCCGCGCCAAACAGGAACTGCGTGATCAGCAACATGCCACCGTTGATGGCCAGACTCGTCGCCGCCGTAAATGTGCTCCACCAGATGACGATACGCATGAGCACACGGCGCGGACCGAGCCAGTCGCCAAGATAGCCGCCGGGGATTTCGAACAGCGCATATCCCCAGCCGAAGAAGGACATGATGAGGCCCCGCTCTTCCGTACTCAGATGAAGGTCGCGAGCGATGAAGGGCATGGCGACCGACATGGCGACCCGGTCGATATACGTGACGATCGCGAGCGCAACCGCGAACACGATCACCAGATAGCGAACTCGCGTGGCGCGCTCGGGCAAGGTTTTCGGGGCCTGGGGGGACACTAGGCGAGGGCCGCCTTCATGTATTCGAAGCACTTCCTGACTTCGGCGACAGTGTCCATCCCTTTCGTTCCGTATTCGTATTCGATGTTGGCCGGTATGGGCCACCCGTTTTTCTTCAGGAGTTGGAGCACCGGCTTGATGGGAGTGTCGCCTTCACCGAACGGCATGTTCTTCCCCGTGCCCTGCCCTACCTTGCCGTTGACGGCGTAATCGCGCTTCCTGTCTTTGATGTGCAGACAGACAATTTTGTCATGATTCTGCTGAATGTACTTCACAGCGTCATATCCGCCGGCAGTGAAATGGCCGATATCGAGATTGATGAGGAAGAGCGGTGACATTGCCATGGCCTCGCTAAAGTCCTCGGGCCTCGAAAACTCGTTCGGGTTGTTGACGGCATCGTGGCCGTGCAGGGCAACGCGCACCTTGTGTTTTTCGGCAAACGGAACCAGCCTCTTGGCACACGTGTGTGTGGTCGAGGTGGTGATGAGGTCCGGGCCCAGCCACTTGGTCTGCTGGAACCCGCGGTCGAGTTCCTCATCGCTCATATCGTCTCTGAAGTTGATCGTGTAGGCGTAGATTTGGATGCCCGCATCGGCAAATTTCTTAGCTATGCCCTCGAAGTACGACGCCGGCGTTTCAAGGCGCCACTGGCGCAGCGCGTCACGCTTCAGGTCCTTCGGCTCCACGTGCCCCATGAAGAGTTCGCATTCGCCCAGGCCGATTTCTTTCATAGCAGCGATGCAGGGGTCGAGAGCCATGTCTCGAAAACTGTAGGTCTGCGCTCCGAGCTGGACGCCGTCGATTTTGGAATCGATTTTGGCCGCCAACGCCGCGCGCGCGATTGGCAGCGCAGCGCCTGCCAACATTCCGAATTGCCGTCTGGAAAGCACGAGTAGTTCCCCCTCAAAGCCGTTCACGCCGGTCGTGAACGGATCCCGAAATGGTGCACAAGAGCACCAGCGCCCACCGTCGCCAGCGCCAACAGCGAAGCGCGCGGCTGATCGATGACACCGTAAATCATCATACAGGTGCCAACCAGGATATAGGAACCGGGAATCAGCGGGTAAGCGAAATCGATCGCACGCATTCGCTGCCAGCCCGGCCGCCGCTTTCTGAAAACCAGCAGCGATGCCACGGAAAGCACGGTAAAGAGAGTGAGGCTCATGCCGATGTACGTCATGAGCTCGGCGAAAGGGGTGACGGTCATGACGATAGCGCAGATGCCTTGACTGACAATGGCGTAGACGGGCGTGTGCCAGCGCGGATCGATCTTCGCGGCGGCGCTGAAGAATGCTTTGTTCTTCGCCATGGCGTAATATACGCGCGGTCCGACAGTAACTTCGGCATTGACCGTGGATGCGATGCAGAGCGCCATCAGGGCGGAAAATGCGCCGGCGACGCTGGGGCCGAACAGGTTGGAGGCGGCAAGCGAGCCGACGGCGATGACGCCCTTCATGGATTCGAGCGGCGTGGAATAAATAAAGACCACGTTCAGCGCGAGGAAGAGAATGGCGACGACGGCGGCTCCGGCGCCGATCGCGGCCGGTAGGGTCCGCTCCGGGCGGCGGATCTCTTCAGCAACATAGGTAGCCGCGTTCCATCCGCTGTATGCCACCATCACCCACAGCAGGCTCACGAGGAACTGAACGGGAAGGCCAAGGTGCGACGTGCGCGCGGCGGGTTGCGTGAAGTGGGCCCAATTGCCGTTTCCCGCGAGAAAAGCCAGCAGCACAAAGCCGACGATGACGGCAAGCTTCGTATAAGTGAGCACGTTTTGCACTTTCGCGGTGCGTCCCAGGCCGAAGCAGTTCAGCAACGTAAATCCGGCGATGAGTACGGAAGCCAGCACCTGCCCGCGGCCGAGGCGCAGGGCGAAAAAGCCCGAGCCGATCACCATGGCGTTCGCCTGCCGCAGCGTGGGGAAGAAGTAGCCAAGGTAATCGGAAAACGCCAGAGCAGCGAGCGCAATGGGAGCGGAGAATCCGGCGAAGAACGAAACCCAACCTGTCATGAAACCCCATTCGGGGCCGAATGCGTGAGTGAGGTACACATACTCGCCACCCGAGCTGGGGAAATTGATGCCGAGCTCGGAGTAGCTGAGGGCTCCGGCGAGCGCGAATAATGCGCCGACCACCCAGCAGCCGAGGACGAGCGAAGCACTACCGAGGTCGCCGGCCATGATTCCGGTGCTGGAGAAAATGCCTACGCCGACCATGTTGGAAATCACGAGCGCAGTTGCACTGAAGAAACCAAGCTGGCGGAGCAGGCCAGGCGCCTGGGTGCGGAACGACGGTTGCGTTTGTGGATTGGGCATCGGCGCCTAGTCTCCATCTTACGGCAGGGAGCGCCGCTCGCCCGACATGGAGTAGCGACCGGTTCTCCTGATCTGTTGCGAGCTCCGTTCGCGTGCAACCGGTCTGGAGACCGGTCGCTCTTCAGGATGAACCGTTCCCCACAAAAAGAGCGCGGCCATAGCCGCGGGGTCCCGTGGGGCGGTTCGGGATCATACACTGAGCGCCCAATACTGAATCGAGTTACTCCCTCGCAATAGGAGAATACGAGTATGGCTCGCGGGAGCGCCGCTTCGCTTATCCCGATCGACAGCAATTGGCAAAGCCTCCACGATGCGGCGGCCGGCTGCCGCGCGTGCGATTTGTGGAAACGCGGCACTCAGACTGTATTCGGAGAAAACGCGGCGGGCGCACCCGGGGTGGCGCGGCTGATGCTGGTCGGCGAGCAACCCGGCAACGAGGAGGACTTGGCGGGTCATCCTTTCGTCGGGCCGGCGGGCCGCCTGTTGAATGAAGCTTTGGAAGAAGCCGGAATCGATCGCGCTCAGGCGTACGTCACCAATGTAGTGAAGCATTTTAAATGGGAGCCTCGCGGGAAGCGCCGCATCCATGCGAAGCCGAACTCAGTAGAAATAGCCGCTTGCGTTCCGTGGCTGGAGGCAGAGCTGGAGTTGGTCAAACCGCGGGTGCTGATCTGTCTCGGTGCCACCGCGGCGCAGGCGCTGCTGGGAAAGCAATTTCGCGTGACGCAAGAGCGCGGAAAGATGGTGGAGAGTCCTCCCTTCGTCACGGCGACGGTGCACCCTTCTTCTATTCTGCGAGCTCCGGATGCAGAGCGGCGGCACGCCGAACGGGCGGCATTCGTAGCGGACCTGCGGGTAGCGGCGGGAGTGCTGCACGCGAAGACGAGGAGGGCCCGATAGCCTCGCATCCCCTGATGAGCGCACATGCCGCGGCGCGGCTCAGGCATGCGCTAAGGACCCCGTTGAACCACATCATCGGCTATGCCGAAATGGTGGAAGAGGACGCTAAGGATCGCAGCGCGGCGATCCTGGCGGCCATTGTGTACGAGGTCCGCGGTATTGCCAGGCGCATTATGGATGCGGTGAATGAAGGCTTGCCGACGGACGGCGACGTTGCTCCGGCGGCCCTTGATGCATTGCGGGCGGCGCTGCGGCCGATGCTGCAGGAGATCTCTGACGCCCTGAACCGGTTCGCAGGCAAATCGGCTGGGGCGTTTGAAACGGATCTGCAGAAGATTCGAAACGCCACGGCCGATCTCGAGCTTTTCGCGTCGGGCGGCGACCTGCTGGACCCGGAGAGCGCGTCGGGAACAGCGGATGCCGCAGCCGCCGGGGCGCATGCCGGCGCCCGGATTCTGGTGGTGGACGACGACCAGAGCAATCGCGAGATTCTGTGCCGTCGATTGGCGCGCGAAGGGTTCGCCACAGCGTCGGAGACGGGCGGCGAAGCGGCTCTGGCTCGCCTAAAGCAGGAGAAATTCGACCTGGTGCTCCTGGACCTCGTGATGCCGGAGATGGACGGCTTCGAAGTTCTCGCGCGGCTGCGGAGCGATCCCGCTTTTCGAGATCTGCCTGTGGTCGTGCTGTCGGCCATGGACGATCTGCAGAACGCGGTGCGATCCATCGAGATGGGCGCCGAGGATTTTCTCGCAAAGCCTGTAGACCCGGTGCTGTTGCGGGCGAGAATCGGCGCCATCGTCAAGCGAAGAAAAGCCGAGGCGGAGCGGAGCGAAATCGCCGATAGCTTGCAACTGCTGCTGGAATCCACCGGGGAGGGCATTTTCGGCGGAGATCGCGACGGGCGGTGCAGCTTTGTGAATCGCGCGGCGGTTGAGATGCTGGGCTATGCGCGCGAGCAGATGCTCGGCAAACGCATTCATCCGCTGGTACACCATTCACGGCCGGACGGCGCGGCATATCCCGAAGGCGACTGCCCGATTCTGAGCGTGGTGCGCACCGGCAAGCCGCATCGCGGGGCGGGAGAGGTGCTGTTCCGCGCGGATGGGTCGAGTTTCCCGGTGGAGTTTTCCAGTTATCCGATTCTGCGGAGCGGCGAAGTCGAAGGAATGGTGGTGACCTTCGCGGATATCAGCGAGCGCAAACGGACCGAAGACCATCTGCTGCAATCGGCAAAACTGGAGAGCCTGGGAGTGCTCGCAGGTGGCCTGGCACACGACTTCAACAACATTCTCACCGGTATTCTGGGCAACGCCAGCCTGGTTCTGGAAAGCATTCCGCGGAGCGATTCGAATCACGAACTGCTGCAGGAAGTGGTAAACGCCAGCGAACGGGCGGCGGATCTGACGCGGCAAATGCTCGCGTTCGCGGGCAAGGGGCGTTTTGTCATCGAGCCGGTGGATTTGAGCCGGGCCATCGAAGATATTTCCGAATTGATGGATACGAGCCTGCCGAAGCCGGTGCGGCTCTCCATGGAACTGGCGCGGGATTTGCCGCTGGTGGATGCGGACCTACGGCAATTGCAGCAGATGGTCTTCAACCTGGTCATCAATGCGGGTGAAGCCATCGGCGAGCGTCCAGGACTCGTGGTGGTGGAGACCGGGACTCGGGAATTGACACAGGCAAAGCGCGCGGCGCCGTTCGACGATCTGCAGCCAGGCTTGTACGCCTACGCGGCAGTGCAGGATACCGGCACGGGCATGGACGCGCAGACGCTGTCGCGGATTTTCGATCCATTTTTCACCACCAAATTTACGGGCCGCGGACTTGGATTGCCGGCAGCGATGGGCATCGCGCGAAGTCATCACGGGGCCATCCAGGTGGAAAGCGAAGCGGGCCGCGGCAGCAGGTTTGAGGTCCTGCTGCCCGCCAAGGCAGCGCCGGCCTCAAAACCGGCGGGCGGCGTCGCAGCGGCCACAGCGGCGCCGGAACGCGGCCGGACGATTCTGGTGGTCGATGACGAGGACATCGTGCGCCGCACAACGCGCGCGGTGCTGGAGCGCAAGGGCTATCAGGTGATTCTGGCGGAGAACGGCCAGCAGGCCATCGAGATCTTCCGCGAGCGCAACACCGAGATCTCGCTCATTTTGTTGGATGTGACCATGCCGGTGATGGGCGGAGAGGAAGCGGCGAGGCATCTGCATACGATCCGGCACGACGTTCCGATTCTGGTGTCCAGCGGCTATAACGAGAGCGAGGTGGCGCGGCGATTCGTAGGAAGGCGCGTGGCGGGATACGTCCGGAAGCCGTATACGTCGTCGGCTCTACTGGCGAAAATCGGCGGCGCATTGGGGGCGGCGGAGTAGATGATGCTGCTAGCCAAACGCACTCGTGTCCCCAACACCTTTTACCGCTCCCTCACGGGTTACTGAATAATCCGGCTGTCGTTCTCGTGCCGCTCCATTCGTCTTTCGATACCTTTTACCGCTCCCTTACGGTCACGGCTCCGTATGTAGTTGATTCTACTAACGGAGCCGCGACCGTCAGGAAGCGGTAAAAGGTGTATCGAAAGGCGAATGGAGTGCGACGGGAACTACAGCCGAAGTTATCCTCCACTTCTGCAAAAAACTCGACACTACATCCAGGGGCCGCTAGAATGAAAGATTCCCTCTTTTTCAATGACCCTTGCTGCCAAGCTTTCCTTCGAATTCGAGAAACGTGTTCAATTTAAAGGCCAAGGCCTCTTTTTGAGCGGCGCTGTCCGCTTTCAGCGCACGGATGAATTCGGCCTTCACGGGATCGTGCGAGGCGGCGCGAATTACGCCGTCAGCCTGACTTACGAGCCGCCGGGCCGCATGGGAATCTCGTGCGAATGCCCTTATTTTTCCGAGTACGGGCCGTGCAAGCACGTGTGGGCGGCGGTGCTGCAGGCCGATCGTCAGGGAGCATTGCGCGAAGCCGCCAACTATCCGAAAACTTTGCGGGTCTACGGCGCCGTCGTCAGGCAGGAGCATCGGGCCGTTACGCTGCTCGGAAAGGCGCAGGGTTCACAGCGTGGTCAGGGCCCTCAGCGGCCCGCATGGGAAGACTATCTCTCCGCAGTGCATTCTTCACTGAATGAGCGCCACGGCCGGGCCCACTTTCCGAACGGTTTCGAGATTTGGTATGGGCTGGACGTGAGCGCGTCGGAGTACGATCGTGCGCTGGTAGTCCGGCCGTTCTCGCGCTCGAAAAAGAAGAACGGCGACTGGACCGTTTACAAAGAGCTGCGCTTAAACGAGGACGAACTGAGTGCGCTGCCCGAACCTGAAGACGTACAGATCGTCTCAACGCTGCTCGGCGGTCAGGAGTACTTCTATGCGTTCCGCTCAGGCGGCGGCGCTATGAAGCGGACGCTGACGCGGCCTCTCGCTCTGCAGTTGCTTCCGCGCATGGCGGCGACCGGCAGACTGGCCATCGTCCGTGACGCCGGGAACCGGTTGGACGCGCTGACCTGGGATGATGGCGAGCCGTGGCGGCTGTGGCTCAACGTGCGCCAGGATGAACGCGACCAGTGGACAATCGCGGGCTCACTGCGGCGTGGCGCCGAATCGATGGACGTGTCCGAACCGGAGTTCCTTTTGGAGAGCGGCTTTCTGCTGGCGCATGGGCGGCTGGCGCAATTCGACGCCGGCGGCTCTTACGGTTGGGTCAAGCAGTTGCGCAAAATCGGGCGGATCCCATTTCCCGATCGCGATCGGGACCGCGTCCTCAAGCACCTGCTGAAATCGCCCGCCCTACCGCCGTTGGATCTGGACGAACCACTGCGGTTCGAGGAACGCCGCGAGGCTCCGCGATTGGGACTGCGCATCGGCAGCGAGCGGCAATCGTGGAATCAGACCTACCTGCAAACGCACCTGTTGTTCAATTACGGCCCGGGTTGGGAACAGGAAGGAATAACGGCCACCGAAGGCCAGTGGCTCGAGGATGAACGCGTTTATGTGCACCACGACCACGCGGCTGAGGAAGCGGCGCGGCGGACGCTGGAAGATTTGGGCCTAAAAGCGGATCGCGATATTGCGCCCTTCTGGCGGTTGACGAAGAAAAATCTGCCGCGCGTCATCCGCGAATTGATGCGCGCAGGCTGGCACGTCGAGGTGGAAGGCAAGGCGTTCCGCACGGCCGGGGAGACGCGGCTGGATGTTCGGAGCGGCATCGACTGGTTTGAGCTGCATGCGGAAGTGCAGTACGGAGAGACGACGGCGAAGCTTCCGGCGCTGCTGGCGGCGCTGCGCCGCGGCGATAACATGATCGCGCTGGAAGATGGCACGTTCGGATTGCTGCCGGATGAGTGGCTGGAGAAGTTCGGTCCACTGGCGCAGTTGGGGACGAAGGAAACGGACCATCTGCGCTTCAAACGCAACCAGGCGGGTTTGCTGGATGCGCTGATGGCCGCGCAGCCTCAGGCGCGTGTCGACGAGATGTTCCAGCGCGTCCGCGAGCGCCTCCTGCGCTTCGAGGGCGTGAGCGCGGCGGAGCAGCCGGCCGGATTCGCCGGCCAGTTGCGCGAGTATCAGCGGGAAGGGCTCGGGTGGATGGAGTTTCTGCGCGAGTTCGGCTTCGGCGGCTGCCTCGCCGATGACATGGGCGTCGGCAAAACCGCGCAGGTGCTGGCGGCGCTGGAAACGCGGCGCAAAGAGGGGAAAGGCCCGAGCCTCGTAGTCGCGCCGAAAAGCGTGATCTTCAACTGGCGCGAAGAGGCGGCGCGCTTCACTCCGCAGTTGCGCGTCCTTGAGTATGTCGGCATCGGGCGCGCAGTGACGGAGATCGGGAACAATGACCTGGTGCTCACCACGTATGGCACCATGCTGCGCGATGCTCCGGCGCTGAGCGAGATTCAGTTCGACTATGTGGTGCTGGACGAGGCACAGGCGATCAAGAACGCGACCACCGCGTCGGCAAAAGCCGTACGGCTGTTGAAGGGCGAGCACCGGCTGGCGTTGAGCGGCACCCCGGTGGAGAATCACCTCGGCGAGTTGTGGAGTCTGTTCGAGTTTCTCAACCCGGGAATGCTGGGCGAAGCCAAGGTGCTGAAAATGTCCGGCGGACTGGCCCGAAACCCGAGCGAAGAAGCGCGCGCCCTGCTGGCCCACGCGCTGCGGCCGTTCATCTTGCGCCGCACCAAACAACAAGTGGCCAGGGAACTGCCGGACAAAACGGAGCAGACCATCTTCTGTGAGCTGGATGCGGCGCAGCGCAAGCAGTACGACGAATTGCGGGCACATTACCGGCAGACGCTGCTGGGCCGCGTGGAGGCGGAAGGCCTGGCGAAGAATAAAATGCACGTGCTCGAGGCGCTGCTGCGGCTGCGCCAGGCGGCGTGCCATCCGGGTCTGCTCGATAAAAAGATGAAGGCGGAGCCGAGCGCAAAAATGGATACCCTCATCGCGCAGCTAGCCATGATTCGCGAAGAAGGACACAAGGCGCTGGTGTTTTCGCAGTTCACCAGTTTGCTCGCGATTCTGCGGGAACGGCTGGATGCGCAAGGTGTGACGTACGAGTATCTCGACGGCGCCACGCGCAACCGGCAGGCGCACGTCGAAGCCTTTCAGAACGACCCTAAAGTCGGGCTCTTCCTGATCAGCCTGAAGGCCGGCGGCCTGGGACTGAATCTGACAGCGGCGGAGTACGTGTTTCTGCTGGACCCCTGGTGGAATCCGGCAGTGGAAGCGCAGGCTGTGGATCGCGCGCATCGCATTGGGCAAACCAAGGCGGTGTTCGCCTACCGGCTGATTGCGCGGGACACGGTGGAAGAGAAGGTGCTCGAGTTGCAAAAGAGCAAGCGGGCGCTGGCCGATGCCATTCTCGGAGAGGATAATAGCCTCATTCGCGATTTGAAGCGCGAGGATTTGGAGTTGCTGCTCTCATGAGGCTCTTCGGTCTGTTGTGCGCGATGGCGGCCATGGCCGCGACGCCTGCCTTCGACGGGTTGTACACGGGCGTGACGGACTCCGGCTCGCCCGGCTTCGCGGTGATGGTGCGGCAGGGCGGCCGGACGATTTTTGCGCACGGGTACGGCCTGCGGGATCTGCGCACCAGGACGCCCATCGATGCGCGCACGAATTTTCGGCTGGCGTCCTTCACCAAGCAGTTCACGGCCATGGGCATCATGCTGCTGGCCCGCGATGGCAAGCTACGGTATGACGAGACGCTGGGCAATGTGTTCCCCGATTTTCCGGCGTACGGGCGCGGCATAACGATCCGGCAATTGATGAATCATACAGGCGGACTGCCGGATTACGAGGATTTGATGGGCGATCGGTGGACGCCCGAGCATCAGATCAGCGACGCGGAAGCGATGCAGCTTTTGAAGGCGCAAAGCAAGCCAAAATCCCCGGCGGGAAGCAAATGGGAGTACAGCAACTCGGGGTATGTGGTGCTGGGGCTTGTGATTCAGAAGCGCAGCGGAGAGACGTATCCGGCATTTCTGCAGAAGCGCATTTTCGGTCCGCTTGGAATGTCGCACACGCTGGCATACGTCAAGGGCGCGAACACGGTGCCGGAGCGGGCATACGGCCACAGCATGGAGCACGGCAAGCTGGTGGAAACAGACCAGAGTTCGACGTCGGCGACGCTAGGCGATGGCGGCGTGTACTCCAATCTGGATGATCTGGCGAAGTGGGACGACGCGCTGCAGAAGCATACGCTGTTGAGCGAGACGGAGATGAAGCCCGCGCTCACTCCGGTTTCCGGGTACGGCTTCGGCTGGTACCTGGATCCGTATCGCGGGCATGAGCGCATGTGGCACACGGGCGAGACGATGGGTTTCCGCACGGCCATCGAGCGATTTCCGAAAGACGGCGTCAGCGTGGTCGTGCTGTGCAATCGAGCAGACCTGGACGCGGCGTCGCTGGCTCTGCGCGCCGCGGATCAACTGCTAAAGGGCCGGTGAAAATATCCGGCTGTTGTTCTCGTAGCATTCCATCCGCCTTGCGATGCACCGTTTACCGCTCCCTCACGGGTTTGTGAAGAAATCCGGCTGCCGTTCTCGTCGCACTCCAATTCGCCGTTCGATGCACCGTTTACCGCTCCCTCACGGTCACGGCTCCGTTAGCAGCATCAACTACATACGGAGCCGTGACCGTAAAAGGGAGCGGTACAAGGTGCCGGGAATTCGAGTGCGTTTTGAAGTCGGCGAAAAAGCGACACGATTTTTTCACATACCCTGACCATCGGGGCTCCGTAACCGTGACCGTAAGAGCGGTGCCGGGCAGCCCCTAAAAAGCGGGGCCGGCGCGTCTTGTCCGGCCGGCGATTCCGATATATAAATCGTGTATGAAGCGCTGGCTATACTGGCTCGACCTGCTGTTCTTCCTGTACTTCGCCTATTGGGCCATTCGGTTCAGCACATGGGGACCGCGAATGGCCGTCGGAGTAACGATCGCGGCGATTGGTGTAGCCCTGTGGATCACAGCACGCATACAACTCGGGCGTAGCTTCTCTGTCTCCGCGCAGGCACGTGAGCTTGTGACGAGCGGGCTGTACAGGCGCTTCCGAAACCCGATCTACACGTTTTCGCTCGTGGGTTTCGCAGGCATGATGATCGCCGCAGGCTGGTGGTGGGGACTGCTGCTGATTCCCGGCGCGTACGCCATGCAATCCGTGCGCATCCGCAACGAAGAAAAAGTCCTGGAGCAGGCGTTCGGCGAAAAGTATCGCGTCTATCGCGCCGGAACGTGGATGTAGCGAATGCCGGAACTGCCGGACGTCACAGTCTACGTGGAGGCGCTACGGGAGCGCATTGCCGGTCACCACCTGGAGAGCGTCGCGATTCGCGGGCCCTTCCTGCTGCGCAGCGTCGATCCGCCGCTCGATGAGTTTTTCGGGCGAACGGTGGTGGACGTGCGGAGGATCGGCAAGCGCATCGCCATAGGGTTCGAGGGCGATCTGTGGCTCGTGCTGCACCTGATGATCGCCGGGCGGCTGCACTGGAAACCATCGAAAGCGGCGCTGGCCGCGTTCGTCTTCGAGAACGGCACGCTTACGATCACCGAAGCCGGAACGCAGCATCGCGCCAACCTTTATACCGCTCGAGGCGTGGAGTCGCTCGCGCAATTCAGCGCCGGCGGCATCGAGATCTTCGATGCGGATCTGGACTCCTTCCGTGAGGCGCTGCAGCGCGAAAATCATACGCTGAAGCGCGCGTTGACCGATCCGCGATTGTTCAGCGGCATCGGCAACGCGTACTCCGATGAGATTCTGCACCGCGCCCGGCTCTCGCCGGTGCTGTTGACGCAGCGCATGAGCGCCGATCAAATCACGGTGCTGTTTCAGGCAACACGCGACGTGCTCGACGAGTGGACGCAGCGGCTGCGCGACGAAGCGGCCGGCAAATTCCCGGAGAAAGTGACGGCGTTTCGCGAAGGCATGGCGGTGCATGGCCGGTTCAAGCAGCCGTGTCCGCGGTGCGGGAAAAAAGTGCAGCGTATCCGCTATGCATCGAACGAGACGAACTACTGCCCGGAATGCCAGACAGGAGGAAAGTTGCTCGCCGACCGGGCTCTTTCCCGATTGCTGGGCGCCGATTGGGTGAAAACCGTTGAGGACTAGGGCGGCTTAGGGACCCGCTTGTGCCTTTCGAGTGTTGTAAGTCCGGCGGAACTGCGCGGGCGGACATCCAAACTCCCGCTTGAACACACGGTTGAATGCCGCTTCCGAAGCATACCCGACGGCCGCCGCAATCTCCCCGACGTTCGAATTGGAAGAGACCAGTATTTCCGCCGCGAGTTTGAGCCGCCACCGCGCGAGGTACGCCATCGGAGGCTCGCCCAGAAAATGACGGAAGCGTTCCACGAATCGCGTGCGAGAAACGCCGACCCGATGGGCGAGATTCGCGATCGTCCAAGAGTGAGCCGGGTCCTTATGCAGCAGCGCGAGCGCTTCCCCGATCACCGGATCGCGCGCGCCGGCCAGCCATCCCTTCTGCTGATCCGGTAGATCCTGGACGAAACGCCGCAGTGTCTCGACGAACAGGACCTCGGACAATTTGGCAAGAACCACATCGCTGCCTGTCCCTGACCCTCCCGCTTCGCTCACCGAGAACTGTATCGAATTCGCCAGCCACCGGCCCGCGGAATCACGCGCGATGTTGACCACGAACATCGGCGGCAATCCCGCGAGTATGACCTCGCTCAAATTCGGATCGCAGGCCATATAACCGCACACGAATCTGGTGAGTTCGCCTCCGCCGCCGTACCGCGCCACTTTCAGGCCATTGCTCAAATTGCCGCCGAAAGCTTTCAGCGAATCGATCGGCTGGACTGCGCCGTTTCCCAGAGTGTGCGCGTCTCCGTGCGGGAAGATCACCACGTCGCCGGGTCCCAGTTCGCGGCGGCTGCCGTCCAGCAACTGGGCGTACGCGCGCCCCTCGGCCAGGTAGTGGTAGATGATGACGTGACCGGCTCCGGGGCAGAGCAGCGGAGCAATATCGGCAGATCGGGACGACACCACACCCCACGGGGCGGAAAACTCGGCGTTAAAAAACAAGGCTCCCCGGAGCTTTACGATTTTCAGCACCTCGGAGAGCGCATCCATTACTTCCAGGTTCGCTCCATTTGGACGTTTTCGGCAAGAATGCGGAACGATCGAGCAAGTTTCAAAGACGCGGTCCGCCGCATAGTGGGAACGGGAGGGAGCCCTGATGAGTGTTCTAGAGAAACAGACGGAATCGGACCAATTGAAGACTCGCTTGCGCAATACCTGGATGACCGGCGATTACGGCCGGTTCAGCCGGTATATGGAACGCGACGCCGAGGCGTTCTACCGGCGCCTGCCGATTGAGCCCGGCGCTAAGCTGCTCGACGTGGGGTGCGGAGCCGGGCAGTTGTCCCTCGTCGCGGCGAGACTGGGCGCGCGTGTGACCGGCTGCGACATCGCGTCCAACTGGCTGGCCCAGGCCCGCCGGAGCGCCGCCGCGGAGGGGCTGACCATCGCGTTCGACGAAGGCGATGCGGAAGCGCTGCCTTACCAGGACGGCGCGTTCGATGCGGTAGTCAGCTTGATTGCCGCGATGTTTGCGCCTCACCCCGAACTGGTCGCAGCCGAGCTTACGCGCGTCTGCCGCCCCGGAGGCGTGATCGCGATGGCTAACTGGACGGGTCCAGGTTTCGTCGGGCAGATGTTTAAGACCATCGCCAAACATATCGCGCCTTCGGGTATGCCGTCGCCATTGCTGTGGGGCGATGAGGCGGCAGTTGGCGAACGGCTGCGGAGCGGAACCGCCAGTATCGAGTGCTCGCGGCAGTTGTACGAATTGAGTTATCCGTTTCCGCCGGTGGATGTGGTCGAGTTTTTCCGCGAGTACTATGGGCCGATGACGCGCGCGTTTGCGTCTCTCGGCGAAGAGGATCGGCGCCTGCTTCGCGAAGAGCTGACCGGCCTGTGGTCGCGGCACAATCGAGCCAATGATGGAACCACCAAGGTGGATGCCGAGTATCTTCATGTGGTCGCGGTGCGAGACCGCTCATAGGGTCATCTCCCGTCCTGGCATCCCGGGCCGCATGAGGTACGCTTGTAGGAATTTGTATGGGATTCCAAATCAAGCAGCCAACCCCGGACCGGGAAGTTCGCTTAGGAATTGTGTTGTACGGCGGCGTTTCCCTCGCGATCTATGAAAACGGCGTCGCCCAGGAGTTGTTCCGCGCCGTCAAGGGCGAGGGTGTCTACTCGTTCATCAAGCAGCTCATCGGTTCCGATATCGTGGTGGACATTGTCAGCGGAACTTCGGCAGGCGGCATCAACGGCATCATGCTCGGGTACGCGCTCGCGAACGACCGCGATTTCAAGTCGTCCGCGAAATTGTGGCGTGAAGACGGAGATATCCTCCGGCTGCTGAACGACGCGAGCGCAAAGAATGCCACCAGCCTGCTCGACAGCCGCGGTTACTATCAGGAACGATTGCAGGCGGCCTTTGAAGGGATGCCGGTCTATCTGACGCCGGGCAACGACGGCGTGGATGCTTCCTGCCGCGTGAAGTCGGACATCGCGGAATTCGATTTATTCGTGACCGGCACCGACGTCCAGGGCTGCGTATTTACCGTATTCGACGATCGCGGCCAGCCGATCGACGTCAAGACGCATCGCCAAATGTTTCAGCTTTCCTACCGGCAGGAGCGGAAGAACGATTTCAAGCCGGCCGAGTCGGCGTCACTGGCCAAGCTGGCGCGCATTACGTCCTGTTTTCCGGTGGCGTTTGAGCCCGTACAGGTGCAGCCCAACAAAGAGCAGGATGCCATGCTGAAGCGCTGGGGAAAACTGGATACCCGGGACAGCATGTTTTTTCTGGATGGCGGCGTGCTGGACAACAAGCCATTCAGTTACACGATCGACACCATCATGCGCCGCACGGCCGACCGCGACGTGGACCGCATGCTGCTCTATGTGGAACCGGACCCGGAGCGATTTACTCAGACTGACCTTTCGGAAACGCCGAACATTCTGCAGGCGGGCACGGCCGCGCTCATCTCCATTCCCGGATACCAGAGCATCGCTGGCGACCTCCAGAACATCGCAGCGCATAATGACCGGGTCAACGCCTTGACCCAACTGCTCCAGCCGCTGGTTGGCGCTGAGGAAGGCGGCGGGCATTTCGCCAGCCCTGACGCCGATGGCGGACTGAGATTGATCGGCGATCAGGAGCGAAGGGATCTGTATCGCGCCTCCCGGCTGGTTCAACTGCGCGATCGCGCCGTGAACGGAATGCTCAACAGTGCAGAGGGCCGCGTGTACATGCGCAGCAAAGAGCAGCGGCATGCGGCCAAACTCCTGGTGGAGGCCTTCGAAAAGTGGGAGGGCGACGGCACGGATACGCTCGGGGATTTCGACGTCTACTTTCGTATGCGGCGGCTCCTGCACATGGCGTACTTCATCATGGGCCAGGCCTATCCGTCCGGCGATCAGCAGCGCGCGGATAAACCGCAATACCTGGACTTGTGGCGACGCCTCAACCATCAGTTCAAGCTCCTCGAGATTACTCAGTTCGCGATGGAACGGGCGGTGGATGAAACGAGATTCGAGTGGGCCAAAGTAATGAGCCAGGGCGGCGACGTCTCAGGACTGTGGGAGCAGGCAAAAGCAGTGCTTTTCGCGGTACTGGATACCAGCGACTTTGAGTTGAACGCCGGAATGGTGAATCCTGGGAACCCAGGCGCGGAGAAGGAGGAGCGTCAGAGGCTGGCCAATCGCTTAAGCAAGAAGCTGCAGGCCCTCACGGCGGCGCCGCCTCCCGTGGGCAATCTTCTGCGGCTCTGCGATTCGCAGGAGTGGTCGATTCTGCAGCGTTTTGCTTCCGCGCCAGGCATGGATGCGGCTGCTCGCGAATACGCTCGCTTCGCGATTATCGATTCGTTCCGATTCCCGCTGCAGCGCGCCGCCGGCACCGATTCCATGGACGCGATTCGCACCGTCCGCATCAGCCCCATCGATGCGAAACGGGCCTACAGCGCGCTCACGCTGAATGAAAAGCTCTGCGGCAATGAACTGGGGCATTTCGGCGGATTTCTCAAGCGGTCATGGCGCGCGAACGACACGATGTGGGGCCGGCTGGACGCCGTTTGCCAGTTAGTGGAGTGTCTCGTGACCTCGGACCGCATCGATAAAATGCCGCCGGCTGCGCTGGCGATGGCCCGAAATTTTCCGCTGGACAGCTTGTTTCCAAATGCCTCGTCGATCTTGAAAACTGAAATCGGGGACGCCCTGGATGAGATCATTCGACTCCAGGGCGACAAGACGGACCCGAATCCCCGTTTCGAGCGGTTCTGGAATGCCCTCACCCGGGCGGCCCAGGCGGAAATCCTGAACGACGAAGTCCCGCGCGTGGTGGATGCCGCCATCCGGCAGCAGGCGGATTGGAACCAGTTTCCAATGACGGCACGGAAAGCCGAGCTCCTGAGCAAACAAACCGTCTGGACGGTCGGGCGAAGACGACTGGATTCCGCCTTAGCCGCATACGCGTCTTCGCGCCTGACCGAGGCCATGGAAAAGCCCGGAGAATGGCCAACTTACTTCGAGAGCATTTATGCGGTGGGCTCGGAAGCCTGGAATAACGATATTCCCAAACCGATTCTGCTCGAGATCGGCACGGGCGCCGGACTGGTGCTCAAGAACTGTCTCATGAGCGTAGCCGGGAAGCACGCCACACGTTTGCAGAAGTTCGTCCTCAACGGCGTATACTTCCCGCTGGTCGTGACCAACCGGCTGGTTCGCATCCAACGCACCATGCCGGAATACACGTGGGTGACACTGGTGACCGTGTTCACGCTCTCGGTGGCCCTGCTGGCGTTGGATGTATTCCGCGGCATGGTGTTCGGCAAAGACGTGCCGTGGCCCAAGTGGCCGTGGATCGCCGGCCCGGCCGTGGCGGCGTCCATTTGTGTACTGCTGATCCTTCTCATGCGTGTGCCCGTCCGCGAAATCAACCACCCGCACGATATCCGTACGGCGCTCGCGGGCTATGCCGATTCGGCCGGCTGCCAGTATTGCCTCGTCCTCAACACTCCGCTGTGGGTAAAGCGATATCCCGGCGATCAGCCGGATGGCGGAACACCTGCGGCGCCTCCCGATCCGGTAGTGGGTCCGGTGGAGAACTTCTACGCACAGGAGGATATCCCCAGTCAGCTTCAGAGCGAGGCGCTCTCCCTGTTCGGCGCCGCTGTGGCGCAGAACAACGTGAAGGGCGTGCAGGTTCGCGTCGAGACGATCCGCAAGATCGGCGGAAAAGACATGACCAGTTGGATTCTGAAGCAGCCGGCCCGCCAGGTAGTGTTCGATTCGTACGAGGGAGTGATTTCGTTGATCGTCCGCCTGAAGGAGGCGCTGAAAGAGGAACAACTGCCACAACTCAAAGAAGACCTGACGAGCAACGGCTTCTGGCTCGCCGCGTACGATGGCGATCAGAAGCAACTGAAAGTGGTTGCGCGCGAGCCGCGCGTGTTCGCCTGCCGGGTGGTATGCAAGAGCGGCAACTCCGTCGCGTGCCGCTCGCAGCGATGCACCTTTACCGCGACGTAACCACGCCGGATAACGCTTCGATCTCCGTCACCGTGCGATCCAATTCTTCCAGAAGCGATTCGGGCACGGCCGTTTCGTGCAGCGCGCGAACCACTTCGCGGTAATACCAGAGCGACTGCTCGCGCGTGCAATGGAAAATGCTCCAGACGGTGTCCCCCATCTCGCGCAGATCTTTGAGCACGCTGCGGGCGTTCGCGAGTTTATCCGCGCAGGACACCAGCACCACGGAACGCGTCGCGGTGCGCAGGTGCGCGATGTAGCGGTCTTTCCGGAACTGCCATGGCGGTTTGGGTGATTCATCGGTGTCGGAGCAGCCATCCACGATTGCGGCTACGTGCTCGCCGAAAATGCGGCGGATTGCCTCGCGTGTCGGAGGGCCGCCCTGATCTTCGACCGCATCGTGGAGCAATGCGGCGATGGCCTCGTCCTCCGTGCCGCCGTATTCCAGCACAATGCCGGCGACGGTGAGCAGATGGCCCAGGTACGGCGTGCCTCCGGGTCCTTTCCGAATCTGATGGCGATGCAGGCTCGCGGCAAAGACGAGGGCTTCACTGAAGCGCGCGGTGAGGTGCACGTACCATTTTAGCGAACGCGCGGATCTACTTCCCGGGAGCGCAGCCGGTGGTTTCGGTGGTGAAGGAGATGCTCGCGATCTTCCACCCATCGGCAGTCTTGAAGAGGCTGGCGGAATCCACCCCGCAGTGGTTCAACTTGCCATCGCGCAGAAATTCGTACTCGCCCCACACCTGGGCCATGTTATTGCGGACCAGTACGCGCGGCGCGGCAGTGAAGCGCTCCAGCACCGGAACTTTGCTCGCTGCGATGTTATTGGCAAGATCCGCAGCAGTGAAGGTGGCGGGAGCGCCGGAATCCCGAACGGAGTATAGGCGCGCATCGGCAATCATGGAAGCGCGGATAGCGGCGGCATCGCGTGCCGTCATGGCATCGAACAGGCGCTGTACGGCAGCGACCGCATCGCGTTCATCGGCAGTCTGGGCGGGCAGGAGAAAGGCAGCGAAAAGAAGCGGAATCAGCAGACGCATCGCTACAAGTATGCAATGGACCCTGGGGTGGTTCAAGCGGAATGGAGGCCGGCCAAAATAATCGCCGGAGTGCTCGGACAGTACTCCGGCGAACAAAGGAGCGACGCAATGACGTTTTTGCAGCCCTGTCCTCCGTGGACGCGGAACGGTGAGCGAAAACCAGGTTGAAGTGGCACACTTCAGGGCCGCAAGTCATAGCATCCCGCAACTGAGGGTCAAAAGACAGTACCAGATGACCGGATTGGGTAATGGGACTGCGGTTCTAGATTGCTCCGTTTCGTACAATCAGACCGGCAGCGCTCCTATTCCGAACTGAAAGAAACCAGGAGCCACACTCCGTTTCGCCGCTCAACGGTAAAACGATACGTGGTTTCCAGGCCCAATTCGACGAGCTCCCTCCCGCTCGCCAGTTCGGTGACGCGCACCTCATCCGCAAAAATATGAAGCGGCAGATCGCGGACCAGCTGCTGCGCCAAACCAGGGGATGCACAGTAGCCCATGAGGGCGCGATCATCGCGAGCCTCGGCGTACTCGATCGCTTTGGCGACAGGCACCAGGTCGGGACGGTTATAGGTCCGCGAGACGAATTGAACGTCATCGCGAGAAAGATCGTACCGGTCAACGGCGCAGAGGCTCGGGTTATCCCAGGTATCGATCGGTGAAAACCAGCAGTAAGGCAGCTCGACAATAGCCCCTTCGGTGCGCGGTTCTCCGATCTGCTCGAAGCCGGGGACTTTGTCGTCAAGGCCACGAGCGCCGCCTGCGTCGATGATCTCCAGCAGATTCCGGGCGCGCTTCGGCGCGAACTCCCGCGCGTGATAGGCAATGCTGAAGCTGCCGGCGCAGCCGAACGTATTCACGGTTACCAGGAAGCGTGCGCGGCCGGATGGCCCCCGATGAAGCGGGACCACATCCGCGAGCGTGCGAAACGCGTGATCCATTTGGCTGTAAATGGAAGAGTATTCCCAGGCTGACCGCTTGCCGCGGCTTGGAGGTTGCCGAAACAACACGAACACCGTTTCCTGCGTGCGTATGCCGAGCTTGACGACGAGGATTGGAGGGACTTCGAGCACCTCAAACCGAAACCGCGCCTCTTCGGGCCAAGCCAGGTTCGTTACAGAGCTCTGCAATTCGAGGGTCTTCAATGCAGTCGTCGCGAGCGTCTGCGGGTTGGAGGATTCGGACTCTGTATTCAGACGCTGCGTCACGAGCTCCGCTGCTTGGGAGAGGATGTTGGCTTCCAGATTGACAGGTGCGTCCAAATCCTCGAGGCACGGATCAGGCGAGTAGGCTGCAATGCGAGTCAGAAGCTGCGGGAAATCCGGTTGCGGAGTTTCAGGCTGTTGCGCTTGAGCCTGTAGAGCGGCGAACCCCGCCAAGGCGGCCACGAGAACGGACGTGTTCACTATTCATGAGAATAACTCGCTTCGACGCGCTCGGCACGGGCACGCCTTGTGCACAAAAAAAGCCGGCCTGGGGAGAAGATTAGCCAGGCCGGCGGAGGTTTACAACGAGGTACAGCGGGTTAACAGCATCTAAACCGTGATGTACATGGTCTGTCCCTGACGATTCACCAGGAGCAGCGCCTGATCCTTGCTGTTGCGGACGGCGTGCTCGAATTCCTGCGCGTTGTTCACCGGCTTCCGATTCACTTCCATGATCACGTCGCCTTCCTGCAAGCCCGAATCCGCCGCGGCGCTGTTCGGGTCAATGCCGGTCACCACGACTCCGGGGGTGTTCGCCGGAATGCCAAGTTGACGGGCATCGCGCGCGTTCACGTTCTCCACCTGAATGCCCTGCATGGATTCCTGCGGCGAATTGTCCGGGCCATTCGCCTTCGCGGTCTCCACCGGGAGTTCCTCCAGGTGAACGTTGAAGTCCTTCGCCGCGCCGTTGCGCAGCACCTTCACGTTTACGCTGCTGCCGGGCTGCATCAGAGACACATTCATGCGCAGTTGCGCCGCGCTATCCACCGGCTGACCGTTCAGGCCCAGAATAATGTCGCCCTTCTGGATGCCGGCCCTGGAAGCGGGGCTATCCGGGGTCACGTCGCCGACTAGCGCGCCGCGTACTTCCGGTTCGTTGAACGCCTTGGCAATGGCCGGAGTCACTTCCTGCGCCATCACGCCGAGATATGCGCGAGTGACCTTGCCGTTTTTGATAATCTGGTCCATCACGCGGCGCGCGACGCTCACAGGGATGGCGAAGCCGATGCCCTGGTTGCCTTCGGAGCCGTGGGCCAGGATGGCGGTGTTGATGCCGATCAGCTCGCCGCGATCGTTCACCAGCGCTCCGCCGGAATTACCGGGGTTGATGGAGGCGTCGGTCTGAATGAAATCTTCGTAGTCTTCAATGCCCAGGCCGCCGCGGCCGGTGGCGCTGACGATGCCCATGGTGACGGTCTTGCCGACGCCGAACGGATCGCCAACTGCGAGCACGTAATCGCCGACCTGAATTCTGCCGGAATCGCCGATCACGATCGGGGTGAGGTTATTGGCGTCGATCTTCACTACTGCGACGTCCGTCTTGGGGTCCGTGCCCACGACGCGAGCTTTGAATTCGCGGCGGTCGGAGAGCGTCACGCGGACGTCAGTCGCGCCATCCACCACGTGGTTATTGGTCAGAATGTAGCCTTCGGGGCTGACGATCACGCCCGATCCGAGACCCTGCTCCTTTTGCTGTTGCTGGCGGGGAACGCGGAACTGACGGCCGCCTCCGCCGTTATCGCCGAAGAACTGGCGGAACAGCGGGTTGTCCATGGGGTCGTCGGAACCCTGGAACGACGTTTTCAGCATTTTCGTGGACGAGATGTTGACGACTGCGGGCAGCACGCGCTTGACGACCGGCGCGAACGTATTGTGGCTAACCGGTTCGTCGGCCGGCGCGAAATGCAGCGAAGCGGGCGGGTTGATGATACCGAGGTGCTCTGCGCCTTCCACAGCGAGGCCGCCGAGGCCCAGCGCCATCACCATCGCGAGCGCAGCGGCTTTCGGACGCCGCCAGATGTTGTTGAAACTCATGTTTCCTCCAAGTTGAACTTTTGGACTTTGTGGTCCCGCTTATTCAGATGGTTTGGAAGGGAGTTTCGGTTGTCACGGGAAGTCGGTATTGTGGGGCCGGACGATTAGGGATGGCAGCGGTTCATCGGTGGCTCATTTGCCTACCGCCATCTGCCGTATGTGATTGATTCCGCATCGTTTGCTGCCCCGTTAGGGGTTTGTGAAGTAATCCGGCTGCTGTTCTCGTGGCGCTCCATTCGCCTTTCGAAGCACCTTTTACCGCTTCCTAACGGTCGCGGCTCCGTTAGCAGAATCAACTACCGGCCGGGCCAGGTGCCGGGGATGCGAGGGCGTTTCGAAGTCGGGTAAAAGCAACTCGATTTTTTCACAATCCCGTAAGAGAGCGATAAAAGGAGTCCGACGCAGAGCCGAGTCTCATGAAATAATCCCCTTGCGCACAGCATAAAGTATTACTTCAGGTACGCTCTTCAAGTTTAACTTTTGCATGAGCTTAGCTCTATGTGTTTCCACCGTGTACACACTCAGGTTCAGCAGGCTCGAAATCTCCTTGCTGCTCTTGCCTTCCGCTACGAGTTGCAGGACCTCCCGTTCTCGCGGGGAGAGCAGCTCATAGGAATCCTCGGCTCCGGTCCGCTGCAGCTTGCGCATGTAATCTTCCAGCAGAACCTTGCCGACGGCGGGGCTGAAGAAGCTTTTTCCCTCCCACACGGCCCGGATCGCGCGGGCGAGATCGGCTTCGGCGGAGTCTTTCAACAGATAAGCGCGGGCTCCGGCTTTCAAAGCTCGCAATACATAGGACTCGTCGGAATGCATGCTGAGCATCACGACTTGCGTATCGGGGAGCGCGTCCCGGATTTGCCGGCACGCTTCGATGCCGTTCAGGTCCGGCATGCCGATATCGAGGACCGCGACGTCGGGCCTCAGCGAAGTCGCCATGGCGACCGCCTCCCGGCCGTTGGAAGCTTCGCCCGCTACCGTGAAGTCCGTCTCCTGCGAGAGCACCAACCGGAGACCGGCGCGGATCAGGTTGTGATCGTCGGCGAGCAGGACGCGGAGAACCCTCATGCGGCTTTTTCCTGAAGGTGCACGGGGAGGTCGGCGCGCAGGATGGTCCCCTGCCCCGGCTTGGATTCGATCGCGAAGGAGCCGCCGAGACGCTTGACGCGCTCCTCCATGCCGAGGATGCCCATGCCCCGTGTGCGCGCGGGGTCGAAGCCGTGACCATCGTCGGAAACTTCGATGCGGATGCGCCCTTCGGCCTGCCGCACACACACACGCGCATTGCGCGCGCCGGAGTGGCGGACGGCATTGTGAAGAGCTTCCTGCACCAGCCGGTAAATGGTGACCTTGTATTCGTCCGGCAGATCGTCGGAGATGTCGCTGGTTTCCACTTCTACTTCCACGCTGCTGGTGCGCGAGATTTCGCGGCCTTGCCATTCCAGCGCCGCCGCGAGCCCCAGATCGTCGAGCATGGAGGGGCGCAGCAGCAGCGCGAGATTGCGGACGCTCTGCACGGTGCGCTCGGCCACCGCCTTCATGTTGCCGACCTGCTCCACCAGTTGCGGCGCAGCCGAGGGCAAGGCGGCGAGCAAACGGCCGAAGTCCACCAGCAGCGCGCCGAGCGTCTGGCCCACTTCATCGTGCAACTCGCGTGAGATGTTCCGGCGCTCGGTTTCCTGGGCGTCCACCAGCCGCGCGGAAAGCTGCTCCAGTTCATGCCGGCTGCGCACCACCTCCACGTAACGCAGGCGCGTCTGGCGTTCCAGCCGGAGAATGTAATACATACTCGCGAGAATCAGGACAAGCGCGCTGGCAAGTGCGAGCACGATGGAGCGCGTCAGCGAAGATTGCAGATCGGCGAACTGCACCAGCAGGGCCTGGTCGGCCTCGTGCAGTTCGCGGTCATTGGCGAGCCTTAGCTGATCGCTGCGCTCCAGAATCTCGGCCTCGATAGGCGTGATTTCGCGGTGCACCAGCAGCGGAGCGCGGCGGCGGCGCTCATCAGGCGCCCAGGAGAGCATCTGCACGATCAGTTGGCGCTGTCGCGTAAAGAGAGTTTCGATCTCGCGCAAGGAGAGGATCTCGCGTTCATGCTGCGCCGGGTCATAGCTGCCGAGCGCGGAGGCGAGCTCACTTTGCAGTTGCCCCAGGCGCGTGCGGATGGTTGGGATGACGGCTTCGTCCTGATTCGCGACGTAATGCTGGATGGAATCGGCATACAGTTCTATGGAGAGGCAGAGGCCGCTGAGCGCTTGTGTGCGTTGGAAGAACTCGCGGCGCGCGGCCTGCTCCTGGGCGTGCATGCGGTCCAGATCACCGATTGCAGCGAGCCCGGAACCGAGCATCAGGCCGAAAAGGCCGAGAAAAGCGCCCATAAGAACCCAGCGGGCTGTGCTCGGCAGCGGTTCCGGGTGAGTGTTCGGGGCCAAATTTCATTTTACGGCCAGCCGCGCGCCGCCGTTTACTGAAGCCGCTCGAAATGCAGGTCTTCCACTTGCCAGCCGGTGTCGTGGCCCATATATACCACCGCGCAGGTGTAATAGTCGTGCACGCGGACGCCGGGTTGGGGCTGAAGCTCCACATACCCGGCAACCCGGTAGCGCGTCGGACCCAGGCGTTCGACCGCCGTTTCCTTCAGATCGCCGATGTGCACCGCGCCGCGGAACTGCGGCGACTTGCCGATGTAAGCGACGGCGGCGGAATAAGCCGCGGCAGGCGTCGCATGCCGCCGGAGGAGGAGCCATTCAAGCTTGGTAGGAGCCGTAAGCACCAGCAGCAACATCAGCGCCAGTGCGCCGGTGCCCAGCAGAAGCACCACGCGGCGTATCGCCATCCCTGTGCCGACGGGCCTCTGGCACATGGGGCAGCGCTGAATGTTGTCCGGCAACCCGATCTTACACTCTGGACAAGTGAGCAACCGTATTATTTTACACATTCCCGGCGACACGGCGCTATCAAGATATAATGCCCCGCATGAGAATCTCGCGTTCGTTTCCGTTCCTCGTGGCTTTGACGCTGGCGGCGGCGACTTACGATCCCAAGCTCTTCAGCGGACTGCAGTGGCGCAGCATCGGACCGCTGCGCGGCGGCCGGTCCATCACCTCCTCCGGAAGCCCGTCGCGGCCTCTGGAGTATTACTTCGGGGCGACCGGCGGCGGTTTGTGGAAGACTACGGACGGCGGGTTGACATGGCGGCCGGTTACGGACGGGCAGCTCACCAGTTCCTCAGTGGGAGCCGTGGCCGTGGCGCCTTCGAATCCCGACGTGGTCTACATCGGAATGGGCGAAACGGAATTGCGCGGCAATATCATGCAGGGCGATGGCGTTTACAAAACCACGGATGCAGGGCGAACGTGGAAGCACATAGGCCTCGCCGATACGCAGGCGATTTCGCGTGTACGAGTGCATCCCACTAACCCGGATATTGTGTACGTCGCGGCCCTCGGGCACCCGTTCGGGCCGAACACCGAGCGCGGCGTCTTCCGCTCGCGCGATGGCGGCCAGCATTGGGACAAGGTTCTCTACAAGGACGATCATGCGGGCGCAGTAGACCTCTGCATGGATCCGAGCGACCCAAACACGCTGTACGCCGCCATCTGGGATGTCTATCGCACGCCGTGGAGCCTTTCGAGCGGCGGCGCTCGCACCGGGCTGTATAAGACCACGGACGGCGGCGATCACTGGACCGAAATCACCCGCAATCCGGGACTGCCGAAGGGCATCGACGGCAAAATCGGAGTCTCCGTCTCCGGCGCGGATTCCAAGCGGATCTATGCGATCGTCGAGAACGAAAACGGCGGGCTGTTTTCGTCCGACGATGCAGGCGCCACGTGGAAACTCGCCAGCGACAACCGCGACATACGCCAGCGGGCGTTCTACTATTCGCGCGTGATCGCCGATCCGAAGGCCAGGGACACCGTGTATGTGTTGAACGTCAACTTCCACAAATCGACCGATGGAGGGAAAACGTTCCGCCAACTGCGTCCACCGCACGGCGACAACCACGATTTATGGATCGACCCCGCTAATCCGCAGCGCATGATCGAAAGCAACGACGGCGGCGCGGCCGTGAGCGTGAATGGCGGCTTGACGTGGACCAATGAACAGTACCCGACGGCGCAGTTGTACCACGTCGCCGTGACGAAGGAGATTCCGTACCACGTTTGCGGCGCGCAGCAGGATAGCTCGACAATTTGCGTGACGAGCGCTGGCGGCGGCCGCGGCGGACGGGCCAGCGGGCTGAGCAATTACGATGTGGGCGGCGGCGAAAGCGGATATATTGCGCCCGATCCGAAAAACCCGAACATCTTTTTCGCGGGCAGCCAAGGTGCGCTGCTGACACGCTTCGATCGCCGAACCGGCTATTCGAAAGACGTGCAGGTGTACCCGCTCTTCTTCTCGGGCGAGAATGCCGGATCGCTGCCGGAGCGCTGGCAATGGACATACCCAATCGTATTCTCGCCGGTGAATCCCGAGGTCCTGTATACGTCGTCGCAGCACTTATGGAAGACGGTGGATGACGGTCACTCATGGACGATGATCAGTCCGGATCTGACGCGGCACGATCCGAAGACCCTCGGCGATTCGGGCGGACCCATCACGCACGATCAGAATGGTCCGGAAATTTACGCCACGATCTTTTCAATTGCGCCGTCGCGGAAGGACGAGAAGACCATCTGGACAGGGTCGGACGATGGCCTCGTGTTTATCACGCGCGATGGCGGCGGGAAGGAAATGAGCCACTGGCAGAACGTCACGCCGCCGGGCATGCCGAAGTTCGGTCGCGTGAGTCTCATTGAGGCGTCGCCGTACAACGCGGGCACGGCATATGTCGCGGCGAAGAATTATCAGAATGACGATCGCAAGCCGTATCTGTTTAAGACCGGCGATTACGGGAAGACCTGGACCAAAATCGTGAACGGGATTGGCGAAAACGACTTCGTACAGGCGGTTCGCGAAGATCCCGTGAAGCCGGGTCTGCTGTTCGCCGGAACGGAACACGGAATCTATGTTTCGTTCGACAATGGCGCGGAGTGGCAATCGCTACGGCAGAATCTGCCGGATACGCAGGTTTCCGACTTACTCATCGAAGGGAACGACTTAGTCATCGCGACACACGGACGCTCCTTTTATGTAATGGACGATATTACTCCGCTGCGACAGATGAACGCTGCCCTGGTGAGTGAGAATGTGCACCTATTCAGCCCCGCGCCGGCGATTCGCAACGTAAACACGGCGCGGATCGATTACTTCCTGGATAAGCCCGCGGAGAAGGTGCAGATCGATATTCTGGACGGCAGCGGAAAGGTAATCCGTACGTTCACGGGCACGCCGGCGGACCAGAACGCCGGCCGCGGTGGACGCGGCGGCCGCGGCGCGGCCGAGGAGGAAGGCGCCGCAGGAGAGGAGGCGGCTTCCGGCGGCGGCGGCCGTGGCGGACGAGGCGGCGGCAATGCGGCGCCCCCGGACAAGGCCGGACTGAATCGCTTCACGTGGGATCTGCGGTATCCGGGCGCGAAAACGTTCGAAGGGATGATCCTGTGGGGAGGAAATACGAACGGTCCGGTAGCGGTCCCGGGGAGCTATCAGGTCCGCCTCACCGCCGGCGGAAAAACGCAGACGCAGCGATTTACCCTGGAGAAGGACCCGCGGCTGGACAGTGTGACCATCGCGGATCTGAAGGCGCAATTCGATCTCTCGATGAAGATTCTCAATGATGTGACACGGGCGGATGAGATCGTAATTGCCATTCGCGACTTGAAGAAGCAGATGGAGGAGAGGCAGAAGGCAAAGCCGGACCCGTCGATCAAAGCGGCCTGCGAAGCTCTGCTCGCCAAACTGACCCCTATCGAGGAAGATGTGTATCAGGTGCGCAATCGTAGCAACCAGGACCCGTTGAACTTCCCGATTAAATTGAACAATAAGATCGCAGCGTTGGGTTCGAGCGTCCAGCACGGAGACGGGAAGCCGACGGCGGCCTCTTACGAAGTCTACGACTTACTGCATAAGCAACTCGTCGACGAGCAAAATAAATTCAACACCACCGTCAAACTTGAGTTACCCAAGGTAAACGCAATCCTGGTGCGAAACGGCCTCAAAGAACTGGTGGTCCAGTAGGTGCCGGCCTCCCGGCCGGTACCAGTCGCGCCCCGCGCGACCGCACCACCGGTCCTTACATATACTCAGGAATGCGAATACCCAAGATTGCCGCCGTACGTTCCAGTTGCCGATGAAAGAAGTCCGTCATCCAAAGCAGAAAGACCTTCTTCTCCCGATCTTCTTCCTGCAAAATCGGATACTGATGATAGAAGTTATTAAAAGCCTGCGCTAACTGAAACGCATACTTCGCGACATGCGCCGGTTCCCCGGCCGTGACGGCGCGATCCACGGCGGAATCGGCCTTCGCCGCCGCGAGCAGCAACTGCCAGAAGTCCTCGGACTGTAATTGCCGCGCCATCGCTTCCGGCGAAAGTTCGCCGGAGAAATCGGGAATGGCGTCGCCGCGTTCCTGCAGCTTCCGGAGAATGTTGCGCGCGCGCACTGCGGCATATTGCACGTACGGCCCGGTGTCGCCTTCAAAGCTGAGCGCTTCCTGGAGATCAAACGCGATCACCGAGTTCCGCGTGAACTTCAGCAGGAAAAACCGCAGCGCGCCGACGGCGATCTGCGTCGCAACGGTCTTGCGTTCATCCGCCGGCGATTCGGGGTGACGCGAGACGACTTCTTCGAGAGCCTTGGCAATTAAGCTGTCCAGGAGATCGTCAGCCTTGATGCCGAGCCCTTTGCGTCCCGAGACTTCCACATAAGGACGTTTGCGATCTTCCTCGGAGAGAGGAATGCCCAAGTCCGCGCAGCATCGCGGCGAGAGCGCCACCATTTCATAGGAAAAGTGGATCGAGCGGTCGGCCTGATCGTTATAACCAAGCCCCCGGAGCCCCGCCACCACTACATCCTGCAAGTAACTCTGCCGTGCATCGATGACGTTATACACGCGCGATCCGTGCCCGAACTGCCGCCCGGATTCGGCAGGCTGGTCCGTAGTTACCCAGAGCACGCGGCCGTCCGAATAAGTCTTGAACGGCTTATAGTAGAAATCCTTGCCGAGCAGTCCGAATTTCCAGAGCTGGTACGCGATGTCCTTGCCGACATAAGTGACTGTGCCGTCGGAGCGCACGATCACCTTACCTTCTTCGGAAAGCCCTGGCATCACCCAGCAGCCGCTGTTCTTGCCCTCCGTCTCGAAATAGATGGCATTTCGCTGCTTGAGCAGTTCGAACGCGGACGCCCAAAACTTCAGATGCAGAATCTCGCTCTCGCGGGGAAGTACGTCGTACTCCACGTCGAGCCGCAGCATCGTAGCGAGATGCGCTTCCACAATCGCATCGGCGACGAGGTGCGCAAGTTCGGCGAGCTCTCCGTGGCCGGCCTCAATCGAGTGCAACGTCGCGGCGCGCCACTTCAACGCATCCGCGTTCTCTTTGTAATAGGACGAGATACGCGCGTAGAGATCCCAGCAGTAGTAATCGAAACGAACGGCGGGGTCCGCTATAAGCGCGCGCACAGCATCGGGACCCAGGTGCTCCAGGTAATGAAAGCCCACGACGACGTCCGCCACCTGCACGCCGGTGTTGTCGATGTAGTTCTGCACTTCGACATTCTGTCCGCGGGCGCGCAGCATCCGCACAAAGGTGTCGCCGAGCGCGGCATTTCGCAGGTGTCCGATGTGCGCGGCCTTGTTCGGATTGATGTTGGTGTGCTCGACGATAATCTTATCGCCGGATGCGGCCGCCGCATCGGCCTCGCCGCGCAGCAGCGAAGCGGCGAATGCGCCGCGATCCAGCCGCAGATTGATGTAGCCGTTGCCTGCGATTTGCATCGACGCGACACCGGGAATCGGGCCGATTTCTTCCACCAGCTCAGCGGCAATCTTCTTCGGATTCTGGCGCAGTTGCTTAGCCAGTTGGAATGCCGCGGGAACGGCCATCTCGCCGAATTCGCTCTGCCGCGGCTGCTCCACGGCAAGCGGAAGATCCACGCCGTAGCGGACCTGAATGTGAGCGCGAAAAGCGCGCGCGACTTGTTGTTCGATGGAATAAAACACGGGGAAATTCAATCATAGCGCACCGATTTCACCGCACCGCTTTGTGCGGCTTGCCGCACCGGGTCTCTACGCGTCCGCGGTGAATGCGCCGCCGCCTGCTATACGCACTCGCGCACATCCAGGTGGAACCCGCTTTCATCATGCTCCACCTGAATCACCGCGCAGTTCTTCGGGATTTCCGCGCCTTCCCAGGTTCCCGTCAGATGTGCCCATAACGTCTGCATCACGATTCCGTGGCAGACCACTACGATGGTGGCGGCGGGGTGTTCGGCACGGAGTTTCTCCAGCGCTTCGAGCACGCGGTCGCGCACGTGTTCCACGGTTTCGCCTTCCGGCGGCGCCCAGGTCCACGGGTGCTGTGCGTCGTAGCTGGGATCGTTCGCGATCAGTTGGCCGAACGCTTCGTAGGTCTTCCCGATGAGCCAGCCGAAGTCCCGTTCGTGCAGCGCGGGCACGATTTCAAGCGGCAGTCCGAGGCGCCCGGCGATGATGCGCGCCGTCTGCTCGGCGCGGCAAAACTTGCTGGAGACCACCAGGTCCGGGGTGAAACGCGCGGCGAGCTTTTCTGCCACTTCCCGAGCCTGTTCACGACCGGTTTCGGTGAGCGGCGTGTCGTCTGACGCGAACACGTGCAGCCGGTTGGCTTCGCTTTCGCCGTGACGGACCAGAAGAAATCTACCCATGGCTTGTTTTTCGTTGGGACCGCTTCAGGAAAAGTGCGGCAAGCGCAAGCGCCCACGCTGCCGCGCTAAGCACCGCAAAGATACGCTGTTCCGCGGTTCCTACGTACCGGAGTTCGATGCGGCTTGCTGCAGCCGGCGTAGGATGCACCACCAGAAACCCCAGACGATCCTCGGTCAGTGGAACCGGGTGGCCATCCTGCGTGGCACGCCAGCCGGCATCCGCGTTGATTTGCAGCGCGACCACCGCATCCGCCGGCATGGGTCCGGAAACGCTGAGCGCGCTCAGTCCGTTCCATTGAACCGCCAACTGCGGACGGCGGTAATCCGTAATGGCGGCGGCGTACGAATTGAGAGCGCCGGCATTCGTGCGTGGATCCGCAGCCGGCAACTCGATCGGGTGCATTAACTGCGCAATCGGGTGGGCGCCTGGCGAGTAGATGGTGTCATCTTCCACGCGATAGGCAACCGGCATGCCGGCGAGCCGCTCGGGATTCCGGAAATCGCGATAATACTCGCGCGATTTCGGCCCGTGCACCACGACGTACTGCGCGCCCAGCGCCAGCAGCATGACCTTGCTCTCATCGGCTTTATCCGAACTTCGAATTCGATAAGCGAGTTCCACGGGGATGCGGTTCTGCAGTCCGGTTTCGAATGGTCCGCCCACCTGCTGCAGATCGAACCAGGAGTTCAAGCGGAAGCGTAGACCGCCGGACGCAAACACTCGGCCCTCGGGCGGATGAGCCGCAATCCAATCGGCAAGCCGGTACTCGACGGTGCTTTCGGTGGGGTGCGGCATCCACACCTGCCATCCCTGCGTGAGATATGCCCAAAGCTGCGGCGAGCCGACCAGCAGCATGAGTCCCGCGCTGCCGATGGCGCAAAGCCGTACCGTCGAGTTGGCGCTCCGCAGCGCCAGCCGCAGTGCTTCGACGATCGCGAGCGCCGCGAAGAGCTCGAACTCGATCGCGTAGCGGCGCGATTCGGGGATGGTGTCGACGCCGAAGACGTAAAAGACGGTCGCAATGAAGCCGAAGACCCACGCGCCCATCGTCACGAGAGAGAAATAGAAGGAGCCGTGGAAATAGCGGAAGAGTACGCGGATGGCCGCAACGCCTGCTGCCACCGCTAATAGCAAACCGGCCTGCGCCGCATGAAACTGGTACGCGAACGAATCCGCCGGCCAGTTAAAGGCGATGGTCCGCACGAAACTGGGAGTCAGCCAAAAGCAGGCGAGCAGGTAGGCAAGGCCAGCGGCAGCGAACGCGCGCCATGCGGCGAAATCGATCTCACCGAACGCCGCGATCAGCAGCAGTGCCGACGAGATTGCCAGCCCCATCGCGCCCACCCAATTGAATAGCGGAATGGCGGCGAGCAGCACGGCGGCCGCGAATATTCGCTTGTAGGTGCGCCCCTTCGCCGCGCGCCACAGCGCCAGCAGCGCCAGCGGAAGCATCGTCAAAGCCGTGTTGTGCGGACCTTCTCCGTACTTCGCGAGCACCTGAATGCGCCACGGCAGTTGCGCGAAGCCGCGGTCTGTTTCGACGGCCGGGAACAGCGCGTACGAAGGCGAGATGAGGCTGTACGCCAGAGCGGTAGCGAACGCCCACTTGCGGCTGCGCGTGAAGTACACCGCAAAAAGAAACAGAGTCACCGGACCGAGGCACGTCGCCAGTGAAACAATGATGCGGTAAATCGTGTCCGGCGATGCGTGCGGCAGCAAGCGAATGAATAGCGCGCTCACGTACGGCAAACCCGGCACATACATGAACTGCGTGGGCAATCCGCAATACGGCAGAGGATTCCAACCCCATGGGTTCGGTTGCTCGGCGACAAACCGCGCCATCCCGACATAGCCGCGTTCGATGGAACCCGGAAACGGAAGATCGCCGGGCATGAACAACGGCCAGTTCAGCCAGACGTTCATCAGGAAAAGCGCCAGGCCGAGCAACGGCGTGGCCAGACGTTTCACGCGCGACGCTCCGAACGGAAGCCAAGCCACAGCATCGCGGCGAGCAGCACAATCGTCAACAGCGTCACCACGCGGCCGATCCGATTCTCCATAGGGGTAATGAAGATAACGGCAATGTCATGTTCGCCGACCGGTGCATCAATGGCCATCATCCCCATCGCGTCCTTGCGGATCGTGAGCGCTTTGCCGTCGCTCCACGCATGCCAGGCGGGGTCGTAAGTCTCCTGTACGACGAGGGTCTGCCCAGATTGCACCTTCGCGTGCACGCTCATGGCATCGGTGCCGTTCCATTTGAGCGCAGGTTCGGAGTCCGGACCTTTTTCAATTACGTCCGCATACGCCTGCAGGTACTCGACATCGTCGTTGTGTCGCGGCGGCTTCAGTACGTTCAGCTTGCCGGTTTCGACTACGCGCGCAAGTGTAGTGTAGCGGCGCGGCACACCATACAGCGTGTTCCCCTGCCCATCGTCAAACAGCACGGGAAGTTGGCCGGCGAATTTTTGCGGATACTGGAAGTCCTTGAATATCTCCTCGGATCGCTTGTCGGCAACATAGACGGCATCGGCGCCCATATCCAGCATCCAGAGGAGACTGGGTTTCACGTTCGGACCGAGATTCGTCTCCCACTGCGCCGGCTCCACCTCGGGATTGAGCAGCCCCTGCTCCGACCCGCCGCCGACCTGGGCGAGATCGTGCCACGCATCGAACCAGAAGCGCACACTTCCCGTTGGGTATAGGCGCGAGTTCGGCATGTTCTTCCAAAACCACTCAGAGACCCGGTATTCGATTCGATTCTGGTAATCGGGATAGGCCGGGAACATGTGCCAGGCGTAATGCACATAGCCCGAAGCGCTGTAAAAGGCCGCGCAGACCAGCACGATCGCCACGCCGCGCAGCGCAATCCCCGGACGGTTCCACATCCAGCGCAGCACCAGCACGATGCCCATGATATAGATCATGTCCAATTCCGGCAGCAGGCGCGTGGGTTCGCCGCTGATGCGGAAATTGAAATAGTAATTGCCCAGAATGTTTAGCGAGAAGAAGACCGCTGAACCGGCGACGAAGATGCCCCACGTGCGGCCCGCCTTCCCTTTCGCAAAACGGTCCGTCATTACGGCAAAAGTCACCGCGATCACCAGCGCCACCCAGATGGACCACGTGGTTCCATGCTCGGAAACATACTTCATGTTTTCGGCAGTTACTTTGAAGTAAGACGGCACTAACCAGAAGGCAGTAAGTCCATACGCCAACACAGGAATCGCAATGGCAGACGGCAGAATCCTCTTATCCTGCCGGGTAATCCAGAACGCCCAGACCAGAATGGGATAAAAAGTAGCCAGCGCAGTCGCGCCGTAGAAGTTATTCGATGTTACTGCCGCGCAGAAGATCGCCGCCAGTGCTACTGCCCACGGCCGCCGCTTTTCCATGGCGAGCCAGGTGAAGGCAAGCGCGATCGGGATGAGCGCCAACGCCGACATGTGCGGCCCTTCGCCGTATTTCACGAGAACGCCGAGGCGCTCCGGCTCCAGTTTCCAGGCGTCATGGCGGTACTGCGGCATGAACAGAAAAATCGGCGACATGAGCGCCGTCGCCGCCGCGCCGAGCCAGGCCGAGCCGCGCGATTTCGTGCCCACTCGAATCAGCAGATACACGCCGGCGATGCCCACCGCGTAAAGAAACGCCGTGTAGAAGTGGTAAGCCTTGACCGGCCAGAAGCCGGTTACTTTCGAGATGATGGCCGTGCCGTAGCGCAGCATCGGGGGGTAAACGTAATCGAATCGCGTGCCGGCATACCACAAGGGCTGCCATTGCGGATGCGGCCAGTGTTGAATCAGAAAGCGCGCGTCCGCGATGAATGTGCTTTCAATGGACGCCCACTTATCCGTGTATTTGATCTTGAAGTAAGGGCGGATCAGCACCGCCGTCATCAGGAACACCAGAAAGAAATCCAGAAGAATTTCCATCCGGCGGGACAGTTTCAGGCGAGGTATCAAGCTCTTTCCGTCTCCACACGCGCACGAATTACGAACTGGTAAGCGAAGAGCCGTTTCCAGACGCGCGCGCACTCGAAGGACAGCCGCTCGAGCATGCGCACGGGCCATCGCCCGTCCCACTGCGGCATGGCGAGACCGAACGGCACACTGGACGCTTGCACCATATCGATGCGGAACCCCGCGCGCCGGAACAGGTTCACCCACCCGTCCCAGCTATAAAAGTGCAGGTGCGTGCTGTCGAACAATCCACGCTCGTGCTGCGGGAACCGGCCCGTCAGCACGTTCCAACGGAAATACCAATGCGCGCTATTCGGCAAGGAAGCCAGCAGAATGCCGCCTGGCGCGAGTTTCTCGCGGCATTCCATCAACAGCCGCAGCGGATCGCGCAGATGCTCGATGACGTCCGCGCAGATCACATACTCGAAGGAGCCGGTGACCGGTCCAAGCCCATCGTCCAGGTCGCCGCCGGAGAACTCGACCGTCGCCGGATGCGGAGTTCCCGGCCAATCGATGCTGGAAACAGCGAAATCGCGGTCCGCGAGAATGGATGACAGATAACCTACCGCGCACCCGATATCGAGCACGCGCCGCTTCTCGCCGCGTTCCGGAAAGTGCGCCAGCAACAGCGTATGGCTGCTGTACGGACCGGCTTTGAGCTGGTACCGCTGCACGATTTCCTGGTGCTCCGCCGTCATTCGAACCATTATGACATGCGCTCTGTTAAGAACCCGAGCGGCCGCACGCGCCGCCACAGCACGACAATCAAGCCGATCCCGATCCCTGAAATAGCGGCTGCCAGCGGCAGGTCCGGGCGGCCCATCCACTGCATGCGTATGTCGCAAGCGCCCTGGCAATCGGGCGCGATCGTGATGAAGCCGAAGCCGTCCGCCGCGGCCTTGCGGCGCTGTCCGTTCACGGTAATTTTCCAGCCGGGGAACCAGGCCACCTGCACCAGCATCAAGCCGCCGCGCTGCAAATTCGCTTTGATGCGCGCATCGCCGCCGCGGACCCAGGTGAACTGCGCGGTACGAGACGGGTCCATCACGATTCTCGCGTAGAGGGGTGCCGCGGCTGTCCGCGATGCCGGCGGAGAGTTCGGGGGCACAAGTTCTCCGGCGTGGAATACATGCGCGAGTGCGCCGGGGACAGGCGTCACTCCGTAAATGGTGTCGCCGTTTTCCTGATGCAGGGTCGGCAGCAACGCTGCGAAGCGGCCCGGTTCCTTAAGGTCCTTATATTCGTCCGTGCTGTTTGGGCCGCTTGCGATCAGCGCATCCACTCCCATGGCGCGCATGTAATCGACTGCGAGTTGTGTGGATGCCGGCTCCACGGCTGTGTTGACGAGGAACGGCACATCGCTGAGCACAGGCATCGAGAGCCCCTGATCGCAGCAGCCGGTGAGTTGCGCCGTATCGGTGAACGCGTTCAGCCAGAAGCCGGTCGACCCGCCCGCGAAGACACGGCCATTCCGCAGATTCGCATCCACCCATCGTGCGCTGGTGAATTCACTCCGCTTTGCAATGTCCGCGTATTGCAGATCGTAGTGCGCCCGCGCGCGGTAGTGGTGAAACTGCAGCACCACCGCCGGAAGGCACAGCACCAGCACGATCGGCCGCACCCATCGCGGGACCAGCGAGTACAGAGCCCATACCGCCATGCCGAACAGGATGCACGCGCCGATTTCCATTTCCAGGTGCAGACGACCCGCCTGCGGCAGCAATTCGAATTCTTCGCTCTTCGCCGTCAGCACCAGCACGGCGGTAAGCGCGAGGTACAGAGCGGCAAATCGCGCGGCGAGAGGCAATCGCATTCGGGCGAGCAGATAACCGGCCGCCGCGACGCCGGCCAGCGCCAGCACCAGCCACACCGGACCGTAACGGAGCGCGTTCGAAAAGCCCTTGTGCATTGGCCCGATATTTCCAGCGACCGTGCGGATTGCGGAGGGCGGCACTCCGAAACACGCCACCGCATACGCCAGTACGGACGCGCCCGCCGCTGCCCCCCAGGCGCGCTTGAGGTCACCTGCTTTCTGCGCGCAGATCCAGCAGAAGACCGCCAGACCGAGCCCCATCGTGCCCGGAACATTCGTGAGGAACACCGTCGCGATCGCAAGCGACGCCAGCGCGAACGCGCGGCTCGTTCCGCGCCGCAGGGTGTTTTCCAGCGCCAGCACGACAACCGGCAGCATCGTCATGGAACTGATATGCGGACCCTCACCGTATACCGTGAGCACTTGTAAGCGGCGCGAGAACCACAGCCCGCCCATGTCGCGGACTACGTCCGGCATCACCAGCGCCGAGGGCGAGAACAGCGAGTAGCAGAGCGCGGAAAGAAACGCCGCGCCGCGCGGCGCACCCAGCCGCACCGCCATGAGATACAACATCGCGGGGCCGAGCGCATAAATCGCGCCGATCACGCTGTGATACGCATGCGCCGCGGAGATGTGCCCCACCGTCGCTACCGCGGCGGTGATGAGATGCAACAGAGGAACATAGGTGTCCTGATATGGCATGCCGCAATGCCACATCGGCCACCACGCGAAGTCGCCCCAATGCTGCGAGATGTACCGCGCGAGCCCGATGAACGCGCCTTCGATGGAGCTGAAATTGTTGGTGTACTCCACCTTGAACAGGCGCCAGCAGATGGCGAGATTGAGTGCGGTGAGTGCAATAACAGCGGGCCAGTGGCTCTCGCGCACCCGTTTCCGAAGCATGTGCCAACCGGCCATCGCTCCAGTGTAGCGGGCGTCAGACGCGAAGTGCGAGGCCAGTCCTACGAGTCGCAGATCGCCCGGGCGAACGATGGCGGCCGCGCCCTCCGCGACCGCCATCGCCTACGGTCTACTGCCCTTCCGACCCGTGTAACTTCACCATCTTGTTGTACAGACCCAGTATCAGGAAGGTAGGCGCCCACTGACCCACGAAATTTGCCTTCTTACCCTGGCCTGCCACCATCAGCACGACCGACGCGGTGATGGATCCGACAGCCGCCCAAAGAAAAAGATCCGAGGGCAGTTTCGCGGTCTGCTGCTCAATTGTGCGAGCGACCGTTCCTTCGCGATGTTCGGGCTGCGGAGAAGTCTTCGGCTCCCGCTCCAAAATGTCCTGCATGCAATTGCTCCTTGATCCGCAATAGCGGCACTCCCCTCGGATGCAGTTGCTTTTCCAGGGTGCGTAACTGACCGCGGTTACGAAATGTGCGGCAGTCGGCGAGAATCGCGCGGTGAAGCGATCCTCTTCAGTATTTCCCGGTAATGAACTCGCGCCCGAGCAACTGATAAAACTGCTGCACGGCCGCCGCGGTAGTCAGCTCATAGACCAGGCCGTTCGGGAGAAACGCTGTGCTGCCCTCGTCCTTTTCCGGCGGACCCGCAAACTGATCCTGCGCCCCATGCATCACCCGCGGCTGATCGAGTTGCGCGTTCACCGCGTTGCGCACCAGTTCCACATCGGGGCTGGTGCGGTTCATCAGCGCCACCCCGTTCACCGAAGCCAGCGTGATGTTCCGCCCCTTGGCCGCCGGGTCGATCACGCCCAGCAAATCGTAATCGCCCACCAGCGCCTTCTGTTGCTGCGGATGGATGATCTGCCCGGGCTCATTCTGGTCCGGCGTTCCGAACGCGAATTTAACGGGGAGCGACTCCACGGCGGAACGCCGCGCGACCCCATCCGGGTCGATGACGTAGAAGCCTGCCCGCCGCGCCGTCTCCACTTCCATGGGATTCGCGGCGGTCACCTTACCCGTCCGTTTCCCGGTATGCGACTTGATCGAGATGGGCTTCGGCGGGTATCCCTTGGCAATCCATGGTGTCGATTTGGGATTCGTATTGCGCACCACGACGATGCGATTCAGTTTTCCGGCAACACTCTGGAACACCGCGAAATGCTGCGGCGTCATGCCCGATGACGGCAAATAAGGCGACGTCATAAGCGAAATTATAGGGCCTGCCGCGATGCCGCGGTCACCCGGCGCATCACGGAGTCCAGGGCTTCGGTAATACTTTCACAAACGTGGTGCGAGCGCAGGTCGCGCAAAACCTGCTCATTCAAACCACCCCGCGTGGCATGGTCCTCCGCGAGCGCCGGGAAGGTGCGGTCCGGACCCTCCACGGCCGTCATCGCCATTCCGGCAAAGATCTGCGCCACGTAGTCGCGCGCCTGCTGAGGCGCCACTCCGTTGTTCGTCATCCAACCGGCGATGCAATCGGCATAGGCGAAGTACGCCGCCATGGTCGATGTCGCGGTGCTGAACGCCGCGAGCACGTCATCGGTTTCGACGGCGAACGCCTGCCCAAGTAAGTTGAACAGCTCCATCGCCACGGGATCGCGCGGGTACACCGCGGTGGGACAGCGGCGGCGCGCGGACATTGGCAGCGGAACGGCCCTGCTTACAACTGCCGCGGGCGTCACCAGCGGCGTCATCCTTTGCACCGGGTATCCGGCTACCAGGCTGATGACATGATGGTCCGGCCGAAATCGCAAATCCGCCAGCACCGCTTCGGCGATTTGCGGACGCACCGCGATCACCACAATCTCCGATTCGTCCAGCACTGCCTGGTTTGAGGCCGCCACGCGAACCTTTTCAAAGCGGCTCGCCAACTCCGCCGCGACTTCGGCGTTACGTGGCGACAGGCAAATCTCGTACGCCGCGCCGCCCTCGGAACACAGCCCCGTGACAATCGCCGAAGTGATCGCCCCGGACCCCACAAATCCCAACCGTTTCATCATCAGTCCTATTGTGCCCCTGAAACGCCGCAGAACGTCACGGCATCCAAGTCAGTAAGGACCCTCAGTGCGCCTCAGGAGCCTCGTTTTGATTCTTTCCACAGCAGCTTTCGCCAACACGGGCGGTGTGTCCACACACAGTGGAATCGAATACACCAGAGCCGCCGGAATTCCGCTCTGCATGGACGCCGCGATTCCCGCGGGCAGCGGTCCGTTCCCGGCTGCGATTATCGTGCACGGCGGAGCGTGGGTGCGCGGCGACCGTCGCATCGACGTGCAGCCGCTGTTCCAACCGCTCACGCAAGCCGGCTTTGCGTGGTTCTCCATCAGCTATCGCTTGATGACCGATGTGACGCAATTCGGCGTCGCGGTGCAGGATGTGGAGGCCGCGATCCGCTTCGTGAAGTCGCACGCCGCCGAATATCGCGTCGATCCAAACCGCATCGCCCTGATTGGAGAATCCGCCGGCGGACAACTCGCCGCGATGGCCGCTCTTGACGAAGCTCCGGATCTGAAGGTGCGCGGAGTCGTGGCGCTCTACGCGCCCACGGACCTGCTCTCACTCGCGAAGTCCTCCACCTACGTGCCGCAGTGGGTTCGCGATAATCTCACCGGCAGCGCCTTCGCATGGCTGATCAACGCGCGGCTGAAACAGCTCTCGCCGATCGAACACGTGCGGCGGGATATGCCGCCGTTCCTCCTGATTCACGGCACGGCGGATCCGCTGGTCCCGTTTGCGCAATCGAGAGCCATGTGCGATCGCATGACCGCCGCCGGAGCTTCCTGTGAGCTCTATCCCGTGCAAGGCGCCGGCCATGGAATTCGCTGGTGGCAGTCCCAGGCCTACAAACACGAGATAGTCCGCTGGCTCAAAGAGCATTAGAGCGGCACCTTTTACCGCTCCCTCACGGGGCTGTGAAAGAATATCGACCACACTCAGATCCCCGGCACCTTTTACCACTCCCTTACGGTCACGGCTCCGTATCTGGTTGATTCTGCTAACGGAGCCGTGACCGTGAGGGAGCGGTAAAAGGTGTATCGAAAGGCGAATGGAGCGCGACGAGAACGGCAGCCGGCTTTTTTCACAACCCCGTGAGGGAGCGGTAAAAGGTATCGAAAAGGCGAATAGAGCGCGACGAGAACGGCAGCCGGATTTTTTCACAAACCCGTGAGGGAGCGGTAAAAGGTATCGAAAAGGCGAATGGAGCGCAACGAGAACGGCAGCCGATTTTTTCACAGACCCGTCAGCAAGCGGTAAAAAGTATCGAAAGGCGAATGGAGCGCGACGAGAACAGCCGCCGCTTTTTTCACAGCCCCGTGACCGTGCGCTCTCTCCTAACGAAAGTTCTCGATCATCATCAGTCTCCAGGAACCGATCCGCGTGAATGCGAGCAGTTCGCCGGTCCGCGGCATGCTCGGATGCCGGGCCTGCGCTCCGCCCAGATCGATGCGCTCGGGCGGGCGAGGAGGCGACAACGAAACTCGCCACAACCACGAAGGCGAGCCGAAACCCGCTCCCGCCGAGTAGACGAGACTCCGCCCGTCGGGCGTCCAAGCCAGTCCGCGAACGAAGGTGTTGCGCACCAGGATTTGAGCTGCCCTGGGCGTCATGTCCCGGCTCAGGGTCACGACCGCCACATTGCAGGGATTCCCATTTTTATCGCACGACGCGTATGCCAGGCGCCGGCCGTCGGGCGAAAACGCCGGCGCGTGATCAATGCCATCCTCGTTGTGCGTCAACGCGCGCCTTTCGCCGGATGCAACGTTGAACAGGTAGAGTTGCGCGTTCGACCATTTCCCATCCGGCGCGACGATCCATTTTCCATCGCGCGACCACGCGAGTTGCGGCAGCGTTTGCTGGTTCGGCGGCGAGATTTCCGCCAGCACCGCAGGCAGTCCGCCCGATGCGGGCACCGAATCGATCTCCCACTGCGGCCCGTGGCGGCGAAATGCGATCTTCCGGCCGTCCGGCGACCACGCGGGTCCCCAATCGTCGTCTGCGCCTTCCGTCAACTGCGTGACTGCCTGAGCCGACTCCACGTCCCTCACGAAAATCGCATGTCTCTGCCCCGACCGGCTCCAGGAGAACGCGACCTTTCGGCCGTCAGGCGAAAGCGCGGGGTCGCGCATGCTGCCTTCGTATGCGGCAAGCGTAACGAGCGACGGAGGCTTCGGCGGCGAAGGCACGCTCACGCTGGATTGCTCCAGCGGAGTCACAATCGTCGGCCGCTTCACGGAAATCTCAGGCAGCGGCGGCGGCGTCAGCAGCCTCCAGCCGACGATCCCCAAACGTAACGCAAGCCCCACCGCGGCCGCGGCCGCCCACGGCCACCTCCTGCGCCGTGGCCGTTTCGGCCGGTCGAGCTCCGCGCGGATTTGGTCCAGTGTTGACCGCAACGCATCCATGCTCTGCACGCGCGCGCTGTCGTCCTCCTGCAGACAAGCCTCGATCGCCCCGGCTAAGGCCGGCGGTCCGCCGGGCAGCGAAACTGCGTCCCCTCGCCGGTATCGCTTGCCGGTGGCCATCTCATGCAGCACGAGCCCCAAAGCGAAGATGTCACTGCGCGCATCGGCGGGGTTGCCGTTCAGTTGCGACGGCGACATATACGCCTGAGTTCCCGCGAAGCCGCCGGCGCTGGATCCGTCCCGCGCCATCTGCGCGACTCCGAAATCGAGCACCTTCACACCTGTGGCCGTAATCATGATGTTGGCCGGCTTCAGATCGCGATGGACAATTCCCAGGTTGTGCGCCGCGGCCAGAGCATCCGCAATCTGCGAGCCGCAGCGCAACACCGAACTCACCGGCAGCGCACCGCGCTTGAGACACTCGGCCAGCGATTCGCCCTCCACATACTCCATCACCAGGTAACCTTCGCGATCGCCGATGTCGTAGAGAGCGCAAACGTGCGGATGATTCAGCGCCGAAATCGCGCGCCCCTCCGTGCGCAGACGGTGGCTGAATTCCGCGCTAAGAACCTTGATTGCTACCGTGCGATCCAGCCGCGTGTCGCGTGCCTTGTATACACGCGCCATTCCACCGGTTCCCGCATTCCCGAGAATTTCGTAAGGACCCACCCGGTCGCCCATGTGCAGTTCTTTGCGGCTGCCGAGTTCTTCCCAAGCCGGCCGGTCCAGCAATCCGGCCCCGGTGGCGTGCAATAGCATCTGCTCCACTTCCCGGCGCAATTCGGGGTCGTCCGCCGTCTGCTCCGAAAGATACGACTCGCGTTCGGACGGCTGGAGTTCCGAAGTCTCCTGAAAGACGGTCTTGATGCGAACCCAGCGCTCCGGCGTCACGACTGCGCCCCGGCAATCTGCGCGCGCAGCCACGCCTTCGCCGTGGTCCATTCGCGCTCCACCGTGCGGAGGCTGAGTCCCATAGCTTGGGCGGTCTCTTCCGCCGTGAGTCCGGCAAAGTAACGCAGTTCCACAAGCTTTCCCTGCTGTGGATCGAGACGTTCCAGCCGCTCTAAGGTTAGGTGAACGGCGAGAATCTCCTCCGGACGCATCACGTCCGCGTACTGCTGAGCGGCGCCTTCATCCAGAGTGGTGAGGTCGCCGTGCCGTTTGGCCGCGCAGCGCTGGCGTGCGTGATCCACCAGAATGCGGCGCATGAGTTGACCCGCCACGGCCATGAACTGCGCGCGATTCTGCCAGTTCGCGTGGTCCTGATCCGTCAGACGAAGGTACGCTTCGTGCACCAGGGCGGTGGGTTGGAGGGTGTGGCCCTCGCGCTCCTGCTGCATGTAATGCGCGGCAAGCCGGCGAAGCTCGTTGTACACCAGGGGCAGCAATTGCGTGAGAGCATCCATGTGCCCTGCCCGCATCTCGCCCAGCAACACAGTGACGTCGCCAGCGGATTCCGTCATCGCCCGCTCCATTGTACCCCTGACAAATAGTTACTACGACTTTTTTGGCGGATAAGTTTCTGAATCCGCGCGTTCTGGGCAGGAGGAAAACATGCGCGCTCTTCCGATGGCGAGCAGGATGCTCGTCATCGCCGCTGCGCAGGTGTGTTTCTGCACTGCCGGCGAATTGACGATCGCGGTCTACAACCTATCGGGGGCGCCTCATAGCGTCATGATTCATGCCCTGGACACCGCACGCCACGCCTTTCTGACCGGTAGGATCGAAACCCGCTGGGTCCTCTGCGATGACACCGCGTGCCTGTCCGCATTGCCCGCCGATTACCTCGAGCTTTTTGTGATGCCGCGTTTGCGCGCGCCGCTGCAACCCGGTGACACGGCCCACCGGCTGATCGACCGTGGAGCGGGAAAGCCGGCCGGATACGCGATGCCTCAGGGATTCGCCCATCCGCGCGCTTACGCGTTTTTCGACGCTGCGACTATTGTGTCCGAAACTACAGTCCGCGACCTTTCGCTGGTGCTTGGCTGCATCCTGACCCACGAAGCCGGCCACCTTCTGGGACTCACCCATCAATCGACAGGCATCATGCGCCCGAACCTGCAACCCGAGGACATGGACGCCTTAGCCATGGGCCGGGCTTTCAGCTTGCAGGAAGCGGCCCAGCTTCGCGCCCGCACGAAGTAGCTATCCGCCTCCACCCATCCGGGAACTGCCCACCGAAACCTGTGTCCTCTTGCGAAACAAGCTGTGTATCCCTCCGGTCAGTGAAACTGCTGTTGACTGGAGTTAAAGCGCACGTTTCATCCGCTCTATCCCACCGCCTCGTATTACTTTCTGAGGACATGATGGTGAGCGAAAATGGGAAAGCGGTGCCCGACCCGAAACCGGAGAACAGCTCGACCGTTCTTGTACAGGCAATCGTGAGCCGCGAGCCCGGCGCCGAGGCCGAGCTCGTAAGCCGCTATCAGGGCGCAGTCTCGGCCATTATTACGGGTATTTCTCCCTGGAACGGGACCATCGAGGATCTGGTGCAGGATACCTTCCGGCTCGCCATCGAGAAGATCCGCAATGGCGAGTTACGAGAGCCGGAGAGGCTCCCCGGCTTCGTTTGCGGCCTCGCGCGCAATCTGGCGCTCGCGCAGCGCCGCCGCGGCCAGCGCGCGCCAATCGGCGGGGATGTGGAACCCGCTGCCGGACCCGATCATCTCACCGGGCTTTTGAAACAGGAATCGGTGCGCCTCGTCCGCGAACTCCTGCGCGAGCTGAAGCCGGAGCGCGACCGCGAGATTCTCTTCCGCTTCTACCTCGACGAACAAGATAAAGACCGGATTTGCCGCGATCTCGACCTCACAAGCCTGCACTTCAACCGGGTACTCTACCGCGCCCGCGAACGCTTCCGCGAACTCTGGAATACTAAGTACCGCAACTGAGCATTGCGGCAATCGCGTCACTTCACGGAGAAAGCAAAACGTCCGGCCGTGTGCCCGTCACCGAGCAGTGTCAGAACATACCGCCCGGGCGCGAAGACGCTTGCCGGAATCGCCAGGCCAACCGATTCCGATTCTCCCGGCGGCAGCGCGGCCAGTGACCAAACGATGCGCCCCGCCGCATCCCGCAATTCCGCTTTGGACGAGTGCAGGACGACGTCCCGTGGGACAGCCAGCAGCACCGAAGTGGAATTACCGGGAATCGCAACCTGAGTCACCGGTTCGCCCGTGTCGCCCCCGCCACGCATCGTTTCCAAAGGATAGATCGGCATTGCATCGGGGCCGTGCGAAAGGCTAAGCTCCGATTCCAGCGCAGCCACGCGCCCGCGGTCGCCGGATGCGTCCGCCTGCAACGCGGCCTGCACAGAATGCGCGCGCGCAGCATCGCGATACCACATCAAACCAGGCGCCAGCGCCACCACAAAACATGCCGCCGCCAGCGCCGCGGCCTGCCACGCGGTAAATCTGCGGCGCCAAAACGGAGTTGCGCGCCGGACAGCGAATTCCTGACGGACTTCGCCGAGAGCCCATGCCATTCGCCCGGCCGTCTCCACTGCTGCCTGGCACTCGCTGCAACCGGCGAGGTGCTGTTCGAATTGGTCGCGCTCCGCCTCCGAGAGGCGGTTCATGACGTACCGCTCGTGGAACTGCCGGTCATTGGTGTCGGCGTGCAGCATAGCGGAGCTTCTGGATATATGTGTTCTGTACCCTCAAATTGTCGCACCGAAAGCGAGGGCATTTAGCTCCGGCGTGCCCTTGGCTCAATCAGCTATCCTGTCGGAATGCGAACCGCAATCGCCGCGCTTGTTTCGGCGGCCGCTCTGTGCGCGCAAGCCCAGAATGCACCGAATCGGCCGGATGGACTCTATGCCGAGATCAAGACCGCCAAAGGCCTCATCGTCGCTCGCCTGGAAATGGACCTGGTTCCCATGACCGTCGCCAACTTCGTCGGGCTCGCGGAAGGCACAATCGCGAACGCCGCCTTCGAGCCCGGCCGTCCATTCTTCGATGGAACGACCTGGCATCGTGTAGAAGCCGGCCACGTGATCCAAACCGGCATTCCGAAATCCGATCGCGCGCGCGGCCCCGGGTACCAGTTCCCCAATGAGATTCACGCCGGCCTCAGTCACAACCACCTGGGCGCGCTCAACATGGCTAACAGCGGACCGAATACCAACGGGGCGCAATTCTGCATCATGTTGGGCGACCGCTCTTACCTGGATGGGGATTTTACCGTGTTCGGCGACACCGTGGAAGGTCTTGACGTGGTGAAGCGCGTCGAGCGCGGCGATGTCATCGATAGCATTCGCATCGTTCGCGTGGGCGCGAAGGCGCAGGCGTTCCATCCCACCACGGAATCCTTCCAGGCCATGGTGAAAGCGGCGAAAGAACGCGTTGCCGAGCACGTCGAGAAGAAGAAAACCGCGGAACGCGAATGGATCGCGAGCAACTGCCCCAGGGCAGCCGGTCCGGAAGGTGGCGTCCTGACCGAAGAACTATCTCCGCCGCGGGCGGACGCCGCCGCTGCCCCCGTAACTCGCGTGAAATACACCGGCAAAGAATTGCGGTACAAAGGCCTGGTCCTCGGCTGGCAAGGTCCGCCGCTGGAACCTGTGGCGTTCGCAAGCGGGCCGAACGGGGTCCCCGGCTTCTACGATTCTCCGGAAACGTTCGCGTACGAAGCCGGCAAAACGAAAATCAATCCGGGCCTGGAGAGCGTGATCTCCGCCATGCATCCCGGCGAGCGGAAGCTCGTCGTCGTTCCGGCCGCGCAAGGCTATGGCCACGGCGGCTCATATCCGCCCGAGGTTCCCGGGCATCGCCGGTTTGTGGTTTCGCCGGACACTCTATTGGTCTATGAAGTGGAGGTTCAGTAGTCGAATGTTTCGTCAACTTATGATCCCGCTGCTATTAGCCGGTGGGTGCGCCCTGAACGCCGCTTCCGGCAACCTCGAAATCTACTGGATCGATGCCGAAGGAGGCGCCGCCACTTTGATTGTGTCGCCGAGCGGCGAATCGCTGCTGGTGGACACCGCCAACAGGACGCCGGACGATCGCGATGCCAAGCGCATCATCGCGGCCGCTCAGCAGGCCGGCCTCAAACAGATCGACTTCCTCCTGACCACGCACTTCCACTCCGACCATATCGGCGGCATGGCCGCTCTGGCGAAGATGATTCCCATCCGCGAATATCTGGATCACGGTGAGTCCGTAGAGATCGCGCGCCCGGATGTCGCGGCCGCGTACAAGGCGTATGAGGAACAAACCGCGGGCCACCGCCGCATCCTGAAACCCGGCGATACAATTCCTCTGAAAGGAGTCGAGGTCACCGTGCTCATCTCCGCGGGCGAACCGATTCGCAAAGCGATGCCGGGAGCCGGCGAGCCCAACCCCGCCTGCGCAGACTTCCACGAGCACGCAACCGAACCCGATCCCGATAACAACATGAGCGTCGGCATTCTGGTCAAGTACGGCAGATTCCGATTTGTGGATATGGGCGACCTCACCTGGAATTACGAGCAGAGGCTCGTCTGCCCGCAAAACCTGATCGGCAAAGTGGATGTTTACCAGACCACGCACCACGGCCTGGACCGCTCCAACTCCCCGCAGTTCATCTGGGCCATTCAGCCCCAGGTCGCGGTGATGAACAATGGTCCGCGCAAAGGCGGACCGGCGAGCGTTTTCGAAACCTTGCGCAAATCGCCCGACATCGAGGACATCTGGCAGGGACACCTCGCACTCGGCACGCCGAAAGAGGTGAACACCGATGAAAAGATGATCGCGAATCTCGAGTCCAGCGCTCAGTGCAAGGCTAACCTACTGAAGCTCTCCGTAGGCCCCGACGGCAAGTTCACCATGACGAACGAGCGTACGGGCTACAGCAAAACGTACACCTCCAGGTAGCCGGAGATATACAGGATTCGGTTGACTCTTTTCAGGTCGCTTTTTCGTATGTAGCTTAACGTGCCATGCGCTAACCTACTTACGATGGAAGAACAGTGTTCTCTGGACGAGATCACTACGGTTGTTTATACCGAACTGCGGCGTCTTGCCGGCGGGTATTTGCGCAATTCCGGCAACCTGACCCTGCAACCCACGGCGCTGGTGCACGAAGCGTATCTTCGGCTGGCCGGTCAGGACGGCTTACGCTGGCAAAATCGCGGCCATTTTTTCGGCATCGCGGCGCGCTCCATGCGGCAGATTCTGGTGGAGCACGCGCGATCGCGCGGCGCGCAAAAACGCGGCGGAGGAGCTTGCCACGGCGATTCCGGTGAATTGCTGCAGGTGGGAACCGAGCCCGCGGCCGGCATTCTGGAACTCGACGACGCTTTGGATGCGCTCGCGCAAATGGATCCGCGGCGCAGCCGGATGATTGAACTGCACTACTTCGCCGGCCTGGAGCAGGACGAAATCGCCGAGGCGATGGACGTCTCCGCCAGCACTGTCAAACGCGATTTGCGCGTGGCGCGCGCGTGGCTGGCGCAACAACTGCGCTGCGAATCATGAATGCCGATGGTTGGGACCGCGTCCGCGAGCTTTTTCTCGCCGCCGTGGACATGCCTCGCAACGATCGGGAACGGCTTTTCGACGAATGCTGCGGCGATGCCCCCGGGATTCGCCGTGACGTAGAGGCGCTGCTGGCGTGCGACGCCGATGCCGACGAGCGGCTGCGCGGAATTGTCGCATCCGCGGCGCTGCAAGTTCGTCGCGCGCAGATTTCCGAGGCTGTGGGCCGCCGCATCGGCCCTTATCTGATCGAGCGCGAACTCGGCAGCGGGGGCATGGGCGCAGTCTATCTCGCGGTTCGCGACGATGAGCAATTCCGGCAGCGGGTGGCCATTAAAGTGGTGAACCGCGGAATGGACTCCGAATTCGCGGTGACGCAGTTCCGCAAAGAGCGGCAGGTGCTGGCGGACTTACACCATCCGAATATCGCGCAATTGCTCGACGGCGGCGCCACTGCCGAAGGACTTCCGTTCTTCGCGATGGAGTATCTGGAAGGCCTGCCTCTGACGACCTATTGCGATACCCAAAAACTCGGCACGGCCGCGCGGCTTGATCTTTTCTTCCAGGTCTGCGCGGCGGTCCGCTACGCTCACAAGAACCTGGTGATACACGGCGATCTGAAGCCCGGCAACATTCTGGTATCGAACGGTATTCCCAAGCTGCTGGATTTCGGAATCGCCACTCTCATAGGGGCGCACAGCCAGCAGCACACCGTCTCGATTTCACCCGTGACGAAGCAGTATGCGAGTCCGGAACAGCTCGCCGGACTGCCGCTTTCCACCTCCACTGATGTGTACTCGCTGGGCGCGGTGTTGCGCGAACTGGTGGGCCGCGACATCGCCGACCTGGACGCGATCGCGGGAAAAGCCCTGGAGGAGGATCCGGGCGCGCGCTACGCGTCCGTCGACGAACTGACGGCCGATCTGAGAGCGTATGTCGAGTTCCGCCCCGTAGCGGCGCGGCGCGGCGGGTGGCGGTACCGCGCGCGGAAACTGGCGCGCCGCCGCCGCGTGGCGCTCGCGGCAACGGCGGCGGTCGCGGCCAGCCTGGTAGCTGGAGCCGGTATTGCCTGGATGCAGGCGCGGGAAGCGAAGGTTGCGCGGCAGCGGGCCGAAGATCGTTTGACGGAGATGGTGACGATGTCCAACCAATCCGTCACTGAAATATTGGGACTGATGGAGCGGCTGCCCGGCGCCGTGCCTGCGCGGCGCGCTCTGCTGGAGAGCACGCTCGGTCCGCTGGAGAATCTCTCGCGCGATGCGGGCGGCAACATTCCGCTGCGGATTGCGCTGGCAAAGGCGTACCACCGGCTGGGGGACCTGGAAGGCGGCCCGGAGCCTCCCAACCTGGGAGACCGGGAGACTGCCGTGAAGCGTTACGCCACCGCCGCCGGACTGATGGAGAGTATTTCGCCACGAAGCGCGGCCGGAGTAGAGGGCATGCTCCTTTGGATGGAGGCGGAACGCAAGATCGGCGCGGTGCTGGATTTGCGAGGCGCGCCGGCGCGCGGCGAGGAAGCGCTGCATCGCGAACTGGCTTTCGCGGGTACGTTGAGCCGCGCGGATCGGGATCGCAAGGAAATTCGCCACGAAGTCGCAGCCGCCTACCTGATTCTGTCGCGCACCCAAATGCACACGAATCCCTCCCTGGCCGGCGATTACGCCGTGCGGGCGGCCCGGGAAATGGAAGAGCTGGCGCGCAGATTCCCGGGCGATTCCGAAATGCAATACGAATTCTCGCGGGCGGAGATTCAGGCGGGCTACGTTTCGCTTGTGCAGGGCGAGCCTGAGATTACTGCTGTTCATTATGAACGGGCCATGCGACTGCGCGAGCGGCTGGTGGCAGAGCATCCGCACGACGTCATCTATCGCCGCAGCCTGATGCTCTCTTACCAACATTACGCGGCCGTGCTGGGCAGCCCGTTGGTGGCGAACACCGGCAGAACGGAGGAAGCTCGCGCTTATTACCGCAAAGCACTGGCAGTAGCGCAGAGCGCTCAGGGCGGCCTGAACGACATCACATCGGACGCGGAGTTCGGCGGCTTGCTGGTGCGCGCCAATGCGTTGGATGTGCCCGGGAGTCAGGCCGCCGAGTCGCTGGACGCACTGCGGCGCGGTTCGGCGCTGCTGGAAACCGCCGTACAAAAGGAGGGCGAAGGCTCGCAGTACAGCTCGATCAACGGGAAGGCGCACGAGTTCATGGGCAAGCGACTGTTGGAGCTGGGGCGCATCGGCGAAGCCATCGCCGAATATCGTCGCGCTACGGCGCTCGCTAACCGGATTTTGGGCCATTTGCCCGGCGATAGGGACGGCAAAGCGAATCGTTTCGATTCCACTTCCGGGCTGGCGATGGCTTTGGCGGCAGCGCACAACCCTGCGTCTCTGGCGCAGGCGAACGCACTTTTCGGCATGGCGGCAGACGAACAGCAGACCGCGCGAGCGTACCTCTGCCTCGCAAAGGTGCAGAATGCAATGCATATGCAGGCTGCCGCCGCCGCGAACGCGCGGGAAGCCCGGCGGCGCGCCGTACCGCTCGCCACCGGGCGCGCGTGGGACCCCGCTGCAGCGGTGGCACGCGATGCCGAAGCGTTGCTTGCCGCAATCGCGCCGGGTTTGTGACCTTTTTCACATTTCGATTTCGTATGTAGCTTCGTAGGCCACAGGTTTGGCCCCGGAGGCAAGAATGCGGAATCGGTATAGCTTGGTGTTGGCGGGAATGCTGTTGACGGCGGCAGGCGTGGCGCGCGCGGGAATCGTGGAGGTTGGCGTTGTCGGTTCGACGACTTGGAGCGCCATCGGAGGGTTCAACCAGGAAAGTTCCAACCTGGTGCTGTTCAACTACCCGGGAGATACGGTGACTCCATCCTTCAATTACCCGGCATGGCACGTCGCTGTTGAAACCGGCACCACTACACTCGACGTCGGCCTCAACAGCGCGAGCCCAGTGGCGCTGTTCGTCAACACCGGCGCCACGTTGACCGACAGCTTTGCCGGAACCACTCAGTTCACGCGTTCCCTGGAAAGCCCCAACCACGCCATCGATAACTTCGGAATCGTGAACGTCACGACGGGCACGCTGAGCGCGGTCACGAACGCTCTAGACAGCTCATTTCTGAACGAGTCGGGGGCGACCCTGCACCTGAGCGGCAGCGGTAACCTGCTGTTCGATCAGGATCTGGACAACGAAGGCACCATTCATATGGACGGACCCGCCAACAGCATCATCGGCGGACCGGCGGGGAGTTCGAACTGCTGCGCCGCGAGCCTGGAGAATCACGGCGTGATCAACGGCAGCGGTAATTTGGGAACAAACGGCGGAAGAATGCACCTGCTCTTTAACCTGGGCACCATGGATGCTAATGGCGCGTCGCCGCTGGGGGTCTGGTTGGATGGCAGCCAGGAGAATCTCTTCGGCCCTGCTTTCCTCAATTTGAGCGGTAGCCTGGTGCAAGTGGACGCCGGATCTGAGATGGACATTACGGGCGGAACATTCGACCAGACCGGCGGGAACACCAAGGTAAACGGAACTCTCAAATCCGACCACACGTTGAAGTTCGAGGCCGGAACGTTCGGCGGCGCGGGAACCTTTCAAGCGAACGTTGTGCAGACCGGCGGAATCTTCGACGTGGGCGACCCGCAGACCACCACCATAGACGGCAACTACAGCATCACCGGCGGCGAAATCCTGATGCATATCGACGGAACCAGCGCCGGCGACCAGGACCACATCATCTTCAACGGATCGGCGAACCTCTCCGGAGGCGCCATTGAACTGGATATTCCGCTGGGCGTGAACCTGAACGGGCTCACGCTGTCTCTGTTCACGTTCAACGGCGGCGAGACCGGCACACCGAACTTCATCTTCACGAACGGTCAGAATTACCAGGTCACACGGTCGGGAGACCTGTTACAGTTCTCCGGCAACGGCAACGGCGCCGCGGCTACCCCGGAACCGGGTGAGGCGATGCTGCTGGCCGGCGGTCTCGCGCTGCTGTGGATGCGGCGGCGCTGCGGGAAACCGCCGGCGCGCTAAGTTTCGCGCGCAAACAAAACATCTTCGCTTCCGCGAACCAGTTGCGGAGTTTTACAAAGCGGATGTCCCAGTCCGAACGTACTGTGATAGAGTAACAACCACTTAGGGGGACTAGCGCATGTCACGATACGTACTCGCCGCCGCCTTGTTCGGCGTGCTCACTTCCGCTTTCGCTCAAACTCAAGCCATCAATGGCAGCATTCGCGGCCGTGTTACGGATGCCGGTTCGGGCGCCATCCCGAACGCCAATGTGTCCATCGTCAACAACGCGACAGACTTCACCCGCAAACTCGTTACCAATGACGAAGGCTACTTCGTTTTCCCCAACCTGCCGCTCGGCACGTACGCCGTCACCGTGCAGCACGAAGGCTTCGATACGCAGCGCCACACCGGCGTCACGATTGACGCCGGCACTGAAGCCGTCCTGGACGTTGTGCTGAAAGTCGGCGCCGTCACCACTACTGTGGAAGTGACTGGCAGTGCTTCGGTCATTGAGCCATCGCGTGTCAGCACAGGCCGCACAATCGATCACGTCGAGGTCGATAACCTGCCGCTGACTTCCCGCAATCCGTACAACTTCGTCATCTTCCAGCCGGGCGTAAGCGGGCATCCGAATCCAGAGCTGGGCATTCCGCGCACCATCAACACCAACGGTCTTCTGGACCGCATCAATTACCAGATGGACGGCATGGTCAACACCGAAACCGATCGCTATGGCCTGCGCCTGTTCCCCATTTCCGATATCTATGTGCGCGAAGTGCAGACCGTATCCAACAGCTTCGCACCCGAATTCGGCGGCACGTCCGGCAACATCTTCAACGTGATCACGAATTCCGGGACCAACCAGTTTCACGGCGAGTTCAGCTTCATCGGCCGCCCCACGGACGCGAGCGCGCGCACCATTCTTCTGGCCGCCAACAAGGTGCCCCCCGTCATTGACCTGCACGACTACGCCGTCAACGCCGGAGGCCCTATCGTCAAAGACAAGCTCTTCATCTTCGGCGGCTATGAGCACCTGCTGCGCGGACTTCCTTCGCCGAACACCATCAACCAGAGCTCAGCGGCGCAGTTGGGGCTCGCGCCGAGCCTGCTGGATACTGCGCCGGCCGTGCAGCACGCGCAGTTCCTGAACCTGCGCGCCGATTGGGTGATCACCCAGAAGCATCAGTTCTTCGTTCGCTACAACTATTTCCGCAACGAATATCCGTTTAACACCGCGGTCGGCGGAACCAATGCTCTCGACGTCGCGGAGGATTTCCATGATCGCTCGCACATCGCCGGCCTGCAGTTGCTCTCCAGCTTCACGCCCACCGTGCTCAACGAATTTCGCGCGTCATGGCCGTATCGCAACGAAGCGCACGTGGCGAGCCCCGGCGATGGTCCCGGACCCACTGTGGTCGTGACCGGCGTCGCCACCTTCAACGGCTACGGCCCCGATTTCAAAGGCGACAAGTTCGCCGAAAAAATCCCGAGCCTCAGCGATGGCATCACCGTGATTCGCGGCTCCCACACAATGAAATACGGCTTGGGCTGGCAGGAGAACAACGATAATCAGGTGGGCCCAGTCACCAATCGATATACGTTTCCGACCATCGCGAGCTACCTGGCGGCGAAGAGCGGCGCCAATCCGTTTGGGTACACGTCTTATGCCACAGTCCTCGGCGTTCCCGGCGTCGCTTACAAATCCAACTTCCTCGATTTTTATGCGCAGGATAGCTGGCAGCTACGCCCGAACTTCCTGTTGATCTACGGCGTTCGTTACGATTATTTCCGCTCGCCCGATGGCGAAGCCAATGCGCCATTCGTTTATACGCGCAGCTTCCACAATCCCACGAAAAACTTCGCGCCCCGTCTCGGTTTCGCGTGGAGCCTCGACCAGAGAACGGTAGTGCGCGCCAGCACCGGCATTTTCTTTGAAGCGCCCCCGACGAACCTCTGGTACAACGCGCTCAATAACGATGGCTCTACGCGCTCTTTCTCCACATCGCTGAGCAGCACATCGGCCGGCGCTCCGGCATTTCCCACTGTTCTTGCGTTCATCCCGGGCGCGGCTCCGATCACGCCGAGCATCACCGCCACCACGCCCGATTTCCGCAATGCTTACACGTTCAACTCCAGCCTGCAGATTACGCATCAGTTGACGAATAGCGATGCACTGACGCTGGGCTACGTGCACACCGCGGGCAGAGAGCAAGGCTTCCTTCGCAACATGAACCTCATCAACCCGGTGAGCTTCCTCGCCGACGGCAGGCCGGTTTTCTCCGCCGCGATCAATGCGAACACGCGCCTCTTCCCGCAATTCAATGCCATCACCTTGCAGGACTCGGGAGCGATCTCGGACTACAACGCCATGATCCTCCACTGGCGTCATCAAATGGGGCTGAACTATCTGGTCGATCTCTCCTACACCTGGTCCCACAGCATCAGCGACGCGCCGGACGCCAACAGCTTCGAGCAGAACGCGCTCATCGAAGATCCCACGAACCGCACGCGCGACCGCGGCAACAGCCTGGTCAACCGCCCGAGCGCTCTGCTGTTCAGCACTGTCATGACGCCGCACTTCAAAGTGGAGAACGCCGTCCTCAAGCACATCCTCAACGGAAACCTGATTTCCCTGCTCGGCAACATCTCCTCCGGCGACCAGCAGAACATCACCGCGGCGTCCCCCTCACCGCTCAACGGAGATAGCACCACCACCGGACAGCGGCCTCTCTATGTCGGCCGCGACACTGTTCGCGGACCGAACGTGTACCAGGTGGACGGCCGCTACACACGCACGCTGTTCACGATTCACGAACACATCTCGCCGAAGATCATTGTGGAGGCGAACAACATTTTCAATCACAAAAACATCACCTCCCTGGTGACGTCCGCGACCACGAATCAGGCGGGAATTATAACCGCCCCGCCGACGTTCCTGCCGAATTCCACCGTGCTCGAAGCGCGCATCCTGCAGTTGGGAATTCGCCTCGACTGGTAGAGCGATGATTGGGGACCAGGAGCAGTTTCCCGCGCCGGTATATTGCGACACTGTACTGGCGCGCAACTTCGAGGATGCCCAGAAGTACTTCCTCGATTATCTAATTCGCATTCACGAAGCGCACACGCGCATGCTGGCGCGGCAAGGCATTCTATCCGATGAGGATGCCGGTGCGGCACTGGCGTCCATCGCCGCCCTCGACCGCGCCGCCATCGCGAAAGCCGCGTATGACGGCACGTGTGAAGATCTTTTCTTTTACGTGGAGCGCGACATGGGCGAGGCCGGGGCTCGCATTCATGTGGCGCGCAGCCGCAACGATATTGCCATCACGCTCTTCCGCATGGGCTTGCGAGTGGAGATTCTGCGCGTGACGGCAGCGCTCCTCTCCGCGTGCGAGGCCGTGATCGATCTGGCCGGGCGGCATTTGGAAACCGTAATGCCCGCCCACACTCACACGCAGCCCGCTCAGCCGACTACGCTGGCGCACTATCTGATGGCCATCGCCGAATGTTTCTGCCGCGATCTCACGCGCCTGAAGCAAGCCTTCGAATCGGTCAATCTCAGCCCGATGGGTGCATGCGCCATCACCACAACCGGCTTCCCCATCGATCGCGGCTACGTCGCCGGGCTGCTGGGATTCGAAGGCCTCGCCGAAAATTCGTACGGAGCCATCGCGGCTATCGACTACGCGACCGCGGCGGCTTCCGCGCTGGCCGTCCTTCTCGTAAACCTCGGCAAATCGACACAGGACCTGCTGCTTTGGTCGACGCGTGAATTCGGTTACATTCGCCTCTCCGGCGGCTACGTGCAGAGTTCCAGCATCATGCCGCAGAAGCGCAACCCGGTCGCGCTGGAGCACACGCGCATCCTCGCCAGCCGCGCGTTGGGCGAAGCTCAGGCAGTGGTCACCTGCGCGCACAATACACCGTTCGGAGACATCAATGACAGCGAGGACGACCTTCAGCCGCTCATCTTCTCGGCCTTCGGGGATGCCGTTCGCGCAATCCGCCTCTACGCGGGGTCGGTGAGCGGAATTCAGGTGGATACGGCTATGTTGTGCCAAAGAGCATCGCGCGATTTTCTGACAGTAACCGAACTCGCCGACACGCTGGTCCGCGAAGCCGGATTGACCTTTCGCGAAGCGCACGGCATCGTAGCGCAAGCCGTGAAATCGTGCGGCGCCGATGATCAGGCAGTGATCGAAGCAATGCTGCGGCAGCACCCCGACCTCGCTGGGCACCGCGAGTCCCTGGTGCGCGCGATGGATCCGCGCCACTTCGTCGCGATCCGAAACATTGCAGGCGGGCCCGGCGCGGAGCCGATGCGCGCACAGATGGAGCGCGCAGTGGAGGCAGTCGCAGCCGCGCGCGACTGGCTGGAGCGCAAGCAGAAGTTGGTGCAGATACCCGCTGCCTAATTCCCGCTTGGAACGCGCTCGATGTGATCGATGATGAGCTGCTCGATTTCCGTTTTATCGGAAACGAGTTTGAGACCGAGTTGCTTTTCGACTGCGACCGCGAACTCCGGACCGCGATCCGCATCGCCCGCGTCCGTCGGCCGCGCGCCGATCTCGTTGCCGAACTCAAGATAGAAGCTGTACACGCCTGGCATCCCCGTGCGATCGACTCCCGGCCGCCGCGAATTCGCTCTTGTCCACTTCGCAAACTGCTCCATCGAGAACCGGATGATTTTCACACGCGTGTGCCCGGGCGTGACGGTCACGAACAGGCCGGAGTATGCGGGCGGAGTCTTCGGAAACCCGTCTTCACCTCTCACAGAAACATCCACTTTCGCCTCGGGAACGTCCGGTGGTACATCGGGCGCGGGCTGAATCTTCGGACCACCCTTCGCCGCTGTCAACGCATACGCCGGCACTTCTTTCTTCTCGCGATGCACCTGGATCCCGAAGCGGTCCTCGAGCAGCTTGCGCATCATGAGCCGCAACTGCTCCTTCGTCGTCCCCGGCGGTAGTTTCGCATCGATATCGTATTTGTCCCTGTCGGCCCTCATCTCGACAACGCGCGCCCAGTCCGGCCCAACCACGTCGGCGCTTGTGACCTCGTAGGCGTCGGTGATCAACATAGCGACAGGAATATTGCGGTAATGAATGTTCGTGGGGTCTGCTGTACCCGGCCCGCCATTGAAACGAAACAGCGATCCGATCGGAGAGGTGGCCGGCGGTGAAGGCTTCAGCGATACCACTTCGAATTCCGGCGTTTGGGCAGCGGCGAGGCCGCACACGAACACAAATCCAGCAATGGCGCGAAACATGTTGCGGAGCATAGCACTTCTAGTTGCCGGTGGGAACGCGGTCAGCCCGATCGACGACCACAATCTTAATCGGCATCTTCCGCTCAACAAGCTTCAACCCGAGTTGCTCCTGCACGGCTTCGGCGAGAGTGGGAACCGCTTCGACGGTTTCCTCTTCGGCAGCGGGAAGCCGCGGGAGTACCGGCTGCGCGGACCAGCGCAGCGTGAAGTTGTAGATCCCGGGCAGACCCGTCTCATCGAACACCGGCCGGTCCATGCGAAGCGTGAGGTTTTCCGCAAGATCGTGCATGCTGGTGTTCGTCGCTTGCCATCGCGGGTTGCCACGGTATCCGGCGATCGTTCCGCCGCCGCCGTAGGGATCGTTCGCAACCGTGAGTTTGGCTCCGCCCTTGCCCACTGTCAGGACATACGCCGGCAGTTCTCTCGTTTCGCGATGCACCACCATGTGGAACCGCTCAGCGAGCAGGCTTTGCAGCATCACCCGAATGTCATCTTTAGTCACGACCCCGGGCGGCTTCGCGTCGATGTTGAAACCGGTTGTGGCGAGCCAGGCAGGTCCGATCACCTGATAAGGACGAACATTGTAAGCCGCCATTACGACGCTGCGGAGCGAAGCGTTGCGGAACGAGACCTCGCCGGGCGTGGACGTACCTGGGCCGCCGTGCATTTGCATCGGGATCAACATACCCCAACGATCCTGCAGGTCAGCCTGTATCGCAGGTTTGATGCTCGCGACGTCGAATGTAGGATGGGCAGTTTGAGCGAATGCCGCAACGGAGAGGAGAATGCCGATCAAGCGGCAACGCATCGGACTATGATACGACGTCCGGTTGCAGGAGATCCTGGTGCCCGGGGCGGGAATCGAACCCGCACTCCCTTGCGGGAAACGGATTTTAAGTCGCCTCAGACCACGTTACCTGAAGTCACGCAGCGTATCAAGCGGTTGCATTTTCAGCGAGTTGAAACCCTAGTGGTTTCGGGGCGGAACGGGCGGTAACGCTCCGCAGCTACGATTTTAGCTACGAATAGGGCTACGACATTCTGAACCCTGAACCGACCGTCTATGAAGCGCTCGAACGAAATTCGTCCGTTTGCCTTCCTGATTTCGCATTACGGGCCTTCCAGCCTTCCGAACGTCCATCGGCGTGCTATCGCCGGATCGGAACGGGGCTGGACAGCGTTCGGAGTTGCGTTGCTATGCTGATGAGATGTCCGGGCTGAATCGGGATCA
>DATNFO010000057.1:0-41901 GCA_035606355.1 Candidatus Limnocylindrales bacterium | reverse complement strand
GATCGCCTTTATGGTTCAGGTAACTTCTCGAAGGCAGCCCAGCGAGAAAGAACCCTGTCCCCGACCGGCGGACTTTTTGATTGAGAGCACTGAGGGGGTGAACAGATGTTTGGATTTAGTCGAACGAAAAACGAAACGACGTCAGGAGTGGATGAAACGACGTCAGGAGTGGATGAAACGATGTCGACGGTAAACTCTTTTGATCAGCGAGGCGCGGAGCTCCAGGCGCAGCGCAAGGACGTTGATGCTGCAATTTCGAGGTTGAACGAGCTGGAGGCCGCGTGTCGGGCGACGGCGACTGAAATGCGGGCGGCCGAAGCGGAGTTCCGGCGGCTGAGTGACCCCATTACTGCCCTGGAGGCTTCCCCGGAAATGCAGCGCGCGGCCGGGTGCCAATATTTGGCGGCGAAAGAGGCGGCGCGCAAAGCCGATGAGGCGCGCAACGCGTTTTCGGAAACGCGAGAGGAACTCCACCAGCGGCATCAGCTCATCCTGGCCGAGGAGGCCCAGCTCCGGAAAGATCGGATCATAGCTGCGGACCGCGAAGACTCCCGGGAATACCTCGCGCAACTGTTGGCCGTCGACGCGTTGCACGCGCGCATGGTTGCCCGCAGGATGTCGAATCCGGCGATCGGGCTCCCTGGTGACGTCCTGTTAAGTCCAGGCATATTCGATGTTGCCGACGCCCCTGGGCACGCCGGCGACAACGCTCCATCGACGAAGACCGTCTTCCGGGATCACGTATTGCGTGGGTTCGCCCGCTCCTACCCTGACTTAATTCCGGCCGGCCTGATGAAAGACGACATACTTACAGCCGAGGCAGATAGGCAGCTCCGCGGAGCTCCTCGCTGGCGACCGGCTCCTGTGTCGTGGATGATCTGTTCGGAGCGCTTCAAATAAAGCGGCGTTTTGCAGCGAAACTTACTACAGCAGAGCGGTCGGAGTTGGGCAGCATGACCGGTGCCTACGCGAATCGTTCCTTGGAGAAAATCAATGGAAATGCAGACAACGAGAAGTTACACCAGGACGAAAATGCTTACGCTCGACGGAGCAGAGTTTGTTATTGCGCCACTTACTACGCGGCAAGTGGAAGTGCAGATCAACGACCGCGAGAATCCCGCCGGAACCACGCCAGAAGCAATCAAGCAGATGGCCGGATACGTCTACGAGCTCGTAGCGACCGGGCTCGACAATGGAGCCAAAGCGATTGGCAGTGGAGAGCAGTGGACCAAAGAGAACGTGCCGGAAAAGCTGGATACCGTAGTCATCACCTGGCTGCAGGAAGAGATTCTGACGTTCAGCGGATTGAAGGTGGAGAAATCTAGCCAGGGGGAATCCGGCGCCGCGACTCCGACGGCGGCGTAGACCGCAAATTCATTTCGGAGATTCGGTGCTGCATCATAACAGCAACCGGATGGACCTTTGAGCAGGTTGACGATCTGCCGTTCCCGTTCGCGGTCGAGCTATTCGATTACTGGCTAGATGGCGACTTTCCGCCGCCGCACTTCTTGCTGCGAAAGATAGCCGTTTTTCTCGGCGCTCACGAGCCAGTCAGCAAGCCAGCGGCGTATTCTACACCACCGGAGGAAGTAGTTGCAATGGTCGCCAACCCCAAGGGATTCGGCGGAGGCGTGTATTCCATGGACCAGGCGCCGGAGTGGTTCAAGGCCAGCCTCGCCATGTGGGAGGCCGGCAAGCAGCGCGATCCGTCTTAGCGTGATATCAGGGTCGCGGCGTATATCAATCCGGCCGCGACCCCTAAAGCGAATGTCGTGACGACCACGTTCTTGATGGTCTTAATCGATTGAGCGATGGATTCGATCGGGTCCACCTTACGCGGATCCACCTTGCTTCCTGGTCGGCACCTCGCGCATAGGGTTTCGTCCTCTCCATTAAACGGAACGAACGACATCGAGCAACTCGAGCATTTGGTCATCACCCGGATATTACCAAAATGGCAGACACACTAAGAGTAGGCACGTCGGTTGACGTTTCCGGTATCCAGTCCGGCATGGGGGCATCCGCCTCCGCCGTTGACCAGAACGTCAACCGAATGGTAGCGGCGTTCCAGCGCGCCGCTGCCGCTTCGAAATCCGCCAGTCAAACAATCCTTTACGACTGGGCCGGCCGCCCGCTCGCTCAGGCCGCCAGCGACACGGACAAGCTCGGGGATGCTGTCGAGCGCGTTGGTCAGCGGACGCGCTCGGATATGACCAGCGCCCGGTATGCTATCCGCGGCCTCGGCGAGGAAGTCGGCGTTCACATGCCGCGCTTTGTCGCGAACTGGCTAGCGAGCATTGGCGGTGTCGGCGCTGTAATGTCCGTCGCCTTTACGCCAATCGCGGTTGTTGGTTTGGTTGAGATCCTTGCCGAGCTTCCGGGCTCCATTGACAAGATCAAAGACCGATTCGCGGGCTGGACCGAGGAGGCCAAGAAAGCCTACGAGGAGTCCCAAAAGGCCGCTACCGAAGCGCTCAAAGCCACCATCGAACACAAGAAGATGGTCTACGAGCTTTCGGCCATAGACAAAAGTCCAGAAGGTGAGCACGCGGCCAGGTCTGAAGCGAACAAGAAGCATCTCGAAGACGTCACGAGGGCTATGGACGCGCAGCGCAAGCTGCGTGATGAAGCCCAGGACACTATTGATCGGGCGGAGCACCCCAAGAAGGTTGGGGAAGAGCAGACGTTTAACCAATTCGGTGAGAGCAGAAGGAGAACCGTATATCAGGCCGTTCCGGACGACCTGAGCTTGAAGAAAGCTAAAGCGGACCTCCCGGAGATCCAGAAGCGCCTCGAAGAACTCGGCCAGTCCTACCAAAAGGCGGTGGAGGAGGGGCAGAAGCTGGCAGCGGAACGCCCCAAGGTCGAGAAAGAATCCGCCGTCCGCATCCAGGAAATCCAGCTTCAGGTTCTCGAGAACGAGAAGAAGCTGGCACTCGCGCGGATCGAGCTTGCCAAGGACACGGCGGTAAAGACCGCCGGCACGGCAGCTGTCGAAATGGCCGCGCAGATCGCCGCAGAAAACCAGCGCTTCGCCATAGAGAAAGAGTTCGCCGACAAGTCGAATGCGCTGAAGCGGCGCATGGCCGCTGAAGAACATCGGCCGGCTGGCCCCGGAATCGATATTGCCACGCTTGGCGTGGAACACGAGCAGAAGCTGAATGATATCCGCTTCGCTGGCCAGGAGAAGGAGCGAAAGCAGGCCGACGAAACTCTGGCGTTCTGGCTACGCAACCTTGAACAGCGGCGCAAGAATTACTCCGAAACCGCGGATGCAGAAATACACCTCGAGAACGAGATCCGCGACAAGTCAATCGCGGCTGAGGAGATTCGCACGCGCGCCGAGGCAGATCACGCCCGCGCCGTCCTGGAACTCGGGAAAACACGGGTCCAGGCCAATACCGGGCTCAATGAAACCGCACGCGTCGAGCAGCTCAAGCAACTCGAACTCGCAGAGTACCGGGTAACGATGGCGATTGCCGCGCGCACGTACGCCCAAGCGAAGGCCGGCAATGACGAAAAGGGAATGGCCGAGGCGCAGAAGGATATCGACGCTCTCTCCGCCCGGTACGCCAACACGGTTACTCAACTGAATGCGCGGCTGACCAACGCTCAGGTAAAGCCATGGATGTCGATGTTCGACAGCATCGAGAAGGCTTCCGAGCAGATGGTAAACGGAATGATCCAGGGACATCTGCGGGCCAGTCAGGTTCTCAGCAATATGTGGCGCGGCATGGCCGATACGTTCATAGCCAACCTGATGAGAATGGCCGCGCAGCGGCTCATTGCCAGCCAGATGGAAGCCAACCAAGAGCGCAAGGATGCCCTTGTCGCCGCAAAATCGAGCGCGGTCCACGCGTTCAAGTGGGTGATGAAGGAGGTTCCATTTCCCGCTAACGTAGTGCTGGCGCCGCTAACGGCTGCGACCATGTTCGCCGGCGCTATGTCGTTCGCCAGTTTTGACCGCGGTGGCATCGTTCCCGAAACGATGATCGCTCAGGTTCACCGCGGCGAGCGCGTTTTGGACGAGCGCCAGACCAGCAAGTTCGAGAAGGCACTCAACTCGCTGAGCGGCAGCGGTGAGATGGCCGGCGGTAGCCCGCAGTACCACTTCCACCAGGCGCCTGGAACGTCGCCGCACCACGTCACGGAGAGCGTTGACATTTTCAAGCGGATGATGCGCGACGGCAAGCTGAAAATTTAGATGACCGTTCCGGACCTATCGTGCACTGTAGTATCGATGCAACCCGAAAACGTCCCTGAAATTCTTCAGTTTGGCGCCAAAACAATCCTCGAAGCTCCACCGGATATCTGGCCTATCATAGCGGAAGCTTCTGGCGTTGAGATACACGCCAGCGAAGACTTGATCGCAGCACTCGCGCGCACGAAAGGGGTGACGCGCGACCATATGGAGACATACTTCCGGGCTTTGGTGGCTGGCGCGAACGTGCAAGAGGCGCACCTGCTTGCGTTTCCGCAGAGTGGCCAAACCAATTAGATTCGATGGCCCTCAACCGTCTACTCAGCGCGGACGAAGTGGCACAGCTACTCGGTGTTTCACGCGCGTTTGTGCTAGCGCATTCGAACGGCAATCGCCGGCCGAAACTGCCGTCGGTGAAACTGGGCAAACTCGTCAAGTTCCAGGCCGAAGCGATAGAAAAGTTTATAGAGGAGTGCTCGAGGTGAGCTTAGCTTATACTCTGAAGTCGAAAGGGAGGCACATGCCACGCCAGAGATTCCAGAGACCGGAAGTGCGCAAGATGGGCACCGGCCGAAAGCAGCAATGGGGTTGCGACTACTTTGTCTATGTCAGGGACGGAGAGAAAGAGCGCCGGGTTCACAAAGTGGGGCGCTTTGGACTTTGCTCGAAAGTTCAGAAGGCGAAGGCGCAACAGGCCTGCGATCGTTTCATGATCGGCGTTAACGGCGGCGTTGCTCTCGCCGATCCGACGATGACTCTCGCTACATGGTGGGAGGAAGTTTATAAGCCAATTCGCGGGCGCCGCTGGTCGTATAACACGCGAGTCGGATACGCCAGTACGTGGCGCTGCCACATTGAGCCGCATCTCGGCAGCAAGCGGCTTGTGGACATAAACAAAATCGAGATCGATCGGCTCATGCTGCGCCTGGCTGACGCCGGACTGAGCGAGCAGATGGTAGAGCGTGTTCTGGTGATGCTCCACGGCATGCTTGAAGAGGCTGTCGATAATGACGTCATTGCAAAAAACCCGACACGGCGCGTCGAAGTACCGAATTGCAAGAAGGCGGAGGAAACCCGGAGCCTCACAGTCGACGAGGTTCACCAGCTCTGGAATTCACTTCAGGAGCAGGACTATCTGATTTTCCGCGTCATGCTCCTATGCGGACCGCGGCCGAATGAGTGTTTCGCACTGAAGCGAGAGGATTACGTCGGCAACGCGCTTCGCTTCGACGAATCCGTCAGCCACGAGGAAACGCGCTTCGGATCCACAAAAAATCGGAAATCGAGATGCGCGCCGGTACCAGCTTCTCTGAAGGCCGAATTAGACGCGTGGCTCGAAAAGCGGCCGCCCGACGCAGGCGCGCTCATCTTCGCCGGTCCGCGCGGTGGGCCGATGTCACACGACGGCTACGGGCGCCGGATTCTCGCCAGGGCCAGAAAAGCATCGAAGATCGCGGACCTGAATTTTCGGATGTGTCGGACAACATTCGCGACACTGTACGATGGCGACCTCAAAGACGCGCAGGAAATTTTAGGTCACCACTCGGCAGAGTTCACGCTGAACAGATACAGGAAACCACTTCCAGAGCGGGCGGCCGCGGCGAGCGAAGAGCTCGATGCGCGCCTGTCGGCGAAGGTCATCCCCTTTCGGAAGGGCGCCTGAGTGCCTGAAGGAACTGTTCGCAAATGTTCGTAATACGGCCAGTAAGATGCTGATTCTACACGATGACCGCTGTAAGAGGAAATTGTAGCAAGCGGCTACTCGCGGTCGGGGAAAATTGTGCTCGTCAGGTCTTCCTGCGGCTTGACGCGCGAAGCTCCCCAAGCGCCGAGAGCGAACGCGGCGACAGCCAGCCCCCACATCGCGTAATCTTCCGTGTCGACGGCATGCCGGAATGCCACCGCGGCCAGACAGATCACGGCGCGAATGATCCACCCATACATGCGAGGCAATTTCATCCAACCTCTTCGCACGGCGATCATGGCGCGCCCGGCCATGAACGAGCATCCAATGCCGATGACGCCCAGAACGCCGCGCAAAAACTCAAACGAAGCCGGCATAGTTTCAGAATAGCGTGCCAACGGGAATTCTTCCTCTCGCCCTGCGCCGGCCAGGAAACGACTCCTGTCGCCGCGTTCGAATCTGATAAAATCACGCCGATATGCTGAAAGTCCTGACGCCTGGTTCGGCTCTCGTGCTCATCTGCATCGCTGCCCTGGGGCAGCAGTCCGCGAAGAAAAACCCCGAGCCCATGGAGGGCGTCCGCGAGCTCTTCTACCTCGCGTCGGCTAAAAAGGACGCGCTGCCGCCGATTCGAAAAGCGTCGGCTCCGGCCCGCAAAACCGCGCCCGCGGAGCAACCCGCCGCACCGCCGGCCGTTCCGCACCTGGGCCTTCGATACAATCTCGTGCTGGTCAATGACGATCCGTCCAAAACGCAGCTCGTCGACCCGGACCGCGTTCTTCACGTGGGAGAATGTTTCGCCATCGACCTGGAAAGCAATCGCTCGGGATACGTTTTCGTCGTCGCGCGCCAATCCAGCGGACACGCCAAGGCGCTGCTGCCGACTCCCGAGATGGCCGGCGAGCCGAACGTCATCAACCCCGGCCAGACACTTCGCGTGCCCTCCAACTACTGCTTCGAGATTAGCGACCCGCCCGGCACGGAAACACTGTTCGTCATGCTGTCCCGCGATCCGTCCGATTTTTACGAGCTCTACGACAGCGTGAAGCGGGACAGCGAACCGCCGCCGCAACGGCCCACCGCGGCTGTGCAGCTAGCCAGCGCCAGTGTCGACGACGCAGTCGACAAGCTATCAAAGCAATTCGGCACGCGCGATATCGTGATCCGGAAAGTGAGCCAGGCATCCTCTCCCAAGGAGGCGCCCAATTCGGTGTACGTCGTGAACCGGTCGGACAAGCCCACGGCCAGTATCGTCACGCAAATTCAGGTGAAGCACCGCTGAACCTTATTTCTCGGGCCAGCCGCTCACTTTGTCCTTGGTGATCATTACGGTCAGGCCGAACGGCGACCGGGTGAAGCTGTCCGCGAAGGCGTCGCCGAACTCGAGCACGGTTCCTTCATCCGCCGCCGTGGCCATCGGCGAATCGAATTTCAACGTCACGTCTTCCGCGCCCGGAGTGTTCATCGACAACACAACCTCCGTGGGACGCTTCGCGGGATTGCATCGCACTACCGTGCCCTTCAGCTTCGGAAGCGGCACCGCCTTCAGCGTCTCGGCGAAATACTTGTCGCCCTCGGCGGATTCCAGTTGCTTGCGAATGCGCAGCCATGCGGCCAGTTCCGGATTGGTGCGGTTCAATTCCTCCTCCGCACGCCGCGCGGCGATCACCGCGGCCGATTCGATGTTGAAGCCGTCCGGCGGAAACGGACTCGCAGCAGCCGCGGTCTTCAGCGCATCCAAGCCGTCAGGTTCGCCGTGATAGGACGTGTAGACCTGCTCCAGCAGCGTGTTCATCTGCCGCACGGAAGAGGCGCGCGCGAGTTGCCATAGGGCGGGAACCTGCTTTTCCGGGCGTTTTTCGAGCCCAAGCACGAGGCCCAGCCACGATGCGAGCTCCGCGCTCTTGGCGTCCAGCTTCACGGCGGCTGTCAGTTCCTGTTCCGCGCCCGCATAATCGCCGGATTGCCAGCGCACCCAACCCAGCGTGCGGTGCGCCAGGAGTTCCTCCTGGTCCGTCTTTTTTGCGGCGAGCAGGCGGCGCGCGGCTTTCTCCGCCGCATCCCACAATTCCGGCGACTGTTTTTTCGCGGCGGGAGTCAGCACCGTGAGCCAGTAGATTCCCACAGGCGTATTGGGATCATCGGCGAGCATCTCCCTGCTCACATCCAGCATGCCCGCGGAGTTACCCACCGACTGATAGGCCGAGAGGTACAACTCGCAGCGGATCTGCCGAAGTTCGCTCTTCGGGTACTTCGCTTTCCATTGGTCGAGGAGCGCAATCTGCTTCTGCGGAATGGCTTCGTTCTTCACATTGAGAACGAGATCGTATTCCGCGCGATCGGTCCATGCAGCCCCGAACAGGGGCGCCGACACAAGAGCGGCGATGAGTATGGTCCGTTTCATGGGTTACTGCTTTACCGTCACAACCTGATTCGCCATCGGCTTGACTTCCAGCGGCAGTTCGAAAAGCACCTGCCCGTCTTTCACCGACCGAAGGGAGTATTTGCCGACCGGCAATTGCAGCTTGGCCGGCATCTGCTGCGCGATGGTCTTGCCGTCGAAAACCACGGGCGTGTTCCCCTGCGGACCATCCAGTTGCACAAAACCGTATTCCTGCGTCGGCAGCTTGCGGATGAGGATGTCGCGGGTTTCCGTGGAGGGCACGACTTCCAGGTGCAGCACGTCTTTCAAGACCTGCGAGATCGCCGCCGTTTGTTCGGCGGTCAATATTGGCGGTGGAGCAGGTGGAGGATTGGCGGCGTTCACTTCCTTCACCCACTTGGAGACGTCTACCGGCGCGGTCTGCAGAAAACGGCCCGCCGCCGCATAGTCGGGCGTGCCGAAATGATATCCGCCGAATACTTCGTCGATGGGGGGAGGCTGCGGTATTCCCGCTTTCAGCTCCGCTCCCGCGGCCGGGAGTACCACTGCCAGTTGATCCAGCATGGCGTTCACTTTCGCGATGGATGCGCTCGTTCCGTGAATGCGAATGTCGTGGATCATGCGCAGAGCTTCCGGCAATTGATCGTTCACCAGATAGCTGTTCAGACCCTGAAATGCGGCATCCGAGGCGAACGGATCCAGCTTGACCGCCTTCTCGTAAAGCTGCGCGGCCGCGGCGAAGTCCGAGGCATCGAACTTCACCTGAGCGTCGCGTCGCGCTTCCAGATAGGGCAGCTTCGCCGTCGCGGTGGCTTCCAGTGTTCCGCCGGGCTTGCGCGCAATCACGCGATTCACCAATTCAATGGCCTCCGGCCACTCCTCGCGCTGTTCGCGGCGCCGCGCTTCTTCCATCCAGCGCTCCGCCGCCGTCGAATCCGTTTCCGCCCCGCCGTTCAGCGGCGGATGGAAGTAGAACTTCGTGGTGAGGCTGGAGAGCGACCACGGAAGCTGCCGTCCTTCCGTCTCATTGGAAACTCGCGCCCGCACCCGCGTCAACACGTCTTCCAGCGTCAACCCGGGCTGCGCGACGGTTTCCGAGAGCGCCTCCGAAAACCAGCTATTCCGGCCGTTCGGATTGTCCGCGGCCACCTGCCCCGGGCCCGTGGAAAACGCGATGTACATCTCCTTGCCGGGATTCTGCGGCTGCGCGAGCCCACCTTGCAGCGCGTTGGAGGTAGCCACCGGATTGCTGCGGCACGCATCCAGAATCACGATGCTGCGCTTCGGCCGGTTCTTGAGCATATCGATCAGGAGCGACATCGAAAAGCATCGCAGCTTCGCGCGGATGACTGTGTCCGCGGCCTCGAAATCCACCGGCACCAGAAAGTTCTCGTTCTCAATCTGCAGCCCGTGCCCCGCGTAGAAGAATAGCGCCGTATCGTCCGGACCAAGCTGTGCCACGAAATCGGCAAGCGCTTCTTCCATGTCGGCCTTCGACGCGTTCTCCTTCAGAATCGTTTTGAAGCCGGCGTCGCGCAGCGCTTTGTCCATTGCGCGCGCATCATTCACGGCGTTTTGCAGCGGACTGATGCTGTAGGAATTGTTGCCGATGATCAGCGCAACCCGTTTTCCTTCCTCTTGCGGTGCGGCGGCCAATAGCGCCGCGGCAAGCGCCGGCAGCAGGATAAGTTTCGTCAAAAGCTTCATGGCCAATCTCCTACCGGAAGAAAACCTGACGCGACCGGTCGTCCAGCCCGTTGTTGCGTTCGGTCGTCGCCGATACCATGCGTCCGCCGTTGTACACGTATTTGGTGTGTGACGTCTTGCCTTGGGCCTGGATCTCTTCGGCCACCAAGCGGCCATCCTCGTATTGCATGTCCCGCTGGTAGATTTTGTTTTTGCCTTCGTAAGCGGTGATGCTGTCGAGTTGCTGGCCGTCCCATTCGAAGCGCACCAGGAAGTCGCCCGGAGCCGAATTCGGAGTCGCCATTTCCCGCGCTTCACTCACGCGCCCCTGACCGTCATACGTGAGTTGAAAGTAATGAATCTTGTCCCACACAAACGGGTCGAAGAAGCGGTTCCCGGCGATGCCGATAGCGACGGTCTTCCCTGTGAACCGCTGAATCGCGGCCGGATCGATGAACGGGTTATTCTCCAGCACCACGGGTGATTGCTTCACGAATTCGTCCGGATTGTCGGGATTGCCGGATCGAACGCCATCGTCGTATCCCGCGTTAGCCACTTGCGGCAGGTTCGCCGCATACGCAAACGTGATCTTGCGCTCTCCCGTGGCCTTGTCCGCCTTCTCGAATGACGGCGCAATGGATTTCAGCCGGTCGCCATTCCAATCAAACGCCACTTTCATTTTTCCCGAAGCTTCGACGCGGTCGATATGAGTTTGGAACGCCAGGCTCGCGGGGCAGTAATAAACGTTCGGCGGAAGTTGCTTTCCGGAAAGCCAGTTCGGCGCTCCGCTCTCGGGCGGCTTGCTGACAATTGTGCCGAGCAGCGCCCGCACTTTGACGCGCTGTTCCGCGTTGGCGTCCAGTGTGTTCGCAGCCTCCAAATACTTTTTGAAGAAGTTGCGCCCATCCTCCGGCTTCCGCAGAATGACAGCGGTCAATCCCGCTCCGTAAAGGAAGTCCGCATCGTCATCCTTCGCCCTGAGGCCCTTCAGCGCGGCCGCGTACGCTTTGTGAAAGCTGGATTCCGCCCAGGCCTTTTGAAACTCCACTTTCACATCCGCCAGCATGCTCGTGCGCTCATACAGCAACTGCGCGCGAAGTTTGCCCGCGGGGTCCCTCTCCTCGTTGACGGCGCGCAGGTCATAGGCATCCAACGCGGCCATCGCCCGATTGAATTCGTGCTGTGCGCCCAGCACCTCGGCCTTCGTCAGCAGCACTTGCAGCGCATCCGCATCGATGCCCTCGGCATCGTTGACGCTCTTCAGCGCCTCATCCAACTTGCCGGCGGTCTTATAGTTCCTGGCGAAAAGAAGCGCCTGTTTGATGGCTTCGCGCTGACCCGCGGTCAGTTGCTTCTGCTTGCCCTGAGCGTCGATCGCGACCTGCCGCGAATAATCCGTCCACGCCATCGAAGTGTTCGTCTGCAGCACTTTATCCGACGGCTGCCGCATGCTGGCGATCCGAAATTCGCGCCAGGCGGTTCCGAACTCATTTTCTTTAAACCGTACTTCTCCGTTTTGCCGGTGCAGTTGCAGGCTGGCGGTCAGCGCATCGGTGTGCATCTTGACCATCTCCGGAAAGGAGTGCCGGTACGCCTCGAAGTCCTTGTCAGCCAGCAGGAATGCATCCCATTCTTTACCGGCGGAGAGCGCGCGCAGCACGGCCACCCGGCGGTCCAGCCACGCCTTCCGATTGCTCAAAGCGGTCCGCAGTTTCTCCTGCTCGGCCGACTTCGGGTAAACCGCCGCCGAGAGTTCGGAAATCTTCAGCGCCTCTTGCAACACGTCCAGCCCGGCCGCGCCTTTTTCGAAGTCGTCGTAGCGCTGCCGCATGGCTTGTTCGACAAATCGTTCCAGCTTCGCCACGGCGGCATCTGTGGGATATGCGCGCGCGACGGCGGCCATCAACTCCATTTCCGTGGCGAACGCCTTACCTTTGCCGCCGATGGTTTCGAGTTGGCGCTCATCGCGGCAAAGATGCGCGAGTTCTTCCGTGCCGCCCGGCAGAAAGGCGACGAATTCCGTTGCCGGTACGTCGGTCGGAGTTTTGTCGTTGGCCGACTTCTTATAGGAGACTCGCGCGGATTTCCAAATCTCGGCCGGATCCGGAGCGGTGGTTTTAGGCAGCCCCTCCGGCAAAATGTACTCCATGCCGTCGGCATATAAGCCCAGCGACCCGGCATCGGCGTCTTTCAGGACAGTGCCCGTAAGGTGAGTGTTTGGCAGCTTATTGAGGGGAACGGCTGGTTTAGCCTGCTTGCCCGTGCTCAGTACCTTGTCTTTGCCGTTGACGACGATGGATGTGGCGTCGGCGAACTGGTACCCCTGTGCCGTTTTGGTGACCACGATGGCGGCGTGAAGGGACACGCCGGCGGATACAAACGCAAGAAGCGCGTAATGCCGTAATAAACGCATGGCTAAACTGGAGGTCTAAGATTATAACAAGGCCTAACGTCCATCGCCTAGGCGAAACTGTTCAATTTCGCCCGCTACCGGCTCGTCAACGCCCGCAGGTAGCGGTAATAAAACTCCACGCCGCCGTAATAATCGGCCACCCGCACCCGCTCGTCTTTGCCATGTGCCCGCACATCGTCCTGATCGATGAGAAGGCCGTTGATTCCGTAACTTGGAATGTGCGCCGCTACGGTATACACGCTGTCGCTGGCGCCTGTCTCCATATCCGGGATGACCGGGATTCCCGGCCACATCTCCGCCGCCACTTTCTCGAGCGGCTTCAGCACTTCCGCGGGAGGCATGATCGGCGGAAAACCGGTCGAATCCGGCGGCCGTGCGGCGATGCTGCCGGCATTGTCCACGTACTTGACGGTCAGCTTCGGATCGGCGAACACCTGCATCAGCTTCGCCCGGATCTCCGCGGGCGAATGGCCCGGCAGGATGCGGCAATTGACGTTCGCTTCAGCCATCTGCGGCAGTGCATTGTTGGCGTGCCCGGCGTTGAGCCGCGTCGCCACGCACGTGGTCCGCAACATGGAGTTATAGCGCGGATCTTTGCTCAGACGCTGTACCGCGGCGGGGTCCGGAGGATTGTGTAGCACTGCGTTCATGTCCGCCTTCACCTGAGCGGGCTCCAGCGCGGCGCGCCGCTCGAAATACGTGCGCGTGACGGCGTTCAACTCGACGGGGAACGGCGTCCGCTCCAGGCGGCCGAGCGCGTCCGTCAGTTCGTAAATCGCGTTGTCAGGCCGGGGCAGGGAACTGTGCCCGCCGGGATTGGTCGCCACCACCTGAAAATCGGCGTACAGCTTTTCGCTCGCCTCCACGTCCACGTTCACCGGCTTGCCGTGCTCTCCCGTGACGCCGCCCGCATCCGCATTGATGGCGAATGCCGCATCCACCAGGTCGCGATGCTGTTTCAGCAGCCACTCCACGCCATTGGACTTGCCGCCTTCCTCGTCCGCGGTGAGCGCCAGGATGAGGTCGCGATCGGGCCGGTAATTTTCCTTCTTAAACCGGATGAAGGTGGTGACCAGAGCCGCATCGTTGCCCTTCATGTCCTGGGTGCCGCGACCGTAGAAGTAGCCGTCCTTTTCGAGGAAGCGGAACGGGTCCGTGGTCCAATCCTCGGGGCGCGCTTCCACTACATCGAGATGGCCCATGAGCAGGACCGGCCGCGCGGCGCCGGACCCGTGTATGCGCGCCACCAGATTGCCTTTCCGTTCGTTCGGCCCGAGCACCTTCACGTCGGCCGGTGCAAACCCGGCATCCAGCAAGCGCTTGGACATGGCGTTGGCTGCGGTCGTGACGTTCCCTACCGAATCGGTGGTGTTGATTTCGATTAACTCTTGAAAAATGTCTCGCGCCAGCCGCCGCGTGGCGTCATCCAGCCCCGCACCCGCAAGGATAGTCGCGCCGAACGCCGTCAAGGCTGCAAATCGCCTCTTCAGTAGCATGTGCCGGACATTATATACTCGCTACTATGCGCATATCGAACTCAATCTTGTTGCTTGCGGTGCTCGCGACCGCTGCCTTCGCCCAAGGGGGGAAGGCTCCTGCAAGTCCCGCCGAGACGGCATCGGTAACCGTGAACGGCAAGCAAATCTCAATCAAGTATTCGGCCCCGTCGGTCCGCGGCCGCACGATCTGGGGACCCGATGGGATTCTCGCGAAAGATCCTACCGCTCCCGTGTGGCGCGCCGGCGCGAATAATGCGACCGCGCTGCACACGGACGCCGATCTTACCATCGGCAATCTGAGCGTTCCGAAGGGCGATTACACGCTGTACATTCAGCCGACACCGGGTGCGTTCGAGCTGATCGTCAATAAGCAGACCGGACAGTGGGGCACTACCTATGAGAAGTCGCAGGACCTCGGCCGCGTTCCTATGAAGACGGGCAAGACCTCCGCGCCCGTCGAGCAGCTCAAGTACACGCTCACCGCCAATGGAAATCGCGGCACGCTGACCATGGAATGGGAAAACGTTTCCGCCAGCGTTCCGTTCACCGTGAAGTAACGCCTGCCTGTTTTATTCGCGGCCGGGTCGAAGATGGAGCAAGTCTTTGACCCGGTCGTACCAGAACGGCGCTCCCAGACTCACTAACATCCAAGCCAGCCCCATGCCCACGCAATGAGCCGGCGCACGCTGCAGGCGCGCGGCGCGCCCGAGAATATCGAGGCTATCGAGGCGCATCGCCCAAACTGCCGCCGCACCCGCCGCTGCGGCGATGCAGCGCGTCTCGAAACGATACTGCCGGGTCGCACGTTCCATCGCGCGTGGGAAATCGCAGCAGATTCGGTCCGCTGCCGCGTTTCCTTTGAGCGCGGTCGCCACTCCTCCCTGCGCTAGTTCGGCCTCGAGCGCCCGCAATCGGAGCCGCGCATCCTCCACGCCGATGCCCAAACTTTCCGGAGACACTTCGAGCAGCACACGAAGCAGTTCGACGCACCTCAGCGAGCTGCCCACCATCGGATGGCGCATGACCTTGGCCGCGGAGTCGCGAGGGGCCTGCACGCGGGCCAGCAATAGTTCGACCGCCGCACAGAGATGCCGCCGACGCGCGCGCGACGCCAACGCCGTCCCCTGAGTCAGAGCGGCCACGGCAAGGCCGCCGAGCGTCATCACCAACGCGAGCCCAAGCAGTTCGTTCAAAGATTGCAAAATCGCAGCGTCCATCTGCCCGAAGGATGGCACGCGCTCCCTTTGCGGCCGCCGATTCCGCTACCCTGAATGGATATGGTTCGAGCGCTCGTTACCCTTTGTCTGGCTGCCGCCGGCGCTGTGGCTCAAACGCCGTCTGACGTGGTGTTCCGCCAGCAATTTCAAGCGGATACCGAGGGTTGGGTGGCCATCGGCGACGGCGCTACAGTGCGCGTGGAGCCTGCCGCGCCCAGCGCCGGCGATACCTCCGGAAAACTTATTTTTTCGTATGAACGCGCCGCCGGAAAACACGCTGGAGCCATCCTCCGCGCCCCGAATGGTTTCGATCGCGCCCGCACGATTCGCCTTCGTCTACGCAGCGACCGGCCAACCGCATTCGCGCTGCTGCTTTCCGAAAAGAAGCCTGGAGGCGGGAACTACGCCGCGTGGTTCTCCGTTCCCGGCGGCGCCATGCAAACCATCGAACTGAGCCCGGCGGATTTCACCGTCACCGACGGAGCGGGCGACCCGGTCGACTCCGACGGCAAGCTCGACCTCGACGCAGTCGAAGGCATTGGCCTCTTCGATCTCAGTCAGTTCCTGCCGAATAACGAAGGCCTCGAGCCCAATACGGTGGCGATCGAGGAGTTCGAGATTCTCTCGACGCCCCCCGGCTCCGCTTACACCGGTTGGATCGCTTTAGGAAGCATGAAGATGAAGCCGCTGCCGGGAGGTGTGGAAGCTGCCTACCGACAGACCGAAGGCCAGCTCGATCTACTGGTGCGTCGCGTCGCGCCATCGCAAACATCGCCCACGCGTCTCTCCTTCGACGTAGCGTCAAAGGAGGAATGCACGTTGGTAATTGCGCTGGAAATGAAGAAGACCGGCGGAGGCCAGGGACCGAGATTTACTCTCCCGATATACCCGCCGGGAGGTAACGAGAGTTTCCACGTGGATCTGAAACTTGCCGACTTCCAAGGCGACGGAAGTTTCGACCCCGCGCAATGGAAGTCGCTGGCGATCGTCGCCATAGAACCCGAGGCCAATACCTTCCAACTAACTAACTTGAAGATAGACCGATGAAGTTCTGATTCTATAAGTGAATAATCCCTCGCTGGATTGCCGCCGTCGCTGCTTGCGTCCGGTCCTGCACGCCCAACTTACTCAATATATTCTTGACGTGATTCTTCACCGTATGCTCCGCGATGTTCAGCGCGTAAGCAATCTGCTTATTCGCCAGCCCGCGCACGATCAGCTCCAGCACCTGCACTTCGCGAGCGCTTAGGTCCGGACGCGGCATCTGAGCGGCCAGTGCCGCCGCCACGGCCGCCGGTAAGTAGCTCTGACCCGCATATACGGCCCGGATCGCCTTCAGTAACTCATCGTGCAGGACATCCTTAGTCAAATAAGCCTGCACTCCGGCATTCAAGGCGCGGCGGATATCCTCATCGCCTCCATAAGTGGTCAGCGCGATCATACGCGCATTGGGAAATTCGGCGCGGATCGCCGTGGCCGCTTCCACGCCGCCCATTCCGGGCATGCGTAAGTCCAGCAGGGCCACGTCGGGCTGATGCTGGCGGTACATTTCAACTGCCTGCTGCCCGTTCGCGGCTTCGGCCACCACCGCCATATCGGGCTGCATATTCACAATAGTGGTCACGCCGACCCGCGCCACCAAATGGTCTTCAGCGACCAGTATTCGTATCTGGCTCATGGCAACGGCACCATTACCTCAACCTCTGTTCCTTCGCCCGGATGGCTTGCCAGGCGCAGTTCGCCGCCCAGTCGCTCGGCGCGCTCGCGCATGCCCAGCAGCCCGAAGTGTCCACCCACGGTCGAAAACACATCCTTCTGCTCAAACCCGCGGCCATCGTCTTTGATGCGCAAATACAGCTTCTTCGGCTCGCGATGCAGGCGGATCCAAATGCGCTTCGCTCCGGCGTGCTTGAGCGCATTCGTCACCGCCTCCTGCGCGATGCGCAGCAAGTGCTGTTCGTATTCCTGCGGCAGATCGCCTGGCTCGCCGCTCGCCTCCACTTCCAGTTGCACGCCCGATCCCGCCGTCCATAGCTTCGTGCCGGATTCCAGCGCCGACGCCAGATCCTGCCCCTCCAGCACGCTGCTGCGCAAATCCATGACGCTGCGGCGCGCCTCCGTGAGGCTGTGGCGGGCCATGCGCCGCGCCATATCCAGATACTTGCGAGCCGGGCTGGCATCCTCGGTCATTGCCATGGCCACGGCATCGAGCTGCGAGGAAATGCCTACAAACCCCTGCGCCAGCGTATCGTGGATTTCGCGAGCCAGCCGCGCGCGCTCCTCCAGCACGAGCGCGAAGCGGTAGCGGATCTGTCTCAGCCGCGCCTGGTAGATAGCCCAGCCCGCCAGCACCACGGCGATTGCAAACAGCAGCCGGAACCAGGTAGTCTCGTAAAAATGGGGCGGGACAATGAAGTCCATGGATGCCTCGCCCACGGCGCCGCCAGGAAGCCACGCGCGCACCATGAAGCGCCGGCGGCCGTACTTTAGCGTGTTGTAATTGATCACGCGGCGAGTTCCGGCCTGCACCCAATCCGTGTCTACGCCCTCCAGCTTATAGGAATACTGCACCAACTCCGGAGCGCTCAAATGAATCCCGGTATAGCGGATCTCCACGCGCTGTACATTGGCCGAAAGCTGTGGCTGGCGGGTCACATCCAGCGGCCGGTCATCCGCCGTCATTTCGACGACGTGCACCAGAGGCGCCATGCCGGCCTGCCTCCGCGACTTCGGGTCGAACACGGCAAGTCCGCGGCTGGTGGTGAACCACAGGCTCCCGTCGCTCATGCGCTGGCCGCCGCCGCCCACGGGATAGTTCGGTAATTGTGCGCTTCGGAGGCCGTCTTCCACACCGTAGCTCGCGGTTTCGAGAGCCTTCGCGCGGCCGGCGGCAAACTCGGCGAGGCTGTGCCCGGTGACGCGGCAGATACCGCGCGTAGTGCCGAGCCACAGCGCCGCGCCGTCATCGGAAATGCTGACGATGTTGTCGCTGAGAAGGCCCTCTTTCGCCGTGAATTGCCGGAATTTCGTTCCGTCGAAAGAGTCGAGTCCGCCGCCGAAAGTGCCGATCCACAACGTCCCGTTCGCCGCCGGATACAGGGACCGGATCTGGTCGCTCGAAAGGCCGTCCGCGGTGGTGTACAGGCGTTTCTCGCTGCCTGCAATTCGCCAGAGACCTTTGCCGTAAGTACCTGCCCAGATTGCGCCGTCACGGCTTTGGCATAACGTCACGGTGGAATTCACCAGCAGCACCGCACCGGGAATTTCGACGTGAAAGTGCCCGTTATCGAGTGTGCCGAGTCCCGCGGGAGACGCCAGCCAGACATTCCCCGACGCATCTTCCATGGCGTCGAAAATGGCGGCCCGGCGCAGCGGATCGGGAGGCACGAAGGTGGTCAGCTTGCCTTCGTGCATGCGCACGAAACCGCCCCGCGTGCCGAGCAGCAGGTCGCCATTGCGGGCTTCTCGAATGGAGAACACTTCGTTATTCGGCAGGCCGTTCCGCGTCGTGTAGATTTTGGACGCGCCTCCCGAAAACAGCATCAGTCCGGAATCGTGGAAGCCGATCCAGATGCGTCCGCTGCGGTCCTGAAAGACGGTATTCGGCTCATCGCTCGGCAGACCCTCGGGTTTTCCATAGACGGTGAAAATGTCGTCGCGCAGGCGCGTCAGTCCGTTGTTGGCGCCCACCCACATGTCGCCTTCGCGATCTTCAAAGAGACACCGCACCTGCTCTTGCCCGCGACCCGCGTTGTCCGGAGAGGTGACGAATCGGGTTCCTTCGAGGCGTGCCAGTCCGCCATTCGTCCCGGCCCAAAAATTGCCGTCGCGATCCAGCCAGATGGCGCGTACGAACGCGTCGGGTAGTCCATCGGCGGACCCATACCGGCGAAGCTTGCCGTCGGGCGAACCCACCAGCACTCCGTCGTTGCCGCCCAGCCACAAGTTGCCCGCGGCATCGAACAACATGCCCGTGACGATGAAGCCATCGCCCAACTGCGCGCTGTCCAGCATGGTGACCGTATGCCCGCCCGTCATCTTGACCACAGCGGTGAGGCCGGCGATCCAGATGCCGCCCGCCGCGTCCTCGCGGACCGCCCGCACGCTGGTGATCGGTAGAGCGGGCCCCGGCTCATAGTTGAGGAATGTCTTGCCGTCGAACCGGCTGAGGCCGCTGCCGGCGATCACCCAAACTACGCCTTCCCGATCCGTGTACAACCCGCCGACCGCGTCATCGGCCAAGCCATTCTTCACGGTGTAAGCGCGGAATTTCTTATCGCGATACTGCACCAGACCGTTGGAAGTGCCGATCCACAAACTGCCGTCCGCGCCGGCCGCAAGAGCAGTAATGGAGTTGGAAGGCAGATCGCCGTTCGCTTTGCTGAAGGTCGTAAAATCGTACCCGTCGAAGCGGGCCAGCCCTTCATCCGTGCCCAGCCAAAGATAGCCGTCGGACGTCTGCGCCGCGGCGCGAATGGTATCTTCCGGCAAACCGTGTTGCTGCGTCCAGACGGTGCGCGAATATTGCGTGAGGCTCTTATGCGGGTCCAGCGCAAGCGCGTGGGCCGCGAGCAGCAGCGCTATCGCGATGCCATGGGCGAGTTTCCGTCTCACTCTACCCTTACTATAAAGGCTGCGCGCCGCTCAGGACACCACCTGAGCGTGATTCAAGGCCGCAACCAGGGAGACACCGCCCAGCACATTGCCGATGAGCGCCGGCAGAACGAAGCCGCCGATCGCATGCGCAAAAGACGTCTGGCCCGACCACGCCAGCACGAAAACATCCACGCTGCCCGCGACGACGTGGCTGAAGCGGGCGATGCCGATGATCCAGGTGAGAAACACAATGACGAAGAACCGAGCGGTCTCGGCGAACGGCAGCACCCACACCAGCATGGCGATCAACCAGCCCGCGAAGACACCGCGCAGCAGCACCATACCGAACCCGGGAGCAATCGACTCGCGGGCGATATCGACGAAAGCGGCGCGCACATTCGGCTCGAACATGCCCGTATTTCCGAGCACCCAGGCGACGGCGAGCGTGCCGGCCATATTCGCGAGAAACACCGCTACCCAGAGCCGCAGCACATTGCGCAAAGTGGCTCCCTGGGTCTTGTGCAGTAAAGGCAGAATCGGCGTGAGGGTGTTTTCCGTGAATAGTTGTTGGCGGCCCAGAATCACCAGCACGAAACCTGCGCTGTAGCCGAGTTTGGTGATCAGCGGCCGCCAGGGCGAAGCGGGCAGTCCCGCTCGCAGCACAGCCTCTGTCATCAGCGAAAATCCCATGCTCAGCCCCGCTGCCAGTCCGCTCCAGCCGAGCGCGGAGTTGCTTCGCTTGAGCTCTTCTTCGCCTTCCCGCCGCACTGCCTCATGCACCACGTGCACGGTTACGCTGCTGCGCTCTTCCGCTTCCTTCTGCTCGGCTTCCGTGAGTTGCGGTTCCATCTCGCCCATGCGGCTGCCTTCCGGCATCCGCCGCGCCACCGTGTGCGCAGCCACCTGACGTAAGCTGAAAACGTGCCACGCGCCACGATTTTGGGCTTGATTTCCGATACCCACGGCTTACTTCGGCCGGAAGCCCTACGCGCACTCCAGGGCGCCGACTACATCGTGCACGCCGGCGACATCGGCAGCCCTGAGATACTCGACGCCTTGAGCACGATCGCGCCCGTCACCGCGATTCGCGGCAACATCGATACGCAACCCTGGGCCGCGGCGATTCCGGAAACCGTTACAGCGGATCTTGCCGGCGTTCGTATACACGTGGTCCACAACGTACACGACCTTGCAATCGACGTGCGTGCCGCTCGGATTCGTCTCGTGGTTAGCGGTCATTCGCATAAGCCGGGTTTGCGGACTGAAAACGGTGTCGTTTACGTGAATCCGGGGAGTGCGGGGCGCCGGCGCTTTCGCCTGCCGGTGACAGTCGCTACCCTGGTGCTTTCCGGCCCGCTGGAACCGGTGTTTCACGATTTGGAGAACCGGGAGTCCGCTACACTAAAGGTATGAGTTTGTTCACTTCCGCCGGCCGCCGTGTGGCCGTGTTGGGGCTCGCCGCCGCCGCGCTGTTGCTGGCGCAGGATTGGAAGGCGCTGACCGAGCTTCCCGCTGTCAATTTCTCCGGTCTGAAGCCGCTGCAGAAAACCGCCGCGCTGCGTCTGATGCGCAATCACGATTGCTCTTGCGGATGCGGCATGAAAGTGGCCGAGTGCCGGGTGAACGATCCGAGCTGCGGATACAGCAAGGGAATTGCCGCGGCCATGATCGAAGCTCTGCACGCGGGCAAAGACGAAAATGCCGCCCTCGCCGCAGCCAACGATTCAAAGTGGGGCAAGGGACCGGCGCCGCGCAACCTGCTTGACGACGCCGTGAAGATTCCCACCGCCGGTGCGCCGGAGAAGGGCGCGAAAAACGCGAAGATCACGCTCGTGGAGTTCAGCGATTTTCAGTGCCCGTACTGCTACAAAGCCAGCAAAGAGCTCGACGCGATTCTTGCCGCATATCCCACGCAGGTGAAGCTCATCTTCAAGCAGTTTCCGCTGGACATGCATTCCCAGGCGGCGCAGGCGGCTCGTGCCGCTATTGCGGCGCATGACCAAGGGAAATTCTGGCAAATGCACGATCTGATGTTTGCCGGACGCGCGGATCTTTCCCGCAATTCGCTGATAGCGATGGCGCAAAAGGCCGGTTTGGACATGAAGAAGTTCGCTGCCGACCTCGATTCGCCGCAGACCAGGCAGATTGTCGCGAAGGACGAGGCCGACGGCGACAACGCCGGAGTTGAGGGCACGCCGACGGTTTACATCAACGGACAACGATACAACGGGTCGCTGGCATTGGGCGCGATCCGGAACGTCCTGAACGCGGAAAAATAGCTGCTACCATCGCCACGAGACTTCGCCCGAGACTTGCAGCCAGCGGTCTCTCGCGTATTTCGGATTTGCCAGAAACCAGCGCGGCGTCCCGGACAGCCAGAGGTGCTTGCCGCGATCCAGAGCCACTCCGGCGGACGCCACGAAGTAGCCGCCCCATCCGTGGCGGTCGAATGGGCCGCCGCCCGGGAGGGGAGTGCCGCCCGTGTACTGCTCGAACAGGCCGCCTCCGCCGCCAGAGAATTCCAGGCGGTTCGTGGACGCCACGAAGCGCAAGCCAAACGGCAGCCAGTAAAAGCGGTCTCGAGTATCGACGCAGCCGAAGCGGCTGCACTGCTCGCCGCTGGGGTCGAGCGCGACGAATAGTCCGATCTCAGGCTCCAGGAAGCGACGGATCCGGCGTCCATAGGACACGCCGAATCCCGCGGCCGATTGTCTTTCGAAAGAGGCAAACCGCCCGATGTCATGCCCCCACGCGCCGCTTAGGGTGATGCGATTTGCCGGAGTATCCTGCGCATTTGCGCACACTATCCCGAGAGTCAGGAGAACGAGAGTCCTCATACTCCAAAGACCCGCGCACCCGCCGTTCCACCTACACCGCAACTCAAAAAAGACTTTCGGGTTCCTTAATCATGCTAATGGAAGCCGAGATCCTCAAGGATCTGATGACCGCGCCCGTCGAGAAGCGCGCCATAACCAACCTGAACGTGCTGAACGAGGCGTACGACTACGCCAAGCCGAGTTCCTTCTCGCGCGGCATGCGCATCGATATCGGCAACACCGTTATCCTGTTGATCTCCGGCACCGCCAGCATCGATGAGAACGGCGTCAGCCTTCACATCGGCGACTTCCGCGCCCAGCTTCGCCGCACCTACCAGAACATCACTGCGCTACTCGAATCGCAAGGCGCCGGCTGGAAGGATATTGTGCGTACCACGTGCTATCTGCGCGATATCGAGCGCGATTATGAAGCCTTCAACGAAGAGCGCACAGCCTTTTTCGCGCAGCAGGGGCTCGACCCGGTTCCGGCTTCGACGGGCATTCAGGCGATTCTCTGCCGCCCCGAACTGCTCATCGAAATCGAAGCCATCGCGATGTTCCGCAAAGTTTAACGCGGCAACAAATTTTCCAGCCGGTCCACGCCGCCGCGGACGAAGTTCTGTTCATCGAAGCGCGGGCGATAACCGGCGTCGTGATAGACATACAGCCGGAACGCGCCGTCCGCGATCGCACGCCGCGTCCGGACCTCGATGTTGCGGAATCGAATGGTATTGTCGCGCAGTTCCCCATCCTGCACGAAGCCGTCATGCGGCACAAGGGAGACAATGTAGCGTCCCTCGCCGGGGACAGCCAACCAGAACGTGCTGCCTGGGCGCACGTCAAACTCGGCCGTACCCTGATAGCGCTGACCGTTGATGGTTACCTGGACCCCGCCCGGGCGGAATGCGACCGGGCCGTCGTCGATGGTGTAATCGCGCGCCGGGCTCATATTGACTGCCGGCTCGGCTCCGCGTTTATACACCGAAAGGTAGTCCGTCAGTTTGCTCTTGCCGTCGGCACTGACCATCAGGTCAACTGCAATGGTGTCGCCGTTAGTGGCCGTTGTGGGCGGCGGATATTGCGGCAGAGGCATGGGATGAGCGGGTATCGTTCGTAACACACCCTGCGCTAATTCCTCGCCCTGCGTAAGCGGAAGGAACGTCACTTGAATCTCATTGCCGGGTCCCGGCGTGGCAGACAGGTCGTAGCCGAAATACGCTCCGGTACGCGGATCTGTGACGACGCGATGGACTACGCCCGCCTTGTCCGTCGACGTTCCACCGCCGCAACAATTCGGCGACGGGCCCGTCAGCACCATCCGATACTGTATGCGGATTCCGGTTGGCAGCGTGATCATGCCGCTCATAATCTCCTGCCGCCCGGCCTGCGCCCACAGCGTTGCTGTGATCGCTAAGAGCAAACTACCTTTGATCATCGCCGCTCCTGATTATGCGCGGCCGCAGTACTGATACCGGCCGCAGTTCGTGCGCGTCCATCGTCGCCGAGGGGTGCGCCATTTCGTTCGCCCGCAGGTGCGGCCACCGCCACACCGCGATCGCGGCCAAAATCGCGAGCGCCACGGCCACGGGCAAGGGAACTCGTATCGACGCTCCCCAGATCCGGAGCCACCATGGCGTGTGCGCTCCGAAGACCGCGGCCCGCAGACTCGCCGGAGCCGCGGGCGCGCGCCAGTCCGCCAGCGCCGCGTCCAACTCGGTGTCCGTCAATTCGTCTCTCTCAAACGGTTCCATTTGCGTTTCCAACCTTCCGGTACGGCGCCAACCTTCGCCGCAGACGCTCGCGAGCCCTGTGTAGCCGCGCCTTCACGGTGCCAACGTCCACCCCTGCGACCGTCGCGATCTCCTCCAGCGTGCAGCCCTCGAACAGCACCAGCGATTCCCGCTGAAGCGGCGGCAACTCCGCGATCGCCGTTGCTACATCGATCCCGCCCCGCTCGTCGCGCGCCGCAAGTTCTTCCGGCAGCGGTTCCTCGCTCCCGTGATCCCGATGCCGTTTTAGAGCGAGATTCCGCGCGATCGCGAACAGGTACGTTCTCACCGATCCGCGCGCGGCATCGAATCGCTCCGGAGCGCGCACGAACGCGAGGAAGCACTCCTGCGTGACATCTTCGGCGACATCCGCCCGTCCGGTCAGACGGTAGGCAAAGTCGAAAACGGCCCGGTAGTGTCGATCGAACGCTTCCTGCGGCGTCACGTTTCTCGCTCACCTACTATTACCGCGAGAGGGCCGGCAGGATACGGGCAAATCGGCCAGTTCTCCTATTACCGTGACCGTACCGCTAGTCCTATCTCGCGGCCGCGTCCCGGCCGATACTGTCTGGCGGGGGGCAATTTCAAGTTGTTGCACGAATTCCGGGGGGACGAATCCGGGCAGGATTTGATCGAATACTCGCTGTTGATGGCTTTCCTGGCTCTAGCTTGTGTGGGCATTCTGCAGGGAGTGTTCGGCGGCATCACCGCAATCTGGACGACAGGAAACACCACGCTACGGCACGCGCGTGAAGCGGTTACTCAATCCGCCGACCACTCCTTATAGGCCGAGGGAAACGTGAGCAGCGCCCTTACCGGCGTTCATCGGCGGCCGATAATCTTTGCCGGCCTATGAAGCGCCGAAGATATCGTGCAAGCGGATCAAACCGAGTGCGCGGCCGTCTGAATCCACCACCGGCAGCACCGAGATCTGTGATTTTCTGCGCTCCATCAGTTCGAGCGCCTCTCCGAGTGTCGCCTCCGGACCGATCGTCACCGGACGGCGCGTCATGGCATCGCCCGCGCTCAGGCTCCGGATGTCGTCGTGTTTCGTCAGGGCGCGCCGCAGGTCGCCATCGGTAATGAAGCCTTCCAGCTTGCCCTGCGAATCGATCACGCAGGCGCCGCCCAGCGGCCGGCGGGTCATCTCGATAATTACTTCTTTGAGTGTGGCGTCCGGCGGCACGGACGGCACTTCCTCGCCGGTGTGCATCGCCTGACGCACGCAGAGCTTCAGGTTGCGGCCGAGTTGCCCGCCCGGGTGGTAGCGGCCGAACTCCTCTTTCGTGAAATTGCGTGCGCACATCAACGCGATCGCCAGCGCGTGGCCGAGCGCCAGCGCCGTTACCGCGCTGGCCGTTGGCGCCAGATTGTTCGGGTCGGCTTCCCGCTCCACGCTCGCATCCAGTAAAACGTCGAGATCCCGGGTGAGGGGGGCGGACGTGCCGCCGAGGATTCCGATCAGCGGCGAATGAAACTGGCGCAGCAGCGGCACCAGTTGCAGAAGCTCGGGCGAGCTTCCATTTTTCGAGATCAGCACCGTGGGGTCGCCGGGGGTATAAATGCCCAGGTCGCCATGGACCGCCTCGGCAGGGTGCAGGAACACCGCCGATGTTCCCGTACTGCACAGCGTCGCGACAATTTTCCGCGCGATGTGGCCGCTCTTGCCGATCCCGGTCACCACTACCTTTCCGGGCGACGCCAGGATCAAATCCACGGCGCGGATGAGCTCGCCATCCAGCCGCGCGGCCGCGCGAGACAAGGACGCCGCTTCTATCTCGATAGCAGTGCGTGCGGCGGCGAGCCAGTCCTCTTTGTTAGGCATCTATTTCTGCAGAAAAAACTGTCCCACGAACATGGCGTCGATTCCGGACGAATAGAAGCTGCGAACGGCATCGCGCGGCGTGCAGACCAGCGGCTCGCCGAACAGATTGAACGACGTGTTATAAAGCACCGGCAGCCCCGTAGACTTTCCCGCGGCGTGCAACAATCGCCAATACAGCGGATTCTCCGCGCGATCCACGGTGTGCACGCGGACCATATCGCCTGCCAGCACAGCGGCGCTGAACTGCTCGCGATAGTGCGGCTTCACGCGCCCGACCGTGGAGAGAAACCGCGCATTCGGACCCACCTCGAAATATTCCGGCGCGAGCTCGGCGGGCACGCTCGCCGCGAATTTGCGGAACGGTTCGCGGTGCTTGATGAAGATGTTCAGATTTTCGGTGGAATAGGGATCGAGCGGCGACGCCAGAATGCTGCGGTTCCCGAGCGCGCGCCCTCCGAACTCCATGCGGCCATGCATCCAGGCGACGATCCTGTTCTCGTTGAGCTGCGCAACCGCCTTCTCTATGACCTCTTCGGTCGTCAGCAGATACTGGAACCGGAGTTTGCAATTCTCGAGCACCGGCTTCACTTCGGCAGCCGTATACGATGGCCCAAGCGCCATGGTTTCGAACGGCACCCGCGCCGTATTTCCGTAGACCGCGTGCCAGGCGTGCAGCACGGCGCCGATGGCGGTGCCCGCATTGCCGGCCGCGGGCTGCACGAATACGTTGCGATATCCGGAGGCGCACTCTAGCGTGGCCACCAGCAGAGTGTTGAGCGCGACTCCCCCCGCCAGGCAAAGGTTGCTGCCTTCGCCCGCGACGCGGATCACAGCTTGTTCCAGCGCCTTCTGCGCGCTTGCCGCAATATCGGCGCGCATCTCTTCGGGGATGGCTGCGCCTTCCTTGAGCCCGAGCTCGGAATAGAAGCGCGCGCCGAAACCGCCTTCGCCGAGCCGCTGCGTGCTCAGATAAGAGCGGTCGATGCGCGGCCCGTCCTTGCAGCCGCCGAAGATATTCGCGAAAAGTTCCGCGTAGACGGGTTTTCCGCTCACGCTGAGCCACTGCGTCTTGTGCTCGTCCACCTGCGCCTGGAAACCAAGCAACTCGGTCACGCGGGCATAGATATCGCCGAACGAATCGGGCACGAACTGCTCGGTTTCGCTGACGAGGCTCGTTCCGCGCGCGCACCAGCGGGAGAAGGAACGCAAATCGCCGCCGCGATCCATGGCCAGCACTGTAGCCTCGTCGAACGGCGACGGATAGTAGGCCGAGGCGGCGTGCGCGTGGTGATGACCCAGCACGACGATGCGGCTGTTTGGGAATCGCGCGCGCACTTTCAGATGAAAATCGGATTGGGGAACGGGGCGCACGAGAGCGACGCAATCCACGTCTTCCGGCGACGCGCCGGCGAGTTGCAGACAGGCAGCGATGGCGCGCGTGGGAAGCTCGCCCGCGCGCGGCGCTTCAGCTCCGCGGTTGAGCTTCGCCTCTTCAATTGCCGCCGCGATCCTGCCGTCTTTCAGCGCCGCGACGGCGGCGCCCCCCAGGAGTCCGCCGATTCCTAAAATCACCATCGGTTACTTGCCGCCCTTTTCGCGTTTTTCGATTTTTGCCCAGGCATCGCGCAGCGCCACCGTGCGATTCAAGACGGGCCTTCCGGCTTGGGAATCCGGATCGACGCAGAAATAGCCGAGGCGCTCGAACTGATAGTGCATACCCGGTTGAACGTCGCGCAAGCTGGGCTCCAGCATGGCCGACGGAATCACCTCCAGCGAATTCGGATTGAGATTCGCGGTGAAGTCCTGACCGTCTTCTACCGCATTCGGGTCCTCCTTGCTGAACAGGTTCTCGTAGATGCGCACCTCGCCTTCCACGGCGTGCGCGGCGGAGACCCAATGAATGGTGGATTTCACCTTCCGGCCGTCGGGCGCATTGCCGCCGTGAGTGGCCGGGTCGTACGTGCAGTGGACTTCCGTGACTTCGCCGGCATCGTTCTTCACCACTCCCGTGCACGTGATGAAGTAACCGTAGCGCAGGCGAACTTCGCGCCCCGGCGAGAGACGGTAATACTGCTTGGGGGGATCTTCCCGGAAATCGTCCTGCTCGATGTAGAGCACGCGCGAGAAGGGTACTTTGCGCGTGCCGGCGGAAGCGTCTTCCGGGTTATTGACCGCGTCCATTTCTTCCACCCGGTCTTCGGGATAGTTGTCGATCACTACGGTCAGCGGCTTCAGCACGGCCATGACGCGCAGCGCGCGCTTATTGAGGTCTTCGCGGACGTGATGTTCCAGCAATCCGAGCTCGATGATGCCGTTCGTCTTGCCGACGCCGATCGCGCTACAGAACGAGCGCAGCGCTTCGGGCGTATAGCCGCGGCGGCGAATGCCGGAAAGCGTGGGCATGCGCGGATCGTCCCAGCCTCGGACGTGGCCGTTCTGCACAAGCTGCAGCAGCTTGCGCTTGCTGAGGAGCGTGTAGGTGACGTTGAGGCGGTCGAACTCGATCTGCTGCGGGTGATAAATGCCGAGCGCTTCACAAAACCAATCGTAGAGCGGGCGGTGATCTTCAAACTCCAGAGTGCAGATGGAGTGAGTGATGCGCTCTATAGAATCGCTTTGCCCGTGCGCGAAATCGTAGGTGGGATAGATGCACCAGGTGTTACCGGTGCGGTGATGCGTGGCGTGCAGTACGCGGTACATGATGGGGTCGCGCATGTTGAGATTCGGCGACGCCATATCGATCTTGGCGCGCACCGTCCGCGCGCCGTCGGGGAATTCGCCGGCCTTCATGCGCGCCAGCAGATCCAGGCTTTCTTCTACGGAGCGGTCGCGATACGGGCTCGGTTTGCCGGGTTCGGTCAGCGTTCCGCGGTATTTGCGCACCTCTTCCGCGCTGAGGTCGCAGACGTATGCCTTGCCCTGCTGAATGAGGTAGACCGCCCATTCGTAGAGCTGCTGGAAATAATCCGAAGCGTAGAACTCGCGGCCTTCCCAATCGTAGCCCAGCCAGCGGACCGTGTCTTTGATCGAGTTGACGTACTCCACCTCTTCCTTTTCCGGATTGGTGTCGTCGAAGCGGAGATTCGTTTTGCCGCCGAATTCATTGGCCAGTCCGAAATTCAGCCAAATCGATTTGGCGTGGCCGAGGTGCAGGTAGCCGTTCGGCTCGGGAGGAAAGCGGGTGTGGACGCGGCCCTGGAATTTTCCCGTCTTCGCGTCTTCCAGCATGATGTCGCGGATGAAATTGGAGGGCGCCGGCTTATTCTCTTCCGGCGAAGTTGCGTTCGAGGGATTCATATTGCTTTCAGTTTTTCGATTGCCTGCGCGATGCGCTCCAGGGTGATGTCGCGGCCCAGCACTTCCAGCGTGGAGAACAGCGGCGGCGCGGTCTTGCGGCCGCACGCGGCCATGCGGATGGGCTCGAACATCTGCCCTGCTTTGATGCCCAGCGACTCTGCCGCGCCGCGCAGCGCCGATTCGAGCCCGTCGTGCGTGAACTCGGCGGTGGCCAGCGTCTCGCACGCTTTTTGAAGCACGCGGCCGGCGAGAGCTGCATCACCCTTCTTCGGAATGAGCTCGGCCGCCGGATAATCGGGAAGCTCGCGGACGAAGAAGAAGCTGGCCACGTCGAGAACATCCCGCAGAAGACGAATGCGCTCGCGGACGAGCGGGGTAATTTGCGCCATCCGTTCAGGCGTGATGGGGTGGCCGGCGCGCTCTACGAAGGGCAGAAGATCCGCGGAGAGCTGTTCCACGGGCAGAGCGCGTATGTGCTCGGCATTGAGCCAAACTGCTTTAGGGTCGAACGGATCTTCCTCGGTGAAGTTCACCACGGCGTTGCTGCGGTTGACGCCTTCGAGCGAAAAGAGGCTCACCAGTTCGTCGCGCGAGAGTTGCTCGCGGTCGTTCTTCGGAGACCATCCGAGCAGGCAGATGAAATTCACGAAGGCGTGCGAGAGGAAGCCCGCATCGCGATACGTAGTGACGCTGACAACCGGGCCGTGCTTGCGCTTGGAGAGCTTGCCGCCATCCGGCGCGACGAGCAGCGGAAGATGGGCAAATTGCGGCGGCTGAGCGCCGGCGGCTTCGAAGATCAGCACGTGCTTGAACGTGTTCGTGAGGTGGTCCTGCCCGCGGATGATGTGGCTGATTCGCAGGTCGGCATCGTCTGCGCAGGAGGCGAGGTGATACGTGGGCATGCCGTCGCTGCGCAGGAGCGCGAAATCCTCGATATCAGCGGTGGATTTTGCCTGATCGCCATAAACACCATCGTGGAAGCGGACCGTGCGCGCGGTGTCTCGCGGCACTCGGAAGCGCAGAGCAAAAGTCTCCCCGGCGGCGGCGCGACGGTCGCTCTCTTCGCGGGACATGTCGCGCATCTCGGGGTTGAAGAGCCAGCCGGTGGCGTCGCTCGAGGTGTTCGGCGGCGTAAAGTCGCGATAGGCGAGCCCTTTTTGGTAGATCGCATCGGCCACGGCTTTGTGCGTCGCCAGCCGCTCGGATTGCTTGTAGAGTTCGTCCCAGCCGAGGTCCAGCCACGTCAGCCCTTCGAAGATCGAATTGAGAGAGGCTTCCGTATTCCGCTCTACGTCCGTATCGTCGATGCGCAAAATGAGGGTGCCGTTATTGTGTCGTGCGTACAGCCAATTGAAGATGAAAGTGCGCGCGCTGCCGATATGCAGAAACCCTGTCGGCGAGGGCGCAAAACGAACTCTGAGCATGGAAATCTGAGTATAACAGCCAGTCGGGACGCGCCTCTCCGCCGAGGGCAGGTGCTCGAAACACGGCGCAATGGGCGATCAGCCTGGAGGACGGTCGTTACCATACAGATGCTGTTTCTGCGAACTTTCAAACAGCGTGAATATTAAACATTCGATGTAATTTGTGCGTGTAACGGGTACAGTGTAGAGCCTGGATTTCGTATCCCTCCGCACCGCCAATCCCCATTTTGAATTGGCACGATCCGTGCAACAAGCAAGGCCAGTTGAAGTGGCGCGAACCGGTGGACCGGATCAGTTCGAAAGAATTGGCCGGCTCCGCCGGTTTTTGATTTTGGCGGCGGATTTCGTTAGGGTAGAATCTCAATTGACTCCCCCGAGTGAAGCGTGAGATCTGCCAGTGAACTCCACACACAATCCTGTCGTTCTAGAAACTGACTTTCAAGGCGTTGAGCGGTACGGTCGCGGAAAGGTTCGCGACGTATACAGCATCGGTACCGACCGGCTGTTGATCGTCGCCAGCGACCGCATCTCTGCCTTCGATTACATTCTGCCCACCGGCATTCCCGATAAAGGCCGGGTGCTGACACAGCTTTCGATTTTCTGGTTCGACTTTCTGCGCGAGCTCGTGCCGACGCACTTCCTCTCCGCTACCGTCGACGACTATCCCGAGCCGTTGCGGCAATACCGCGATCAGCTCGAAGGGCGCAGCATGCTCGTCAAGCGCGCCAAGATGGTCGACATAGAATGCGTGGCGCGCGGCTATATTTCGGGTTCGGGGTGGAAAGAGTACAAGCAGCAGGGCACCGTCTGCGGCATCAAGCTTCCCGCCGGGCTGCAGGAAAGCGAAAAGCTGCCGGAACCCATCTTCACTCCCGCGACCAAAGCCCAGACCGGCCACGACGAGAACGTCTCCTTCGAGTACGTCGCGAACCAGATCGGCACGGAGCTCGCGTCGCGTTTGCGCGACCTCACGCTCGAGATTTATCGTCGCGGCGCGGCCTATGCCGAGACTAAGGGCATCATTATCGCCGATACCAAGTTCGAGTTCGGTTTCGTCGGCGACGAATTGATTTTAGGTGACGAAGTGCTGACACCGGATTCGTCGCGGTTCTGGCCCGCGGACAGCTACAAGCCGGGCGGGGCGCAGTTCTCGTATGACAAGCAGTTCGTGCGCGATTACCTGGAATCGATTCACTGGAATAAGCAGCCGCCCGCGCCGCCGCTGCCGCAGGAAGTTGCCGCCAAGACGAGCGAAAAATATCGCCAGGCGTACGAAGTTCTGACCGGCCGCGAGCTATGAACTGGTTCGACGTCCTGCTGCTGATCCTCCTGCTGTGGTCCATCGCCGCCAGCTATCGCAAAGGGCTGTCGCGCGAGGTGATCGGGCTTGCGTCAGTGGTGATCGGGCTGCTTGTGGCGAGCTGGTTTTATGGAACTGCGGGCGCATATTTGCTACCGTATGTGAGTTCCCGTCATGTTGCCAACCTGGCGGGGTTTTTCATCGTATTTCTCGCAGTGGTGATTTTCGGCGCCGTGCTCAGTGCGGTGCTCGGGAAGTTTTGGCGAGTCACGGGCCTCTCATTTTTCGATCACGCGCTGGGCGCCGGATTCGGTTTGGTCCGGGGCGTTCTGCTTTCCGCCGCGCTGGTCATGGGAATTATGGCGTTTTCCGATGCCGAGCGGCCGCCGGATGCGTTGGTTCATTCGCGCATGGCGCCATACGTCATCGATACGGCCAAAGTGTTTGTGGCGGTTGCGCCGCACGATTTGAAGGACGGGTTTCACCGCACGTACGCACAGGTGAAGGACGCCTGGCGGAGCGCGGTTCGCAAGGGCACGGAACTACAGCAGGACAAGGACAAGAATGAAAAGCGAATTTGACCCGCTGGTCCAGCGATTAATGGAAGCCAACATTTTCCTCCCTCAGGCGGTGGAAATTCTGGAGCGCAAAATGATGGAGGCCGCCCTGAAGCAGACGGGCGGGAACCAGAGCGAGGCGGCGAAGCAACTCGGCGTACATCGCAACACGCTGCAGCGGAAAATGGTGGAATACCAGATTGACGGCGGGCGTTCGCGCGCGCGGCGGAAGCCGGCGGGGCGGGAGACGCGCGCGCGCCGGAAACGTGCGGCAGCCGTTTGACGATGCAGTTACTGATTTTCGATTTAGACGGCACGCTGATCGATTCGCGCCTGGACCTGGCCAACGCAGTGAACGCTACGCGCGCCCACATGGGCATGGAAGCGCTATCGAACGAGCGCGTCTACTCTTACGTCGGCAGCGGCGCTCCCGTGCTGATCCGTCGAGCGCTCGGCGAGCAGGCCACCGAGGCCGAATTGCAGGAAGCATTGGAATTTTTCCTGGAGTATTACCGCGATCACGACCTGGACAACACCATCCTGTATCCCGGTATTAAGGACTCCCTGGACCGGCTGCGCGACGGCGGCAAGCAGTTGGCGGTGCTTACAAATAAGCCGGTTCGCATGAGCAAGCACATCGTCGATAGCCTGGGCGTCGGCGAGCATTTCTTTCAGGTGTACGGCGGCAACAGCTTCGAGTTCAAGAAGCCCAATCCGGTGGGGATTGAGACGCTCATGAAGGAAGCAGGCGTGGGGCGCGAAGGCACGGTGATGGTCGGCGACAGCAATGTGGACGTCATTACCGCGCGCAATGCCGGGGTGCCCTGCTGCGGCGTTACGTACGGCTTCCAACCGGAGAGTCTTGAGGATCCCGCTCCCGATCTCAAGGTGGACCGGATGGAGGATTTCGTGGACTGGATCCTTCGGGTAAGATAGATTCTGCCGAGTGTGGTGGGCATCATTTACCACTCCGAATTTCGAAAAACGCGTGGGTTGACGTGCCGGCCGCTCCCTCACGGGCCTTTGAAAGAATCCGGCTTTCGTTCCCGTCGCGATTCATTCGCCTTTCGATGCACCTTTTACCGCTTCTGACGGGACTGTGAAAAAATCCGGCTGCTGTTCTCGTGGCGCTCCATTCGCCTTTCGATATACCCTTTACCGCTTCCTCACGGGTCCCCGAACGGCGAATTGGTATGATCGCATACATGGATTTACGCTATCCGGTGGGAAAGTTCGAGTGGCCGGCGTCCATCACGGCGGCGATGCGGCAGGGCTGGATCGGGGAAATCGAGGCGGCGCCCGCGAAGTACCGGGAAGCCGTCCGCGGGTTGACTGAGGAACAGCTTGAGACCCCGTACCGGCCGGAGGGCTGGACGGTTCGGCAGGTGATACACCACGTGCCGGACAGCCATATGCAGAGTTTCAGTCGCTTTAAGTTTGCCCTCACAGAGGACGAACCGACGATCAAGCCGTATCCGGAAGCTCTTTGGGCGGAGCTCGCCGACGGCCGCGGCGGCCCCGTGGAACCATCGCTGCAACTCCTGGAAGCACTGCACTTACGCTGGGTGAGGCTGCTTCGGAGCATGGGAGACGCGGAGTTTTCGCGGGCGATGAGGCACCCCGAGATGGGGGTGATCCGCCTCGATTCCGTGCTCGGCCTGTACGCCTGGCATTCCCGCCACCATTTGGCGCATGTTACCGGTTTGAGAAGCCGTATGGGGTGGTAAAAAGCTTCAACCGAATGGGTCTGGCGTGCGTCCAATGGTTAAGGCCGTATAATGTGTGTTAACGGGCCCCGCGGAGAAACTCCCAAATTATGAGCAGTCGCATAAAATTCCTTGTCGTGAGCATCTCAACGTGCATCACGCTGATGCTGTTGATCGGCATCGCGCTCGCACAGAGCACCAACAGCCAGGACGAAACCCTACGCCACATCGGCGTATTTTCCGATGTGATGGGCTACATCAAGAGCCAGTACGTAGAAGAGCCGGACATGAAGAGTGTCACGCTCGGCGCGCTGAACGGCATGTTGGAAGCGGTGGACCCCTTCGCCAGCTACTTGAACGCCGATCAGTACAAGGATTACCTGAAGAACAAAGACATCAAGAAGGCCGATGTCGGGCTGCTGCTTTCGCGCCGCTACGGTTACCTGCTGGTGGAGGGCGCAATTCCGAATTCGCCCGCCGCCAAGGCCGGCCTCGGCAGCGGCGACATGATCGAGAGCATCAAGGGCATCGCGACGCGCGACATGCCTTTGGCGTACGCCAGCATGCTGCTGCAGGGCGATTCCAACACTCCCGTGGAGTTGAGCGTGGTGCGCCAGCGCCATCCCGAGCCGCAGGCCGTGAAACTGACCCGCGCCAACATCCAGTTGCCCAACGTCGACAGTCGCATGTTGAACGGTCAGGTGGGCTACATTCAGGTGGGCGCGTTGAGCGATGCGCAAGTGAAAGAGATCGCGTCGGTGGTGCAGAAGCTGCAGAAGGACGGCGCCAGGAAGCTGGTGCTGGATCTGCGCAACTGCGCGGCCGGGTCGCCCGAAAACGGCATTGCCTTGGCGAACCTCTTCCTGAAGAGCGGACGCATCTCGTCACTCAAGGGTCAGAAGGTGGCCGAACAGGATTTTGATGCGAATCCGTCGAAGGCGATTACGGATCTGCCGCTGGCGGTCCTGACCAATCACGGCACCGCGGACGGAGCGGAGATCGCCGCGGCGGCGTTGCAGGATGACAAACGAGCCCAACTGGTCGGCGAGAGAACCTATGGAGACGCCGCCGTACGCAAGGCCATCAACATGGAAGATGGAGGCGCCATCATTCTCTCCGTCGCCAAGTATTACTCGCCGGGCGGCAAAGCGATTCAGGACGCCTTCGTAACCCCGGCCCATGTTGTGGCCGATGCCGAGCAGCAAGTCGACTACGACGATAACGGCGAGCCGATAGCCGAAGCCCAGGATCAGCAGCAAGCGCCTAAAAAACTGGAAGACGATCCGGTTATGAAGAAAGCGCTTGAAGTCCTCGGGACGAATGGGTAAAGATCAAGCCACGCAAACAACAAATGCACACGAATAAGGTTTCCCTTATTCGTGTGCATTTGCGTGAATCGCGGGCGATTTCGTTCTACAGAGTTTTCAGGTACGCGATCAGATCGTCCTTCTCCTTGTCGTCCAGCGTCTCCTTATACGGCGGCATTCCGTTCCCGCCTTCGTCGATCTTCGCCCTGACGTTCGCTTCCGTAGGCTTCTTCCCGTTCACTAGCTTGTCCTTCGCGAAAAGCCCTTTCAGCCCGGGTCCCATCTTCTTTTCCGTGCTGTCCGCGTTGTGGCAGACGGCGCATTGCTCGAAAACCACCTTCCCCTTAGCGGCGTCGCCTTTGGCCGCGGAGAGGACGGCGGGTCCCGCCAGCAGGGTCGCGCCCATTGCCCATAAACAGAGTCGGTTCATTGTGAGTTCGTTCTCCTCCAGTGACGATCTTCTTCAATCTTACATCTGAGAGAGCAGAGTCTTGACGGCCGCATCCAGTTGGCTGTCTTTACCGCTGTAACTTTCGCCCACCGGCCGCGAGACCTGTACGTCCACCGGCCGCGGATGCAATTCCATATCCGTGCCGTCGGCGCCGCGGATTCGCGAGTGCGGCAGGCGATAGCCGGTCCCATCCAGCAGCGTGGTATTCCAGGTGAAGATGATCCAGCCGGCGGTCGGCTCCCCAACCACCTTCCCGAGTTTCATCGCGCGATAGCCTTCGGTGAAGTCTTCCGCGTCCGAAAGCGAGTGCTGATTGGTGACCAGAACGGTCGGCGCCTCCAGGGCACGCTGCCCCAGGATCGTGCGCGCCGGGGCCTCCGGCTTGTCGCGCTCCGTCATCTTCAGATAGGGACGGCGGCTGAACACGTCCAGCGCGTATGCGTTCACGAATCCGCCGTTATTGTTGCGGATATCGATCACCACGCCTTGCCGTGACTGGTTTTCCGCGTCGAGATCCAGGTGCAGCCGCTCCAGCGCGCCCTCGCTCATGTCCTGCATGTGGACGTAGCCGAGTTTGCCGCCCGAGATCTTCGCCACATACGCCCGATTGTTTTCCACCCACTCGCGGTAGAGCAGAGCTTTCTCGGTGGCGAGATTCACCGGCTGAATCGGCACGTCTTTCCCCGAGACCTTCAGCACGACGCGTTTGCCGATCTTGTACTCCAGCATCTCGTCGAGATTGGCGTGCGCGCCGGTCGCCTGCCCGTTGACGGCATCGATCGTGTCCCCTACGTGGATGCCGGCAACCTCGGCCGGACTCAGCGGGATCACCTCGGTGACCTTCAGCTTCCCGCTGCTTTCGTACTCGCCGCAATCGAAACGGACGCCGAGGCGCCCGGTGCCGCCCTGTTGAGCCGCCGGTCCGCCGCCCGCGCCCCCGCTGGCGCCGGAATGGGATGCATTCAACTCGCCCACCATCAGGTTCAGCAGGCGGCGCATTTCATCCGGGGTCGCCGCTCCGGCAATCAGCGGCTCGTATTCGGTGCGAACGGCTTCCCAATCCACCCCATTGAACTTGGGGTCGAAGAAGTTGTCGCGCGTGTAAGTCCACGCCTGGTGGAACACTTCCATCTTTTCCGTGGCGAAGTCCACCTCCATCTCCGCCGTGACCGCGAGCGGCTTGGAAACGCGCGTGTCGATGGCGAGCGACGCGATGCCGCCGCGATCCAGATAGAAAATCTCTTTTCCATCGGGCGAAAAGTGGACGGCCGTTTTGCGGCCCGGCGTAGACGTGAGTTGGCGCGCCACGCGCGGATCGCGCGAAAGCTCGTCCAGGGAGTAGAGGTACAGGTTTTGCTGTCCAGCCGCGGTTGCGGAAAGCACTGCCTGCTTGCCGTCCGGGCTGATCGTGACGGAATCGACGTCCAGGCCGGTGGGCAGAATCGAGAGGCGGTCGCGAATGCCGTCGAAAACGATCTTCACTGGCTCTACCGGCTTCGCGGGTGCGCCGCCGCGTCCGCCCGGAGTTGCCGCAGGTGTGGTCGATGCCGTAGTGGTTGCCGTCGGCTCCGTCGTCTTCGAATCGGTTGTGGGAGGCTGGGAAGTCGGAGCGGGACGTGTGGGCTCCTGCGTGAAAAGGTCGCGGAACTGATCTTCGCGGAAATGCGGCGTGTGCAGCACCAGGTCGACGCGCGCAAGCTGGCTCGGCTCCGTTCGCTGGTTGGTGGTGAACAGCAGGTACTTGCCGTCCGGACTCCACGCCAAGCCGCCGCTGCCGGCATTGGCCAGGAATGTAACCGGTCGCGCCTCGCCGTTCTTGACAGGCACCACGTTGACGTTCTCAAAGGCTTTGCCGCTGATGTCGAAATACGCGAGCCACTGGCTGTCGGGCGACCAGACCAGCGCTTCGCGCTGCAACGGCGGCTTTCCGAAAGACCCCTTGGAAAGGAGACGGTCCGCCTTCGTGCCGAGATCCATCACGCGCAGTTCGCGGCCGTCGCGGACAAACGCGAGCAGTTTTCCGTCGGGCGAAAAGTGCGGGGAGGTGTCGGGTCCAGTGCTGGTGAGCTGTGTTTCCTGGCTCTTCGTGAAGTCGTAAAGAAAAATCTGCGAGTTTCCGTTGCGGTCCGAGACGTACGCCAGACGGCGGCTGTCGCTCGCCCAGGAGAGCTGCGATTCGGCAGCCGGAGTCTGCGTCAGCCGCGCCGCTTCGCCGCCATCCTTGGATGAAGCGGCAAACACTTCCCCGTGACTGACAAATGCCACTTTCTTCCCGTCGGGTGAGAGCACCAGATCCTGGAACTGGCTGGTCAACGTGAGGTGCTGAACGCTGGCTCCGGCAGGTGCGCCGCGGCGGCTGATCTCGACCTGCGCGGCTTTGCCCGATTCCGTATCGAGCTTCCAGATTCCGAAGTCGCGCTCGAAGACGATTTCGCGGCCGCCGGCGGAAATTTGCGGCCACACCACGCGGCCCGTGGTGAAGTGTGTAACCTGTCTGGCCGCGCCGCTCAGCGGCTTGATCCAGATGTTCTGCGCGCCGCTGCGGTCCGACATGTAGTACAGGCTGCGACCGTCGCGCGACCACATCGGCCAAGCTTCCTTTGCGCCGCCCGCTGTGACCCGATGATAGAGGGCAGCGGTCTCCTGGCCGGCGCCGCTCGCGCTCAGGTCGCGTGTCCAGATCTCCGACTCGTCCAGATGGCTGTGGCCTTTCCGCCACCACTGCGAACCGGCATTGCCGCGCGCCGTGAACGCGAGCGTTTTGCCGTCCGGCGCCGACGCCGAAAAATACTCGGTGAGATAACGGTCCGCCGTCACCTGCATCGGCGTGCCGCCTTCGCGCTGCACGCGATACACGTCGTTCATGCCGCTGATGTCGCGCGCCGATGACGAGAAGTATACGAACCTGGAATCGGGCGACCAGCCTTCGGTGAGTTCGCTGGCGTCGTCGAACGTCAGCCGCTTCAGTTCGCCCGTGGCGAAGGTGAGCACGTAGACGTCGCCGTTGCCGGTCCGCGTGGATGTGAATGCGAGGTACTTGCCGTCAGGCGAATAATGCGGCGCCGATTCGGTAGCTGGATGCGAAACCAGTAGGCGGGCTTCGCCGCCGCGCGACGGCACGGTCCAGATGTCGCCGCCGGAGACGAAAGCGATTTCCGTTCCGTCGGGCGAGATGCCGGGGTCGCTCAAATAAGGGCGCGGGGTGACCGCAAAAACAACCGAGGCGCAAAAGATTAGCGCAAGAGGCCGGTGCAGCATAACGTATATGGTACTTCGGCTGCGTGGGGGCCGACGGGGAAGATTCCTAACGGTACGGCCGCGGTTTAGGCCAGTGCTTTGCGACGCGGAATGTCCGCGATGTTTACGACGGCCTTATCGAACACGGTCATATCCTGCACCATGCGATCCACGTCCATGCCGTCTTCGAGCTGAATTTCGTGCTCGATCCAGTCGCTCAGGGGAATGTTGCGGAAGAAAATGCGCTCCTGCAAGACCAGGCTCTTGCGGCTCTGCAGCAGCAGCCGGTTCTCGCGTGTGTAGTGCCGTTGTTCCACCGTCAGCTCGGAAAGGAAACCATCGAAAGCCTCGCGGCGTGCCTTCTCCTGCGCTGCCTCCAGCGCCGAGTGAAAGGTGACCTGAACGGCGGAGCGTTCCGCGTGCAGTGCGCCTCGCTCTTCGGCCAGCGACGTGCGCTGATCGGCCAGCGCTACTTCCATCCGGGACTGCATCACGAACCACGCGAGCAGGCCGGAAGCCAGCGCCACGAATCCGGGGAGAAGAACCCACAGCAGTGCTTCCATGGGGTAAATGCTAACCTGACACGGCCCTAAACGCTAGATATCAAAGGTAAGCACCTTCGTGGTAACGTCCGGTCACGCCATCCGCGCGGTTTACCAGCCTTTTTTCTCGGGATACAGCAGCGCCTGAAACGGCGCGTGATTTGCCAGATGGGCGAAGTCCGCATCCTGCCGGGCCAGAATCCGGTTCCGCGGCTCCAACTCGATGGCGCGTTTCAGGTTGTCATGCGCGCTCGGCAAATCGCCGCCGAGCGCCAGGGCCAAAGCGAGCGCATAGTGGATGTGGTCGCTATCCGGAGCCAGTTCCAAAGCCTTATCCAAATAACCGCGGGCTTCGCTCACGTTCCGGGTATTCAGCAGCGCCACGCCGTAGTTATAGTAGTCTTCGGCCGACCCCAGATTGACAGCGACCTGCTGCAGCCTACGATCGCACATCGCCGTGTGCAGCCGCGACCGGTTGGCTACGTCGCGTTCCGGGCCCTGCGCCGCCAGCGCAAAGAGCTCGCGTGCGTCCTTGAGGTTGCGTGCGTGAAACAGCTTCATGGCGGCTTCGAATGTAGAGAGCTGTTTCTGCGCATCGAAGGCCTGCGGTATCGCCGCTGCGCCGCTGCGCGTTGCTACGGGACGTATAGGTTCCGATGGTTTGACGGGTTTGGGAGCCTGTGGTTTGGTCATTCGCCTGTCGGTGGTCTTGGAAGCGGGATTGTTCTTCTTTTCGGCCATGTTTCGCCAGCCCAGCCTGGCACGGGAAATGATGAACGTTTATATCAGACCCGCCACCGTGTGTGCAACCGCCCCCCGGCGCGCTACCGCTCTACCCCAAACCGGCGTCCCGAAGGAATTTGGCCGATTCTTCCGGCGGAGTCGGATTGATGTAGAACCCAGTGCCCCACTCGAAGCCCGCCACCTTCGTCAGCTTCGGAATAATTTCCAGGTGCCAGTGGTAATGCAGCAGGGGCGCCTCCTGCACTGGCGCCGAGTGCACGATGAAGTTGTATGCCGGCCGCTCCAGCACCTTTTCCATCTTTCGCATGGTGGAGCGCAACACCCACGCCATGTTCTGAAACGTGGCCGCATCGCTGTCCTCGAAATGCGAGGCGTGCGTCTTCGGCAGAATCCAGGTCTCGAACGGAAAACGCGGCGCGTACGGTTCCAGGACCGTGAAGCGGTCCGTCTCCATCACCAGGCGCGTGCCGGCCGACGTCTCATGACGAATGATGTCGCAGTAGATGCAGCGTTCCTTGAGGTCGTAAAACAGCCGCGAGCCATCCACTTCCTCTTTCACGCGCTTGGGAATTACCGGGAGAGCGATGAGCTGCGAATGGGGATGCTCCAGCGACGCTCCGGCCGCTTCGCCGTGATTCTTGAAGAGGAGAATGTAGCGGAAGCGCCGGTCGCGCTTCAAATCGTTTACCCGATCGCGAAACGCCCAAAGCATCTCTTCGATCTGCCGCTCCGGCATCTCGCCGAGCGTGGCCAGATGATCCGGCGTTTCGACGATTACTTCGTGCGCGCCGATGCCGTTCATCTTGTCGTACATGCCGTCGCCCTGGCGCATCAATTGGCCTTCGATGCCGAGCACGGGGAACTTATTCGGCACCACGCGGACGCGCCACCCCGGCTCGTCCCGGCCGCCGCTATCGCGATAGGCCAGGATCTCGGGTGGCGTCTTACGCTCGTTTCCGTAGTCGAATGGGCAGATCGTGGTGGCGGCCGGCGGAGTTGATTGCCGGAAAAAATCGCTGGGGCGCTTGGCGCGATCGGTAGCAATGATGACCCATCGCCCCGTGATGGGGTCCTTACGCAGTTCGGGCAACTCTGAGGCAACCTCCGGACAGGGTGGGGCAGGCCGAAGCCTGCCCAAAGGCTTTTAGCCGTGTAGCTTCTTATAAGCCGCCAGGCACTTTTCCGCGGTCTCGACCGGCGGAAACCGGCTGCCTTCTTGCTCGATGAGGTAGAACTCCACGCCACCC
>DATNFO010000056.1:0-13377 GCA_035606355.1 Candidatus Limnocylindrales bacterium | reverse complement strand
ATGTTCGTTCCGGCAGGCAGCGAAATCATCGGCTCACGCGCTCCAGTACCAGGCGCAGGTTATCGGAATCCACCGTCCCTTCGATGCGGATCCGCGCTCGGCCCACTTCCACCACGATCACGCCCGAATACAACCGAGCGGGCGCCGGTTGGCTGCTCACCACCTCGGTGACGCGTACTGGGAGCAGTGTGGCCCGTCTTTGCGTCGCATCGAGCCGCCCTTCGCGATACAGTTTCCGCCAATGAAATACCTGGTTGGCGTTGACGTCATGCCGGCGTGCGATGACGGCAACTGACGCGCCAGGCTGGAGCGTCTCTTCGACAATCCGTCGCCGCTCTTCTCTTGAACGGAATCGCCGCTTTGCGCGTTGTTGTTCGGCGACTATGATTTCCCCTTGTCCTGCTGTCCCCATTTCCCGAGCATGACTGGCCTCAGGGCGCTGCGGAAGACGGTGCTCACCGGACGCTTACGCTCATGCGATGTCACACATTGCTCTGCGGCGCGTAGAGCAATTCGGTGTTCGGAGTGGCTTGCCGCCGCTCGGTTCGCTCTCCGCGACCACCGTAATTGTTAGTTCTAGCGGATACACTATTCCCATCAAATACCTAGCCGCCGAGATGACCGCTCAGCGCAGTGAGGAGTTGGGCGCAGATCGCCTCGCAATTGACGTGATCGCCGCTTCAGGCCAAGACCCTTCTGGACTGGCCACCTATCTTTCGCGTTGCACGGCGCCGACGACCGGCTTCGTATTCAGCCCTCTGCCAAATCTTCTGCGACGCCTCTCCGCCGTAGAATCTGCCGTGTCAAGGAAGCGCCACCCAAGCTCTCCGGAGCAGATGAATTCTGAGTTCAATCACATCCAACGCGAAATTACGCGCCTGTTGGAGTCGCTGTCTACAGGTGCTCCTTCTTTGCTCCGAAGGTGATGCGCTGGGAAAAGCAGTGAGAAGTCGGTACGAATTCAGTGACCAACACGTCGATGTGGGACTGTAGGTGTCATGTTATTTCCTGCTAACTCGTGTCACAGAGAAACAAGCGCGTCGAAGGAGATGAAGGTTCAGCGGCGCATCCTAATGCTGTGCAATAGTATGGCAGTCGGCGGGGCCGAACAAGATCTGGGAAAAACCATTTTTATGTAGAATTGTTTGGGCGCATACTCGAGGTATGGGCCGTCCACCGCTGTGGTACATACGTCAGGAGGCCTCGATCCGGCGATACTCCGCCTGCCACATTGCGTCGTGCACCTGTTGCACGATGTCGCCTAAGTGGTCCCGAGCCAGGCCTTCGGCGTCAGCGGCCTCCGCGACGGCTACCGCCACGGTGACCGAGACACTTCGCAGGTCGTCGATATGTGGGAGAAGCGACGCGCCGGGTTGCCGCACCGCCACCAGGCTCGACACGGCGCCAGCCGCCGCAGCGAACATGCCGTCGCTGATCCTGCTTGCCCGTGACACGATAGTCCCCAGCGCCAGACCGGGGTACAACATCGCATTATTCACCTGCGCGATGGCGTACGTCACTCCCCTGTGGGTGATGGGTGCGCACGGTCCGCCCGTCGCGATCAGCGCTCGCCCTTCCGTCCAGGCGATCAGATCCGCCGAGTTCGCCTCGGCCCGTGCCGCCGGATTGGAGAGCGCGAAGATGATCGGCCTTTCCGTGTGCGCCGCCATTTCCTTTATGATCGCTTCCGTGAAGCTGCCGCCCGCGGTCGAGGCGCCGATCAGGATCGTGGGTTTCACACGACGCACTACCTCCGCCAAGCCAACGCCTCTTTCGTCGCGAGTCCAGCTTTTTGTTTGGGCGGCCGGGCGGGCATACGCCGCCGAGTGCGCCGGCAGCGGATCGGACATGTCGCTGCTGATGAGTCCCTGACGGTCGACGCACCACAGACGGCCCACTGCCTCTCCTCGGGAGAGACCCTCACGAATCATGGCGTCGCGGATCTGGTCGGCGATTCCGATTCCGGCCGCGCCCATGCCGAAGATGACTACGCGCTGTTGCCGGAGCGGGGAGCCGCAGACGCGAAGAGCCGAGATCACAGCCGCCAGCACCGTGGCGCCGGTTCCCTGGATTTCGTCGTTGAAGGTGCAGACGCGGTGCCGGTACTTTTCTAGGATTCGCCGCCCATTGGTCGCCGCGAAGTCCTCCCATTGCAGCAGCGCGTTCGGGAACATGCCAGTCACCACTTCCACGTAAGCCCTAATGAAGTCGTCGTAGGGCTCGCCCCGGACTCGGGTGTGCCGGTTGCCGATATACGTGGGATCGTCCAGCAGGCTCTGCCTGTTGGTGCCTACGTCCAGCATCACCGGGATGACGCGGGACGGATCGATTCCGCCCGCGGCCGTATAGATCGCCAACTTCCCGATCGGCGCTTCGATGCCACCGACGCCCCAATCTCCGAGACCCAGAATCTGCTCGGCGTCGGTGGCGAGGATCAAGTCGATGTCGCCACCTCCAGCGCCGAAGTTGACGAACGCCTCCTTAATTTGGTCGACATGGTCGATCGAGAGATACACACCCCTGGGCGACCGGCACTCTTGATGGTATTGCTCCATGGCCATGCCGACCGTCAGATCGTTAACGATCGGGATCATTTCGCGCAGATGCTCGGAGAATAGCCGGTAGAACAGCACTTCGTTGCGGTCGTGCAGGGCGGTCAGGTAAATGTTCTTGCTGAGGGCATCCGGCAGCCGCTCGTATTGGATGTATGCGCGTTTCACCTGCGCCGCGAGCGTGCTGACATCCGGCGGGAGAAGTCCTGTGAGGCCCAGCGCGGTTCGTTCGCTCGCCGGGAACGCTGTTCCTTTGTTGAGGATCGGCGAGGTGAGCACCGCCAGACCGCGAGCCTTCGTCTCATAGAAGCCGCTTCCGTCAGGCCGGCTGATGGCAACCGGCGCGAGTAAAGGGATGACCCGCTGTCGCATTCTGCCCATCAAAGGCACTTCAGAGTCCTTCTGTGGCGAATGGCCCTTGTGCCATAGCTTCCAGCACTCTACGCGGCGAGGCCGCGTGTTCACATCCCGACAGCGCCTTGACCGTGCAGGGTCAGGTGACCGAATGTGGTCACGGGTAGCATGGCCGCCTGCGTCGCAAACGGATCGTGGGCCAATCGGCTCAACAAAAGCAGAAACGGCGCACGTCGTGCACAAGGAAGGATCTGCGCCCGACACTACTCCAATCGAATTTGCCGGGCCACGGAAGAGGCGTAAAACATGCGAGCGATTCTAGCGGCGGCCCTGGCGATCGCGCCGATGCTGGCCCAAGACAGCGAACCAGTGAAGCGGCTCGACGAGGCTTCCGCCGTGTTCTCCGAGATCATGGCGACACCCGACAAGGGCATTCCGCAAGACATGCTGGCGAACGCGCACTGCATTGTCATCGTGCCCGGGCTTAAGACGGGCGCATTCCTGGTCGGCGGCAAATACGGAAAGGGCTACTTGTCGTGCCGGAACAAAAGCGGACCCGGCTGGTCGGCGCCGGGCACCGTTCGGATCGAGGGAGGAAGCGTCGGCTTCCAGATCGGCGGATCGCAGACGGACCTGATCATGCTCGTCATGAATGAACGCGGGGCGGACAAACTGCTCTCGAGCAAGTTCACCCTCGGCGCTGAAGGTTCGGTCGCGGCGGGTCCGGTCGGCCGCACGGCCACCGCTCAGACGGACGCTCAGATGCACGCCGAGATTCTGTCGTGGTCGCGTTCGCAGGGACTCTTCGCGGGGCTCGCTCTCGAAGGCGCGACCCTGAGGCAGGATCTCGACGACAACGCCACGCTCTACGGCAGCAAGCTTGAGAATCGGACAATCGTGAGCACCAACGTCGCGACTCCTCAAGCGGCTGCCAAACTGATCGCTCTCTTCAACAAGTACTCGCCGAGTGAGCGGACGGGTGCGACGGGTTCCATTCGATAATCGGGCAACAAAGAGCCAAACTATGACCAAAATCAACTTAATTAGCGCATTATTGGCGGTATCAGCAGGGCTTTTGGCCCAATCACAGGACGACAACGCCGCCCGGATGGCTGCTGGGTCGACGCCAATGTATCGCGTCAACGTGACCGCACGCACCGCGAAGGCGGTCAACTACCGGCACCGCAGCGGTGCAACGAAGATCGACTTCAAGGGAACAGACCTGCTGGCGGGCGCGCGCGGCGAGGCGAAGGTCGAGAGCAAGCAGGGGTACATCGAAATAGAGGTGGAATTCGACGACTTACAGCCGGCAAACAAGCTCGGGTCTGAATACCTGACGTACGTGCTCTGGGCCATCACGCCCGAAGGTCGCACGGCCAACCTGGGCGAGATCCTGCTCAATGGAACCAAGAGCAAGCTCAACGTGACGACGGACTTTCAGGTCTTCGCGCTTGTTGTGACGGCGGAACCGTACTACTCCGTTACGCGCCCGAGCGACCTGATCGTCATGGAAAACGTAGTGCGCGCGGACACCAAAGGGAAGATCGAGGAGGTCGATGCGAAATACGAGCTCCTGCAGCGTGGCCAGTATCAGCGCCTGTCCAATCCGCTCGCATTGAAGTTGGACCAGAAGACACCGCTCGAACTGTACGAAGCGCGCAATGCCGTTCAGATCGCCCGCGGCATGGGGGCGGACCGCTTTGCCACGGAAACCTTCCAGAAAGCGGAGAAAAGCCTGGCCCAGGCCGAGGCATACGAGACGCGCAACGCCGGACGGAAGCCCGTCGCGATGATGTCCCGCGAGGCCGTGCAGATGGCCGAGGACTCCCGCGCGATCGCGGTCAAGCGCCAGGAGGACGAGGCGCTCGCGACAGAGCGCCGGCAGTCGGTGGATCGCGAAGCGCTCGCGCAGAGCGACCGTGTTGCCGCACAGACGGAAGCTGATCGAGTGACGCGTGAAGCGCAAGCGGCGCGCATACAAGCGCAGGCCGACTCGGAGCGCTTGACGCGCGAAAAGGACGCCCAGGCTGCCGCGGCCGCGGCGGAAGCCGACCGCGTGAAGCGCGAGAACGATGCCCGGATCGCCGCCGCGACGACCGAGGCCGATCGCTTAAAAGCCGAGAGCCAGGCGAAGGATGCCGCCGCGAATCTGGCGGCCGACCATCTCAGGGCGGAGAACGATGCCCGGGTGCTCGCCGCAAACGCCGAGACGGATCGCTTAAAAGCCGAGAGCCAGGCGAAGGATGCTGCCGCGAATCTGGCGGCCGACCGTCTCAAGGCGGAGAACGACGCGCGGATGCTGGACGCGAGGGCCGAGGCGGATCGTCTGAAGGAGGAGAGCAAAGCACGAGATGCGGCCGCGAATCTGGCGGCGGGCCGTCTAAAAGCGGAAAACGATTCGCGCATCGCCGCGAGCGCAGCGGAGGCGGACCGCCTGCGGCAGGACAACGAGACCCAACGGGCAGCCACCCAGGCGGCGCTCGAACGCGCGGCCAAGGACAAGTTGCAGTCGGAGACGGAAAAAGCGGAATTGCGGTCGCAGCTGCTGAAGCAGTTTAATGACGTGCTCCAGACTCGTGACACGGCGCGGGGCTTGATCGTGAACATGTCCGACGTGCTCTTCGACACGGGTAGATACACGTTACGGCCTCTTGCACGCGAGAAACTCGCCAAGGTCGCGGGCATCGTCTCCGGGCATCCGGGGTTGAAGCTCGACGTGGAAGGCCACACCGATAGCGTCGGGGGCGATGACTACAATCAGCGACTTTCGGAGCAGCGTGGCGACGCCGTGCGCGACTACCTGACACAGGCCGGAATGCCGGCTGCTTCAGTCACGGCCAAGGGCTTGGGCAAGACCCAGCCGGTTGCGTCCAACGACACGCCGCAGGGCCGCCAGCAGAATCGCCGGGTCGAACTGGTAATCTCCGGCGACGTCATCGGTACGCAAATCGGGGCCGCCATCGGAGCGAGGTAATCGGAGGTAACCAGGACCGGGACCGGGATATGAATCCGGTCCCGGCCGATCACACGTAAAGGAAGGTCGACGTGCTCACGTCAGGAAACTTGTTCATGGAGAGAGATGCGCCGCGTCCTAAGTGCTTTCATGTTCAGGACGATTCGCATCGGACAGCCTGGTTGGCAATCAGGTACGATCTCAGCAATTCCCAAATGGAGGGCGAGCTCTCCAGCGGCGGCTGGACGTTTTTTTACATGGCCAACGTCATTCGAAAATTGGCCGTAGCCTTCGATCGCGAGAAGGGGACATCTACGGCGCTGAAGCGCGTCATGGCGAGCGTTCGGGAGGACCGCTGCAATGCCCTCCAAATTCAAACGGTAGAGATGCACTCCTTTCTAGGGATTCCCTACGTCAGCGTTTCGGCCCACCCGCGTCACATACAGAAGGGCAACATCTTCTCACCGGAGTCGCAGTCCGGCCGGAACGAACTCGCGCCGGTGGCAATGCGCACCCAAAAGACGATCGCCTGACGAAATATGGTCGGCGGGGGTCGAACTGAAGCTCCGTAGTGGTAGGATGAAGCCGACGGCCCATTCGATGTCCAACTGCCTGTCGATGAACGGCAACGCGCTCCCGGGTTAAAGGTGGCCGGGTGGGACCAAGGAGAAGCGTTGGCCTCTCAATTATCACCGGCGCAAGGAACGGCCTGGCTTTTCCAAAACGGTCCTAGGGAGCTCGAAGCGCTGCTTCGGGCGGTCCTCCATGAGCCTGAAGCTCTGATTTCCACCCCCGACAGCCATGCCGCGGCACACGATTGCGCCCTGATGTTGCTGGATGCGGAAGGAAACATCGTAAGCTGGTCTTCCGGAGCGGGCCGAATCTATGGCCACACCGCAGACGAGGCGATCGGGAAACACATTTCCGTTCTCTCTCCCCGCGAGGGGAACGCCGGCGCGAACCACGAACTGAGTCGTGCCGCCGCGCAAGGGCACTTCGGGAACGAAGGCTGGCATACCAGAAGCGACGGAACGAGATTCTGGGCGAATGTTCTAACAATGGTCCTCCGGGACGGACTTGGAGATCTTCGGGGTTTCGCCAGAGTCGTGCGTGATTTCAGTGAGCGCCACGAGCAGGACGAGAAACTGCGCCGGAGTCGCGCGCTGGTGCGTCCGGTTCCGTCGGGGTCCACCATTGCCGGCATCGTTTCCGGCGAATTCGACAGGATTCCGGAGGCCAACGACGCCTTTCTCAATCTCGTCGGGTACAGTCAGGACGATCTGCTCAGCGGCACTCTGCACTGGCCCGATCTGACTCCGCCGGAGTATTCCGCCCTCGACGAACTCGCGCACGAAGAAGGTCTGCGGTTCGGCGCGTGCACGCCATACGAGAAGGAGCTGCTCCGCAAAGACGGGACGCGCCTCCCGGTTCTTATCGCGACCGCGGTGTTGAAGCTCTCGCCGTTCCGCTGGATCACCTTCGTTCAGGATCTACGAGAGCGCGACCGGAACGAAAACATAGGCGATGAGGAGGTCGAGGGGAAAGAGAACTTCGGCGAGATGGTTGGCGACAGCGCGGCCCTGAGGCGGATTCTACGGCACGTGGAAGTGGTCGCGCCCACCGACGCGAACGTGCTGATTCTCGGGGAGACCGGGACGGGGAAAGAGCTGGTCGCGCGGGCCGTCCACCGGCTGAGCCCGCGCAGGAACTTCCCGTTCATCACGTTGAACTGCGCCGCCATTCCCACGGGACTTCTGGAGAGCGAGTTATTTGGGTACGAGAAGGGCGCTTTCACCGGCGCGCTTTCACAGAAGATGGGACGCTTCGAATTGGCCGATCGGGGAACCCTTTTCCTGGATGAGGTCGGCGACATTCCGCTGGACCTTCAACCCAAGCTGCTGCGCGCTCTGCAGGAGAAAGCCTTTGAACGCCTGGGCGGCACCCGGACGATACCTATCGATGTCCGTCTGGTGGCCGCGACCAATCGCAACCTCACTCAAATGATGGGCGATAAGCTCTTTCGCAGCGACCTCTATTACCGCCTGAAGGTCTTCCCGATTACGACACCGCCGCTGCGCGATCATGTCGAGGACATCCCGATTCTCGCGCGGCACTTTACCCAGAAGTATTCCCGCGTCATGAACAAGCAGATCGACACGATCCCGTCGGACACGATGCGGGCACTCACGAGTTGGTCATGGCCCGGGAACGTGCGGGAACTCGAGAATTTCATCGAGCGGGCGGTCATCCTCTCCCGCGGCCCGAATCTTCGCGCGCCGCTGGCCGAGATCCGGCCGAACGCCTCCGACCCCTCCGGCGATAGCACCCTGGAACATATCGAGCGGGAGCATGTCATCCGAGTGCTCCGCGAAACGGCCGGAGTGGTCAGCAAAGCGGCGGCGCGCCTAGGAGTGCCGCGGACTACTCTGAACGCCCTGATGCGGAAGCTCCGCATCTCGCGCAAGGACATCTAAAGACCTTCCGGTGCACGCGTGCACCGGAGTCGCCCATGCGGACAAGGTTTCCAGGCCCGGTGACCGCGCGCAGTCACCTGACCATATACCGTTACGTCGCCGCATCACGGTCGTTCGAATTCGGAGAGGCCATGCGGCGTCTGCCGAATGGGCTCAACGCTAGGGATGTATGGCGCGACACGTGCGTTAGCACTCCTGAATAGAAAGCATGCCAATTGATTGGCGCTTGTCCGATCGCCCCGCCGTCTGGCGGGGACGGGACGGAAGAGAACACGAAAGAGGATTTGCAATGTCTGGCATAGTTGCTGTACAAACACCGGCGGCCGCAAGGCAGCGGCCCGAATCGCGGCCGCTCGACGAAGCGGTCTGGCAGGCGTGGCTCGCCAAAGGCCGCGATGCGGAACAACGGCGCAGCCGGGCGGCGCACACGGCCATGTGCTGGGGCTCGATAATTGCGCTGCTGGCGACGGCGGGGCTGGGCCTTCAGCTCACGCGGTACGAAGTCGTGGTCAGATTTGTGGTTAGCGCGGCCGCGGTCGCGATGATGCTCCAAGTGCTTCGCCGGCGCGAGTTCGCGCTTGCGACGCTTTTTGGAGCCCTGGTGGCGCTGTACAACCCGATCGTGCCGGCATTCAGCTTTTCAGGCGGTCTGGAACGCGGCTTTGTGGCCGCGAGCGCGATTCCGTTCATCGCGCGGCTCTTGTGGCGCAACGGAAAGGCGGCGGCACGTGCGTAAGATGGTTTCGCGTTCCGCCATCGCATTGTTGGTTGCAATCGGCGTTTTGGTCCCCCCCGCTCTGGCCGAAGGGCTTTCTGGCTATCGCCAGTTTCAGCTCGGAAGCGACCTGCCTACCGTCGCTAAACAGATCGGCACGAGCCCGTCGCAATCAAGAGTCGTCCACACCAGGCCGGCCCTCATCCAGGATCTGAGCTGGCGCCCGCAATCCTTCGGTCCATCCTCAAAGACGGAGGCGGTTCAGGAGGTGGTCTTCAGCTTCTATGGCGACACTTTGTCTCGCATTGTCGTCAACTACGACCGGTACGAGACGGAGGGGATGACTGGGGCGGATAAGGACATTGAGGGCCGGATCAAACAACTCCGTGCCCAGATCGAGGAGACGACCTCGGACTACGACCGCGAAAAACTCCAGGAGCGCCTGGCCAAACTCGCCGGCGGCGTCGCTATCATCAAGGTCGGCGCGGCAACCGAGACCGAAATGAAAGAGAAGAAGGCGCGCGTGGAGGACGCTTTACATGCGACGCGCGCTGCCGTGGAGGAAGGCATCGTCCCTGGCGGCGGCGTAGCTCTCCTGCGAGCGTCGGCGGCGTTGCAGTCCCTCAAACTGGAAGGCGATGAGCAGTTCGGCGTAACCATTGTGCGGCGCGCGTGCGAAGAGCCGTTGCGGCAGATTGTGCTGAATTCCGGTATAGAGGGCGCTGTGGTCGCGGATAAATTACGGAGCCATCCGGATCCTAACTTCGGCTACAACGCTTTCACGGATCAGTACGAAGATCTCGTCAAAGCGGGTGTCATCGATCCCACCAAGGTGACGCGCACCGCACTGCAAAATGCGGCGTCCATCGGTTCCCTGATGCTCACAACCGAAGCCATGATCTGCGGAATCGTAGACGACGTGGAGCAGTAGAAGGGGCACAGTTGATCAAGAGATTATTGAAGCGGCACAAGCGCCAAGTGTCTCGCGCCAAGGCAAAGGTCAGACTGTCGGAGCCGGACCTGAGAACACCGGAACAGGTGAGCGCTGCACGAGAAGCGAGCCGTCCAGCCGGCCTGCGCCGTAATGAGCCGGCGCCACTTTACTCGACGCGGTCAGGTGGAAACCACACAAAGAGCAGCCTGGTGTGGCCTGAAGCGTTGCCGAACGAGAAGGAGATCGAATGAAGAACGTCTTTGTCGGCAATCTTGATTTGGGCACGACGCCGGACGTGATCCGCGCGTTATTCGACGCGCATGGCGCCATTCGCAACCTCAATCTGATGGTTGATCGCCACACCGGACTGTCGCGAGGCTTCGCTTTTATCGAAATGGCCGACTCCGAAGCGGACAGCGCCATCGCTGCACTGAACGACCGGATCGTGGAAGGCCAGACGATTAGCGTATGTGAGGGGTGGCCCAAGCTGCACCGAGCGTCGCGGGAAGCACCGAAACCGGAAGCTTGAACGCCGCCGCTCGCGGCAGATTAGAGAGGAAAGATGGCAATAAAAGATTGGCTACCCGCGCATTGCCCGAATTGTAAGTCGATCGACTTCCGAGTCGTTGGAGTACGCAACGCGCTTGAGAAGGCCATTTCCTGTGTCTTTCTGCCGCTTCATTGCTGTCTCTGCGGCCACCACTTTTTCGTCTTGCGATGGTTAGCACCTATAAACGCTGATTGAACTCACGGATTGTAAGACGGGGAATTGCTAAATCGACGAAGATGCTGTCGTGACAGACCGGGACCGCGAGGAGGAGATCATCATCATGCAAACCGTTAACTTCATGGGCCCGGCCGGCAACGTGGCGCAATACGCCGTCTACGACGCAAACAGCCGCGGGGAGTATCACTGGTCCACAGACCATGGCGACAGTGGCTCGGAGATGTCCAGCGCGCAAGCGCAGATCAGCGCCAGAACGGCGCTGAAGGCCAGCATGGCGGCCCGACGCAGGACGGATCAGACGACCACGTACCGATCCGTCGAGAAGTGGCTGCAACGACCCGCGAAGAGGCCCATGCCGCTGACCGTGAAGTGTGCGGAGGCGCCGAGTCCGCGCGTCTCGTCCGGGGGCAGTTCCTCATATTCAATTCGGTGGCGCCTCGGGCGTTGATCATATCGAGAAGCCGGCTCAGAACTGAAGGGCTGACGAAGTTCAATGAAGCGCAGTTTTGGGCGTAAAGTGGCGTGACCGAAAACTGGCTCATTGCTACTTGAGGGGTAACGCCCATTGCGTGACATTGGGTGTTGAGCCTGAACCGCGTCACCGCGGCATTAATTGCCATTATCGGTAGCGCAGCGGATGGCCGGAATCGCGGGATCTTGCGATAGCGTCGCAGGCTGCCGACTTGATTGGCGGTGAAGCGTTCGCCGGTAGTGAAGCAGCGCCGCTCGCGAAAGCAGAATTCCAGGCGAACGCAGTTGAGCTTCGGACTGGCATATCATCGACTCAGAAGTTACATTGGCTCTTGTGAAGCAAGATGGGACGGCCTTTAGCCGACGGAAACCCACCAATTTGGTGAAAGTGCGTTCGTGCGGCGACCTTTAGTTGGCCCCCGGTCTCCGGCAGTCCAGTTCTCCTGTATTTCGCGCTCACAAATAGGCGAGAATGGTTTGTGGGTGCGGCGTAGTGGTGGATCAAGGGCTACTTGAAAAAGCTGCGAAGGGCACGGTGGAGTGGAACCCGGATCGGCACGACTTGGAGCGTGCTGCCGCGCGGGACAGCGATTCTGAAACGAGCCCGACGGCCCCGACTTCGAGAGGCGTTCCTCTCCGCGAGGCGAAACTTGGAAACTGTTGCCTTTTAGAAAGCCCGAACGGCGAGAGACGGGGACCATGCCGGTGTCGAACCACAGGAACGTGCGTCTGATGCAGCACCGTGTCTGCCGCGATAGGCTGTTCTTCCCGTAAGGAGAGAAACGTGTCAGTCATCCTCATTCTGGACGCTGAACCGCTAGTTCGGCAGACCATCACGCGCATTCTCGATCAGGCGGGGTTCACTGTGCTTGCGGCCGGCGATGTCGCTGAAGCCCTCCGGTTGGTCCAAAGCAGTCGGCCGGACCTCCTGCTTACGAACGTTTACGTTCCACAGTCAAGCGGCAGAGAAGCAGCCTCACTGCTGAAAAAGCTTTGTCCGGGAATGCGCACGTTGATGGTTGCAGGACTCCCGGACGAGGAACCTATCATGACGGGTATCGCCGCAAGCGAAGTGATGGACTTCTTTCCGAAACCATTCACTGCCGCGGAACTCACCGCCAAGGTGCGTCAGCTCCTCGACGATGTGCACGATGGGACGGGCCGATAAGAATTTGGACCAGCCGTTGCCATTGGCGTGGATACGCCAATGGCTATGCGTCGTTTGTGTGCCGCTCGGATTCGTCGATGACGCTTTGGACCTTTTCGACGAGCGTTGTCGCGCTGTATGGTTCTGGGTCCGCAGATCGGCATCGGAGGCCATAGGCAGGGCGCGCTGGCGGGCGCGTTGCGGCAGATCCCCTTGGGCCAGCACCTGCAAGCGCCACTCGATCCGGCGGATCAGGTGCACTTTGTGTTTTGTGCCGGTTGGCTCGCCAAAGGTCTCCTCCTATCGTCGCTAGCGGCTCAGCGGCTCGGCATAGGGAATTTCGACGAACGGCAGTTCGGTGTTGCGGAATCGCAGATACCGAACTGGTTAGCGGGGGCAAGGGCATTCCGATTTACTGCGCATGCGACCTGGCGAGCACGCCAATGATAATTGTCGATACGCGGAGAGCAAAGCGCAAACCGGAAGATTTCGTGGAGCGGCGCACTTCCTGGTCTGGGGCGGCGGCGTTACGGGAACCGAGGGCAACACATTGGCACTGTTGCGTTCAGTGGCGTTTTGGAACAAATACAGGTACTTCCCGAGGGCGAACCGGCTACGCTATGATGGCAAGAATCCATCCCAGAGCGGGCGCGCTACCGTGTTCAAAGCCCGTCTACCGCCAAAATCCGCGAAAGTTTGCGAAAAGGTTCGCCGCCAGCCAAGAGCCCTCAGTAAGTGCGATGCGCTGAGGATAATAGCTGTTTTGCGTGTCTCCATAGAAATCGGCATGCGGGGCGGCAAGATCCGAGTGTAGCTCGCCGCGAATTCATACGCACTGACGTTCACCGTGAGCTTTCGGGAAGCCTGCGCACCCTATCTGCTCTCTCCTTCTTAGTCTTCAACATCTGGCTGACACGCGTTTTTTCGACTCGTAGAAAGGCTATCTTTTACGGCACAATGGTGACCGATGCGCCCCGATGACTGCGGATTGCGCCTCCCGCATCTTTGATGTCCGCCCATATTACGAGGCCAGCGAAAAAGGGCGTTTGG
>DATNFO010000055.1:0-86721 GCA_035606355.1 Candidatus Limnocylindrales bacterium | reverse complement strand
CCACCGAGTGCGGAACCGCCGCGTACTCGCTGCAATCCGGGATACTCAATCGAAGTGCCATCACTAACCAACCGCGCGCCGATGATCAGATCCTCTCCACGCACAAGCTGTTCGCGCGTGAGGGCGATTCCGCGAGCGATGTGGCCAACCCTCGTGCACAATGCGCTCTCAACCAGGCGCCGCCGTTCTTCTAAAGTTGCGAGGTAGTCAGACGACTCACTGCGGCCGCCCAGCCGAAGTGCGCCAAGGTATTTGCATTGAAGGTATCCCTCGATAACAGCAAGGCTAATGGGTGAACCGGGCGCCATGACTCCCGTGATTATACGTCGGCTGCGCCCTGAAATAGCGCAGTCGTGCAGACCGCGACGCGCGACGTTTGCGCGCGATCGTAGTCATTTTGTCCAGTATCGCCTGGACAGAGTTGCCTTCATCCCGACGGCCGGCCCAGCGTCGGCGTGTGCCACTAGTTACCGATTTTGCTGCGGATCATGTCTAAGAAACGACAAGCTATCCGTCGTGCGCGCGCAGTAGCCCCGTAGGGTGCTAAGGTTCGCCACTTCGGAACGCCGGAGTCCGCAGCCCAAGAGCACCGCGGATCGATGGTTCGAGCGGCTGAGTTATTCGGCGCTGCAGCTACTCTGGGGAAAACCGATGTACCGGAACTGCTCCTCAAGACAGTATGCCGGCTCATTCCGTAGCAGAGGATTACCGCGGCGTTCGGGGATCGGATGGGGGCCCCGGCGACCAGCATTACGATTTCAGCCTGCCGCAGTTCGCCATAACGTGTTGGGTCAATTCTCGGAGAGCACGCAGGTACTCCCCTTTGCTGCCCGGCGTTCTGTTTTCGAGGTATTGAAGCTTGGCGTCTTCCAGATTCCCGCGCAACTGTTCTTGCAAGTGCCGCGCGCTCTTGTTTGAGCGTTCGATCTCCCCATCATACGAGGCGAAATCCTGCTTGCAATTTGGTCTGTTGTGGGGTGCGCCGACGCTAGAACGCGGGTATCAGCACGGGGCGCGATTGGCTTGTGGCGGCAGCGAGTAGATTGAACCGAAGCGCGCGAGGATCTGCCGTCCGCATTCGCATTTGGCGAGCCTTACCGTTCCCTCCTTAGCCGTGGCGCTTTTTAGGAAGGTTGATCGCTTCCCGCACTCGCAGATATAGGCAGTCAGCTTTTCCTTGGCTTCCGACATGAGTTCATTGCAGCACGCAGGCGAGCGGGTGCCTCGCAACTGCTTTGCGGGAGCGTCATGGATCAGATGCGGGTATTGAGGAATCAATACCCGCTATTTCGGTTTTTCGCGTGCCGGAACTGCTCCGGCAGGCTGTGTTCCATGATGGGAATCGGCGTGCCGCTTGATGGTTTATTTGGCGGCATCCATTCCAGCCAGAAGGCGCTCCGCCTTAGCTGCCAGTTGAAGAAGCGTGTCGTAGTCCCGGCACTTGACGGTTTCGTTCATCTCTTCTTCGATCTCCGACAGTGATTGGCTCAATCTTCGGCCATGATACGTAAGCCGATCACATTCAGAGCAACGGGGGACCGTGATGCCATCGAAGAACGATAGGGTATCACACGCCTTCAACATCAACGTGCGGCTCGTTCTGGCGCCCTATACCGTCTCCCACGCTAACCTCGTCGAAATCGCGTCCGGTTCCAAGTCGTTGCGTGGACCGAAGCGATAGGCGGCTGCGAATTCGACGGCAGCGTGTTTCGCAGCGTGGATGCTGATTCGTTGGCATGCGTGGAGCACTTCGCAGTTTTCAACGTCGTAGACGAACACCTGCCAGTGGACCGTGTCGGATGCGACGACGAGGCGCAATCCCTCGAAGTCAGCTTCCAGCTTGTGGCGCTCGCGCATACTATGGACAGTATTGCAGTTCGGCGGCAGGGCGGCTTTCAGTGGCCACCTTGATCGGATGCCGAAGACGCTGCTCTGAGTTAGAGCTCGTCAAGGCCGTAATCCCTGCAAGGGCCTCGTGAAAGTAACCCGTCAGCCCGAACACAAGGCACACGCCGAAGGCGATGAGGAGCGTATATTCAACGAGGCTCTGGCCCGCGTCTTCCCGATGAAATACAGCGAGCAGTCGGCGCATTGCCCCAGTATGGCTGCGCAGCCTCATGATTGCGTAGTCCTGCTGGTGATCGATCAGCGCCCAGCGCAGCCGCCCAAATCGAGGGTCTCTTGGCCCCAAGATACTGATAATTATTCGTTATCGGTAAGCCACGGAAGGGCTTCTGGCAGGCTGATTGGGCCAGCGCCCTTCCCGATTTACCGGAAGTCAGATCCGCGCAAGCGCGACAAACCGCTGATGTGGATCGCTCACTGTTTGCACCTTTACACCACCTAACAGTATCTACGATCCTACGTCCAAGAACCCATGAGAATGGCGACACTGTGTCTTCTGTTGGAACTGGCCGCCCTTGCACATGCCCAAAACTCCAAGCGCCTCTCGTTCGAAGTCGCGTCGGTGAAACTCAATCTCACCGGCAGCGGAAGCAGCAATACCGACGGCGACCCAGCCCAGCTCGTCATCACAAACCTCACTTTAGATCGGCTGATTCAGATGGCGTTCGGGGTCAGTCCTGCCGAAATATCAGGCCCCGACTGGATGAGCTCGGTGCACGTGGATATCGCGGCGAAATACCCTGCCGGCTCCACCGCCGAAGATCGTCGGGGCATGATGGAAACTTTGCTGGAGGACCGTTTTAAGCTGGCCGTCCACAGGGAAACCCGGCAACTACAAGGCTACGCCCTTGTAGTAGCGAAGAATGGATTCAAGCTCCAGCCCATGAAGGATGACTGCCGGCAGAGCCAAGGCCACAGCGGCGGCCCCGTGGAATCAATGGAAGCGCGATGCGTGTCAATGGACACTTTAGCGAATCGCCTTGGTGTCTACACTGCAACCAGGATCGAGAACAAAACCGGGATCGAGGGGAACTTTTCGTTCCAGTTGAAATGGAGCCACGAGCGCACCGATTTGGACGCGCCGCCTGCACTCTTCGATGTCCTGCCCGAGGTGCTGGGCCTGCGACTACAGCCGCAAAAAGTGAGCGTCAGCATGGTCGTCGTGGACCACATCGAGCACACTCCCACAGAGAACTGAAGTATGCAGCGTTTGCAGGCAGTCTCGCTCTTCTGAATATTCAGTTCTAATCTGGCGCCTCAAATCCTGCAGTGCCCATCATGACACCTGATGACTCGCCTACACGCCCACGCGATCACGCGCGGGTCCGGCGAAGTTTCTGGAGGATACCTGCAGGCGGACGCCTACGCCGTCTACCATGCATTCTTCAAGTCGCAGCACGCCATGACTGAGGTTGGATGCTGGATGCACGCAAGGAGGTGTTTCTTCAAGGCGTTGGAATCCGACGAGCCAAACATGGGGCCGGCGCTGCACCTGATGGCACGCATGTATAAGGTGGAGGAGCGCGCCAAGGCGCTGTCGCTCTCGGCGGAGCAAAGGTTGGCATTGGGCGCCAGCGATTATCGGCGCGGCTGCTCGGCAAACTCCACCAGTCTCTGCTGGAGTTGCAGCCGGAGGTTCTGCCGAAGAGTCCATCCGGCGCCGCGGTTCGCTTTGCGCTGAATCAGTGGGAGGCGCTAACGCGCTTTCTGGAAGATGGCGAGCTGGAGATTGACAACGGCGCCACGGAATGGGCCAATCGCGACATCGCGCTCGGCCGCGGCAACTGGACATTCTTTGGCAGCGACGGCGGCGGCAAGACGGCGGCGGTGTTTCGAAGCTTCATCGCTTCCTGCAAGCGGTCGGGCGTCGAGCCGTTTGCCTGGTTCCGTGACCTGCTCTCGCGCATCCCGGCGCATTCATCACCCGGCTGAGCGAATTGCTTCCCCACAACTGGAAGCCAACAACTTCCCCGGCGCAAGAGCTTAAGCGATCCGCCGGGCCTGCTACGATGGGAAGCGTGGCATAGACTCGTCTGCCTGGCAATCCCTTCCCTCCTGTGGGGCCAGGGCCCTTTCCAGATAGATGGCTACATTCAGGGCCGCTTCAGCAACCGCGAAGGCACCGCCGACCGCCTGGAGATCCGCCGCGCCCGGCTGGTGATCTTCGGCGATCCCCTACCGAACTTCTCCTACAATCTTCAGGCCGACGTGGCCCACGCACTTTACCTCCTGGATGCTTCTGTTACCTGGAAGATTTCCGAGTCCATCCGCATTACCAGTGGCCAGTTCAAAATCCCTTTCAGCACGGAGAGCCTCGCGCCGGACAATCTCGATATTCCCATCGAGCGCGCTCGCGCAGTGAATTCTCTCGCGCCCGGCCGCGATGACGGCGTGCAAGGCCGCGACACCGGCGTCGAAGCCTCCGGCCGGATTGGCCGCCTCGAATACGCCGCCGCCCTGTTGCGCGGCCAGCTCATCGTCCACTCTCCCGCCGTCCACTACCGTGCCGCCGCCGGCCGCTTGATCGTGCATCCACTCCGCGGCCTGACCGCGGGCGGCGATTGGTACGGCAGCTACTCCGTCATGTCCGGTCCTCCTAAGCGCCGCGCCGACGCCGAGGGAAGTTATGAGCGGGGCCCGCTGCGTCTCGCCGCCGAGCAGCTCTCCGCCCACGACGGCGCTCTCCAGCGGCGCGGCGGCTATGCCGTGGCCTCCTGGCGGCTCACCCGCGGCTGGCAGCCCTTGGCGCGGGCTGACTGGCTAACAACCAACATCGCGAAGCCCAACACCTCCTCCGTCGTCTATGTCGCCGGCGTGAATTTCTATTGGCGCAAGTCTGTCAAGGTGGGGATCAACACCGGCGCGCAGCACGACCAGGGCCCGCGCGGCTTCACCAGCGTCTTCCTCGCCCAGACCATGCTCAGCTTCTGAGCGGCTTCATCGCGGCTATCAGGCCCTCACGCATTTCGATAGATCGCCCCGACGCTCCCGGGCTGCAGAGTGGGGGCGCTCATTATTCGTCAGCTCGATGCGAAGCCGGTCGTTCTCGCGGTGGCGCCCATGACACAACTATCCAACGCGCATGGACACGTCGGAAAGGATCTGCTGCACGTATTTGCAATCCGCGTGACGGTAGACGGCCGAATTCTTGCTCCAAGCGAAAGTGGGAGCGGATATTGGCGACGAGCCTGGTGCAAGCGTTCAAGGCAATCGTCGGCTGGGTGGTGGTACCCGTTATTGTCGCCCGTCGAGACGATCCCGATCGTAGGCGCGGTCACATTCAGCCAAGTGTCATTGGTGCTGTAGGAACTGCAATGGTGTTGCACCTTGCAGAGATCATGCGGGCCGACCTTTGGCGAGCGGAACTACCGGGGAACGTTAGATTTTGCCGCAGGCCTAATCAACTCTGCGGACCGGAGGTGGGCGGCGCTAACGGGCACACCATCGGTAGCTATTCTGCTGCCGTATGGCGGCTGATGTTGCGGAATGTAACTTGCGGTCCCCGCCACTTGGCTACTCACGCCGAACATCCTGGGCGCTCTTATCTTCTCTAAGGCCAATAAACCGGCTGTGCCGCTAATGCCCGTCCGCTGTCCATTCGACAAACTCAAACTGAGCGACGAGCCGGGGCTTGAGCCACCGGCAGTTCTCCATTTTGGTAGCTGTAAGGCCGGCGCCCCACCTGCCGGCCTTCTTCTCCGGCAGGTTCGTGAACGGGCAATGGCTTGACCGCACCGGCTGGAATTTGTTCATCAGTTCCGAACGAAGCTTGGCTGTGAATCCGTTCCGAGTGCGGCATGCATATATCAGGCTGTCGCCGTCGTAGTAGCCAAACACAAGAGCATCGAATGTCGTTCCGCCAAGCGTGTAGCCGCCAATAACGAATTCCTGCCCCTGGTTAACCCTCATCTTTTGCCAGGCGCCAGTCCGCAGCCCCGGTTCATATTTGCTGTCACGCCGTTTTGCGACCAGTCCTTCGAGTCCTTGCGCTTTTATGGAACGGATCAGATCCTTCAGGCTTCCTTCCAGAATCGGCGAGTAGCGGACGGGCTCCGACAGCTTCGGAAAGACAAAGCGTACCAGCAGCGCGCGGCGCTTTTCCAATGGTTCCTTCATCACATCACGCCCGCGCAGGATCAAAACGTCAAAGACGAAGAAGTGAATGGGTGTCCCTGGAGCATAGCCCGTGGACCGCTTAGCGGTGTCGTCAGAATGTGTGCGCACATGGGATAAGTCCTGTCCCATCCTGGATTTGAGCCCGTTCCAGGAAAGGTCGCGGGCCCGCGTTCGCGTATTCCCGCCGAGCCTTGATTGCGCAATGGCTCGAGAGCAAAGATTTTGACGGCGCGTCAGTTAAGTTAAACGCCGAGGGTCGCGGCCCCGAGATTGCTCACGTGTCCTCGCCGAACCTACATGAATCGTCCGCTTTCCGCCTGCCCCATGCCCGGCAGTAAGCCCCGCCGTCTCCTTCTCACATACAGGGCCATCAGCTCACAATAAGATTGCGCCGATGATACCCTTGGAGTGCGGAGGCGGCACCTTGCGGATTACAGAACGCTGTTCTCAGTTACTGATTTGCGTTTTGGCCGTCACGATCGTGGCCGGCCAGCAGTCTGACCCACGCGGGATCTTTACGGCGGATCAGGCTGCCAAGGGCCGCTTGGCTTATGAAAAGTCATGCGGCAGGTGCCATACGCTCACTTTGATGGGACGGCAAGGAAATCCGGATGAACGTCCGGCGATCGACTCCCTCTCCAGTGCGGATCGGAAGTTCCTCGCGGACTTTGATGACCTTGTACCGCCGCTCGCGGGCAAGCGATTCCTTCAGCGCTGGGGATCTAAAACCGCGAGTCAACTGGTGGCACGCTTTCAGGAAGCGAAGTTTTCTTTCAAAGAAGCCGGACTCACCGAAGACGAGGACATCGTGCGGATAACCGCCTATATCCTTCAGGCGAACGGAGCCAAACCCGGCAGCCGGCCGCTCACCAGATCTACGGAAACCGCGATCAATTCCGTTATCGAATAGTCCAGCGGCTGGCACCGCTTCAGCTCCGGCAAGCGCCCTGATGTGATATTGCGTCCGAAGCACCTTTCAATCGCGGACACTCTTCGCTGGCGCACTGCGAACCACAGTGCAGTTGCTGCACCAGGACCATAAGAATAGCTATCGATATTGCGTCTTAACAGCGTACGAGGTTGTTCACGCCGGATCATTCTCCGAGTGGCCGACGATCCGCTCTCGGGGAACGTGACTGCTGCGCAGTGTGTGAGCGATCTGAGCTTCGCGCTGCTGATAGCGCTGTCTCATCTTATCGGCTGCAGGCAGACTACTGAATCGTCACGACGAAGTCCGCGGACGTGGCACCACAAGAGTTCTTTACTGAAAGCGCCCACTGTCCGGCCGTTATTCCGCTCGTGAGAGCGGCGTTGATCTGGTTTGCCGAGAGATCCCAAAAATAGAAACCGGATGCCGCGTTGAGCGAAATCGAGTCGGTGGATCCCTGACGGGTCAAGCGGATGACATTACCGCCGCCAGCGGAAAACCCGGTGCCCCAGACGATAATTGTTCCGTTTGCGGAGAGGCTCGCGCCGTAAGTTGCATTGGTGACTGCTGCGATTACCGGTGACCCGCTCGAAGCGCACGGCGGGGCACCCAGCAGACCCCCGAGGGTCCCCATGAGTTGCGCGATGCTGGCGATTGGATAGGAGGCGTTCCGCGTTTGCACGGCGGCGCCTGAACTGCCGAACTCGGTGAAGTCTGAGGTGGAGGCATACGCAGAGGTGACGGTCGCCTTAAGTCCCGACTCCAGGTAGGAGAGTAGGGCCATCCACTCCTTGAGTTCCTGAACGCCCGCGATGGCCGGAGCCGCGTTGATGCGGTTGGCCAAAATGCCGGCCAAGTCCGCGCCGGAGAGGGTGGCTGCGCCCGCAGCGGACTTATAGACCCTAATGGTGACGCCGAATTGGGCCTTCACGGCGTCCAGCGCCAGGATGGCAAACAGATCCGTCGCCATGCGAACGCGGGCCGTACCGGAAAGATCCGTAGCCGGCCCCGTGTTGGCGTTGTCGGCGGGGGCGAACCCGCTCACGGTGTCGATTGCGGCTACCGCTTTAGACACCACGAGCGCGCTCAGGCTGTTGGTTCCGGCTGCGGCATCCGCGGCGGCGGCAGCGGCCACCTGCCCCAGGACGCCTAGATTGGCGGATATCTCTGCGTTCGAGGGACTCGCGTCGTTCAGCTTCACCATCGCGCCGGCATAAGGGTTGTCGGCGCCATAGGCCGCCAACAAAGCCACGCCGCCATCGTGGCCCAGACTGGACAAGCTAAGCAGGGCCAGCAGCGCGGAGGTGGAACCGGCGGCGGCCTTCTGACTGATCACCTGAAGTACACTGGCCGCCGTGGCGTACTTAAAATACACATACGCTTCCGTGGTCTTGAGGCCATATTTCAGGCCGGAGAAATTCAGGTAGTAATCCGAGGGAGCAAGGTTTGACTGCGCCACCAGTTGAAGGGCACACAGCGTTTTGACGTCCGCCACGTCAAGATAACCCGAGACCATGGGATAGCCCACGGGTAAGGCTTGGCTGGAATCCGGTGTGATGCCGAGCGGAAGCACATTGTAGAGATCCGCGAAACTGAGGGGCACGCCGGTCTGCAATTTGCCGCGCAACACGCCTGTGGCGACTAGTCCGGCCTGGAACGGCGTGACATCGTAGCCGGGCAGGTTCGCGGGATTGCCCCCGGCAGCGGCCAGGGTCTGTGCGACGATGCTGTTCGTAACGCTTCGCATCGCGTCCGCGGAAAGGTCCCCGAGACCGTTTGGCGAAGGCACCGGGTCTAATGCGTTGGACACCATGTTCTGAGCGGTGGTCCCGACCGGATGATAGATGCCTTTGGCCAGACTGGCGCGATCGTAGTCTGGGAACGACTGGCCAAGGAAGGCGCCGAGCGACACATTGAGTTGCTGGTCCGCGGCGCCCACAAGCGCAGTCATGGCCGGATCGGGAACCAGACCGGCGTTAATGGCCGTGAGGTTGGCATTGGTCATGCCCGGATTCGTTGAGGCATCCAAGGTCGTGGATTGAGTTGACGGATGGTAGGTCAAATCAAGCCGGGAGACATTGCTGCCATAGGCGCCAGCATCAATGATTTGGGTGGTCCAACCCGAGTTGGTCACCGCATGTGCGGAGGCCAGCGGGGTGTGAGTGTGGCCCGAAGCGATGACGTCGATGCCACGCACGTGGGTGGCGAGCGCCACGTCCTCGCCGCTGTTGCCGCTGCCGTCCGTTCCGGAGTGCGAGAGCGCGATCACCACCTGGACACCTTGCGTGTTTCGCAGTCCATCCACCAGCTTTTGAATTGCGGTGTAGTCGGCGGAGAAGTCAGTGAAAGTAACCGGTGCCGAGGCCGGGGCGTCGATGGCTGCGGACTTGCCCATGAGACCGATGTAGCCCACCCTCACGCCGTTCGCAAGATCCTGGACCCGGGTGGTCTGTATCGCCTTCCCGTTGCCCACGAAGGCCGCGAGATCGGGGCTGCCTCCCAGGTTCATGTTCGAGGCCACAATGGGCGTCCGGAACGAGAAGGAACTTTGCGCGGCGCCGAGCATTTGGGCGAGGCCCTTCGGGCTGTAGTCGAACTCGTGGTTGCCCAGCGTAACGCAATCGTATTGCATGAAGTCGAGAAAGGAGAGGCCGAGAGGACGGCTGGCCAGCGTGAGGTCATAGAGAGTGCCCATTGTCCAATCGCCCGAGTCCACGAGGATTACTGGATGGCTCGCATTGGCGCGCACGTACTTCACATAGGCGGAGATTCTGGCGTAAGCGCCCGTGATGCTCATGCCGGTTATTGGATCGACGTCGAGACCTACGTGGTCTGCGCCATTGGCGTGATGGTGCAAGTCCGTTGTCTGAAGAATGGTGATCTGCGCGTCGGTGGCGGTCTGGGCGTGGAGCCCAACTCGCATCGCGAGCACGGCCGGAATACAAATGACAGCTAGCCGTGCCCATTTTCTGAAGTTCATGTTTTCCCCTTGATGGCCTGACCGCCCCTAAAGCGCACCCCTCCGGGTCAAGTTTTGGTTAACCAGCATATCATAATGAGGTGCAGAAGCTATTGCTTTCGCTGGCGCGAAGAGCAGGGAACGGATGACGCCACCGTGCGACGCGCCGCATCCGGCGGCACCTGAGCAGATCAGGCCGCCTGACGACGTGACGTTCTCCGCAAAATAGCTGCCGAGGGCGACAACGCGAGTCGCAGTGCGCTGCTGGTCCGAGCTTAAGATCGGTGGCATAGGTTCAACGGGCCGACTCCGACGCGCTCTGGAACCGCGGCGTCCAACGCACCGCCGTCGTGGTGCAGGCACACTGCGTGCCGCTTGGGTGCTCGCAGGTCAGCAGAAAGCCGCGGTCGCCATCGAACAGGGCCTCGGGAACGCCGAAGGGCGTCTGGTAGACATCCACAGAACAGAGATGTGGTGCAGCTTACTCCCGTCCGGCCGTTCCGTTTCGGGTGTTCGGAAGATATTGCGCTCCCGCCCGAAGCGGGAGTACCATTGCAGTCGGAATTGGGAGGATGTAAGCGCATGCACAGATCGATCAGCATGCCTGGATTGCTGGGCGCCGGCGTTATTTTTTTCGCCAACTCGCTGTGCGCGGAACATTTCAACATCCAGGCGCACGATCCCGTGATGATTCGGCAGGACGGCACGTTTTACGTTTTCTGCACCGGCAACGGCATCTCCGTTTATTCCAGCAAGGACATGAAAAACTGGCGCGCCGAAAAGCCGGTTTTTGCCGAACTCCCCAAGTGGGCCGCGCAGCGTTACGCCAAAGCTCGAAATAATGAGTGGGCGCCCGATATCTCATTCCACGAAGGAACCTATTATCTTTATTACGCCGTGTCTTCCTTTGGGAGCAACAATTCCACTATTGGAGTGGCCACCAATCGCTCCCTGAATCCGGAGAGTCCCGAGTTCAAATGGGTGGATCACGGGCTGGTGTTGGAATCCGTAACCGGACGCGACCTGTTCAACGCGATCGACCCTAACCTTGCCTTTGCCGGCGACGGCACGCCCTGGCTGATATTCGGCTCCTTCTGGGATGGAATCAAAGCAGTCAAACTGAACGCCAACCTGACCGAGGTCGCGCGGCCTGAAGAATGGCATACCGTTGCGGCGCGCGAACGCTATTGGAAGCTGGAAGAAAGCGATGCCGGCGATGAGCAGAACGGCGCCATCGAAGCCCCGTTCGTATTCAGGAAGAATGGGATGTACTATCTGTTCGTATCCTGGGACCGGTGCTGCCGCGGAGTGAACAGCAACTACAAAGTCGTCGTGGGGCGCTCGGATAACATCACCGGTCCATACCTCGATAAGACAGGGCAGGACATGAAGTTCGGCGGCGGTTCTCTGGTTGTTGGCGGGAATAAAGCGTGGCCGGGCGTGGGTCACGAGGCGGCCTACACGCTCGATGGCAAGGATTACCTGGTCTTCCACGGCTACGATGCATCCGACCAGGGACGCTCCAAATTGTGGATTTCGGAGATTCGCTGGGATGCGGACGGTTGGCCCTCGGTCAGCCTGGAACATTAGGAGGCCGTTATGAAATCCGTACCGACGCCAGTCTGTGTGCTCTTGGCGGCCGCTGTTCTGTTGGCCCAGACCCCGCCCGGTCAGAACGGGCAGGTGCGCCCTCCGCGCCCGGAACCGCCGGCTCAGACGACCGATCCGCAAATCCATGACCCGGTGATGATCAAAGAGGGAGCTACGTATTACGCATTCGGCACCGGGATCACGGTTCAGTCATCCAAAGACCTGAAGACCTGGAATCGCGAACCCGCGCCTTTCGGCAGGAATGACCTGCAATGGCCGCAGGCGCTGGGCATTCGCGGCAACAGCCAATGGGCGCCCGATATATCCTTCCATAACGTAAAGTACTACCTGTATTACGCCGTTTCCACGTTCGGTAAGAACCTGTCGGCAATTGGCGTAGCGACTAATACAACTCTGAATAGTAAAGACCCCAAGTATAAATGGGAAGATCACGGCATGGTAGTCAACTCCGTTCCGGGGAGGGACATGTGGAACGCCATCGACCCGAATCTTATCGTCGACGAAGACGGTAAAGCGTGGCTCAATTTCGGCTCCTTCTGGGACGGCATCAAGCTCGTCAGGCTAAAGGACAATCTGACTGAAGTGGCGGATGGGCCCGAACGGGAATGGCATACTATCGCTGCCCGCGAACGCTACTGGAAACTCGATGAGACCGAGGCCGGCGACGCCGCCAACCCGGCTTTGAAATACGATCAGTTGTACTCAAAACGAATTCTCGCGCTGGATCAGCAGACCCAGAATGGCGCTGTGGAAGCGCCGTTCATTTTCAGCAAAAACGGTTACTACTACCTGTTTGTATCCTGGGACCGCTGCTGCCGCGGCGTAAACAGCACTTATAAGATCATGGTCGGGCGCTCAAAGAAAATCACTGGCCCCTACCTGGATGAGACCGGCCAGAGGATGGACTGGGGCGGCGGCACGCTGGTAGTGAAGGGTGTTCCGGAGAGCAAACACTGGGCGGCGCTGGGTCACAACGGGACTTATACCTTCGACGGGGTCGATTACCTTGTCTTCCACGCCTATGACAAAACCGACAATGGACGGTCGAAACTGGTCATCAAGAAAATCGAATGGAGTAGGGACGGGTGGCCTTCCGTAACATTGGACGAATAAGGCGCTACGCAGCTTTTCGGCTGCGCGGGAAGGCTCTTCCTCTTTTCGGAGTTAAGAATGCGCAAATTCGGTGTTATCCAGGTTGCCCTGGCAGCCGGGTTCGGTTTTGCACTCACCGCCCCGGCTCAGCAACTCACCATGACAGTGGACGCCACTAAGACCGGCGCGCCGATCAGTAAGTTCATTTACGGCCAGTTCACCGAAAATGCCAACAACAACTTTTATCGCGGCGGACTGTGGGCGGAAATGGTCGAAGACCGGAAATTCTATTACGCCATTACCGCCGCCCAGGAAATAGGGCCAACTCCGGGCCGAGGTGGCAGGGGCGCTCCGCGGCGGGTATGGACCCCGCTCGGCGGCGAATCAGCCGTGACAATGGACCAAAACAACGCTTACTCGGGCAAGCAGAGTGCGGCAATCGCGGTGGACGGAGCTTCTCCGCGGGGTATCCGCCAGTCCGGGCTGGCGATCAAAAAGGGCCAGAGATACACCGGAAGAGTAGTGCTTTCGTCCGACCCGGGCGTCGAGGTTCAAGTAAGTCTCATTTGGGGGACAGATCCAGCCGGCAGGCAGAACATTCGAATTACGGGAATCGGACCCACTTACCGCAAATTCCCACTGGCGTTCGCCGCCGCGGTTGACTCACCGGATGCTTCGATTGAAATCACGGGTACGGGAAAGGGCGCGTTGCATATCGGCGCTGTCTCTTTGATGCCGGCCGATAATGTCAAAGGCTGGCGAGCGGATTCGATCCGGGCGCTCAAAGAGATCGGGCCAACCATGATCCGCTATGGAGGGAACTTCCTTTCCGATTACGATTGGCGCGTGGGCGTCGGCGATCCTGACCAGCGGCCCTCACGTTTCGATTACGCGTGGAATCAGATGGACCCGAACGACGTGGGGACCGATGAAATCCTCGCGCTCAATGCTCTGCTGGGGTCGGAGCCCTACATGGACGTGAACTCCGGCTTCGGCGATGCGTTCTCGGCGGCTCAGTGGGTGGAGTACTGCAACGGAGCGCCTACCACCCCCATGGGCAGACTGCGCGCTGCCGCGGGGCACGCGGCGCCGTACAACGTGAAGTGGTGGAACATCGGGAACGAGATGTATGGACCTTGGCAGATGGGCCACATGGCGATCAAGCAGTATACGATCAAGCACAACCTCTTCGCGGAAGCGATGCGTCGGGTGGATCCCACAATCAAGATTGTGGCCGTGGGCGCCGACCCGGCGGAGATGAGCACCACAGGGTCGGGCCGAGCCTATGGAACGCCCGTGGTCGAGTTCGGGAGTCCGACGGATTGGAACTTCGCGATGCTTGGCAATTCACTGCGGAACTTCGATGCTCTATCCGAGCACCTCTATCCGAAGAATGGGCAGGCATTCGATCCCGGAAAGCAGGATTTCGTTCCCGTGGAGGAATCCGCAGTGGACAATGCCCGGCGACTGCCCAACCGGGTGAAGACTACCGTGGAAGCCTGGGAGGAGTATCAGAAGCTGGTTCCCAAGGTGGACATGAAAAAGATCCCGATTGCGCTGGATGAGTGGTTGGCAGGCTATCGCGGCGGCGCGGCGCGCTCTCCGATGTTCGGCGCCCTGACCAGCGCCGAGGCGCTGCATGAGATGTTTCGAAACTCGGAATGGTTTGTCATCTCCGCCTACACTCACCTCACGGGGCTGGTGAACGGTCGCAGGGAGACTGTCATTTTGCCGGTGGGACGCATGTTCGAACTGTATCGTGGCCACTTCGGCACGATTCCGGTGGAGGTGGAAGGCAACCGGCCGCAGCACGAGGTGAAAGGGACGGTGAATGTCGATAAGCCGAAGGTCTCATCGGGCAGCGCTACCTATCCTCTGGACGTCGCCGCGGCGTTCACTGCGGACCGCAAGACGTTGACCGTCGCGATCGTCAACCCGTCGGACGCGGATCAGGAAATAGAGGCGAGCTTCCAGGGAGTGAGCCTGCAACCTTCAGGGAAACTGCTGCGGCTTGCGGCTCCCGAAGCGGCGGCGGGGATGGGAGCGGCGGTGAATATCGAGGAAACGGCGCTGACGGAAATCCCTGCGAAACTCATAATTCCCAAACAGAGCGTCAACTTATACGAGTTACCCGTCCGGTAGAGGCGTTCGGAGAGGAGCAACATGAAAGCACGTTCGATTCTGCCGACTGGCTTCGTTCTGACGATCGCGGTCGGGCTTGCCTGGGCAGACAAGCCATTGAAAGACTACAGTTTTATCCGCGGCGTCAATTACGGTATGCAAGCGGACCAGGCCACACTGGAAAGGGACCTCGGCTACGCAAAGCGCATCAACCTCAACAGCACTCGCATCTGGCTGAGCTATACCGGCTACGAGAGAGACCCGGCGGGTTACATTGGCCGGCTCCGGAACTACATCCGCGCCAGCCACCGCCTGGGCTTCTCCACCATGCCGATTCTGTGGAATGGAAACAACCTGAACCCCGCAACCCTCAAACCGGATTTCCGCGCGAGGGGGGATGCCTATGTGAAGGGCATCGTGGAGGCGATCAAAGACGAGCCGGGCTTGCTCATGTGGGACATCATGAACGAGCCGTTTACCAATCCATACTATGGGGCCGCGACGGCCGAGGAGAAGACGAGCCGGGGCGCGGAGATCACGGACTTTCTGCGTTACTACATTACTTATGTCAAGAGGCTTGACCCGGTGAATGCGACGACTGTGGGATACGAGAAATCCAACCAGCTTCCCGGAACGTCCGACCTGGTGGATGTGCTGACGTTCCACGAGTATACTCAGCTCCGCTCGACAATGGAGGCGGCCTACACGTTCGCCGAAGAACAGTCCAAGAAATTCAACAAGCCGATGATGAACACGGAGACCGGCTGCATTGCCCGCGCCGATCCGTACGACGTCATCCTCGAGATCTCCAATAAGCACAGAACGGGCTGGTACCTGTTCAACCTCATCATCCAGGGATACTGGGGAGAAATCCACGGCCTCTTCTATCCCGACGGAACGATTCGCGACCCCGCGTCCATTGCAGCTATTATGGGTTTCTACAGGAACCGCAACCTGAATACCATTGTCAAGCCCGTGCCCAACAGGGAAGGCCATGCCGCGAAGGCGATCAAGGCCATCGAAGACGCGCTGGCGGATAAGCCGAGCACCTTCAGTTACTCGTCGAACTCGACGGACAAGGTGCTCGACGCAGCGGAGTATGCAGCGAACCTGCTTGAAGGGGCCGAGATGGTGCCGATGTACGTGCCGCCGAGCGCCCGGATTCGCTACTGGCGCGAACAGCCTCCGGAGAAGCGGGACCGCGATGCGATCCGTGCGTTCGCCTATCAGTTAGCCCTGACGCTGAAGAAAGATTGTCTGCTGCTGTAGTGCGCGGCTGAACCGTGAAGTGAGTTACAGGAGATATCCGCATGGCCGGAATTACGAGACGAACATTTGCAGCAACGCTGGCGGGAGCGCCCCTCGCGCTCGGCGCTCCGCAATCGACGCAAGGCTCGCTGGGCGCGCGCGTCAAGATCGATACCGAGCGGGTTATCGGAGATATCGATCCCAAGATCTACGGCAACTTCATCGAGCACCTGGGACGCTGCATTGACGGCGGCGTCTTCGACGAAAAGTCGCCGCTTTCCGATTCCCATGGTTTCCGCAAAGACGTCCTGCAGGGCGCCAAGGATTTGAACGTCGGCATCCTGCGCTGGCCGGGCGGGAATTTCTCTTCGAACTACCACTGGATGGACGGAATCGGTCCGCGCGACAACCGGCCGCCAAGGCTGGAAATGGCGTGGGGCACGGTGGAGGGGAACCGCTTTGGCACACATGAGTTTCTCGATTACATCGGGCTCCTGGGCGCTGAGCCGTACATCTGCGCGAATCTGGGCACCGGAAGCTGGACCGAAGCGCAGCAATGGGTGGAATACGTCAACTCTTCAGAAGATACGGAGATGACGCGACTGCGCAAAAAGAATGGCCGGCAGCAGCCGTGGAAGGTCAAATACTGGGGCTTAGGCAACGAGATGGACGGCCCGTGGCAGATGGGCCACCGCACGGCGGAGGATTACGGGAAATTCGCGCTGGAAGCCGCGAAGCTGATGAAGTGGACCGATCCCGATATCCGGCTGATCGCCGCCGGCTCGTCCAACTTTCGAACCGGCAGCGACTGGATCGACTGGAATCGCACGGTTCTCAATTACTTGAAGTCGCACATCGATTACCTTTCGATTCACCTCTACGTTGGAAATCCGGAAAACGACTATTACAACTTTCTCGCCAGCTCGTGCGAATTGAACGACAAGATCCAGACGACCGAGGGCCTCATCCGCGCCGCCATGGACAACGACCGTTCGGGCCGCAAATTGTATATTGCCTGGGACGAGTGGAACGTCTGGTATCGGGCGCGAGGCGACGCCCAGCGGGGCCGCCGCATACTCGAAGAGCGCTACAACCTTGAAGATGCGCTGGTGGTCGCGACGTTCCTGAATGCGTTCGTGAATCACGCGCACATCGTGAAAATCGCTAACATGGCGCAGTTAGTAAACGTGATCGCTCCGATGTTTACAAATGACAAAGGCATGTTCCTGCAGACGATCTACTTCCCGCTGCAATTGTTCGCGAAGAACAGCCGGGGCAAGGCGCTGGAACTGTTTGTCGAGAGCCCGAAGTACAAGAACCCGCGGTTCACGGAAGTGCCATACATCGACGCCTCGGCGGCATTGGACAATGGAACGCTTGTCATCAACGTCGTGAACCGGCACAGGGACCAGCCGATCGACGCCACTTTTGAACTCGAGGACAAGGAGTTTGCCGGGCCCGTGGAGATCGTGGAAGTGAACGGGCCGGACATCAAGGCGCAGAACGATTTCGGCGCGTCTGTTGTCCGGCCGGCGGCGCGGTCCGCCAAAGCAGACGGCCGCAGCCTCCATTGCGCGCTGGCGCCCCATTCGTATACTTTGCTAAAGGCGAAGCTTGCGTAAGGACCCTGAATCGCAAGTCCGCTCCCGGTCGGCCGTGTCGTCGTTCTTATTAGAACGACAGCCTGCCCGACACGGCGAATAGGCGTGCGTTGCTGGCGCTGGTCACTTTGCCGAAACTGGCGCTGGTGAGCGAGGTGCTGATACCGCCCAAATTCACGCGGTTCGGCGCATTGAACGCTTCGCCCCGGAGTTGGAAAATGGCTTTCTCATGGAACACAAACGGCACCCGGAAATTGCGGGCGACCGCCAGATCCAGATTCCAGTTGCCGAAGCCCCGGAAAAAGTCCTTCGACATTTCGCCGGTGAGCGATCCCGGCGTTGGCGTGGGGAAGTCCGAGGCCTTGAACACGCCGTTGACTAGCAAGTTCTGACGGGAGAGGTCGATGTGGTTGCCGAACGACGGGACTAGCGCCCGCTCGTTGGCATTGTTATCGAGGTTATAGTCGCAGTTGTTGTTCAGGACTTTGGTGGTGGCGTTGAAGGTCGGCAATGTGCCGCCGCAACTGACGTTGAAGTAGCCGGCGGAGTTCGCCACGAATACACCGCTGAGCTGCCATCCGTCGGTCACAGCTTTCACGTACTTAGGCAGCATTGAAAGGCTTCCGACCTCGTAAATGAAGCTCGACGCCAGTCGTTGTGGAGTGCCTGTAGAGCCGCGGTCCAGCTTTGTGTTCCAGGCGTCGATCGGATTGAAGTCGAAGCTGTCGGCGACGCTGATGGCGTGGCCCATGGTGTATGCCACCTGGAACTCGGTGCGATGGCTCAGGCGTTTCCTCAACGTGGCGTTGAAACCCTCGTAGCTCGAGTTCAGGTTTCCCTGGCCATAGTTGATCTGTCCGAAGCTGGAATTGATGTACGAGATCTTGCCGTAGTTGTCGGGCTGCACCAAGTCTCCCGGATACCGGTTCATATTGTATTTCGCGTATAACTTCCGGCCCGCGTTGCCAACGTAATTCAACTCGATCGACATGCTCGGCGTAACCACGTGTTGGATGCCGAAGTTCCAGCTCGGCGTATAAGAGTTCCGCAGCGAAGGGTCGATCCAGACGATGTTCGCCGGGGAAAAGACCGAACCATTCTTGCTGTCGAGTCCGAGGGCGTTCACAATCGACGCAGGATAAGGAAACTGGTATGGAACGCCCGAGCCGTTGTAGTTGTTCTTGGAGGCCGGATTACCGAACGCGTACAACGGCGTGATCCCGTTGGTCGGCGTCGCGCTGATGATCACAAAGAGTGGAGGCGTGAAATGGGCGCCGCCATAAAGCTGCGACGGCAGGAAATCATAGAAGATGCCGAAGCCCGTGCGGATGGAAGTCTTTCCCTTTCCCGTCGGATCCCACGCAATGGCCAGGCGCGGCGCATAGTTGTTCTTATCTCCGTGGTCCAGAATGTGGTACTTGGTGAAGTTTGCGCCGTTGGCGAGACGGGTCCACAGGTTGTCTCCACCGCGCCATTGCACATTGTTGCCTTCCGTGGCCTGGTTGACCATTCCGTAGTATTCCCATCGCACGCCATAGGTCACCGTAAGGTTCGGTTTGACCTTCCAGGTGTCCTGCAAGAACCAGCCCTGGGTATGCTGGCGCTCCGCCACGTCAGGCGTGTAGGGGGAGCCGTCCTTCGGATTCAAGCCAATATTGCCCTCGGTCTGTACGTTGTCCTGGACGAAATCGGCGATTGTCGCGAAAGTGAAATTCGGCCGGGTATAGCTGGCCGTCGGTTTCCAGTTGCTCTGCAGGAACGAGAACTGGACACCGGCGCGAATACTGTGCGCGCCGTGGTTGATGGAGATATTGTCCTTGTATTCGTAGTTGTTCTGGATAAATGGAACGGGGTTGCCCAAGCCGAATCCGGCGAACCCGCTCGCGCCCGTGTTGATGCCGGACGGAATGTCGCACTCCCGGCATTGCAGCTCGCCATGCACCCGCGTTACGGTGATGCGGAACTCGTTCAACACCGCGGGGGTAAATGTGTGGGTTTCATTGACATTTCCGAACCAGTTGAACGTGGGATAGATGTACGAGAACGCCGGGCGAGTCGTGCTGCCCGAAAATGCTTTCTCCACGGTCCGGTAAACCGTGGCGTAGAAGCGGTCCTTATCGGAGATCTGATAGTCACCCCGGGTGCTCCACTGATACGCGTCCGTTGTCGTCGAGATCGGGCTCAGACCGTTTCCTTCTACCCGCATATTGCAAGGCAAAGGTCCGAGCACGGTATTCACGAGACTCGACGGAGTCGGCGGCGTGCTGCAATTGGCGAAACTGTTAGTCGTGCCCGCCAACTGAATCAGACCGGTGCGGTTGATCCCCTGGTCGTCCGGCATCGTGCCGACGGTGCGGAAATCGCGATACGGAGTCATCACTTCCGGGTAATTTTTCAACAGGTAGGCGGACTTGTTATTCGGATAGTTCTGCTGGACAAAGCTGGAGAACTCCGGAGTCTCCACAGTCGAAAGGTTGTTGTTCGCGGTCAGCCGATGAAGGACATCGAAGCTTGCGAACAGGAAGATCTTGTTCTTTTTGACGGGTCCGCCGAAGCTGCCCATAGGCTCGTTGCGCCGGGATGGCGATAGGATCCTGCCCGTGGCCGGGCTCGGCGTGACCTGGAAGATGGTGCGCGATTGGAACTGGTCGATCTGGTTGTACCAGGCGGCCGATCCGTGGTATTGGTTCGTGCCGCCCTTGGTCAACACGTTAACGTTGACCCCGGCGTCGCTCGCCGTTTCCGCCGAGAAATTGTTCACCGTCACTTGCATCTCGTCGATGGACTCGATGTTCGGCTGCATGTTGGTGCGGCCGTGGCGGACCATGGACGTTACGGTGCCCGAATCGACCGCGAATCCGTTCTGCTCGCCGCGCTGGCCGTTTGCGCTCATGCCGACCTGCTGTTCAGCGTTGAACGTGTCGCTGGCGCCGCCCCCCGTCATGCCGGCCATCAAAGTCACGAGCGTCATGTACGCCTGGTTGCTCGTCGGCAACTGGGTCAATTGTTTAGTGTCCAGAGTGCCGGCCAGCCGGACGCCCGAGAGATCGACCGTGGCGGCTTCGGCCTGGACAGTGACGCTGGTCGATTCCGTGCCCACGTCCAGCTTGATGCTCAGAGTTCTTCTTTGATCGAGCTCAATGCCGACGTTGGCAATCTCCGTCGCCTTGAAGCCGGGCGCCGTCACGTTCACGTTGAAGCTGCCGGCAGGCAAACTCGGGAACAGGAAATAGCCGAGATTATTCGTTTCGATCGTGGTTCGAACCCCGGTCGCGGAGTTGGTGACCAGCACCTTCGCCTTCGGGATTGCGGCGCCCGTCGGATCGATCACCGTCCCCTCGATCGAACTCGTGAATTGGGCCCAGAGCTTGGGGCTTGTGCCTGAGATGGCCGCGATGATTGCAGCGGCGCACAGCACGTGGTGGCTCAACGATTTGCGCATTTCACCCTCCTACTTGCCAACAAAACCCGCTGAGTTGTGGGGCTATTGTAAGCGGTTACCGAGGAACATGCAAGACCTAAAATAACTGAACCACCAACTTAGGTTGTCCTATTCATGCCACTAGATCATATCCGTTTAACACTTGCTGCTCAGCAGGTAAGCAGCTTCACTCCAACGCAGTGGCCGACTACTACCTTGCGATTCAGCCCGAGGCGTGTCGCAGTGAATCCGAACTCGGGGCGCCGTGAACCGACTGGCTTAGGTTCGTGAAATCCATGTCGATGGAACCCACGCATTAACCCGACGCAAACTAGTGTTTTGTAGCCGGAGGCGCAGTTTTCATCGCCTTCTGCACGCGGCGCATGAGGGCGGATTCGGCGTCCTTATCGCCGCTCTCCCGATAAATCTGCAGCAGCGCTTCAATATCCGGCAGCAATAACGGATCCAGCGTTAGCGCCTTTTCGAAGTGGCGTGCCGCGGATGGCTTGTCACCAGCATTAAGGTATGCCTGGCCGGCGTCGTCCTCGAGCGACGGGTCGTCGTGTCTCGCCGCTAAGGCGCGTTCGAAGAACTTGGCGGCGTCCGAAGCCTGGTCCCGATTCAACAGCGCATTTCCAAGCGCCGCCAGTACATCCGGATCATTTGGGAAAGTCTTTTCCAAGGGGAGCAGCATCTGATAGCTTTCTGACAACATGGCGAACGCCGAATCGCGGATCCCGACGTAGTTCCAGGCCAGCGCGCGGTTACGATCGCGAAAGGCGGCGGGGGGTTGGCGCCACGCTCGGAGCGCCTGGATGGGCACGGCCGGGTTCTCTTTTTCCGGCCGGCGTTGGATGCGGTGATCGGTGAATGCGGTGTGGCCGCCGTCCATAGCTTCGCGCCTCGGCATGTGACATGAGACGCAGTCGGTGGCGCGGGCACGGTGATCGGTCGGAAGCGCCTGCCGATGGCAACTCAAACACCGGCCGCGATAGTACGATACAGCATCCTTCGGCGGATCGTGCGGATCGTGGCACGTGCCGCACCACATCCGGCCCTGACTGGCGATCAAGCAACGACTTTGCGCCAACTGTTCGGATTGGCTGATCACAAGAAGCGGCGCGCCGCCGCCTTCCGGCGCTGAAGCCACGTATGTGGTGAACGCGCTCTCCAGCGGCTGACCGGGGCGAAAATCGGTAAGACTCTTTCCCGGGTTCAGGACGCGAATCGCTCCGGCCAAATGGCACCGCTCGCAAATCGAATCCCGTTCGGCAGGCGGCAGTTTAACGGGGTTCACAATAGACCCGGGAACCGGCCGTTTTAGATGCGCAGTTGGATCGCCATGGCAACGATCACAGGAGATCGCTTCTTCGGAAAACGCCGGGGTCCGATATCCGTTAAGAGTTCCGGGTATCGGCAGCGGCGAACCGGAATGGCATAAGAGACATTCGACTGTTACCGGCCTCGTGAAACCGGGCGCCGGATTCTCTTCATAACCGGGCGCCATGGCGTATCCCCGGTTCGGATACCGGCAGATGGGTGACTCGAAAAGATGATCGCCGACGCGCGCCAGATAGCACGAAGCGCGGCTGCCTGACCCGATGATGTAATCGATCCGGTAATCCGAGTTCTGCGAGTCGTGCTCCATGCGTTGATAGAGCGCGCCTCTAGATCGGACCAGAAACCGCGTGCTGGATTTGGCGTGATCGTATTCGCCATCGGCTTCCCCCGACGCGGTCCGGAGAGAGCGGCTCATTGCGTTCCGCTGGTAGCCAGCAACTTCACGGGCATGGCAGGGCGCGCACGGATGCGCGACCAGGATTCCCTGAATTGACAGGAACAGAACTCCCGCGCGGGCCGGGCACATCCGAAGAGTGTAGCAAAGGCTCGGTCGCCGCTACATGGGGTGAGAACGTCATCGAAATCGCGGGCGGGGAGTATGCGCTGGACATCGCGGGCGCGGGACACGCTCCGGGGTACGTGATCTTCAGTTCGTCGCCGGCCGATGGATCCTATCTGGAGTGGGACGCGAGCGGCAAAGGCAAACTCGATGGCCACACCAACATCGAAGGGTATTCGGTGGGCCGCACTGGCTGAAGCTGGAGCGGCGAGGCGCGCACTTCACCGGCTACGAGAGCGAAGACCGTGCGCGCTGGCGGAAGATCGGCGAGGCCGACGTGGCTGGCGCGAAGGGCCGCTCGACGCCGGGATGTTCACGTATCGCGACCGCGCCCTGTTCGAGAATTTCAGGATCGAAATCAATGAGAGCCATTAGCGCGATGCCGACGGCGCACGGCCGGCCGCGTCGGGAGATCGGCGGAAACGGCCAGAAGTGATATCTGGCTCCGCGGACAAGACTCGAACCTGCAACCCTTCCGTTAACGGAGATCAGAACTTGTCAAAACCCGTGATGAGGCAAACCGAATCGTGTGAACGCTTGGGGTGGCATGTAGACTGGAACGCGATCGCAGTTTCAGTTAACGCCCGCTGCAGTCAATCATGGATTCGAGTGTCACCCACCGAGCCACACGTTCCTCTTTGGAACTGGGTGTCTCCTCAGTTAACAGCCGGCGCGTCGAATATCGCGCGGCCAATATTCGGGCATTCGCTTTCTCTCAGCGTAGAGTCGAGATGTGGCGCGGTGGTTTGGGTGCGGCCTATCCGTTGCCGGCCTTTCGGTTCCGTTGCCTCACTAGTCTCCTGTCTCTAAAGTTCGTTTATATACTTGCGGACCTTCGCGATAATTTTGTTGGCACTGGCGACCCATTGGAATGGCTTCGGAGCTTTGTTGTTGGCGCGGATATACTCGCGCATTGCCTTCTCGAGGTCTCTGACGGACCGGAATGTTCCTCGTCGGATTCGCGTTCGCGTGATTTCGGCGAACCAGAGTTCGACCTGATTTAGCCAGGAGGCACTGGTCGGGGTGAAGTGCATGTGGTACCGGGGATGCTTTTCGAACCATAATTTCACTTCTGGATGTTTGTGGGTTTCGTAGTTGTCCAGGATCAGATGGATCGGCGTGTTGGCCGGTGTAGCGGCATCGATCTTTTCGAGAAAACGTAGAAATTCCTGATGACGATGGCGCGGCTGGCACTGGCCGATGACCTTGCCGAGCGCCACATCCAGCGCGGCAAATAGCGTGGTCGTGCCGTGCCTTTCGTAGTCGTGAGTTTGTCGCTCGGGCAGTCCTGGCCGAAGGGGAAGGATGGGCTGAGTGCGATCCAGTGCCTGAATTTGGCTCTTCTCGTCTACACTCAGCACAATCGCCTTGTCCGGAGGGTTCAGATATAGGCCCACGATGTCGCGGACTTTGGCGACAAACGCCGGGTCCGTGCTGAATTTAATTGATTCTACACGGTGTGGTTGGAGATGGTGGTTACTCCAGATCCGCCGGACTGTCGCGCGGCTCAATCCCGATTCCCGCGCCATCAGCCGCACGCTCCAATGCGTTGCGTTTTTCGGTCTGGTATGCAACGTCTTTTCAATCAGCGCAGCCTCTTGATCAGGCGAGATCTGCTTGGGCCGACCGGATCTCGGTCGATCATCGAGTATCCCGATCAGACCCTCCTCCATGAATCGTCGCCTCCAGAGCAATACGGTAGGGAGACTGGTTGAGAGTTGCCGAGCCAGAACCTTGTTGGCCACCCCATCGGCGGCGCCAAGGACAATACGGGCGCGCATTGCGATCCCCTGGGGAGCCGCGCGAGCACTGCTTAACACCGACAGTTCCCGCCGGTCCGCGTCGCTGACATCAAGGGCCGAAGCCGACGCGAATGGCATTCCTCAAACAGGATGCGCCCTTTCAGTCTAAGGGTAAAGACATTTCTGAGACACGACACTAGCTGATCCTGGACGGCGTGGAACATGTCCGGGACGTTCAGGTCGGCGGGCATCTCGCGATTGGCGGGCCACCAGTCCAGGGTTAACTTGTAGAAGCCCTTCAGGCCGGTTCGGTCTTCAATGGGATGCCCGGCGGTGTAGGTCAGTTGCCTTGCCAAGCGATCCAGCGTCGCCTTGGCGCACTCCATGTGGTTGCCGTGCTCTCCCGCGGTGACGCTGCAGCCGCCTTGTTCCGTCGCTGGAACGGTGGTCAGTTTGGGACCGCCCTTCGCGACCACCATTGCATAAACGGACAGTTCTATGGTTTCACGATGCACTTCTAGCTGGAAGCGATCAGCGAAGAGCGCCTGGAGCATGGCATGGAATTCGGCGGCGGATAGCGGCTTACCGCCCGGCCCTGCGGTGGCTTGAAAGTCGTAGTGCTCCGTGTCGGCCCATTTGGGTGCGCCAGCGATCTGGTCGTAGCGGATTTGGTAGGCGACCGTGATGAAATCGAGCAGCGTGCTCGCCGTACCCACTACGCGACGGCCCTCGACGTGGGGGTCTTGCGAAAACTGGATTATGCCGGGATGAGGCTTGATGGATGCGGCCTCGAAAGAAAGCCGTGTCTGCGCGAAGGCACACGCCGCGACGAAGATGGCAAGTCGCGTGATTTTCATGCGCGTCTGCTTCCGTTTTCAGCGGTTTGACGAACCGCGGTGTGCGCTGGTTAGCCACCGGAAACCCACTTGATGTGCGCGAGTTCGCCGTTGTTTCTCACGCTCTCAAGCAAGGTAGACGTATTCTGGTAACTGCGCGGTGGCGAAATACGACCGGGCCGAGCGATATGACCTGCTTTTTGCTCTTGGTGGACTCAAGGATGGAACGGCAGGACATCAACACTTGGCATCTTGTGCCGAGGCCTGCACCAAACCAAGGGGGAAACCGCTGTGCGTCACATCCTGGGGATTCTGTCGCTGGTCAAGAAGTACGGTAACGCCACGGTGGAGGATGCTTGCGCGATGGCGCTAGAGATGGGCACCGGGCAGTACCGTTTCGTGCGCCGCTATCTGGAGCGCAGGTGCCGGCGCCGCTGAGCCTGCGCCAGATCGATCCGTTGATCCGGCACTTGGAGTTGTACCGCGATGTCATTCAAGCCAAAACCAAGGACAGCCACGTATGACTCGACGTCGGAGCGGTTGATGGCGGGCTATCTCCCCGATCGGGCCACGGGGCGGAATGATCACCTGGGAACGGCGGTCGGCGCGCCAGCGGTGGTTACTTCGGCTTGAGTGTCTGGACGTACTTGACGCTGATTTCGAAGTAGCGCTTGAGTTCGGCAGTTTTCCTCAGGAGCGCGTCGGGGACCTCGATGTATTCCTTTTGTACGATGCCGTAGGACTCGAAGAGTTTGGCATCGTACTTACTCAAGAATTTCTCGCGCTCATCGGGAGGCAAGCGGAGCGCCAGCTTGCCGGAAGGATCGAGACGACTGGTCATGTGGCCATTGATCGAAGTGTAGGGATTGGCAGCCCCTTTCAGTTCGACCGCGGAAATGCCGGCGATGAGTTTCTCATATAGGGCAAATTTCTCCGGAGGGCCGGTGTATTTGGATTTCATTTATAGATGGCTCCGATGGCCAACCCTACGACAATCCACTCCGCCAGGTAGGCTACCGACTGCATGAGCGTCATCGTCCAACCGATGTTGAGGTTCATGTGATTGTGGAGGACGGACGCGCACACCACAAATACTCCGATGAGGACGCCGAACTTCAGGCCCGCCATCAGACCACCGCCGCTGTTCACCGTCGTGGCATAGAGATAACTCACCACCAGGATCCCGAAGAATATGCCGGCCATGCCGATGGGCATAGCAGCGTTCATGCTCTCCCGGGACCGGTATAAGTTCGGGTATTTGGAAAATTCATTTTTCATGCCCGGCAACAGCACGAAGGTGAGTCCGCCGAACGCGAAATACGCGATCGTCGCGCCCACCGCTGCGAGAAGGATCCTCGTGTAGTTCATGCGAGCTCCTTGCATGGCGTCAACAACGTTTCCAGTTTCGCGAAAGAGTCCGCGGTCCCGCGTGAGACGTTGTCGAAGACGACCGGGTGATCGAGACCTTCCTGCGAGACCGTCACACGGGTGCCCGTGACCGTCTCAGTAAACTCGACCGCGACTCGTGATGTTGCAAAGCTAAGGTCCGCGACGTAGACGATGCGCTCGGGCACGACGATCTCCTCGTAACGTCCGGTTATAACGAATTCGCCGAGTCCTTGCAGCTGCATCCGCTGCGTGAATGATCCGCCTACGCGGAAGTCCATTTCCACGCGGCAGGTTGTGGCTTCTTTGCAGCCGGACCATTGGGACAGCTTTTCCGGTGCGGCCCACCAGGAAAAGACCTCCGGACGCGGAGCGGCGAATTCCCGAACGATCCGCAATTGTCCTGCTTGGTTCATGCCTTGGTTTCCTTTCTGTGCTGATTTCCGAGAAGCCTGTCAAGCGCGTCAAAGCTGTGATTCCACCCGGCTTCGCATTGCACGAGCCATTGGCGGGCGAGAACAAGTCCCGACTGATTGGGCCGGATGAGGTGGTTTCTGCCTTCCTGGCGTCTGTGGATCAGGCGGGCGCGTTCGAGTATTCGCAGGTGGCGCGAAATGGCGGGCGAGGAGATGCTGAAAGGCTTGGCCAGCTCGGTTACGGGGCGCTCGTCGTCGGTGGCCAAAGAGAGAAGGATGCGGCGGCGCGTGGCATCGGCCAGGGCGGCGAAGACGGCGGAGGTCTCTGCGGAATCGTTAACCAAGTGGTTAAGCATATCATAGCGGCCCGCTTGCGGCCTCATTGAAGCGATACATCGTCTCCGAGGGGTGCCAAAAGCAGTAGGATTTCCGCGATCGATCGATCGCCGAAATGTGCAGGCTGGTGACCCCGCGCTCCGGAGGAACCATGCTTCAATGAGGCCGCGATTCGATCGATCGCGGAAATCGGCGTCCGGGTGGTGGACCGGTCGGTAGCGCCCGCTCAATGAAGTAATGCGCAGCAGCCGCCGCGTACGCCTGGAAGTACGTGCGAGCGCGGTTTCGTTCGATCGCATTGCTCCACTGCGGAATTTTCCATTCGAACTCCTTCTCGGGCGCCATCATCGTCTTCGGCAGGTGGATCTTGACGCTCTGTCCGGTAGCCTTGATGTAGCCGATGTCGACGAGTCCGTTGAGCGCGGTCGACCAGAGGCGGACGATCGCTCCGCCGCCCGTATCCAGCGCCAAATGTTCGCCGGTGTCCTTATTTGTGCCGCGTGGCGACATCACCCAGGTGTACTTGCTGTCGAAGTTTCGCTTCTGCGGCCTCGGCGTGGTGGTCTGGTTCCATGGATGCCGCTGATCGATGGGATTGCCGAGCGGGTCCGTTTTCACGAAGGTGTTCCCGTTTTCCCGTCTTCCTAATAGGAGCTGCCGAGCAGGATCCGCATGCCCAGGTTGATCTGCACCAGATCGTTGGTGACCACCTTGCCGTCCACGATCACGCTCGGCGTGACATACATGGCGCGGCCTTAGTCGCTCATGTGCAGTCGCACTTCATAGGGTCGTTCCAGGACCCCCAACAGCCCATGAGGACGCGGCGGCGGCCAACCTGTTCGTACCCGGGCAGGGCTTCATAAAAGAAGTTGAACAGATCGTCGTGAAGGGGAACCGCCTTCTTCATGTACTCTGCGTACTTGGTGAGACGCACCAGGTAATCGGTGAATAGCTGCATCCTGGGCACCGTCCCGGTACCGCCGGCATACAGGGTAGACGGGTGGACGTGGCGGCCTTCCATCAGGCAAAACATTTCGCGCGTGAGGCGGCTCATCTGCAGCGCTTCGCGATAATATTCGCCGGTAAAGGGGTTGAGCGCCCACACGATGTCGCCGATTGTGCGGTAGCCGTGCGCATTCGAATTCGGCGCGAGTGTGTTTTCGGCTTTGCTCCACACACCGGGATTCGTCTGCTTCACCATCTGCTCGCAGTAATCGACGCCGACCAGGTTGTCCTGGAACAGGTTGTGATCGAACATGTACTCGGCCGCTTCACCGAGATTGATGATCCAATCGCCGAGCTCCGGAGTGGCTATCCCAAACGCCATATTCTGCCCGTACACAGCGCAGGTGGCGTGATTGTCGCCGCAGATGCCGCAGATGCGGCTGGTAATGAATGGAGCGTCGCGAGGGTCTTTGCCCTGCATGAAAACGCTATAACCGCGGAAGACGGAGGACGTACTGTAGTACTCTGCGACCTGACGATTCGCGAAGTCGATTTTTGTGAAGACCCCAGGTTTCCGACGATGCGCGTGATGGGATCCCAATGCACCTCCATCAATTGGTGCGTGTGTCTTGCCGGCCGACAGTGGGCTGCCTAGTTGTCGCCATGATTCTGCTCCTCCATCAGTACGTCTTGGGTTGATAGCCGGTGCTCAATTGACGGCCGGTGTGCCGCCACTTCGGCTCCTTGTTGGCCGTGTTGTTGGTGACGGCGCGCAATGTCCGGATCACTTTGCCGTATCCGCCGATGCCGCCCGCTGATAGATGAGCGCCTGGCGGCTCATCCATGAACGGCATGAATTTATCGGGAAAGCCGGGCATCGTGCAGGCGATGCAAATGCCGCCCACATTGGGGCAGCCGCCGATACAGCGCATCCAGCCGCGTTTGGTGACATTGCAATTGACGACGGGTCCCCAGCATCCGATTTTCACCAGGCACTTGGGCGAGCCGTACTCGTGCGCGAAGTCGCCCTGCTCGTAATATCCGGCGCGGTCGCAGCCTTCGTGAACGGTTTTCCGAATAGCCACGTCGGCCGCAGTTGCTCATCGAGCGGGATGATTGGCGTCAGCCCCGCCGCTTGATAGAGCAGGTAAAGGAGCGTCTCGGTGAAGTTGTCGGGCTGAACGGGGCATCCCGGGATGTTGACGATCGGCAGTCAGCCGGCCGACCGGAACTCTCTGCCGAGATAATCGGAAAGACCCATGCATCCGGTCGGATTGCCGGCCATAGCGTGATCCACTCGCAGGTTGTGATCGGCTGCCCGGTTTCCTCGTTCGTTCCGAATGCCGCCCAATAACCTTCCTTCTTGATGCGCTCGTTGGGAATGGAGCCCTCCACCACCAGGACATACGGGTCAAGCTGACCCTTTTCGGCCTTGTAGAAGTGCTGCATGGACTCGTCGCCGACCTCGGCAGCCAGGACGGGATTATGTAAATGGACTTTGGGGAGACCCGGAACGGCGCCGATCAGGACTTCCTCTATACTGGGTTGCTCGGCGGCCGTTACGGAGACGCTGTCCCCATCGCAACTTAAGCCGGCGGTAATCCACAAAATGTGCAAGTTCCTTGACATCCGGAGGACGATCCGTCCAGCGCGAGACAGGTAGCGTCGACATGCTGAAAACTCCTCGATCGTTCTGAAATTTGCTGTGAAGTGCGCGGATTTGACTTGCAGTGGCCTCATCGCAGTTGCACGAGCCGTGTCAGGTCCGTGGCGGGAGAGGGATCGGAGGCAGGATCGATCCGCAAATTGGCGGGGAGGGATTGTGTCTCTGAGTAATCTCCGCCTTTCATTGTGGACTGCGTGAAAGAATGGCAACCCTCAACTGACAGGCAGCCAACGTTGTCCGGCCTGCTCCGTAACCGGCTTCACTTTGAGGGAAGTGCGCGGTTTGTAAGAGGTGTTCCTACGCGCAATATTCTCCTTGGCGTAAGCAATAAGTCTCCGGGCCACCATCTCTGCTGGACTGCTGCTCATCGCGAAAGGCGCACTTGCCGGCAGTTCCGCGCGGGATGGCGTTATATGAGTGATATTATTGTCCCCGAGGAAGGCGCGTAATGGATCGACTTACCCTGAACAATGTTCGCTTGCTGACTATGGGCGTGCTGGCGCTCGGTTTGTCGGCCGCGGCGCTAGTCGGCTGCGGCTCATCATCAGGCACCAGCGGATCGTCCCCTCAACCCGCCGCGTCTTCGACAGCGAGCGGCGGGGCCTCGGCCACGCCGGCATCCGGGAAGCCGATCGACGTATGCGCGGTCCTGCCGGCCGCGTCGGCTGCCAAGCTGTCTGGTGCGGCATTCACGACGGCGAATCCCATGACGAACTTGCAGCCTCAGGAATACGGCTGCAACTACTCCAACGACGCCGACAACGTTCAGGCTGAAATCAAAATCTTCGAGCACAATGCCGTGGTGACCTACAACTTCTTGCTCAACGCCGCTAAGAATGCGCAACCGGTGCGCGGCTTGGGTGACAAGGCCTTCTTCGACAACGACGGGACGATGTACGTGCTTGCGGGGGGTAACTTGATCCAGGTCAACGGGCTGAAGACCGCCGACCAGTGCACGGCGCTGGCCCGTCCGATCCTCGCCGCGCTCTGAGTAAGTCGACGGCGAGCGTCCCGGCGACCTTAAGGCCACGCTCAAGCGCGGCAGGTATTCGGTCGCTCCGCATTCGTGTTATACGGTGCAGCCGCTTTGACGCGCACTTAGTCACGCCGGTTTCCCACCACGGCAACCGGTTGTTTAAACGGCAACATCGAGCTACCCCGCTCCCATGTTACTTCTTGAATATCGCTGGCCCACCTTACTTAATAATCATTTATTCGAGGCGCGGCGATAAATAATAACGGAGGTTCATACCATGAAGTACGTAATCGCTTTGGGCCTATTGCTGGCCCTTTTAGTAACTGTCCCGGCGCCGGCCACGGCTCAAACAAACGCACCAACCCTTCCACTTTCCTTTCCGGTCTCCGCAACGGGGGGAGGCCAATCGTTTTCAGGCACTTTCAACTTACAGCACTTTGCCGTGGTGAACAACCAGCTGGCGGCTGTCGGAACGCTTGTCGGCACCGTTACTGACGTGGCCACAGGAACCGTCCTTCGCAACGTGGTTGCAGCTATCACTGCTCCTGTGACGAATGCCAGTAGTTCGTGTCCGATACTGCACCTCGTCATCGGCCCCATTGACTTGTCCCTGCTCGGGCTGAATGTCTCGACGAATCAAATCGTTCTTGACATTACGGCCGTGCCCGGAGCTGGAAACCTGCTGGGCAACCTGCTTTGCTCTGTGGCGAACCTGCTAAACGGAACGGGTCCGCTCTCGCAGATCTCAGCTCTGCTCAACAACATCCTGACGCAACTCGGAAATCTCTAAAGGGGGAGAATTTCCGATCCCAGGCTCCGCCCCAAAAGGCGGAGCCTAGGACCGGCACGCATGCTCCGCCCGCACGGCGACGGCTTTACGAGTTAGTCGCATCGATCCTGCACTAACGCAGTTACTAAGTATCATGAGATCGTTTTGGGGAGCGTGTATTATTCGACGCTGTAGGTTAGGTGGCTGCGCCGGCGGTCCGGTGTCCACATGCGGCGCAAAACCTTGCCCGCGGAGTTCTCAACGGCTTTCCGCAGTCGGAACACGGGGGACCGTATAGCGCCAGTCAATGGTGGTAAACCGCATTCGGATTGGTTTCGTGAAAGCCGGTGATCCGTTCATATTCGCGCAGCACAGGTCCATGGAAGCGCTCGATGATCTCAGCCCTGCTTCCGGTGCCTTTTGGTCCATGTTTGGATGTGACGGCGCTGAACTCGATTTCATCGAGCATCGGGATTTCCCTGTTGCACCGCCAACACCAGAGGAGTTTCATGGGCCGCTTCACATTCTAGCTCGCCACAATTCGCTGGTATGGCGAAAGGCGCCGCTCTCTCCGTCGCGCGTCGTGAAACGCAGTTTAGACGCAGCTCGCGTTAATGGTGCACTGAAAGAATCATCCCCGCCGGCGACTGAACTCCCCCGATGAGCGCCTGGACTGGCCAATCGCCGTCGGCGAGCGAGGCCGGAACCTGGATGGCGATTTGATATAGGCCAACTGAGCCTGGGGCCAGCGCGGCGCCATAAACCGTGGCCGGCACGTTATCGATCGTGATGGTGGGGAGCGAACTGGTGGCGAAGAGCGTGCCGCTGGGAACGGCGACTCCCGTGGGCGGCGGCGGATTGGTGGGACCGAACCCGGTTGCCCAAAGGACAATCACATCGCCGGGCTTGGCGGCGAGCGTAGTGGCACCGGCGAAGGTGCCGGCCTTCGCGGCAAAACTGTAGTCGGTTCGCGTGGCGACTACCTGGTTGCCCGGCCAAGCGAAGAACGCCGGGCTGTACGCACTAGCCGTCGCCGCGAACGCCGCGCTCGTACCGTTCGGCGTAGTCACGGTAATGGTGACCGGTCCCGCAGGTATGTCAGGCGCCAGCACATTGAGTTGGCCCGGCGATACGTAGTAAATGTAGGCGGGCTTGCCGCCCATGGTGACGCTCACGCCATCGAGCGACGTGGGCAGCGCGCCGTTGACAATCGAGTTGCTCCAATCGTCCGTCTTGGGCGCGAGGCCGGCGCCTTGAATCGTCACCCAGGAATTCGCGACTACGCCGGGCTGGAAACTCGCCCCGTTCACTACCCATTCGCGGAGATCGTGGGAGCCGATCCGCCGCCGGTCGAGGCCCCGGTAATTTTTCGGATGACACTGTGCCCTGTGTCCGCAAGGAAAACATTCCCCGCGCCATCCAGACGCACACCATATGGCGTTAAAACGCTGGCGCTCGCCGGCGGACCGCCGTCGCCATTTCCGAGGCTGCCCGTCGCAAACCCGCCTCCGTTTCCCGCGAACGTGCTGATGACGCCGGCCGGATTCACCATGCGGATGCGATTGTTTTTTGGATCCGCGATGTAAAGGTTGCCCCCGCTATCCAGTGCCACGCCCTGATATGCCGCCGTCAGATTCAGTCCCAATTTGGCGCCGGTCGCGGGGCCGCCGTCGCCCGAGAAGCCGGCCGTGCCCGTGCCTGCGAAAGTCGTGATGATTCCTTTGGTATCCACTTTGCGGACGCGATTGTTGGTCTTATCCGCAAAGTAAATGTTGCCCGCAGCATCGACTGCCACTCCGGACGGAAAAGCGATCGCGGCTTTGTTTGCAGGGCCGCCATCGCCGGAGTATCCAAACGCGCCGCCCGCCACCAGGCTAAGCACGCCGCTGGGCGTTAATTCATCAATCGCATAGCCGTTCCTCTCCGTCATATAGAGGTTGCCCGCCGAGTCAAAAGCCAGCCCCGCCGCGGAAACCGAGACCGCTGTGCTGATGTTGCCGGAGGTGTCAACTTTCCGAACCGGACCGTCAGTGGCAATGAAGACGTTGCCCGCCTTGTCCACAGCTACGGAGGTCGGGAAAGGGATTTGAGCACTGGTTGCCGGGCCGCCATCGCCGGGCGCCACGCCCGCGACTCCGGAGGTATCCGCCGTTCCGTTACCTGCGAACGTGGTGATTTTTCCGGTCGTGTCCACCTTGCGGATCCGGTTGCCGCCGTACTCCACGATGTAGATGTTGCCCGCCGCGTCCACAGCCATGTCGGTGGGAGCATTAAGGCCAGCCTTGGTTGCCAGGCCGCCGTCCCCGGAAAAGAGGATGGTTCCGTTGCCCGCTACCGTGTTGATGACAGGTTGCGCACAACAGACACTCACCGCCGCGATGGCAGCGCACGTGGATGTGAGGACCGTTTTCATAAGCTCCTCCGTTAGTGGTGAACCGAAAGGATAGTCCCGGCCGGCGACGAGACTCCGCCGATGTTCGCCTGGATCGGCCAGTCGCCATCGGCGAGTGTGGGGGGTACCTGAACGGCGATCTGGTATAGACCGGCCGAACCGGGAGCGAGCGCCGCGCCATAAACAGTTGCCGGCGTATTGTTGATCGTCACTGCCGGCGAGGATGCGGTCGGGTAGCCACCGCTGGCGGGAACAGAGACGCCGATGGGAACCGAGGGCTGCGTGGGACCGAATCCGGTGGCCCACAAGATGAGCACGTCGCCGGGCTTCGCAGGTACCGTAGTAGCGCCAGGGAAGGTGCCCGCCTGAGCTGCATAACTGAAGTCCTGGCGCGTCGCCACAACCTGGTTATTGGGCCAAAGGAAGAATGCAGGGCCGTAAGTGCCGGCTGTGGCGCTGAAGGCCGTACTTGTGCCCGCGGCAGTCGTGACAGTCACGCTGACCGGACCGGCGGGAACATCGGGCGCCAACACGTTGAGTTGACCGGGAGAGACGAAGTAGATGTATGCCGGCTTGCCGCCCATGGTCACGCTGACGCCATCGAGCGATGTGGGCAGCGCGCCGTTGACAATCGAATGGCTCCAATCGTCCGTCTTGCCCGCGAGATTCGTTCCTTGAATCGTCACCCACGAATTAGCCGCGACCCCTGGCTGAAAGCTCGCGCCGTTGACCACGCCGTTCGCCGAGATTGCGGGCGGAGCCGAGGGCGTTGCGCCGTTGGAAAGGCCGGAGACCTTGTAGACGCCCCCTGCCGAGATATAAAGGTTGCCGGAGGCATCCACAGTCACGTCCTGCGGGCTGAACTTCACGCTGGTAGCGACCGAGCCGTCCTGCGCGTTCAACGTTCCGCCCCCTGCGACGGTGCTAATGGTGCCGGATGTGTCCACCTTGCGGACGCGGAAGTTGCCACCATCGGCGACGTAGACGTTTCCGGCCGCGTCCACCGCCACTCCGTGCGCCTCGAATAGTTGAGCGCTGGTGGCAGGTCCGCCATCGCCCGAGAAGCCGCTGATTCCGGTGCCAGCCACGACAGTGACGGCGCCGCCGGGAGCCACCTTGTAGACGCGCGTGCCGGTGTTCCTGTCGCAAACGTACAGGTTTCCCGAAGTATCTATCGTCATGGCAAACGGCGTACCGGAGAAAGTTGAGGCGACCGTGGAGAGAACTCCCGAGGTGTCGACTTTACGCACGGTGCCGCAAATGGAGGAGCCAAAGTACACATTGCCGTTGCGGTCCACTGCAACCCCGCTGGGACTGCAGAGCGCGACGGTGACTGCCTGACTACCATTGCCGCTGGTGCCGGAAATCCCGAGCGTCCCGTTTCCCGCGATCGTGGTCATGACGCCGGACGTATCCACCTTGCGAACGCGATAGTTGCCGGTATCGGCAATGTACAAGTTGCCGCCGCTGTCGATGGCCAGCCCTCCGGCCGCCACGGGCATCGCCAGTTGGCCGGTGGCGGCCGCTATCGTGCTGATGATGCCGGCGGTATTCACTTTGCGGATCCGTGAGTTCAGCGTGTCCCAGATATAAAGATTGCCCGCGGAATCCACAGCGATATGGTCGGGCGATCCGATGTTCGCGCCAGCCGCCGGGATGCCATCGCCCGAGTTTGAGCCTCCGGCTACGAGTTTGAGGGTGGGTTGACCGGAACAGAGCGAGGCATGGAGGAACAGCAATGCCAATGGACAGAAAACGGCGCGTTGTAGAGTCATGATTTCCCTTATTAATGCGCTACCGAGAGGACAACTCCGGTTGGCGACGTAACCCCGCCGATAGTCGCCTGAATGGGCCAGTTCCCATCGGCGAGCGTGCTGGGGACCTGGATCGCGATCTGGTACAACCCGGCCGAGCCGGGCGCGAGCGCGGCGCCATACACAGTCGCCGGAGTGTTGCCGATGGTGACGGTGGGCGCGGCTGCCGTCGAATATCCGCCGCTGCCGGGCACTGAAACGCCCACCGGCGCCGCGGGGAACGTCGGGCCGAATCCGGTTCCCCACAGAATAATGACATCGCCCGGCTTGGCTGCAACGGTGGTTGCGCCCGCGAAGGTGCCCGCCTTCACCGCGTAACTATAGTCCTGGCGCGTGGCCACTACCTGGTTGTCCGGCCAAAGGAAGAATGCCGGTCCGTAGACGCTCGCCGTACTCGCGAAGCTCGTGCTCGTGCCGCCCGGCGTCGACACGGTCACAGTCGTCGAGCCGGCGGCAATATCGGGCGCCAGCACATTGAGTTGTCCCGGCGAGATGTAATAGACGTAGGCGGGCTTGCCACCAATGGTCACGCTGACGCCGTCGAGAGAAGTGGGCAGCGCTCCGTTGACAATCGAGTGGCTCCAATCGTCCGTCTGCGGCGCGAGGTTCGTGCCCTGGATCGTGACCCACGAATTGGCCGCGACACCCGGCTGAAAACCGGCCGCATTTACGACGCTGGTGACTGCGGGGGACGGTTGCGCGCCCGGCGGCTGCGGAGCCACTACGAGATCGAAAATAGTGGTCGGCTTCGTGCAAGTCTGCGAACCGCATTGGTACGGTATGAGCACGTCGAATTGCGTCCAGGTTGCTCCTCCATTGGTCGTCTTCGAAATCGTGGTCACGTCCGTGGGGCCGCGCGTGTAGGCGGTATTGGCGGCATTCGGGTCGGCGCGGACCACGTCCATCCCAAAATTGGGGACTAACGCTGTACTATCCTTAAAACCCGGCTTCCAGGTGACTCCGCCGTCTACGCTCGAGTACACGTTCGCGTCTTCGAGACCGTCGTACGCCCCCGCATACAGCAGGCCCGGGGTGACGTCGAACGCGATGTTCTGCACCAGGCTCTCCGGAATGTTCAACTCCGTCCAACTCTGGCCGCCGTCGGTGGTCTTGTAGATTCCGCACAGCCCTCCATTCGGGTCGGTGCAGCCGATGTTGCTCAGGCTCGTGCCGTACATCTCGAGGCTGTTCTTCGGATTGATGAAGAGGCGGCTGCCGAAGCCGGCTGCGGACGTGAGAAGCGTCCACGTGTTCCCAAAATCCGTACTCTTGAACAGGTAGCCTTTGCCGGGGTGGAACGCCGAATTACCGCCGATTGCATACACGACACCCGAATGATTCGGATCGACGGCAAGTCCCTGCATGGCGGGCTGATTTGAAGTTCCGCCGCTGGAGGTGCCGGCCGGCTTGGCAATCGTCGGCGCGCTCCAGGTGATCCCCCCGTCCGTGGATAGTTCCAGGCCGTTGCTGGCGTTCATGGTGAAGAGGACATTCGTTTTGACCGGATCGATTGCGAGTAGCGCACCGCCGGCGAAGGTGTAAGTGAACGTCGGCTTCGAAACCACGGACCAGGTGGTCCCGGAGTCGGTGGACTTGAGGAAGGCGAGTGGTTGGCCGCTCAGGCTGGTGAAGCGCGCGAAGGCGTACACCGTCGATGGGGTCTGCGGGTCGACCGCCATCACCGGGATGCTCGGCTCTCCCGGGAGCGACGGATCGTTCGATGTAACAGTCAGCAGCTTCCAGGTGACGCCGCCGTCCGTGCTTTTGAACGGTCCCTCCTTGGTCGCCGCGTACAGCGTGGATGCCGCGGTGGCCGTCCCCGCGAACGCAAGAACGCCTGTTATAAAGAGCACCCCAAAATGTTTCACGCCTTGCAGCCCCCCTTTAGTCCCTAACCGACTAATGGGGCATCACGGCGAATACTTTCAAAAATTTCTGGGAGCCGAGTTGTCTATTTCTCCATGCCGGCTTTCACCTCCGCCGGCGATTGCTGTAAAGTTGTGAAAGCGTGGAGGGCTCCTGAACCAATGAGACTGCTGTTTATATCGATAATAGTGATCCCGGCCGCCTTTGCACAGGCGCCGTCCGTTCCTTGCATCCCGCCGCCGGCGCCTCCTGTTGCGGTCGCCAACCCGGGACAGGGTCGTGGGCCGGCGACGCGCCGGGCACCGGCGCCGCAACCCGCCGCGGATATCGCCGAAATTGCCCCGCTGATGGAACTGCCCACATGGGGGCAGAACCTCGCCGATGGCGACTATTCCAATGGCCCGGCATATCCCACTGCTCCCGAGCTCGCCACGCGGAACGGCGTTCCCGAAGGCAAAGTGGTCGAGTTCGTCATGAACTCTGCCGAAAGCAAGTTCTACCCGGGCGTCAACGGCGCGTTTCAGCGTCACGTTTGCGTCTATGTTCCGGCCGGATATGTCGCGGGAACGGAGCTTCCGGTAATCGTTTCGGCTGACGCGTATGGGATGCGCTATAACCTGCCGACGATCCTCGACAACATGATTTACGACCAGCGCCTGCCGGCGCTCGCGGCCGTCATGATCGACAACGGCGGCGCCGAACGCAGTCTGGAATACGATACCGTTTCCTCCAAGTACGTGGAGTTTGTCGAAGCGGAAGTCCTGCCGCGCGCTGAGAAGGAGGCGAACATCAAACTCTCCAGGAACCCGGATGCCCGCATGACGCTGGGCGGCAGTTCCGGAGGAGCGGTGGCGCTGACGATGGCCTGGTTCCGCCCTGACCTCTATCACCGCGTCCTGAGCTATTCCGGAACGTTCGTCAACCTACGCAGGAGTCCGGAAGCACCGCTCGGCGCCTACGAGTACATCGAGCACCTCTTCCCTCAAAGCGAAAAGAAGCCTTTTCGAATGTGGATTCAGGTTTCAGAGAACGACAATGGCTCCAAGACGCCGGCTGAAGGCCGCCGCAATTGGGTGATTGCCAACTCGCGTTTAGCAAAAATCCTGAAGGACAAAGGCTACGCCTACCAGTTCGTCTATTCGAAGGCCGCCGGACACACGCAGAGGAAGGTCATCGACAACACACTTCCCCAGGCGCTCGAATACGTCTGGCACGATTACAGGCCGAGCCGGTAATGACACGGCGTGTCGCGGCGTTGGCAGTACTTTCAGCCGTCGCGGTTTTGGCACAGGCCCGGGATTCGGGGCCGGCGTTCGAAGTCGCTTCCATGAAGGTCAATGCCACAGGCAGCGGAAGTCGTGGAACGCACCAGGACAGAGCACAGGTGGTGTTCACGAACATGCCATTGTCCCGTCTCCTCATCCGGGCTTTTCAGATTTATTCGTTTCAGTTGAACGGCCCGCGCTGGATGGATGACGTCTGCTTCGATATAGCCGCCAAATATCCCCAGGATGCGAAGGAGAGCGACCGCCCATTGATGTTGCGCACGCTCCTCAAAGAACAACTCAAACTGACTGCGCACATGGAGACGAGGCAACTGCAAGGGTACGTGATTGTGGTGGCCAGGGGCGGGTTCAAATTGAAGCCGGTTGACCCTGGAGAATCCGTCAGCAACGTATCCGGCGGTTTTCGAAAATCGACGCTGGCGGCGAAGAGAATGTCAATCGCTGCTCTGGCCGATCTGCTGACTAGAATCCGGGATGAGATGGTGATCGACAAAACCGGCCTGACCGGGGTCTATGAGTTCGACCTCAACTGGAGCAATGATGACCAGAACCCTGCCGGCGGTGAAACTGACGGCTTCCCACCGATTTCGTCGGCTCTTGCGGAAACGCTCGGACTGCGCCTGCAGTCTGAGAAAGTGCCGGTTCAGATGGTCGTGATCGACCACCTCGAACGCATCCCCAGCGACAACCGGTAGCGCGCCGCTCACCGAAAACCCGACTCGCGGGTCGCTGCTTACCGCTGCTTGCGGCGGCGGAGCGATTCCCAGCTTCCGTCCGCGGTCCAGCCGCCGTCGACGGCGAGGCAGTGGCCGTTGACGAACGCGCTTTCTCGATCGTCAGCGAGGAAGGCGATGGCGCGGGCGACGTCGCCGGGAGAGGCGAAGCGGGCCATGGGAACGCGGCCGATGATGTCGTCGTCGGAGTAGCTGCCGCCGGCCTGGTCGGCAACGTCCATTTCGGTTTTGACCCAGCCGGGGCACACGGCGTTGACCCGAACGCCGCGCCCGCCCCATTCGGCGGCCAGGGTACGGGTCAAGCCGATCAGGCCGTGCTTGGAAGCGTTGTAGGCGGCGCGGTCTCCGATTGCCACGAGGCCGGCCACGGAGGCGACGTTGACGATGGAGCCGCGGCCGGCTTCGAGCATCTTCGTTCCGAAGGCTTTGGAAAGCAGGAACGGCGCGACGAGATTGACTTCGAGTACGCGGCGGTAGTCGCGCGCGGTGGTCTCTTCCGCGGGCGTGATGTGGCTGATCCCGGCGTTGTTCACCAGCACGTCGGCGCGATTGTAACGGTCGAGTACCTCGTGAAGGAAGCGATCGACGGTCGATTCATCGGAGATGTCGCCTTCGTGGCTGATGGCTTCCGAGCCGGCGCTACGGATGCGCAGGAGGGTGTCCGCGGGCGGGCGGAGATCGATCAGGGCGAGGCGATAGCCTCGTTCGGCGAGGAGGATTGCGGTCTCGCGACCGATGCCTTGTGCGGCGCCCGTTATCACTGCAACGCGTTCGTGTTGGCTCATCATCTTCGAGGGTACACGAAGAGGCGTCCTCATCCCGGAGTTGGAGGAAGCAGACGTGACGCCAGGAATCCTTCCTGGCGTGGCGTGCGGAGCGCGCCTGTGCCAGGAAATGTCGCTACTTCGGGGGAGTTGCTCGGGCGAATCGCGAAGCTGCCGGGCGAGCTGTGCTCGCCGCAACAGGAAAGATTCCTGTTGCCACGAGGGTCGCGCGGCGCGCGACTGCGACTTACCGCGCTGGGGTGGCCAGGGCTTCTTTCGCCTGGCGGCGGACTCCGGCGTTGGTATCGTTTTCAGCGATCCAGGTCAGGGTTTCGGCGGCGCCCGGTGCGTCGTTGAGATTCTGGTGCAGCAGCGCGACCGCGTCGCTCCGCACGTAGTCTACGCGGTCCGACTTTGCGGTTTTCGACAAGGCTTCGCCGAGTGAAGGGCTCAACGGACGGCGAAAACGGCACGCGAAGATGGCATCCGCCCGCACGCGAGGGTCGGTGTCGCGCAGCATGATCTCGCTGAGCGTCCGGTCTACATTCGCTCCGGGCGCAAGCCTGAGCGCACGCGCGGCGGCGGCGCGGACCGTCGCGCGAGTATCGTGCAGTGCCTCGCCGATGACCGGCATCGCGGCCGGGCCGACGCTGTTGCCGAGCGCCGACAACACCTCGGAAACCTGAGCTGCGAGCTGCGCCTTGCGGAATCGCGCGACCAGCGCATCGTCAACCGCTCCGGCTTCCGTGGGATGCTCGGCGCGTCCGGTGCGGGCGAGGCCGCCGGCCGTCATAAGTGCGGCGGTGCGGACCGCAGAGTCGCGATCGTCGAGCAAGTCCAGAGGAATGCGCATGGCGTCGGCGGCTGGATGCTGCATCTGAAGCAGCGCCAGCACGGCATCGACGCGCACGGCTGACTGCGCCGTTTGATCCACGCTCAAATTGCGAAGCGCCGCAATAGCCGACGGCGATGCCGCCGCTCCAAGTGCGTTGGTGATGCGCTTTTGGGCGCCGTTCTTGCGCAAGAGAGATTCAGCCTGCGCGGCCGCATCCGGACGGCGGCGGAACAGAGCCGCCAGGCGGTCCGTGAGAAATGAGTCGCCGGCTTCCTTTGCGGCGGCCTGCAACAACGACTCGGTGGTATAGCCGTTCAGCAGCCGCTCGTCACTCTGCGCGCGCGCTTCTTCCGGATCGGGCCGGTGGGTCACGATCGGAGAGCTTTTCACTCCGGCGCGTGCGAGGCTCCCGATGGCTTCGGGGGCACGCCCGGTGTGAAGGTCCGAGAGGTGGATCTCAGTGATGGCTACGATTCTTCCGGCATTCCCGAACGGAACGCCCATTTGAATTCGATCGCCTCCGTCAAGTGCGAGCACCGTGTTTTCCGGACTCAGTGTGAAGCGCAGCTCCGATTGTTCCACATGAAGCTGCACCGCATCCGCGGTCGCACTCGCCACACCGTCCGTGTAGGTGTACTTCACTTTGCGCTTCTGGATGGTATTTCCTTCGTGCGCATACATTGCGAGGTAAGCGCCCGCGCCGTCGCGCTCTTCCACCGTCCACACGGACCCTCCCGCGGCCGGTTGCACGAGCTGCGCCTCGGTAGCGATGTTTTGAAGGAGGTTGCGATCGGTGGGGCTCACGTCGTCGTAAAAGTGCACGGCCAGGAGCGCGCCGTCCGCGCGGTAGGTGGCCCAAAACGGCCGGCTCAAGCGGTGGCGAAGATCCTCGAGCGCAGCGGGAGGCACGTTCTTTACGGCATCGCCCGCGAAGCCGGCGTCGACGATCTGAAGCCGGCAATCGTAATCGGCCGCGCGCACCGCGACCACGGTGGAGACCCAGCCGCCCGTGAGATGGATCTCCACGGGGCGCGCGCCTTGTTCGAGGCGCGCGCGAAAGTCCAGAGACCAGTGAAATTGCGCGCCCGGCTGCATGGTGGGCGCGCCGGCCGCCGCCGCCATAAAGGCGGCGGCGAGCGCGGCAGATCTGAGCATTGTGGCCGGCATCAGAACAGCTCCGTTCCGTAAATGAGCACGGTGGCCGTCCCGAACGGATTTCCGTTCAAGGTGGTGACCATCGTGACCTTGTAAGTGCCTCCGGCGAACCCCGTCCAATTTGCCGAAGGCGAGGCTCCGGCGGCATTGGCTGTGGTCAAGGTGACCGGTGTGCCGGTGGCGGAGCAGGAGGGAGCGTAGTCCAGGTTGAGACACGGCGCTACCGTAAACGTGGTGTTTAGGGTCCCGCTGGCTCCCACAACCAACCCGGCGATGGAGACGGCGCCCGGCCCGTTGCCGATTAGCAGAACTCCGTTCCCGTCAGGCACGGCCGGTCCGTTGCCGCTCGCGACCTGCGAGATGTAAATGCCGTTCGTCAGATTCGAGACCGTAACCGTTACCGGAGTGGCCGCTGCGGTAGTGCTGATCTTCGTGCCTCCAACGCCGGTCACCGTAACGGTGGCAATCAGGTTGATCGTCCACGTGGAGGTGTTCCCCGAAGACGGCGCGCCGAAGGTGACCGATGGATTCGCGCCGGTGGTGCCGCCGGTCGCAGTCGTAGCGTTCGCCCCTGGAGTGTACGTCCACGCGTACGTGCTGGTGTACGGCAGCGAGGTATCGTTGGGCGCGGCCGAACCGTTCAGGACAATCGGAAGACCCGAACCGAGAGTCGCCCCAGGCGCCGGCGATACGATCTTCACCGTGATCGGGAACGAGCACATGGAGGTCGGAAGTCCGAAGAACTGCGTATCCACCGTGGCGCTGAACAGGTTCCACGTTTTGCTGACCAACGGTGCCCACTTGAACAGCGTCTCGGTATCCGTATAGCAGAACGGGCAAACGCCGAAGGTGGCATCGAGATCCACCTCGCCGCCGCCGGAGCTGAGTGTGAGATCGCCCTTGAGCGAGCCATTCAGCGTGGTCGCGCAGATGGATGGATTGGTGTTGATCACCCATTTAATTTGCGCGGTGACCGGCGTGGACAGGCTGACCAGAGTGACCTTGGCATCGACTTTGCCGCTGGCGACGCCAAGATCGATGCCGCCGGCGACGTGCGCGCCCAAAGAAGCGCTGGGTGTAACGTTCAGGTCGGCGCCGCTAATGGCCGCCGACCCGGTGGCCTTCAATTCGGCATCGACGGTGGCGCCGAGAGTGATGCTGAAGATCCAGATTTGGATGGGAGGCAGATCGTAATTCTGGCTGAATTTGGGATCGGCGCTAAACCCCGTGCTCGGACTGACGTTGAGGCCTCCCGACGGAATCTCGGTGCCGAAGATGAAGAGGCCGAGATTGCCGGTGGAGGTCGCCGGCTTCGACGCGGGCGTGGTTGCGCCGCTATCGGTATCGGCCACAACCTTGGCATCCACTACGTCGACATCTTCTCCGAACAGCACCGCATGAGCGGCGAAGGTGGCCTCAAAATGCGTCTTGTTTTCGTCCGTGCCGGTAACGGCGGTCGGAGTGAGATTGCCGAACAACCGCCAGTAGGCGTCGAACGTGCCGCCGGGATTCAGGTCGCCGCCTGTGTCGAAGGGCGGGTCGTTGGGTGTGGGCGGAGGTCCCGTCAGATTGTTGTTCGGCGAGCCATCGCCGTGGCGAAGCGCAAACTCGGGCACGGGTGGAACAATCCAGTTCGGCGATGGATTCGAATTAGCCACCTGGTTGAAGTACTGGTTGATAATCTGGTTCGTCTGCGCGGTTTGGTTGGCGCAACTGGGAGACGTGGTGACGACGGTGCCCGGCGTAGGGGACGGTATGCAGGTATCGGCGTCGCCCCAGAAGGTCGGCATTGCGGGAAGAAGTCCGGCGCCGGCCTGATCTCCCAGGGGATTCAGCGCCAGTTGCGCGCGGATCTTCTGGGTGGCGTCGCCGTTGTTGATGGCCATGTGAACCCAGTTCGCAGTGACCAGATCTCCGGCCTGGAAGCCGCCTGTGCATGAGGTCAGAATGTAAGACCTGCCGGAATTGTCGGCGGTGTTGGGGCCGTAAGTGCACGTCATCGAGGGAGTGCCGTCCAGTCCAATCTGGAGTTGCACTCCCGTAGGGCCGACGGTTCCGAGCTTGAGATGAAATCCGGCAGGGACCTGCAACGGACCGAGATTAAAGCTCTGGCTAACGGGCGCGTTGCCGAAGACGATCAGATCGACGGATCCGCCGTATCCCGGCGGCGGCGCCTGGCCGGTGGGATTCTGGATCAACGGCACGGAGTGCACGCGGAGATTGTCGAACAGGTAGGTTCCCGTTGTTTTCCCGGGCGAACTCACGTCGAATTCGAATATGAGGTCGTTGAACGTGGCGCCTGCGAGCGCGGAACGAACGGCATCGGGAATCGGGAAACGAAGGGTGTTGTAGATGCCCGGCCGGTAATCGGAGAGTTTGACGAGCGGGAGCTCTACATTGTTGAGTCCGCGCGAACGCGAACTGATGGATGCGTGAATGGATCCGGAATTGTTGGAGTTTCCCTGTTGCACGGGAATCAGTAGATCCAACTGCAGGATTGCGCCGGGATCGCCTATGCCGGCGAGCGCCGCGGCGGCGGATGATACGGGCAGGCTGGTCACCTTCACCAGGTTCGATGGATTGGATATGGCATACGCGGCGTTCCCCTGAGTGCGCTGCGTGGATGATGAAACCATGAAACCGGGCGGCGACGAGTTTCCATTCGTCACCCAGGCGCCGGTGCTCTCAAAGCCCATGATTGCGTTGGAATCCTGCGCCGCCACGCAACCGATGACTGCGAACGCGAGGGCAACCGTCCTCGCGACAGCGGGCAGGCCGCGCCGCGTGAACAGCATTCGATTTGAGTCTGTCGTCATTCCTCCTCCTTTGCCCAACGCAACTGTGTCGCGCTGGTGTCTGATCTACCTGCGGAGGATCTGGAGGATTTCTGTGCGGCACCGGCGTATTATTCGAGCGCGGCCGTGAGATTCTGCACGGTTGCGCGACAATGAGGAAGCTTTGCTGCGGCTCGCTGGGGGGAATCACCCCTGGAGCCGGGTTCGTGCCTGTTGCTCGGGTGCGGATTGATAGGCGAGCGGCGCTCGCCTTGTACCGGCCGGGAGGCCGGTACATACGCCGGCTATACGCGACGGACTGCGATTTGCGCCGCGGCCGCCATCGGCAGCCGCAGAGTCATCACGTCCGTTACGGGCATGTGCTCCGATTTTCCCGAGTGGCGCACTTCGTAATTCCCCTGTTGCAGGCCGCGGATCGTCACCTGTGCAGTCTTAACGAGGCCCGTGGAATCGCCCATTTGAAGCTGCAGTCCCGAGCCTCCGCCGCGCAGCGTCACTTGTTCGAACTCGCCGGTGGCCGCGTTCAGATCGATCTTCTCCGCGACGAAGCGCAGCCGTTTGCGGACTCCGTCATTCGGCATGGCCACGACTTCTCCCGCCGCCGAGTGCACACTACAGCCGAGACCCGTCAAGCCGAAAGCCTGATCGTTCACGACCCAGGCTTTAGCGCCGCGCAGGAACGCCCAGATCGCCGGACCATTTTCAAACGTGCGCGGCGGCTCGTGCGCATAGATGCCCGGCGTGCACATGAACCATCCGTATCCCGCGCCTTCGCCCGTGATCTCCGTCATCACGCAGGCGTGCCCCGGGTACGCGCGCATCAGCAGATCGAGATCGCCTGTGTCTTCGAATTCCTGCATCAGCACCATGGCGTTCATGGCGCTGGAATGCCAGCAACAGATTTCGTTGCGCAGGTCGGGATGCGCAAACAGGTCATTGCCGTAGCGGAACCACACCGGCTGCATCGCGCCCTTGAGTGCGCGGATGGTGTCCACGGTCTTTCTGCGTTTCTCATGGTTGCCGAAATAGCGGCTGAAGAAGTAGACCTGCTCCTGACCCGTATGATCGATGGCGATCTCCGACCCGTACGGGTAGGGGTCCTTCGTGAACTCCGCGTTGCAAAGGCGCATCTTCTCGAGCAGCTCGTCATACTGCTTTTGCCAGCCCTCTTCCTTCAAATCCGCCAATAAGTGCAGGGCGTTGGAGCCGCTGATCAGTCCCATGAAGTTGTAGGGCCGCTTCTCGTATCCCTTCACGTAGGTCCGCTGCGCCATCTCCAGATACTGCTGCGGCGTCTTCTTCTTCAGCAGTCCGTAAAGTTTGCCGATGCGGTACATCGCATGGTAGACGTTGCCGGCGAAGATGTAGTTGTAGGCGCGGCCCGTGTCTTCCGATTGCTGTTTCGTCGACCGGCCGCGCATCGACGGCAGGCTTGGCTCCTGCCAGTACAGCGACGAGCGGATCTCGTAGGTCTGCGGATTTTGAATCTTGTTGAAGAGCGAATCGGCGACGTATGTCTCGAGCACATCGATCTCTCGCGCCGAAGGAAAATAGACGTTCTTCTCGGAGAGGAACAGCGGCGCGGAAAATCCCGCGTCGCCCGCGCCTCCGACTTCGCCGGACGAGTTGTCCGTATATTCCAGCCGCAAGCCCTTGCGCGTATCGAAGGGCAAAAAGAGATGATTTCGCTGGAACGGATCCTCGGGATTTTCGTAGAATTCGCGCTCGATGACGAATTGGCCGCGCGCCTTGAGCAGTTGTTCATAGGGCTGCACGCAGTAGAAATGCACATTCGTCCATTTGCCGCCGCCGTAAAACAGCTTCACTGTCTTTTGGCCGCGGCCGCGGAATGCGAGCGTAAGCAGCGTACGGTCTCCCTCGCGGCGATTCGCCTTCACCTGAGTCTGATCCGAGTGGACCTCCACCTTCTCAAGCGGCGTCTTGGATTGCACCGACACCTGCACGTCGGTGTTCTCCTGCACTACCATCGCCGGCAGCACGCGAATGGCAAGATCGCCGGCTTCGTAGAGATGCCGTGCGATCTCGCGGTGGTCGTCGATAAACAGGAACTGGAAGTGCCACGTCTTGCTCTCGCCCGGCGCGAGAAGCAGAGACGTGTGGCCATTGACCCACGGATTATCATTCCACCCGCGCTGTTGCTTCACGGCGAGCGTGTGCAGCCCGAGCAGATCCGTGCCGACCCAATCGTCATGCCAGATGCGGAAGCCTTCCACTTTGTAGACGCACTCGATGGGCGCATCCAGCGCCTGAAACAGCAGATACGGCGCTGTGCCGCGCGGACGTTCCAGCAAGGCGTAGGAACTGTACCCGCCGGCGAAGTGATGCGCCAGCACCTTCTGTTCGTAAATCTCCTGTTGGATAGAGGAGAGTCTCCCCGAGCGCGTCGCCGCGCCGAGAGATGTGCCCTTGTAGGCCTCGACGTAATCGTCGTTCGCACGCAGCGGCAACGCCAGTTCACCGATCTCCAAAGCCGAACTGCCGGGGTTTTGGATCTCCACACGCATCAGCAGCGCGCCATCGGCTCCCGCCGAATACGTGAGCCCTAATGCGTAGCTCTGGATGCCGTTCGCATTCCGCGATGCTCCCTCGTAGCGCACGGACACTGCGCCGCCATCGACCGTTACTTGCCGGATGTCCGCCGAGTCGATCGTGGTCTGCCGGAGCCAACGGCCGCCACGACCTCCATTGGCTGCAAAGACGGTGGAGAGCACGTGTCCTGTCCAGTACGGATCCTTCAGACGGATGCCTCGGGTGTTCGAAGCGTTCCCCACGAAGTTCGTCTTCAACGCATCGCGCGAATGTTCGATGGCGAAGATGCTGCCATCGCGCCGGTCGAGGGTCGCCACCAGATCGCCGGACTCGATCCGTAACAGGTCGGCTGCGGATGGAGGCTCGGGAGCCGCGGCGGGAGCTTGAGCGAACGGATCGGCAGCCGCGGCCCTCGCCATCAGCGGCGTGGCGGCCTGCAAGAGTCTACGGCGGGAGAATTTCGCGTCCACAACCCGGATTATAAGCGCTTCGAGCGAATCAGCGCCGTCTGGTGTATGTGCGAGAACAAAATGTGAGGGGGTACTCATAATATAATCAAGCCATCGGGATGCAGCCGCATAGTTCCACTCCGCCCAGGAGAGTTCCCTGCCAGGAGCGTGGAGAGCGCCGCGTCGCGGAACTGATCGGCGCTGCGGAAGCGGTGATCGCGGAAGCCGGGTACGAAGCGGCCACCATGAGCGCGATCGCCGAACGCGCGGGCGCATCCATCGGCTCTCTGTATCAGTTCTTCCCCAACAAAGCGTCTATCACTCAGGCGCTGCGCACCGAATACGGAAAGCAGTTCGACGAAATGTGCGCGCCGCTCGCGGAACAGGCCGGGAGGCTCGAGCTGAAAGAATTTGCCGGCCGCCTGATCGACGTCACGATACGGTTCGTCGACAGCCACCCGGCGTTCCTCGCGCTGCTGGACGCGCCGCGCAGTACACGTACGCTGCCGGAAATACGCAATCACATTCTGGAGCGATTCGCAGGCTTCTTCATCGCGCAGCAGCCCCGCATGTCGAAAGTGAAAGCGATGCGGCTGGCGACCGTCACCATGCAGATCATGAAAGCTCTCAATCAGCTCTATATCGAACTTCCGCCGAATGAGCGCCGGCCGCTGGTTCAGGAATTCAAAGCAGTTCTCTACTTCTACGCGCGCGCCCGGATTTCGGGCAGCGGCACACCAAGGAGCAGCGAGTGAAATTGAAAGAGAAGACGGCAACCGCGATCCTCGCCGCTGCCGCAGCGATCTCGCTAGCCGGATGCGGCGAAAAATCCGCGGCCTCCACCGCGGAGCGCGCGCCCGCGCCGGTACAGGTTCGCGTGAGCACGGTGACGCAACAAGACGTGCCGATCTACGGCGACTGGGTGGCTACGTTGGACGGCTACGTGAACGCCAACATCCAGCCGCACGTCAGCGGGTATCTGGTGAAGCAGGATTATCGCGAGGGGGCGTTCGTCCACAAAGACGAACTCCTGTTCGACATCGATCCGCGGCCGTTCCAGGCGGCGTTGGACCAGGCGAAAGGGCAATTGGCGCAAGCCAAGGGGCAGCTTTCGCAGGCCGAGGGTCAACTGGGACAATCGCAGGCGCAGTTGAAGCTCGCCGAGATTAACGTGCAGCGCGACACGCCGCTGGCGCAGGCGCACGCGATTTCTCAGAGCCAACTGGATAGCGAGGTTCAGGCGCAGAAGCAAAACGAAGCGCTGATACGGACGAACACGGCCGGAATCGAATCTGCGAAAGCCGCGATTCAGGCGGCCGAAGCCGGAGTGGAGCAGGCGCAGTTGAATCTCGGCTTCACGAAAGTGCGCTCGCTGATCGACGGAATCGCAGGGATCGCGAGCGTGCAGATCGGGAACCTGGTGAGTTCGACGACGGTGCTCACCACGGTCTCAACGGTGGATCCGATCAAGGCGAATTTTTCGATGAGCGAGCAGGAATACCTGGCACTGGCTGGAAAGATTCACACCGGCGGCGCCGACCTGTTGCGGCAAGGCAGCGGCATCCCGCTGCAATTGACGCTATCGAATAACCAGGTGTATCCGCGGCCGGGTCACATCGTTTTCGCGGACCGGCAGGTGGATGCGCAGACTGGAACCATCCGCGTGGTCGGTGCATTCGCGAATCCCGGAAACGTGCTGCGGCCGGGCCAGTTCGGGCGAATACGAGCCATGACGACGATGCGCAAAGGAGCGCTGCTGGTGCCGCAGCGGGCGGTCAGCGATCTGCAGGGACGGAACATGGTGGCGGTGGTGGAGCCCAACAACCGGGTGCGCATTCAATCCGTGCAGACTGGCGACAAGGTGGGCGATCTCTGGATCGTCGAGGGTGGACTCAAGCCGGGTGACCGCGTCATCACGGAAGGCAACATGAAGGTAGGCGACGGGACGCTGGTGAATCCGCAGCCGGAAAGCGGCGGGGTCAGGTAGATGGCAAAATTCTTCATCAACCGTCCGATTGTCGCGATGGTAATCGCCATTCTGATGACGGTGATCGGCCTGGTTTCGGCGCTGGCTCTTCCGGTGGCGCAGTTTCCGAGCATTGTGCCGCCGGAGATCAGAGTGACCGCGACGTATCCCGGCGCCGATGCGCAAACGCTGGAACAATCCGTCGCCACACCGCTGGAAGAGCAGATCAGCGGCGTGGACAACATGAATTACATGTACTCGGTGAATTCCAGCAGCGGGCAGACGCAGATCATCGTAAATTTCGACGTCAGCACGGATCCGAATATCGACCAGGTGCTCACGCAACTGCGCACCTCGCAGGCACAGCCGCAGTTGCCGTCGCAGGTGAACACGGCCGGTCTGCTGGTGCAAAAGTCGCTTTCTTCGCCGCTGCTGCTGGTGTCGCTGTATTCGCCGAAGGGGACCTTCGATAACACCTTTTTAGCCAACTATGCCTACATCAACCTGATCGACGAGCTGACGCGCGTGCCCGGCATTGCGCAGGTGCAGATCTTCGGGGCGGGGCAGTACGCCATGCGGCTGTGGGTGAAGCCGGATCAGCTCGCGAAACTGCATGTTACGGTGCCGCAGATTGTGCAGGCGCTGCAGACGCAGAATTCGGTGAATCCGGCCGGGCAGATCGGCGGCGAGCCGGCGCCGCAAGGGCAGCAGTTCACTTACACCGTACGCACGCAGGGCCGCCTGGAAACGCCGGAGCAATTCGGCGAGATCATTCTGCGCGCCGATCCCGACGGCTCCACTCTCCGGTTGAAGGACGTTGCCCGTATCGATCTCGGAGCGCAAACTTACGCGCTGACGGGCCGCTACAACGGAAAACCGGCCGCCGTTCTGGCCTGCTACCAACTGCCGGGAACGAATGCGGTGGATGCGGCCAAGCGGCTGCGGGCACGCATCGCGGAGTTGAGCCGGAGGTTTCCTTCGGATCTGGCCTACACGGTCAGCCTGGATACCACGGCGTCCGTAACAGCGGGCATGGAGGAGATCATGTACACGCTGCTTGAGGCGCTGGGTCTGGTGGTGCTGGTGGTGTACGTGTTTCTACAGGGATGGCGCGCGACCTTGATCCCGCTGCTCGCCGTGCCGGTGTCGCTGATCGGCACCTTCGTGGTTTTTCCGATGCTCGGGTTTTCGATCAACACCCTGTCGCTCTTCGGGCTCGTGCTGGCGATCGGGTTGGTGGTGGACGATGCCATCGTGGTGGTGGAAGCCGTTGAGCGCCACATCGAGGAAGGGCTTTCGCCGCGCGATGCCGCGTTACAGGCGATGCGGGAGGTCTCAGGTCCGGTGGTCGCGATCGCGCTGATCCTTTCCGCCGTTTTTATTCCGACCATCTTCATACCCGGAATCACGGGGCGGCTGTATCAGCAGTTCGCTGTGACCATCGCGATTTCGGTAATCTTCTCGGCGTTCAACGCGCTTTCGCTGAGTCCGGCGCTATCGGCTTTGCTGCTGCGGCCGCGCAAGCGTCGCCGCGGTCCGCTGGCGTGGTTCTTCGGCCGGTTCAATCGCGGATTCGGCTGGGCTACCGAACATTATGTCGGTTTCTCGCGGGTTCTCCTTCGCAAAGCCGTGGTGAGCATCCTGCTTCTCGGCGTAATTACCGTCGCCGCCGTGATGGTGGGCCGGAGGCTGCCGGGCTCGTTTCTGCCGGAGGAAGATTACGGGTACGTGTTCGTCAGCTTGCAACTGCCAAATGCCGCTTCGCTGCAGCGGACCTCCGCCGCGGCCCGGCAGGTGGAAGACATCATCATGCACACTCCGGGAGTGCAGGGTTGCACTTCGGTGCTGGGCTTCAGCCTGCTCAGCCGCGTGCAGGACACGTACAGCGCATTTTTCTTTGTCACCGAAAAACCGTGGGACGAGCGCACGAAGCCCGAAGAGCAGTATCAGGCGATCCGCAGCCACATCACACGCGAGCTGGGTAAAGTGCCGGACGGAGTCGCTTTCTCGTTCGCGCCGCCCGCGATCCCCGGAGTTGGAACGTCCGGCGGCGTAACGTTCATGCTGGAAGATCGCTCCGGGGGGACGCTCGAGTTTCTCGGCGAGAACGTGAGCAAATTCCTGGCGGCCGCGAGAAAGCGTCCGGAACTCACGGGAGTGTCGTCGACATTTCTGGCGGGAGTTCCGCAGGAGTTTGTAGACGTGGACCGCGCCAAGGTCGCGCGGGAAGGCGTGAACATTGGAGACGTTTATCAGACGCTGCAGGCGTTCATGGGCGGGTATCTGGTGAATTACTTCAACCGCTTCGGGCGGCAGTGGCAGGTGTACATCGAAGCGGAGGGAGAGTACCGCAACCGGGCAGAGAACATGGGCCAGTTTTATGTGGCGAACAATCGCGGAGACATGGTTCCGCTCAGCGCGGTAACCGCCGTGCGAGGCATCAGTGGACCTGAGTTCACCATGCGCTACAACGAATATCACACGGCTCAAATCAATGCGGCGGCGGCTCCCGGCTACAGTTCGGGACAGGCGATGGCCGCGCTGGAGCAGACATTCGACCAAACCATGCCGCGGGAAATGGGCTTCGATTACCTGGGCATGTCTTACCAGGAATGGAAGGCCGCGCAGGGTGTTCCTCCAGCGGCGGTATTCGGCCTTTCGGTCTTATTCGTGTTTCTCATTCTGGCCGCTCTGTATGAGAGTTGGTCCTTGCCGTTCAGCGTCTTGCTGGGCACTCCGGTGGCGGTGTTCGGCGCCTATCTCACCCTGTGGCTGCGGCATTTCGAAAACAATGTGTATGCGCAGATCGGGCTGGTTATGCTGATCGGCCTGGCGGCGAAAAACGCAATTTTGATCGTGGAGTTCGCGAAGGTGGAATACGAAAAGGGAAGGAGCCTGGAAGAAGCCGCGCTGCTGGGCGCGCGCATCCGCCTCCGGCCGATTCTGATGACGGCCTTCGCCTTCATTCTGGGTTGCGTCCCGCTGTGGGTGGCGGCCGGCGCGGGCGCGGTTTCCCGGCGCGTGCTGGGAACGGCCGTGATCGGCGGCATGCTGGCCGCTTCGCTGATCGCAATCTTCTTCATCCCCGTGACGTTCGAAGTCGTCGAGAAGCTGTCGCACCGGTTCTCCAGATCGCCGCGACCATCGCCAGAGCCGGAGTCCGCCGCATGAGAACGTTGGTTGCACTCGCCGCCCTCGTTGCGCTGGCCGGATGCACCGTGGGGCCAAAGTACCGGCGTCCGGCCGTAGATACGCCGCCCGCTTACCGGAACGCCGAGCCCGGCACAGACAAAACCTCGATCGGCGATGAGAAATGGTGGGCGCTGTTCCAGGATGCGGAGTTGCAGAAGCTGATCCGGACCGCGCTGGATCGAAATTACGATGCGCGGATTGCGGCCGCGCGCATTTTGCAGGCGCAGGCGCAATTGGGGATCACTCGTTCGCAGCAGTATCCCACTATCGGTGCACAGGCCGGGGTGACCGGCCAGAAGATTCCGACGTTTAGCTTCGTTCTGGCGGAACTCGAAGGCGTCTTCTCGTGGAATATCGATTTCTGGGGCGCTTACCGCAATGCGACGGAAGCGTCTCGCGCGACGCTGCTCGCGTCCGAGTGGAATCGCAAGCAGGTGCTGAGCACGGTGGTTTCGGACGTCGCCTCGGCCTACTTCACTCTGCGCGAACTCGATCTGGAACTGGACATCGCTAAGAAGACACTCGCCTCGCGGCAGCAGTCTTTGCAGTTGACGCAGACTCTGGAACGCGGCGGCGCGATCGGGTTGCTGGATGTGCGGCAGGCCGAGCAACTCGTGGAAACCGCCGCCGAGGCGATTCCCGATACCGAGCGGCAGATCGCGCTACAGGAAGATCTGATCAGCACGTTGATGGGACAGAATCCACACGCGATTCCGCGCGGACTGGCGATTACCGCGCAGCCGCTACCTCCCGATGTGCCGGCCGGGCTACCTTCGGAGTTGATCGAGCGGCGGCCGGATATTCGCGCGGCGGAGGCCCAATTGATGGCGGCTAACGCGCAGATCGGTGTCGCGCGGGCGCAGTTTTTCCCCAGCGTGCCGTTGACGGGCGCCGGTGGCCTGGCGAGTCCGCACCTGGGCCAACTCTTCACCGGCGGGCCGACGGCATGGAATTTCACGGCTGTCGCGGCCCAGCCGATCTTCAATGGAGGACGCTTGCGGTCTAACCTCCGGCTGGCAAAAGCGCAGGAGCAGGAGATGCTGCTGACGTATCAGCAAACGATTCAGCAGGCGTTCCGGCAGGTCTCCGACGCGCTGGCGTCTTACGGCAAATTCCGCGATTTTCGCGAACACCAGGAGCGGTTGACCGCGGCTGCCGCGGATGCCGACCGCCTGTCGGACATGCGGTATCGAGGCGGCGCTGCAAGTTATCTGGAGGTGCTCACCAGTGAGACCAACTATTTCACTGCGCAATTGAATCTGGCGCGAGGACAGTTGAACGAGCGGCTTTCGCTGGTGCAGATTTACAACGCGCTCGGCGGGGGATGGCAGCAATAACCAGGCGGCAACCGGTGCGTCGAAATGGGCGTTCGGTTTCGACTTCTCTTAGCGCAATGAGGCCAGAGTCCGTCGGGCTTGCGCATAGCGATCAGCGGACTGGGCGACCAGCGGCCCTCGCGCGGCGAGCGCATCGTAGATTCCGACCGTACGCTCAAGGTCGCGGCGCGCGGCGGGCCGGTCGCCCATGGCGAGTTCAACCCCGGCGAGATCGCGAAGAGCATAGGCGAGCCGATCCGCCGCGCGGCGATCGTCACGGTTTGCCGCGGCGACGCTCTCGCGCAGTTCGACGTTTTCATGCATGTACTTCGCTGCTTCAGCGTAGTCGTGCATCTGGAATTCGGCCCAACCGAGTTCTCCGAGGTCGAAGGCGACCGCCATGCGGCACTCGGGCGAGGAGGGGTCGAGCTTGAGACGTTCGCTGTCGAGGCCGTATGCCATTTTGGCGTGCTCGACACTGCGCGGGTAGTCTTCGAGTTCGATCCACGCGCTGGAAAGGTCCTTGTACATGAGCGCTGTGCTGCGCAGATTGTTGGCGCTCCGCCCGGCGGCGAGGACCTTCTTGTAGAATTCCAGAGCGCGCCCGTACAGTGCGATTTGCGAACGGTAATCGGCCGTCACATCCGCCAGCGTTGCAAGGGCGTTTGCCTGTAGCGCCGGCTCCGCGGTGCGTTCCGCGGCCGCCACACTTTTTCGGGCGTACTCGCGGGCGCCTTCCGGGGTGCCGTAGAAACTGCGATTGCGCGCCGCCGCGCGATAGAACTCAACGAGCGAGCGCAGGGAGGACTGGTCGGGATTGCGCGTCTCCAACGTTTTGGCCAGGCGTTCCGCCTTGCCGAGAATGTCCTTTGCCAGCACGGTATCGCCCAGGTTCGCCGAACCGGCGTCCCCGGCGAGCATGGCCAAGGTGACGTAGGAATCCACCAGTTCGCGCGTGATCGGCACATTCCCGGCCGAATCGGCCCACAGAGCTTCCAGATAGACGAGCGTTTTTTCGATGAGTATTTTGCGAACGGCGACGGTGCCGTCAACAGCTTCCAGTTGCGGCTGGACTTCGTGAATTACGGTATGGATGAGCCGCCGCGCGCTTTCGAAACGCCGTTCGGCGCGCCGCGCCTGCCATGAGGTTGCGGCATAGCCGGCGACCACCGCCACGACGAGCGCCGCTGTGAGCGCGGTTAGCGTCTTGTTGCGCGACACGAGGCAGCGCAGGGGATAAAGAAAGGACGCCGGGCGGGCGGCTACCGGCCGTCTTTCCAGGTACCGCTGAATATCCGCGGAGAGTTCCAGTGCGGTGCCGTAACGCGCCGTGGGTTCGGACGCGGTTGCTTTCGCAAGGATGGCTTCCACATCCGGCGCGAGCTTCAAACCCGTGAGGATCTGCCGCCCGAGAAGGCCTAGCGCGTAAACGTCCGATGCGACGGTCAGGCGCTCGCCGCGAAGCTGCTCCGGACTGGCGCAGGATGGCGTCAGAGGATTGAGCGCGGAATCTTCCTCACCCTCGGCGAGCATGGTCGCGATGCCGAAGTCGAGTATCTTCAACTGGCCTTCGGCGGTGATGAGGATGTTCTCGGGTTTCAGGTCGCGGTGCAGAATGAGGCGCTGATGCGCGTAATGTACTGCCTCGCACGAGGTCCGCAGGATGCGCAGGCGGTCCGAGTGGCACAGATTCCGCGACTGGCAGTAAGCGGTGGCGGGTTCGCCATCGACATACTCCATGACGAGATACCGCTGACGGTTACAGACGCCGCCATCGATCATGCGGACGATGTTCGGGTGGTCCAGCGAGGCGAGAAAGTTGCGCTCCGCAATGAACCGGCGCTCCGCCTCCGGGGCGAAGACGCGGCCGCCAACCACCTTGATGGCGACCTGGCGTGTAAATTCGCCGTCATCGCGTACGGCCCGGTAAACCACGCCCATGCCGCCATGGCCTATTTCGGAAACGATCCGGTAATTGCCTACGTGATCGCCGGGGCTCAGCAAACCGGCGGCTGAGTGTTCCAGGAAAGAGGCAGCTTCGTCATGAGCCCGCAAAAGGGCGGTAAGTTCGGCGCGTGCTTCCGGAGCAAGCCCCTCAAGTACGCGCGCGCGGTCGCCGCCATTCATCTCCAGTGTTTTTCCGAACAACTCGCGCAACTGCGGAAGGGTCATCGGCGGAGTCAATTATAAAGCGAAAACCTTGACGCGGCAGAGCCGATTTTTGCGCCACAACTAGTAGCCGCCAACTCACGCGGCAAATCAATCGGAGGGAAATTAGTGAAGCTTCTACCTTTGTTGTTCTTCGCCGTAATGGCTGCTCCAGGTTACGCCAATGAGATCTTTTCAATCACGGTGAACCCGAATTCTTCGCTTGGCGGTTCGTGCACGGGGCCTGGTGTGAACACGTCGTCATCATCGCCCCTGGGCGCGAGTATCACCTGCGCGGATGCGGGCAGCGCCGGGTTCGGCGCTGCGTCATCGAACCCCGGAATCGTGGGCGCCGGCGCAAGTTCTCACAATTCCACCGGCACCTCGCTGCCCGCCACCGGCCGCGCCAGCGCACAATTTGAAGACACCGGCCTGATCTTTAGCACCGGGGACCCGAACATTAAGCAGGTGACGGTGAGCGTCAACGGCAACCTGCACGGTAGCCTGGCCGTTTCTTCCAGCGACTCCGATGCCGGCGCGCAGATGACTATGATTCTTACCCTGAACGGCACCGCGCTGATTGCCTACAGCACCTCGCTGGCGGATATATCGTCGAATCCGCTGGAGTGCCACGGCAGCATCGGAACCGCGCCGCCTTGCGGGACGACCTTGAACGCGGCAATCACCAGCTTGGAGCTAACCGTTCCCGTGAACACGCCGCTCGACTTCGTCATGAGCATCAGCGCACTTGCGAATTCGCCGTTCTCGGGAGGGTCTGCGAGCGCCGAATTCCGCGACACGTTCGAATTTCCGCTCTCCGGTCCGGTCTTCAATCTGCCGCAGGGAGTAACGGTGAACGCACCGGAGTTGTTCATCGTGAACAACCAGTTCACGCCGCCGATCCCTGAGCCTGCGACGTGGTTCGGCGCGGGTGTGGCCGCGGTGGCGATGTTACTCCGCCGTGCGAAGGCGGCGGTATAACCACGCCCGCGCGAAACTCCACGTTCGCGTGACGGACGATGGTGACGCGCCGATGACGTCGGCGGTCTCCTCAATGGAGAGACCGCCGAAACAGCGCAGCTCGACAACCTGGGCGCTCAGCGGATCGCCGCGCGCGAGTTCGGTGAGCGCCTCGTCAATGGCGAGAACATCCAGGTCTGGTTCAAGAGCGACGGAGACGGCACGGTCGAGCGGCTCATGGGGAGCACCCGATCCCCGTTTCGCCGCCAGACGCTGGCGTGCGTGCTCCACCAGAATGCGCCGCATAACGCCGGCGGCGGCGGCGAAGAAGTGCCGGCGCCCCGTCCATTCGGTGCGGTCCTGCGAAACCAGGCGCAGGTATGCCTCGTGGACCAGCGCCGTGCAGTTCAGGGTAGGGGAGTGGCGTTCGTTGCGCAGGTTGCGGCCGGCCACCCGTTTGAGGTCGTCATAGACGAGCGGGACCATTTCTTCTAAGGCGGCGCGGTCGCCCGCGCTCCATCGCCGCAGCAGTTCCGTTACGTCGCCCATGCCATCCGATCCAGGATACTCTGCCCGGGCAGGTCGCGTAACAAGGATGACGCAACTTTCTATAGCCCGGTCTGGCCCGCTACGCGTGCGGCGCGAGGCGGTCAGCACCGCGGCTTGGCGGGTGCCGTGATCACAGACAGGAGGGGAAAGTGGTCAGAGGCATCGCGCACAGGTCCATCGCGCACGACCTCACATTGCTGGACGAAACTGGCGAATTGCTGTGGCGCGAAGAGGTAGTCGAGGCGAACATGAGGGTCCCAAGTGGGAAAGGTGTAGCCCGAATCGAGCGGGTGAAAGGACCGAAAGGCATCGACATACGATGCTTGCGCCATCAGCTTTATCGTTCGCCAGCGCACCCGGCCGCCGGTTACGCGGAGAAATGCGCGCAGCCGGAATGGCAGGCGCGCAATGTCCAATGCTTCACCATTGGCGAGAGTGTTGAAGTCGCCGGTCAGCACGTGGAAGGTCTGGCTGCACCTGGCAGTCTCGCGTAGAATCGACCGCAATTCATACACGCGGCGGAGTTCCGTCACGTTGGAATGAATGGCGGAAAGGTGGACTCCGAAAATCCGCAGGTTCTGCTCCGCGAGCACCAATTCCAGGTAATGCCGGCGTCCGAACGGCGAGCGCCGCCATTCGGAATGCGCCACTTCGAGCCGGCTGAGAAATGCGACCGAGTAGCCCGGCCGGCAGGCCCATTGCGTCATTCCGCAGGCCGAGCTGAGACGTTCGACCACGTCAGGCCGCACGGCCTCCTGCAGCACGACCACGTCCGGTTCGCACTGGTTGATAACGGCAGCCAGCGCTTTCTCGCGGCCTCCGCCTCCGTGACGAATGTTGTAGCTGAGAAGCCGCACCGCTATTCGCCGGACGGCGTTCCGAACAGCGTCAGGTAAGGCTGTCCCATGAGTTCGCCGCGCAAGGATTGCACCCAGTCCCGCGTACCCTGGATATTCACGGGGCGGCCGACCATTCCCATGAGGCGATTCCGCAGCGGAATCAGCTCAGGCGCGATATCGGGATCGACATCGCTGAGCGGCCGGGAGTGGATGCCGGGGATCCAGTACCCGTCGATGGAATAGTAGCGAAGCACGTCGGACCCGACCAGCGTGACGTCCAGGTCGCTGGTGCCGGGCCCATCGGCATCGAATGGCGCGCCGTCCTTCCACCGAAAACCCGTGATCGCGCTTCCGCGGAGAACGCCGGAATGGGCCTCGGGCACGCTTGCGGCGAGAATGTGGCAGAACTCTTCGAACCGCTCGGGAGCGCCGTTGAACGCGAGGCGGATCACGTTGTTCCGCATTTCGTCTTCAGAAGGAGTTTTCGAATCTGACATTGTTTTTCGTTGCGCAGCTAACCCGATGTCCGACACGCGAAGGTCCAACGAAACGTTCCGTACGAATGCAGGCGAGTCCGCGGGGAAGGGCAGGCGTCACTGTTGCCATAGGATAATGGAGTGCCGGGCGCGCGGCCCGGAATTAGCGTTTTCCGCACTCCATGATCTCGTTCACAAGCATTCATAAGCAGTATGGCCGGCAACTCGTCTTCGTCGATGCCTCTTTCCAGTTGAACCCCGGCGAGAAGGTCGGGTTGGTGGGTCCCAACGGCTCGGGTAAGACCACTTTGTTCCGCATGATCGTCGGCGAAGAGGAACCTGACGAGGGCGACATTTCCGTTCCCAAGCGGCTCACGATCGGCTACTTCCGCCAGGATGTGGAGGAAATGCAGGGCAGGTCGGCGCTCGATGAGGCGATCGCCGGCAGCGGCAGGCTCGGCGACCTGCACCACGAATTAGAAGAACTCCAGCACGCCATGGGGGATCCGGAAAAGCTTGACGAGATGGACCGGATCCTCGAGCGCTTCGGCCACGTGCAGGAGGAATACGAGCACCTCGGCGGCTACGCGTTGGAGGCGCAGGCGCGTGAGGTGCTGCACGGCCTCGGCTTCGAAGACGACCAGATCGATGGCGATGTGGGCGCGCTCTCCGGTGGCTGGAAGATTCGCGTAGCGATGGCTCGGGTGCTGCTCGGGCGTCCTGACGTCCTGCTGATGGATGAACCGACAAACCACCTCGATATCGAGTCCATCATCTGGCTGGAACGGTTTCTGACGACGTACACAGGGGCGCTCCTGATGACTTCCCACGACCGGGAGTTCATGAATCGCGTGGTGAACCGGATCGCCGAAATCGATGGCGGCGAGATTATCGTTTACTCAGGCAATTACGACTTTTACGAACGCGAGCGGGCCATCCGCGAGTCCAATCAACAGGCCGCTTTTGCGCGGCAGCAGGCGATGCTGGCCAAGGAGCAGCGCTTCATCGAACGGTTCAAGGCGCACGCCGCCAAAGCCGCGCAGGTGCAGAGCCGGATTAAGGCACTCGATAAAATCGAGAAGATCGAGCTGCCGAAGAAGCGTCACGTGGTGAAGTTCGAGTTCCGCACGCCGCCGCGCTCGGGAGATCAGGTAATCGTCATCGAAGACCTGTGTAAGAGCTACGGGAAGCGAAACATTTACAGCAACTTCGATCTCACGGTCCGCCGCGGCGAGCGCTGGGCAGTGATGGGCCGCAACGGCGCAGGCAAAACTACGCTGCTGAAAATGATTGCGGGGGTGTCCACGCCCGATGCGGGTAGCGTGCGCATTGGCGCGAGCGTCACGATGGGCTACTTCGCGCAGCAATCGCTGGACGTGCTCGCGGCGAACCTGACGGTCATCGAGCAGTTGCAGGAGGATTTTCCGCAGGACAACCTGGGCTCGCTACGCACGCTCGCCGGCGCGTTCCAATTCTCGGGCGACGAGGTGGATAAGAAGATCCGCGCGCTGTCCGGCGGGGAGCGGTCGCGGCTGGCGATGGCGCGCATGCTGTACAATCCGCCGAACCTGCTGGTCCTGGATGAGCCCACCAACCACCTGGACCTCGCGACGAAAGAGATGCTCGCGGAGGCGCTCCGCGGGTTCGAAGGCACCATGATCTTCGTTTCGCACGACCGCACTTTCCTGCGCTCGCTGGCGTCGCGCGTCCTGGAACTCGGCGGCGAGTCGGGAACGGCGCGGGAGCCGCTGGTCTATCCCGGGTCGTATGTGGAATACGTGCAGAAGCTGGGCCATGAAGCGCCAGGCATTCACGCGTGATCGGCAAAAATCGGCAGGCCGGATCTGACCGGCCTGCCTTCAGTCGCTGACGGCTTTCTTAGAACTCAAAGCGCGCGGTCAATTGCATGCCTCGCGGGTTGCTGCTGAACACCTGGTCCGGTTGGCCGAACACGCTGCTGTTAGGCACCAGGTTGAGGTTCGTGGTGTTGCTGTCATGGAACTGCACGTTGTTGATGTAACCGGAAACATACTGCGGGTGGTTGAATAGATTGAACGCCTGCGCGGCAATCTGGAATTTCACATTTTCTTTGAACAGGAATTCCTTCTTCACCTGAACATCGAAATTGTTAATTGGCCGCAGCGGAATGGTATTGCGGCCGGCATTCGCAAGCGCTCCGGCGCCTGCAATGATGTACCGCGCATTCGGATTGCTGGCCACGTATGCCGCGGTGCAGTTAGTGCCGGTGGTCGCCTGGCCGCCGATCTTGCATGCCGTGCTGGCGCTGACGACGCTGCCGTCGCGCGCGAGTGCGATTACGTCGCTGCCGGCGTTGGCATCGCCTTGCGGGTTGACGATCGCGCGGTCGCCGGCGGAATCGCCATTCAGGTTCGAATCGATGCCGCTTTGCACCGTCGCAAACTGCGGAGACTCGTAAGTGTAAGTGCCGCTCAACATGTATCCGCCTAATGCGAAGCGGAAGAACTTGTTATCGCTCTTGCGGAACGCAGGTAACTCATACAGCCACGTCAATGTAAGCCGCTGGCGGCGATCGAGGAACGATGCCGATTTCTCGGCGCTCATGTTCTGGAAATCCTGCGGCCGCCGCGGCGCGAGCAGGGTTGAGAACAGATCGGCGGTGCTGTCATCAATGTTGTGGCTCCACGTGTACGCGGCTTTGAGCAGCAGGCTATTGGTGAAGCGGCGCGTCAATTCGAGCGCGAGGCCGTGATATTCGGAGTTGCCGCGGCTCGGGAACGCTACGATATTGGATGTAAATCCAGCGGCCAGGTACGCCGGGTCGAAACTGGAGAACGCCTGAATATCTCCGAGGAGCAAGGGTTCGGCAGAGAGCGTGGCGGCGCTGGGAGTCTGCAGGTAAGTGGGAATGAAACGGCTGGCAGTTACTTTGTCGATCCGGTTGATTCGATTCTGCGTGAAGAGGTGAACGCCCTTGGTGCCCAGATACCGCGCCTCAAAGGTGTAGTCCTGGTGGAAGACGTGCTGTATGCCGGCGTTCCAGGTGATTGCATACGGCAACTGCTCATCGTAAACATACCCGGAGGTGATGGCGCGGCAACTCAGGGCGTCCGTGCAGGCCGGCCCCGCCGAGGCTCTCGCGGGAATGCCGCCTGTTGCCAGGTAACCGGGAGTAGCGCCGCCGAGCGATGGAGCGTCAACCGTCGTTGAAATCTCGGGCGGGCGGTTATTGGTTCCAAGATTCTCGAACAACTTGTCATACGCCATTCCGAAGCCCGCCCGAATGGAGGTGCGGCCGCTCGACCCCGGGGAGTACGCGATGCCGAGACGCGGCGCGAATGCATTCAACTGTGCGGTCGGCGCGCGGAACTCGATTAACCCCGGTACGCTGGCAATCGAATTGAGCGTCCATTGCTTATCGTCATGAGGAACGCCGTCGTACTGCCAGCGCAGGCCGATGTTAATTGTCACGTTCGGCTTCCAGCGATAGCTGTCATTGGCGAAGAGCGACGTATTGATGGCATTTCCGGAGTACGGCGCCACACCGACATTCCGCTCCGCCAGTTGATCGGGCGTATAGTCGAGAATGAACTGCCCCAGCGTCTTGTAATCGTAATCGCCGCGGACGCGTTGCACCGCAACGGTGCCGTCGATGTACTTACGCCCTTCCCAGCCAACCTTGATGGTGTGCTTGCCCTTCGTCCAACTCAGGTTATCGATTGCCTGGTAAGTGTTGATGATGGTGAATTGAGGCGACGTGCTGTATGGACCTAGCTGAACGTTCAAATCGTTGGCAATCACAATATTCGGAAACGCGTCCAGGCCAGGGAAGCTATAGTCGCCCGAAGGCACGCTGTCGTTATACCGCTGGTACCCCAGACGGAATTCGTTGACCACGCTGGGCGCGAAGGTGTGAAACTCGGAGAAGGCCACAAGCTTTGAGGTGGTCTGACGCTGTTGAAAGAACGACGGCAGAGCAGGCAAGGTGGAAGTATCGAAGCCGCTGCGGCGGTCGTCCAGATACCTGCCGCGTATCTGATCGGAAGCCGAGAGGTTATAGTCGATGCTCACCAGGAAGTCGGTGATATTCAAGTAGCTGGGCAAGGTTACCGGATAGACGCCGATCGGAATATTGAAAGCTCCCGGAGTGCTTGACGTGCAACTCGCGCCACTAAGGCCGGGACAAACGGGAGTCGACTTACTCGCGGATGGCGCAGCCGGAAGGTATGTTTTCAGCACGTTCAGATTGGTCGATGAAACGCCTGGAATCGAGGCTAGCTGGGAGTAACCCGCCGCTGTGGGAGAGTAGATCGCGCCTTGCGCCGATGCGGGCGCCTGACCGGTGGGATTGTACTGATATAAGCCGTAATAGAACAGCTTGTCCTTTTTGATAGGGCCACCGACGGAGCCGCCGAATGTATTCGAATCGTATCTTGGCGGCGAGAGGATGCCGCTCAGCGCATTCAGATTGTCGTTCGCGTTGAGGTTGCGGTTCTGAAGATACTCGAAGGCCGACCCATGAATACGGTTTCCGCCGCTCTTGACAACGGTGTTGAACTGCCCTCCCGTGCTATCGCCGAACTCCGCGGAAAACTGGTTTTGTAACATCGAGAACTCCGCAACGGCTTCATTCGGCACCGCCAGGTTGTGACCGGTTACGTCCCGCCGATCGTCATTCACGCCCTCAATGCTGAAGCTGTTGTTGCGAGGCCGCTGGCCTCCCACCGATGGCCCATCGCCAAGACCGATGCCGCCGGGATTCGATACGCCGGCCTCCAGCAACGACAGGTTCAGCACGCCGAGCGGTAAGGAAGAGGCGGGAATATCGATGGCCGCCGCGGATGTAAACGTCGCCCCGACCTGCGCGGTGGTCGTGTCTAATGTGGCGGCGGCTTCACTTACATCAACGGTTGAGCTTACGGCGCCTAATTGTAAACTGAGATTGGCGGTGGATGTCTTATTCAGATCGATGCTCAGGTTCCCGAGCCGCGCCGTGGCAAAACCGGTCGCGGTCGCCGTGAGATCGTATATACCTACGGGCAGGTTGTTGAACCGGTACTCGCCTGCCTCAGTTGTCTTTGCCGTCGATTCCAGGCCAGTAGCGTGGTTCTTGACGACGACGTTCACGTTCGGCACGGCCGCGCCGCTAACGTCTGTAACAGCGCCGACCAGGTTGCCGTCGCTGGCTTGTCCGAAAGCCAGCATGGATAATGCGAAGACCCCTAACGTGGTCAAAACAGAGTTTTTCATTGACCCTCTCCTTTGCAATGAAACTGAACACACGACTCCCTCTTCGTGTCCGCAACTAACTCTGTTCGTGAACGGCGCCGGCCCAATATCCCCGAATGGGCGGTTAGAGCTGACGATTCGACGCGTCAGGCCGTGAGAGGTTTGTAACTATTTACAAGATGGGGAGAGGTTGGCGGCTTTTCACACGGCGGGCGCTTCCCGAGATATGCTCTAAAAGATGGCGGATCGCAATCTTCACGACGTCGGCGGCACCCCCGGCGGCCTGAGCACATTTTTGATAGGACTTGTTCTCGCGTGCGTGGGCGGGTATCTCCTGACCAATCAGGTGATGGTCACGAGCGGGTATTGGGGGTTCTACGGGACGCACTCGTTCGGAGTTACGCTGCTGCCGATGCTGATCGGCGTGGCACTTCTGTTCTATAACGGCCGCAGCATTGCCGGGTGGCTATTGACCATCGCCGGAGGCCTGTTTATTTTGGCGGGCGTGATCGCGAATCTGCACATTTACTTCGCGCCGACCACTCTATTCAATACCATCGTCATGCTGGTTTTGCTGGTCGGAGGACTGGCGCTGATCGCCCGGGCGCTCCGTTCGGCTTAGCAGGCGGCTGGCCGTTACCTCAACCACAACCAGTTTCCGTTGCGCAGGACCAGGACCATTTCCGGATGGATGCACTGGCGATAAATGAGCGCTGCGGCTGAATCTGTCTCTATCTGGAAGTGATCCGGAATGCCTGCGAGGTGCACTTCTCCGTTGTGCAGCGGCTTGGCAACTCCGTCGATCGATAGTCGAGTGGCTCCAGGCACTCGAATGGTTGCTGCGCAGGTGTTTTTCGACGCCGGCGGCATGATGGCGTCAATCGTATCCGCGCTTGCTGCCGGTGTCGCCGGAGCCGGCGCGCTGCTGCAACTCGCGGGCAGTTCGAAGATGCTGGCAGCCGGTTTGCCGGGTGTGTACTGCGTGACTTCAATGATGGTTTGGCCACCCAGGACGGCTTTGAGCAGCAGTCCGGTTTTCGAATCGACCCAGACTTTTCCGGAGGGCACGGTCATGACTTTCGCCTGAATCCCTGCCACGGTTTCCTGACCGGTTTCCTTGGCGCTCTGTTTCGCCAGGTCGGCGCTCATCTCTCGCGAGGAGGCGAAGGGATCGCCCCAATCGCCGCCGAAGGTACCGGTGTTGCACGGCACGAACGCGTCCGCAGGATTCCAGCCATACGTCTTGTGCGACTGCAAATCGTAATACGCACGCGATCGCGCCAGCTCGCCGTTGTTGAGATATTCCTGGTCACTTACGGCGCGATTGCCATCCACATAGACATGGATGGTCACCTTCGGCCCCATCATGCTGTTGGTTTCGGTGAGCGAGTACGCGGCGGGAGCTTGCGCCCACGCGGCAGACACTCCAAACAGCACGACCGCGCAGACTTTGCCGATTATTGAGGCCGAAAGCGGCGCTGTTGCCGCTTCGCCGCGGCGAGTTCGACGAGCGCCGTCACGATCTTCTGCTGCTGTTCGGGATCGGCGATCAGATACCGGTGCTTTCCGTTCGCGCTTGTAGCAAACGAAGTCCGCCCTTGGGCATCCACCGCCATGGTTCCCACGTCGGACAACCGGAACAGTCCCGCGCCGGACCGCGCTGCATACAAGACCGCGGACATAGCCCATGACGGGGTATTGTAGGGCATTTTTCCTGCTGCGCGGTAAGCATCGATTACCGGATGGTCGGGCGAACCTTCAGGGAACTGCTTTTCAAATTCGGCGCCCGGAAACTCGATGGCCTTGCTGATTTCAGAGCCGCAAAATACCACCGGCGCCGGCCATTCGGTGAGCACCTTGCGCGCGGCCGGCACATCCGCGGTGATGTGAGCGTCCGCCGCTCCATCGGGGAAGGCGCCGGCGGCCCACACTAGCTGCTTTACTTTGGCGGCAATGAGCGGCTTCAGACCGGGAAAGTCGAGAGCCGCGGCGAGATTCGTCGCGGGCCCCGCGAGAACCATGAAAGCGTTCCCGTCGTGCTGCGCCTCCATGTAATTGCGGATCAGCGTAATCGGGTCGCCGGTCTCGATCACGCGCTTCACTTGGTTTTGATAGACGGGCGTCCCGTCGGGCTTCTTGAGGTCAAACGGCGCTGTGAACGCAGCGGGAGTTTCGCCGGCCGAGCCATCTGTGCGCATGCCGACGGGGGGAACCTGCGAGAAGTTTCCGGGGGCGCCGCGATAGTAGCGCTGCACCGTATCGACGAAGCCCGCGACCGCCAGATTCGGGCGGCTCATCGTGACGATCGCGACGCGGCAATCGCCTTTGCCTTGTAAGCCATAAAGCACCGCCATGGCGAGCAGGTCGTCAATGGTGGTGAAGCCGGAATCGTAGAATGCGCCCGCCGAAGGCTTGGCGTTGCCGAACTGTGGCATCTCAGCCCAGATTCAGGCCCTGCAGGCGGCCCGTGGAATCGCCGAAGCGCTCGGGGTGAACTCCCATCCTGTCCATCATGGTCAGGAACAGGTTGCACATCGGCGTCTCCCGGCGCGCGACGATGCGCTGACCGGTCTTGAAATAGCTGCCGCCGCGGCCTATGACCACCGTGGGCAGATCCTCATGCAAGTGCGCGTTGCCGTCGGAGAGCCCCGCGCCGTAGACGATCATGCTGTTATCGAGCATGGAGCGGTCGCCTTCTTTCGCGGTCTTCATCTTCTCCACGAATCCGGCGAACTGCTGTACGTGATACTCGTTGATGCGGCGGACCTTCTCCATGAGTTCCGCTTGTCCGCGATGGTGCGTCAGCGGGTGGTGCCCATCGGGGATGTTCAACTCGCGATACGGCCGCGACGTTCCTTCATTGGTCATCAGGAACGTAACGATGCGCGTGAGGTCAGCCTGGAATGCGATGGCCACCATGCTGGACATCAGCTTGAAGTGCTCGGCGAAATCCGCGGGCACGCCGTAGGGCTTGTCCATGTGCGGATCGATCTGGCGGTTGTCGCTTTCAGCGCGCTCGATCTGCCGCTCCACGGCGCGAATTGCGGTGAGGTATTCGTCGAGCTTGCGGCGGTCCGTGGGGCCGAGCGAGCCTTCCAGCTTGTGCGTGTCTTCCGTGACGAAATCCAGAATGCTGCGGCGGTAAACGGTCTGGCGTTTCCGCTCTTCGGGAGTCATCGGCTGACCCGTGCCGAAGAGCCGCTCGAACAACACGCGGGGATTGAGAATCGGCGGCAGCGGCTGCGTCTCGCTCTTCCAGGCGAGGTTGTTGGTGTACGCGCAGGAGTAGCCGGAATCGCAATCGCCGGCCTGCCGGGCATCGTCCATGCCGAGTTCGAGCGAGGGGAAGCGCGTCTTGCCGCCTACCTCGTTGGCGACGATCTGATCAAACGACACGCCGGCGCGGATGTCCGTCACAGACTTCTTCACCTGAATGCCGGTGAGGTACGAACCGCAGCAGCGCCCGTGATCGCCCGCGCCATCCAGCAGCGCACGGCCGGTGTTGTGCGTCAGGTTGCCGAGTTGGAGGATGTCTTCCTTGTAAGGCTCCAACGATTTAAGCGCCCGCGGCAGCGCCTGCAGCTTGCCTTCGTAGTCCGGATTCCAGCCATCCATGATGATGCCGTTCGGGACATAGAAGAACGCCATGCGGACGGGCGGATTGGGCATGGTGCTGGCGCGGAGCGCCGGCGACATCGCGTCCAGGAAAGGAAGGCCGATAGCGGCGGTTCCTAAGCCTCGCAAGAATGTACGGCGCGGCAGCGTCTTGCGTGTGATCATTGATGGGCCTCCTTGGTCCGTTGTTGGGCAGTGACGGTGGGCTTCGGCGCCGGAGCGGCCTCGCCGCGGCGCGATTGAAATGGCAAGCTCATCACTACGTCACGGATGAGCGTCTGGAAATGGTAACCATCGGCAGCGAGGTTTTTCTGGATCTGGTCCAGCGCCCGGTTGTCGTATGGCTCCATCCCGCGGCCGAGCGCGTAGGTCATGATTTTTTCCGTGAGGCAGCGCGAAACTTCCGGCATGCTGTCCAGCAGAATCTGCCGCATCTGCGCGGCAGTAGTGAAGCTCTTGCCGTCCGGCATTGTGCCGCCCACGTCGATGGGGAACTTACCGTCCATGGTGCGCCACTTGCCGATCGCGTCGTAATTCTCCAGGCCGAAGCCGAGAACGTCCATCTTGGCGTGGCAGGACGCGCAGACCGCGTTCGCGCGATGCTCTTCGAGTTGCTTACGCATGGATACGTCGCTGCCCACCTTCGAAACGTCCAGCACGGGAACGTCGGGCGGCGGCGGTGGCGGAGGCGCGCCGAGCAGGTTGTTCAGGACGTACTTGCCGCGGATGGTCGGAGAGGTGCGATTCGGGTAACTGGAGACCGCGAGCACGCTGCCCTGTGTAAGCACGCCGCCGCGCTGGTCCGTGGTGAGGTCTACCCTGCGGAAATCGGGGCCTTTTACGCCGGCGATATGGTAAAAATTCGCCAGGTGCTCATTGACGAACGTGTAGCGCGCGTCCACGAAATCCGTGATCGGACGATTCTCGCTCAGCACGTATTGGAAGAAAAGGCGTGTTTCGGAGCGGAATTCTTCCTTCAGTTGGGGCGTCCAGGCGGGAAACTTTTTCGGATCGGGGTTGATGGAATCCAGGTTGCGCACTTCCAGCCACTGCCCGGCGAAGTTATCGGCGAAGCTCTCGGCCTTGCGGTCCGTCATCATGCGCTTGAGTTGCGCGTCGAGAACGGCGGGCTCGTGGAGCTTGTTGGCGGCGGCCAGCGAGTAGAGGTCCTCGTCCGGCATGGAACTCCACAGGAAGTAGCTCAGGCGGCTGGCAAGCTCGAAATCGCTGATGCGGTGCGTGCCGGCAGCGGGCGTATCGCGTTCGATGCGGAAGAGAAATTCCGGCGATACCAGCATGGCTTCGAGCGCGAGCTGAATGCCCTGCTCGGTGGATTGTCCGTGCTGCTTCGCCATCGCGACGAACTTCATCAGGCCCGCGATTTCGGTTTTCGTTACCGGGCGGCGATAGGCGCGGCGCGCAAGGTTGCTGACGATGCGCTCCACACAGGGTGTGCCGCTCGCCGGATCGCAAATCAGGATCAACTTGCGGCTGGCCTTCTCGACCTTCGAAGGATACGGTCCGACGAACGTGATGGAGCCGATGTATTTGTTCTTCCTGTCGCTGTAGGCGTCTTTGTCGGTGGTGAACTGATTGACGAAATCGTCGTTCAGGAATGCGGCGCGGAAAACGTGGTCGCCTTCGGGAAGGTAGAGGCGCGTTTGCGCATCCGAGAATGGGTTGAAATAGACGAGGCCGGAGGGCTTGGTCTCGACGTCGAGCGTGGTGAGAAGCTGGCCGTCCATATAGAATGCCATTTTCACCGGCTTGGCATCTTTGGGGCGCTCGCCGGGAAAACCGAAAATGACGTTGTACTCGCCATCGAAATCCAGGCGCTGGGATGCTTCCACCGTGCTGTAGTCCAGGCGGCGCAGCGTCTTTGTCTTCAGGTCGGAGACGAGGGAGAGCGGCTTCTTGGGCAGCGGATCGGCGCCCATAGCGCGAGAGGCGATGCTCTCAGCCGCATTGAGATACTTTTCCATCAGCAGCGGCGAGATGGTCAGGATGTCGGCTATGTTGTCGAAGCCGTAGCCGGAATCGTCGGTGGGAAATTCCTTGTCCGCGCGATAATCGATCGCCAGCAGGTCGCGAATGGTATTGCGATATTCGTTGCGGTTGAGGCGTTTGGCGGTGACGCGCCCAGGGTCAGGCGGAACAGCGGCATCCGCGGCGGCGAACTGGCCTCGCAGATAACCGACGAGCGCGTCGATTTGATTCTGCGGCGGTCGCGGAATGCCTTTGGGCGGCATTTCGCCGGTTTCGACTTTGTGGACGATTTTTTCCCACGCCGGACGTTCCGAGAGGATGGTCGCGGAATCGAGGTACGGGACGAGGTTTACGCCGCCGGACATCACCTGCGCATTGTGGCATCCAGTACAGGTATTCTTGAGGATCGGCTTCACTTTAGAGTCAAAGCCGGCCGAATCGGGGGTTGGAGGACCTGAAGCCGCGTATGCGCAGGCCAGGATAAATACGGTCGCAAGCTGCAGTTTAGCTTTCATTGCAACGGTTTGAAGAGTGGTCAGACAGCCCAGCACTCTCTCGATCGAAACTAGTGTATCATTTGCGTGGCGCCGTGAACGCAAGAATTACGTTCGAGCCGTGCCTCACTCCACGCTTCAACCAGCCATTACTTCCAGGGCGCCTTTTCGAGCACTTCTTTGGCGACCCCGGCTGTATTCGCGTGGATCGTCACCGTATCCTCGACATTCTGCGAATAGCCTCCGGCCAGCACGATCGCTACAGGGATCCCGTGTGTCAGCGCGGTCCAAATCACCAGGCGGTCTCGTTCCTTCAGACCGTCGAAGGTAAGCGCCAGCCCGCCGAGTTGGTCCTCGTAGAACGGATCTGCGCCCGCCACGTAGATCACCAGCTCGGGCTTGAACATGGCCAGTGCGGCGCGGTAGCCGTTGCCGAGCCGGTTCAGGTATTCGGCGTCGCCGGTTCCGTCCGGAAGATGGATATCGAGACTGGAGAGCGGCTTCACCGTCGGGTAGTTGTTGAACTGGTGAATGGAGAGCGTGAAGACGCTCATGTCGCCTTCGAAGATCCCGGCTGTTCCGTTGCCGTGGTGGACGTCGCAGTCGACCACCATCGCGCGGCGGATCGCGCCATCGCGCTGCATCCGGCGGACCGCGATCGCGATATCGTTGATCGCGCAGAAGCCCTCGCCGTGGCCCGCGAACGCGTGGTGAAACCCGCCCCCCAGGTTGAATCCGATGCCGCCCGAGATTGCATGGCGCGCGGCCAGGATGGTGCCGCCGGCGCACAACCAGAACGCCTCCACCATTTGCCGCGAGTAGGGAATTTCCAGCCGCAGAATGTCCTGATAGGTCAGCGTTCCGTTGCGCAGTTTATTGACCCATTCGGCATCGTGGGCGAGCAAAACATCTTCATCGGCGGCCGGCTCCGGCGCCACGAAATCTTCGGCCGTCGCAAAGCGCGCCCACAGAAAACGGTCGTGTAGCCACTTGTATTTCTTCGATGGGAAGACGTGGTCGCCGAGATTCAGGTCGTAGCGGTCGGAATAAATGAGCCGGAATGGGAGCACGGGCGTGGCGCCTACGCTTCGGATTGTAGCGCCGTGACAATGGCCACGCCGTAGATCTCTTCGACCGAGCAGCCTCGGGAAAGATCGTTGGCCGGCTTCGCGAGCCCTTGCGTGAACGGGCCGATCGCCATGGCGCCTCCCAGGCGCTGCACCAGTTTGTAGCCGATGTTGGCGGCCGACAGGGTGGGGAAGATGAGCGTATTCGCGCGGCCGGCGACGCTGGACATCGGCGCCTTGGATTTGCCGACCGTGAGGTCGAGCGCGGCGTCTGCTTGCAGGTCGCCATCGGCGTGCAGCTCGGGGGCGCGCGCCTGCAGAATCTTCATGGCCTCCACCACTTTGTCGACTTCCTCGCCTTTGCCGCTGCCTTTGGTGGAGTAGGTGAGCAGCGCGACGCGCGGTTCGGTCTGCAGCAGCACGCGCGTGCTTTCCGCTGTGGCGATAGCGATGTCGGCGAGTTGCATCGGGTTGGGGTCCACCACGATCGCGCAATCGGCGAAAGACATCAGGCCGTTGTGGCCCATGGCAAGATCCTGTAGCGCCATGATGAAAACGCTGGAAACCAGGCGCGCCCGGGGATGTGGACCGATGCAATGCAACGCCGCGCGAACGGTATCGGCGGTGCTGGTGGCGGCTCCTCCCACGAATCCATCGGCGTCGCCCGCGCCAACCATCAGGCATCCGAAATACAGAGGCTTGCGGGCCGTTTGGTCGGCTTCGATCTGCGTGACACCCTTTGCGCGGCGGCGCTCGTAGTAAAGCGCGGCATATTTCTGAAGCGCGGGAGAAGTTGCGGGGTCGACGAACGTGACGCCCTCGGGCGCGCTTGCAGGTTGGGCGCCCAGGAGGACCGGTTTGGCGGCGCCTTCGCGGGCGAGTCGTATGGCAGCTTCCAGGATGCGCGGATCGTGGCCTTCGGGGAAGACAATCGTCTTCTTCAATTTACGGGCTCGCTCGACGAGGCCCGACAGGAACAGCCTGGCAGATTCCGGAATAGCGGACATTTGAGGAAATATGAGTCTAACGCATGTGCGCCGAGCGGCGGGTCAGTCGCCCAGGAACTTGCCAATCGGCCGCAGACCTTTCACGTTGTCGCAGACGGCTTTCAGTCCGGCGGTCAGCGGAATGGCCAGCAGGAGGCCCGGAGCGTCCCAGAGAAAACCCCAGACCATCAGCGAAAACGTGACTACCAGCGGATTGAGATGCACGCGGGAGCCGACGAACTTCGGGTAAAGCAGGTTCATGGCCGTGAGGTGGAGGACGGCGACCGAGATGAGCACCAGGACGTAGACCGAAACTTCATTGATAGCCAGCGCGGAAAATAACGGTGGCAGCAGCGCCAGCGGCAGTCCCACATAGGGCACAAGGCTAAAGAAGCCGCTGAAGGGGCCGACCAGCAGCGGATACGGAATGTGGATCAGCCAGAATGTGATGGAGCTCAGCAAGGCGAGCATCAGGCCGAGCAGAAAGTTGCCGACCACAAACGCGCGCACCATGTCCGCGATGCCTTGCAAGCTGCGTGTCGCCACCAGCCGGTCTTCGCCGCGGAAGAACTGCAGGAAGCTACGATTGATGTGGTCGCGCCAACTGAGCATGAAGTAAACCAGGAACGGAATGAAGCTCGCCATCAGGAAGATCTGATAAAACGAGCTGAGCCGCGACGAAATAAACTCGTCGATGGGAGAGCCCTCTTCGTGAATGCGCACTTCCGGAATCGCGCCAGGTGGAGCGGGCAGCGTAACGGTGCCCGGGGGCGGAATGGGCGCGCGGGTCTTCTTCGCCGCCTTGGCTGCCGCCTGCTGTTGCTGCAGGCGCAGTTGCTCTTCCTGCCGCTGCCGTGCGGGCACCACCATGCGATAGGTCTGATCTTCCGCTGAGGAAATGCGCTGTCGCACGTTGTCGATCAGGTCGCCGATCCTCTCGCCGTACTTTGGAAGGTCTGTGTACATCGCGGAAAGCTGGGTGTACGCGCCCATGCCGATTACATATAAAAAGAGCAGGGCAATGGTGCAAACCAGGAACGCGGCCATGCTGCGGGGCACGCGGACGCGCACCAGCAGTGCGACGAAGGGGTCCAGGATGAAGGCGATAGCTACGGCGACGATGGAAGTGATGAAGAAGACGCGGCCGAAATACAGGATGGCGATGATCACGCCCATGGCGACGATCGGCAGCGCCATTTGACGGGCATCTTGAACGGCTTTGGCGGTGCTGGTGAGAGACTTCGTTACGAGCGCCATGGCGCGGACTTCGTTCAGACCCTTGCCTCGAATGTAGCATGAGCCCGTCTATAATAAAATTGATTGAATTCGCCCACCGGACGCATTCTCGCGCTCGATCTCGGCAAAAAACGCATAGGGCTCGCCATCAGCGATCCGCTTGGCATCACGGCGCAGGGTTTGCCGAACTTGAACCGTACCAATAAGCGCGCCGATTTCGCCGAACTCGAGCGGCTGATCGAAGACCGTGAAGTGCGCATGATCCTGATGGGAAATCCGATCAACATGCGCGGCAGCGAAGGGCGGCAATCCGGTTGGGTGCGGGAGTTTGCGCAGGAGTTGGAGCAGCGCACGAAACTGCCCGTGAAGCTCTGGGACGAGCGTCTCACCAGCGTGGAGGCCGGGCGGGTGCTGCGCGAGAGCGGCATCAGCATCGAAAAGCGCGCCGCCGCCGTCGATAAACTCTCGGCCGTAATTCTTCTACAAAGTTACCTGGACTCGCTATGAGATTTCTGCGCGCAATCGCGGTTCTGATTCTGCTCGGCGCAGCCGCCGTTGGTTACGCGTTCTATCGCGTGGCGCAGCCGTATCAGGGCTTCTCGGGCGAAAAGTTCGTGGAATTTCCGCGTGGCACCTCCACCGACCGCATGGCGGACATGCTGGCCGGCGCGGGCGTGGTGCGGAACCGGTATGACTTTCTTCTGGCGCGCTTGTTTCAGCGTGGGCGTGTGTTGAAGGCGGGAGAATACAGGTTCAACTCGCCCGAATCCGCGCTGACGGTGTTTGAACGAATCGCGCGCGGCGACATCTTTTATTACACGCTGGCGGTTCCGGAAGGTCGCAACATGTTCGATATCGGCGCCGCCATCGAGCAGTTGAAGCTCTTTCCGGCGGAGCAGTTCGTAGCGGCGGCGCGCAATCCGGCGCTGATTCACGATCTGGATCCGCGCGCTCCCACACTTGAGGGCTACCTGTTTCCGAATACGTATAAGGTGGGGCGTCACGCCACGCCGGAATCCATTTGCCGCATGATGACGGCGCGTTTTCGCGAGGCTTGGAAATCGCTGGGGCAGACCGGCAATCCGCACGATGCGGTGACGCTGGCGTCGCTGGTGGAGAAGGAAGGGAAACTGCCGGATGAGCGGCCTGTGATTGCAGCGGTGTTCTCCAACCGGCTGCGACTCGGCATGAAGCTGGATTGCGACCCGACCACCATCTACGCGGCGCTGCTGGAGCATCGCTATCGCGGGACCATCTATCGTTCGGACCTCGAAAGCGAAAACGATTACAACACGTACAAACACGCTGGACTGCCGCCGGGGCCGATCGCCAACCCGGGGCTCGCTTCGATCAAGGCGGCACTGCATCCTGCCGAGTCGCAAGCGTTGTATTTTGTGCTGCGGCCGGACGGTTCCGGCGGGCACGAGTTTTCCAACACGATCGCGGATCAGGAAGCCGCGGTCGCGCGGTATCGCCGTGGCTCCCAGAGATAAGTCCGTCAAGCAGCAGTTGCGCGAGTATCTTGAGACCGCCAGGCCTGCGGCCATCGACGAGAGTGTCTGGCAGGACCTCCTGTTGCGCCTCGCGCCCGTTTCCGAAAGCTATTTGCGCGACCTGCTGCGCGCCACGGGACTGCCATTCGCCCAGCCGTACGCCGGAGTGCGGCAGCATACCTTCGAGGAATTGGAGCAGTCGCTCGTGGAAATGCTGGCGGTGTATCGGGATGCAACCGCCGCGGGCGACCGGACTCGTGCGCGCTATTGCCGGCGGCAGGTGATCGCGGCAAAGGACCGCGCGAAATTCCTCTCGGCGAAGACTTCGGAGAAGGCGGAGATGGCTCAATGGATGCTCGTGTGGCTCGAAAACCCGGAGGTGTTTCCCGCGTGGGTGGAAGCGCGCAAACGGGCTATGGCTTGTCGTGAGCGTTGAAGCGGTAGCCGAGGATCATTTTGACGAGTAAGTGGTCGGTAGCCGCGGTGACTCCGACGCCCACTCCGAAATTGAATTCCCAGTTCTTGCCGAAATCCAGGTCCACCGCCGGAATGAACTGCTGCTGCTCTTCGCGCACTGGGTCCCATCCCACTACCGGACCGTATTCGCCGTAGTATTCCAGTCCGAAGGCCGCTTTCTTCGTAACGTCGTAGCTGACTTTTACGTTCGGCGCGAACTCATAGCCGCGATGCTGTTCCGGACCGTGAAAACTCTTGTCGATGGTCGGGTTGACGGACCAATACCAGCGGCCCATTTTCTTGTCGACGATGGGGCGGATTTCCCAGGTCCAGGTGTCGCCGGAGAAGATCGGGCGCTGATAGCCGATTTCCGTGGAGACACTGATGCCGACCGGTAGGTGGTAACGTTCCGGGATCGCGACTCGCGGCCGGATATGCGTGCCGACCCATTCCCAGGAGCCGTCCGGCTGAATGCTGGTGAATTGGTAGAAGCCGGTTTCGAACCACTCGTTCCAGCCGTGAGTGATCTCGAGTGTTTCATGCTCGGCGTGGTTCGTGGGGAGGACGCCATCAATGAGCTGCCGCTGCCCGCTGGCGGTGAAGTTGCTGTGGAGCTCCACCATGGTGGCCTTGGGCGCGACCAGCTCGGAGCCGTAGACCTGAACTTCGTAATTGCCCTGAGCGAGGGCGGCGGCCGCGGTGGCGGCGAGGGCGAAAGCCAAGTGAATTGTGCGGAGCAATTAATTAATGTACAGCATAGTAGGTACCGGTCTCCAGACCGGTACCAGGCGCGCGGAGCGCGCCCGGAGCGACCTGCGCTGCCCAAGCACTTACATCATTGCAACAGGCGGCGCCGGCTCATTCGGATCTCCCGCGTTTGCTAACGGGATCTTCACCAGAATAAATGCAATCAGGATCATCACGCCGATCCCCGTAATATACGAGGGATCTTTGAAGATCACAGGCAACGGCCAGTCCTGAAAGTTGAACGTTGCCGTCACCAGTCCTGCCAGCGCTTCTCCCGCGATGAGGCCGGAAGCCACCAGCACTCCGGTATTCTCGATGCGGGCGCTTTGCGCTTCGTTGTAGTTGGCGCGTTTGCGTATCGCATCGGTCACCCACCGGATCATGCCTCCCACGAAGATCGCTGAGGTGGTTGCGAACGGCAGATACATCCCGATCGCTACCAGCATCGGACTCTTCACGCGGAACAGGATCATGGCAAATCCCATGAGAATTCCCGCAATGACGAGCGGCCAAGCCATGTCGCCGCCGACGATTCCTTGAGCCAGCGACGCCATCAGGCCGGCCTGCGGCGCGGAAAGCGCTTTATCGCCGAACCCGATTCCGCCCTTGTTGATGTTTCCCTGCGCCAGAATCATCAGCGGAAAATACATCACGAGGCTGGCTACCACGACGGCAACCAGCTCCGCGATCTGAATGCGCCGCGGCGTTCCGCCGAGGAACCAGCCCACTTTGAAATCCTGCAACAGTTCGCCTGCGACCGCCGATGAGACGCACACTACGGCCGCCACGCCGAGCACAGCCACAACGCCACTCATCCCCGAGACGCCCATCGAGACCATCAGCAGCGCGGCAATAACCAGCGTGGACAGAGTGAGGCCGGAAATCGGATTGTTCGACGACCCGATTACGCCTACTAGGTACCCCGATACGGTGGCAAAGAAGAAGCCGACGATTAACATCACCAGCGCCGCCGCCACTCCGCCGGAGACGAGTCCGGACAAATAAACGTAGAGGACGCACATCGCGAGAAACGTGCAGCCGATCAGCGCGAATACTGTCTTCGAGCTCATGTACTGTTCGGTGCGGCTGAGTTTTTCCTGCGGCTCGCCGCCGCCGCGCAATTCGGAAACGGCTTTCACAAGTCCCGCGATCAGGTTCTTGCGCATCCGGAACAGCGTGTAGCATGTTCCCACCATCATGCCGCCGACGGCGATAGGCCGCACGATGTAGCGCCATACCGCGTTGGCGAGCCCGAGCCAGCTATCGTTGGGGTTCGCGCCCGGCGGCAGGAATGTTTGCAATTGCGGACCCAGGAAGTAGATCAGCAGCGGGATCAGCAGGCCCCATGCGATGATGCTGCCGGAGAAGTTGAGCGCGGCCAGTTCGGGGCCAATGATATAGCCGACGCCGATGTACGCGGGGCTCACCGTGGGAGCGGCGCAGGTGGAAACGCCGCCCGTGCCGAGAACCTGATTCGTTCCCATGCCGCCGAGCCGCAGCTTGCTCGTACCCGCGGTGCCGACGTTGAAGAAGAAATCGTGGTCCGGAGCGAAGAGGTTGAACGCGCCGAAGACGAACGTAGCTGCGCCGAAGGCCATGTTGTAGAAGAGATATTTGGCGGCCTTCGCGCCCACCTGTCCGGCCTTGTGAATTTCGGCGGCGGCTACCGATTCAGGGAACGGCAGTTCCGGGTCTTCCACCATCACGCGCCGGATGAGCGAAACGAACAGCACCCCGAGCAAAGATCCGACAATCATCAGCGCTGTCGATTTGCCGTAGGTGGGATCGGTGGCTAATGCCGCCATGCTGCGCCAGAACCCTACGCCCTTGGGGATCACGGGGGGCGCCCACGCGTGCACCATGAAAAATGCAGGCAGCGTGAAGACCGCGCCCGCCGCCACAGATTCGCCGATAGAGCCGGCGGTTCGTGCGATGTTCTCTTCCAGCAGGGTGCCCTTGCCCAGGCGCAGCACGGCCATGGCGATCACGGCTGCCGGATAGGTGGCGGCGATGGTCTGCCCGGCACGAAGGCCGAGATAGGCATTGGCGGCGCCGAGCACCGCCGTCATCACCAGTCCCAGCGCAAGCGCGCGGCCGGTGAGTTCTTTCATCTGGAGCGACTCCGGCACAAACGGCCGATGGCGGCGTCCGGTTTCGGGAGGCGTCATTGAAGTTTAGACCTGACTTTCTCGCTAAGAGCTTTGCCGTCTACGGTCTTGCCCTGGAGTTTGGCCTGAGCTGCTTTCATCACGACGCCCATCTGCTTGAGCGACGTCACGCCGGTTTCAGTCATCGCCGCGGCAATCGCGGCGTCGATCTCTTCTTCACTCGCGCCCGCCGGCATGTAGCTTTCGATGATCGCGCGCTCAGCCTCTTCCTTATCGGCCTGCTCGGCGCGTCCGGCTTTGCGAAACATCTCGGCGGCGTCGATGCGCTGTTTAATGAGTTGCTTCAGCACCTGCATTTCGGCGGCATCGTCCATCGGCTTGGGCGAATCCACCTTCTGCTTCATGAGGGCCGCTTTGATCATGCGGAGAGCGCTCAGCCGCGCTTCTTCTTTCGCCTTCATGGCCGCGACCATGTCCTTCTGCACCGTGTCGATTAGGGGCATGATGACTTGATATTATACGGCCTCACTGCTTTACGCCACGCCGCGGCGTATGGCCAATGCTTCCTGCACGCAATCGGTAATGACGCCCGCGACCGCCGGCGCCATGAGCAGACGCTCGAGGTCAGCCGTTGCATTGACGGTCCACGGCAGAAGCTGGATTCCGCTGTTTTTAAGATCGTCGAGAGCGGCGGGGCTGAGTGTTGAGGATTCCGGCGCCAGATACGTTGAGCCGGCGAGATCGAGCGCTTGCATCGACAGCGCTTCAGTCAGCAGGCCAGTCCGGACGGAGGGATGCTTCTCGCGGATGCGCCGCAACTGGGCAGCGTCGAAGCTGGTCAGGATGTACTCGCCGGCATTGAGGCGGGCGGCGGAAAGCGCGCCGAGCACCTCGTCTTCGCACGTGAAGTCCTTCAGTTCGATGTCGAGCAGAATACGGCCCGCGCAGAGCTGCAGCACTTCGGAAAACAGCGGCACGCGCATTCCCTCCGGCGGCGGGTCGTGAGAGACGATCAGGGAGCCGCCGGAGAGGCGGCGTACGTCGAATTCGATCATGTCCGCGCCGGCGGCAATCGCGTCGTGAAATGCCTCGATGCTGTTCTCCGCCGCGCGGGAGTGGTCGCCGCGGTGAGCGATAATCCATTTCCGGCTGTTCACTCGCCGCTTCCGTTCACCAAGCGGTCATCGTAGAAACTGCGGAACCGCTCGGCATAGGTGCCTCGGCTCTGCCTCCAGGTTCTCGCGAACGAGGGCTGTTTGGACCATTGCCGAAAGACTCTCATCCAGCCGCCCACGTGCGGATGATTGTAGTTCTGTTCCAGGTCCAGGTCGGCATATACGTTCTCGATGAGTTGGATCAAAGCGTTGCAGATGTAGAACTCGTCGCGGCGGCGTTGGCCCAGGTAAGTGTCCATATCGGCGAAAAGTTCGGGATCGAGGAAACGGAAGTCTTCGTTCGAACGGACCAGTTCCAGAATGCGGGAATACTCCAGCGTGTGCTCGGTGGAGTACTCGGCAACTTTCGGGCTCGGAGGATACCAGAAATGCCGGAGCCGCTCGAACAATTCCGGCGCCCGCACCGGGGCGTCTTCGTTTTCGCGATATCGTTTGAAGGCTGTTTCCGCGATGTGCAGGCCGAGCCGCCGGTAACTTTCGAACTGGCTTTCGTTGAACCACTGGTCGGCCGTGGTTTCGTGCGGGAACTCGGGAACGCGCGTGTAGTATTCCAGAATGTCGTAAGGCTCATCGCCGGAGATGGAAGGTTTCAAATAGATCAGAAGCCCTTCTTCGCCTTCCGGCATTCCATCGTTCAGCAAGACGCGGCCGTGTTTGCAATGCTTCGCTACGCCGGGGTAGCGGATCGTGCCGACCACGCAATGCGCGGTGCTCCACCCATGTTTATCGCGATCCCGAATGCGATCTATGGCGATATCGATTTCGACTCCGAAATCGGTGCGGCATCGGCGAACGAGATTTCCGAGATCTTCCATGCCGAGTGACCCATCCTGTCCGGCATCGCAGGCGATGATGTAGCGGCAGCCGCGACGGATCAGTTCGTAGACCCCGAGATTTTCGAAGTGGCCGCCATCGGAGACGTTGACGTATTGCTGGCGGTCGTCGGTGAGGCCGAACAACTCCAGGGCGGCATACCGGACTCCGAACCTGGGCGCCGGCTTGGTCCAGCGATCTCTCCTGCGGGAGTTGGGAAGCCACCAGCCGAGGCGCACGTTGAACACAGTCATGAGGAAGGCGGACGCGGCTGTGGTGACCTTGCCCATATTCGGGTTCGCCGCCGCGCCCGAGATCGCCATTGCAGTTCCAAGCATCGGACCGAGTTTGTCGAAGAAGTACGAGGATGTGGGTGCGTACGCGTCCGGCCAATAACTCCGTTTTTGCGCGCTGAGCACCGCGCGGTCCACATCATAACCGCAGTATTTCGGAGTAAAGGTAAAGGAGCTTGCCTTGCGTTCCTGCCAGGCAAGGTCCTGGCCACCAACCAGATTGAGGGCGCAATTCACGATCGGGTACGGACCCGGATATTTATATGTGCCCGGCGCCCGGCGATCGAATTTCTTGAGTCGAATGTCGTCGGCCGAATCGAAGCCGGTGAACCAATCGGCCTTGCGGTCCTGCCAGCGCGACGCCCCCAGGTAACAACGCACCAGGCGGTTCTTATAGAAATGATGCATCGAAAATTCGTTCACGCCGACGCGAGTGGAGATCAGCCAGGAGAATACAAACAGCGTCAATGCCACGCCCAATAGCGATCCACCGGCGGCGAGCCCACCCCAGTAGTCGCCGTTGTAGCGGGCATCGTAGTCTGCGTCCGGCAGAATCCAATGGATCACCAGCGATAGGAACGCCAATACTCCCAGCATGAAGATATAGGGTGCAACGCTCGCGACCACCTTCAATGCGGTGGCGCTCACCGGTTTTGCCGCGGCTTCGGGCGGAGCGCTCGCTGGAACCGGGCCGGACGTTTCGCGCGATTTCTTGTCGGCGGCGGCGGCGATCGAGCCGGTCTTGACTCCTGCAATGGTCGAGATCAGCCATAGGGCGATCGCGCCGGCTCCTCCCCAGTTCGGCAATTTGTCGACGAGGTGTCCGGCCCAAACCGGCGGATACACCGCGAGAACGAAAAATCCGGTCCAGGCGGCGGAGTAGATCAAAGTCCAGGCCCGCAGCCGGCTCCACCACTCGCGTTGCTCATCGGGAAAGTTGATTCCCAGAAGCCCGAGTTGGATCACAACCACCAGCGCAAATGCAGCCATCGTCAATGGCGTGCCGAAAGCGACGGCGTGCCAGAAGCCTTCCATTTGAGAGAACATGCCGCCGGCGAGCAGTTTTCCCAATCCCCAGAATGTCCAGAATGCCGCGATGGCCGATCCGATCAGGGCCAGCACCAGGGAGCCGATGGCGCGCCAGGGCTTCGGCCAGAAAACGGTGAACCCGTTGGTGGCGCCGAACGTCGTGAGAAAAATGAACAGCGTGCTCGCGGCGGCGAGACTGATGGCCGAGATCGTGTCAGAGGGAACGAGAACGGCAACGTATTGCTGCCCGGCAAACAACATACACGCGGTAACGGTTCCGACCGTAAACGTCCAGGTGATGGGCGTGAGCCAGAGCGGCGCCCGCTTCAGCAACGTCTTGCGTCCGGCAGAGACGATCAGAATAACGACCAGAACGATCAGGAGAAACGCCGCTGCGAGCGCCCGCGCGAGTGAAGGAGCATTCGGCAGTGAATCGAAAACCGACAGTTCGATCCTGAGAGCCACCCAGGTGACGACGGCGCTCAAAGCACTCAAACCCATTGCCGCCAGCAGTTCCTTCGGTTCCACCGGCAGACCGGCCGGCAGTTTGCGGACCATCAGATAGAACCCGGCGACCGCGAACGTGATTGCCGCGGCAAGAATGGCGGCGCTCACGATGCTCTGCGGCAGAACGGAGAGCAGCGGTAGAGTCCACCTGTCCCACCAGTAGATGAGCAGTTCGCGCCCGGGGAGAAGAAACCAGCGCCCTTGCACGGCAAGCCAATACGACAGGGTAGTGAGCCATGCGACGATGAGCAGCGGGAGCACCACCAGCCCCTGGATCCACAACTGTTTGGAAAACCAGGGCACCCGCTCGTCAGAATCGGCTTTTCGGAGCAGACGTTCGTCGAGATCTGAAACGTTGCGCGGAGGCGTGGCCCGTCGCAGGTTCAGAACAAGAACGCAGGCCGAAATGAACAGCAGCCCTGCCATTGCGCCGGGGAGCCATAGGGGCGAGCGCTGCTCGTCGAGGAGCAATTCCGATGCGCGAAAGACAACGCGAGGTATCAACAGAGCCGAGGCGAGCAAAGGCAGCAGGACGAGCAGATTCAGAATCAGGTTGCGGATGTAGATCGCCGCCATGGTCCAGGTATCCGCACTGAAGAAGCCCGTCCGTGGAGTCAAATAGTTGCTGAATTCGCGCAGGTACCGGATGGGCCGGTTGCGCGCGCCCAGCGGATCGGGGCTGCGGTTGGGCGCCAGGCATCGCCGCATTTCGTCAAGAGCCTCGGATGCCGGGTTGGGTGGCGGCTCCGACGATTTGTGGATGCGCTCACCTTCCCGGTGCAGCCACGCGCTGAAGAAGCTTCCGATGTAACCGCCGCCTGAAACTGTCGACAGGTAATCGCAATACCGCAAAACGTCGAGTTTACTGAGCGCTTGCAGCACGCCCAGGTTGAAAGTGGCGCTGCGAATGCCGCCGCCGGAGAACGCCAGCCCTACCAGATTCGCGGCCAGTGCGTGACGAATGGGAGAAGCATCGGGAATTTCGCCCACCGGCGTGTCGGGATCGCAATCGCATTCAGGCTCGGAGAGGTTGTCATACGCGCCCGCTCGTGCAGTGCGCTGCCGTGTGTGCGTGATCTGGTTTAGTTCCTCGTTGTGCACGAAGGCGAAGGGCACCGGAACCGCATGTTTAGCTGCCAGACGCAGAACTTCTCCCCGGTTTGCGATCAGTTCCTCAGGTTTCGGCGCTGTGGGGCGCCGTCGCATTCCCGTGAACAGATTCAAGCGCTCCGACGCTACAATTTCGGCGATCAGTCGCGCGATGAATGCGGGTGCCTCGTAAGTGGTCTTCGTTGCTTCACTCAGATCATTCAGTAGCGCCCGTGCCTGGTCGATAGGACCATGCGGATCCAGGGGAGCCGCCGGCTTCATGGCGTTGGCCAGCCGGCCGATCGCTGCTTCACGATCCGTCAGAACGATTTCGTATCCGTACTGGGCGGCGATGGCCTGAACGGCGATCGGCTGCAGGATGTACCACGGCAGGATCCGGTCGTACCTTTCCAGCGATGCCCGGACTTTTGCGACGTCGATGCCGCTCATGGGGATCGGCCGCCGTTCGGCGGTGGTGATTGCAGCGCGCGCGACCCGTTCGCGATGTGCACGGCAATATCGAAGTTCCAGCCACAGCCGCGCCGCGAAGGCCGGCTTGCAATACAACCAGTTGGTCAGTTCCGCACGCCAGATCGCCGGGACTTTGGTATGCAGATCCGCGCAAGGGGATTCCAGCAAGTGCCGTGGCGCATCGGGATCGGCGGCAAGCCGTCTTACCGCTTCCCGCGCGTCTGGGGCTCCCGCAACTTCGGCTAAATAATCCATAACGGCTCCGGGCGTGCAAAAAACAGTGTCTGATATTCTATTGCTAAAGTCGGAATCCTGCCATGCACATCAAGAAACAACGCCTTCTCACTCCGGGACCCACCCCTCTGTATCCGCCGGCGCTGCACGCCATGATGGCGAGCGACATTCACCACCGGACCGAGGATTTTCGCAAAGCCTACCGGTCCTGCCTGGCCGACCTCAAAGAGGTGCTAGGCACGAACAACGACGTTCTGATGTTCTGCGCGTCGGGCACGGGCGCCATGGATGCCACCGTGTCGAACCTCTTTTCACGCGGCGACAAGGTGATTGTGTGCGTCGCCGGCAAGTTTGGAGAGCGCTGGGCGGAAATCGCCAAAGCGTACGGTCTGGATGCGACGGTGATCACCGTGCCGTACGGTCAGGCGGTCTCACCGCAGCAGGTGAAAGAAGCCCTCGCGCAGGAGCCCGCGACCAAAGGCGTATTCGTGCAGGCGTCGGAGACGTCGACGGGTGCTGCCCACGATGTGCAGGCGATGGCGGAGGCGGTCCGCGCGACCGGCGCGATCTTCGTGGTGGATGCGATTACCGGAATGGGGACGCAGCCCCTCGATATTGACGGCTGGGGCTTGGATGTAGTGATCGGCGGATCGCAAAAGGCGTTCATGGTGCCGCCCGGGCTGGCATTTCTGTCGATCAGTGCAAAGGCGTGGAAGCTCGCCGATACCGCGACGCTGCCGCACTTCTATTTCAACTTCAAGAAGGAGAAGAAGAGCGGAGATGCGGGCGAATCGAGCTGGACGCCTTCGACCGCACTCATTTTGGCGTTGGCCGAGGCGCTGAAGTATGTGAAGCAGATCGGCATGGCGAAACTGATTGAGAATGCTCAAATGCTGGCCGAGGCCACGCGAGAAGCCGTCACCAAAATGGGGCTGGAGCTGTTCTCCGCAGCTTCGCCGGGGTCGTCCGTCACGGCAGTGACAGCGCCGAAGGGGATCGATTCGAGCGTGATCGTGAAGGAGTTCCGGACGCGGTTCGGAGCGGTGATCGCCAACGGTCAGGGGAGCATGAAAGGCCAGATTTTCCGCATCGCGCACCTCGGCTACTTCGATTTCGCGGATCTGTTTGCGGTGATCGCCGGGCTGGAGATCATACTGAACGCCAACGGTTACAAAGTGCCGTACGGGACCGGGGTCGCCGCCGTCGAAGAGTATTACGCCAGGGTGGCGGTGACGCAGGCTGTCGGCGTTTAGCGCTCGGGAATCGTTTTAGGGCACTTCCCCGGCACCTTTTACCGCTCGCCTGAAAATGCCCACCGCTCCCCTGAAAATGCCCACTGCTCAGATGGGCGTTGGTGCCGGGTTAATATCCGAAACGGGTTTGTAGGATGACCTTGTATCCTAAACCGTTCAACCGCTTGACGGCCCGTCGGGCGGTGTGCTCGCGGTTGCGGCGGCTAACGGCCATCCCTGGGGTCCAGGTAACAGCCGCACACCAAATCATCGCTGAAGTGGGCGCGACGGCGGCGGCATTTGCCAGTTCCTCCCGCTTCAGTTCGTGGGTGGGCGCGTGCCCAGGGCGGAAAGAGAGCGCCGGAGAAAACCAAAGCAGCCGTTGCGCCAGAGGGAATCGATACCTCAGAGCAACACTGTGT
>DATNFO010000054.1:0-130202 GCA_035606355.1 Candidatus Limnocylindrales bacterium | reverse complement strand
TGCCCTTCGATTTCCGATGATACTCCCACCTGCGAACGCATCGGATTTGTACCAGATGATTTCGTTGCACAGGCACCACTCGTCATCCCGTAATGCTTGCTTCATGTCGTCCACGTAGGGCGATACTACGCCGTTTCGGATGTGGGATCGGATAACGATACCAACCACTCCGTTGCCAGTGAGCTTCGGCCTGATCTTCCGCATCACTTCCTTCATCCATGCCGGATAGTGCTTCTCGCTGACAGATGGGTAATGCCCCTTTCGCTGTTCTGCATAGGGCGGCGAGAAGAAGAACAGTTGAATTCCTCCGTCTGGAAGATTTGGGATAACATCTACGCAATCGCCCCAGAAGATATGCGATGCCGCAAACGCTGCGTTGCGGTCCTTATGTCTGTGAGTCAGTTCCCGTGCAGGACTCATTGTCTACCATCACCTCACTCCACATCCTAAACGAAGGTACGGACAGCTTGCATCTCCCCCGCCGACAACCCAACTAGACACATCTGATCTTGTCAGATGAGAATAGATGGAGACCGGTAGCTACATCTAGGCTGAGATGGAGATAAGGCGTGGTGAGATCAAATGGCGTGCATGTACGGACAGATGATATGTCACTTTCATCTCGCCATAACTCAAATCAGAAAATGGCTCATTTCTATGCACATAAAAAAATGAAGATAGACTGCTGGACATCGAAATGAATGCCGTGTTCTGCTGAAAAGGGCAGATCAAGAGGGCGTTGCAACTGGTGTGGCGATTCCTACTTGCAGAGATTGTCACCTCGAACTGGACCGATATTGATTCTGCGTAAACCATACGAGGAACCCGATGTGGCAATGATAACGAATGACGATGCAGATCTTGTGGCAGATGCCGTCGTAAAGAGATTGGCGGCTAGGGAACGTCTTCAGAGGCGCAGTGAAGAATCTGAAGAGCAATCGCATCTGCTGAGTTATAGCAAGGCGGGCAAACGGATTGACCGCTCGAAGAATGCTATCAAAATGATGGTCCACCGAAAGGAATTGACGGCGGTCCACCCCGGAGGGGGACGGCGGGCATACATTGACTCAAGAGAACTTAATGCCTACTTGAGCCGTCATAAGAAACGAAAACCTTGACAGTCGGCACACTTGTCGAGCTACCATACGCAGGTTTGGAGGGTGGAGGTGACATTTGGCTAAACAGCGTGGGAGCATGTACCAAAAGGACGGCCTGTGGTGGGTTAAGTTTCCCCTTCCGTTTGGGCAGACATGGAGCGACCCGGCGAAGCCCCGTAAGCTCTATTCACGAATTGAAGTCTCCGTCCGGTGGTGGTATCGGGCGCAAGGTGTCACGGGCAAGGGAAACGAAGGTGAATTCTGGGCGAAACGGCTGCTATCCGACTTGAACCACCAGTACTATAGCGGAGAGCCGATCACGGCTGTTAACCATCGCACGACCATCAAGGATCTCATGGCGAATTTGATTTCGACGTATGGGGAGAAGAAGTTGAGTTCGGAAGTCGCCGCAGAGCAAAAGCTGAAGGTGTTCGAGCGCCATCGCATCTCCGGGATGGTAGCGGCTCATGTCACAACCGATTCTATGCGGATCTACCGCAAACAGCGAATGCTCGTGGATGGTGTATCCTCGGCAACAGTCAACCGTGATTTTGCGCTCTTGCGACGTTCCTTTCGGCTGGGAATAAAGCATTCGCCGCCGCTTGTGACCGCTGTGCCGTTCCTTCCGTTCGGTGAGGACTGTAAGCGGCGGCAGGGATACTTAACACTGGACCTGTACGACAAATTGATTCCGAAGGCCGATGAAGACGTTCGACCATTTTACGTCGCCGGATGTCATCTTGGAATTCGAGTGGGCGCATTACTTCAATTGAAATGGTCGTGGATCGAATTGTGGAATGAACCAATCAATGATGTTCACGGGATTATCCGGTTGCCCCGTCACGTAATAAAGAACCGTGATGGCCTCACGACCGTGATCTTTGGCGACTTCGGCAGAGAACTTCGACGGCTACATACGATCAAAAACCAGCATTTTCCGCAACAGGATCTCGTTTTCGTTCGATGGGGTGAACGCATAGTTCGGGACGGCCCGGTGACTCGCCTAAACGATCAGCAGAGAGTTGAGTACTTGCGAATCGGACGGGCTTGTGTGGCCGGTACGATGAAGTCTGAAGACGGTGCGGTGATCCTTGGGAAGAGCGCCCGGTTCGTCCAACTGTTGATGTCCCGATTGCGGACTGATGGAGCGGACGCCATTTTGCATGGAGCGCTCACCCTTCGTGATCGTGTCCACGAAGAACACTTGCTACCGTGCAGCGCCCTTGAAGTGTTCGATGTCACTCCGATTCGCTATGGATACGTTCGGGACCGTTGGACGGATATCGTCACGGAATTAGGCCACCCTGATCTCGTAATGCACGACATGAGACGCACGGCGCTAGATATCTTCAAAAGGGCCGGTTTGAGGCGGGAAGAATGCAAGCGGTGGCTTGGGCACAAGACGGATTCGATGTTCGAGTGGTACTGCATTGACCCGGACGAAGGCGAGATCATCGAACAAGGCGAGAGAATCGCTGCGTCTCTTCGGACTCGCCGCAAGGCTGCATCGGCTTCCTAGATACCGGTGGCCGACGACGGCAAACCAACCCATGCCCACCTTGCGCCTGATATCCTAAATTTGATCGGCAGTGGCCCAATGGCGAAATAGGCAGACGCAACGGACTTGTTCGATTGAGCACCAGCAGAGCGATCTGCTGCGTGAATGTTGTCAAATTCGGTGAACGCTTAACAGGTAATGCTGATGCCAACGCCGAACCAAGCCCGGTGACGGGAAGGTGTAGAGACTAGACGGCAACCATCTCCCTGAGATGAAGGCATAGTCCAGCCCACGAACAGAGCATTGGCTGGCGGCGAAAGCCGAAGTGGGAAGAAAATCCGTTTTCCCGCAAGGGAAGTGTCGGTTCGATTCCGACTTGGGCCACCAAACCCGATCCCGCAGCCGACAACTAGCACCGGCTCCCATACGCCTTTTCAGACGCACACGCCAAACGCCGCCAGTGGTGGTGCCAGCTACGATTTCAGCTACGATTCGTCTGCAAGTAGCTGAAAAAGCAGATTTGCATAGGGGATTTTAAGGCCCCTGCGTCTACCGATTTCGCCACTTCCGCGTACATGAGTCGCGATTTGAGTCGCACTCAGCATAAAAGCCCTTTGTTTTCTAGTAGGCGTTTCGGATTTTAAGTCCGTTGCGTCTGCCGGTTTCGCCACCCGGGCACGGTGACAAATCGAATGTAACACGAACCCCGCTCGCCATTCGTGATATCCTACCTGCCTTGCACGCCCCCGCCGTCCAAACCACGGACCTCGCCCGCAAACTCCGCCTCCGCGACGCCGTCGGCATCGTCTCCGGCACCATCATCGGCTCCGGCATTTTCCTCGTTCCCAACCTTGTCGCGCGCAACCTTTCGTCGCCCACCGCGGCCATCGCGCTGTGGATCTTCGCCGGCATTCTCTCCCTCTTCGGAGCGCTTGCCTACGCCGAACTCGGGGCCATGATTCCCGCCACCGGCGGACCTTACGTCTACCTGCGCGAAGCTTACGGGCCGATGGTCGCTTTCCTCTGCGGTTGGACCTTTTTCACGGTCGCCCTCTCCGCTTCGGTGGCATGGCTCGGCATCGCGTTCTCCAATTACCTCGGCTACCTGATCCCGCTTTCGCCGTGGGAGGCCAAAGCGGTCGCCCTCGCGCTGATCGTCGTCGTCGCCGCGTTCAATTACCGCCGCGTGACCGCCGGCGCAGCCTTCCAGAACATCTGCGCCGTTCTCAAGATCTCCGGACTCGCGGTGCTGATCGCGGGCGCTTTCTTCCTCGCGCACCGCGCCGCGCCGGCGGCCCCATATTCCGTGCCGCTCACCTTCAGCCGCTTCAACATCGCTTTCATGGCGTGCTTGCTTTCCTACGACGGCTGGGGCGCGCTCAGCTTCGTCGCCGGCGAAGTTCGCGAGCCGCACCGCAACCTCACGCGTGCCGCCGCCATCGGGCTGGCTATCGTCATGTCTGTTTACGTCCTGGCGAACCTCGCATACATGCGCGTGCTTCCCCTCGCCGAAATCGCCGCCACGGACCGTGTCGGCGCGCTCGCCGCCGAGCGCATCATCGGCTCCGCCGGCGGAGTGCTCGTCACCATTACCGTTCTGTTCTCCATCGCCGGATCGATGAACGGATGGGTAATGACCGCCCCGCGCATCTACTTCGCGCAAGCCCGCGACGGCCTGTTCTTCCGCCGCATGGGCGAAGTGCACGCGCGCTTCGGAACCCCCGCGTTCTCCATCGCGATCTTCTGCGTGTGGTCCGCCGTGCTGGTCCTCAGCGGAACGTATGAATCTCTTGCCTCGTACGCTATGTTCGCCTCGTGGATCTCCTACGGACTCACGGCCACAGGCGTCATCATCCTCCGCCGCCGTGAGCCCGGCCGCGCGCGCCCATACCGCATGCCCGGCTACCCCGTCACCCTCATCCTCTTTATCGGCGTCGCCACGACCTTCGTAATCGGCACCTGCATCGCCACCCCCGGTCCCGCGCTCGCGGGCGGCGGATTGATCGCAACCGGTATACCTGTCTACTACTTGTGGAGCCGGGCCCGAAAGAGCTAAGGCCGTACCCGAACCTGACGAAACCCGGTATTAGACCGAGCCGTCCGTATCGTTGAAGACATTCCTTTGAGGGGAACGATGCAAGCTACCACCGGTGCGCCGTCGCTGGATACTGTCTACGCGCAACACGTGAACCCTCAATGGGTTCGGCTGCTGAACCTGCTGCAAATGAATGAGCGGTATGAGCGATGCTCCGGCGCCGAGCTCTTCACCGCGGATGGCCGCCGCGTCCTCGACTTCCTCTCCGGCTACTGTGTCCACAACACGGGTCACAACCACCCTGCCGTCGTCGCCGCCTTGCAGGACGAATTGCAGCGCAGCGGACCGGCGATGCTGCAGAGTCACGTTCCCGAGCTCGCCGCGCAACTCGCGCAGCGGCTCTGTGAAGCCGCGGGCAGCGGCCTCACCCGCGCTTTCTTTTGCAGCTCCGGCAGCGAGGGCGTCGAGACCGCCATCAAGTTCGCGCGCTCCCACACCGGACGCGCCGGACTCCTTTCCGCCGATCACGCATTTCACGGCATGACCTGCGGCGCGCTTTCCCTGATGAGCGACGAGTTCTGGACCGAAGGCTTCGGCCCGCTGCTGCCCGGAACGGAGTGCATCCCGTTCGGCGATGCCGCCGCGCTCGAACAGCAGCTCTCCACCCGGCCGTTTGCAGCCTTCATCGTCGAGCCGATTCAAGCCGAAGGGGGCATCCGCATTCCCGATGCCACGTACCTGCGAACTGCCCGGCAACTCTGTCGGCGCTACGGCACGTTATTGGTGCTCGACGAAGTGCAAACCGGCATGTTCCGCACCGGCCCCTTTCTGGCGGCGCATCGCTTCGGCGTGGAGCCTGACATGGTAGTGCTCGCCAAGGCGCTGAGCGGCGGACTCGTTCCCGTGGGCGCGGTGCTCACCACGGAAGCGATTTCGAAATCGGTTTTCAGTTCCCTGCGGCGCGCCTTCGTCCACGCCTCCACGTTCGGCGAAAATGCGCTCGCCATGCGCGCCGGCCTCGCCACCATGGATGTGCTCGAAGAAGAATCGCTCGGCGCGCGCGCCATTGAACTTGGCGATGAACTGCGCCGCCGCCTGACGCACGCCCTCGCCCCATACGAGATGGTGAAGGATGTTCGCGGCGAAGGGCTCCTCTCCGGCATTGAATTCCAGGCGCCAAAGTCGCTTCGCCTGCGCGTCCCTTTCGAAGCTTTCCGCGCCATCCACGCCGGCATGTTCGGACAGGTGCTCGTCATGCGCCTGTTCCGCGACTACGGCATTCTCACCCAGATCTGCGGCAACAATTTCATGGTGCTGAAAGCGGCTCCCCCGCTGGTTGCCACTCACGAACAAATTGAAGAATTCGTCAGCGCCATTCACGCCGTGGTGGAGCTCGCGCACACGTCAGCCGCATTCTGGAGCGAAGCCATGGGCCTCGCTCGCCGCGCCGTCAATATTTAGGTACCCATGTATTTCCGTTTATCCGCCGCACTCATCCTCTGCGCAGCCGCTCAAGCGCAGTCCGCTCAGACCGGGCTGCTCGATCGCAGCTATCGCGAAATGTATAACCTGCAATTTCCCGAAGCCCACCGCACCCTCGCCGAGTTCCAGCGGGAGAGGCCGGACGACCCCATGGGTCCGGTATCCGACGCAGCCGCCTACCTCTTCGGCGAGTTCGACCGGCTGCACATTCTGCAATCGGAATTCTTCACGCAGGATGAGCACTTCATTACCGACCACAAGCTGGCGCCCGATCCCGCTCTGAAACAGAAATTCGAAGCGGCCCTGGATTCCACCCGCAAGCTGAGCGCGCGCCGGCCCAACGATTCGAATGCGATGTTTGCGCTGGTTCTGGCAGGAGGGCTGCACTCCGATTATCTGGCGCTCATCGAGAAACGCTACGGCGCGTCGTTTCAGGAGATGAAAGCCGGACGTCAACGGGCCGAACAACTGCTGGCCGCGGACCCGCAGTGCTACGACGCGTGGATTGCCGTGGGCGTCGAAAATTACATGCTCAGCATCAAAGCGGCGCCCATGCGCTGGCTGCTGCGCCTGGCGGGCGGAGAAACGGACCGCGCAACGGGAATTCAGAAACTGCGCTTGACGGCGGAGAAGGGCCGTTATCTGGCGCCTTTCGCTAAGCTGCTGCTGGCCGTCGCGGCGCTGCGTGACAACAATCGGCTGGAAGCCCGCCGGCTGCTGGATTTCCTTTCTCACGAATATCCGCAGAATCCGCTGTATGCGCAGGAGCTCGCGAAAATCCAGCCGGTTACGGGAGCTGCGCTTCGGTGAACCAAGTGCCGGCTGCAACGGAAGTCTTTGTCATCGGAGGCGGCCCGGGAGGACTCGCCGCGGCAATCGCGGCCCGCCAGCGCGGCCTTGACGTCACCGTCGCCGATTCCCGAATTCCGCCCATCGATAAAGCTTGCGGCGAAGGCATCATGCCGGACGGGCTCGCCGCCGCACGGCGCCTCGGGCTCGAGTTGAGCGGAACGTCGGCCTTTCCCTTCCGTGGCATTCGGTTCTGCGATGGCGCAATCGGCGTGGAGTCCGATTTTCCGAACGGTTATGGCGCCGGAATGCGCCGCACTGTGCTGCATGAGATCATGATCCGGCGCGCTACCGATCTCGGCGTCAATCTGCTCTGGAACGCGCGCGTCAGCGGAATCTCCGAACGCGCGGTGCACGTCAACGATGCGCCCGTCCGCACCCGCTGGATCGTGGGCGCCGATGGCGGCAACTCGCCGGTGCGCCGCTGGGCCGGGCTTGACTCCTGCGTGCGCGAAAGCCGCCGCTTCGGATTCCGCCGGCATTATGCCGTCGCGCCGTGGAGCGACTACATGGAGCTCCACTGGGGCCGCGGCATGCAGCTTTACATCACGCCGGTTGCAAGCCAGGAGATCTGTGCCGTGCTGATCTCGCGCAATCAGCGGCTGCGGCTAGACGAGGCGCTTCCCCCGTTTCCGGAAGTAGCCCGCCGGCTTGCGAACGCATGCCCGGGCACGCTGGAGCGCGGCGGCGTATCCGCATCGCGGCGTCTTCGCCGTGTTGCGACGGACAACATCGCGCTGGTGGGCGACGCATCGGGCTCGGTTGACGCCATTACCGGCGAAGGCCTCTGCCTGCTCTTCGAACAGTCCGTCGCACTGGCCGATGCGCTGACGGCCGGCGATCTGCGGCTGTACGAAGCGGCCCACCGCCGCATCGGCAAGCGCCCGGAGCTCATGGCGAACCTCATGCTGCTCCTGGATCGCCGGAATCTGCTGCGCGAACGCGCGTTCCGTGCCTTCGGCGCGAAGCCCCAACTCTTCGAGCGTATGCTCGCCATGCATGTTGGCGAAATGAACGCCGCTCAATTTCTTACGAACGGAGTCGCTCTCGGATGGCACATGCTCACCGCCTGATTCTTACTTCGCTGTTTGCGGCAGCGCTACTGCCGGCGCAGCCCGTTGAGCTGCAAATGGACGCCGCTCAAACCAAAGTCGAATTCACGCTCAGCGATGTGCTGCATACCGTTCACGGCGCCTTCGCCCTCAAGCGCGGAGACCTGCGTTTCGATCCGGCCACCGGCAAGGCCGAGGGCAAGCTTGTGGTGGACGCAGCAAGCGGCTACAGCGGCAGCAACGCTCGCGATAGCCGTATGAAGAAGAACATTCTGGAGACGGACCGCTTCCCGGAGATCGTCTTCCGTCCCGATCGCGTGGAGGGCAAAGTGGAGCCGCAAGGCGCTTCGCAGGTTCAATTGCACGGCATCTTCTCCATTCACGGCCAGGACCACGAAATCGCGTTTCCGGCCGCCGTCGAAGGTTCCGGCGGTCAATACCAGGTGACGGCCCACTTCGAAGTTCCGTACGTAAAATGGGGCATGAAGAATCCCAGCACGCTATTTCTGCGCGTGAACGACAAGGTGGAAATTACTATTCATACAGTAGCCCGGCCCCACAGCATCTAGCGTGTGATTCTGCCTGGCGGCAGGGAACCACCCGATGTTACATTGGAAGATCATGACCCCTAGGCCCTTGGTTACGCTGGTTCTGGCGTTCTCTTCCGTGTGCGTTCCCGTTCGCGCATCCTTGATCATCGGTGGTTTCGACTCCACTCGCGGCGGCTTTGAAAGTGTCGCCAATTCCAGTGTCGAATCGGACCTGCGCGACGCCATCACCGGGCGCTTTCCCGGCGTGACCTTTAGCTCCACGGGAACCCTCACCGCACCGTACCTCTCCGGCGTCAATGTTCTGTTGCTGGGAGTAGCTCAGGGAGATTTCGCCGCCATCTCGCCGCTCACTGCGGCTGAGCAGACAGCGCTTCTGAGTTTCGTCGATGCCGGCGGCACGGCCGTCCTGTTTGCGGACAACAGCGATTTCGATTTGAACAATCAAGCGCCCGCCGCCAACGCCAGCTTCCTCTCTCCCTTCGGACTCGCGGCGGACGGCACGCTGACGGGTAACCAATCCGCAACGTTTCTCAGCGGCGGCGGGTCGCTCGACACCTATTACCCGACGGACTTCTCTACGCTCGGCGGCAGTACGGAACTGGCCGCATTCACATCGAACGGGCAGCCCGCGGCCGCGTACTTCCCGCGCGGCGCATTGATGGCCAACAGCGGCGCGGTCGTGTTCTTCGCCGATTCCAGCATGATGCTGAATGGATTTCTCACGCCCAACGACGCAACGGCGATTCTGAATGCCATCGCCCTGGAACAAACGGGGACTCCGGGCGGTGTCACGACACCGGAACCGGCATCGTGGCTGATCGCAGCCGCGGGACTCGCGCTAACGGCGGGCCTCAAAAAACTCGCGTAGCAGTTCCACGCATTCCACCGCAAGCACGCCCTCGTCAACCAGTACGCTGTGGTTGAGCAGTTCCGAATCCGCCACGCGAAATTTACTGCGCACGCCGCCGAAGCGCAAATCGCGCGCGCCGAACACAAGCCGCTGCACGCGCGCCGCAACCAGCGCCCCAGCGCACATGACGCACGGTTCCAGGGTGCAATATAAGGTGGCGCCTTCCAGACGATAATTGCCGGTCGCGCGGGCGGCATCACGCAACGCCGCAATCTCGGCGTGCGCCGTCGGGTCGGCACTCGATATCGGAGCATTCCAACCCCGCCCGGCGATATTGCCATCGATGGTGACCACCGCGCCCACGGGCACCTCGCCGAGCGCCGCCGCATAACGTGCCAGCCGCAGGGCTTCGGTCATAAACTCTTCATCGGCGGTCACTAGGTCAGGCATATCGAATTGCTTCCGTATCCCCGGCGCCTTTTACCGCTCCCTTACGGTCGCGGCTCCGTATGTGGCTCATGCTACTAACGGAGCTGCGACCGTGAGGGCTTGTGAAAAATATCGAATTGCTTTTTTGCCGCACTCAAACGCACTCGCATCCCCGGCACCTTTTACCGCTCCCTTACGGTCACGGCTCCGTAAGTACTTGGTGCTGCTAACGGAGCCGCGACCGTCATGAAGCGGTAAAAGGTGCATCGAAAAGCGAATGGAGCGCGACGAGAACAGCAGCCGGATTTTTTCACCGCCCCGTGAGGGAGCGGTAAAAGGTGTATCGAAAGGCGATTTCATTGCGAAGATGGCCAGGCAAATCGTGATGACTCTCGATGCCGTTGCTAATGCCGGAAATGGCGGACGCCTGTGAATACCATCGCCACGCCCAACCTGTCTGCCGCCGCGATCACGTCCGCATCTCTCACTGACCCGCCCGGCTGAATGAACGCCGTCGCGCCGGCTTTCACCGCTTCTTCCACTCCATCGGCAAACGGAAAGAACGCATCGCTCGCTACCACAGTCCCCGCGACCGGCAGCTGCGCCTTCATCACCGCGAGCTTCACCGAATCCACGCGGCTCATCTGCCCTGCCCCGACCCCCACCGTCTGGCCGGCCCGCGTGAACACGATTGCATTGCTCTTCACATGCTTGGCAACCTTCCAGCCGAACTCCATCGCGCGCCACTCTTCTTCCGTGGGCTGACGGCTACTCTTCACCACCGCCGTTGCGCGGTCGAAGCCCGCCGTATCCGCCGTCTGGACAAGGAATCCGCCGGTGATCGACTTGACCACCAGGTTTTCGCGACCGCTCTCCACTCGCATCAACCGAAGATTCTTCTTCGCGGTCAGAATCTTCAGCGCATCGTCCGAAAAACCGGGAGCCGCAATCGCCTCCACGAACAACTGCGCCATGCGTTGCGCCGCTTCGCCGTCCACCACGCGATTGATGCCGATCACGCCGCCGTACGCCGATACAGGGTCGCATTCCAGCGCCTTACTGAATGCATCCGCCAGAGATTCGGCCTCGGCGCATCCGCACGGATTGGTGTGCTTGATAATCGCCACCGCCGGCGAGGAAAACTCACAGGCAAGCTGCCACGCCGCATCCAGATCCACAAGGTTGTTGTACGAAAGCTCCTTGCCATGCAATTGCTCTCCGCCCGCGATGCCCGGACCGCGTTTCCCGTAGAGCGCCGCCGACTGATGCGGATTCTCGCCGTACCGCAGATCCATCACCTTCGGCGCGTAGACATGCAAAGTCTTCGGCAGAGGACCCGCGGATGCGCCCTCCAGCTCCAGGCGGGCGCTGATCGCCGCATCGTAGTTCGCGGTCGTGCGAAACGCCTGCATGGCCAGCCGCCACCTCGTCTCCAGCGAAACGGAACCGTGTGCGCGCAGCTCGGCAAGGATTCCATCGTAATCGGCCGGAGACGTCACCACCGCGACGTCCTGATAGTTTTTCGCCGCGGCACGAATCATCGTAGGTCCGCCGATGTCGATGTTCTCGATCAACTCCTCCAGGCGAGCGCCGCTCTTCGCCGCAACCTCTTCGAACCGGTACAGATTTACCACCACCAGATCGATCGGAGAGATACCATGTTCCGCAATGGCCTGCATATGCTCCGGCCGCGCCCGCATCGCCAGAATTCCGCCGGCAATCTTGGGATGCATGGTCTTCACACGGCCGTCCAGCATCTCCGGAAAACCGGTGACCTCGGAAACATCCAAAACGGGAATCCCGGCCTCGCGAATCATGCGGGCCGTGCCCCCGGTAGAAACAATCTCAGCCCCCAATGAACTCAAGCCAGAGGCAAAATCGATGATCCCAGTTTTATCGGTGACACTAATGAGTACGCGCATATTGCTGCATTGTCTTTGAACCACAGAGACACAGAGAAGAACTGAGACCACAGAGAATTACCTCCGTGGCCTCCTTGGTTTTCTCTGCGTCTCTGTGGTGAGATCGCACTGCCAAGCTTTACGTATCGCCCTTCTTCTTGATCTTGATATCCAGCCGTTTGATTTTCTGATTCAACGTGGATAGAGGCACGTGCAGGCTTTCGGCCGCTTCCGTCTGACTCCAGCCGCACATTTCCAGCCTTTCGATGATGATCCGCCTTTCGAAATCGTTCACGATCTCGAATAGCGACGCGTCCGGCGGCAGCGGCGCGCCCTCGCTGCGATTCAGACGCACGCCATTCGCCTGGAGCAGCGCATCCGGCAGCACTTCCAGCGGCACGTTCTGATCGCTCGCCAACACCACGGCGCGCTCCACCACGTTCTCCAGCTCGCGCACGTTGCCCGGCCAGGAGTGCTCCATAAGCACTTGCATCGCCTCGGGCTGAAACCGCAGCGTCGAACGGCCGATGGAATCCAGATACTTGTTGTTCTCGCGGCAGTAATAAGTGAAGAAGTGTTCTACCAGCGGAGGAATGTCCTCCTTGCGGTCGCGCAGCGCGGGCAGCGCGATGTTGATGACGTTCAGGCGGTAATACAGATCTTCGCGGAACTTGCCATCCTTGACGAGTTGGTACAAATCCGCATTCGTGGCCGCTAAAATGCGAACGTCCACGCGAATCGGGTCCGTTGCGCCGACCGGCGTGAACTCCTTCTCCTGAATGACGCGCAGCAGCTTGATCTGCGTCTCGGCGCCGATGGTCCCGATCTCGTCGAAGAAGATGGTCCCGCGGTCCGCCACCTCGAAGTAGCCCTTCTTGGTCTGCACCGCGCTCGTGAACGCGCCTTTCACATGCCCGAACAGCGTGGACTCCAGCAGTTCCGGCGGCAAGCTGCCGCTGTTCACCGCGACGAACATCTGGTCCGCACGCGGCGAATTCGCGTGAATCGCCTTGGCGACGAGCTCCTTGCCCGTCCCGGTCTCCCCGGTGATCAGTATGGTCGACCGGCTGCTGGACACCTGGCCCACAAGGTCCAATAGCCGCACCATGCGCTCGCTCTTCCCGATGATGTTCGGAAAACTATACCGCTGCTTCAGCGCGCGCTTGAGATGCGTGTTCTCGCTCTCCAGGCGCCGCTTGGAGATCATGCGCTCGATCTCGATCAGCAGTTTCTCGTTGTCCCAGGGCTTGGAGAAATAATCGCTGGCGCCGTATTTGAGCGCCTGCACCGCCGCTTCCACGCTGCCGTAGGCCGTGATCATGAAGATGGGCGTCTCGCGATCGCGCACGCGCACTTCCTGCAGCACTTCCATGCCGGATTTGTCCGGCATCATCAGGTCCAGCAGCACCAGATCGTACGGATGCGACTCCATTTTCTGGAGCCCTTCCGTGGCATTCTGCGCCAGCTCGACGCTGAAGCCCTCGCTGGTCAGCAGCAGTTCCAGGCTTTCGCGGATGTCCGACTCGTCGTCGACCACCAGCACTTTGCCTCTGTTTTGTTGGTTCTCGAATTGTGGAGCGGTCATTGTCAGGCGGCGTTCACCGGCTGTTTCTTGACCGCCGCGACAGAAACCGGAAGTTCGATCCGGAATCGCGCGCCGCCGCTGGGCCGGTTGGACACCTCGATAGATCCATTATGCTCCTGAATGATCCCGTACGTCACCGAGAGTCCCAGCCCGGTGCCCTTGCGCGCCGCCTTGGTAGTAAAGAATGGATCGTAAATGCGATGCAGGTTTTCCGGCGCAATTCCCGGACCCGAATCCGCCACCTCGATGCGCACGCCGCCCACTTCGCTCCAGGTGCGCACATCCAGCGACCCGCCCGCGCCCATCGCATCGCGCGCATTGAGGAACAGGTTCAGGAAAACCTGCTGCAGTTTGCCCGCATTTCCGTGCACCTTCGGCAGATCTTCTTCGAGGTGCGCCGTCACCTGCACGCCGGCCTTCTGCAACTGGTGCTCCAGCAGCGAGAGCGTCTCCTGCACCACCCGATTGATCTGCACGTCCCCGAAAGTGGTGGTGGAAGTGCGCGAGAAGTTCAAGAGCGAATTGACAATCTCACTAGCCCGGAACGTCTGCTTGGCGATCTTGTCGAGAATCAGGCTCTTCTGCGAATCCTCGGCCACCTGCTTCGCCAGCATCTGCGCATATGTCGAGATCACTGCCAGCGGGGTATTCACTTCATGCGCCACGCCCGCGGCCAGCAATCCGATGCTGCTCAGCTTGTCCGCCTGCACCAGCCGCTGTTCCAGCTCTGCGCGGTCCGTGACATCGTCGAAGATCACCAGGCGCCCGATCTGCTCCTGGTCTTTCGAAATCAGCGGCGCAATCGCGATATTCAACGTAGCCTCGCGGAACTTCGCCGAATGCCCGTTGCCGTTTCCGTTCCCATTGCCATTGCCGTTCACCGCCGGTTTCAGCAGGAACTTGTAAATGTGATGAATGCCGGTCTCGCCGCGGACCCGGTTCAACTGCTCGCACAAATCGGCCGGAAACAGCTCGCTCAGAGGCCGCCCCAGCGCGCGATCCCGCGGCACTCCACTCAATTGTTCAATCTGCGAATTCCAGCTCTCCACGCGATCGTCCAGGTCTGCCGCCAGAATGCCGACGTTGATGGATTCGACGATGTTCTCGCTGAACTCCTTCAGGCGTTCGTACTGCTCCACCTTGCGCTGCAGGGAACGATACAGCCCCGCGTTTTCGATGGCGATTCCCACGTATCCCGCCAGCGTCATCAACAGTTCCACATCGACGCTCGAAAGGTAGTCGCCATCCTGCGTGCGGCTGACTCCCATGTACGCGATGGTGCGGCCGCGCACCGTGCACGGCAGGTAGTAGGTCAAGTCGAGATCCGCGATGGTGCGGCGAACGCTCTGCGGCCATGAGCGCGAAACAGCGTCCAACTGGTGCCGCGTGCGCTCGAAGAACAGGTAACCTTCCGGAAGCTGCCAATTGAGGAACGTGAGGTCGAGTTCGTCAAAATGCGCGGCCGACAGACGCGGATTCGGCCCCATCGCCTTCTTCAGCCGGAAACTGCCGCTGCCCGCCGGCTCGTCTTCCAGAAAGAATGCCAGGTGCCGGATGGAGAGAGTCTTCAGCAGCCGGTCGCCGGCCGAAGCGAGCATGGTGTCCAGATCCGTCTCCGCACTCAGCTCGCGCGCGAATTCGATCAGCGTGCGGCGATAGTCATAGCTCTCGCGATAGAAATACTTGTCAAGGCGCTCTTGAATCCAGTTGCGAATCGGCTGGAACAGGAACGACGCAATCAGCATCACGCTGATCAGCGACGTATCGCCCAACTCGCTGAAGTGTTTGTGAACCAAACTTCCGAGCGAAAAGACGACGCCGTAGAATGCTGCCAGGACGCACAGTGTCGCGAGCGTATACGCATAACCGCGGCGGAACAAAATGTCGACGTCCATCAGGCGGTAGCGGACAATCGCATAGGCCAGCGTCAACGGAATCAGCACCACGCTGACCACGCTCAGCTTTAAGTACTCTCCCGGCAGTGCGCCCATCGCATACGGAATAACGTACAGGAAAGCGAACGGGGCCATACCGCAGATTGTTCCGTTGCGCAGCCATTTGAGCTGCTGCCGGACCACCGTATCGTCTGCCCGCTTGTACTCCACGCTCAGCGCCACCGCTCCCACCAGGTACGGCAGGGTCGCCAGCGCCATCCACACGCGATCCAGGAACCAGCTCAACTCGCGCAGCGAGACGCCGGACTTCAGACTGCCCGACGCAAAGCCCACGTAGACCAGAAACACCAGCACCGACGGGATGTATAGCAGCCCGATCCGCACCGGAGTGCGAAAGCTTCGCAACGGCTCGGGAAAGGTCACACAGAAATGCAGGAACAGTGCGGGAGCCAGCAGCCCCGCGGCGACATTCCCGTAATAGATGATCTGGTCGAAGAGGTCCAGGTGCCCCGTGAAGTGGAATGTGAAGTAGATGAAAGAGGCCAGGCACAGCACGTAAAAGTGGAGCGCCTTTTGTGCACTGCCGCGCCGGAAGTAGACGAACAGGCCGATCACGAGATAGGCAAACCCGACCATGTACTCGTAAATGAGGGACCGGTCCGGCTGCGCTTCCCCGACCAGCACATTCGGCAGTTCCACCTGGATGCCCCGCCGCACCACCGTGTACGTAAGTTTGCTGATGTATGGCTGCATCGGCGCCAGGATTTTGGCGACGTCGATCGCTTTCTTGACGGCGACGTTGTTGATGGCCTTCAGAACATCGCCGCGGCGAACGAACGCCCGGTAGCCTTGGCTGTCCCGCGGGGCCTCCAGTGCCGTGACGCCGGCAGCCCGGTCTACCCAGATAATTCCGTCCTCATGCAGGCGAAATCGTTGGGTTTGCTGGTAATTGATAACGGCGGCCACACCTGCGGCTAGTGTCAGGATCGTCAAGATCGCTGTGGACAACTGGAACTTTAGTTCCTGAAACATGCTAAAGCCGCCCTGAAGCCTGGCGAGAGAAAATTCCTTCCGCCGTAAAAGGCACGTTTAATGCCGTGCCTGAACGCCCTTTATATTTCTAGACTACTCTATTTTTCTATCACTTACAAACGGATTGCGAGCAAACGCTCCGCATTTTGGGAGATTGCCACTATGCGGAAGTGAATTCGCCCGTCTATTCAACCAGAGCCGAACGGTTTCCGTCCCGGGCGATCCCCAAACGTCCACCTCGGGCAGATGACTTTCGGCTTTCGTAGTAATCATAGAACCAGACTGGGTGATTGTTTGTGAAGATGAAGTACAATAGGCAAGATGCGCTTTTGCGCTCTACCCGACCATGGCCATCGAGGCCTCACGAGGAATATGTTTAGAACGGTGATCGCGGCCGCTCTCTTTTCGGCACTACCAGTGATTGGCCTAGGGAATATCCCTAGCCAAGAGGCGCAAGAACAAAAGCAGCAACAGCAGCAACCGCCCGCCACGGACAAGAAGCCGGATTCTCCGGCGTCGCCCGTTTCCGTTTCACCGCTGATCCCGGTCGCTCCAGCCGGAGCCGCTGGACAGAACGATGCCGCGGACCCTTCGAAAACCGGGGGAACGCCGGCACATGCCGTCACCGGCGCCAAACCCGCGCCCGCCACCGGCGTGGACACTCACACCTACGACATCGGGGCTGAAGACGTACTGACCATTATTGTCTTCGAGGGCCAGCAGTTCAGCACCGCTAATCAAATGGTGCGCCCCGACGGCAAGATCACGCTGCCTCTCCTCGGCGAGTTCCAGGCCGCCGGCATCACCCCGGAAAAGCTCGAAACAGAAATCAGCGACCGTTTGCAGAAAGACTACATGAACGTTCCGCCTCATGTGAATGTCATCGTCAATCAGGTCAACAGCAAGCATTATTTTATCAATGGGGAAGTGAATCGTCCCGGACGCTTCAACCTGGTGGTTCCGACTACGGTGTCGCATGCTCTCACCGAGGCGGGCGGCTTCCGCGATTTTGCCAAGAAGACTAAAATTCGGATTCAACACGCTGACGGCACCACCAGCATGTTCAATTACAAAGAAGTCGAAAAAGGCAAGAATCTCAAGCAGGACATTTATCTCAAACCAGGTGACGCGATTTACGTGGATTAGGAATGCGTGCGGCGCACATGCGCGGCACAGTTTTTGCAAGGGAATGCAACATTTAGAGGGGATGGACGGCAGGAAATAGCATTATGGGTTCACCAATGAATTACGTGAGTGTGTCGCGGCGTCCACCAGACGTCGAAGACTATATTGAGATGCTCCGGCGATACCGGTCCTGGATTATCGGGCCGATGTTCGCCGGAATCGTCGTGTCTGTGGTTGTGGCTTTTCTGTGGCCTGACACCTACCGCTCCATGGCGGTGATGCGGATTACGCCGCAGCAGGTTTCCGAGCGCCTCGTGCCCAGCGAAGTCAGCCAGCAGATGGGCGAGCGTTTGCAGCAGATGGAGCAGGACATCCTCAGCCGCGGCAGCCTCAGCGAACTCATCATGCGTCCGTCGCTCGATCTTTATAAGAAAGAGCGGCAGGACCGTCCGGTCGAAGACATCATTCAGGACATGCGGAATAAGTACATCCGCATCAGCATTATGGAAACGCCGGGCACCACGCAGAGTGATAATAAGAAATTCGCGTCCGCCTTTCAGATCAGCTTCGACTACATCGATCGCTACAAGGCTCAAGCCGTCGTCCGCGAGCTCGTTACGAAGTTCACCGAATCCAACGTGGTTGTGCAGCGGAACCACGTGTTGCAAACGACGCAGTTCCTGGATGACGAGTTGAAGAACGCCCAGCAGCGCGTCAACGAAACCAGCGCCAAGCTCACGAAGTTCCGCCAGGAGAACCAGGGCCGCCTTCCCGAACAGGCGACTGCCAATGGCCAGATGGCCGCCAGCCTGCAGCAGCAGGCCGCAACCGTTTCCGAAGCGCTCAGCCGCGCCGTCAACTCCAAGATGATCCTGGAGACGCAGTTGCGCGGCCTGCAGGAAGACCTCGCATTCTATTCCACGCACACCGATGAGGCGCTCCTGCCGGGCGGAGGCATGTCCAGCCCCGCTTCCGTGAAGAACGCTCACCTTCTCGAAATCGAAAAGGACCTTTCCGCCGCCGAGAGTGAGCAATCCCAGTTGGCGAAGACCTGGAAGCCGACTCTTCCGCAGATGATCCAGCTCAAAGCGCGCATTGAGAACTTGCGGGCCCAAAAAGAAGCCGCCGAGAAGGACGATGCCGCGCAATTAGCTCAGGTACAGGCCCAGGCGGTTAGCACGACCCAGCCCGTCCGCGTCGTCAACCCCGCGGTGCAGGCGCACCTGCAGCAGATCAAGGATTCGATCGAGCTCGTCAAGACCAACATCGCTACCACGGCCGCCGAGATTACCGCGCGCACCAACCAGCAGACCGATCTCAATCGCAGGATTTCCGATTATCAGGTTCGCATCGAAGCCAGCCCTTTGAACGAACAGGCGTATGCCCAGCTTGTCGGCGATTTCAATCTGGCCAAGCAGCAGTATGACGACACCATGAAGCGGCACGAAATGGCAGATACCGCCGCCAATCTCGACGAGCACAAAGCCGGTGAAAACCTGGAAGTGCTAGACCCCGCTTCGCTTCCCGAAGACTCCATCGAACCCAAGCGGCCGATGTGGGTTGCCGTGGGCACCGCCGTCGGCCTGATGGTGGGTATCATGCTCGCCGGCGCCAAGGAAATGAAGAACACCTCCTTGAAGAACCTCAAGGACGTTCGAGCTTATACCAACCTGCCCGTTCTCAGCAGCATTCCGCTGCTGGAAAACGCCCTGTTGGTGCGCCGCAAGCGGCGGCTGTTCTGGCTGGCGTGGTCCAGCGCCTTCATCATCGGTTCCATCGCGATGAGTGGGGCAATGTATTATCACTTTTTCGGCAAGAGCTAACGGAGAGATCATGAGCCGAGTACACGATGCCCTGCGCCGGGCGGAAGGCGCGCTGCCGAACGATGCACCAGTCATCACGCCGGTCCCGGAGCCTGAAGAACAGTTCGCAGCCGCGGAAACTCTTCCGCAGCGTCCGTCTGAATACATCACTGCCGCCGCGGCAGCCGCGGCCATCGCCGCACCGCCCACCCGGCTGAATATCCATCCAGCGCTTCTGAGCGAAGTTGCCGTAGTGCCGTTCCAACCCGCGCCCGAATCGCACCTGCTGGATCTCAACAACTCGCACGAAACGCCTGCCGAAGAGTTCCGGACGCTTCGTACTCGCTTGAACCACCTGCAGACCCTGCAGCCACTGCACACGGTGGTGGTCACCAGCCCGTCGCCGGCCGAAGGCAAGACGTTCACGGCCGTCAATCTTGCTCTCGCGCAGGCGCACCTCACCGAAAGTTCGGTGCTGCTCGGCGATTTCGATCTTCGCCGCCCCATCGTTCATAACCTGTTCCAGGTGAATCGCGCGCCCGGCCTCAGCGACTATCTCACCGGTCAGTGCTCCTTTGCCGAAGCTCTCCGCCACATCGAAGGCATGAACCTGTATCTTCTGCCCGCCGGCTCGCCGGTGAAGAACCCGCTCGAACTCCTGAACATGCGCACGGCCAAGATGCTGTTCGAAGAGCTGCCGCGCACTTTCAATTGGGCGATCTTCGATACGCCGCCGCTGCTCTTCTCGGCGGACGCAAACCTGCTCGCCACCATGGCCGACGGCACCGTGCTGGTAGTGAAGATCGGCTCGACGACGTTCGACAACGTGACTCGCGCAATGCAATCGCTGTGCGAAAACAACGTATTGGGAATCGTCGCCAACGGAGCACGCGCTTCCGAGCTTTACAGCAAGTACACCTACTACTATTCGAAATCCGAGTAGCGTATCCTGGGTGGGAGGCCGCCTACATGAAAGTACCGCTCTCCCGCCTCGCTCACACTCGCTCCGGCGACAAAGGCGACACCTGCAACATCGGAGTCATCGCTTACCGCGCGGAGGACTATCCGGTGCTGGTTCACGAAGTCACTGCCGAACGGGTGAAACAGCATTTCGGTCACCTCGTGGAAGGTGACGTGGTCCGCTATGAGCTTCCCAACCTCGATGCGTTGAACTTCCTGCTGCATGGAGCTCTGGGCGGCGGTGGCACCGTCTCGCTGCGTACCGATGCTCAAGGCAAGACCTTCGGAGCGGCCCTCCTCTCGCTGGAGATCGAACTGTGAGCGACGCTCTACAAATCGAAACCCGCGGACGTATCCTGTGGCTGACGCTAAACCGTCCGGAGAAGCGCAACGCGCTGAACAGCGACCTCTGCCGCGTTCTTGTCGACACCATCGGCCGCGCCGATCGCGATCCTCAGGTGGGCGCCATCGTGCTCGCCGCGAACGGACCCGCCTACTGCGCGGGCATGGATCTCGATGAAATCGCGCATCTCGCCCCTGGCGCCCTGAGCACCGTGCACGAGCAGCTATTTACGTTGATCGACCGTTTGGGAACGCCGCTCATCGCCGCCGTCGCCGGACCCGCGCTCGGCGGAGGCTTGGGGTTGGCCGCCAACTGCCACATCGTGGTGGCTTCCGAAGGGGCGCGCTTCGGCCTGACGGAGATCAAGCTGGGACTCTGGCCGTTTCTCGTGTTCCGGGCCGTGGAAGGCGCTCTCGGCGAACGCCGTGCGGTAGCGCTCGCACTGACGGGCCGCATCGTGGCAGCGCAGGAAGCGCGCGACCTCACACTGGTCCAGGAAATCCATCCCGAGCCGGAAAAGCGCGCCATGGAGATTGCCACGGAGCTCGCGAACTACAGTCCTTCGGCGATCCGCAGCGGGCTCGGCTTCGTTCAGGAAGTGCGCGGCAAGAATTGGGACGTAGCCGGCCTGATCGCCCGCCGCGTCCGCGAAGAGCTCTTCCAAAGTCCGGACTTCCAGGAGGGCATCCGCGCCTTCCGCGAGAAACGTCAGCCGCAATGGCCGTCAGTGCGCCAGACCAACGATTACCCCGGAGAGAAGACATAGGGCACGCTTTTAGGCCGTGCCGGGGTTCTGAAGAAATCCGGGCTGCTGTTCTCGTCGCGCTCCATACGCCTTCCGATACACCTTTTACCGCTTCCTTACGGCTTGTGAAAATCCGGCTGTTGTTCTCGTCGCGCTTCATTCGCCTTTCGATACACCTTTTACCGCTTCCTTACGGTCGCGGCTCCGTTAGCGGAATCAACTACATACGGAGCCGTGACCGTTAGGGAGCGGTAAAAGGTGCCGGGGATTTTTTCACTCCCGTCAGGTCGCGCGGGGCGCGACTGCAACAGGACGGAGTCCTCTCCCCACTTTATTGCGGGGCTTTCGGCAAGCTCAGCAGGTTGGCGAGCAGTTGATACGCGCCGTCTGTGCCGGCCGGCAGTTGCCGCCAGAGACCCAGGCCGAGGTAGATCCAGCGGCCTTTGCCGATGCGGCCTTCCACCATTGACCCAAGTTTCTCGCCCGGATTGTCCTTGAACGAATCGGTCATCGCGACCAGGTCCGTGTACTTCTTGTCCTTCTCGCCCAGGAAATACAGCCCGCGCTCCTGCACCCAACCCGCCCACGTTTTTTCGCCGATCTTATTCGGAAAGTTGAACACCGGATGCGACGGCACGAGCACCTTCACCGGGACCGTTTCGTCGCTTACGCGGTTTCCGCTGACCTTCGCCGGGAACGGGCCGTACTCCGCCTGGTTAAACTCCATCTTGTTGTACTGCACGATGACCGTGCCGCCGCGCTGCACATAATCCAGCAGACGCCGGTTGTACGCCCGCAGGTCCGCGCGCCGTTCGTACGCCCGGACGCCGGTGACGATGATGTCGTGCTTGGAAAGATCTCCCCACGCCAACTCATCCGTGTCGATGAACGACACCTTGGCGCCGAGTTGCTGGATTGCCTCCGGCACCTGATCGCCAACGCCTACGATATAGCCGACGTTGATATTCGGGGTGACCTTCACGTCCACCACCTTGAGCGTGGCTTCCGCCGGCTTGATCACCTGGCGGCGTTGAATGTGCGGATATTCGATCTCCTGATACCCGTTCGCGAACTGCTGCGACCCGGTTGCGGCCGATGTGACGATGGCCTTGAGCTTGTATTCGCCGATTTTCGCCCCGGCGGGAGCGGCAACCTGAAAGCGCGCCGAGAGCGATTCGTCCTCGTGTCCGAAACTGATAGGCACATTCGCGGGTGTGGCCTTCCAACCGGACGGAAGCTCCAGCGCCACGCTGACTTGAGCCGCGCCCTTGGTTCCATTGGTGACCGTAACGTGGATCTCACGCTGCGCGGGTTTCGCCGCCGCGCTCGATACCGGAATCACATCCAGCCCCGGCGTGACACGCACCGAAAACGCGGGCACCACATTGAGCTCCATTCGCTTGTCGCCGAAGTAGACATCCTTCACGTAGCGGTATTGCACGGGAACATCGTGCGTCACCTCGGCGCTCCCCGCTTTGATATGAAAGGTCACGTGGAAAGGCGTCGGCGCAAAGGGCAGTCCGAAAGGCACGGACGGATCGAAAATATTGATCGCCTGATTCTGCGGATGTTTCCAGTAATTATCGTGGAAATACGGCGTCGTGAGCTTCGCGTCGGCCGGAATTTTGGCCTCGAGCGCGCAGGTGAAATTGCCGTCCTTCTTAACGGTCTCGGCCTTGCACGTGTTCGCGCCATCGAAACCCGCAACATCAACGCTGCTCACGGTGACCTCGGAAGCGCCTCGATTGACGCCCACCAGAGACACCTTTATGGGCTGCCCGGCGATCACGAGACCGTCATCGGCCACTGCATCGAAGGTCAGTCCATGCGCGGCGAGCACGGCATCCTGGTAATCGCGCTCTTTTAAGCCCAGGCGGTAATCGACTTCGTACCTGGCATTTGCACTGAGACCCATCGAGGGCAATTCCGCGCGCAACGCACGCACCGCCGCAAGACCGGCTTCCACTGGACCGGCGGTTGCGCCATCGTCTCCGGAGGCGAATGCGGCTTGCGCGCGCTTACCCTCCGATAGAATCGCCGCCAGGCCGCTGGTGAGCGGCTGCGGAGGGGTCGGGCCGGCATACTGGGCGATGGAGAGCAAACTGGTGTCGATGCCGTCGAAGAGCGATTGCTCATCCTTTCCCATCTCTCCCGCGATGGTTGTATCCATCAACTGGTAACCGCCGGGACCGAAGCCGCGGCCTCCGCGTCCGCCCGTAATTCCCGGCAGCGGCGGCAGCCCCCCAGTGCCCTGGCACTTGTGGTAGCTGCGAGCGTCGGCGCCGATTTCGGAGTAAGTGCGCCCCAGCAGCGGATCGTAAGCCGCTGTGTTGACGGGCGTCGTCTTCACCGGCGGAGTGGCAGGGCGCGGAGGCGGCGCGGCTTCCGCTCCGCCACGGCCGCCGCGGCCACCGCCAGGGCCCCCGAATCCCGCGGCAAAGTACAGCTTTTTCGCCTGCCAGGGACGCAGCCCCTCTTCGAACTGCTCGCGATACTTGTCGGGGTCGCCCGCCGCGCGGAAGGACTCGCGGACCAGCAGCGTAGTCGCCTCGTGCGCCCGATCGCCGCCCCGGCCTTGAATGTTCATGGTGACGATGACGTCAGGGCGGATCGTGCGAATGAGCCGCACATAATCGCCGACAATGGATTCGCGCCCCCACTTATCGATGACTTCCTGGGGATCGAACGAGTAGCCGTAATCGATGGCTCGCGTGAAATACTGCTCCGCGCCGTCGATGCGGTGGGCCGACAGCAATTCGCTGGTGCGCAGCACCGCGATATCGCTGAACAATTCAGGCCCGATTTCGTTCTGGCCGCCATCGCCGCGATTGTTCTGCACATCCACGGAGCGCAAGCCCATGCCGTAGCCGAAGTACGCGAGCATGGCGTTGGTCTCGTCATCCGGATGCGCGGGCGCCTGCATAAATGTGCCCGATACCGTAAGTTTTCTCAGCAGCAGCCCGAGTTTAACGTGGCCGCTATCCTGCGCCACGATCGGAAATGCCATGCGGGTTTGCGCGAGCACGAAGCTCCCCATCAACACCGTGGCACTACCGGCGGCAATCAGGAAATGGCGTCTCATGAATTAGGTTCTCCTCCCAACATTGTCCGGTATTATATTCCATCACAATCGGGTACCCCGGCGCGGCACTTTACGAGTGGCCCAGCACCGGGTGGCAGCGATAGGGTTCGGCCAGCGAGTGCAGTTCCGCGTCGTCAAGTTTCAGGTCGAGCGCTTTGACCGCATCTTCCAGGTGCGGCATCTTGCTCGCTCCGACAATGGGCGCCGTGACTCCCGGCTGGTGCAGCAGCCACGCCAGCGCGATCTGCGCGTTGGAAACTCCGCGTGCTTTAGCCACTTGCGTGATGCGCTCCACCACGTCGTAGTCGGATTGCTGGAAATAGAGACTCTGCGCGTACTCGTCGGTTTTTCCGCGCGTCGTGTCCTTGCGGTTGCCCATCACGAAGCCGCGCGCCATCGGACTCCACGGGATCACAGCGATTCCCTCGTCGCGGCACAGCGGCATCATCTCGCGTTCTTCTTCGCGGTAGATGATGTTGTAGTGGTTCTGCATGGAAACGAAGCGCGATGCGCCGAGCGCATCGGCCAGGTACAACATTTTCGCGAACTGCCACGCGTACATCGATGACGCCCCGACGTAGAGGGCTTTGCCCTGCTTCACCACGTCGTCGAGGGCTTCCACAATCTCGTCCATTTCGGTCTCGCGATCGAGGCGGTGGATCTGGTAAAGGTCGACGTAATCCGTGCCGAGGCGGCGAAGGCTATCGTCAATGGCGTGCCGTATGTGTTTGCGGGAGAGGCCGCGGTGGTTGGGATCGTCCCCCATCGGACTGTGGACTTTCGTGGCGAGGACGATCTTGTCGCGGCTGCCGAAGTCGCGGAGCGCACGCCCGAGAATCTCCTCGCTCACACCCTGTGAATAGACATCTGCCGTGTCGAAGAAATTGATGCCGAGTTCCAGGGCTCGCTGAATGAAGGGACGGCTTTCGTCTTCTTCCAGCACCCACTCGCGCCATTTCTTGGAGCCATAGGTCATTGCGCCGAGGCAAAGGCGCGACACTTTCACGCCGGTGGAACCGAGCCGAACATATTGCATATTCGCTATCATACGTACTTAACGGAGAACCAATGAAAGCATTCTCTTTGCTGCTGACGATTGCCGCGTGTGCCTTGGCACAAACCCCTTCCGCACCGGCCGGCGCCGCCGCTCCCGGAGCCCCCCTGAAAGACGGCCTCTACGCCGTGTTCAATACATCGATGGGGACCATCACCGCGGAGTTATTCGAAAAGGAAACGCCCGCCACGGTGGCGAATTTCGTCGGGCTGGCGAAGGGCACGAAGGCGTGGAGAGACCCCAAGACCAAGGCACTGGTACACAAGCCGTTGTACAACAACATCACCTTCCACCGGATCATGATGGACACGATGATCCAGGCCGGCGACCCCACCGGCAAAGGCGACCACGACTGCGGCGTGCATGTAAAAGACGAGATCCGCCCCGACCTGAAGTTCGATAAACCGGGGCGGCTGGCGATGGCCAACACCGGCGAGAAGAATTCCGCCGGCTGCCAGTTCTTCATCACGCAGGCGCCGACCGCTGCGCCCTGGGATGGCAATTACACCATCTTCGGCCAGGTGGTGGAGGGTCAGGACGTGGTGAAGGCGATATCGCGCGTTCCGGTTACCATGGGCGACCGCACGCGGCCGAAGGATCCGCAGCCAAAGTTGATCAGCGTCACGATTAAGCGAGTGGGTCCGGAGCCAGCCAAGGCAGCGCCCGCGGGCGCTAAGAAATCGGCTCCGAAGACCGCGCCCGCAACCAAGAAATAACGCCGATGCGGTCCGCTGTTCTGACGGTGCTGTTAGCCTCGGCGGCGATTGCCCAGGAGCCGCCTGCACTGCCCAAGGGCCTTTACGCCGTCTTCAACACGTCCGAAGGCGTGATCACCGCTCAGTTGTACGAGAAGGACGTTCCTCTGGCAGTGGCGAACTTCGTCGCGCTGGCGCAGGGCACCAAGCCGTGGCGCAATGCAAAAGGCCAGATGGTGCGCGGACCTCTCTACGACGGTGTCACGTTCCATCGCGTGATTCGCGGCGAGATGATTCAGGCGGGCGACCCTACCGGAACAGGTTCGCACAATTGCGGAGTCACGCTGCGCGACGAGTTCCTTCCCGGGCTTCGCTTCGACCGTTCGGGACGCCTCGCCGTCGCCAATACAGGAGAGCCCGATTCCGGCGGATGCCAGTTCTTCATCACCGTGGACGCCGTGCGCCGTTGGGATATGAAGTACTCCATCTTCGGGCAGGTGGTCCGCGGGATGGACGTGGTCGAGCGAATCAATCGATTGCCCGGCCATGATGACAAGCCGGTCACGCCCGCGAAAATCCTGAGCGTGACCATTCAGCGAGTGGGCCCGGAGCCCGCAAAAAAGAAAAAGTAGCGGCCCGTGCGTACCGGTCAGCTGGCCAGTTGACGCAGGACGTACGGCAAAATGCCGCCGCTTCGGTAATACTCCACCTCCTGCGGAGTATCGACGCGGACATCCACTTTGAACGTCTTCTCGGAGCCGTCCTCCGCAACCGCGCGCACGGTTGCCTTTCGGGCTCCGCCGTTGAGCGAGTCGCGGACGCCCTCGACGTGAAAGCGCTCCTTGCCGGTGAGGCCGAGGCATGCCGCGTTCTGCCCGGTCTCGAACTGTAGCGGCAAGACTCCCATGCCCACAAGGTTCGTTCGATGGATGCGTTCGAAGCTCTCCGCGATCACCGCTTTTACGCCGAGAAGCATCACACCCTTCGCCGCCCAATCGCGCGAGGACCCTGAGCCATACTCTTTGCCTGCAAGGATCATCAACGGAACGCCGGCAGCCTGATACTTCATGGAGGCATCGTAGATGAACATCTGCTCGCCATCGGGAATATGGACGGTGTAGGCGCCTTCGGTGCCGGGCGCAAGTTGATTGCGGAGGCGGATGTTTGCCAGAGTGCCGCGCACCATCACTTCATGGTTGCCGCGCCGCGCGCCGTAAGAGTTGAAATCCTTCGGCTCAACGCCCTGCGCGATGAGGTACTTGCCCGCGGGGCTGTCCTTCGGAATATTGCCCGCGGGAGAGATGTGATCCGTGGTGACGGAATCGCCGAGCATGGCGAGCACACGCATGCCGGTGAGATCCGTGACGCTGGTCTCCGGATCGACCAGCTTGTCGAAGTACGGCGGCTTCTTGATGTAAGTGGAGTCGTTGTCCCACTGGAAGGTGCCGCCGGCCGGCACGGGCATGGTCTGCCAGTTGGAATCGCCGTCGAAGGCGTGTGCGTATTCATTCTCGAACATGCTTTTATCGACAGCCATGCGGACGGTGCTGCGCACTTCCTCATTGCTGGGCCAGATATCGCGGAGATATACCGGCGTGCCGGATGGATCGCTGCCGAGCGGTTCGTTGGCGAGGTCGATATCCATGGTTCCGGCAAGCGCATACGCCACCACCAGCGGCGGCGAGGCGAGATAGTTCGCCTTCACCTGCGAGTTGATGCGGCCTTCGAAATTGCGGTTGCCGCTCAGCACGGCGGCGACGACAAGATTCTCCTTGGTGACGCCCTCGCTGACCGGTTCGGGCAGCGGTCCACTGTTCCCGATGCATGTGGTGCAGCCGAAGCCCACCAGGTGGAAATTAAGGCGCTCCAGCGATTCGAGCAAGCCGGCCTGGCGATAATAATCCATCACCACCTTCGACCCCGGCGCAAGGCTGGTTTTCACCCACGGCTTGACCCTCAGTCCGCGATCAACGGCCTTTTTTGCCAGCAGTCCGGCGGCAAGCATCACCGACGGATTGGAGGTGTTGGTGCAGCTCGTGATGGCGGCGATTACGACGGCGCCGTTTTCAATCGTAGTGGTCTGGCCATCGATCTCGACGGTGGCAGACTTCTTCGGCCCGGGAAATGCCGTCTGAAAATTGTTGCGGACGTCGGGCAGTTCCACGCGATCCTGCGGGCGCTTCGGCCCCGCCATGGAAGGCTTCACTTCGGCGAGATCGAGTTCGAGGGTATCGGCATACTGCGGATCGGGTGTCTGATCGGTCCGGAAGAGGCCCTGCTCCTTGGTGTAGGCCTCCACGAGCGCAACCAGGTCGTCCGGACGATTGCTGAAGCGGAGGTACGCCAGCGTCTCGTCATCCACCGGGAAGAAGCCCATCGTCGCGCCGTACTCGGGCGCCATGTTGGCGACGGTGGCTCGATCGGCGAGGCTCAGCGCGCTTAGGCCGGCGCCATAGAATTCGACGAATTTTCCGACCACGCCTTTGCGGCGCAGAATCTGCGTGATGGTGAGTACCAGGTCCGTGGCGGTGCACCCTTCGCGCAGTTTGCCGTGAAGCTTAAAGCCGACGACGGGGGGCAACAGCATGGAGATGGGCTGACCGAGCATGCATGCCTCTGCCTCAATACCGCCCACGCCCCAACCGAGCACGCCAAGTCCGTTGATCATCGTGGTGTGAGAATCGGTGCCGACGAGTGAATCGGGATAGGCCATTCCGTCAGCGCGGAAAACAACTTGGGCCAGATACTCCAGATTGACCTGGTGAACGATGCCGGTGTCAGGTGGAACCACGCGGAAGTTGCGGAATGCCGTCTGGCCCCAGCGGAGCAGCATGTAGCGCTCGCGGTTGCGCTGGAATTCGAGCAGCGCATTGATATCGAAGGCATCGCTGGCGCCGAAGCGATCGACTTGCACGGAATGGTCGATAACGAGGTCGGCGGGCATGAGCGGATTGGCGCGGCTCGGGTCGGCGCCCATCGCGGCGAGAGCGTCGCGCATGGCGGCGAGGTCCACCACACAGGGCACGCCGGTGAAGTCCTGGAGCAGCACGCGCGCGGGCATGAAGCTGATTTCCTTGCCGCCAGGTGTATCGAGGCCGCGAGCGACGTAATCGATATCGGCTTCCGTGACGCGCTTGCCGTCTTCGCAGCGGAGAAGATTTTCCAGGAGGATTTTGGTGGAAAAGGGGAGACGCGAAACGTTCGCCGCGCCTCTTTGCTCCAGCGTGGCAAGCCGGAAGTAGTCGTAGTCGGTAGAGCCTACGCGCAGCTTCGCCGCCGCGCCGAAACTATTTTTTTTCATTAGTTTAATTATGCCTTAAAGTTCGAATGGTGCGATTTCACGGCACGTGCCAACAGGAATCTTTCCTATTGGGGCGAGCGCAGCTCGCCCGCACCGTGTACTTACCAATCCATCGCCAGACGCACCAAAGTTCTGACAGGCACTCCCGTCGGACCTTTCGCTGCGAAGGGTTTCGCGTCGTCGAGCCATGCCGTCCCGGCAATGTCGAGATGGACCCACGGGGTGTCTTCGGCGAATTCCTTGAGGAACATCGCGGCAGTGATCGCGCCTCCCCATCGACCGCCCACGTTGGCGACGTCGGCGAACGGTGTCTTGAGGTAGTCGCGATAATCATCGTCCATGGGCATCGCCCACATGCGCTCGCCCTCCGCATCCGCTGCAGCCAATACCCGATCTCGTAGCGCGTCGTTGTTCGCGAACAATCCGACACGCAGATGCCCGAGCGCTACCACGACCGCTCCGGTCAGCGTGGCGGCGTCCACCATGTGCGTGCAGCCTTGTTTTCGCGCATACGCCATAGCATCGGCGAGGATCAGGCGGCCTTCCGCATCGGTGTTTATCACTTCGATGGTCTTGCCGCTCATGGCGGTCACGATGTCGCCCGGCCGCTGCGCGCGGCTGCCCGGCATGTTCTCCACGCACGGCACAAAAGCCGTCACGGGAATCGCGGGTTTCAGTTGCGCGATCGCGCGCATCGCTCCCAGCATGGCGGCGCCGCCTCCCATGTCGTACTTCATTTTCTCCATGCCGTCGGCAGGCTTGATGGAGATGCCGCCGGTGTCGAAAGTGACGCCTTTGCCCACCAGAGCCAGGTGTACACTGCCATCCTGTGAGCCCTGAGACCGGTAGCGGATCACGATCAGAACGGGAGGCTCGGCACTCCCTTGCGCGACTCCGAGAAGCGACCCCATGCCGAGCTTCGCCATAGCGTCGCGGTCGAGGATTTCGCATTCCAGGCCGAATTCGCCGGCCATTTGCCGCGCGGCATCCGCCATCTTGAGCGGAGTCAGGAGGTTGGCGGGCTCATTGACCAGGTCGCGCGTGAAGTTCTGCGCCTCGGCGAGAATTCGGCCCCGCTGAACCCCCTCTTCGATCCCCGACGCGCCTTGCCCCGCGACCACCGCAAGTGCCTCAACCGGCTTTTTGTCATTCCCGGATTTGTGACGATCCGGCTCGTAATTGCCCAGGATGGCTCCTTCGACGGCGGCGGAAGCGTATTCAGACGAACCACACTGGCCCTCCAGGGCAACAGCGATCCGCCGCACGGACTTCGAGCGGAGCTGCCGAACCGCGGCCGCAATCGCTTTCCGTAGGTCCGCATTTGTAAACTTTTCCGGCTTTCCAACGCCGGCGAGCAAAATGCGCTTGGCCGCGACGCCCGGCGCATGGTGCAAGAGGGTGAGCTCCATCGGCTTTCCCGACACCTCACCCTGCGCAATCAGAGCGGCAGCGCCGAACCGCTCCTCCGGGCGACCCTCAAAAACAGGCAGTATGAGGGCATCTGTCTCGAGTTGTTCGAGAGGTTGCTGTGCAATCGTAATATCCATCAGTATCGATTCTGACGCCCTTGAGGCCAGACTGCCAAGGTCCAATTTGCCGGGATTCTCAACAATTCCATTTATGGAATTCTGGGGATTCCCCGGTACCGGGCCGCCCTATGGCCATCTCGTTGCATTTACAAGCTCGATGGACGCCTGTATGATAGACTCGTACCAGATATCCATGGGTGCGGAAGTTTCCAAAAGCTGTAACGACGGAGCTACCGCGAGCGTCCAATAATCGAAGACAGCGGCTCCTCATGTGAGCTGGTGGATAAAAATGGCTGATCAGTCGCAACCCAACAACCCGTTTCCAAATGCGGATGACCATCTTTCCCGTCTTTTCAACGAAGACGTCGAAGCGCCGTGGTATCGTTCGCTGTTCGCCAACATCAAAGAGATCATCAATCCGCCGAAGCTTCCGCCCCTGGAACTGACTTCGAAGCCGGTCGCCGTGAAAGACATCTGGGGCCTGTACGGGCGCCAGAAGAAGTCGTTCATGATGTCCACCGGTTTCCAACTCGGGGTTGTGGCGCTGCTGTTCACGGTGTTGTCGAGCCATACGGTGCGGGATCAGATCAAGAAGACGGTCACGATCATCATGCCCGCCGATCTTGCTCCTCCGCCTGTAGCGCCGGCCAAAAAGCAAACGATGCAGGGCGGCGGTGGCGGTGGCGATCGGTCGCTGCTGGCCGCTAGCAAAGGCAAGCTGCCGAAAGCTGCGGTTCGCCAGTTCGTGCCGCCTTCCGCGGTGGTCAACAATACGGCGCCGAAGTTGTCGATGGATCCTTCGATTCTGGCCGATCCGAACGTTCCTCTGCCGAACATCAACATGCCGAATTATGGCGACCCGCTCGGCAAGATCGGGCCACCTTCGAACGGCACGGGTTCGGGCGGCGGCATCGGTTCGGGTAAGGGCGGCGGCGTCGGCTCCGGTTCGGGCGGCGGCGTTGGACCTGGTGAAGGCGGTGGATTCGGCGGCGGCGTGTACAAGGTGGGCGGCGGCGTGAGCGCTCCGACTCTCCTGTTCAAGAAAGAGCCCGAATACTCCGAAGAAGCTCGGAAGGCCAAATATCAGGGCACTGTAACGCTGTACGTGGAAGTCGGCGTGGACGGCAAGGCGACGAACATCAAGGTGCTGCACAGCCTCGGTCTGGGTCTGGATGAAAAGGCCATCGAAGCAGTAAAGCAGTGGAAATTCAAGCCCGGCATGAAAGACGGAAAGCCGGTGCCTGTGGCCGCTAGCATCGAAGTCAATTTCAGGTTGCTATAGAGGCGAAGAATTATCGGACGCAGATTAACGCCGATAACGCAATTCAACGAGGCGGCTCCTTCGGGGGCCGCCTCTTTTGTTTTTATCCGCGTTGATCTGCGTTCATCAGCGTCCCGATTGCGTCTTCCCGGAAATGCTCCGAGGAGTAGATTCCGGAGTTGTGGCCGTCGCTCCAGTTGATTCGGATCGCGTAGTTCCCTACCGGCTCGACGCTCAGCATCTCGAGCACGGCTCCTTCGGGGGCCGCATCTTTTGTCTATCCGCGTTGATCTGCGTTCATCAGCGTCCGGATTGCGCGCCCCGGCATTCCGCGCACGGGCAGATTTCCCGGAAGTGTTCCCAGGAGTAGATTCCGCTGTTGTGCCCGTCACTCCAGTTGATTCGGATCGCGTAGTTCCCTACCGGCTCGACGCTCAGCATCTTGAGCACGGGCTTGTACATCTGGAACGGATTGGCGGATTCCGGTTCGCGCGGCGGCGTTCCGTGAGCCCCCGTGCAGCTTGCGCAGGGGCATTTGTCGCGCAGGTACGTCAACCCGTACTCGCTGCGATGGCCGTCCTTCCAATCGATACCGATCCCCTTGCTCTTGGAGATCGCGATGTGTTCCGGGTCGGTTGCTGGAGTTGCTGGACTCATGTTCAGTTGAAGAGGCGCTCGACGTCGCGCACGCCGGAGATACGGCGCATCGCCGCGACGAGTTTCTCCAGTTGCTTTTTATCGCGGACGTCAACAGTCATTTCCACGATGCCGCCTGCCTGGTCGACTTCCGTCTTCGCTTCCAGGCTGCGGATATTCGTATTCTCGTCGGAGAAGATGCTGGTGAGCTGATTGAGCATACCCGGCCGGTCGTCGGTATGCACCACGATGCGCACCGGGAAGGCGTCGGCTGCGGCGCGCGCCCACTCCACTTCGATCTTGCGCTCCACGTCGTACATCAGATTCTGCACATTGGGGCACATCTTGGAGTGCACCGCCACTCCCTTGCCTCGCGTCACGTAGCCGACGATGGCCTCGCCTTTGATGGGATTGCAGCACTTCGCACGATACACCAGCAGGTCATCGACGCCGACTACGCGAATGACCGCATCTGCATCCGCCGGCCTGCCGGGAACCGTCTGCGGACCGGGCGCGGGAGGCGCGATGGCGCGGCCTTCGGGCTCATCCTTCACCTGGTCCGGCGCGACTTTGCAGAGCACCTGGCGAGCGGAGTATTTGCCGTAGCCCAGGGCCGCGTACAGGTCTTCCATCTTGCTGAACCCGTACTCGCCGGCCACATTCTCGAGTTCGGCGCGGCCGATTTTGCCGATCTGCACCCCCAGGCGGCGCGCCTCTTTCTCCAGATACTTCTCGCCGATCTCGATGGCCTTCGCACGCTCGCTTGCGTTGATGACGTGCTTGATTTTGTTGCGCGCGCGCGTGGTCTTGACGAACGCCAGCCAGTCCTTGCTCGGCTGGTGCCCGGGCTGCGTCATGATCTCGACGATGTCGCCATTGCGCAGCGACGACCGCAGAGGCACGATTCGGCCGTTTACTTTCGCGCCGACACACGTGGCCCCCACGTCCGAGTGAATGGCGTACGCGAAATCGATCGGCGTGGCGTCGCGCGGAAGGACGATGACCTTGCCGCGAGGCGTGAAGGTGTAGGCCTCTTCCGGATAGAGGTCCACTTTGAGAGTGGACATAAATTCGCCGGGGTCCTGCACGTCGCGCTGCCACTCGACCAGATGCCGCAGCCAGACGATGCGCTGATCGTCGGCGGCTGGTCCCTTGCGGCCCTCCTTATACTTCCAGTGCGCGGCGATGCCCTCTTCGGCGATGCGGTGCATCTCCTCGGTCCGGATCTGCACTTCGAACGTCTGGCCGTGCGGGCCTACGACGCTGGTGTGCAGGGATTGATAGAGATTCGGACGCGGAATCGCGATAAAGTCTTTGATGCGTCCCGGAATCGGGCGCCACTTGTTGTGGATGACGCCAAGGGCCGCGTAGCAGTTCTTGACCGAATCCGTGATGATGCGGAGCGCCATCAGATCGTAAACCTGATCGACTGTGATCTTCTGCCGGCGCAGTTTCTGGAAAACGGAGTAAGGACGCTTCACGCGGCCATCGATGCGCGCCGGAATGCCTTCGCGCCGCAACTCGGCTTCGACGGTCTGGCGCACTTCTTCGAGAAACTCTTCGTTGGAATGCCGCTGCGATTCGATCTTGCCCATGATCTCTTCATAGGCATCGGGCTCGAGGTGTTGAAACGCGAGGTCTTCAAGCTCGCCACGGATTTTGCCCATACCCAGGCGGTGGGCAATGGGCGCGTAGATCTCTATGGTCTCGCGGGCAATCCGTTCGCGCCGTTCGGGGCTGAGGTAGCCGAGCGTGCGCATGTTGTGGATGCGGTCGGCAAGCTTGACCATGATGACGCGGATATCTTCCACCATGGCGAGCAGCATTTTGCGGAAGCTTTCCGCCTGCCGCTCTTCAGCGTTGAAAAAATCGAGCTTGGTCAGCTTGGTGACGCCATCGACGCAGCGCGCCACTTCTTCACCGAATTCTTTGCGGACCTGGTCGACGGTTACGCTGGTGTCCTCGACGACGTCGTGGAGGAGTCCGGTTTCCATGGCGACGACGTCCATGCGCATGCCGGCGAGGATGTGCGCAACCATGACCGGATGCACCATATAGGGTTCGCCGGAACTGCGGGCCTGACCCTCGTGGTATTTGCTGGCGAAGGTGAACGCTTTGCGTAAGACGGTGAGGTCGTCTTTCGGGCGGTACTCGTGGATTTTGTCTTCGAGCTCGCGGTAGAGCTGCTCAACCGGGTCTGGCGGTTGTACGGGCTGAGATTCGGAAAGGCTTACCGACTCGGAGGGCACTCTACTTCGATTGTAGCGAACATTCAACGCAGAGACGCAGAGGGCGCAGAGACAACGCAGAGAACTCTATGTTTCTCTGCGAAATCTCTGCGCCCTCTGCGTCTCTGCGGTGAGGTAGTTTTACTTCGCGTTCGGGTCCGCGACGATACCGCCGCCGGTGGACTTCTCTTTGCGCTCGGCTTTGATCTTCTTCGTTGCCAGCGCCTTTTGCACCCAGTTATCGGCGATCTTGATTTGCTCTTCGTACTGGGTTTTGTCGTCCATCAAGTCCGCGCGCTCGCGGATGAGGAGGTTCTCGTAGGCCATTGCATCGTCGTACTCGGGGTTGATCTGGAGGCACTGGTCGAGCGCCTTCAGCCCGTTATCGATGATGGGGCCGTACTTCTCCTTGAGGTCCTCTTTTACTTTCTTGTCTTTGATCGGGCCCGGATCTTCCGGCTTCATGCCGAGTTCGGCACGCGCTTTTCCATATACCGGATACCACTTGGACCACGCGATGAAGCCGATCGAGTAGAACGCGTCGGCGTTCTTAGGATCGGTGGCGGCGAGCTTCTCGTACCACTTCTGCGCTTCATCCCACTGCTTTTCGTTCAGGTACAGGGAGGCGATGGAAGCCATGGCCACGGTGTTCTTCGGGTCCGTATCCAGCACCTTCATGAACTGGTCGTGGGCCGCGGTGGCGAACTGTTTGTTCTCGGTGGATTCGGCGCCGGGAATGTACTGCTGCATGTAAGCAGTGGCCAGGTACAGCCGGGCGGTCGGGAAGTTCGGGTCCAGATCGACCGCGGTTTTGAAGTGCTCGACGGCCTCCGGATACTGCGCGTTCTTAAAGGCGGCCACGCCCTTGCCGAGCTCATCGCGCGCTTTCAGCTTCGTGCAGCTCGTGCCCAGAATCGCCAGTGCGGCTACCGCTAAAATCAGAATCGGTTTGCGCATCGCTCGTACGGCTCCTATTGTCCGAGGTCCTTGAACGGCATCAGACCGACCTTGTCGATACCTGCGCCGTGGGCGATATCGATCGCCTTGGCTACCCACGAAAACTCGATCGTCGGGTCGCCCTTGACGAAGACAACGCGTTCGGCGCGCGTCTTGAAGATGTCTTCGAGACGGCCGCCAAGACGGTCATAGTCGCTGGTCTCGCCATTAATCTGGACGGTGTGGTTGCCGTCGATCGTGATGACCACCGTGCGCTGATCCGATTGATTCGGGGGCGCATTGGGCGGCGGAGGCTGCGGAACCAGGGCCTCCAGACCTTTCGGCGTCAGGGGCGTAATCACCATAAAAATGATGATCAGCACCAGAAGCACGTCGATCATCGGCGTCATATTGATATCGCTCTTAACGCCACCGCCACCGCCGACTGACATTCCCATAGTAGTAACTCCTTAAAATTCTTTGTCTATTTACTGCCCCGCGGGCGCTGGTGTAGCAGCAGCACCGGCCTCACCGGGTTTCTTGGCGTTTTCCTGCTGCTGCTGCGTGAGCAGGCCGACCTGATCCACTCCCGCCGCCTGAAGGTTTTGCACGACTTCCAAAACCACCTGGTACTTGGCGCGCTGATCGCTCTTGATAAAGACCGTTTTATCCAGGCGATTGGTCAGCAGGTCCTTCACCTTGGGCGCAAGATCGTCGGGCGGCATCTGGTTCGTATTCAAGTAAGTTTTGCCGTCGCGAGTCACCGCGATCACCACCGCGTCGCTCTTGTCGGCAGCCTGCATGGCGATCGGATTCCGCGTATTCGCCAAGTCAACGCTGACGCCCTTCGACAACATGGGAGTGATGACCATGAAGATGATCAGCAGCACCAGCATCACGTCCACCATCGGGGTAACGTTGATGTCCGCAACCGGTGGCGGCGCTTTATGTTTTTTCAATTTGATTTCGGCCATTGTCTTCTCCACGAAACCGAATCGGGCTGGAGAGTGGGAGCCTGACATTGTTGCCAGGCTCCCTCAGTTCAACTCGCCGGATTTCTATCTACTTCTCTTGTGGATCCGAAACTACTTGCGAACGGCGCCGCGCTGGCTGCGCTTCAGGAAGTAGTCGATCAGCTCGCTGGAGGAGTTCCCCATTTCCACGTCGAAGGCTTCAATCTTGTTCGTGAAATAGTTGAACATCCAGACAGCCGGGATAGCCACGAAGAGACCGATAGCCGTGGTAACCAGAGCTTCCGAAATACCACCGGCCACCGCGCCCAGACCGGTCGACTTTTCGGTCGAAATGCCTTTGAACGCGTTGATGATGCCCGCGACCGTTCCGAACAGTCCGACGAACGGAGCCGTGGAACCGATAGTGGCAAGGCCGCTGACGCCGCGCTTCAGTTCGGCGTGCACAATCGCTTCGGCGCGTTCCAGAGCGCGCTTGGAAGCTTCGATTTCTTCACCCGGGATTTCGCTGGAAATCTGATGGGCCTGGAATTCCTGCAGCCCGGCGACAACAACCTTCGCCAGGTGGCTCTTCTTGTAACGGTCGGCAATCTTCACCGCTTCGTCCAGTTTGCCTTCGCGGAGCGCTCCGGCCACCGCCGGCGCGAACGCGCGCGACTGCTTGCGGGCTGCGTTGTAGGCCATAATGCGGTCAATCATGACGCCGATGGAATACGCGGACATGATGAACAGACCGATAACGACCGCTTTGGCAAGCGATCCCATCTGACCCCAGAGGTGTACCGGATCCCAGCCTACCCCGCTGTTGTCTTGAAGCAAGTAAAGTGCAAGTGTTTGCATGTGCAGAAACATTCTTCTTCTCTCTCCTGCGAGTTGAAATTAGAGTTACCTTACTACCGACGTCCGGAACAGACGTTCGGGTTACTGGCTCAACGTGAAGTTCACGTCGATTTGAGTCACAACCTCTACCGGCTCCCCGTTGAGGAGGGTCGGGGCGTATACCCACTGTTTCACCGCGTCGAGCGCGGCCTGGATGAGCAGCGGATGTCCGCTGATCACTTTAAGGTCCTGGATGGTGCCATCCTTCGCGATGACCGCGTTGAGGTGCACCGTGCCTGAGATACGCGCCTGCTTGGCGAGCGGCGGGTAAACAGGGTGCGGCTGACGGATCAGCTTGGCTTGCTGCACGTTGCCGCCGACGCGGATGCGCTGCGGAGTCGGAGGAGGTGGCGGCTCTTTCTTTACGGGAGGAGGTGGAGGCGGAGCGGCCGAAGGCACGCTGCCGATGATTCCACCGAGGACGCCGCCCGGAGTTCCGCCGGCCACGCCGCCCGGAACGCCGCCGACCACGCCGACACCGGACGATGGAGGCGCCAGTTCTTCTTCCTTAATCTGCGCGATTTCTTTAGGGACGACCTTGGGCGCCATCAGCTTGCTTCCATCGAACTGGCGCGGAATCACTTTCACCGGCTTCGGCATAGCAGTAGCCGGCGGCGGTGGCGGTGGAGGAGGAGGCGGAGGAGGCGGCGCAACCAGCATGCTCTGCAACTGTGCCGTTGGGAGCGCGTCGAAATACCACATCGGAATGATCACACCGACGCCGACGAGCGCTAGCTGGACAAGGGCCGAAACGATTACCGTGTAGCCCTTTTTCGTCTTACCCGTTTGTACAAACGTCTGCTCAAACATGAGACTTCCTTTCCCTGCGGCCGCGCGACCCCTTGCCGCGCGCCGGGACTCTTACTTGACCGCCTTGGTCGTGCTCTTACTGCGAACTGCTTCCACGCGCGGGGCTGACGCCACCACGGGCGCCGTCTTCTTCCGCTGATCGGTGTAATTGTGCCAGAACAACACGATCGGGCTGGCGATAAACACGCTCGAATACGTTCCTACGATGATGCCGCAAACCAGCGCAAAACTGAACCCATGCAGCACCGGCCCGCCAAACAGGAACAGCGCGATCACAGTCAGGAACGTCAGGCCGCTGGTCATCACCGTCCGGCTCAACGTCTGGTTCACCGCGCGGTTCATCACCTGCTCCAGCGGCTCGCGCCGCGAGAGCTTCAGATTCTCGCGAATACGGTCGAAGATCACGATCGTGTCATTCATCGAATAACCGACCAGGGTCAACAGCGCCGCGATCACCGTCATCGAAATCTGCTCATTGAACAGCGAGAACAGTCCCACTGTAATGATCGTGTCGTGGAACACCGCGATCACCGCGCCTAACCCATAAATCCATTCGAAACGGAAAGCGATATAAACCAGCATTCCCGCCAGCGCGTACAGCGTCGCCAGCACGGCCTTCGTTCGCAATTCCGCGCCCACCTTGGGGCCCACCATTTCGACTTCGCCGATGTGGAACGGCGCCAGGTAAGTGACCTGCTGCAGCGCGTTCATTACACCCGGATTCATGCCGGGCACGCCGGACACCTGCTTGTAATCCGTGATCAGACCCGAATACTGCTTATCGCGCGCTTCCAGGATGTTCGTCGCGAGCGTCTTGATCTGCTGATCGCTCATCGGAGCGCCCGCTGTGGCTAGCGTATCCCGCAGACGGCCCTCGAGCGACTGCTCGCTGGTATTATTCAGATCCAGCTTGCCGTTGTTCGGATCTCCGAAGGTCGCATTGAGCACATCCTGCATGGCCTGCCGGTTCTTGTTCAGGAGCCGCTCTTCCTGGAGCTCCGTACCGATCACCACCGAATTCTGCGCCGTGCCGCCCGTGAAATTCTGAACGGTCACTTCGCCCTTGATGGCATGCGACATCGCACTGCGGATGCGGTCCACCGGCGGCGTATCCTTAAACCGCACAGTCATCATCGCTCCGCCCTTGAAATCGATGCCGTAGTTCATGCCGTGCCAGAAGAAAACACTTCCCAGTCCGGCAATCGTAAGCACCAGCGAGGCAATAATGAACGGCCACTTCTTGCCTAGGAAATCGTAATTTGTGTTCTTAAATAATTCCATCGAACCATGCCGTGCTGGTGCTCTTACTAACCTTGGACACCAGCCTTTTGAAATTTGTTCCCGTCCAAACCGGCAAACTTTAGGGGTTCACCGGAGAGTCCTTAAATGCTCAACTGCTCCACCCGCCGGCTACCCGACAGCTCGTAGTCGAAAATGGTCTTCGAAACAAACACGGCGGTGAAAACGTTCGCGATCAAACCGATCGTCAGCGTCACCGCGAAGCCCTTCACCGGTCCTTCACCGAAGAGGAACAGGAAGGCGCACGATACCACGGTAGTCACGTGCGTATCGATGATCGTCAAAAAGGCCTTATTGAAACCCGTATCCACGGCTGCGACCACGCTCTTCCCCGCCCTGAGCTCTTCCCTAATACGCTCGAAGATCAGGACGTTGGAGTCCACAGCCATACCTATGGTCAGGATGACGCCCGCAATGCCCGGCAGCGTCAGCACCGCGTGGAAATACGCGATGGCGGCCAGCAGGATAACCGTGTTCAAAAAGAGCGCGAGAACGGCGTTCACGCCGCTACGTTTGTAATAGACCAGCATCACGACCACCACCGCAATGAGACCGGCGATGCCCGCAATGATGCCTTCGTGGATCGAATCGGCGCCCAGGCTGGGCCCGATCGAGCGCTCTTCGTTGTAGACGATGCCTGCCGGCAGCGATCCGCTACGCAGGTACCGCGAAAGGTCCACGGCTTCGTCCTGGCTGCCAAGACCGGTGATGCGGCCCTGGTCTTCGATCTTGCTTTCGATGGTCGCAACGCTGACGATCTGGTTATCCAGCACGACGGCGAGACGGTTGCCGACATTCGCCTCCGTGTACCGGCCGAAGCGCTTGCCGCCATCGGGCGAAAGGTTAAAGCTGGTTTCCCACTTGCGCATGTCGTCCTGTCCAGGTCGCGCGTTGCGCATTTCGTGGCCCGTGATGACCGGCGTCTTGCTGACCAGGTACCATTGCTGGCTGTCCATTCCGGGGCGCGGCTTCATCACCACGATTTTGGTGTTCAGGGGAAGCACTCCGCCGTGCTGCGCCAGCATGGCGTCGCGGCTCGGTTGCGGACCGTCCTGCACGTTGTCGATCTCGAGCACCGCCGCGGTGCCGATCAGCTCCTTCACCTTGGCCGGATCGTCGACACCCGGGAGCTGCACCAGAATTTCGTAATCGCTGCCGGAGCGGCCGTACTGCGTGACCGTTTTTTCGGCCAGGCCGAGTTGGTCGATGCGGTTGCCGATCGTGTCCACGCTACGCGTCACAGTGTCCTGCTTGAGAGCGATCAGGTCGCTCGGCTTCAGCTTCATCGAATAGTCGCTGGAATTCAGCGCCGTCAACCCATAGGTGGGGAAATTGTCCGCCACAAGCTGACGGAAGGCGCTGGTCATCGTCGCCGGAATGCCCTTCACGGTGATGGTGACGTTATCGGCATCTTCCACGTGGTCGGGGCGAACATCACTGTCGGTCATATCCGTCCAGGTGATGTTCTGCTTCTTCATGTCTTCCTTCATCCGGTCCATCGTCTGATCGGCATCCGCCTTGACGGCCTGCTGCACCTGAACTTGCAACACCAGGTGGCTGCCGCCTTTCAAGTCGAGACCAAGCCGTATGTTGTCGCTGAAGTTCTTCTTCAGATCGTCCACCGACTTGGGAATGCCGATGATGCCCACGATGCAAATGAGGATCGTCACAACAATGACAATCGCCCGGGACTTCAAATTTCTTTTCATGGAAGTTGAAAACCTGCTAATGAATTCCTAACACTACTTCTTAGCCTCGCCTGTGGCCAGGCTCGATACCGCTGAACGGGAAACCTGAATTTTGACATTATCAGGTTTCACCCGCAACACCAGCGTTTCGTCTGCGTCGATCGAAACGATGGTGCCGATAATTCCCCCGCTGGTCACGACGGTCTGACCGTTCTGCAAGCCCGCGAGCATTTTCGCCGTGTTCTTTCGCTGCCGCTGCATGGGGAGGAACAACAGGAAATAAAAAATTCCGAAGATGAGGAGGATGGGCAGGAATCCCATCAATGACGAGCCAGACGGCGCTGTCGATGTTTGCAAGAACAGGTTTAGGAGCACGTTGCAACCAAATGCAGATCAACCGGCGGAGTTCTCCGCCGTGCGGACAGACCTCAGGTATTCAGGAAATGTCTTAGATATTATAGCCTGCCTGATGCCACTCATGATGTCAAGGTAACGGTGAATGTTGTGCCGGGTTGCCAACATCGCATACAAAATCTCCCCGGACTGGAACAGATGGCGAAGATATGCTCGGGAGTAACTTCTACAAGTATAGCATCGGCAGGCCGGATCGAGAGGCCCTTCGTCGTCGCGGTAGCGCGCGTGTTTAATAATGACGCGGCCTTCGCTGGTGAAGAGGTATCCGTTGCGCGCATTGCGCGACGGCAGCACGCAATCCATCATGTCCACCCCGCGTGCCACGTACTCCGGCAGCTCAGCGGGCATGCCGACCCCCATCGCGTAACGGGGACGGTCGCGGGGCAGGATATCTTCGGTCGCTTCAACCATTTCCAGGCTCAGCGGCCGCGGCTCGCCGACGCTCAGGCCGCCGACCGCGTAGCCGTCGGTATCGAGGTCGAGGAGCGCCGTGGCGCATTCCCGGCGTAGGTCCGCGAACATGGAACCTTGCACGATCGGGAACAGCGCGTGCCGAGCCGGCGTTTCCGCCAGGCGCGATTGAAAACGAGTGTGGGCGCGGCGGGCCCAGCGAACCGTGCGGTGCATCGATTCCCGTGCGTATTCGTGACTGACCGGATACTCCGGGCACTCGTCGAGCACCATTTGAATGTCGCTGCCGAAGGCGAGTTGCACATCCACCGTGGATTCCGGCGTGAAACCGTGCAGGTCGCCATTCAGATGCGACTGGAAGACCACTCCGTTCTCGTCGATTTTGCGGAGTCCGCTGAGGCTGAAGACCTGGAAGCCGCCGGAATCGGTGAGGATGGCATTCGGCCAGTTCATGAACCGGTGGAGGCCGCCCATCTTGCGAAGTAGCTTGTGCCCAGGGCGCAGGAACAGGTGATAGGTGTTGGCAAGGATGATCCTCGCGCCGAGATCGTCGGCGAGGTCGTGCTGCGTGAGTCCTTTGACGGTGGCCTGTGTGCCGACAGGCATGAAGACGGGTGTGAGGATGTCGCCGTGTTCGGTGTGGAGAATGCCGGCGCGAGCGCGCGTGTCGGGGCACTCGGCGACTACTTCAAAGGAGATGGGGCGCAACTTCTATGATAAGGCCGGCTCCGTCATCTGAATCAAGTACATAGGGAGCGTGACCGTTGAGGGGCTGTGAAGAAATATCGAATTGCTTTTTTGCCGCATTCAAACGCACTCCAATCCGCGGCACCGTTTGCCGCTCCCTCACGGTCACGGCTCCGTATGTAATTGATGCTGCTAACGGAGCCGCGACCCTAAGGAAGCGGTAAAAGGTGTATCGAAAGGCGAATGGAGCGCCACGAGAACAACAGCCGGCTTTTTTCCCAGACCCTCACGGTCACGGCTCCGTATGTAATTGATGCTGCTAACGGAGCCGCGACCGTAAGAAAGCGGTAAAAGGTGTATCGAAAGGCGAATGGAGCGCGACGAGAACAACAGCCGGATTTTTTCACAGCCCCGTTAGTGATGCCCGATGGTCGTTGCGGCGCCGGTGGTCGGGTTCGTCATATCGATTCCGATCGCCTGGCCCGACACCACCATGTCCACGCGCCGATTCTGCTGGCGCCCGGCGGCCGTCGAGTTGTCCGCAACCGGTTCGCCTTTTCCGAGCCCCGTCGCCGACATGGTGTTCGTCGGCACTCCCTGGCTTCCGAGATAGGTGCGGACCGCGTCGGCGCGCTCCTGCGACAGCTTCATATTGAACTCGTCGCTGCCTACGCTGTCGGTATGACCTTCGAGTTGTATGTTCAACCCTGGGTACGCGAGCAGAATGCCGGCAACCTTCGCCAGTTTCTCGCGAGCTCCCGGTTTTAGCGTGTACTTGCCGAAATCGAACAGCACGTCGCTGATGTTGACGATGAGCCCGCGTTGCGTTTCGCGCGTCTCCAGCACCATATTGAGCTGGTTGCGCAAGCGCTCGCGGAGAGCTGCTTTGTCGGCTTCCGCCTGCTGCCGCTGAGCATCCGCTTGTGCGGCGGCCTGCTTGGCGCGCTCGGCGTCAGCCTGCGCAGCTTGCTGCTGAGCTAGAGCGGCAGCGCGAGCGGCGTCCGCGGCGGCGCGTTCCTGCTGTGCGCGCACGGTTGCGGCGTCGGCATCGGCTTTCGCCTGCAGGGCCTGCTGGCGAGCGAGTTCCGCGGCCCTGCGGTCGGCGTCAGCTTGTTGACGCGCCTGCTGCTGCTTGGCAGCTTCGGCGGCGGACTCCTCCGCGCGCAGGCGTTCAGCGTCGGCCTTCTGGCGTTCGGCTGTGGCCTTGGCTTGCGCGTCCGCTTCCCGCTGCGCCGCCGCGGCACGCTCGGCATCGAGCTCCTCCTGGCGGATCTTGCGCAGCGTGATGATGCGCGCATCCTCGGCCATCTGAGCAGCCTCGCGGGCATTTGTCTCGGATTCTTTGCGGTTCTTGGAGCCGTGCAGGAACGCCTCGGCGTTCTTCAGATCGAGCGTAGCCTTGGCGTAGGTATCGGCCGCATATTTGTCCGCGCCGGCGAGGCGCGCGATCTCTACGGCGTTCTCGGCTTCAGCCAGTTGCAGCGGTCCCTTTGGATTGATCTTGATGGGGCTGTACGCGCCGCGATTGAAGATGTACTGGCCGCGCTGCAGCAGTTCGAACTTGGCATCCACCTGTTCGATCGTGCCGCTGGTGTCGTTCCGAATGAAATTCTCCGCCACCACGACGTCGCTAGGCTGCGTCACGGAAAAGTACGGCTCGGCGGTGACGATCAGGCCGAAGGTCTGCAGGTCCGTAGTAGACAGCAACTTCGCGTGGTCGCTTTCCAGCACCACTTCGCCGAGATTCGTGGCCCGGCCTTCGGGCGTGATGCCCCAGAGCACGTAGGTCATATATTCCGGACCGAACTGGGCGGCCGGTCCCATGTGGTTCAAAGATGTCTCGATCTTGGTGGAGCCCATCTGGCTCGACACGGACGCCTCGCCCCGCGCCATCGGCATCAGTTCCGTGCCGCGAAAATCGATGTGCGTGGTGCCGGTGCGGTGATGATAGTTGACGGCCTTGGTGGTGCGCGAGACCACCTGAACGCGGAACACGGGCATCGGCTGCCCCGTCTGGTCCGGGGTGAGAGCGGGCTGCGATTTCTGGGTCGGGTTAGGGATTTGCGCGAACAGCGGAGCTAGCGCGCAGAGCAGAAAAGCGGCGGCTTTCATATAAGCTGTAACTCTCCTCGGACGTTTGCACATGCACGGATGCTGCCAGGGTATGCTTCCCCACGCCAGCGCCGCACCTGACGGTAGAGTTTACATACGTGGCAACAGGAATCTTCCCTGTTGCAGCGAGCGAAGCTCACTAGTACTCTCCGGGAGCCTACAGCCAGCCCTTTTGCCTTGCGATTCGGGCTGCTTCCGTGCGGTTGCTGGCGCTGCACTTGTTGATCGCTTCCGATAAGTAATTCCGCACGGTGCCCTCCGACAGATTCAGCGTCGCGGCGATTTCCGCCGACGCCATTCCTTCTCCCGCGTAACGCAGCACCTGCCGCTCGCGCTCCGTCAACGGATCGGCATCGGTCCACGCCTCCGCCGCCAGTTCGGGATCGATGACACGAATTCCGCCGCGAATCCGCCGGATTGCGGCCGCGAGCGTCGAGGCCGGAGCGTCCTTCAACAGATACCCGGCCACTCCCGCATCCAACGCGCGGCGCAGATATCCAGGACGAGCGAAGGTGGTCACGATCACCACCCGCACGGGGAGTTTCTGCCGCTGAATCTCGCTCGCGAGTTCCAGCCCCGTGAGGTGCGGCATCTCGATGTCCGTCACCAGCACGTCGGGCTTCATCGACGTCACGAACTCCAGCGCTTCGCGGCCATCCCGCGCCTGCGCCACGATTTCGAAATCGCCCTCCGTCCCCAGCAGCGCCGCGAGCGCGCCCCGCACCATCGCCTGATCCTCCGCAATCACGACTCGTATGTTCATACCGGCACCCGAATCCGCAGCAAAGTGCCTGCGGACGAGTCGCGCTCCATCGCGCCGCCGAGCGCTTCCACGCGTTCGCGCATGCCGCGCAACCCGCTTCCCTCCTCCGCTGCCCCGCCGCGGCCGTTATCGGCCACCTCCAACTCAAACCATCCACCGCTCTGCTGCAAACTGAGCCGGCAGGCAGAAGCGTGAGCATGCCGCACCACGTTCGTCACCGCCTCGCGCAGCGCCAGCGCTACTACGTTTTCCTGCGACGGCGTGAGTGGCGGAGCCGTCAGCTTCGCGTCCACCTGAATGCCCGCCGTTTCGAGTGTCTGCTGAGCCTGGCGGAATTCGCTCGCAATCCCGGTGCTCCGGTATCCGCGGACCGCTGCCCGCACCTCCTGCAGCGCCTCGCGGGAAATGCGCTCCACATCGCGAATCTCATCGATGGCACGCGGCGTATCCGTTGTCGCCAGCCGGCTGGCTAATTCGCTCTTCAGCACGATGACGCTGAGAGTGTGGCCGAGCAAATCGTGCAGATCGCGTGCAATGCGCTCGCGCTCGGCGACCTTCGCCAGATGCTCCACTTCCCCCTGCGCGCGAATCAAAGCGCGGTCCAGACGGCGGCGATGCATCTGCTGAATCACCACCGAACCGATGAGCGCGCTGATCACGATGGAGGGAATCCACGTCCCGGCATTCCATCGGAGCGCCCACGCTTCGGCTCCCATCATCGCCAGCAGACCGGCCAGCCACTTAAAAGCGGTATTCTGCTCAAACGCCTTGCCGAGAAAGCTGACTGCGTAGACAAAGTACACGCTGGCGCCCGGATTCGTCTTTGCCAGCAGCGTGCCGATGATCATGAACCAGCCGATACACCACAACACGCGACGCCCGCACAGCCAGTAGGCGGCGAAGTAAATGGGGAGCGAGAGCAGCGTCGCCCCAACCGCGGCTGCCTTCTCCCATGGCGCCGAGGGAAAGAAGAACGGCAGCATCAACGGGTACAGAAAGTAGAACAGGTACGCGTACGGAGTCCAGTCCACGTCTTTCGGAAGAGGGCGCATGGGTTATCCGTACATTTTCTCGCTTTCGCGGGCATGCGCAAACCAGGCAATGCCCGCGAAAAGGAATGTGAAGCCGGCAAGCGCCTGTAGATGATCGAATGGCGTGCCTTGACTCGGCGCATTCATCACAGAGAGCGCCAGTTGCGCCAGGTGGTACGAAGGCAGCAGCGGCGCGATCGACTGCATCGCGTGCGGCAGGAACGGCAGCGGCATCCACAATCCGCTGCAGATCGACATGGGAAGGTAGATCAGGTTGACCGTGGGACTCGCGGAATTTGGCCCCGCCAGAGATCCGATGATCAGCCCCAGGGCGCAGAACGGAGCGCCGCCCGCCAGGAGCGTGACGTATAGCGCGAGCCACTGCGTCAGGGGCATACGCACGCCGCCGAAACCAGCGCCGAGTCCGAAGAGCGCGGCCACCACGATCGCGCTGAACGCGAGCGACACGGCGAATTTCGCGAAGAAATATGCGGCCGCCGGCATAGGGCTCGCGCGTTTCAGTTGCAGCCACCCGAGGCCGCGCTCCACCGCAACGCCGACACCGAAGGCGTACAGCGTCACGCCCATGACGGCGAAGGCTCCGTAGGTCGCCAGAAGATATCGCGACATCGGCGGGAAGTGACCCGCGGACTGCGTACTCATCGCCAGTCCGAAGAAACAGTAGAACATCAGCGGGAAGAGCAGAGTAAACGTCACATAGGCGCGCATGCGCAGCAATTTGAGAAACTCCGTCTTGGCTTCCAGAAACAGAATGCGAGTCATTACAGTACCTCCTCTAACGTGTTTTGCGTTTCGCTCATAATGGCGAGAAACGCGTCTTCCAGATCTTCCGCGTCGCCCCGGCGCTTGATTTCCGCGGGTGTGCCCTGCGCCACGATGCGGCCTTCGGCGATCACCGCGATGCGGTTCGCCAGCGCATCGGCCTCATCCAGGTAATGCGTAGTCAGCAGGACGCTTCCACCGCGCGCCTGGAACGCGCGAATGCTGCGCCAGAGCGCGCGCCGCGCCTCAACGTCCAGGCCGACCGTGGGTTCGTCCAGGCAGAGGAGCTGCGGGTTCCCGCAAATCGCCAGCGCGAAGAGCACGCGCTGCTTCTGTCCGCCGGAGAGTTCCCCGAACAGCCGGTTCTCGATGCCCTGCAGCCCGGCCGCGGCGACGATCTGCGCCATGGACATCGGGTTCGGATAGTATGCCGAGAAGAGTTCGATGTGTTCCCTGACCTTTATCGTCTCGGGGACTTTTCCGATCTGCAGCATGGCCCCGCGGCGCACGCGCGCATCCATGCTGGAAGGTTCATACCCGAACACGGAGGCTCTTCCCGACGTAGCTTCCGTAAGGCCCAGCAGGATGCGCACGGCTGTGGTTTTGCCTGCGCCATTCGGTCCGAGCAGCGCGAGAATCTCACCGGCATCGATGGTCAGATCGACGCCGCGAAGCGCCCGGACTGGACCGTAGCTCTTAGTAACGAATTTCAGTTCTGCGACAGCCATTTGTTTCTCCTAGGTCCATGGTGCGGCCGTGGAGAAAATCCAGGTAGTGGGGATTGTCAGAGCGCGAAGGTGACACCTGTCACCCGCTGGAGAGTTAGCAATCGGGCGACGCCTTCACCGCCGGAACATGACCCCGATCGACGCTGCCGATTTCTTGGCGTACCCATTCGTCAAAGCCGGCCTGAAGCGCCACTGCTTCACGCATTCGATTGCTGCTTCATCCAGTCCGTAACCGAGCCCGCGCGTGACGTGGATGCTGTCCGGCGAGATCATACCGGTATCCTCAATCTCGAGTGTTACGGTAACGGTGCCCTCTACGTTTGCCTGGCGCGCCTCCGCCGTATACCGCGGTTTTACGGAGTATATGGCCGTGGGTCCCGAGCCATAAACAACTCTGCCAACCGGGTTATCGCTGACCGGGTACAGTACGACCTTCGATTGCCCGCCCGCCGTTGTGACCACGCCTTCCAGGCGAACTTGGGGATAGCTCAGCGGATTTCCCGTAGACGCGAAGATCAGCGCAAAATCGGTGGACTGTCCGGATTTTGTTGCCGCAGAGAACCGGAGCTCATCGTCACGGCGGGTAGCCTGCACAACAGAAGCAACCTCATTGCGGACCGCGGCGCTCCCCGTTACCGACTGCCCCAGTTGACTGAGCATCAGGCGAACCGGCACGGCATTCCCGTCAGCGCTGGTGGCAATGCCAGCCCATCGGCCGCCGAAGTCGGCCGCAGCCAGAGCGCCCGCGCAAACCAGAACCATCAAGAGTCGAACCGCGACCATAGCTGTCGGCACTCTTCTAGATGGTACCTCCGTCAATTGCCCGCGGCGACCGTCCAAATGTTCCCGCGCCGCTCACCCAGCACGAACACCAGCCGGTCCTGCGCGATCGAGATTTCCAGATTGTAGAGATCCACATTGGAGAGAGAACGGACAGTGCTGTGAAAGTGCAGCACGCCAAAGGGTTCGCCGACCGGCTTCTTGTCCGCATTCAGCCGCTGGGCCCAGATGCAGCGATAGCCATCGCGCGTGGACGTGAAATAGAGCAGGCGGCCATCCGGCGACCAGCGCGGCTTATCGTTTTCCGCGCCCTCAGGTACGGCGGTGATCCACTGTCCTGGCTTAACGCCCGGCCGCGCGGGCGCTATTTCAATGCTGTGACGGTCGTTGGCATGTGTCACGACCACAGCTATCCACCGGTCATCGGGAGAATAATGCGTCTGCCAGAGTTGGTTGGCACCGTGGTCCAGCAAAAGCTCCTGGCGGCCGCCGGGCACGTCCAGCAGGCCGATCTTGGCGCCCATTTTGAACAGCACCTGCCGGCTATCGTTGGTCCAGGAAAGGGCCATGCCGCACTCGGCCCCGCACAGTTTTTGCGCGGTTCCCCCGGCGGACGGCGCGACATAGAATTCCCCCTGACCGCCCTTCAGGATCCGATAAGCCAGTTGAGCGCCATCGGGTGAAAGGGTGGGGTGATGGACAGCGGCCGCCACCGCGACCACGGACTCTTGTCCCGAAGCGATGTCGCGCACGATTGCCCTGGTTTCACCGGGGCGGTTGCTCACATACGCCAGCTTCTTGCCATCCCGCGACAGTTCGGGAATATCGGAGTCGTTGCCGTTAGTCAGTTGTTGGAGCGGCCCCTTGATTTTCCCGCTGTTGGCATCGAGCGCAACGCTAAAAATCTGGGCCGAATCCGTCTCCCCCTCAAACGCTATACGGCTGCCGGCCACCGAAGGATGCAACTCTGTTTGCGTGCCGAAGGTCAGGCGGTGAAGATCCGCGGCTTTCCAATCGGGTGACGCCAGACGGACGCTCCAGAGGTTGGTCGTATCGCGGTTACCGGCCGAGAAAAGATACCGGTCTGAGGAACCACGGAATATCCCGGGATACCGGCCGAAGAGCCGCAGCTTTGCCTGGACAAGCGCTTCACGGACGCCCGTCCTCGCGCTGCTGCCGCCGTCCAAAGGCGCAACCCAAACGTCCACTTGCCCCCCGGTGTGCTCGTTCTGAGCCATGCCTACAAACACCAGGTGGCGTCCATCGGACGTCCATTCCGGCTTTGCGGCAACTGGCAGATCCGCTGCAACCTGCTTAGGTTCCCCGCCCTGCGCCGAAACCACCCAGACGCTCGCCCCGCCCTTGGCGTAAGGCGTGCCCGATGTCGGATTGCCTTTCCAAAATGCAATTTGCGACCCGTCCGGCGAGTACCGCGGTCCGCGACCATCCGCCACAAGCAGCCTCGGCTGGCCGCCCAGAGCGGAGATGGTGTAAATGCCGCCGCCGGCAGCCTCCGAACGGTATGCGATGCGCGTTCCGTCCGGCGAGAACACGGGCGCGTACTCATCTTCCGGGGCATTAGTGATGCGCGTCGGGTCGCCGCCCGCCACCTGCTGCACCCATAGATCGAGACTGCCTGCGCCGGACCGGTCCGATGCGTATGCGATGAGCCGTCCGTCGGGGGAAAGGGCGGGATCGCTTGTGAGCCCGGAATCGAACGTCAGGCGCTTCAATGGGGCGTCAGCATTCGAAGTCGCCGCGGCGCGCGGACGTAGCCAGACGACGGCCGCCACGCAACATAAGAAGGCCGCCGCCGCAACCCAGGGCCAAAGAGGCCGGCGCTTCAATTGCCGGGCCGGCTGCACGCCGGATTCCGACTCCTCTTTGAGATCCTCCAGCGCGATTCGCACATCGTCCATATGCTGGTAGCGGCGGGCCGGGTCTTTGCGCATGCAGCGCGCCACGATGCGCTCTAAATCCGGCGGCACTCCGGAAGAGACCGAGCTGATGGACTCGGGCTCCTCACGCAGGATGGCAGCTAGAATGGAGAGCTTGGAATCTCCGGTGAACGGCCGGCGGCCCGTGACCATTTCGTAGAGCAGGGCTCCGAATGAAAAGATGTCGGAGCGGGCGTCCACCGGCCGCCCTTCGGCCTGCTCCGGCGACATATACGCGACGGTGCCGACCAGCTTTCCTTCCTCGGTGTGGACAACCTGCCGGATCGTGACCGTGTCGCCCGCGCCGCCGGCCAGGAGAGTTTCGAGGAGCTTCGAAAGGCCGAAGTCCAGCACCTTGACGCCGCTCTCATCCACCATGATGTTTCCGGGCTTCACATCGCGATGCACAATCCCCTTTGCGTGGGCACGCGCCAGCGCATCGGCAATCTGAATGCCCCAGTTAATCGCCTGCTTGAAGGAAAGGCCCTTGTCGCCGATCGCGTGCTCCAGCGTGGAGCCGGCGATGTACTCCATCGCGATGTAATCCTGATCGCCGTCGGAGCCGACATCGTAGATGGTAATGATGTGAGGGTGATGGAGCGCGGAAGCTGACCTGGCCTCCTGCACGAAACGGCGCTTCCGGTCCGGGTCCAGAGTCTTATCGGGGGGCAGGATCTTCAGCGCAACGAGGCGGTTCAGCCGCGTATCCTCGGCTTTCCAAACTTCGCCCATGCCGCCGGAGCCCAACTTCTCCAGGATCCGGTAATGGCCAATGGCTTCGCGCACGAGAGACACTATTATGGCCCAACCCTGTGGTGCGGGCAATCCTGCCCACAGCCGACCTTTATAACAGTGTGCCCGGCCCGAGAATCCCGGCTGGATCCAGCCGCCGCTTGACAGCCCTCATCGCCTCGATCTGCTCCGGTTGATACTGCAGCTTCAGCAAATGCGATTTCCTCTTGCCCAGCCCGTGTTCCGCCGACACCGTTCCGCCCATCTCCACGGCCGCACGCGCCAGTTCCTTGAGCAATCGCGCAGCACGGTCCGGATCGGCCGGATCGGAGAACAGGTTGACGTGCACGTGCGCATCTCCGATATGGCCGAAGATCACGTATCGGCCGGGATATTCGCTTTCCAGACGATCCCGATAGAAGCCGAGCATCGCCCGATTCTTGCCGATCGGCACGGCGTAATCTGTGTTCATCTTCATCGCGCCGGATCGCCGGACCGTATCGTTGACCAGTTCCGGCAGCGCATGACGGAAGCGCCGGAAGCGCTCGCGATCGGCAGCGGACAGCGTGAACCACGAATCTTCCAGTGCGCCCGCCGTCTCGATGCGCTCGATCCAACTGTCCACCGCCGGATCCTCTTCACTTTCGAGCGACTGCTCCAGCATCAGCGCCGCACCGGCGGCTTGCGGAATCTCCGGGAAACGCGCGCGCAGCAGGTCGAGCGATGGTTTATCCATGTACTCCAGCATGGTGAGGCCGAGCCCGCGCCACGCATCCACCGCATCCAAAGCTGCCGCATCGCCGGCGAAAAAGATGACTCCGGAAAGCGCGGCCGCCGGCGCTGGAATCAGGCGCACGCGCGCTTCCGTAACCACCGCGAGCGTGCCTTCGCTACCCACGAGAAGGTCCACCCAGTCCATGTGCTCGCGCAGCGGATAGCCTGCCGTGTTCTTGCGGACGTCGGGCAGCGGCACGGGTTGCACCGCGAAATCGATGGGCTCGCCGCGCGAAAACTCCCGAACCGTGCCGTCCGCCATGACGGCGCGAAGCCGCTCCACCCATCGCCGCGTGGCGCCATATTTGAAGCTGCGCGATCCGCTGGCGTTCGTCGCGATTGTGCCACCGACGCTCGCCGAAGTCTCGGTCGGATCGGGCGGATAAAGTTGACCGGTGCGCGCCGCCGCGGCGTGCAGATCGCGCAAGAGCACACCCGCGCCGGCGTCCGCGTATCCCGACTGCACATCCAGGCGCGTGAACCGCTCCAGCGAGAGCACCCATCCGCCGAACGGCACGCGCGCTCCGGTCACTCCGGTGCCCGCGCCCGCCACTGTGACCGCGATCCCCAACCCCGAAGCCGCACGCAAAACTTCCGCGACCTCCACTTCGGTCGCCGGTGTCCACACTTTGTCGGCGTGCCCCTTGAAACCCGAAGCGTCCTCGAGATATTGAGGCGCTACACCTCCAGAATCACCGGCATGATCAGGGGCCGCCGCTGCGTCTCCTTCACGATGTACCGCTTCAAGTCCGCGCGGATTTTCTCCTTCATCACGCCCCAATCGGTTTTCTCCTCCTGATTCGAACCTTCCATGGTGCGCGCCACAATCTGGCGCGCGTTCTGCATAAATTCGCTGCCCTCGTCGGCCAGCGCAAACCCGCGGCTGACGATCTCGGGCAACCCCTCCATCCGGCCCGTATGCGAATCGATGGCGATGATCGGGAGCACAATGCCGTCCTCGGACAGGTGCCGGCGATCGCGAATCACCATCTCCTGCACCACATCGTCCACGCTGCCGGAATCGATGCAGACGCGGCCCACCGGCGCCTTGCCCGCCACGCGCGCCCCGTGGTGATCGATCTCCAGAATGTCGCCGGTTTCCATGACGAAGCTGTTCTCCAGCCCGGCGAAGCGCAGGTGCTCGGCCAGCCGCGCGTGCTTGGATAGCTGCCGGAACTCGCCGTGAATCGGCATGAAATAGCGCGGCCGCACCAGGTTGAGCACCAGTTTCATCTCCTCCACGCTGCCGTGACCGGAGACGTGCAGCGGTGGATTCATGCTGCCGTACATCACATCCGCGCCCCGCTTGGCCATGTGATCGATCATGCGGAAGATGGCCTTCTCATTACCCGGGATGATGCGCGAGCTGAGCACCACCGTATCACCGCGCTCCACCGAGGCATGCTTGTGGTTGTCCACCGCCACGCGCGCCAGCGCCGACATAGGCTCGCCCTGCGTACCTGAGATGAGGAACGCCACTTTATTCGGCGCGACGTCCATGGCATCCTGCGGGCGCAGGAGGATGCCGTCCGGAATATCCAGCAGACCGAGCGAGTGCGCGATCTCCGTCACCGACACCATACTTCTGCCGAAAACGGCGACGCGCCGGCCGTATTCCTGGGCCAGATCGAGCACCAGTTGAATGCGGTGTATGGAAGAGCTGAAGCAGGAGACCACAATCCGGCTCTCGGCGCGATTGAAGATTTCTTCCATGCGCGGACGGACGGCTCGCTCGGATTCCGTGTAGCCCGGCCGGTCGGCATTTGTCGAATCGGAGAGCAGCAGCAGCACGCCGCGCTTCCCGTAATCGGCGAGCGTGTGCAGGTCGAAGAGCTCGTTGTCCGTGGGGGTCGGGTCGACTTTGAAATCGCCGGTGTGGATGATGACGCCGAGCGGAGTGGTGATGGCCAGGGCGACGGCACTCACAATGGAGTGCGTCACGTTGATGAACTCGACTTTGAACGGACCGATCTCCACAATCTGCTTCGGTTTGACCGTGTGGAAAACCGGCTCTTCCTCGAGATCGTATTCCTCCATGCGGCGATCCACCAGCGCCAGCGTGAACGCCGTGCCGTAGACCGGAACGTTGATCTCGTTCAGGAAGTAAGGGACGGCGCCGATATGATCCTCGTGGCCGTGCGTCAGCAGCAGCGCCCGAACCTGACTCTGGCTCTCCTTGAGAAAGGTGAGGTCTGGCATCACCAGGTCGACACCCAGGAGCTCGGCGTCCGGGAACATCATTCCGGAATCCACCACGATCATGTCCTCGCCATAGCGGATCGCGGTCATGTTCATCCCAAACTCCCCCAAGCCGCCCAGGGGGATAACTTGTAACTTCTGATCAGTCATTCAGTTGTGCTCTCAACGGTAACCTGCTGCTTGAAGCTCAAACAACTCTGCGTAACGCCCTCCCAGGGCGACCAGTTCCCTATGGGTTCCCTGTTCCTCTATGGCGCCGCCGGCCAGCACCAGAATGCGATCCGCCATGCGCACCGTGGAGAAACGGTGCGAGATGAGGACCGCCATGCGGCCGCGCGTCAGGTCGGCGAACCGCTGGAAAACTTCGTACTCTGCGCGGGCGTCCAGGGTAGCGGTCGGCTCGTCCAGGATCAGGAGCTGGGCCTCGCGCATATACGCTCGGGCGAGCGCCAGCTTCTGCCATTCACCGCCGGAGAGGTCGACTCCACCCTCAAAGCGCCTCCCCACCATTTGATCGTAGCCTTTCGGAAGACGCTCAATCAGCTTTTTCGCGAGACTTTTCTGTGCCGCGGTTTCCATGCGGCCGCTATCCGGGAGCGCTTCGATTTTGCCAAACCCAATGTTCTCACGGATTAACATGTCATACCGCATGTAGTCCTGAAAGATGACGCCGATCTCGCGGCGCAGATCCTCCACGTCGTAATCGCGCAGGTCGTTGCCGTCCAGAAGGATCTGGCCCGCAGTGGGGTCGTATAAGCGCGCAAGTAGCTTGACGATGGTGGTCTTGCCGGCTCCGTTCTCGCCAATGAGCGCCACCTTTTCAGCAGGATGCAGCCGGAAGTTAATGTTCTGCACGACCAGCCGGTCGCTGCCCGGATAGGCGAACGCCACGTCGCGGAATTCGAAGCCGTCGCGGATCGGTCGCGGTGCCGGGATGGGGTTCGAGGGCGAGGTGATCGAAGGCTTCATATCGAAGAACTCGAACAGGTCGGTCAAAAACATCGCCTGCTCCGAGATGTCGTTGAACCCGGAGAGAATCCGCTCGATGTAGCTTCGCGAGCGGTTGAAGGAGCCGGTCAGGAAGGTGAACGTGCCGATGGAAATGGCGCCCGCAAGGGTCTTCAGGAGAACCACCACGTACGCCCCATAATAGCCGCCGGTAGAGACCAGGTTGAGGGCCGAGCCAACCATCGCGCGGCGAATCGCAAGTACTTTATTCTCCGCATCGATAGCTTCTGCAACTTCATGGTATTGATGAGCCAGATGGCTCCCCAAACCGAAGATCTTTACCTCCTTGGCGCTCTGCGCGCTGGCTCCCAGCCAGCGGAGGTAATCGAGCTGCCGTTTTTCAGGCGTGCGACGGTAGAGCACCGAGTAGGCGAGTGTCGTGAAATGTGTCTCCCCAAGGAACGCCGGGATGACCGCCGCGATCAGCAGCACCATGAGCCACGGCGAAAAGACGATGAGAGCGGCGGAGAGAGAGAACAGTGTGAGGCTGTCTTGCCCAATGTTCAACAGGGCGGCGAGAAGTCCAAGTCTGCCAGTGGTTTGGCGCCGGGCGCGTTCGAGTTTGTCGTAGAAAACCGGATCTTCGAAGGACGCCAGGTCGAGCGCCGTGGCGTGTTGCATGAGTTTGACGCTGATCCGGTTGGTAAAGCGGTCGCCAAGCAGGCTGTCGAAGAGCGTGTTGGCGCGCCCCAGCACGTCGCTGGCGACGGCGAGCGCCAGTTCCAGCGCCACAAGCTTCCAGATGACCGCCAGATCGCCCGTTTTTCGCATTACGCGGCTCACCACGGCGTCCAGAATGAGCTTTGAGACCCAGAGTGTGGCTAAAGGCAACAAAGCCCGTACAAGCCGCAGAATCGCGGTACCCACCACCAGCGGAGGGCTGGTTTCCCACACCATGCGCAACAGGGGTCGAACGTTGCGAAGCGAAGCGACCCGCGCGCGCCAACTGAGTTCGGCGGCCGGCCGTTGCGGCATGGGCGGGTGCATGAGATCAGTATGGCGGAAGTGAGCTCGAAAACGAAAATGCTCACCCCTAAGGGTGAGCATTCGTTATCCCCCGGTTCTACCCGGGGTGATGTTCGATGGGAGAATCAGTTTCGACGGAATCGCAACCGCCAAAAACTTTGTAGTTGGATCTTATTTCCCTACGAGCTTCAAGTCAAGTGAAAATCCAGGCTGAAATTTTCCCCTGTAAGCCCCTGATGCATAGTGATTTACGACCACGTTCCATTTTCTACAATTGTCCCATCGTGGTGCAAAACGGCCGTTTCGAACCTGAGGATTTCAGTCTAAGGCCAAGAAAAACCGCCCGTTAAAGGTGCAGACTGACGATTGTATCGGCGTCCGGATTGCCGCTGCCGCGGCGCTGCCAGGCGCGAATTCCGCCCACGATGGCTCCGCCCACTACCGCGAACACCAGCAGTATCCCCGTGAGAATAAAGGCGTTGATGACCAGGTCGCCAATGTTATCTTTCTTCGTAAGGATATGTTCCTGCATGACCACGTCGGCGCGGTATTGTACTTTGGCAAGCAAACGCTCGGCGAAGTCGCGATCCGGCGGATTTAATGTGACAGCCACCAGAGGACCGCTGCGTTTTGCCACAGCTCCGGGCAAGTTCTCGAAATCGTGGATCCGCTGCATCGCAATCTGCGGCGTAGGGTATTCAAAAACGGCCATAGTCACGTCGCCCGACTTGCCGTGGTAGTTTTCGACCGCGGCCTCGGCGCCCAAATGAAAAGCGGCAATGCTGGGAGGAATGCCCGGGGCGAAGCGCTGAAGAGCTTCCGGGCCGAGAACGTAGCGGTTGCTCCCTGAGACCGATCCCTCATCCGGCAAATAGCCGACCAGAGAGGGCAGCGACGTGAGATCCACATGCTTCAGCGCGGTGTATATCTGGTTCAGTTCCGCGTCGTCCGGCTTGTAGCCCTGGAACGCCAGAATGTAGTTGCCGTGGAGGATCACCGCGCCATCCGTCGTCCTGGCGGCGGGCCGCTGCCAGTCGAAGGCGCCCATGGCTCCCGTGGAGTCCTGAAGCTGGTAAGCGGTGACGGTGAACTTCGCGTCGCCGTTCTGGTAGGCATCGGTTTCCGAGGCGCGCAGGCCGTACTCGTTCCAAAGCTGCTGGTCGGAAACCTGAGCCGCAGTCGAGGAGGTCTGCTTGAACTGCCCGATGGTGTCGGGGAGAATGGCGCCAATCGCCAGCATGGGCGCAAGCAGGCAGAGTGCTAGATACTTCATTTGTCTATTAGACGCCGAAACGGCGCGTCTGGAGTCAGCGATTACTCGTCCAGCGCCTCGCGGAGCGGAATCACGATCGGCGTGTCGGGCACCCGGAGCGTCTGGTTATGAACGGCCTGAAGTCCTTCCGGTGTGCGGATCTCGCTGTTTAGTGTGTTGGGGTCGATGATCCAGACCAGCGGAACGCCGTTATCGACGAGTTCCGCGGCTTTAGCCCACACATCCACCATGCGGTCGTCCGGCGAGAGGATCTCAATCCAGAGCAGGGGCGGAACAGTCGGATACTCCCCTTCAAATTCCGGCGCCGGATACACACAGACGTCGGGAATGGGAAACCAGTTCTCACGGACACGGATGCGAAGCTCCGTATACACTTCAATGTTCCATGTTTTGCGCCGCACGTTGAGATATGCGGCGAGCTTGGCCTGCAAACGCGCATGGAACTTACTCCCCAGATTTCGCTCCAATATGACGCCGTCGCGGAACTCACGATCCGGCGAATACGAAGTCTTCAGGTACTCCTCGAGGCTGACCAGCGTTCCTGCCGGCATACTGTTACGCCACTCCGTGGCACTTCTTGTACTTCTTGCCGCTGCCGCAGGGGCATGGGTCGTTGCGGCCCACCTTCGCCCCTCCGTTGACCGGCGCGTTCGAAGTCGACCCGTCCCCGCCGCCAAACTGCAACCCGGCGAGCTCGCGCTCCTTCTTTCGCTCGATCTTCCGGGTGAAGTCCTCCATCTGGCTCTTGGCCGCCTGCCGCTTGCGCTCCTCTTCGGCTTCCTGAGACCGGCGCGCTTCCTCATCGTCCCGCTCTTCTTCGTCCTCATCCTCATCGGGGAACGGCAGCACCGGACCCGTATTCATATTCACCTGCAGGAAGTACAGGTACCGGACCGTCTCGTCTTCGATGCGATCCATCATCGCCGTGAAGAGCTCGTACGACTCCTTCTTATACTCGACCAGCGGATCTTTCTGCCCGTACGCGCGGTTGCCGATTCCCTGCTTCAGCTCATCCATGCTGAGCAGGTGATCCTTCCACTGGCTGTCGATCACCTGCAGCATCACGATGCGCTCGGTCTGCCGCATCACATCGGCGCCCACCAGGTCTTCCTTCTCCTGGTATTTCTCCTGCAGCCGTTCGAAAATTGCGTCGTTGATCTCGTCTTTGGTGAGCTGGCTGAAATCGGCGAGGTCGACACGCGCGCCGAAGCGCGTCAGCACTTCGTTGCGAAGCGTGTGGATGTCCCACGTATCGGGATGCTTGTCGCCGGGACAATGCATCTCCACAAGCTGCGCCACGATCCCGCGCACCATGTCCATGACGCGCTCTTTCTGATCGACGCCTTCCAGCAACTGGCGCCGCATGCCGTAAACCGCCTGGCGCTGCTTGTTGTTGACGTCGTCATACTCCAGCAGGTGTTTACGGGCCTCGAAGTTCTGTACTTCGACGGCTTCCTGCGCCTTGGCGATTCGCTTGGTAATGAGCTTGCTCTCGATCGGCACGTCCTCTTCCATGCCGAGGCGCAGCATCAGATTCTGCATGCGCTCACCGCCGAAGATGCGCAGCAGGTCGTCCTGGAGGGACAGGAAGAAACGGGAGCTGCCGGGGTCGCCCTGACGTCCCGCGCGGCCGCGCAACTGGTTATCAATGCGCCGGGATTCGTGCCGCTCGGTGGCCACGATGTGCAGCCCGCCCAGGTTCACTACTTCATCATGCTCAACATCGGTTTCGCTCTTGAAGCCGCTATAGATTTCGTCCCATTTGTCGCGGCGAACCCGATAAAACTGGTCCTGGTGGGTGAAGTAGTAGAAGTGCTCGTCGGCAATGAATTTGGCTTCTTCCGGATTGAGCCGCTCGGCCAGCTTCTCCTTCAGGCAGGCATCCTTCGTCATGAACTCCGGGTTGCCGCCCAACAGAATATCCGTACCGCGGCCGGCCATATTCGTCGACACGACCACGGCGTTCTTCCGCCCTGCCTGCGCCACGATGCTGGCCTCGCGCTCGTGATTCTTGGCGTTCAGGATCTCATGCCGTACACCCATGCGCTTGAGGATGCCCGAGAGATGCTCGCTTTTCTCCACCGAAATCGTTCCGACCAGCACCGGCTGCCCGGTCTCGTGATACTTCTTGATCTCCTTGGCGGCATTGCGGAACTTCTCGGCTTCCGTCCGGTAAACCAGATCCTGATGCTCTTTGCGGATCATCTTCCGGTTGGTCGGAATGATCGCCACGTCGATGTTGTACGTCTTCTGGAATTCGGCCGCTTCCGTTTCCGCCGTACCGGTCATACCGGAGAGCTTCTTGTACATGCGGAAATAGTTCTGGAACGTGATGGTGGCCAGCGTCTGATTCTCGCGCTGGATCTTGACGTTCTCCTTGGCTTCGACGGCCTGGTGAAGACCATCGCTCCAGCGGCGACCCGGCATCAGGCGGCCGGTGAACTCGTCCACGATGATGACTTCAGGGCCCTCGTCGCCGTCCTTGATCACGTATTCCCGATCGCGCAGGTACAGGACGTGCGCTTTGAGAGCCGCCTCCACATGGTGCTTCCACTCGATCGTTTCAAGGCTGTAGATATCCGGCAGGCCGAGCAGTTTCGCGGCTTTATCAAAACCTTCTTCGGTGAGCGCCACCGCTTTGTGTTTCTCGTCAATCGTGTAATCACCGGTGGTGTAGCTTTCGCCGGGTTCTTTGCCTTCGATCACCTCGCCGCGCACCAGTTTCGGAATGATGCGGTTGGTCTTGTAATACTTGTCGGTGGATTCTTCGCTCGGGCCGGAAATGATCAGCGGAGTGCGCGCTTCGTCGATCAGGATGGAATCGACTTCGTCGACGATGCAGTAGTGGTGTTCGCGCTGCGTGCAGTCTTCGATCCGGAACTTCATGTTGTCGCGGAGGTAGTCGAAGCCGAACTCATTGTTAGTGCCGTAGGTGATGTCGGAGTTGTAGGCTTCTTTGCGCTCCTCGTCGTCGAGATCGTGGACGATAACGCCGACTTTGAGGCCGAGGAACTTGTACAGGCGGCCCATCCACTCGGAGTCGCGTTTGGCAAGGTAGTCGTTGACGGTAACGACGTGGACGCCCTTGCCTTCCAGGGCGTTCAGGTAACACGGCAAGGTGGCGACCAGCGTCTTACCTTCACCGGTCTTCATTTCGGCGATACGGCCCTTGTGGAGGACCATGCCGCCGATCAACTGCACATCGAAGTGGCGCATGTTGAGCACGCGCCGGCCGGCTTCGCGGACCACGGCGAAGGCTTCAACCAGGATGTCGTCCAGGGTCTCGCCTTTAGCGATGCGTTCTTTGAATTCAATGGTTTTGGCGGCGAGATCGATATCGCTTAGAGCCTGCATCTGAGGCTCCAGGTCGCCGATGGCCTTCACGGCCGGCAACATCTCCTTGATATCGCGCTCGGCTTTAGTACCGAAAACTTTTGCCAGAATGGCGTCAACAATCATGAATTAGCGTCTCGTGTTAGGGCGGAAATCCGCATCTTTCATTTTAGCAGTGGCGGAGCGGATGGCGTAGCTTCTGATAAATGAGACGGTTAGGGAAGGAGGGAATTAGGAAAGGAGTGCTCGTACGAGGGACGAATCAAGCGGGGTGGTTTAGCGAGGAGGCGGGGCGAGCGAGTGCGTTCCTGATCCTCTGCCTTCTCGGCGTTAATCGGCGTTCATCGGCGGCGAATAAAATCTAGCACTCAACGGTATCGCTGGCCGCGGCCCGAACCTTGCCGCTCTCCTCCATCGTCACCGTCAACTGCATTTCCTTCTTATTCCGGACCACCATCACGCTCTTGCTCCCGTGAGCACCGCGCAGCGCCATCGTGATATCGCGGGTGTTATTGATCGCCGTATCGTCCACCTTCACGATCACGTCCCCCGCCTTAATGCCTGCCTTCTCCGCGGCTGACCCCCTGTTCACCGCCTTCACCAGAACCCCGTTCTTCACGCCGAGAAACTCCGCGAATTGCGGCTCCTGATTCAGCGCCTCGCCCGTGATCCCGAGCACTCCGTTCATGCTGAACCCGCCGAAGCCCTGGAAATTCGGCATTTCCGGCCACACTTGCACCGACCCCGAAGGAGGCATGGGCGGCATCGGCGTCGCGGGCATCGAAGGAATGGTGAAGTTCCAGTTGCCGTCCGGACCCTGAATTACGCTCATCTTGTGCTCGGCGATGGTCGCCGTCAGCGTTTGCATCGCCCCGTTGCGCCATACTTCCAGTTTCACCTGCCGGCCCGCCGGCGTTTCGCTCACCAATCGCTGCAACTGCGCGATGCTTTGGATAGGCGTGCCGTTATAGTCCATGATGACGTCGCCTTCCTTGATGCCGGCTTTCGCCGCCGGACCATCCGGAGTGATCGACGTGATCAACGCCCCGCGCTCTTCCTTCAACTTCAAATTTTTCGCCTTCTCCGAATCGACGTCCTCGACGCCGATGCCGAGATACGATCCGTTCCGCGCCACCATGACGCTCGAACTCGAATTCGCGCTCCGCGCCCGCGCCTGCGCAAACGCGCCCTGCGGCACAGCGGCCGCAGCCAGCACCATGCATCCGATGGTCAATCCTGCTCGCATAACCCTGACACCTCTTACAAATGTTTAATAAAAATCGTGCCGCCCGTGCCCGTGATCTGCAGCAGCGGACCGCCGCCGTTCACCGCGCCTTCGGCCACCACTTGCGTACCCTGGCGCCGCGACGCCACGGTCGGAAACTCGCTGACGATCCGCCGCACCGAATCCGCCGTGCGGTTCGATGCCCGGATCCTCACACCCACGTTAGACGGAATCATCACCGTGATGTCACCATTTCCCGTCGCCAGAAACGAATCCGCCAATTTGCCGGCGATCAGCGTCGCGAAAATGCTGCCCATGGCTGTGCTCACGCGCATCGCGCCCGCAATATTGCCGATACTGATGCCACCGCTGCCGTTCTGGCACTGCACGCCCGCCGCCGCGCCTACGTGCACCGGACCACCCATGTTGCGCGCTGTCACGATACCGTTGGCCTTATCCACCACGATCTCTCCGCCGCCCGTAACCGCGTTCACCGGGCCGCCCGCGCTCCCGATCTGCACCTTCCCCGCCCCGGTCTGCGCACGCACGGCGCCGCCCGCCCGGTTGCACACGATGTCGCCGCCATTCGTCTCCAGTACGGCTTCACCGCCCACCGCCGCGACAGTGATTGGCCCGGCCGCCGTCGTGCAATGGAGCGCTGCCTTTACTTCCCCGACGTTCACGCGTCCCCCGCCCGTGGATAGGTTGCAGTTGCCTCTCACATCGTCGGCGGAAATCTCGCCCGCGCCCGAATTCACTTCGAGAGCCCCGTCGATGCCGCGCGCGTCCACAGCGCCATCGGTGGTCTCGATGTACACTCCATTACTCCTGGGAGCCTTCACCGACATTACCGAGAGATAAGCGCCGCCGGGCGCCGAAAGCACCAGTTCGCCGCGATCCACGCCCACCCGCACAGACGCATTTGCCAGCATCCGGCGAGCTTCGGCTTCGCTCCGCGCTTCCACTTTCACCTGCACCGTGTAGGTGACCGCGCCCCCCGGCGCCCCCTGCACCGTTACCGGACCATGCCCCACCACGTGCAGCCGTTGCCCGCCGCTGGCGGACCCGCTGAGGGTGCGCACCCAAACGCGCCCCTCACGACGGATTGTCTGTTCCTGCCCTACACACGCCGGCGCCATCAGCAGCGCCGGAATGAGCAGAGCGCTAGAAAATGCCGATCGACGCATTCATGTCCTTCAACGCCTTTTCGCACTTCAGGCGAACAGCGCTGTTATCTTCCTTTTGCACCACGTTTTGAAACACTCCCACCATAGAATCGTCCGGACTCGCCGCCAGTAAATCCACTGCCTGCATGCGCACCGCCGGATTCTCGTCCGCCTGCAGCACCTGCAACAGCGCCTTACGCACTTGCGGATCGCCGGCCAGCGGCTTCAACCCATCCAGCGCCTTCAACCGCACGCCCGCATTGGCGTCGTGCTCCAGCGCGTTCAGTAGCGCATCGCGCACGTCCGCCGAGCTGGAGTGGGCCTTCAGCAGGTCCATGCTCTCCGAACGCACGGCTGTATTCTCCTCATGCGCGGCCGCCAGCAGCAATCTGCGGACGTTCTCATCCTGCATGCTGCCGCTGATCTCCCTGCGCCGCGTCTCGTCGAAAGCGATCCGTACGCGCCCGGTGGCATCGGGCTGCACACTGCGGACCGTGGCGAACACATCTTCCGTCATGGGAGCGCCCGTGGCGGGCGCATTGATGCCGGGAACCGCGCCCGTAAACCGGGCGGCGAAAAATCCCACCGCCACCAGCGCCATCGCGCCCAGCGGCTGCGCGATCCGCACGGTTCCGAAGGTGTGCTGCAGCGCCTCCACGAACAACTCCCACGGGCCCTTCGACATCTTTTCCCGTTCCCTGCGCAACAGGGGCGCTCCGCCTTCCACCGCGGCGCGCAGATCGCCACGGCACTCGCTCAGCAGCCCGGCCGGGATTTCCATGCGCTGTGCGTCGAGCGCCGCCGCCAGCGCACGATGCCGCTCCAGTTCCGCCGCGCAGGACGGACACTCGTCCAAATGGCTTTCCACCAAGTCCTCTTCCTCGGGCGGAATTTCACCATAGTAATAGAGCGGAATGAGCTTCAAGACGGAATCGCAACTCATAGAAAATCTCCCAACACGCTACGCATTTTCTGGGTCGCCCGGAAGAGGCAATTCTTGGCGGCTTCCTCCGTGGTTCCCAGCATTTCCCCAATGGCGCGCAGCCGCAAACCCTGGTAGTGACGCAGTTCGAACACCATGCGCTCGCGGGGTGTCAAACCCGCCAGCGCGCCTTCGATTCTTTCCTTCAACTGCCGGTTCAGCATGGTGCGCTCGGGGTCGGCTTCGGCATCGTCTTCTTCGAAGCCGTCCAGCCGGTCCATTGGCCCTTCGCTGGTGTCCACCACCGCCGGTTCTTCCTTTCGCACCTTGCGCTTCCGCAACTGGTCCAGACAGATGTTGGTTACGATCCGGTACAGCCACGTATGAAAGCTGCAATCGAACCGGAACGTGTGGAGGTTCCGGTATACCCGGAGAAATGCCTCCTGATACACGTCGCGCGCATCTTCGGGCGAGCGCAGAAGGTTCATGGCAAGCCGGAGCACACTTTGGTCGTAGGCGCGGACCAGGCTCTCGAAAGCGTCCTGATCTCCGCGCTGGGCAGCCCGGATCAACGAATCGACTTGTGGACTCAAACGGGCCCCAACCGCACCAGCCGCGTTCTGCGACATATCTCAACCGCGCCGTTAGCGCGCAACCAACTCCAGTCTCAATTTTCTACTAGGTTCGACGCGGGTGTGGCAAATTGGTCACGGCGGGTGTTCGAAATCGGTACCGAAATTGCGCGTTCCTCACACAGCACATCTGCTTCCGGCCCCGAAATTGCCAGATTCACCCCTCGGAACCGCAAATGTCTGAAAACTCAGCGCTCCCTGAGGGCCGAATGGACCGGAAGGGACACACCGGCGCGTCGATTTGGATGCTGCTGCTTTGTCTCTCCACCTTCACGTTGAGCTATGCCGCTGCCCAATCCGTTAGTACTGTCATCCTCACCCAGGAATCGCTGCGCTTCGCCGCAGTGGATTCGCGCGGCAACGTCGTTACTCTACAAGGCGGCCGTATCGCGTCATACGACCCCACCGGACGCCTGGCGCTCGTCCTCCCGGCGCCAGCCATAAACGCGTTTCTCACCACATTCGCGCTCGATTCCGCCGATCGCATCTACCTCGCCGGCTTTGACGGGCAGAACATCGCGACCATCGTCTCTCCGACGCGCCCATCCTGGACGTCCGCCCTGAACGGCACGCCATTTCGCCCGGTCGGCATGGTCTTCGACGCCCAGGATAACCCGGTCGTCCTCGGCAGCGACAGTAATCTGGGACGCGGCATTTTCAACACTCGCGTTGTAAAACTCGACATCAACACCGGCGCGATCCTCGCCGAGTATCGTTTCCCCCTTTCGACGCCCACCGCCATCGCAACCGATGCCGCCGGCCGCCTTTATGTAACCGGAATAGCAGGCGACGCCCCGTTCCCCACGACTCCAGGAGCGTACCAGGAGGCGCCGACCACCGCTTCGTGGCAAGCCTTTGCCGCGCGAATCGATCCGTCGTTACAAAAGCTGGAAGCTTCTACGCTGGTGGCGGGGCTGTACCCTTCCTCGATCGCTCCCGGACCGGACGGCAGCATGTATCTGGCCGGCAGCAGTCCCGTCCCGATAGTGCCCACCACCCCGGGCGCATTCGAACCGGCAGCGCCCGCGCACCGGCTCCCACCCACGAATCCGCCGCGCAGCATCTTCGCGCCGCTCACCTACGGCTGGGTTCTGCACTTGAGCGCCGATTCCGCCCGGCTGCTCGCCGGAACGTACCTGGCCGGCAACGGCAGCGACGGCATAGCGTCGCTGTCAGTGGACACAGATGGCAATCCCGTGGTCTCCGGCTACACGCAATCGACGGACTTTCCGCCTACCGGCGCGAGCGCCGTCCCTTGCGGACCCGCGGCCGTTCGCCAGTTCTTCGGCGCGGCTTTCGTTACGAAACTGGATCCGAATCTTTCGGCCGTGCTCGGGTCAGCTCTCGTTCCGCAGACCACGCTCGAAACGTCAAAGGTCTTCTCGGGCGACACTGTTTACGGCACGGCACTCGCCGGCGAACGCATCTATCAGATCAACCTCAACGCCAACTCGGCGGTGGCATGCATCGTGAACGGCGCCAGCTATTTGGTGGAGGACGTCGTAGCGCCCGGGCAATTGGTGACCATTTTCGGCGCGGGCTTGAGCAACGTGCAGGTGTTCGACAGTGGCGTAGCGGTGCCCGTTCTGGCGCAGCTTGACACGCAGATCACCGTGGCCATTCCGCTGAACTTCTCGCCCGGCGAAGGCAGTCTGGACCTGTTTTTTCGCGGTGCTCTCGTGCAGCACTGGCCGGTGCACACCGTGCAACAGAACCCCACTGCCCTGCTGCGTTTCGGCGACGACGGCCAGCTTGTCTTCGATTCCTATCAGCCCACCGCGCTCGCCGACGCGCTCAATGAGGACGGAACCCGCAACGCCGCCGCCAATCCCGCCCACGCGAACTCCACCGTCACAATCTTCGCCACAGGTTACGCCCAGGCCACCGGCGGGTATGTGGAAGCCAACGGAACCAAATATCCGGTGACGGTCGAAGAAATCCCCGATCGCACACCGCCCGTCCGGGCTGTCCGCTTCCAGATTCCCCCGGTGGGCACGGATGTAGTTTCGACTCTCCCTTTCAGCCTAGGCAACAACCCCGCCGTCTTCATCTACGTAGCAAAGTAGTCACTCCCGAGGTAGCGACCGGTCTCCAGACCGGTTGCAGGCGAACGCAGTTCGCCTAACCGTTTTCCGCTACCCCAGTCTAACTACCGTAGCCAAACTATGGGAACTCACGCCGACATACCTCCCGGAACGCTTTACATGCTCATCTTCCGCTCCCTCAACCGCCTCGGGCCGATGCACGGGTACGGAATCGCCCAGTTTATCCAGCAGACCTCTGAAGACATTCTGCATGTGGAAGAGGGCTCTCTCTACCCCGCCCTGCAGCGCATGCTCATCAAAGGTTGGGTAGCGGCCGAATGGAAACAATCGGAGAACAATCGCCGCGCCCGGTATTACAGTCTCACGCCGGAAGGCCGCAAGCAGATGGCCCGCGAGGTGAAGGAATTCGCGCTCGTCACCCGCGCCATCGAGCGCATCATCGAGGCTTGAATCATGCGCGAACTCCTGCGACGCCTTCATTACCTGCTGCACCGCGACAGCTATGAGGCCGATCTCTCCGAAGAGATGGCGCATCACCTCGACATGCTGGAGCAGGAGCGCCCTTCCGCAACCGCCGCGCGCAAACAGTTCGGCAATGTCACCTATTTAAAAGAGGAGAGCAGAAACATGTGGACCTTTCGCTTTCTCGAACAGACAGCCCAGGACCTGCGCTACGCCGTGCGCGGCATGGCAGCGAATAAACTGTTCACCCTCGCCGCCATCGTTTCCCTGGCGCTGGGAATCGGCGCGAACACGGCGATTTACAGTTTCATGGACGCCATCCTCCTGCGTTCGCTGCCGGTGCAGCAGCCGGACAATCTGGCAGTCCTGAAGTGGCACGCGCCGGGGTGGCCGAAAGTCATCGCGCACGCCAACGGCTCCGTCAATCGATACGGCAAGGACGGCTCGCTGAGTCCCAACTTTCCGTATGGCTTCTTCGAGTCCATCCGCGGCCACAACTCAGCCTTCACCGTCCTCTTCGGCTACACCTACGTGCAGAACTTCAACGCCGTGGTAAACGGCCGGCCGGAAACGGCGGCGGGCGGATTTGTCTCCGGCAATTACTTCGGCGGCCTGGGCGTGCCTCCCGCCGCGGGACGCCTGATCGCGCCGGATGACGACCGTGCCGGAGCCCCGAACATCGCGGTCATCACGTATCCGTACTGGGTGGAACGCTTCAACTCCGATGCCTCGGTCGCCGGCAAATCGCTCCTCTTGAACAACACAGCTTTTACCATCATCGGGGTCACCGCGCCCGGATTTTACGGAGTGGATCCCGAAGGCGCGCCCAAGTTCTTCCTGCCGATTCACACCATCCCGGCCATCTCTCCCGATCCCGTTGACGAGAACCGCCAGCGTTTCTTTGACGACCGCTCCTATTGGGTCGAGATGATGGGCCGCCTTCGCCCCGGAGTGCGCATGGAACAGGCGCAAGCCGAGCTGCGCGCGAAATTCACGGCGTTCGCCGCGAACACCGCCCCCACGGCCAAAGAGCGCGAAGGACTTCCCGAACTCTTTCTGGACCCGGGCCGCGCGGGCCTCGATTCGCTGCGCCGCGCATATTCCAGCGCCATTTTCGTGTTGATGGCGATGGTCGGGCTGATTCTTGCGATCGCCTGCGCCAATCTAACGAATCTGCTGCTCGCACGGGCCGCCGCCCGGCGCCGCGAAATGGCGGTGCGGCTCAGTCTGGGCGCAGGCCGTGCGCGCATCGTACGTCAGATGCTGACGGAAAGCCTGCTCCTGTCGCTTACGGGAGGTGTGCTCGGCATTGCAGTCGCGGTCGCGGGCGTTCGTCTCATCACTGCTCTGCTGGCCAACGGCCGCGAGAATTTTACGCTTCGCGCCACCGTGGATTGGCCGGTGCTCGCCTTCACCTTCGCGCTCGCGGCCGCCGCCGGGGTCATTTTCGGACTCGCTCCCGCGCTGCAAGCCACCAAGGTCGATTTCACCGCCGGGTTGCGCGAGGCCCGCACCCACGGAACGGAATCTCGCTGGCGCGGAGTCACCTTGCGCCACTTCCTGATCGCGTCGCAAATCGCCATCTCCATGCTGCTGGTGCTGACCGCCGGCCTCTTCCTGCGCACGCTCGTCAAGTTGCACTCCATCGATGTGGGCTTCAATCGCGAGAACGTTCTGCTGGTCGCCGTCAATGGCCGGCAAGGCGGGTATCGCGGGCAGGATCTGGCTCGCTTCTACGAAGAGCTGCTGCGGAAATTCCGCGAATTGCCCGGAGTGCGCGCCGCCTCCGCATCCCAATTCCCGCTTGTCTCGCACTTCATCAATACGGAGGATGTTCACATCGCCGGCAGCGACAAACCGGGTGGGGACTCGGACGCGCTGGCCATCGACCCGCAATTCCTCGCTACCATGCAAATCCCACTGCTCGCCGGCCGCGACCTGACGAGGCAGGACCTCGCGACGCCCGGCGTAGCTGTCGTAAACGAGAAATTCGCCAGACAGTTCTTAGGCGCGGAAAGCCCGCTCGGACGCCGCTTCACCATCGGTAAAAACGCCGTCGCGGAGACTTTTGAAATCGTCGGAGTTGCCCGCAACGCGCATTACAATTCCCTGCAGGAAAAGGACGATCCGGTTTTCTATGTGCCCTACACCCACAGCCTGAGCAAGTTAGGCCGCCTCTTCTTCGAGCTTCGCGCCGCAGGCGACCCCACCGGTCTTACCGGCTCGGTCCGCCGCATCGTGCACGACGCCAGCCCCACCGTCGCCATCACCGAGATCTCGACGCAGGCGCAGCGCATCGAGCAGACCATCTCGCAGGAACGCACCTTCGCAACTTTGGGCGGTTGCTTCGCCGGCCTCGCCCTGCTCATCGCCTGCGTCGGCCTGTACGGCGCCATGTCCTATATGGTGGCGAGACGGACAAGCGAGATCGGCATCCGCATGGCGCTCGGCGCAGCCCGCGGCGGAATCGTCTGGATGGTCCTGCGTCAGGTCGTCGTGCTCGCTGCCATCGGATTGGCAGCCGGTTATGGCGCGGCACGCCTGACCGCCCATCTCATTACGACATTCCTCTACGGTGTGAAACCGAATGACAGCGTCACCACGGCCGTCGCTGCCGGCATTTTGCTTTCGGCCGCGCTGATCGCGGGCTATTCCCCGGCGTGGCGGGCGGCGTGTATAGACCCGTCGCGAGCCCTTCGCAACGAATAACATGACGACAGCAATCCTTGCCTGTCGTGCCGCGCTTGCGCCGCCTTGTGTGAGTGTTCACACATAACGGATCGCCCGCACTTGTTAGAATCGGAACTCCGTGGATGCGCCACTGATCCTCCTCGCTGATGACGAAGAGTCTGTGCGGTCCTATGTCTCGGCCATTCTGGACCGTGCGGGTTATCGACTGCTCCAGGCACGCGATGGCGTCGAGGCGCTCGAGCTTGCGCGCGCGCACGGTCCCATCGATCTGGTGCTCACTGACGTCCGCATGCCCCGCATGGACGGCATCGCGCTCGCCAATGCAATCCTCGGCGAAACACCCGCCGTTCCGGTGATCTACATCTCCGGTTATCCGCTCCCCATGGCGGAAGAGGATTCGCATGCGTGCGTAGCTCTCGCCAAGCCCTTCACCCGCCAGGCTCTCCTGGACGCTATCGGCAAATGCCTCCAGAAGACACGGAACGCGGGAGGGTCGGACTGCTGATGCGCTCTCTCGCGGTGCTCCTCGGTGCGGCCCTCTTCGCCGCTCGCGGGCAAAGCGGCTCATCCGGCGACCTGAAGAAAATGTCCTTGGAAGAGCTCTCCGCGGTCGAAGTCACCACGCCGTCCAAAGAGCCGGTCAAAGCCTTTCGCACTCCCGCCGCCGTCTACGTCATCACCGGCGACGACGTTCGCCGCGCAGGCGCCAAGTCGCTCCCCGAAGCTCTCCGCCTCGTCCCCGGCGTGGAAGTCGCGCGCATCAATTCGAGCCGCTACTCCATCGGCATCCGCGGCTTCGGCACGCGCCTCTCGCGCTCCGTGCTGGTACTTATCGATGGCCGCGAAGTCTACACTCCGCTCTTCGCGGGAACCTATTGGGAAGCGCAGGATACACTCCTCGAAGACATCGATCGCATCGAAGTGATCCGCGGACCCGGCGGCACCATTTGGGGACCGAACGCCGTCGATGGCGTAATCAACATCATCACCAAACCCGCCAAACTGACCCGCGGCGATTACGTCTCCGCCGGCGGAGGCAACCAGCAGCAGGGAGCCTTCGCTTACCGCCACGGCGGCGGCAACGGCGACACCCTGAATTACCGTACATACGCCAAGGCCTTCACCCGCGGACCCGAAGAACATGCCGACGGCAGGAATTACGACGACTGGCGCGGCACCCAAGCCGGATTCCGCGCCGGCTTCGCCGCCGGTCCGCACGATTCGCTGACGGTGCAGGGCGACATCTATACGGAGAAAGTCGGCGAACTGGTGAACCCCACCAGCTATGCCCCGCCTTTCTCCACCATAGTCTCCGGGAACGCCGCCCTTTCCGGCGGCAACATTCTGGCGCGCTGGGAAAAGACGTTGGCAGGCGGCGGCGACGTCCAGGTGCAGGCATACATCGACCACACCAGTCACGAAGAAGTGAACCTCGCCGATTACCGGACGAAGTTCGACGTCGATTTCGTCTCTCACCTCCCGCTCGGCCACCGTCACGCGCTCACCTGGGGCTTGGGCGCCCGCGTCGATCCCATTCACGACAAGGTGGTTGTCACGGGCTTGCAGTTCCTCCCCGAACACCGCACCGATTCCCTCGTCACTGGCTTCGTCCAGGATCAAATCGCGCTCGTCGATAACCGGCTCTCCGTTGTGCTAGGCACCAAACTCCTGCGCACCAACTTCACCGGCCTGCAAACCGAACCCAGCGCGCGCCTGCTATGGACGCCGTCGGACAAGCAAACGGTTTGGACCGCTTACACGCACGCCGTGCGAACGCCTTCGGACGTGGAGGAGAACTTCTTCCTCGTCGGACTGACCGGTCAGACGGTCAACGGCACGGTGTTGCTCGCGCGCTTCGATCCCGATACGAAGTTCGCACCGGAGCAGTTGAACGGAGTCGAGCTCGGTTACCGCCGGCTGATTGCCGGCAGCGTGTTGCTGGACGTTTCCAGTTTTTACAACCATTATCACGATCTGGAAGATCTGGAATTCACCGGTTCCATCTTCCCCGAAGACAATCCGCCCCCATTCCACTATCTCTTGCCCGCCGGCTTCCACAACGGGCTGCGCGGCTATACCAAGGGCATCGAGATCGCCCCGGAGTGGCGTCCCGCGCCATGGTGGCGCATCCGCGGATCCTATTCCTACCTGCACATGAACATCGGCAAGTCGCCCCGTTCCACAGACGTCGGCACCATTCCGGGAATCCTCGGGGCGAGCCCGCATCATAAAGGCGACATCACGTCGTCTTTCGACATCGGCAACAGCCTGCAGCTCGATCTCACCTTCCGCCGCGTGGACGCCCTCCTCGGCGTGCCCGCCTACTCCACTGCTGATGGCCGCATCGCGTGGCGCCTCACGCAAAATGTGGAGCTGGCATTCGCCGCAAGAAATCTCCTGCAGCCCCACCACATCGAATTCTCGGACGACCCCGGTTCTCTGGTCGGAATACGGCGGAGCGGATACCTCGAACTCTCATGGCGCCGCTAAGGTGGGGCACACTCTTTCTCGCGATCTGCGCGTCCGCGCCGCACGCGAAGCCCGAGGAACCGTCCGAATATAAAGTCAAAGCCGCGTTCCTCATGAACTTCACAAAGTTCGTGGAGTGGCCGCCCTCCGCATTTGCCGATAGCTCCTCACCCCTGACCATCTGCGTCATCGGCGACGATCCCTTTGGCTCGGACCTCGACCAGGCCGTCGAAGGCGAAACCGCCGGCGGGCGCCGCCTCGCCGTGCAGCGCATGCGCCGCACACCCGCGCCCAAGACGTGCCAAGTGCTCTTCATTCCGCGCAACGAAAAGGGTACAGCCGAGCTGCTGCAAGCAGCCGGACCTGGAGTTCTTACGGTCGGCGATCGCGATAACTTTCTTTCCGAGGGCGGCATGGTCACGTTCGTGCTTCACGCGCGCCACGTCCGGTTTGACATCAATCTGCCCGCCGCCTCCAAAGCGGGACTCACCATCAGCGCGCGGCTGCTCGCCGTCGCACGGGCGGTGCTGCGATGAGGCTCGTTCAACTGTTCCGCAAAGCTCCCATCAGCCGTAAGTTGCTGCTCATCATCGCCGCCACCAGCGGACTGGCGTTGGCCCTCGCCGGCATAGGCATCGTCTTCGCCGATTCCTATGTATTCCACCGCGACATGCAGCACGACCTGACCGGCCTGGCCCAAATCATGGGGGACAACACCTCGGCCGCGCTGCTCTTCGACGATAGAAACGTCGCGCACGACACGCTCAGCGCTCTCAAAGCGCGCCCTCACCTCGTCGCGGCGTGCCTTTACCAGGAGGACGGCTCGCAATTCCAGGACTATATCCGCAAAGGTTCGAATTTTGCCTGTCCGATCTTTCATCCTGGAGAGTCGATCGAGACGAGCGCCGAAGCGCTAACTCTCTGGCATCAGATCTACGTGCAAGGCAGCCGGGCGGGAACTCTGTTGCTTGTCTATGACCTGCAGGAATTCCCGCAGCGCATGCTCCTTTACGCGGGCATCGTGCTCGGCATGATCCTGCTCGCCAGCCTGGCCGCCCTGGGTCTTTCATCCAGCATGCGGGGCCTGATCGCCACGCCCGTGGCACGGCTTGCCGCCGCGTCCCAGCGCGTAACCGAAAGCGGCGATTACAGCGTGCGCGTGCAGAAGGAATGGCAGGATGAAATGGGCGTTCTGGTGGATGCCTTCAACGGCATGCTCGCGCGCGTGCAGACCCGCGACAGCGAATTGCAGGAAGCCCGCAACTCGCTCCAAACCACCCTGAACAGCATCGGCGACGCAGTGATTTCCACGGACTCCGCCGGCAACATCGTCTTCACCAACCCGGTCGCCCGTGCATTGCTGCGCCGCTCGGAGCGCGACCTCACCGGCAAGCCCATCGGCGGCGTCTTCCGCATCGTCAACGAAGCTACGCGTCTCCCCGTCGAAAGTCCGGTCGATCGCGTCCTCGCCGAAGGCGCAATCGTGGGGCTCGCCAATCACACAGTCCTGATCGCCTCCGACGGCACGGAAGTTCCCATCGACGACAGTGCGGCGCCGATTTTACAGAATGGCCGCGTGGCCGGCGTTGTGCTCGTTTTTCGCGACATCAGCGAGCGCCGCCGCGCGCAGCAGGACGCGGCGTATCTTGCCGCCATCGTGGAGTCCAGCGACGATGCGATCGTCGGCAAAACCACCGGCGGCGTCATTCAAAGCTGGAACCACGGCGCCGAGCACATCTACGGCTATACCGCCGCCGAGATGATCGGCCACTACATGCGCGAGTTATACCCGCCCGACCGCGTGCATGAGGAATCCGATATTCTCGAACAGCTCCGCCAGGGCAATCGCATTGTCCACATTGAGACCGTGCGCATACGCAAAGACGGCACGGTGCTGGATATCTCCCTTACTGTTTCGCCCATCCGCGACCGCGGCGGACAGGTGGTGGGCATCTCGCACGTCGCCCGCGACATCACCGAACAGAAGCGCGCCGCCGAGCAGATCCGTCACACACAAAAACTCGAGAGCCTCGGCGTGCTCGCCGGAGGCATCGCGCACGACTTCAACAATCTGCTCACCGGCATTCTCGGCAACGCCAGTCTCGCCATCGAAGATCTGCCGCCTTCCTCGCCCGCGCGCCCCGCGCTGCAAGCGGTGGTGGCGGCCAGTGAACGCGCCGCCCAGCTCGCCCAGCAGATGCTCGCGTATTCCGGAAAGGGTCGCTTCGTGCTGGAGCAGATCGATCTCTCGCAGCACGTCCGCGACACCCTGCCGCTGATTCGGGCATCCATCCCGCCCACCGTGGAGCTCCGCCTGCGCCTCGCCGAGAATCTCCCGCGCATCGAAGCCGATCCGGGTCAGATCCAGCAGGTGCTGATGAACATCATCATCAACGGCGCCGAGGCGATTCCGGAAGGAGTGCATGGCGTCGTCACCGTCACCACCAGGCGCGACGGCGACTACATTGCTTTCGAAGTCGCCGACACCGGCTCCGGCATGGATGAGGCGACCAAGGCGCGTATTTTCGACCCCTTCTTCACCACGAAATTCACCGGCCGCGGGCTTGGCTTGTCCGCGGTGATGGGCATTGTGCGCGGGCACAAAGGCTCAATCGACGTCACCAGCGAGCGCGGGAAAGGGTCCACCTTCCACATCCTGCTACCCATTTCGACGCAAGCGGCCCCCGAGATCCACGATCCCGCGCGGCATCCCGAAGCCGCGGCGCAAGACGGCGGCACGGTCCTCATCATCGATGACGAGCAGGTAATCCGCACCGTCGCCAAGCTGACACTCGAGCGTTACGGTTATACCGTGCTCGTCGCCGAAGACGGAGCTCGCGGCGTCGAAATATTTCGCGAGGAAAACGGGCGGCTGCGCTGTGTGGTTCTGGACCTCACCATGCCCGTCATGAGCGGCGAAGAAGCGCTCGCCCGCTTAAAAGAGATTCGCTCCGACATTCCGATTATTCTCTCCAGCGGCTTCAATGAAGCCCAGGCCGTGCAGCGCTTCGAAGGCAAAGGCTTGGCCGGCTTCCTGCAAAAGCCCTACAAGGCCGGAGCGCTCCTCGAAAGCGTCCGAACCGCGATCGGCAAGTAGGTACCGGCCTCCCGGCCGGTACCAGTCGCGCAAAGCGCGCCAGAATTCCTACTGCCGACCGATCCACTGCGCAACCTTGTCCAACACCGCCGGAGCAACCGTAACCTCGATCTTCTCGTACTCCATCGTGCCGCCCGTTTCCGCCGGCTGGAACAGGTGATTCAACCCGGGCATTTCCACGATCTCCGCGCGCTTGTTGCCGCCTTCTTCGAACGCCTTCCGAATCGGAGGAAGATTCAGCGCGGCTGGAACCTGCAGGTCCTTGGACCCATTCAGCACCAGCACCGGACACTTCACCAGCTTCAGCGCGGGGACCGGATCGTACGTGAAGAAGTAGCGCATCCACGGCGTATCCAGCGCGCTTAGCATTTTCGTCCCCAAGTCTCCGAACTGCTCCTGTACATGCTTCCGAAGCGTCGCGGAATCGCTCGATTTTTCCACGAGCCCAATCATCATGGCTATGGCCGACGCAGCCTGCTTCGCGGCCTCGGGCGGCACTCCCGCTGCCTCGCTCAAGAGCCGGTTCTGCTCCGGCAACAGCACGTCGCCGCGAACTCCCGGACCCGCCATCATCACCGCGAACGCCACGTCGGGATTGCGCGAGGCAACCAGCGGCGCGATCATCCCTCCTTCGCTGTGGCCCACCAGTCCGACCTTCTTCGCATTCACATCGGGCCGCGATTTCAGAAGCGCGACCGCCGCTTCGGCGTCACTCGCGAAATCCATGGTGGTGGCGTTTTGATAATCGCCCTTCGATTCGCCGATGCCGCGCTTGTCGTACCGCAGCACCAGCACGCCGCGTCGCGACAGATGATCCGCAAGCACCAGAAACAGCCGGTGCCCCATGATGCTCTCGTCGCGATCGTTCGGCCCCGATCCGTGAATCAGCACAGCCGCCGGAAACGGTCCGTTGCCCCGCGGAATGCTCACCGTCCCAGCCAGCGTCACGCCGGGCGCCTTCGGATTGGCGAACGTGATTTCCTCCACCTTGTATGGGTACGGCCTCGACGGTGTTTGCGGACGCTTCGGCGGAGTGATTCCAGTTTCGGTTCCGCGCTTCAGCGTCAGCGGAATGTCGCCCGCGCCCTGGTTCCACGTGCCCGAAAGCGAAGAGCGATCCGCCGACAAGGTGCCTTCGAATCTGCCCATCACCGCCGTGACAAGCAAAGTCAGCGTTTCGCCGCTCCGTGTCACTTCCGCAACCGGAACGCCCTTCGTGCCCTGATCCGGACTGTCGAGCGTTGCCACCAGTCCGTTCACCGTTCCCGCAATATGGACGACCAGTCGTAACCTGGCGGGGCCGCCTTCGAGCGTGCCGCTCCACGCGCCGTCCAGGTCGCTCGTCAACATCCTCCTCAGCACCAGCGGAAAAGGCTGTCCCTGATTCCACGTGCCCACGATGGCATTCCCGTCCGCGCTGAGCTTTCCGTTATACGTGCCGTGAATCGCTTCGCTGGCGAAGGTGACCCTATCGCCCGTTAGCGCAATGGAGGAAAGCGGAATGCCGTTGGAGCCCTGATCGACGCTGTCCATGCTCCCCTTCAGCGCCCCGGGCGCTCCCGACAAGTGGATGACCAGCCGCAGTCCGCCACCGGGAACTTCCAGCGTGCCTTGCCACAATCCGCCAAGCGGCGGTTGCGCGAAACAGGAGCCGGCAACCAAAAACGCCATACCCCACTTCATGCGAAGCAGAGTACCACCAGGCAGCGCCGCTCAGGCCCCCGGCACAACCGCGTGCAGCACGTGATACGCCAGCCAGGCGATCACCGCGGCAGCCGGTATCGTCCAAACCCAAGCCCACACGATATTCCGCGCAATCCCCCACCGCACCGCCTTCAACCTGTGGATGCTGCCCACACCGGCGATCGCCCCGGCAATCGCATGCGTCGTCGACACCGGAAGCCCGATGCGCGTCGCAATCAGCACTGCCGTAGCCGCGCCCGTCTCCGCGCAGAAGCCGCTACGCGGACGCAGTCGCGTCAAACGGCCGCCCATGGTGTGCACGATGCGCCACCCGCCGCTCAGCGTGCCAAGCGCAATCGCCGTATACGCCGCCATGATCACCCAGAGATGGATATCGAAAGTCTTCTGATATCCGCTGGTCACCAGAACGCCGGTTATGAGCCCCATCGTTTTCTGCGCATCGTTCGCGCCGTGCGAAAGACTGAACGTGGCCGCCGACAGCAATTGCAATTTGCGGAAATATTTGTCCATCTTCGACGGACTCGAATTGCGGAACAGCCAGTACACCGCCACCATCAGAAAGTACGCCGCCACCAGCCCGATCACCGGCGCCGCAAAGATGAACAGGATCGTCAGCGGCCATTCGCCGAGAATCAAGCCGTCGAAGCTATGCGCCGCGCCGCGCACAACTCCGGCATGCGCCACCGCCGCCCCGGCATACCCGCCGATCAGCGCGTGCGAAGAGCTGGTGGGCAATCCCAGCCACCAGGTAATCAGGTCCCAAACGATCGCGCCGATCAAACCTGCCAGAATGACATACGGCGTCACCAGGTCGAGGTTGACGAAACCCTTTCCGACGGTCTTGGCCACCGCCGTGCCAAAAATGAATGCCGCGGCGAAATTGAAGAACGCCGCCCACAGGACCGCCTGAAACGGCGTCAGCACACGCGTCGCAACCACCGTCGCGACGCTGTTGGCGGCATCGTGAAAACCATTGATGTAGTCGAAAATCAGCGCAATCGCGATGATGAGGACAGCGAGAGAGAAAACGCTCATCGGCCTAGCTGTTCTTGACCACTACGTTCTGCAAAACATCGGCCACGTCTTCGCAGCTATCGATGGTGTCTTCGAAAAAGTCATACACCTCTTTCAACTTGATGAGCGTGATAGGATCTTTTTCCTTATCGAACAACTCAACCACTGCGCTGCGCCCGATGCGGTCGGCTTCGTTCTCCAGCCGGTTGATCTCGATGCAGTGCTCCATGATATTGCCGTTCTTTTCGAGCGCTTCAAACGCCCGGTGCAAGCCCCTGCCGCACCCTGCCACAAGCTCCGCCAGCGACACCATATTCGGCGGAATCGGATCGATGCGATAGGAGACCAGGCGGTGCGCCGTGTCTTCCATGCCATCCAGCACGTTGTCGAGCGCCGCCGAGATGTTGTGTATATCCTCGGGATCGATGGGCGTGATGAACGTCTGATTCAGCCGCGTGTAAATCTCATGGATCACTTCGTCGCCGCGGTGCTCCAGAAGATTGATTTCCGTGGCAATGGTCGCCATCCGCGCGGACCCGAACTTCACACCTTCCAGCAGCAGACGGCTGGCCTCGGAAATAATCGATACCTGTTTGAGAAACAGGTGGTAGAACTTTTCTTCGCGCGGGAGCAGTCTCATAAGAGGGGCAGAATCAGGACAACCCTATCTTAATGAATTTGTTACAGTCCGGTCAATGAAATGCTGCGGAATGGTTACGTTTCCGACAGGATGGGAAACAATTCGCCCCGTTCCTCGGGCATTTCGGGCCCATCCACGTTCAAAAACCGCGGATCCAGCAAACGGCTGGGGTCCAGATTGCCCATCGCCGAGAGCATGTTCTCTTTGAGATGCGGATAGTCGCGCTCGAGCTCGGCGAAGTGGTCGCGCAACGATCGCCGCACCGTCCCGGTGCGCTGCGAGCATCCGCACGGAATCACGGGAATCCCCAGCGATTCGGCGTAGGCGCGCGTCACATCCTCGGTCACAAACACCAGCGGACGAATCAGCCGGTATTCGCGATTCCGGCTCCACGTCACCGCCGGCAGCGCGCTCAGTTTTCCGGTGAACATCGCATTCCGCAGCAGCGCCTCGCAAAAATCGTCGGCCGTATGCCCGAATGCAATCACGTTCGCGCCAAGGTTGTGCGCGATCTCGTAAACCGCCCTGCGACGGAAGCGGCTGCACACATCGCACCCATGCCCGGGCTGCTCTTCCAGCAGGCGAAGCGACGGCGAATCGGTGAAATACGTCCACTCCACCCCGCGCTGCTTCAGATATTCGCCCATCGGCTGAAACGGACTCAGAAACTTTCCCTGCTCCACGGTAAACGCGCAAACCGAAAAGTCGATCGGAGCGCGTTTCTGCAACAGCAGCAGCGCTTCCAACAGCGTGACGGAGTCCTTGCCGCCGGAAACGGCAACAGCCACGCGATCCCCCGGCCGGATCATCTGGAAACGCGCGATAGCCTCCCCGGTCTTGCGAAGCAAAGTCTTTTGAAGGTCCACTAGCCCAATTATACTGACGAGTGGCGACAGGAATCTTTCCTGTCGCGCAACACGAACTCCCCTCTCGCCCACCTCGCGCTCCGCGTCGAGACATAATAGGAGCATCGTTTTGAGCCGCTCCCGCCTCATCGCGCTCTTCGCCCTTGCCGCCGCCGCCGTGCTCGCCACCGCTGCCCTCCGCATGCGACCGCCCGGCCCGCTTCCCGACTTTCCCCGCCTCGTCCTCTGGGCCTGGGAAATGCCCGAACGCCTCACCTTCATCGACCCGCATACCGCCGCCGTCGCCTTCCTCGCCCGCACCATCCGATGGCGCGCCGCCGGACTCGATTCCCGCCCTCGCCTGCAGCCCCTCTCCATCCCGCCAGGCGCCGCGCTCATCGCTGTCGTCCGTCTGGAATCCGCCGGCGGCCAACTCCCGGACGCCGAAGTCGTCGCCGCCGACGCCGTGCGCGCCGCATCCCTTCCCGGCGTCCGCGCCCTCCAAGTCGATTTCGACGCCCGCCGCTCCGAGCGCGATTGGTATCGCGACCTCCTCGGCCGCATCCGAGAAAAGCTGCCGCCCGCCATGCCCCTCCAGATCACTGCCCTCGCCTCCTGGTGCCAGGGCGATCGCTGGATGCCCGGACTGCCCGTCGCCGAAGCCATTCCCATGCTCTTCCGCATGGGAGCGGGCGAGCGCTTCGACGGCGCCGATTTCCGCGAGCCCCTCTGCCGCGCCAGCCTCGGCTTGGACCCCGCCGAGCTCCCCGTCGCCCTCCCGCACGGCCGCCGCATCTATCTGTTCTATTCCCATCCGTGGACCGCCGAAAGCTACCGCGCGGCCCTTCATCTTGCGAGCAAACTCCAATGAAGAAACTGGCCCCTCTTGCGCTTCTGTTCGCGCTCGGCGCGATGCTGCTGAATCCGCCTGATAGCGACGCCTGCGGCCCCTTTCTACCCGAAGCGCAATTCGCCTTCATTCACCAGCCGACCCTCGGGGCCTTTTTCGCCGGCCGCCTCGGCATCGTCAAGCCCGAGTATTACCGCAAGTACCTCGTCGCGGCCTACCGCTACTTCGGCGGCGTTCCCCTCACCAAGGCGGAGATCGATGGGCCAGCCGCACCTCCCGCCCGTTCCGGCACTGCCCCGGACCGCTGGCTCGCCGCCCGCAACGCCGTGCCCGGTGTGAAACCTATCCCCTCCATTGACGCCTTTCGCTTTTTCCAACGCGGCACCGAATACATCAACTTCCAGAACTGCCTCGACGATTCCTTCGACTCCGCCGCCTCCACTCTCGCCGCCCGCAGCAAACAGTGGGGCGCGTCCGCTCCCGCAACCCTCGACTGGCTCGCCGGCCAGGATGCCGTCTTCGCCAACTGCGGCGACAATCCGCCCCTCCAACTCCCCGCCCCCGCGCCCGCATCCGCCGACCCGATCCTGAAAGCCGACCGTCAATACCAGCGCGCCGCCGCCCTCTTCTACGCCATGCACTATGACGAAGCCGACTCCGCCTTCCGCGACATTCGCCAGCCGTACCTCGCCGCCCGAGCCCTCCTCCGCAAAGCCACCGTCGCCGGCGCCGAATCTCTGCCGCAAGCGGAAACCGCCCTCCGCGCCGTCCTCGCCGACCCCGCGCAGCGCCGCTTCCACGACTCGGCGCGCGGACTCCTCCTTTTCATTGCCGGCCGCCTCCATCCCATGGACCGCATGACCGCACTCGCCGCCGCCCTCTCCCAACCCGACCCGAAATTCGATGACGACCTCACCGACTTCACGGCGCTCTGGGACCGCTCCAATGCCGGCCCCGTTCAAACCAGTGAACTCGCCGACTGGATCACCACCTTCCAAGCGCGCCAGTCGCAGCACGCCGTCGAACGCTGGCGCGCCACGAAATCGAAAACGTGGCTGATGGCCGCCCTCGCCTCTGCCGGTCCCAAGGACTCCGCCGTCTCGGCTCTCGTCGCTGCCGCACGTGCCATCGCGAAGAACGATCGCGCGTTCCCCACCGCCGTCGCCTACGCAATCCGCCTCGTGCCCCCCGACGAAGCTCGCGCCTGGGCGACTGAAGCCCTGCCGCAAGCCGGACCCGAACTTGCCAACGCCCTCCATGCCGAGCGCCTCAAGCTCGCCCGCAACTTCACCGAATTTCTGACCGACGCCCCGCGCGTCCCCGTCGCCGAAACCACCGATCAGCAGGACGAAGATGCCGAGGACACCAAGCCCCTATTCGATACCGACGCCGCCGCTGTCTTCAACGCCAAAACGCCGCTCAGCCAGTGGATCGAAGCCGCCGGTAGCCCTCTGCTTCCTCCGCGCCTGCAAACGCTCGTCGCCCAGACGGGCTGGGTGCGCGCCGTGCTCCTCAACAAGCTGAATGATGCCGCACCTCTCACCAAACGCGCCGGCCTTCAACCCGCGGGCCCGTCGCACTTCGACGCCATCGATTTCATGCTGCACAATCCCGGCGTTACTCCCCTCTTGCGCGCCGGCTATCTCCGCCGCGAGCCTGTCGCCGAGCTCGACGAGCTCCGCGACAACTGGTGGGATGTCAAACCTGCGGACGCCGGAGAGATCCCTCCGACCATGGTGAACGGCCCTGACTATCTTTGCGCGGAAACTCTCGCGTGGGCGAAAGCGCACCCCGAAGACCCCCGCGTACCCGAAGCGCTCCACCTCGCGGTACGCACGACCCGCTACGGCCAGACGGACAAAGAGACCACCAATTACTCCAAAGCATGCTTCCAACTCCTCCATTCGAAGTACCCGTCGAGTAAGTGGGCCGCGCTCACGAAGTATTGGTACTAAGCTTGCACTAACTACCGCGGAGGTAAGTGCGGTGCGCTGTCTCACAATTCTGCTGCTCGCCGGCGCTGCCGCGGCGATTGCGTTCGATACCGTACCCAAGGCATACACCGAATCGCCCCTCATTCGCGGAGGGCAGTTCACCCTGTGGCACGACCCTGGAGCCGTGGAAACTCTCGATTTCCGCTACGGCATCGGAGGCCCCGATCTGGCACCGCAAGCCCCGTACACCTTCGAAGAAGCCGACCGTTCCGGCACCACGCCCAAGATCCTCGTGCAAGATGCCGCCGGCCGCAAATGGAGCGTCAAGTTCGGCGACGAAGCCAGCCCCGATACCTTTTGCACCCGCTTGGCATGGGCCTGCGGCTACTACGTCGAGCCTACCTATGTAATTGCCGAAGGTGACATACAGGGGTGGCCCAAGAAGCACTTTGAAAACGGCCGTTTCCAACTTCGCACCAGCGACCCGAAGTTCATCAAGACTCTCGACTGGGCCTGGGATCAGAATCCGTTCGTCGGAACCCCCGAATTGAACGGCCTCAAAATCCTGATGATGGTGACTTCAAACTGGGACAACAAGGATGCGCGAGACGCCGACAAACGAGGCACCAACACCGCCATCTACCAGGAAGGCAATCTGCTGATCTACTTCATCGACGATTGGGGAGGCTCCATGGGTCACTGGGGCAAATACTTCACGCGATCGAAATGGAGCCCCGATAGCTTCGTCCGCCAAAGCCCCGACCTCGTCACCATGAAAGACGGCCGGCTCCGCTGGGGCTATTCCGGCCAGCACACAGACTTACTCACCAAGAACCTCCGCCCATCGGACATCGAGTGGTTACTCAAATATCTGGGCCGGGTAACCGACGACCAGCTAAGGACAGGCCTGACAGCAAGCGGAGCAACCCCCGACCAAGCCGAAGCCTACACAAGAGCGCTGCGAATGAGAATCCAGGCGCTCCAAAAAGTAGCAAACCTGAATTAGCTCAAGGGCAGCGGCATCGCGATCTCACCACAAAGACACAGAGAAAAGCGGGAGGACACAGAGAACACCTAAGGAACGCAGTGTTTGAAGTGACCTCTCGGCGTCCTCTGCGTCTCAGTGGTGAATTGCGATGCCACTACCTCCCACGCCTGACCAGGCGCGAAGCGACACCGCTGCCCCTAGTTGCCGCCGCTGCTGTCCGCCCCGCCCGCACTCCCCTGCTTCGGGAAATCATTAAAGTGCATGATCGTATTCGCCAGCATCCCGAACTCTCCCAGGTTCTGCCACCGGTACGCCGGGTTCGTCGCGAACATCACGATATGCCCGCCGCCGACCGGCACTTCTACCACCGCCGGCCGCCCGCGAGTCTCCGCCGCGCTTCGCATTAAGCCGCTCATCACGGACGCGTCGCCTCCGGGGAACCGCATCAGCGTCGAATTGCGAGCCTCGGCCCCACTCACGCGCAGGAGCGGACCGCCCGCCCACCGCACGGGAATCGTCCTCTCGGTATACCCGTAGAAAATCGGATGATTCGGCTTCAGGATCTCCGCCTGCACAATCGGACCCGGAGCATAGAATGCCGCGCTCGGCCGCTGTGCATCCACGTTGCGCGCCAGACCGAACTCCGCCGGAAAATAACTCGACGCTCCGAGCGTTACTAACACTCCGCCATCGTTGACGAACTTATCGAACTCTTCCACGCCCTTCAGCCCCATACCGCCGGTGATGTCCTGCGATTCGCCGTACATCCCCAGCGTCGGAAAATCGCTGCTCTTCGTATACGCGAACGGCTTGCCGCGCGATTCGATATCAAACACCAGACCTTTCGATCCGCCCCGGCCGCCCTGGCTCGGAACTACGATCACATCGTAACTCGCGCGCAGATTGCCTCTCTTCACGCGTTCCTTATAAATGAGGTCGAACGGCACTTCGAACTTGTCCATCGCATAGCGCACCCAGCCCACATCCTGCGTGTTGCTCCACGTGCTGTACATCGCTACGCGCGGCAGATCCACCAGGTGCTTCGGAACGTTCGGCGCAGCCCCCATCGCCACGGCTTGCAGCCCGAGCTGCCGGATCTGTTCGCGAGCCTCCGGGCTCGCCGGCAGAATCAGACTCCCAGCGGGCAGATCCACATTGCCTGCCTTCGCAGCCTGCTCGATCGCTTCGAACTTCACGTTCTTCAGCCGGAACCGCAGCGTGATGAGCGCATTCGCGCCGTTCTCGATCACTCCCAGCACGCCACCTTCACCCTTCACGCTGCCTTCCACCGGCAGAGTGTCGCCCACCGGTTTCACCGCCACGGCCAACAGCGCCTTGTCCGCAATCTCGCGCACATCGGTGTGCGTCATCATCCCCATCGTCCACGCCGCATCGTCATAGGTCTGCAGCGCCGGGTCGGGATAGACCTGTTTTTCCAGCAGGATCTTCGCGAGCCGCCCGTACGGCTGGTTGCGCTTCACAATCAGCGAGCCCGCCGGGAACGTGCCCTCCTTCAACTTCACTTCGCCGGTCGCCTGCCCCACCTCGATGCCCTGCAGCCGCAGAATATTCACCACAAACGCCACGCGGGTCATGTCCTTCTGATTGCCGGGGATCACGTACCCGTACGGCGCCTCGGTCTCGCCGCTCTTCACGCTGTTGAGACTCTTCTTATAGAAGTTCTCGAGAACCGTCTTGGAGAACTGGCTTGTCAGCTCCAGCGCCGAAAGCGCGCCCGTCTCCATGAAGTTGTTGTTATCGCGCATGCTCCAATCCACATCGCGATACGGCGGCAGCGGACGATACCATTCCCGCGCCGTCATTCCGCCTCCGCGACCCGCCGGAGCCGCGGCGCCTTCTCCGCCCGGCGCGCCCTCCCCGCCGCGTCCGCCTCCACCCACCGTGCGGTGCATCGTGTTCGCGCCGGCATTTCCGAACGTCTCGTACATCCGCAGCATGCCGTTGTGATTGCTGCTCATGAACCCTAAATAGCCCGGCGACCACATATCCACAAACGCGTGCGTCCAAACACCAGGCATGCCGTATGAGATCATCTTCGTCATCTCGAAATTCGAGAACCACGGCAGTTCCGCGTAGAGAATCGGATCCAGCGTCGGGTTCTGCGGCGCCTGCCCGCTGAACGTATACATGAACGGCTCCGATTCGTGCAAATCATGCATGATCGGCGGATGGAACTGGAAGTAAGCCTTGAGCCAGTTCCGCATCGTCACCTGCGAGTAATTGATGTCGCGGTTATTGTCGTGATAGATGTACTTGCCCCAGTAAGGCGGCGCCGGCATGCGATCGTTCTCACCGGTCTGGTTGATCAGATACTTGTAATACCAGTCCACGTAGCGGTCGCGGCCGTCGGGCTCCAGCACCGGCGCGATCATCACGATCGTGTTCTTGCGGATCTGGTCATACATCGGCGTTTCATCCACCGCCAGCCGGTACGCCAGCTCCATCAACATCTCCGGCGGACCCGTCTCCGAGCTGTGCAGGCCCCCTGTGAAAAAATAAGCGGGCTTGGCCTTGGCGATCATGCTCTTGGCCTCTTCCGGGCTCAACCCGCGTGGATCGGCCAGACGCGCCAGGTATCCGCGATAGGTATCCAGATTGCGGATCGTGTCTTCATCGGAGACCACTACCACAAGCTGCTCGCGACCCTCGTCAGTCGTCCCGACCGGGATCAGCTTCACTCGGGGCGACGCGGCCGCCAGCGCGCGATAGTATTTGCCCAGTTCGGCAACGCGCGTCAGTCGCTTGGGCGCTCCGGAGTAATATCCCAGCACGTCCTTAGTAGTCGGAACTTTGTCCGACTTCGGCAAGTGATCCACCAGCGGGCTGCTGAACTCAGGTTTAGTGGTCCACTCCGTAACGGCCCTGGCGAAGTCTTCGTCCTGCGGCTGATTCGTCTGCGCGACGATCGCGACAGCCGCGGCCGTAGCAACCAGTGACGCTGCGAGGGTACGCGAAAGTTTCACTTATAAGCCTCCGTTGCGAGTGGAAACTACTTTATCGCATTCAGGGAATCGCCGCAGCAACACCTGTCGTCAAATGCGTGCCCACATGGGGGGTATGGCTACCCTCACCTGCGTCTGAAAGCTTACGGGCATACCCGCAACCTTCACGCAACTTCCCCACATTGAATTCGTATGAATTCTCTGAAAATCGGATAAGAATATGAAATAGGATTCCGATGCCCTCTGCTACCGTTTCCGGCCCGCCTCTCGCTCCCGATCGCGACGCCCTCCAGATGGCGGACCTTCTCGAAGAAGTTCGCCAGCTTCGCGCAGCCGTTGCCATTTATCAGCACGTCATCGCGGAGCTCCTCCACCACCAGGCCACAGAATGAAAGGCTATTACGAATTGCTCGATGCCGCGTTCCTCGCCTTGCAGGAGTTGCAAGCGGGAGAGCGCTCCGAAGGCGAGAGCACGCGCAAACGGACCGTCGTCCGCCAGTTGCGCCGTGCCTTGATAGCCAACGGAGTGCGCAAAACCGACCTGCCGAAATCCAAGTAGGTACCGGTCTCCAGACCGGTACCAGCGAGCGAAGCTCGCCGTAAAGCGAGACCCGGAGAAAATCCGCAAACTCCTACCCCAGCCGCTGTATCTTCTATTCGAAATCCCAGTAGGTACCGGTCTCCAGACCGGTACCAGCGAGCGAAGCTCGCCGGAAGCCCAGACCCGGAGAAAATCCGCGAACTCCTACCCTAGCTGCTGCGTATCTTCTATTTGGGAGGCAACGAATGAAGTTCCTGCTTTGGTGTATCCTGCTCGTGCTCTGCTGGCCCGTCGCCTTGGCCGCACTGGTGCTCTATCCGATTGTCTGGCTGTTCTTGCTGCCCTTCCGCATTGTGGGAGTCGCGGTGGGCGGCGCGCTGGAGCTGGTCTGGGCCATCGTCACCCTGCCGGCGCGCCTCATTCGTGCAATCTGAACCTTCCCGGCTAAACTGCCCGGCGTCCGGTAATCAACTGGATCAACAGCACCGCGATCGCGACCACCAGCAAAATGTGGATGAAGCCGCCGAGGGTGTAAGAAGTCACCAGTCCTAAGAGCCACAACACCAACAAGATAACGAAAATGGTCCAAAGCATCGGTTCTCCTTCACGTGCACACTGGGCACGTGCTCACCCCCGATGCAGTTAAAGGACCAATGCGAATGGCCGGCCTCGGCCGGATCGTGCGGCGCCGTACTTAGCTCGGCAGTCGGAACTCGACCACGCCCTGGACGGTCGGCTGCTGGAACCCACGACCCTGTGTACGGAACTCGTACCGCTCGATCGCCACGGCGGCGCCCCGCTCGTTGCTGCGCACCACACACCCGTAAATCATGAGCTTCATCGGGCAGGAATCGTTCAGAAGGACGGGCCAGGTCATTGACAGCTCAACCGGCATTCCCGCCGTCAGCATCGTTTCCGTGCTGAACCAGACGCCGCCGCTTGAGATGTTGACCGTCTTGCCTACACCCGTTTCCGCGATCCGCTGTCCGTACAGCATCTTGTACTTGACTTCCTGCTCGATCTGAAAACGGCGTTTCGTCCTGCGCTCGCGCTCTCCGTAATCGAGTGTGCTGTCCTCTTGCGTATCAATCACCAGACACCGCCTTCCACTGGCATAATTACAACCGCACCCGGCGTCGCTCAATATCTCTTTGGTTATTCGGCCGTATATGCCACCCCCTACTATCTTTGGTTAACATCAGGGCAAGAATTCTCTCGGCATATACTAGACAATCAGATCCGAATATGATACTGTAATTACATACAGACAGCATCCCGACGGCAATCCCCTCCAGCCGTCACCCTCTGAGTGCAGGCCCCGAGTTTCCCAGCTCGGGGCCTTATCTTTTTCAGCCGGATTGTTGAACATTACCATACCCCCAATTGTTCTAGCGAATCACCCTAAGTTTATTCAGTCGAGTTCTGGACTTTTTTATCTGAAACAGCTACCATCAGATCAATAGTAGACAGCATCCCTGGCGGTGAGTCCCCTCCCACCGCCACTCTCTGAGTGCAGGCCCCGAGATACCCAGCTCGGGGCCTTTTCAATTTTCAAGACGGTTATATGTTTTCTCTGCGGCCTCTGCGTTCGTGGTGAACTCCCCCGAACCCCCACCTGCTATCCTATTAATGCGTAAAGGGACGCATCCGGTCCGCGGAAAGGGTAGAAGCCCACCCCTCCACCTCGCACCATAGCGAAACTTCTTTCTGCCCGATCTGCGGACGCCGGGCGCTTGCATGAGAGGAGTTCGCAAATGTCCGACCGTCCCCAAAACGCACCGCGACCGCTTCCCGGCCGCCCCAATCTCCGCCATCTCAAAGATGAAGCCAAGGACCTGCTCCGATCCGGCGGAGCCAAGTCCCTCACCGACGCCCAATTCCACATCGCCCGGCTCTACGGCTTCGCAAGCTGGCCGAAGCTCAAGGCTCATATCGATTCGCTCCAGGAAATCGGCCGACTCAAACTCGCCATAGACCGCAACGATCTCGACGCTGTTAAGGCGATGATGACCCGCAACCCGGCCCTGCACCACGCCCCGCTCGGCTACGGCAAAAACGGCCCGCTCACCTGGGCGGCCGAATGCCGCACTCTCGATGGACCGCCTCCCCCCGAACGCCTCGCCATCGCCCGGTGGATGATCGAGAACGGCTCCGATATCCACCAGGGCGGCGACGGCCCGCTCATGCGCGCCGCCCTCAACGGCGACCGCGTCCCCATGATGGAACTCCTGCTCACCCACGGCGCGAACGTCAATGCAGCTTGGGGCGGCGCGTTTCCCATCCTGTTCGCGGCGTGCGAAGTGGTCAGCCCCGTCTCTCTCCGCTGGCTGCTGGAACACGGCGCCGACCCGAACTGCCCCCGCCTGAAAAGCCGCATCACAGCCCTGGATTACCTCGTCGGGAGCTACGTCCGCTCGGACGAACTGTCCGCGTGCATCGAGCTCCTGGCAGCCGCCGGCGGCCGAACCCGCTACGACCAGCCCGGCGTGCTAGAAATCCTCCGCGATCGCACGGACCTTCTGGCCGCGCGTCTGGACGAACGGCCGAAGCTCGTCAACTGGCGCTTCGAAGCACTCGACATCGGCACGAGTGGCGCGCGCCGCCTCACCCTTCGCGGAGCAACCCTCCTCCACGTCGCCGCCGAGTACGGCAATCTGGCCGCCGCCACTCTCCTTCTGGAACGCGGGATGTCCGCCAACGCAGCCGCGTGGATTGACGAAACCGGCGTCGGCGGCCAGACGCCGATCTTCCACGCTGTAACCCAGTTTCACGACCGTGGACTGCCGATGGTCCACCTGCTCCTGCGATACGGAGCCGACCTCTCCCTCCGCGTCAAGCTGCCCGGCCATTACGAGCGGCTCGATGAAATCGTGGAGTGCACACCGCTCGGGTACGCGCTGCGATTTCCAGGCGACGAATTTCCCGGATCCAACCAGGAAACCATCGCACTCCTGCGAGAGCAAGGAGCAACTGAGTAAACCCCTCGCATCCCCGGCACCGTTGTAAGGGATTGTGAAAAAATCGAATTGTTTTTACCGCTCCCTTACGGTCACAGCTCCGTATGTGCTTGATGCTCCTAACGGAGCCGCGACCGTGAGGGAGCGGTAAAGGGTATGGAAAAGGCGAATGGAGCGCCACCAGAACAACAGCCGGCTCTTTTCACAAACCCGTAAGAAAGCGATAAAAGTGCGACGCGAACAACAGCCGGATCCACGCCCGACCCTATGCCAACCCAATCAAGCTGACTTCCAGAATTTCCGCGCTAGCCCCCCGCACCCGTTCCATCACCGCCTCGTCCGGCGCCGATTCCAAATTGATCCGAGCCACCGCCGCCACTGCGCCCTCAAACACGATGTTCTCCATCTCCTGCACATTGATGTGCGCCGCGCTGATCACATCCAGAACCTTCGCCAGGACTCCCGGCTTGTCCAGATGCCGCACCATCAACGCGCATGTCGCCGGAGTCGCCTGAGCCAGATTCACCGCGTTCGGCACATTCCCGCTTTCTTTAAACGTCTGAATGATGCGCACGGTCTCGGCCGCAATCGCTTCCTGCGCCTGCTCCGTCGAGGCGCCGATGTGATGTGTCCCGTACACGCCCGCCTCCTTCCCGACCGCGCCGCCATACTCCCCTGCGCCGCCCGCCGGCTCGTCCGCATAGACATCCAGGCCCGCGCGCACGCCCTTCTCCCGAACCGCCGCCAGCAGCGCCGCTTCGTCCACTACCTCGGCTCGCGCGGTATTCACAAAGTACGCGCCGGTCCGCATCGCCGCGAAAAACTCGCTACCCAGCAGCCCGCGCGTCTGCAAATTCAGCGCCACATGCACACTCACCGCATCCGCCCGCCTCGCCACATCCACCGCGCTCGCCGCATAACTGACTCCCAGTTCTTCCGCCCGCTCGGGTGTCAGGCTGCGACTCCACGCCACCACCGGCATGCCGAACGCCCGCGCCCGCACCACCATCTCACGGCCGATCTGCCCCACTCCGATAAGTCCCAGCGTCCGCCCGAATAACCCCCGCGCCTTCGAATACTCCGACTTACTCCACTTACTCTCACGCAGCGCACTTACATTCTCGGGAATGCGGCGATCCAGCGACAGCAGCAGCCCAAACGCCAGTTCCGCAACCGCGATAGAGTTCTTCCCCGGGCAGTTCGAAACGTAGATGCCGCGGCGCGACGCCGCCGCCACGTCGATCGTGTTATATCCCGCGCCCGCGCGCACCACCAGTTTCAGCGCCCCCGCGGACAGCACCGCCTCCGGCACCTTCGTCGACCGCACCACCAGCACATCCGGCGTCGATGCGGCAACCTCCCGCGCCAGTGCCTCGTCCTTCAACCCAAGCTTGGACATCACGTCGCACCCAATCGCCCGCAGCCGCGCAATTCCCGACTCTTCGAATTTGTCTGCAATCAGAACCCGCATGGTTCTCCTTAATGCCGCGTAACCGCGCGCCCCGGCGCAGCGCCTTCCCGCACAGCGCCGTTCTTCACCACCACCGTGCCGTTCACCAGCACGTCCACGATCCCCTGCGACGGCAGCGACGGATTTTCGAAGGTCGCCCGGTCGATCACCCGCGCCGCATCGAAAATCGTAAGATCCGCGTCCGCCCCAGCCGCAAGCCGCCCCTTGTTCCCTAATCCGACCCGGTCAGCCGGCATCGACGTCATTTTTCGCAGCGCGTCCATCAGCGTGAGCGCATGCTCCTCGCGGACATACCGCCCGAGCACCCGCGCCGACGTGCCGGCCGCCCTCGGATGTCCCTTGCCGTTCTCCAGAATACCGTCGCTTGCCACTAATACCACCGGGTCCGCCATCGCCAGGCGCACGATGGCTTCCGGGATGCTGTGGATCGCCACCATCCCGCCCGTCTTGCGATACCGTTCAAAAGTAGCGGCAGTAAGTCGCTCGCCCGTCGCCGCCCATTGTAAGTCGGAGTAAGTGATGTTCCCATTTCGTTGCTCCCACCCCGGCTCGAAGATCGCCGACGCGAGATCCGTCATCCCGGCAGTATATGGATAGGCCTCCGTACTAACATTCATCCCCCGCTTCCGGGCGCCTTCAATCATCGCCAGACAAACCGGAGTCTCCGCGAGGCACGTGCTCGTGATATGGACTACGTGCAGCGACGCGCCCGTCGCAGCCGCGTCCGCCAGCACTTCTTGCAGCGAATCGATCGCACCCGGTTCCACCGGACCGCTTGCCCGCATGTGGACGTAGACCACCCTGTTGCGTTGCGCAGCCAACCGGAACACATCCAAAATCTGCGTCCGCGTCGCCTTCACATACGCGATGCCCATTCCGATACCGAGTGCGCCTTGGTCCAGTGTCTGCTCCACCAGCGCCAGCGCTTCGCGATGCTCCGCCGCTGACGGCGTCCGCGTCGCCGCGGCATCGCGCGGCAGCAGCGTCCCGGAATCGTGCATCACCTTCATCAGCGCCTTCATGTGCCCTGCCGACGCTCCGAAGTTGATGAGTGACTTCCCTTCTCTCGCGGCGAGCCAGTCCCGCAGATCCGCCGTCCCCGACTCCATCTCGAGTACGGTCGTAACGCCATCCAGCGCCTTCAACCGGTAATTCTCCGGCGTCTGCCCATGTTGGTGAATATCAATGAAGCCCGGCGAAACGATGAGGCCCTTCGCGTCGATCGTTTCTTTGCCGTTCAGCGCGCTGCCGGAGATCGCCGCGATCTTACCCGCCCGGATGGCGATATTGCGGATCGCGTCAAGCCCCGTTGCCGGGTCCATCACGCGGCCGCCGGCAATCACCAGGTCATAAGTCTGAGCCGCGCAGACGCCTGTTAAGGCCGCAAGCAGCAGCGCCGCCCGCATTACTTTACCGGCAGTGCCCACGCGAAGATCACGCTTCCGATCGGAGTCAGCACATACTGCCTGCCATCCAACTCATAAGTCATGGGCGAAGCGACTAACTGGCCGCCGACGCCTACATGCCAGAGCACCTTACCGCTTTCGGGATCTAAAGCCATCAGGTTATCGGAATTGTCGCTGGCGAAGAGTAACTTACCGGCCGTGGTAAGCAATCCGCCCTTGCCTTCGCCGTCTCCGAGTTCCTTGCTCCACTTCACGTTGCCGGTCTTCGTGTCGATCGCCTCCAGGATGCTCTCCGCCCACAAGTTCCGGTCGCGCCCGGCCCAGCCCTCCGGCTTGCCTTCCGCGGTCATGTAGAACATGCTCCACAAGCGCCGCGCGCTCAGGAAGAACAGCCCGTAATCGGGGTCGTAACTGGGCGCCATCCAATTCGTCGCGCCATCGGACCCCGGCGACACAAGCACGCCATCCGGTTTCGGTTCCTTCGCCGGATTCGGCTGCGGCTGCCCTTGCGCATTCAGCCCGAGCGACCAGTTCGTCGGCACAAACGGCTTCGTCAGCACATGCTCGCCGGTGCTGCGGTCCAGCACAAAGAAGTACCCGTTCCGGCTCCCCTGCGCCAGTAACTTCCTCCGTACGCCGTTTACCACGTCGTCGTAGAGCACCGGAGTCTGCACCGCGTCCCAATCATGCGTGTCGTGCGGCGAAGGTTGGTAGTGCCACTTCAACTTACCCGTATCCGGATCCAGGGCGACAATCGAGCACGTGTATAAGTTATCGCCCCTCCGCCCGGCGCCGTTCAACACAGGGTTCGGATTTCCGATGCCCCAGTAAGTCAGGTTCAGCGAGGGATCGTAAGTCCCGGTCATCCACGTCATACCGCCGCCATGCCCGATGGCATCCGGACCCTGCGGCCATGTCTCGGACCCGGGCTCGCCCGGCTTCGGCTCCGAGTACCAGCGCCATTGCACCTTGCCGGTCACCGGGTCAATGGAATCCAGGAATCCGGGCAAGTCTGTCACGTCGCCGGAAACACCAGCGAGCACGTGGTCGCGGATCACCAGCGGCGCCATTGTCGCGAAATATCCCAGCGCCGGATCCGCGAGTTCGATGTCCCACCGCACACTTCCGTCCTTCGCGTTGAGCGAGATCAGGTGGCAGTCCGGAGTTTCAAAGTACAGCCAGTCCTTGTACATCGCCACGCCGCGTTGTCCGATGTGGTCGCCCTTGCTCTCCCGCAAATAATGCCAGATGTTGTGGCCGGTGCGCGCATCCACGGCCCACACATTATCCGGCGTCGTGAAATAGAGAATGCCGTTCACCAACAGCGGAGTGGACTTAATCGCGACGCTCCGCATCTGCGCAACCCAGGCCACCGTCAATTGACCTACGTTGCTCTGGTTAATCTGGCTGAGCGGGCTGTACCGGCGCCCCGAATAATCTCCGTTGTAAGTGGGCCACGTGTCGGTCGGCAGTTTGAGCAGCGCGGCGGGGTCGAGCCCGTCAGCCGCTAGCGCCACGGTGGCCGCGAGCAAAACAGCCGCCAGTTGAATTCTCATTGGAGCGTCTCCAGGTAGGCGAATAAGTTGTGGATTTCCGCGTCCGTATACTTCGGCATCAGCGCTTTATGAGCTGCCAGCGGATCGTGTACCTCGGCCTTCACCTTGTCCCGGGGCCATGAGCGGTACCAGCCGTCCGGACCTATGATCGCGATGTCGAACTCATCCGCATGCACTAACTTCCCATCCAGTTTCGTGCCGTCCGGAAGCGTTACGGTCGCCGTCTGCCTGGAAGGTCCGCCGGGATAAAGCATTCGCTGTTGTAAGTCGAGCGGCGAGCGTTTCTTCGCGATTCCAGCGAGGTCTCCGGTAACGGAATGGCACGCCGCGCAGCCGCCCGTGCCATTAAAGAACGCTTTGCCGGCCGCGACATTCCCCGTCAGCAGTTTGCGCAGCGGATAATCCCGCGGCACACCGTTGCTATGCAGCGCCTCATAAGCCTGCGCATGCAGAAAAGCGACTATGTCCGAGATCTGCGCCGCGCCCAACGTGGAAAATGAGGGCATACCTTGGTCCGGCCGCCCGTTCCTGATGATCGGCGTCAGCACCTCGCCGTTTACGTCATGCCCCAGGCTTGGAGAACGCAGCAGATCCGGAGCGCGGTTTCCCGTGGCGTCGTCGCCATGGCAGAAACCGCAATTCGACTTAAACTCTGTCCGTCCGCGTTCTGCCGCCGCTGCATTCGGTTTCTCCGGTTGCGCTGCCGCCGCGAACGCCGCCAGCATCAGCACACTTAAACGGTACACAGGTCCACAGCCTCCTTCAGTGAAGTCAACGGATCGCGCACCGGCACGAACTCGTGCGCGAAGAATCCGTCGAAATTCAAATCCGCGATGGCCTTCGCAATCGTCCGCCACTGCAATTCCTGTGTATCGTCCAGTTCATGCCGCCCCGGCACTCCGCCCGTATGGAAGTGGCCGATGTATTGGAAATTGTCTCTTATGGTGCGAATGATATCGCCCTCCATAATCTGCATGTGGTAGATGTCGTACAACAATTTCACCCGCGGGGAATCCACGCCCTTCATCACCTCGACGCCCCACGCGGTGTGGTCGCACTGGTAATCCTTATGGTTTACCTTGCTATTGAGTAACTCCAGGACAATAGTTACGCCGTGATCCTCGGCGAACTTACTCACCCGCCGCAGCCCCGCGATGCAGTTATCGCGGCCCTGATCGTCCGGCATCCCGGCCCGGTTCCCCGAAAACGTAATTACGTTCGGGACCTTAGCCTCCGCAGCGGTGACAATGCGATCCTTGATTTCGGCCTCCAGCCGGTCATGGCTCTCCTTGCGGTTCCAACCGTCGGGAATTTTCGCCTTTCCCTGCGTCACCGTCGGCACAAGGCCGTACTTTCGAACGGTGGGCCAGTCCGGGGGTTCCACCAGGTCGATCCCGCTCAACCCGATCTCCGCCCCACGCCGGCAGAGCTCGTCGAGGGGGATCTTCGCGTAGCACCAGCGGCACGCCGACTGCTTTAATCGGCCCTTTTTCCCCCCTTGGGCCAGCAACGGCAGCGCGGCTGCGGCGGCAAACAATCCACGGCGAGTCATGCTTATGAATTTTATCAGTACGGGCGAAGTTCCGGCCGCTCCAGGCATTTCCGCATAAAATGAATCGATCCCATGAAGCGCGCCGCCCTCGCATTCTTAGCTGCCGCCGTAGCCCACGCCCAACCGGCCCGCTACGACCTCGTGGTCTACGGAGCAACGGCTTCAGGCGTTGCCACCGCGGTGAGCGCCGCTCGAATGGGACTCAAAACCGCGCTGCTTGAGCCTACGCAGCACGTAGGCGGCATGGTTTCCGGAGGCCTCTCCTACACTGACGTAGGCAAACGCGAAGCGATCGGCGGCCTGGCGCTTGAATTCTACTGGCGGGCGGGCAACCACTACAACCTCCGCCAATACCTGCAAGATTTCGCGTGGTACGTGGAGCCGCACGTCGCCGAACAGATCTTCCGCGAGATGCTGGCGAACGCCGGAGTCACGCTCCGCCAGGGACGCCGCCTCTTGGAGCGCGACGGCGTCAGGAAGGACGGATCGCGCCTCGCTTCGATCCGTATGGAAAACGGCGAAACCTACGCCGCGCAAATTTTCGCCGATTGCACGTACGAAGGCGACCTGATGGCACAATCCGGCGTCACGTACACCTGGGGCCGGGAGAGTTCGGCCGAATACGGCGAGTCGCTCGCCGGAGTGCGGGGCGAAACACCCAAGCACCAGTTCGACGTCAATATTCCCGCACCCGCGCTTCCCCGCGCCGCCGAACCGGGGTCAGCCGACAGGAAAGTTCAGGCCTACAACTTCCGCCTGATCTTCTCGAAAGACCCCGCCAACCAAGTCGCCTTCCCCAAGCCCGGCCGGTATGACCCGGCTGCGTATGACTTACTCGCGCGCCTTCTGCAACTGAGCCCGCGTCCGCTCTCCGCGCTCATTTCAATCGGCCCGATTCCGAACCGGAAAGCCGACATCAACAACAACGGCCCCGTTTCCACCGATTACATTGGAGCGAGCTGGGATTATCCCAACAGCTCCTACGCGCGCCGTGAAGAGATCCGCCGCGCGCATGAAGAGTACACCAAGGGTTTTTTGTATTTCCTGGCGAACGACCCGCGCTCGCCGGCCGCGATCAAAGCGGAACTAAGCCATTGGGGACTTGCCAAGGATGAATTCACCGATACCGGCCACTTCCCGCCGCAGTTATACATCAGAGAAGCTCGACGCATGGTAGGAGAATATGTAATGCGGCAGAGCGATATCCAGGATGACTTAGCCAAGCCAGACGCTATCGGCATGGGCACTTACAACAGCGACTCCCACAACGTGCAGCGGGTGGTCAACGAAGCCGGTTTCATCCGCAACGAAGGCGACATGCAAGTTCCCGTGAAGCCGTACCAGATTCCCTATCGCATCCTGCTCCCGCGGCGCGCCGAAGCAACCAACTTACTAGTCCCCGTATGCGTCTCCGCGACGCATGTGGCATACAGCACCCTGCGCATGGAGCCGCAGTACATGATTATGGGCCAGGCAGCGGGAGTCGCAGCCGCTATGGCGGCCAAAGCGGGCGCGAACGTTCAGGACATCGACCCCGCCGCACTCACGCGCGTTCTGGCCGCGCAGGGTGCGATCCTCGAATTTATTCCGAATGCGCAGGCCGCTCTCGCCAATCGCTTCCGCCAACTGAAACAGTGAACGAGATACTCATGTCCAAATACATCGGAGCCATAGACCAGGGCACTACCAGCACTCGATTCCTGGTCTTCGACCGCGCGGGCAACATCGTCGCCAGCGCTCAGAAGGAGCACGAGCAAATCTATCCACAAGCCGGGTGGGTGGAGCATGACCCCGAAGAGATCTGGTTCCGCACCTGTCAGGTGATCGAAGAGGCCATGCAGCGCGGCGGACTGCACCCCGCCGACCTCGCGGCTATCGGCATCACCAACCAGCGCGAAACCACGCTCCTGTGGAATCGCGCGACCGGCAAGCCTGTTCACAACGCGATCGTCTGGCAGGATATGCGAGTCGGCGATGACGTCGCCGAATTTTCACGCAACGGCGGCCCGGACCGCTTCCGCGAACGCACCGGACTTCCTGTTTCCACTTACTTCAGCAGTCTCAAGCTGCGCTGGCTTCTGGACCACGTCCCCGGCGCCCGCCGGCAAGCCGAATCAGGCGACTTACTCTTCGGCACAATCGATACGTATTTGACTTACCGCCTCACCGGCGGCCTGCACGTTACCGATTGCACCAATGCGAGCCGCACCCAGCTCATGGACCTGCGCACGCTCGCCTGGGACGATGACTTACTGCGCACCTTCAACATCCCTCGCAGCGCGCTGCCCGAGATCCGGTCCAGCAGCGAGCGTTACGGCGAAGCTACGCTCGAAGCGATTCGCGGAGTTCCGATCGCCGGCATTTTAGGCGACCAGCAAGCCGCCCTGGTAGGCCAAACATGCTTCCGCCCCGGTGAAGCGAAGAACACTTACGGCACCGGCTGCTTCCTGCTCATGAACACCGGCACGGAGATTGTGCAATCCAAGTGCGGGTTGCTCACCACGGCTGCGTTCCGGTTCGGCGACCAGCCTGCGCACTACGCTCTGGAAGGCAGCGTCGCCATCGCCGGCGCGCTGGTGCAGTGGATCCGAGACAATTTCGGACTCATCGCCAAAAGCCCGGAAATCGAAACGCTCGCGCAAACCGTTGAGGATAACGGCGGCGTCTACTTCGTTCCCGCATTCTCCGGTTTGTACGCGCCGTATTGGAAACACGATGCTCGCGGTGTGGTCGCCGGACTGACGCGCTACAGCAACCGGGGGCATCTCGCGCGGGCCGTGCTGGAAGCTACCGCGTTCCAGACGCGCGATGTGGTGGAGGCGATGGAACGCGACGCCGGGCTGCCGGTGACCGTGCTGCGAACCGATGGCGGCATGGTGGAAAACGAACTGCTGATGCGCTTTCAAGCCGGCATCCTCAATCGCGACGTCGTGCGCCCCGCGGTCAAAGAGACCACCGCGCTGGGCGCGGCATACGCCGCCGGACTCGCGGTCGGCTTCTATTCCGATCTCGACGAACTCCGCGCGCAATGGCGCGTCGAGCGCACCTGGAAACCGGAGATGGACGCGGCCGCGCGCGACCGCATGTACCGCTTCTGGAAGAAAGCCGTCACCCGATCCTTCGACTGGCTGGCGGAGGACTAATGCGCGGACCTCGCCGCATCGTCTGCATGACCGAAGAGACCACGGAGACGCTCTACCTGCTCGGCGAACAGGACCGCATCGTAGGCATCTCCGGCTTCACCTGCCGGCCGCCACAGGCGCGCCGCGAGAAGCCTATGGTCTCCGCATTCACATCCGCGAAGATCGACAAGATTCTGGACTTGAAGCCCGATCTCGTCATTGGATTTTCAGACCTGCAAGCGGACATCGCTCGCGATCTGATTCGCGCCGGACTCACGGTGATCGTCTTCAACCAGCGCAGCGTTGAAGAGATCTTCGAGATGATAGAGACGCTCGCGCGCCTGGTGGATGCGGATAGTAAGGGGCGCGAACTCTGCGCGCGCTTGCACGATAACCTCGCCGAAATTGCCGGGCGGGCGTCCGCGTTCCCGCGCCGGCCGCGAGTCTTTTTCGAAGAATGGCACGATCCGCTCATCAGCGGCATACGCTGGGTGGAAGAGTTGCTCGAGATTGCCGGCGGCGAGCCTGTGTTTCCGCTGCTTCGCCATGAGGCAGCGGCGAAGAACCGGATCGTCGACCCGCAAGCCGTTGTGGAAGCCGATCCCGATGTCGTCATCGCGTCATGGTGCGGCCGCAAAGTGAATAAGGAATATATTCGCTCGCGCGCGGGCTGGGAAACCATCGGCGCAGTGCGCCATAACCGCATCTACGAAGTAAAATCCACTTACATCCTGCAACCCGGGCCGGCGTCTCTGACAGACGGCGTCGGGCAGTTACACGCAATTCTGGCCGAGGTGAGCGCGGCTATGGGAGAGAGTCAATGATCAAGAGTTGCTTCGGCGAGTTCATGGGGACGTTCATCCTTATCCTGATGGGCAACGGAGTCGTGGCGAACGTGCTGCTGCGGAAGAGCAAAGCGGAGAACGCCGGGTGGATGGCCATCGCGGCGGGATGGGCGTTCGCCGTGATGTGCGGCATCTTTACCGCGCTCGCGTGCGGCAGCGCGGATGCTCATCTGAATCCGGCGGTCACGCTGGGGGCCGCGATCACCAGCGGCAACTTCGATAAACTTCTGCCCTACACGCTCGCGCAAGTGCTGGGAGCGATGGCAGGGGCGACTCTCGTGTGGCTGCATTTTTATCCGCACTGGCGCGAGACGCCGGACGCCGACACCAAACTGGCCTGCTTCGCAACATCGCCGGCGATTGTGAATCCGCCGTTCAACATTCTGAGCGAGGCAATCGGAACGTTTGTGCTGGTACTTCTTTGCGCGGCCTTTGCGTCGCGGTCGGTGTCTCCTACAGGTCCGGCGCCGGGCGTCGCGCCGTATCTGGTGGCGTGCCTGGTTTGGGGAATTGGATTGAGCTTAGGCGGGACGACGGGATATGCGATTAATCCGGCGCGCGACTTCGGTCCCCGCCTGGCGCACACGCTGCTGCCGATTGCGAAGAAGGGTCCATCGAACTGGAGCTATGCGCTGGTGCCGATCGCCGGTCCGATGATCGGCGCCGCTATCGCCGGAATCGTCATTAAGACCGTCGGCTTCTGAGTTACTTGATAATTCCGCGATCGCGAAACCAATCGTTGAGGCGGTCGGTCCAAGTGGCAACCGGTCCGGTCTTCGGATAGGGTCCAAAGCCATGCCCGCCGCTGCCATATATGTGCATTTCGGCTGGAATCTTCTGCTTTTCCAGGTCGAGATACAACTGCACGGTAGTTACTACGTGCGAGGGGTCGTTGTCCGCGCACACGAGAAACGCTGGAGGCGCGTCCTTCGGCACCGTAATGCTCCCCGCCGGATAGCCGGGATACACGATGACCGTGAAATCCGGACGGGAACTGACTCGCTCGATAGGGTCGCTCGCCGATGCGTTCCCGGAATCGAACTTCGTATCCATCAGGGCCGCGAGGTAACCGCCTGCCGAGAAGCCCATGAAGCCGACCCTCGCCGGATCCACGTTCCACTCTTTAGCCCGCGAGCGAACCATGCGCATCGCGCGAGCCGAATCGGCATACGCTTCCCTTTCGACCACGTAGTGCGAACCGGGCGCCTTGGCCAGCCGGTACTTCAGTACGAAGGCCGCAAAGCCGTGGTCGTTGAGCCATTGCGCCGCCTGCCAGCCCTCTTTGTCGATCACCAACTGCGAATGGCCGCCGCCCGGAGCCACTACAACCGCGCCGCCGTTCGCCTTCCCTTGCGGAGGCAGAAACACATAGATGGATGGGTAATGCACCACGGTGAAGTTCGTGGGCAAGTTCGAATTCGGCGAAGTTTTGAATACCTCCTTCGCCGTCTCGCCCTCCGACCCCGGCGCTCCGTTCGGCCACAACCTGATCTCCTGCCCTTGCTCCGCGGCAATGGCCGCCGCCGCTAACAACATGCCGGCTAATATTCTCATCGCGCCCTCCTGGCGTTCCAACCATCCACTGCGATGTACGGCTTCGCGGTCCCCAGCAATTTCGCCGGATAACTCGCGGAGACTTCGCGCGTTTCACCGGGGAATAGTTCGAAGTAATTGTCTTCCCAATAGATCGGCTTGATATCCGTTCCGCCCTGCCCCTTCATTACGGTCAGGTGCACGAAAAACGCGAGGCCCTTGGACGGGTTCGTTACGGTGACATGCTCGATGCGATCGTCGTTTCGCAACTCGCCGTGCGAAGCCACTTTTACCTCGACCGGCGTCAAGTTCGCGAGCCCTGTAAGATCCGCGTACGTCTTGATGGGCGTAGAGCGGCCGTTCGAGCGATCGAATTCCGATACATCGGGCTGCGTGGAGAGCCAATAGAAATTCGTGCTCGCCAACTTGCCCGCCTCGTCGCGCAACTGCACTCGCAAAAAATACGTTTTCGAAAGCCCTTCGATTTCAGGAATGGTAAAGACCCGCACGACTCCGTCTTCGGGTATGACGACAGGTGCGGTTTTTGAAAACTTTTCCGTGAGGTCGAGGTTATACGCTTTTGCCGAGACCGAATAGCCGTGAAACGAGCGATATTGGCTATTCACCACTACTACGCTGCGATCATCGTACGAGTACTGAACGTGCAACGGCTCGTTGGCTTTCTTGGTTCCGAAGTAGCCGCCCCCCGGGCGAAGATACCAATCGTAGAGATGCCAGATCGTGGAGGGCCACGCGTTGTTCAGCATCCACTGAATAACTCCAGTCGCGGTGTACTTATTGCGTCCGTATGCTTCGAACATCGCGCGCTCGCCTTCATAAGTAGCTAACTGGCTCTTATTGACGAAGTCTTCGAGGCCGGTTACTTTGCCGTAGCGCTCGTCGAGAGCCTTACTGAAGATATTGACGTTCTTGTACGACCCTCCGCCCGCGTGGAAATTCCAGAATTCGTCAATCGGCCATAGGTGCTCAGGCGGCAGCATTTCCTTCAAGCTGGCGAGCAGCGGGATGGCAGGGCCGGGGCTCGTTTCCGTATTAAAGCCGTAAGCGCCGCCATGCTTCGTATCTTCGAGCCAATACTCGGGCGCGACATAGTCGTAAGGACCAGTCATTTTGACGCCCGTGCGGCCGGTGATTCCGGTTTTGCGATCCGCCGCTGAAGAGATTGACGGATTGGGCCACCGCTCGTCTTCCAGCACCTTGAGGTAGGTTCGCTCGGCCTGTTCATTGGGCGATTCGTCGCTGCCGTAAAGGAACACGAAGACGCTCGGGTGATTGCGCAGCAGGCGCAACTGATCGCGCAGCGATTCGCCGGCGATTTCGTAATCCTCCGGCTTCCACGTTTTCCAGCGTTCCCAATACGAACAGCAGCACCAACCCGGCATCACCAGCATTCCGAGGCGGTCGGCGGTCTCGTAAAAATGCCGATCCATCATTTTGCCTTCGAGGCGGATGGTGTTGAGGTGCATGTCCCGCGCGTAGCGAATCTCGCGCTCTTCGCGCTCATCGTCGCGACGAAGCAGCATGTCCGGCGACCAGCCGCCGCCGCGAATCAGAATCTTCTTGCGATTGATGGTGAAGACGCGGTGGTCCTGCGCATCCTTGTCGCCGGTAACTTCGCGAATGCCGAACTCGACGCGGGCGGAATCGGACACTTGCGCGCCGGCGACAACGTCCGCAGTTGCCTCGTACATATCCTGACGACCCATTCCATAGGGCCACCACAATTTCGGATTTGCGATCTCGATGGCCGGCGCCGCTACCGCGAGAGTCTGATGCGGTTCGAGATGAACCTTCTTACTGACACGCGCCTGATCGATGCGCGCCCGCAGTGTGACGTCGATTGGAGCGGCGGTCACATTCGTCAGATCGGCGTACTCGGTGACGGTGGCGCGATCCATCGACTCATTCAACTTGGAAACGGCTTGCAAGTGACGCAGGGTTACCGGACCGCTGTCCGTCAGATACACATCGCGCACCAGGCCCATGTCCTTGTCGGCGGGCATGGGATTCCAATCAACAAAGGTAATCGTGAACTCGTCGGGCTGTGGCGGAAAGACTTCGACGGCGAGAGCGTTCCTGCCCGGAGCGAGCGCGTCCGTGACATCGAACTCCCACATACGATACATTCCCTGAACCGTGTTGGCCTCGGCGACGCGCTTGCCGTTGACCCATATATTCGCGCGGTAGTTGATGGAATCGAAATGCAGCCACCAATGCCTGCCCTTCTGAGCGGGCACGGTAAACTCGGTCCGGAACCACCATGGGACGGCGTAGGGACTGCCGGCCGGCATCGCGACGTTGGCGAAGTTAGCTCCAATATTGTAAGTGGTGCCGGGGATATCCCGTAAGTTCATGCCGAAGTACGGGTCAGGATACACCTTGTCGCGCACCAGCGCGGCGATGACGGTGGACGGCATGGTCGCCGGATACCACTGGAGGCTGTTGAAGCCGGGGCGAGAGAGCTGCTCGCCTCCGGCAGTTACTTTCGCGGAAGACTGTATCCGCCAACCGTCGCGCAACTGCACGGGATCGGTAGCGGCGGCCACCTGTGCGCACGCCGCGATGAGCAGAAACGCGCTACGGGCGCGCGGCAAAGTAATTCGCCGTAAGTTCAGCGATGCGTCCAATTGCATCCTCCAGGTTAGCGCCGGTCCCAAAATGCTTCGCCGTGAACACACTCATGATGACGTGGCGGTTGCGGCTTTCGAGTATGCCGACGTCGTTGCCGATGTACGGGAGAAAGTCGCCGGTCTTATGCGGAATTTGAAAGCCGCTGACGTAGCGCGGAATGCGCGAGCTATAGACCTGGCCGCGCATGATGCGCAGCATCTGGTCGCTCGCCGACTTACTCACGGCTTCTCCCTTTTCTATCTTCTCGAGTAACTTACCCATATCCCGCGGCGAGCTAAGTCCGAAGGGCGTTTTGGCGTCGCGATGAAATTGCTCGGCATTCGGCGCGGCGCGCAGGGCTTTGAACCACGTGTCGGCGGTGCCGGTGGCGCGTATGGAAGCGAGGCCCAAGGAATCCATCAGCGCGTTTACCGGCGCAGTGCCGCCCACCTTGTCATACATGATGTCGGTCGCGGTGTTGTCGCTGACGATGATCATCATGGTGAGTATGTCTTTGATGGTGAGTTCGACGCCGGGGTCGAGCGAGCGGATGATACCGGTGCCGGGGCGCTTCATGGCGTCGGTGAGAGTAACGCGATCGGTGAGTTTGAATTTGCCCTGTTCGATCTGCCGGAACGCTTCGGCCATCAGCGGGATTTTGATGACGGACATTGTATCCATCTGCTGGTCGGCATTGAGCGCGATCTCTTCGCCGGTTTCGAGGCACTTGATGTAGATTCCCCAGTTGGCATTGACACCCTGGGTGATTCGCTGGATGTTGCCCTGAAGCCGCATCAGGGGAGTGGATTGGTTTTGATTGGGTTGAGCCGAGGCGAGCGCGGCGGCGAAGAGGAAGGCGAGAAACCTCATAGAGGATTCACGATATCACGCGGGGCGAATCAGATTTCGTATTCGGGCGGAGGAGCGGCTTTCTGGCGGCCGAAATCGATGTGATTCCAGATGCGCTCGTGGAGGAAGTAGACGCCGATTTTGACGATCATATCGGCGAGGCCGGCGCCGATGGAGAGCGTGCCTTTGCCGGTGAACGCGTAGAAGATCAGGCCGGTGCAGGCGGAGCCAAGGATCCGGTAGCTGAAGGCCTTCACAATGCTCCGCCAGTTGGTTTCCATGTCGCGCCATCCACATTGTACCTCATCCCTATCGGCTATGCGGTGTTTGCGTAGACGACTATAATCGGAGCATATGGCTAGCCTTACCCGCAGAAACCTTCTGGCCGCCGGCGCCGCCGCGCTCACGGTGCGCCGCCTGGCCGCGCTGCCTTTGGCCGATATCAAGCTCGGGGTGACGAGCGACGAGATTTCCGACGACGTGCCGGTCGCGGCGAGATTCCTGCGGGAGCACGGGCTGAAGTGGGCGGAGGTCCGCAATATCTGGGGCAAGTACAACACGGAGCAGCCGATCGAAAAGGTGAAGGAGGCTCGCGGAATCTTCGACGAGCACGGCATCCAGGTGTCGATTGAAGGCACGGGATTTTTTAAGATCGGACTGCCGGGCGAAGGCGCCGAGGGACAGCGCGCGCTAGACCGGCAATGGGCACTGCTCGACCGCTCGCTCGAACGGGCGCGCGTGTTTGGCACGGATAAGCTTCGCATCTTCACGTTCATGCTCAACAAGGGCGAACAACCGAGCGAGCGCTCCTACGCTCGCATATACGAACTGACTCGCGAGGCCGCACGCCGGGCCAAGGGCTTTCGCCTGGCGATCGAGACTATCGGCGGCGGACATGTGTGGACCGCGGAACAGGCGGCTGCGCTCCTGAAGAACGTCAAGGAGGACAACGTCGGCCTGACCTGGGACCCGAACAACGCGGCGCAGATGGAGGGCTCCGAGCCTCCTTTTCCGAACGGATACCGGCGGCTGGAGCCGGCTCGCATCTTCCACGTGCACCTGCGCGATTACAAGCACGAAGGCGGCAAGGTGGTTTGGGCGGCCGTGGGCGACGGCGAATTCGACAACGTGGGTCAGATCCGCGCTTTGCTGAAGGACGGATACAAGGGCACGTTTACGCTGGAAACGCACTGGCGGGACCCCAAAAGCAAGGGGCAGCCAGACAATGCCATGCGCTCGACGGAGATCTCTTTGCGCGAGATGCTGAAGGTGGTCGAGCGGGTTTAGGGTCGAAACGGTGCGCAACGCACCGTTTTTTCCGGACCGTTTTCTTTCGTTTCAATCACTTAGTTTCGCAAAACCGTGCACGTCGCACGGTTTTCGCTGGGGGAGCGCTGCGGCGAGCATCTCTCACCTTCAGTGTACGGCGGCCGTCAATGCCCCCGTTTGTGGGAGCTCGCCGCTCTGGACGGGTCAGAGTCAGCGGCTGGTGGCGAGCGAGAGGCGCCAGAGGGCGAATGCTCCGAGGGCGAGTCCGAGGTCGCGGAGAGCGACGTCGAGATACGAACCCATGGTCAGCAGGTTGAGAATGATCAGGCAGAGCCAGGCGCCGACGATGGGCGCGCCGATGCGCGGCTTGAGGGCGACCAGAATGCCCGCGAAGATTTCGACGACGCCGACGACCAGCATCAGGCCGTGGCCGCCGATCGGCGATAACTGGGCCATCCAGGGCGCAAGATATTGGTCCCAGTTACAGAGCAGGTGAAAGAACTTATCGGCTCCCGCCACGATAGGGGCTACGGTGAAGGCGATATGTAGAATCTGGTACGCCTGCCAAACGGGGTCGGCGCGCTCCGCTGCCGTGACGTGCGCGCCGAGATTCGCTGTTGTTGAGCTCATTACTACCTCCACTCGAACAGAGTCGCGGAGGCGGGATTGGTTGCAGGGGGGCCACGGGGCGTTGATGATGCTGGGACTTGGCCAGGCGTTTATGATCGGTGTGCTGGGGGCATGCTCGGGTGCGGGCGCGGGGTTGATTTTGATGGTTCAGCGATTTTATCGACCAGATTCCGCGTGGCGGGGTTGAGAGGGATCGGTCTCGCGCGTTTTGGCTTGCGGTGTAGTCGGGCTTGTGGGAGTCGGTGTTATGCGGACAGAGCGACTCCGGTCGGGGGTGAGAAGCCGACTTTCGCTCGTAATGCGGGGCTCTGTACGAGTGGCCGACAACTGCTCACTGGCGGCTAGGCGCAATTCATCTGATTAGTGGATCGAGGCGATGGCTAACCCCGACAGTTCCGCCCCGACTTCACGGCCGTCACATGATTGCGTACTGGCTGACCACAGATCTCGTCGTCTTCGAACTGGGTCTGGGGGGGCACCTGGGATGTTCTGCAAGTGCCCCAGGTTCGCGAACTCATGGACCGTCGGGCTACCCTCACTATTTCCTGATGATCCTGGGGATCTGGACGCTGCTCGGCGCTGCAGCGCTGGTGATTCCGAGGTTCCCTTGACTGACTGAGTGGGACTATGCCGGGGCGGTCTTTTGACTTGACGGGTGCTGTTGCGTCGCTATTCGCCTCGGGTTTGGCTCGTGTGAGTGCGATCGCATACCCGATCGCAATGACAGGAGCTGTCGTTGCGTCCTGGGCGTTCGTCCCCCTTCGCGCCGTCTCCGCCGGAGTTAAGCAGCCCCTATTACCGCGCTACCATTCCGAGATTGCAACAGACTTCTCAGGCCTTTAATTACCATCGACGAATTCGTTTGACCAGTACACTTCGGCGCCGCCAGCAAGGGTCGTACACCAGCAAGGTGCGTAGGGGTACTGACATGAAGCATGTGGTATTATAATCCGATCCACCTGTCCGGGAACGAGCTAGGGCCGGTACGTAAGCCCAAGAGGATAACGATGCAAAAACGCGCGAAGCTTTTGATGCTACTGGCAATTGTGATCTACTCCGGGACGGCGGTCGCCGGCCCGATTGTCAATGCCATCTATGACCCGGGCGTTCCGTTCAGCGCCGCGGACCAGGCGGTGATCCAGAGCGCGTTGAATTTTTACACGTCTAACATGACCAGCACCTTCACCGTGACCGTCGCTTTCGGCGCGCAACCCGACGGTGGCGGTGGGTCGCAGTGGTTCACTCAAACTTCCACCTATAACGCCTACTACAACGCTTTGGTGGCGAACTCATCGGGGAACGCGACGGACACATCGGCTATTGCAAGTCTGGGTGGTGGCGCTCACACTTTCAACCCGGTGACGGGCTCCGGGAGTATCGTGATGACTGCGACTCTGGCGTCGGCACTGGGTATGGGGGCCCAAGTCTCCGACGTATTCGCCAACTGCGGTGGACTCACGGCGAACGCGTGCATCACGCTTAGTTCGGCCGCTCTGAATACCGGAGGTAGTCCGCTCGCCGGACTGTCTGGCATCGTGCAACACGAATTTAACGAGGTTTTGGGTACCGCGTCAAATCTGCCGAATGGCGGAGGCTCGGTTCCTGGAGATCCCCTGGCGGCGGATCTGTATCGGTACGCCGCTCCTGGGGTTCGCAGCTTCGCGCTGAATACGTCCACCGCAGTGCCCTGCTCGGGATCGCCGACCGCGTACCTGTCGGTGAACGGCGGCGCGACGAATCTGAACAACTACAATAACTGCAACAACGGTGGAGATTATGGCGATTGGATCGGCACGGATGGCCTGCAGGTCCAGGACGCGTTCGGGCCGGATTCGCAGGCCGCGTCGTTGAATCTGGCATCGCCGGAAGTGATGCTCCTCGACGGAGTGGGATACAACTTCGGTGCTCCGGCGTCGGCTCCGGAGCCATCGACATTGGTGGTGATGTTGGCCGGCCTGGCCGCGGTACCCCTGCTGCGCCGGCGATAGGCTGTTCACGTTCGTGTGGGCGCCGCGCAGGACGTGTGCTCTGTCCGGATTGCTCCCGGATGACGCGCGACTCGGACAAAGCCGTGGGACCGACAGGGAAGATTGAAAACGAGAACGCGCATGTCGGAACTCTGGCTGGCGCAGACCGCGCTATGATCCCGTCATGCAGCAGTTCGACCGCATTACGATGGATCCCGAAGTGATGGGCGGCAAGCCGTGCATCCGCGGCATGCGTTTGACCGTCGGTATGATCGTTGAAGCATTGGCGGCTGGCCGCACTATCGAACAATTGCTGATTGATTTCCCGTATCTTGAAGAGTCCGACATTCGCGAAGCGCTAGCTTTCGCAGCACGCTTAGCTCAAGGGCACGAGATCCGGCTCGCGAGTTGATGCGCCTCCTGATTGACGTGAACCAACCTAAGCCTCGCTCGTTTCCATTTCTCCAGCAGGCCGCGTTTGACGCGGCTCACTGGTCGTCACTGGGTCCCGGTGGGAAGTTCCATCTGATTTTTTTGAGATCCAGTTGCAGCTTCAGCAGTGTGCCTCGCCCACCAGTCGCTACATCGGGGACGTCGGAAACGGCTACTCGCTAACAGGAAACGCCCGCTCTCCGTTTCCACGCTGAACCAGCACACTTCCCCAAGTGCGTTCCTTTTCTTCTCGACCTTGTGAAGTTCTTCTTCACCGCCGGCAACCCCGTTAGAAATTGCCCGGATTCGAGAAAAGCACGGTGTGTTGTAACCTTTCGACCTTTTGCGACTCTATAGGGCATGGTGCTCGAGGAATGCCGGACCATGGCGGACGGCGACGTGGTGACCCGGGTTCGCGGCGGCGACACGGGACTTTATGAGATCCTGATGCGCCGCTACAACCAGCGTCTGTTTCGCGTGATCCGCTCCGTAGTCACGAATGACGCCGAAGCGGAAGACATTTTACAGGAGGCCTGGGTGCGGGGATACGAGCACCTGGACCAGTTCGAGGGTCGCGCCAGCTTCTCTACGTGGGTGACGCGGATCGCTTTCAACGAGGCATTGGCCCGTGTGCGGAAAGGGAAGCGTTGGATGCCGCTGGAGAATAGCGAAGGAGAGATTATGCCCGAAGCGGATCGGCGGCAGACGACGTCAGTGACACCGGAAGCGCAGGCGATCCGCGGGCAACTGGCGGGGGTGCTGCAAGGCGCTGTCGATTCCCTGCCCCCGCTGTATCGCTCTGTGTTCATGCTTCGCGAAGTGGAGCAACTGAGCACGAGCGAGACCGCGGAGTGCCTGGAACTGAGTGAAGAGGCGGTGAAGACGCGGCTGTTTCGATCGCGGGCTCTGCTGCGGCGCGAGTTGCAAAACCGGCTCGGTCCGGCAGTGGCGGAGACGTATTCGTTTCTGGGGGCGCGGTGCGACGGTGTTGTCGCTCGGGTACTCGAACGGATTTCCCGGGGATAGCGGTTTGGGTCTCGCTTTGCGCAACTCGGGCGTGCTCCGCACACCTGCGACCGGTCAGGAGACCGGTCAGTACCAGGCAGACGCGGACGACTGGTTAGCGATTGGTCGCGACTGGCAGCCAGATGGCGCTGGGCGATTCGGTTGAGTGGAAGATGGTTTGGGTCGCTTTGACGTAGTCCTTCGGCTCCGCATAGAAGATGTTGGAGACGAACGTCTGCGGATTGCGGTCGTAAAGCGGGAACCAGCTCGATTGGATCTGCACCATGACGCGGTGGCCCGGCTGGAAGACGTGATTGACGGTGGGCAGGACGAAGCGGTAACGCTGCGTCTGGTTGGCCGGGATTGCCGACGGCTGCTCGAAGCTCTCGCGATAGCGGCCGCGGAAGATGTCCATTGATATGGCGAGCTGGTAACCGCCCATTTCGGGGTAATTGGGCGTCTCGTCCGGGAATACGTCGATCAGTTTCACGACCCAGTCAGCATCGCCGCCGGTGGTGGCGGCGAAGATGTCGGCAACCGGCGCGCCGCTGACGCGCAGCGGTTCGGTGAGCGGCGGAGTTTGATAGACCAGCACGTCCTGACGGTCGGCGACGGCACGCTGATCGGCGACCAGCCAGGTGCGCCAGCGATCGCTATCGGTGAAGCGGACGGGCCGGGGAAGATACGGCACGGGTTTGGCGGGGTCGGAAACGTAGGAATCGGCGGCGCGCGCGGCGGTCGGTTTTTCGAAGGCGAGTCCGGAATTGGCTTCGAGGTAAAGCCGCTTCATGGGCGAGGCGCAGCCGGATTCACAGGCGAGCGGCCAGCTCTTGAGACGGTCCCAGTGGTTCTCGCCCGTGTTGTAGATAAAGACGGGCGGCGTATCGGCCTTGGGCGCTCCAGTCTTGAGGTACTGATCGAAGAACGGCAGGAGAACGTCGCGGCGGAACTGGCGCGTGGTGTCCCCGTCCCATTTCAGCGGCCCGAGATTGTAGCCCGACGCGTTGATCTGGCTGTGGCGCCACGGTCCCATGACGAGGTAGTTGTTGGCGGTGCGGCCGGCCTTTTTGAGGGCGAGATAGCAGTGAATCGCGCCCCACATATCCTCCTGATCCCAGAGGCCCTGCAGCCATATTGTGGGGATGGAACTCGGCCGTTCGACGACCAGCTTATCGAGAGCCTGGCCCTGCCAGAAGGGATCGTACGCAGGGTGCTCCATGACCTTTTGCGCCCACGGCAGCCGGTCGATGCCGTGCAGGCGGGCGAACGCTCCGGCGGATCCGGCGCGGCGAAAGGCGTCGTAATCGTCCGCATTGCCGCGGGCGATCTCGTCACCGGCTCCGGCGCGAATGGTCTGCCCGGTGAAGTAGTCGAAATTGGTCTGGCGGAAGGCGCCGTAGTGGAACCAATCGTCGCCCATCCAGCCATCGACCATGGGACTTTCGGGCGCGGCAACTTTGAGGGCGGGGTGCGGCCCGAGGAGCGCCATGACGACGGTGAAGCCTTCGTAGGATGAGCCGATCATGCCCACACGGCCGTTGGATTCGGGCGTGTTTTTGACGAGCCAATCGATGGTGTCGTAGGTGTCGGTGACGTGATCGACGGTGGTTTTGTTGAGAGGTCCGATAACGGGGCGGGTCATGAGGTACTCGCCTTCGGAGCCGTATTTGCCGCGCACGTCCTGGAAGACGCGAATGTAGCCGCCTTCCACCCAGATGTCGTCGCCTTCTCCGAGGATGGCGAGCATGTGCGGGCTTTCGGTGCGCGAGGTTCGACGGGTGGCGTTATAAGGAGTACGGGTGAGGATGATGGGCGCGCCGTGGGCGCCTTTGGGAACGACGATGACGGTGTGGAGGCGGACGCCGTCGCGCATGGGGATCATGACGTCGCGCTTGATGTAGTCGAAGCTCGCGGTGGGGGCGGTGAAGGAGCGTGGGATGTCGGCCTGTTGCGACAGGGCGGGGGCGGTGAGGACGCATAGGAGGGCGAGGAAGCGGTGCGTGTGCATGGAACGATTCTAGCGAATAGGGTGAGACGGGCTGGAAGCCTTGCGGTGGTAGTGATATGTTCGATGCGGGGGCATCATGCGCCTGAGCTTCAGCGTTCGACCTCTTGTATTCGGCAGCGCTCTACTGCTGGGGTTCGGGCAGTTTGCGCGAGCATGCGAGTGCGCTCCGCCGCCTCCGCCGTGCCAGGCGATAGGCGCGTCTTCACTGGTGTTTCTCGGCACCGTTCTGGCCATCGACGGCGAGGGAATCAAGACGGCGAAAATGCGGGTAGATCAATCCTTTAAAGATCCGCTTCCCTCGGAAGTGGAGCTGTTTGACACGGGTATGTGCGACGGTCCGCATCTTACCGTTGGTCACCAGTATTTGATGTACACGAACCGCATGCCGGACGGTGCTATTCCGGCAAGAGGTTGTACGCGCAGCCGGGCCGTGGAAGCCGCGAGTGAGGACTTGCAGTTCCTGAGGTCGTATCTGGCGGGCGAAACGATGACCAAGATTTACGGGAGGGTCCGCTACCGGCCGGATAAGCCCGATGAGGGCGGCCTCGGTACGGCGGGCCGTACGCCGATGAAGGATGTGACGGTGAATGTTTCGGGAGCAGGCCGTTCGTTTCAGGCTAAGACGGATGCGAACGGGAGATACTCCGTTTCGGGGCTTCCGGCCGGACAATACGAAATCGACGCCGAACTACCTGGTTACCGGACGAACGGGGCTATTGGCGAGCTTCAACTTGCGCCGGGAGGCTGCGCCGTGGCGGATGTGCTGATGAACGTGGACCGCCGCGTACACGGCACAGTACGTTCGGACGATGGTCGTCCAGTGGCGGGCGCCTTGGTGGAGATGGTGCCCACTAAGCCTGGTTCAAAGCGGTGGCAAGATCCAATTCTGTTGGATGTGTCCGATGAAGACGGGAGTTACACAATCGATGGCATTCCGCCGGGCGACTATTACTTAGGAATCAACATCAGAAGCACGCCGAAAAAAGACTATCCTTACGCGCCGACTTACTACCCCAACACTCACGATGTGAAGACTGCGACTCCAATTTTGTTTTCCGCTGGCGCGTCGGCGGTTTCCTACGATTTGACGGCTCCGGCGAAGCTCAGGGTGATCCGGGTACGAGGCCGTATTTTGGACAGTGCCGGAGCGCCGGCGAAAGATGGGGCACGCATTCTCATTAAGGAGCCCGGGCTATATGGACAGATCGAAAACCAGGAGTTGCCGGTGAATGATGAGGGCCGCTTCGAAGTTGAGCTTTGCGAAGGCGAGCGCTATTCGGCCTTTGCATTTAGCAGCTTTCGGACGAACACGTATAGCGAGCCAATCGAGTTCACGGCCGGCGATTCGGAGCTTCGATTCGTTTTGAATAAGTCGGCGGAGGAGTTCAGGGAGCTGAGCAAGAAGTTTCAGGACAAACACTGATTAGCGACCCGCCTCAAGACCCGCGGTCGCTGGGACCCTACGGCATGAAACAATCAGTTGAGCCGGTGAACTCGCACATACGCGGATTCGTGCCGGAAGGACTAGGAAATGCGAAAAGGGTTTACCAGAAAACCGCGAGAAGACGAGCCGGCGGCAAAAGGCAAGAACTACATCACTCCGGGGGGCCTGCAGCGCCTCAAAGATGAGCACCGGTTTCTGCTCACCAGGGAACGGCCGGCCGTGACCGCAGTGGTGGCTTGGGCTGCGAGCAATGGCGATCGCAGTGAGAACGCCGACTATCAGTACGGCAAACGCCGGCTCCGCCAGATCGATGGGCGGATTCGCTTTCTCACCAAGCGCATCGAGGCCGCGGAAGTGGTTGACCCGGCAATTCCGAGAGTCGGGCAGGCGGCGAAAAGGGCGTACTTCGGAGCAACCGTGCGCTATGCCAACGCCGCGGGATCGGAGCGAGTGGTCAGCATCGTGGGCACCGATGAGGTGGATCTCAACCGCAACCATATCAGTTGGGTGTCGCCGCTGGGACGGGCCTTGATGAAGTCGGCAGCGGACGACAACGTGATTGTCCAGGCGCCGGGCGGCACAGAATCCCTCACCGTGCTGGAAGTGCGTTACGAGCGCATTCCGGTGGAACCGTTCCGGGAACCACCCGGCGCCGAATCCGCGGCGAAACCGCAAAACGGCTCCGGGGAGATCACGCGACCGTCGTAGAGGCCGCCTGCCATGCGGCGGATACAATTGTTGACGATCGATTCAGGCTTCGCCATGCGGCATTTAGCGTCAGGCAGCGGATTGCGGGGGTCGAGCCGCCGCGAGTTCCTGGCCCGGAGCGTTCAGCTCGCGGCGTTTTTCGGCTCACTACAAACCGCGTCCGCTCAGAACGCGCGCATGCGGCTGATCCTGCTTGGCACCGGGGGTGGCCCGCGACCCCGGAAGGCGAGTTCCGCGGCCGCGCAGGTGATCGTCGCCGGCGGCATAGCCTACGTCATCGATTGCGGCGACGGGGTCGCGCGTCAACTGGTAATGGCGAACGTGCCCCTTTCCTCTATCAGGCACATTTTCCTGACCCATCAGCATTCCGACCACAATGCCGATTACGGGAATTTGATCTGGCTCGCATGGAGCGCCGGTCTGCGCACTCGCGTCGACACGTGGGGGCCTCCACCCCTGCGGCGCATGACGCGGCTGTTCTTTCAGATGAACCGCTACGATATTGATACACGCATCGCCAACGAAGGCCGTGTGCCTCTTACTCCGCTGGTCCATGTCCATGAACTTCGCGCCGGGGGCGAGGTGATGCGTGACGAACAGGTTAAGGTGACTTCCGCCCTGGTGGATCACCCACCGGTGGTTCCGGCCTTCGCATACCGATTCGACGGACCGGACCGTTCCATCGTGATTTCGGGCGACACGGCGCCGTCCAGCAATCTCGTCAAACTCGCGAACGGCGCCGACGTGCTCGTCCATTCGGTGATGTATCCCGGCGCTATCGATCGGCTGGTGGCGCGCGTCCCCAACGCATCGGCGCTGAAGGCAAGCATCCTGGCGCACCAGACGTCCGCCGAGCAGGCCGGGCGCATCGCTCAGGATGCCGGCGTAAAAACCCTCGTGCTGTCCCATTTTGTGCCGCCGGACGACCCCGAAATCACCGACCAGATGTGGGCCGACGCGGCCCGTGTCCATTTCCGGGGGACGGTCATCGCCGGAAAGGACCTTTTGGAGATTTGACCCGCGGAAACAGGACCGGGAGGACTCATCACCCCAAATCTCGCGCTCATTTTCCGGTACCCCCAATATCTTGTACTCCACCCCCTTGCGTTTTCCTTTCGGCGCGTTTAGTATAGTTACAACTCCCCCGATTTGCAGCACGCGAGGTATTTGCTTTGCTGAAACTGAAACGCGTAGAACTGCAGGGCTTCAAAAGCTTCTGCGAGCGCACCGAACTGCGCTTCAACGGGGAGGGCATCGCTGCCGTCGTAGGCCCCAACGGCTGCGGCAAGAGCAACATCAGCGACGCCATCACGTGGGTGCTCGGCGAACAATCCGCCAAGAGCCTCCGCGGGACTCGCATGGAAGACGTCATCTTCGCCGGCACGCGCGACCGCAAACCGCTCGGCATGGCCTACGTCACCATGACCCTCGTTGACCCCGAGGTGTACAACGAGCATCACCGCCCCCACGCCGTCGAAGAAGCCCAGCAGCCCCGCAAATCCGCCGAAGTCACCATCACTCGCCGCCTCTACCGCTCGGGCGAAAGCGAGTACCTGATCGATGGCCGCCCTGCCCGCCTGCGCGACATTCAGGACATCTTCATGGGCACGGGCCTCGGCCCGGAAAGTTACGCCATCATCGAACAGGGCCGCATCGGCCAGATTCTCAGTTCCAAGCCGCAGGACCGCCGCGCCGTCATCGAAGAGGCCGCCGGCATCACGCGCTTCAAGACGCGTAAGCGCCTCGCCGAAGCGAAGCTCGAAGGCGCCAAGCAGAATTTGGCGCGCGTTTACGACATCCTGGAAGAGGTCACGCGCCAGGTCAACTCCCTCAAGCGCCAGGCATCCAAGGCCGAACGCTGGGCCAAGCTGAAGGTGGAACTCGAAGAGCGCCTGCGTATCGTACTCTCCGGCCGCTTCCGGCTGCTGCAAGCCGATGCTTCGAAAACGTCCGCCGCTCTCGACGAAGCTGCCGGCGCGCTCAAGACGCTCACCGAGGAGGTGGCCGGCAAGGAGAAAGCGCACGAGTCCGCGCAGGCCGCCTGCTACGAAATTGAAGCTCTGCTCACCGACGCGCGCCAGCAACTCGCGGCCGCCAATGTGGAAGCCGAGCGCACCCGCGGCCGGCTCGAATCGCAGGTGAAGGAATCGGGAGCCATCGAGCAGCGCATCGCGCAGTCCGAAAAGGACTCGCAGGAACTCGGCGTCCGGCTCGATCGCCTCGACGAAGAGATCGGCGCGCACAAAAAGAACGTCGATGAGCTGGAAGGCCAGATTGCGCAGGCCCGCGACCGCATGCTGGAGATCAATCAGCAGCGGGAAGCGCTGCAGGGCAAGGTCCGCGAGCGTGAAAAGGCCATCGAGTCCGGCCGCCAGATCATTCTGCGACTCCTCGGCGAAGCCTCTACGCTGAAAAACCAGCTTGCGCAGATCGAAGAATATCTGGCCGGCATCGATCGCGAAACTGCCCGCTCCACGCGCGAAGAGCAAACTGCCGCGGCCGAAATCGAGCGCCTCGAAGCGACGCACAAGCAGCTGTCGGAAACCGTCGCGCAGCGCCAGCTCGAGCTCGAATCCGTGGCGGGCGAGCGCCGCCGCACGGAAGAAGAACTCACCGTCCGGCGCCGCACTTCCGTGGAACTGCGCCGCGAGATCGATGCCCTCAAGACCGAGGTCTCGCAGATCCGCGCGCGCAAGGAATCGCTCGAACAGGTGCTGGCGCATCGCACATACACCACCGAATCCGTGAAGCGCCTCTTCGCCTCGCTCGAAAAGGGCAAAGCGCAGGACCTGCGCCCCCTCGGCGTGCTGGCGGACTACGTCGAAGTCGACGCGCAGTACGAAAAATCCGCCGAAGAATTCCTCCACGAAGAGCTGGAATACGTCGTGGTGGGTGATTGGGCGATGGCCGAGCGTGGCCTCGATTTTATCCGCGCCGAACTCGACGGCCGGGCAACTTTCTTAGTTCATCCCGAGGATGAAGCCGGCGTGCGCTCCCACCTCCCCGAGCCCGCCATCGGCCCTGAAACCGGAATTGTCGCGCGGCTCAGCGACTCGCTGCGCCTCACCAATGGTTTCAAGGACCGCGCGACCGATCTCCTCCCCCGCCTGTCGCTCTGCTTCCTCGCCGAAGACCGCACTGCCGCCCAGCGGCTCGCGGTCGCCTATCCGCACCTCTATTTCCTGCTGCCCGATGGCGTCTGCTATCACGGCCACACCGTCACCGGGGGTAAGAAATCCGGCGCCGGACCGCTCGCCATGAAGCGCGAAGCCCGCGAACTCACCGTTCGCCTGCAATCGCGCCAGGGCAAGCTCGATGAGCAGATCCGGCGGCAGGACGACCTGCATCAGGAGATCATCGGCCTTGAAGCCGAGCTCGAACGGCTTCGTGCTTTGCAGCAGGCGCGCGAGAAGGACCGGCTCGCACTGGATCACGATATGCGCAAGCTCGGCGAAGATCTGAGCCGCGCCAACTCGCGCCTCTCCGTCGCGCGCCTGGAGTTGGAGCGCCTGCGCCGCGATGCCGAAAAATCCGCCGAGCAGCGCGAGCGCAATCGCGCCGCGGTGGAGGAGAAGGATAAGCTACGCGCCGAGCGCGAAGAAGCTCTCGAAGCCGAGCGCCAGGAGCTCGAAAAGCTCGAAGGTCAGGCCGCCACCATCGGCGAGGACTACGCCGCCACGCGCGCCAGCCTCGCGCAGGTGGAAGAACGCCATCGCGGCGAGCGCAGCGCCATGGGGCGCCTGGAACAGCAGTTCCGGGAGACCAGCAACCGGCGCAACGCGATCGCGCCTGAAATCGAGCGCCTCGGCGAACACCGCTCCCGCCTGCTGGCCAGCAACATCGAGCTCGATAAACACGCCGGCGAGCTCGCCGCACAGATCGCGCAGCTCGAGACTAAGGTCAATGAGATGGCGCTCCAGGACGCCGGCATGCGCGAATCTCTCAGGACAGGGGAGGAAGAGCTCAAGGTCCTCCGCTCCGCCGTTCAGGAAACGCACGAGCGCCGCTCGCAAATCGAAGTCGATCTGGTCCGCAAGCAGGCGGAGCTGAAGTTCCTCGACGAGACCAGCCGCAAGGAGCTGAACACGCCCGTCGAAGAGCTCGTCGATGCAGAAGCGCCCATTCCGGACTCCGACGCTATCGCCGAGGCGGAGCAGTCCTGCAACGAAGTCCGCAGCCGCATTGAAGGGCTCGGCGCGGTCAACCCGGCGGCCATGGAAGAATTCCAGGAAGCCCAGCAGCGCCACGACTTCCTCAGCGCCCAGCGGCAGGATCTCATCGACTCCATCCGCGACACCGAAAAAGCGATTCAGGACATCGATCAGGTTTCGCGGCAGAAATTCGGCGAAGCCTTCGAAGCCATCAACACCAACTTCAAGGCGATCTTCCAAACGCTGTTCGGCGGAGGTACGGGAGAAATGCGCCTCACGGATCAGGAGAATCTGGCCGATTCCGGCATCGATATCGTTTGCTCGCCCCCGGGCAAGCGGCTGCAGAATGTGCTGCTCCTCTCGGGCGGCGAAAAGGCGCTCTCCGCGGTCGCGCTCCTGATGGCGATCTTCAAGTATTCGCCAAGCCCGTTCTGCGTCATGGACGAAGTCGATGCGCCGCTCGATGAAGCCAACATCGGGCGCCTCACGCGGCTTCTGCAAGAGATGTCGGCGAATACGCAGTTCGTCGTGATCACGCACTCGAAGCGAACCATGGAAGCCGCCCAGGCGCTGTATGGAGTGACCATGCAAGAGCCCGGAGTGAGCCGCCTGGTGTCAGTCCGGTTCAACGGAGCCAACGAAGCGGCTGCGTAACTGCTGCCGCCCCGTCTGCAACCAAACTGTTGCATGTTTCACCCGGCCCTGCTATTATGCAACTCAGAGGTTGCATAAATGGCAGACGCCATCGAAAAGCGCATTCAGCTCAAAGCGCCTGTCTCGCGGGTCTGGCGGGCGCTCACGGATTCCCGCGAGTTCGGCGAATGGTTTCGCTGCAAATTCGAAACGCCCTTCGTCCCCGGTGAGACTTGCCGGGGCCACATCCTCTATCCCGGCTACGAGCACCTGGTCATGGAGATCGTGGTCCGCACCATGGACCCCGAACGCCTCTTCTCCTTTACCTGGCACCCATACGCCGTCGATCCGTCGTACGACTACTCGCAGGAGCCCTCCACGCTGGTGGAATTCCGGCTTCAGCCCGCACCCGGCGGCACGCTTCTCCTGCTCACGGAATCCGGATTTGACGGTATTCCCGAGCACCGCCGCGAGCAGGCCTTCCTGCGCAACGATGGCGGTTGGACGCAACAGCTCAAGAACATCGAAGCATATGCCGCGGAGCACCCGTAATCCCCTCCCTCGCAGGTCCCGCGCGCCAGTATTCGCAGCCCTCGGTGACGATACCCGCCTTGCGCTCCTTACGCGGCTCGCAGGCGGCAATCGCCACTCCATCTCCGGGCTCACCGCCGGGTCGCCCCTCTCCCGCCAGGCGATCACCAAACACCTCCGCGTGCTCGCAGATGCCGGTCTCGTGCACGCCGTCCGGGAAGGCCGCGAGAGCCTGTTCGAGTTCGATCCGCGTCCCATACAGGACGCCTCGCAATATCTGGACCGCATCTCGCAGCATTGGGACCAGGCGCTGGCCCGCCTGAAAACTTTCGTGGAAAACTAGCGTCGTCATATTGCAACCCGGCCGCCGCCGCTGCTACCGTTATCAAAGAGCTTAGGAGTCTAACCACACATGAGCAAAGTGAGAGTTCTCGTCGGCACGCGCAAAGGCGCGTTCGTTCTGGAAGCCGATGGCAAACGTAAGAATTGGGAAGTGAACGGACCGTTCTTCGGCGGATGGGAACTGTACCACCTGAAAGGCTCGCCCGCCGACCCCAATCGCATCTACGCATCGCAATCCAGCGGCTGGTTCGGCCAGCAGATCCAACGCTCGAACGATGGCGGCAAAACGTGGGAGCCCGTCAACAACAAGTTCGTTTACGACGGAGTCCCCGGCACGCACCAGTGGTATGACGGCACGCCGCACCCGTGGGAGTTCAAGCGCGTCTGGCATCTGGAGCCGTCCCTCACTGACCCCGACACTGTGTACGCCGGCGTGGAAGATGCGGCGCTTTTCAAGTCCATTGATGGCGGCCAATCCTGGAACGAACTCGCGGGTTTGCGCGGACACGGCTCCGGCCCGCACTGGTCGCCGGGCGCCGGCGGCATGGGTCTCCACACCATCATTCTCGATCCGTCAGACCCCAACCGCATCTACATTGCGATTTCGGCCGCGGGCACCTTCCGCACCGACGATGGCGGCGTCACCTGGAAGCCCGTCAATCGCGGCCTGGTCTCCGAGTTTCTCCCCGAGAAGACCGCGGAAGTCGGCCACTGCGTTCACCACGTGGCGATGCACCCCGCCCGTCCCGGCGTGCTCTTCATGCAAAAGCACTGGGACGTGATGCGCAGTGACGACGCAGGCGAAAACTGGCGCGAAGTCAGCGGCAACCTGCCCACCGATTTCGGTTTCGTCATCGACGTACACGCACACGAGCCCGAAACTCTCTACGTGGTCCCCATCAAAAGCGATGGCGAGCACTATCCGCCCGATGGCAAGCTTCGCGTCTATCGCAGCCGCACCGGCGGCAACGAATGGGAGCCGCTGGCCAACGGTCTGCCCCAATCGGATTGCTACGTGAACGTGCTTCGGGACGCGATGTCCGTCGACCAGCTCGACGAATGCGGCGTTTACTTCGGCACTACCGGCGGCCAGGTCTACTGCTCCAGCGACGCCGGCGACACCTGGGCGCCGGTCGTCCGCGACCTTCCGGCCGTACTCTCGGTGGAAGTGCAAACGCTCGCATGACGATCCGGGTCGCCCTGCCTGCCCACCTTCGCAATCTGGCGAAGGTGAGCAGCGGCGAAGTCTCCGTCACACTCGATGCGCCCATCACCATCCGGCGCGTCATCGATGCGCTCGAAGCGCAATACCCGAAGCTCGGCGGCACGGTCCGCGACTACACCACCGGACAGCGCCGCCCGTTCATCCGCTTCTTCGCCTGCGAAGAAGACTGGTCCCATGAGTCGGTGGATACGCCACTACCCGAAAAGGTCGCCGACGGCCGTGAGCCGCTGCTCATCATTGGAGCGATTGCCGGGGGTATGTAATCGTACGTCCAGCCTGCCAGACTAAACGGCGATGTTATCCCATCGCCGGCTTCTTCCTCTCCTCTCGCTCCTCTGTTTCACCGCTGCACTGGCGTCCGCGCAGGGCAGTTTTATGGTGTGCACCGCGTCCTCCGACAACACGGCAAATTTGCGCGCCGAAGGCTTTACAGAGCGCGCCGGCGATATCCTGATCGTCTGCAGGGGCGGTTCCGCCTTCACCTCTGAGGGGTCGATTCCGACCGCGAGCATCAGCATCTTCTTCGGAACGAACGTCACGAACCGGACCGGCTTCCTGGGTCTCTCCAATGTCTCCGATGCCATGCTCCTCATCGATGAGCCCGGCGCGAATGTTGGCACGTTCGGCTCCAGCCAGCCCCAGGTGCTTTGCCAAACGCCCACTACCGGCTGCAGCGAATCGGCCGTTGTCAATAACGGCTCCAACACCCTTGCGCCCGGCGCACCGAATGTGTTTCTTGGTGTTCCCACCGGGAACATCATGACCTTCAACGGAGTGCCGATCCTCGCGCCGGGTGCATCCGGTACACGCATATTCAGAATCACCGGAATCCGCGTGAACGCTTCGGGTCTGAACCTCTCAAGTGGCTCGGCTCCGGTTCAGGCATTCATTACCGTCTCCGGCGGTACGTCGCTTCCGCTCACCAATTCTCAACAGGTTGTCGGCACAGCGGTCGCCGGACTCACCACGCAAGCACAAGGCAACCTGAACACATTCGCGCAGTGCCAAAACACCACGGCGGACGCCACAGGCGGAGGCCAGATCGCGGGCGTTCTCTCCTACCAGGCGAATTTTCTGAATGCCTTCCGCACGCGCACCGCATCCGGCGTTTCCGGCCCGCTCGACAACGGCTTCACCGCGCAAAACGTTCCAGGCACCCTCTACAACGGCTCGGAATCCGGCTTCATTTTTCCCGACGCCACTGCTCCCACGCAGGGGCCCACCGGTTTCGGCTCGCCGCTCGTCAGAGAAACGCCGCACGCCAGGGCTCCCATCAACACGATTTTCGCCGGCCTCACCGATTACGGCACACGCTTCAAAGCCGTCTTCAACAACATCCCGAGCGGCGTTACCGTGCTGGTCTCCACGGTCAACATCGCGAGTACGACTTCGGCGGCGACTACAGCCTCCAGCAGCTATGCCGTGTTGGTGAATGGCGAGACCGCAGGCGATTCCGGCGGTTCCGCGCCGACCATTGCCTCCTCCGCAACCTTGAATCGTGTGCCGGTGGTCGCCCTCACGGCGGTGAATGGAGTTGCGACTGTCACATGGGAAGTTCTCAAAACCGCGAACAACGTTTCGGTGAACGAAAATTTCCAGTTCCTGGTGACCCTTGCCTACACCGCCAACAGCGCGGGTCTCGGAACGATCGGCGTCAGCCAGAGTTTCGCGCCCACTGGCACAAACGGCGCGTTTACGCTGGGAGCCGCGGGCCTCGCATCAAGCAGCCTTCCCGTGCCGAGATTCGCGGATTTGTCATCGGTGGCCCCACTCGCCACAATCGTGGGGTGCGCCTCGCTCACTCTGAACGCTCCCAGCGTCGTATACGGAAATGCCGCCAGCGTAACTGCCAGTGCCGGCAGCATCGCCAGCGGAAGCATCAGTCTCTCGGTGAATTCCGGCGCGGCCGTGACACAGACGCTCGCCGCGGGCGCCGCCACTTTCAATTTGGGAAAGCTCGCAGCCGCCTCCTATAACCTGAGCGTCATTTACAACCCGGGCAACCTCGTGTCTGCATTCACCACCGGCACTCTCGTCGTCAGCAAAGCGCCGCTCACCGTCACCGCCACGGCGTCGAAGGTTTTCGGCGCGCCCGTTCCCTCTTTCACTCCCGTATTTAGCGGCTTCGTCAACGGCGATACGCAAGCGGTCGTCAGCGGCACTCCCACCCTCACCACCATCGCGACTGCCGCATCCGCCGCCGGATCTTACCCCATCACGGCCGGCGCCGGTACCCTATCCGCGAGCAACTACTCCTTCACGCCCTCCAACGGCGTCCTCACCATATCGAAAGCGTCCACGACCACGACCATCGCTACTTCGGGAGCTCAACTCACAGCCGTTGTCTCGCCGGTTGCTCCGGGTGCGGGCACGCCCACCGGCACCGTGCAGTTCCTCAACGGAGCCACCGTGGTTGCGACCGTCACTCTCGCAGCCGGCTCCGCATCCATCGCGACTCCCTCCAGCGGCTCGGTCAGCGCCGTCTACTCCGGCGACACCAACTTCACCAGCAGCACTTCCTCTTCGCTCATCTTGAACCCGCCGGTCGCGGCCATCACCCTGACCAGCAGCGCCAATCCGTCCCTGCTCGGCCAATCGGTGACCTTCACCGCCGCCGTCATCATCACCGGCGGCCCGGCTGGTCTGCAAGCCGGCGGCAGCGTTCAGTTCTTCGATAGCGCCAAGTCTCTCGGCAGCGCTTCGCTCTCGAACGGCCAGGCGGCCGTTTCCACCAGCACGCTGACATTCGGCTCGCACAGCATCACGGCGCAATACAGCGGAGATGGCGCATTCCCGCAGGCGCAAGCGGTGCTCGGCCAGACTGTGAACGCGCCGATCTCCATCACCGCTTCAGCCGGAACGCCGGCGATCTTCGGGCAACCTGTTGCCCTCACCGCGAAGATCACCACCGGCACAGTTCCGGCGAACTATCCGGCGCCTACCGGCCAGGTGACGTTTTCACTCGAAGGCAGCAGCCCGTTCGCACCCGTGACCACGCTCGCCATCGGGCCCCTCACAAGTAGCGCCGCGACAGTCAACGTCAGCACGCTCACGGCGGGATCGCATTACCTTCAGGCGAAGTACTCCGGCGATTCCAACTGGCCGTCCGTAGCCACAGAATTCCTGGTGCTCGTCGGCCCCGCTGCCACATCCACGTCCGTGAGTCTCACGCTTGCCTCCAGCCAACTGACACTCACCAGCACGGTTGCGCCACTAGGCGCCGCGTCGGGAACGCCCACGGGGGCCATACAGTTCGTCGACTCGCTGACACAGAATGTGATCGCGACCGGGAATCTGGCCGGCGGCGCGGTCGCCGTCTCCGCGCCTTCAACGGCGATGGCGCGGCCCATCGAAGCCTTCTACGCGGGTGACGCCAATTTCGCCGCCAGCAACTCCGCGCCGCTTCCTGCGGTTGTCAGTGCGGCGAATCTGCTCCCCAATTTCGCGCCCGATGAGATCGCCAGCATGTTCGGTGCGACAGGGCTCCCTGCGCCGCCAACCTCGCTGCGGCCGCTCGGCGCGAAGGAATCCGTCGTCACCATCCAAGTCACCGACAGCGCCGGAACCCAACGCCCGGCCGACGTCTACGGTGTCTTCTCTACCCAGATTAACTTCATCATCCCCGCCGGCACAGCTCCCGGACCTGCGCTGCTCTCCATCGCGCTCCCCTCTGGTTCGGTGACTACGGTGATCCCCATCAGCGCGTCGGCCCCCTCGCTTTTCACCACCGGGATGAACGGACAGCCGCCCTACGCCGGACAAATCGTCTACGTCCATGCCGACGGCACGCAAACCACCGCCGATGCTTCCACCGCGCTCGCCGCGTCCGCGTCCGGAATGCAAATGTATCTCACGCTCTACGGCACCGGCTTCCGCCACGCGACAGCACTCTCCGTCACGGTGAACGGAATGGCGGTCCCAGTCGCGTGGTTCGGAGCGCAGTCCGCATACCCCGGGCTCGACCAGCTCAACCTGGGACCCCTTGCGCTGTCCCTGGCCAGCTCGCCGATCTCCACGATAGTGATCCGGTAACCGAACATTCGGCCGAGCGCGCCCACGGGCGAACTGCGTCCGCCGCAGTCGTGCTCCGCGCAACCCGACAGGAAAGATTCCTGTCGGCACGCACGGTGGAAGCAGTTCTCCTCGAAGACCTTACACCGTCGCAGAGAATCCGGCTCGGCGATTTCACCTTCTCAATCACCTCCGCGGGGCCGAGACGATTTCACCGGGAGAGACCGCCGTCGCCGATGCGCCGCCGGGAAATGGGTCCGCGGACGCACCCTCGCGGGCGACGACACCGGTCAGGGAAACAGCATCTCCCTGCGAGGAGAAACCACCATCCGAGTCCTGCTCTATCGTTACCAGTAACGGCCGCCCTCCGGTGTCGCAACTTTGTTTCAATAAGAAGCCGAATGAAAAAAGTCGCGCTCATCACCGACGGAGCTTGCATAGGCAATCCCGGGCCCGGCGGTTGGGCCTGCGTGCTTCGTTTCGGGCGCTCTTCGAAGGAACTCTTCGGCTTCGACCCGCACACCACCAACAACCGCATGGAATTGATGGCCGCGATCCAGGGCTTGCTGGCCCTCAAAGAGCCCTGCGAAGTCGAAGTAACCACGGACTCCGAATACCTGCTGCATGGCGCGACCAGGTGGATGGTCAAATGGAAGCGCAGGCATTGGTGGCGGAAGCAGGAGCCCATCCGTAACGCCGATCTCTGGATGGAGATCGACGCTCTGGCCGCACAGCACCGGACAACTTGGATTTGGACCAGAGGCCACGCCGGCCACGAGGACAACACCCGCTGCGACTGGCTGGCGCAGCAAGCAGCGGCCGAGCAGCGCAGTTGCTGGCCCGACAATCGTCCGCACGCTCCGTTGCTCTTCGCGCTCGGCGCAGAATACGTTCCACCCAAACCGCAAACCGGGCTCTTTGATGAGGAAGATCCCCCCGACGGCGAAGATCCGGAGGACGACCGGCGGGCGCGCTTTCTATGATCGGACCAGTTTCCCATTCCCTGAGTCCGCGCTCGGCGCGGATTTGGGACCGGGCAGGAGCCCGGCGCATACCAAAAAGCATCCGCGTGAAGCCCCTCCCGCTGCCGCTGTGAAATCGCTTACACTCAGTACTGGCCCCCCGATGAAGATTTCCGCCCTCACCCTGTTTCTCGCCGCATTTCTGCCGGCATTCGCCCCCGCGCAGGTCAAAGGACCCGCGCTCGATTGGGAACAGCGACTCACCACCGCGCGACCCCTGCCGCTCCAGGATGTGCGCCTCACCGGAGGTCCGCTGAAGCACGCGCAGGATCTCGAACTCGAGTACCTGCTCGCCCTCGAACCGGACCGCATGCTCGCGTTTATGCGCCGCGCCGCGAAGTTGGAGCCGAAGGCCAACGGCTACGGCGGTTGGGACGGAGATGGCCGCCAGCTCACCGGCCACATCGCGGGACATTACCTCTCCGGCGTCTCCATTGCCTATGCAGCCACCGGCGACACCCGCTTCCGCGATCGCGCCAACTACATCGTCAACGAGATGAAGCTCATCCAGGACGCGCAAGGCGACGGCTACGTCGGCGCTCTCATGGATCGCGACCGCACCGATGGCAAAATCCTCTTCCAGCAGCTCAGCAAAGGCATTATCCGCTCCGGCGGCTTTGACCTGAACGGTATGTGGTCGCCCTGGTACGTGCAGCACAAAATCTTCGCGGGCCTTCGCGATGCCTACCGCTACACCGGCAACCGCACCGCGCTCGACGTCGAAATCAAGTTCGCCGGTTGGGCCGAGTCCATCCTTCAGCCCATGAGCGATGAGCAGATCCAGCGGATGCTCGCTACCGAATTCGGCGGCATGAACGAAGTCCTTGCCGATCTCTATGCCGATACCGGCGACCCGCGCTGGTTCACTCTGGCCGGCAAGTTCCATCACAACGCCGTGATTGACCGACTGGCCCAGCAGCAGGATATCCTGCCCGGCACGCACGGCAATACCAACGTCCCGAAACTCTATGGCGCGTTGAAGATTTACCTGTATTCCGGCAACCAGACCGAAGGCGCCGCGGCCAAGTACTTCTGGAATGAAGTGGCGGCGCACCATACGTTCGCAACCGGCGGCAACACTCGCAACGAATACTTCGGCCAGCCGGATCATTTCAATGACATGATCGACGGCCGCACCGCCGAAACCTGCAACGTATACAACATGATCAAAATGGCGCGGACCCTGTTCTCCACGGATCACGATGTCCGCTATGCCGACTATCAGGAGCGTGCCCTTCTCAATCACATCCTCGCCTCGCAGGATCCCGAGGATGGCCGCGTCTGCTACATGGTGCCCGTAGGCCGCGGCGTTCAGCACGAATATCAGGGCAAGTTCCAATCCTTCACCTGCTGCGTAGGCTCGGCGATGGAGAGCCACGGCCTGCATGCCGACGGCCTCTATTACGAAGCCGGCGACAAGCTGTGGGTGAACATCTACGCGCCATCCACCGCCGAATGGAAGTCCGGCGGTGTGAAGCTCGAAATGGCGACCGGGATGCCCGTCGGCGATACCGCGACGCTGAAGGTCACGCCGCAATCGTCAAAGAAGTTCACGCTCTTGCTGCGCCGTCCGTATTGGGCGGGCAATGGTTTCGGCGTCAAGGTGAATGGCGTCGCAGTGAGGAACCTGGGCGCCCCGGATTCGTACGTCGAAATCGCGCGCACCTGGAAAGCCGGCGACACCGTCGAGCTCAACATGCCCAAGACGCTTCGCAAAGAAGCGATCCCGGATAACCCCAATCGTTTCGCCGTCATGTGGGGACCGCTGGTGCTCGCAGGCGACCTCGGCGCGGAAGCGGGGCGCGGCAGTGGACCGGCGCCCGAAGCGCCCGTCCTCGTCTCGGACAAGCCGGTTTCCGATTGGCTGAAGCCGGTTGCCGGCAAGCCTGGCACGTTCCGCACCACCGGCGCCGGCCTGAAAGAGGAAATCGATTTCCTCCCCTTCTATGAGCTGCCGCGCCGCCGTTACGCCGTTTATTGGGACATGTATACGCCCACGGAGTGGAGCAGGAAGGAATCCGACTATCGAGCCAACCAGGAGCGCGAAAAACAGTTGGCCGCGGCCACCATCGGCTTTGCGCAACCTGGCCAGATGCAGGCGGAGCGCGACACGAACCAGCAGGGGGAAGGCAGCTCGCCGGTGCACACCGAAAACCGCTTCGGCCGCAATGCGACCAAGTGGTTCTCCTTCGATCTGCCTGTGGATCCGTCCAAGCCCGAGACTCTGATCGTCACCTATAGCAATGACAACACCGGCCAGACGGCCTGCGACATTCTGGTCGATGGAAAAAAGGTTGGAGAGCAGATCGGAGGCCGCCGCAGTCCCGAGCAAGTGGTCCATTTCTTCGATGTCGAGTACAAGCTCCCGGAGGAACTAGTCGCCGGCAAGAAAAAGGTGACGGTTCGCTTCGAAACCACGGACGCCGGCCGAAGGACCCCGTCAGTCTACGGAATTAGAGTAGTAACGACCAGCCTCCAGTCTGGTCGCTAATCAGTTTTTCCTGTTGAGGAAACACCTCGCGTTTCTGACGGCGTATCGCGTTTAGCGGCCGCTTACCGATGCACACGGCCGCTATGCGTGGTGTTCCACCCCCGTTCCAGATCTGTTCTAGACTGGTCTGATGGATGCGAAATTCCAGGCGATTCTCGACAGCCTGCCGCCAAAGCTACCCCGCTCCAAGTTGGAACCCTACGCCGATCTGATCCGCGAGTTGCGCAAGCGAGAACGAAGTTACCGCGAAATCGCGGGCCTTCTCAAGGAACGTTGCGGAGTGAATGTCGGCGTTCACACGCTCTACAGCTTTGTTCGGACCAGGGGCATCGGCGAGGCCGATGGGCGAATCGCTGAGCGGGCCGGAACAGGTGTCCCTGCGTCCGGCAGCACGGGCCGGCACCGGCGGTCGCGATCGGCGCCTCCGAGAAATGAGCGATGAGCATCAGCGTCTGAATCGATTTCTGCCTGACGCATTGTCGAAGGATCAGAGAGGAAACTTCATGGCTGAGGAATCGCGAGCGAACGATCCGGAACTGCCCCGCATTCAATTCTTGGAGAATGAACTCGACCTTTGCAAGACATTCCTGGATCTCGCAGCGATCGAGAGCGGAGATCCAGCCGCGGCTCACGCTGCCATGGCCAACGCTCGAGAGGGCTATGACGTCGCGCTGACCTGGATAGCTTCTATT
>DATNFO010000053.1:0-26707 GCA_035606355.1 Candidatus Limnocylindrales bacterium | reverse complement strand
ACCAACACCTAAAAGGTATGAAGACTGCGGTCGCCTTAGGCCCGTCCGCCAGCTTTCCCGAGGTCGTCCTTTTAGGAAATACCAAGTAGCCAGCACCGCTTCCACCGATCGACCGACTGGTACAGCAAAGGCCGGCAATCGCGTGAAGTACACCACGTGCCCACACGAATCTTTCCTGTCGGGTCGCGCGGAGCGCGACTGCCACGTGCCGAGTCGCGGTAGAAACAGCGATTACTCGCTGCCCCCCTCCCCGGGATGTTGGGGTGTTTGGCGTCGAAGCGCTCGCTTGGATAGCGGTGCCGGCCCTTGACTGGTGGGGGCAGTGAGCCAAGCCGCGCAGCGAGCGCCCCAGAGTAAACTCATCAGAAGACCGAAGCGAGATTCAGCGCGGGAAGATCGCATCCACAGTAGGGATGGCCGTGGAGGATCGGTGCGAGCACGAGATGATCCGTTGGCCTGCCTCTAATTTACCCGCCGCGAAAGCTCGCCTTTTCACTGAGCCCTCCCCATTCCTGTTGACATCCGACCCAAGCCAATGCCATGCTTGGGTCGGATGCCTCCCCAAGACACCGATCGCATAGCCCTCTTGCAGGGCACGCTCGACTTGCTCATTCTCAAAACCCTCGTGCTCGGCTCGTGTCACGGGCAAGGCATAGCGCGCTCCATACAACGTCAGTCGGAAGAGGTCTTTTTCGTCGATCATGGTTCGCTCTATCTTGCTCTCCAGCGCCTTGAAGACAAGAAGTGGATCAGCGCCAAGTGGGACGTTAGCGAGAATAACCGCAAGGCCCGCTACTACTCGCTGACTGCTAAGGGACGCCGGCAGCTCCTGGAAAAGACCAGCGAATGGCAGCGGCTGACGAGAGCGATGGGGTTGATTCTGGATGGTCCACCGCGCAGCGAGGAGGTCTAGTCATGTTCAGACGCAGAAGAAGCGCGGACGATTTTGCCGAGGAGATCAAATCGCATTTCGAGCTCGAAGCCGATGAGTTACAGAGCGAAGGCTTGAGCGAAGAAGAGGCGCATCGCAGGGCAAGAGTCGAGTTCGGCGGCGCGCAGGCAGCACAAGAACGCTTCTATCTCAGGAACCGTATCGCATGGCTGGACAATCTGCTCCACGATATTAAATTCGCGATTCGTCAACTGATAAGAACTCCGAGCTTTACCTGCGTTGCAATCGTCACCCTTGCGCTCGGCATTGCTGCCAACAGCACGGTTTTCAGTTGGATCAACTCGACTCTACTCGATCCCATTCCCGGAATTGCGCACACAAGCGACATGATCACCATCATGCGGGGCGAAAGAAGCGAGCATCCAACGCCTCCATTTTCGTACATGGACTTCGCGGATCTTCGCGATAGCACGCGGACCCTCGCCGGATTGCTCGCTTATCACGACGACTACATGGCGATCACGGAATCGGGCGAGCCGGAGCGCATTTATGGGGCACTAGCGTCGTCAAATTACTTTGAGGTACTCGGTGTGCGCCCGATCCTCGGCCGCTCGCTTGCATCGACTGCGCCGAATGAGCGGCTGGGTACGGCGGAAGTGGTGCTCGGTTACGGCTTATGGCAGAACCATTTTGGCGCGGATCCTTCCATCATTGGGAAGACCGTTCATATCAATCTGCATCCGTACACCATTGTGGGTGTCGCCCCACAGGGCTTCCAAGGCTGCAAAAGCGGCATACGGTCCGATCTATGGATACCGCTGGGCATGGATCCGCAGGTTTCGGGCTCCGAGCGAATCAAGTATCGCGACGCCCTTTGGCTCAACGTGCTCGGCAAACTCCGGCCCGGAGTCGATCATCGCCGGGCTGAAAACGAGCTGAATATCCTGATGCAACGCCTCGCGGAGCGGTTTCCGGACGCGCACAGGGGACCAAACACGATCTCTTCCGATCCGCTGTGGCGGTCGCCCTTTGGTGTGAATGTCTATCTTTCTGGAACGCTGCCCATTCTTCTCGCGCTGGCTTTGGTGCTCTTACTGCTGGCCTGCGCGAACCTGGCGAATCTTCTGTTGGTGCGCTCGGTGGCGCGCCGGCGCGAATTTGCCATTCGCCTCTCGATAGGTGCAAGCCGCTGGAGGCTCGTGCTTCAGTTGATGGTGGAGAATGCCTTGATCGCCGTGGCAGGAGCCGCTCTCGCGCTGTTGTTCACCAGATGGACGGCACACGGATTGTCTGCGTTTCTGCCGCCCACGACGCTCCCTTTGACGCTCGATGGGCGCATCGACCAAACGGTGCTGGTGGCGGCCATTATGATTTCGCTTCTCACAGCGTCGGTGTCCGGCGTTTTGCCGGCGCTTCGAGCTTCCCGCCTCGCCCTCGCTCCAGGGTCTGCCCTAAAGGATGAAGCACTCAATAACTCCGGAGGAATCCACAAGTCGCGGCTGGCGGGAGGACTGGTCGTCGGACAGATTGCGCTGTCGATGCTGCTACTGGTTTGTGCCGGACTGTTAGGCCGCAGCCTGCAGAGAGCACAGGAATCCAATCCGGGGTTCGATCCCAACCACGTGTTTCTTGCCGGCTTTGATCTGAAACCCGAGGGCTATTCCAGAGCGCAAGGCATTGAGTTTGACAAACAAATGCTCGCGCGCCTGAAATCGCTGCCCGGCGTTCAGTCGGTCACGCTGGGAGATTTCTCGCCGCTGAGTTACACCATTCATACGGATTTCATCCAGCCTGAAGGGTATGTGCCCGGAAAGAACGAGTCCATGGAGGTCGACAGGGGTGTGGTGGGTCCGGAGTACCTGCGGACCGTACGAACAGCCTTGCTGGCGGGACGGGAGTTTACCGGCAGGGACAATCTCGGCGCGCCGCCGGTCTCGATTATCAACCAGGCATTGGCCGACCGCTATTGGCCGGGACAGGACCCGATCGGCAAGCGCCTGCAGGTTGCCAGACAATGGACCACAGTGGTTGGTGTGGCGGCCAACGGGAAGTACCGGCGCCTGGTTTACAATACTGCGCCGCTGGTGCTGATTCCGATGTTGCAGAGTTACAGGACCGACCAGATTGTATACGTGCGTGTAGCTGGTGATCCTATGGCCTATGCTTCTGCTGTAGAACGAACTGTTCATGGACTCAATTCTGATTTGCCGCTCTTCAACGAGACCACGCTCGCCGCGAGCATGCGGATGGGAAATCTCTTTGAGCGCATCGCAGCAGCCTTCGCAGGTTCATTCGGGCTGTTGGCTCTAATCCTCGCTGCCATCGGAGTTTATGGTGTGGTTGCCTATGCCACCAGGCAACGCACCCATGAAATCGGCATTCGCATGGCGCTCGGTGCAGGCAAGCGGGACATCTTTCGCCAGGTCTTGGGACGAGGCTTGCACTTTGCGGGTCTGGGGCTCGTCCTCGGTCTGTTGATCTCATTTGCGCTTACCCGCTATTTACGTGGCATGCTCTATGGCGTGGGGACTGCGGATTGGCTGACCTTCGTTATAGTAGCCATTCTTCTCTGCGTCGCTACACTAATTGCCTGTTTTATTCCCGCCCGCCGCGCGGCATCAATAAATCCCATACAGGCCCTGCGGACAGAATGACCGCCGTGCCGACAGGAATCCTTCCTGTCGGGTCGCGCGGAGCGCGACTGCTCGCAGACGCGAAGCCTGCTGTCTCGCCCTCGCGCAATTAGCCGTAGGCCGCGTAACCCTATCGACAACGATCTGTTCGACCGGCACTTTCCGCCGCTCGAGCTTTAGCCCCAGCGCTCCCAGAGATTCCGCGAGCGTGGGAGGAACTTCGGCCTCATTGTCCTTCTTGATGTGCCTCATCAAGTATTCAGTTAATGAGTAAGTAATCTCAAAGTCATAACTGCCTGGAAGACCGGTAGCGTCAATTGTGCTTTCGCCTAACCAGACACTCAGATTCTTGGCGATGAGCGGCATCGGGTAGTTCCTGTAATGGTAAACCGGCTTCGTCGGCGCCGATTTCGGTGTAGTCAACGACACGGCCGGCTCCGCGTCGAATCCAGCCGACGGCTGCAGTTTAGACCCGCTCTTTCCTAACACCAGAGCGTACCCCTCCGACACCTTTGCTTCTTTATGGATCTGCAGGGCGAATCGCTCCGCCATTAAGGGCTGGAGCATCAAAGGTATGCGACGCCTCGTGGCGCCACGCGGCGCCTTCGCGAACAAATCGTACTTTTCAGATGTAATCCACCCCGGACCGGAAACCATAAACTCGGGGACGTCGTAAGCAGCCGCAATCCATTTGGCAACCGTGAAGTTCCTGATAATCAGCTGGGAACCGGAGAGATAAATGATAGGTACAGTTTGCGGTGTCGGCTCCTGATACTCCGCCACGGCCGCAGACTCATGAATCGCAGCCACCTCCAACGGGGAATCGTCTAACTCCTGCGTAAAACCGCCGGCGAGCGCAGCCACAACTGATAGAGAAAGACCATATATCTTCGATGGCCTACAAGGTGGATTCCCCATTGCATCTCCACCATCATCGTAGCCCACAAGGGAGCGCGGCTGTCGCACAACGCTGGTTGCCGCCTAATGCTGGTTCTTCTCCAACTCCTCAATCCGAGGCTCCAACGGTGACGGTTTCGGATCCAGCGCCGCCGCCTTCTTCAAATACTCCAGCATCGAAGGACCATTCTCATCCGTCGGCAGAGGCAACTCCACTCCGCGATGGATCGCCAGCGCCTTCCCATCCTTAATCTCCAGCGCCCCGACCTTCCCGATGTTGTCGTACACGCGTGAGATCCCGATGTCGATCAGCACCACCTTCCCGTCGAAGCGCGGAGTGATCGCCGCCCGCGCGTACGAGTGGCCGATCACGATTCGATCTACGTCGAAGTGTTTCAGCAGCGCATCCACCACCGGCTCCAGTGCCTTCTCGTCGCCGGTCGCCAAGCCGCGATACCACAGCGGCCCCTGCTCGTCCGTGACCACGCCTCCGTGCAGTTCCGTGAAATCGTTCAGCTCCTTCCGCACCTCGTCGTTGATACGGTCCAGCGTCCAATCCTCGTACTTCTCGCCCAGCCCCGCATGCAGAAACAGCGTCCGGTCGATTTTAATGATCGTGTTATGACCGCGAATCCACTTGCCGTAAACTCCCTCCGGTCCGAACGCTTCGCGGTGCTCGGCGAATCCCGGCGGATGCTCCAGCTCCCATTCCGAGCGGTCCATCTCCGGCTTCGATGCCGCGGTCATCGCCTCGTGATACTCCTTGTAACTCGTCGCTCGCGCCGCTTCGGAGTTCTCCGTCCGGAACGCCGAATATTCGCCCGGCGATACATACCGCAGGTCGCCGTAAACGTCCATCGCCTCATGATTGCCGATCAGGCAATGCACGCCGCCGCCCGCCGCCGCCGCCTGCTTTTCCAGCTTCATCAGAAGGTCCATGACAGCTCGCGAGTCCGGACCGCGATCCACCACATCGCCCGTCTGCACCAGATGCGCGGTTCCCCCGACCCAATCGCCTTTATCGTCGATCAGCCCGGCGGATTTCAGAATGAGCGCGAATTGCTCGAAATCGCCGTGCACATCGCCCACCGCGATGATTCGCTGAACTCCCGTCCACACGTCCTGCTGCGTAGCCGCTGCGGGCGACTTCGGGGCCGTCTCCGCAGCCGCGGGAGCAGCCCGCTCCGCCGTCCCCTGCGTCTGGGTCTGGTCCTTCTGGTCCTGTTGAGGCGGCTGCGGTTTCGCCACGGCCTGCTCCTGCGCCTGCCGCGGAGCAAACAAGGCGGCAGTCTCCACCGTGGCCGGCTTGTTCGTGGGATGCCACGAATCCACCTGCGCCTGCGCCTTCTTAATATCGCCCGGACGCATTTTGCTCGCCGCCACCGTCACCAGGTCGGACGCTCGCGGGTCCCCGCCCTTCTGCGCGCGCTGGAACCAGCAGTAGGCCTGAATCAGGTCGCGCTTTACACCCTGAGCGTTGTAGTAAAGGATGCCCAGATTCGTCATCGCTGCGGGATATCCCGCGTCCGCGGCCTTCTGGTACCACTCGATAGCCTGTTTATAATCTTTTGGTACTCCCTGCCCGATGTCGTACATCACGCCGAGGTTGAAAGCGGCGCTCGCGACGCCTTTTCCCGCCGCCTGCCGGTACCATTTCTCGGCCTCGCTGTAGTTCTTGAACGCGCCTTCGCCCTCGCTATAAATAGTGCCCAGATTCGATGCAGCGTCGCTGACGCCCTTTTGCGCCGCCTTCAAAAACCACTTTTCTGCGTCTTCGGAACTCTTGGGCACTCCCTCGCCATTGGCGTACATCACGCCCAGGTTGTATTCAGCCGCGGGAACGCCTTGATTTGCGGCCTTCTCGTACCACGCCGCCGCCTGCTTATAATCCTGCGCAACGCCCTGTCCGCGAGCGTAAAGCAGTCCCAGGTTGTATTGAGAATTGGCGTCGCCCTGTTCGGCAAGCGGCTGCCACTCCTTCAGTGCGGTGGCGAAATCTCCCTTGTTGTATGCGGCGAGCCCGGCTTGGAAATCGGCCGCCACGGCTAATCCGGCGGCCAGCAGCAGGAAAGCGATAGTCTTCACATTCCTCCCTAGCAAGCAGTCCATTTACCGACGTAAGAAATTTCACTTAAGGCAAAACCCTGAGGACTAGTACGTTTATGCCGGGTATGATGGGGAGAATGCCAATAGGTTTGCGGCGGTACGCTGCGGCGCTCGGGTGCCTCGCAGTGGCGCTCTTGCTCCGAGCGGCCGTCGAACCGTATTCGATCGGGCGGTATCCGTTTGTCACGGTATATGCCGCGATTCTTATATCCGCACGGTACTGCGGGCTGGGCCCCAGCATCGCTGTAACCGTGCTGGGCGGCGGCCTTGCCGCGTACCTGTTCGGCCCGTCGGGAGACCAGTTTCTCCCCACGCTCGGCTCTATAGGCTTGCCGCTATATTTCCTCGTCGCCGTGGTTGCCATTGCAGTCGTAGACCGCCAGCGCCGCGACCGTGAACTCGCCGAACGCAACGCCACCCTCGCCGATCAGGCTCTGCAGAGTCTTCTTGCCGAAACCGAGGAGCGCGAACGCGAGCGCCGGCTCTCCGCGCAACTACGCGCGATCGTCGAAAGCTCCGACGACGGCATCTTTTCCAAGGACCTCAATGGCATCGTTCAAAGCTGGAATCGCGGCGCCGAAACCATTTTCGGTTACGCCGCCGCCGAGATCGTCGGCCAGCGCATCACCGTGATCCTGCCTGCCGACCGCCTGCATGAGGATTCCGACATCGTGGAGCGCATTCGCCACGGCGGCCGCGTGAAGCACTTTGAAACCATTCGCAAACGCAAAGACGGAACGCTGATTCCCGTGTCGCTCACCGTCTCGCCGATCCACAATGCGGCCGGAGAAATCGTTGGCGCCTCACAAGTGGTCCGCGACATGACCGAAGCTCGCGACCTGGAGCAGCAACTCAGGCAAAAGCAAAAAATGGAAAGCCTCGGCGTCCTCGCCGGCGGCATCGCGCACGATTTTAACAATCTGCTCACCGGCATCATGGGCAACGCCACTCTCGCCATGCGCGAATCCTCCGGCCCCACCGCTGAACGGCTGATGGAGGTGCTCAATGCGAGCGAGCGCGCCGCCTCGCTGGTCCGGCAGATGCTCGCCTATGCCGGCAAAGGCCGCTTTGTGCCCGAGCCGCTCAATCTTTCCGCACAGGTGAACGCCATTCTACCGCTGGTGCGCGCCTCCCTTTCGCGGCTGATCACGTTAGATTTGCGCCTCGCCGAAAACCTGCCCTTCATTGAAGCGGATTCCTCGCAGCTTCAGCAGGTGATCATGAATCTTGCCATCAACGGCGGCGAGGCCATTGGAGAGTCCCCCGGCACGCTGACCGTCGCCACCTTTGCGCGGGAAAGCGATCGTGAGCGGCAAGTCGTGCTGCAAGTGAGCGACACCGGCGCAGGCATGGACGATCAGGTCAAGACCAGGATTTTCGACCCGTTCTTCACCACGAAATTTACCGGCCGCGGCCTCGGCCTCGCAGCCGTGCTCGGCATCATTCGCGGACACAAAGGCAGCATCTCCGTCGATAGCGAGCGGGGCAAAGGCAGCACGTTCACGGTGGTCTTTCCCGCAACCGCGCGGCAGCGGGAAAAGCCGGGCAGGCCGGAAGCCGAGCCGGAAGTGCGCGGCTACGGAACCATCCTCGTGGTCGACGATGAGGAGCTCGTGCGCAACATGGCGCGCTATACGCTCCAACAGCTCGGCTACACCGTGGCTGTCGCAGAAGACGGTCAGGCGGCCGTCGATCGTTTCACACAAGCTCCGGATTCGTTCGACGCCGTGCTGCTCGATCTGACCATGCCCGCGATGAACGGTGAAGAAGTGCTGCGGCGGTTGCGTGCAATTCGTGCAGATATCCCGATCGTGCTCTCCAGCGGATACACCGAAGCCGAAGCCATGGGCCGCTTCGAATCGCAAGACCTTTGCGCGTTTCTGCAAAAACCCTACACCGCGACAGCCCTCGCCCGCAAAATCAAAGCTGCGGTGAAGAAGTAGCGCGCCAGAATTCCTGCTCCATTCTTCCTAAAAAATCGCGCGTGGGCGCTGTAGCGGTCATCGCCTCCGAGTTATACCTGTCTAAGATGTAGAGAACGTCTTCGGTGACGTCCGCCCCCATCGAAGTAGCGCCTTCCGCGCGCACTTCGGCGATCGCTTTTTCGAATGCCGCGCGAGAGAGGGTAACCCACATTTGGAACGCGTTTACAACAACATCCACGTCAATCCGCGCGAGACTGCTGGTGTCGTTTCTGGTCAATTCGATCTCGCCGTAGTTCAACCCAACGCCGCGTTTCAGGACCCCCGGCCCCGGCGCAGCCGGTTTAGACATGTCTAAGACATGTGCGCAAGCTGCCGTAAAACCGCCGCGCAAGCAATTTCTTTCCGAAATCGAATCGGCGGCGTTAAAAACTTTCGGTGCGACCATGGTCCCGCCGAAGAGGCTTCGCAGTTCTGCGACCAGATGTTTGGCGGCGAGGTCCTTGCCGAAGGACATGTTCCACGGTAGTTGGCCGTTGATGACGATCTGGCACGGCAGATTGTGCGCGGCATCGGAATGCACATCGCCCTTGATGGATTGCACGTGAGCGCGGTCCCAATCGACGCGGGCGCCGGCGGGAATCGCGCCGTCCGTCTTCAGAAAACTGAAGATCGCCAGGACGTGGCCGACCGCGCGGTTGCGTCCGATGCTGTGTTCGCGAGCCTTGGCGCGATATGAGCTATCGAACCGCTCCACCATTTTCTGCCGGAAAGTTTCCGTCTTCGCGACACCCGGGCCGACCGTTCTGCGATTTCCGGGCAAGCGAACCTGAGTGCCGCAATCGACAACCATGCCAACTAATGTACTGCGCGCAGGTGGCGAAACTGTGTGGGCAATCGAACCGAATTTTGCCGTGATATGCAGCGCGAGCCGGGCGGGCGCCTCACCGTCCGCGGCGCAGCCCGCCACGTTCGACGATATGCGCGCGATGTTGCGAAACCTGCTGGCCGACCGCTTCCAAGTGCAAGTCGAGCGGCCGCTGCACCTGAAGGTCACAGCCACCGCCGCGCCGCTCGACTACTTGCCTCTGGGCGCGTTCGATGCCGCTGCCGCCGGGACCGAGGTTGCCCGACAACCATCTAAGAATTGAAGCACTTGACGGCGCTGTTACCCTTAGAACAGGTATGGAACGGGCCGGACAACTGCGCGCTGACACGCATTCGTTGTCCGACGTGCATGCCAGCGTAGGCACCAGCCAGCTTTCTTTCTGGCGGCGGCTGTTCGCTTTCGCCGGTCCCGCGTACCTGGTCAGCGTCGGGTACATGGACCCGGGCAACTGGGCCACGGACCTGGAAGGCGGCGCGCGCTTCGGCTATCGCCTGCTGTGGGTGCTGGTCATGTCCAACGCCATGGCCATCCTGCTGCAAACGCTCAGCGCCCGGCTGGGCATTGTCTCCGGCCGCGACCTGGCGCAGTGCTGCAGGGAAACTTACCCCCGCCGCGTCAACCTGGCGCTGTGGGGCTTGTGCGAGATCGCGATTGCCGCCTGCGACCTGGCCGAAGTGCTGGGCGCGGCGATCGGCCTCAACCTTCTCTTCCACATTCCGCTACTCGCCGGCGTTTTGCTCACCACCGCCGACACCCTGCTGTTGCTCTGGTTTCAGAGCTTCGGTATACGAACCGTCGAGGCGTTCGTGCTCGCCCTGATTACGGTTATCGCCGCCTGCTTCTGCATCGAAATCATTTGGGCGCGGCCGAACATGGGCGAAATGTTAACGGGACTAGCGCCGCGGCTGGATTCCAGCAGCCTCTACGTGGCAATCACGATTCTGGGCGCCACGGTGATGCCGCATAACATGTACCTGCATTCGGCGCTGGTACAGACGCGCAACATCGGCCGCGACGAGCGGAGCCAGAGGGCGGCCTGCAAGTTTAACCTCATCGATTCGGTGGTGGCGCTGAACGGCGCCATGCTGGTGAACATCGCCATCCTGGTGATGGCGGCGGCGGTTTTCTTCAAGCGGCACATCGTTGTCACCGAAATTCAGCAGGCGCACCAACTGCTCGCGCCCCTGCTCGGGACCGGTGTGGCGGGCGTGGTTTTTGCCGTCGCGCTGATCTGCTCAGGGCAGTCCTCCACACTCACTGGAACCCTTGCTGGTCAAGTAGTTATGGAGGGATTCTTAAACATTCGGTTGAGACCCTGGCTGCGGCGTCTGATCACGCGCGCCATGGCTGTGGTTCCGGCCGCGCTGACCATCTACTTTGCGGGGAACAAGGCCAGCTTCGGTCTTTTGCTGTTGAGCCAGGCGATCCTGAGCATGCAGCTTCCCTTCGCCATCATCCCGCTCATACACTTCACGAGCGACCAGCGGCGCATGGGGCAACTCGCGAACCCGCGGTGGGTCAGGATTCTGGCGTGGACCACGGCACTCGTCATCGTGGGCCTGAACTTCCGCTTACTCGCCCTCGCCCTGGCCGATTGGGCCGGCGCCGCCGGAGCGTGGCGTCCGCTGGTGTGGACGCTGGCTGTCCCGGCTTCCGTTGCCCTGCTGGCGTTGCTCCTGTTTGTGACGTTCGAGCCGTGGATCTCGCGCGGTAAGCGCGGCCGGGCATCGGTGACGCTGCCGGAAACGGCCGGCGCGGAGCGGGAGCTTGCGCCGGTTTATCACCGCATCCTGGTGCCGCTGGACCATTCGGAACTGGATCGGCTGGCTGTCAGCCACGCCGCCGCAATGGCGCGGAGTCACGGGGCGCGGCTGTACCTGGTCCATGTAGAAGAAGGAGTTACAAGCCAAATCTACGGTAAAATGTCAAGTACGGCGGAGGTGGAAGCCGGCGAAGCCTACCTGGACCGGATCGCCGCCGGATTGCGGGAACAAGGTGTGGAGGTCGAAACCTGGATCTCCCATTCGTCATCTCCTAAGAAAGAAATCGTGCGCTACGCCCGGCAGATTCGTCCGGACCTTGTGATTATGGGAGCGCACGGCCACGGCGGTTTGAAGGACCTGATTTTCGGAACCACGATCGACCCCGTGCGGCATGAGCTTCGGGTGCCGATGCTGATCGTCCGGCCGGGCCGGTAGGTCGGTCGCCTGAGTCACACGAGTGTTCAGGATTGTGACAATGGTGTCCCAGGGGTGTGGCCATCAGACCCACGGCGCACCGGATTCCGGCGCCTAAGTAGTTTGTTTCTATCGAGATTAGTTGGTATGATCCGTGCTGTTTCCAACACCGTGAAGCGCCACTTCAGTATTGCGCTAGTGTTGACCTTCTGCTCAATGCCGCTCCAGTGCGCCACTCTGGAGCGGCTCTCTCTTGACGACATGATCGCGAAATCGACGGCGATTGTGAGGGCGAAGGTCGGGGATTCCTATACTTCTTTTTCCGGCCCCATCATTTATACCCATTACAAATTGCAATCGGCGGAAGTGCTCAAGGGAGAGGCCGCGGCGGAACTGGTTATTCCGGGCGGCGTGGCAAATGGGCAGCGGCAGTTTTTCGCCGGAGCGCCTGAGTTGCAAAAGGGCGATGAGTACGTCTTCTTCCTGTGGAGGGGCCCGGACGGGCTGACGCAGGTGACCGGCCTGACGCAGGGTCTGTTCCGGTTGCGCGATTCGTCTTCCAATCCGGCATTGACCCGGGAGGCGAGCCACGAGTTGATGCTGGACCGCAGTACGGCGCGTCCGGTGCAGGACCAGACTCTTTCGATGCACCTGAGGGAACTGCGCTCGCAGGTTCAAGCCGCGGCGAAGAGGACCGCGCAATGAAGCGGCGGGTCCTGGCATTCGCCGCAGCCGCGCTGCTTCTGGGTGTTCCCGCGCAGGCGTATTATCACTACCTCACTTTTTTCCGTACCAATCTCGGCTTTCCCGTCCCCGCGAAATTCGATCTCACCCGGCTGCCGAACAGCACGGTGAATTTCTACGTCACGGACTCGGGTCCGGCGACGTTCTCCCCCAACGATTCGTTCGGCAGCGTGCTCGGAGAGATCAAGCAGGCTCTGGCGGCATGGAACGCGGTTCCGTCATCGGCATTGCGCATCAATTTCGGCGGCCTGCAGGCTCCCAACCAGAACGCCAATACGGCGGGCGGCAAGGTGGTTTTCCAGAACCTGGCGCCGGGCGTGTTGGGCATGGGCACGCCGCAGGTTTCCGGCACTCCGAACATTCAAGGCAACACCTTTGGAACCTTTATCCCGATCACGCAGTCGCTGGTGATTCTGACCAACAACACGAGTCAGGTACCGGGGCCGAGCTACATGGAGAGCTTTTTCACGACGGCGGTGCATGAGATCGGGCACGCGCTCGGGTTGCAGCACACGTGGACGGGCGCGGCGATGTCGCAGGGCGTCATCCGCAACACCTCGCGTGCGCGGCCGATCGATGCCGACGATATCGCGGGTCTTTCGGTGCTGTACGGCAATAACGGCTGGACTGCCAATTTCGGCTCCATCACCGGGCGCGTGTCTTTCCCCGATTCCACGGGCGTTTCGATGGCGTCGGTGGTCGCGATTCCGGTGAACGGCCCCGCAGTCAGCACGCTGACGAATCCGGATGGCACGTACACGCTGAACGGTCTGCCGCCGAACTCGTATCAACTTTATGTGCATCCGCTGCCGCCGGACGCAATTGTGGCCAACGGCGAAGGGCTGCAACTTCCGCAGGACCAGACGGGCCGCCCGATCGCGGCATCGGGCTCTTTCTTCACGCAATTTTATGGCGGCACCAACGATCCCTCGCAGTCGCAGCCGATCGCGGTGAATGCCGGCCAACCCAGCCCACAGCAGTACAACTTTACGGTTCAGCAGCGTTCCGGCGTCCCGGCGTACGACCTGGTGACTTACAGCTATCTGGATCCGGCGGCGCACACGTACCCCTCCGCGCCGAACACATGCCCGGCTTGCGTGCTGGAGACTCCGGCGTACGTGGACGCGACGCAGAGCCAGGCGTTCGTGGCGGTGCAGGCGAACAGCGGCGCCACGGTGCTGCCGCAATCGGTGACGATGCTGGGAGTCGGGCAGGCGTTTTTCAATCAGCTTTACGCCAACAACCAGTACGACGGATTGTACTTCGCGCTGCCGGGCGGCTTGAGCAGCGGTCCGCGGCACCTGGTTTTCCGGTACGGCAGCGGCGCGAACAGCGATATCTACGTGCTGCCGGAAGCTGTGAATCTGGTGCAGAGCGGGCCTCCTTACGTCTCTAACGTGCCGGCGAACGGCGATGGCACGGTGACGGTCAGCGGCACTGGACTGGGGCCGGATACGCGCGTGTTTTTCGATGGTTTGCAAGCGGCGGCGACCTTCACGAATGGCTCTCTGGTGGCGACTCCTCCACCGGGCATCGGCGGCCAGACCTCCGCAATTACGGTGTTCAACAGCGACGGACAGAACTCGATCTTCCTGCAGGCGTTGAACCCGCCGCAGTACACGTATCCCGCCGGTTCCACCGGGCAGATCGTGAACGTGTCGCCGTCTTCCCTGCCCGCCGGCAGCACGGCAATGGTCGACATCACGGCGAACAATGGACAGTTCGCCGATGGACAGGTGAGCGTCGGATTCGGCACGAACGACGTGGTGGTGAACAAGGTTTATCGCGTGAACGCCAATCACCTGATCGCCAATGTGACGGTTGCCGGGGCGCCGCAATCGGGGAGTTCGGAAATCAGCGTGATTAACGGATTCCAGGTGATGCAGGCGGGGAACTGGTCAACGCAGGGCGGCGCGTTTGCCGCTTTGGCCGCTCCGCAGGTTCTCGCGCTGGTGAACGGCGCCGCGCCCGCGGCAACGTCGCTCAACGCCGGCGGGTTTGGCGTGGTCTATGGTTTCAACGTCGGCGCAGGCGTTGCAAACACGCAGGTAACGATCAACGGCACTCCGGCGACGGTGGTCTTCGCGGGGGCGACGCAGGTGAACTTCGCGGTGCCGGGCGGCCTGCCGGTGGGCCCCGCCGCGCTCACTCTGACGACGCCGGCGGGGAGCGTCTCCTATGCGACAATTGTCGCGGCGGTGCCTCCTACGATTCAGAGCATCAACGGCCCGAACGGAGCGCTGGATGCGACACACTTCGCCAATGCCGGCGATGTGATCACGGTCAACGTGACGGGTCTGGACCCTTCGGCGGCGAACAATCTGTCGCGCGTGCAGGTGGCGGTGGCGGGAATTGCGATGCCGGTCAGCCAGATCACGCAGAGCGGCGGGAATGCGTATCAGGTGCAGTTTTCGATGCAACAATCGTTCGGCGGGTCGCAGGTTCCGGTGACGGTGCTTGTGGACGGTGCATCGAACGGCTCGTATACGATCTCGGCTCGGTAGGTGGGTTGTTGGGACGTGGCAGGGGCGCTTCGCTCGACTGCATCGAACGCGCCGACGGTCAATGTACTCGGCACTGGATTATGGAGCGTGGTCGTCGCGCCACGGCCCGTGAAACCCTGCAACTGGGAACGCGCCGGGGGGCGACGATGGGAATCGGCTCGGAACTCAAAACCGAGAAGATAGGCGGGGACAGATGCGGGTTTCCCGGACCCGGAGCCGATTGTCCCCTGGTCGGGTCGAAGGTTTCGGTGGACTTACGGTTTGGTTCGTTCAGCTGTGTTTGCTGCACTACAAGAAACCGACTGTGGGTTGTCCTGCTGCGGGACCTTTTTTTCCGTTGTGTCGTCCTGGAATCCGGCCTCGCGCCTCATCCAATCCGGCCATCCTCGGACATCATTCGACACCCTGTCGAACTGCCGATTCAGCCAACCCTTGTTTAATGTCATTACCTGTTCTCCGTTGGATTAACTCTTGCCCTTAGATGATTTTCGAATTGCTTTACTGCTTCTTCTTCCGCAGTCAGGCGAGCCACGACGGATGGCATATAGTCCGGCAGCGCGGGTACTGCATCCGCTCGACGCCAAGCTGCGACGGTCCCATCTTTATTCTTCCTCTTGCGCCGGCCGAGCGCAAAAAAATCTTGATATCGTTTTGGCCCGATGCCGACAAACGGGTCAATTCGCACCTTTCCTGAACACTCGATGTCCGTATCCACGACGATTGAGTCGGGGTACATCTCACCGACTAGGCTTTTCGGATAAGGTTCGATGTACACAACGCGCTGAATTCCTGCCGCGGCGATATGTTTGGCGCAGTCGTGGCACAGAAAAGTTGTGGTAAACATCTCGCTGCCGATCGTCGGAACTCCATGGCGAACAGCGTCTGTTATGGCGGCCATCTCGGCGTGAACGGCCCGCACATAATCGATAGTGGAAGTGAACTGGGCGCCCTTCATGATCGGATGATCGGTACCGCGGAGTGCTTCCACGACGAGTTCCTTTGTTGCTACTGCTGATCTATCCGCCGCTAACCACCCGCCCTCTTTCAATCGATCCAGCACGTCACCAAGCAGCGTCTCACGCATACGATCACTGCTGTCATAACCTATTCTGAAGTCGCGACCGTCTGGATCGTCATCACACCAGTACTGGCCGCCGCCAGCTTTCGCAACTTCGTTCGAGCCAACGCTAATGACGGATCCGTCACGCCGGCAGATTGCCGCCCCAACTTGCCTGGCCAGGGAGGCCGATCGATACGCTGCCGCGTGAGCGAAATACATACCCTGCTCATCACGGGTTGGCGTGTTCAGTGTGTTGCCGAAAAGGAGCTCTATAAACCGATTTATAGCTGTTTCGAGCGACTGCACGTTACCGACGTTGACAATGGCATCCGCCAGAGAGAATGAGTCGCGAACGTTCTGCCCGGATGGTACACCGACCTCCGCCTCGTCGGTTGCAACCAGAGTCTCGGCTTTCGAAACGAACTGACCAGCTTGATTACTGTACCGAGATTCGGCGATCCTCCGGGCAAGATCCTGAACCCGACGCGCTCTCGGAGAGTAAGCGGCAAGGACGATAAAAGCTGGGCCGTAGATTCGCCGGAGCGTTTCAATCTCCTCGGGCCTTTTCAGCGATTGCAGAATTGCTGCGAAACCCGTCAGCGGTTTGTTTGGATCGCCAGACTGCACATCACGATATTCCCGAAGCGCGCCAATCCCGAGCATTGCAACCGCATCTTTTCGACCCAGCCTTCGCCGGAGTTCGTTTCCTGCTTTGATGTGTTGCTCGATCTCGACATCCCGGAAGTCGTCGCACAGCATCGACCACGGTTCTTGCGGGATCTCGCGCATTAGCCTGCTGAGGCGAAAGACTTCACTACGGTAGCGAACCTGAGTGAGAGCATCCGCAAGACGGGCAGCCACAAGCGATAAGTCGGTGCCGAGTGGACCGACCAAGCCGAAGACCAGTTCCGGTTGAACGGTTAGCCCCGCCTCTACATCCGCCAAGAGATCTCCTTTTCGTGAACGTTTATTCTAAACGGGTTCGCGCACGTGTCAAGTCGACTACAACAAATAGCGTCTGGAGGATTTCTGCCGCAATATGCAGTAGTCAGACTTTTCGGCTTTATGAAACCGCTACCTGCACGCTGCGTCCCGGCAACACAGAGGCTGAACGCATGGACGCAGCCGTTCGAAAGATGTTGAGTGTTTCAAAAGCAGATGTGCTGAAAGATGAAGGCAAGGAGAAGCGCGAGCGCGAAAAAAGCGGACCACGAAGAAGCCATACATCCCGCAAGGCGTCTGCGGGCAACCGTGCGGAACGGCTCCTGAATTGGAACGTCCCACTCGCCGCTGGCCACCAGCGCTTGAACCCGGTTCCGGATGTCCCTTCAAGCGCTTCAATCCACGGATTCGCTTCGTCAATACGTGCTGGACGGCCGGTATGCCACCCGTATAGTTCTTGCAACCAGCAACGATCATCTGCCGGAATCGTTCTGCGCAGTATGGACTTGGAAAACCCGGCTGAGGTGAGTGACCTCCTCTTCGCATAAATTGCGAGGCTTGGTCCGGGCGGAGTCGCAATCGTTCTAATGAGAGCGCTGGCGGAAATACCCAATCCAGATGAACGCCGCCGCGACCCAGAAACATAGTGCCTCTGCGAAACTACCCCTGAGCGCCTGCACAGTCGCGAAGTGGAGGACGAAAGGAATGGGGGTCAGCGTAAGAAAGATCGCAGCCACGAGGGAGGCCGCGCGCCGGCGCAATCGAGCGAAATAGAGGAACCAGAAGAGCGCCGCCATGGTCCACTCAAACGCCGCCTCCCAAAGGACGTCGCGACCCATCAGAGAGGCGAGGTCGCCATGGGTGAAATAGAATGACAGCGGGCTGAGCGTGAGAAACAGGCTCAGGCCGAACAACCACTTGCGCCGGTCGAGTCCGCAGCGGACGCTCTCCAAGTCGCGCTTCTCCTTTTCCGAGCCGGCCGGGACGGGCGGGGCGGCCCGCAGAGTTTCCAGCGGCGTTCCAGCGCTACGCGCCATCCGCTCAAAATCCGGGTCGTCGCGGAAGTATTCCTCGACCAGTGATTTCGTGTCGCTGCTGCCCTCACCGGAAAAATAAATCGGCAACAGATCCGTGACCACTTCCCGTGTAATATTCATGGTTTTGCTCCTGGGGAGAAAATGACTTTTCCCCACGCCTGCCTGGTTTGCATCAACTTTAACCTCGCTCGATAGACCTTTACTTTCGCCGTGACGACGGGGATTCCCAGCGTCTCCGCGATTTCCTCGTATGGCATTTCGTCCAGCGCGCGCATCAGCAGCGCCGTGCGATCCATTTCCGGCAATTGCTGCAATGCCGCAAGCACGGCGCGGACTTCGGCGGTCTGTTCCATGTGCGTCTGCGCGTTGATTCGCTTGTCGGTCATGTGTTCGTCGAGCTCCGCGTGACGTTCCCGGCGGCGTTGCAGATCCCGGTACAAATTGCGCGCGATGGCGAACAGGTAGCTCTTCACCGTTGGCTGACGGATTCTTTCGCGGGCCAGCCAGGCGGACACAAACGTGTCCGAGGTGATTTCATCCGCCATCACGGGATCACCGGACAGAAACAGGACAAACCGACGAACGTCGGGTGCATACCGTTGATAAAGGCTCTCGACATCCGTCATTTCTTCAATCGCCATTCAAGTTACGCGCGAACACCCGAAAAGTTACAAGCGAATTCCGCGGGTTCAGCAGGCGAGCTTCGCTGGCCAGGAGGTGGACCTAGCGGGCGGCATGAACAAACTCCTCTTCTTGGCCGTGGATGGCAGCTTCTCTGGCGCGGGCACGCAAGGATGCCAAGCTCTGTTTTCGTGCGTCAACCCATTCGCGCCGCTTCTACTCCGTCGATAAGTTTTATCAAAACCGGCCGCTGCATTCCCCAGGCGTTCTATCAGGGCGATCCCCTCTCGCCGGCATTTCCCGTCAACATCTGCTTGGGTTGGGTTCGCGCTTTGCCCATTCGCTTTGAAGAGGTACCACCGAGGAGATGAAAAGGGCAGGCGAGCTTCGCTCGCCACTACAGGAAGGATTCCTGTAGTCACTAGGATCAGGTGACTCTTTGTGAGCCAACTGCGATTTTCGGAAGCGGCTACTCACCGTTAAGCTAAGGGCGTCTGCGACGGCACGCCGCCGGCCGAGGTGGAAACTCATGAAGCGAGCTTCGCTCGCTTGCAACCGGTCTGGAGACCGGTCGCTACTCCGCAGTCGCGCTTTGCGCGACCCGACAGGAAAGATTCCTGTCGGCACGGTCACTGGGATCGACATCGGGGTCTCTTCGTAGTAATCTGAAGCGGATTAAGGAGAACACGATGCGCCTCGTCTCTCTCTGTTTCATGCTGGCCTCGACCGTTTACGGCCAGACTACCGCTCAGCTTCTGAAAGACGCCTGGACGGCCCTTCAGGCTAAGAACTACACTGCAACCCGCGATGCGTCGCTCGCGGCCATCAAACTGGATCCGAAAAACCAGACGGCGTGGTTCTACCTGGGGCGCGCCTATGACTTGCTCGGGCAAACCGGCGGAGCAGAGGAGGCGTACAAGACTCTCATCGCTATTAACCCCCGTCACCAAGCTGCCTACAACAATCTCGGCGTCACTTACATGCGGCAAAAACGTGCGGATGAAGCGATCGCCGCTTATCGCAAACAGGTTGAGGTGAGTCCTCACGAGAAGTTCGCGCCGTTCAACCTGGCGCGGGCTTTGGAGTCGCGCGGCGACTGGGCCGAGGCGAGGCAGTTCGCGGCGAAGGCGGCGGAACTCAGTCCGGAGGAGCCAGCCCGCTGGCTTTTTCTGGGGAAGATGCAACTGAAAACGGGGCAAACCGAGGATGCGCAGCGAAGCTTTGACCGCGTGCTGGCGCTTCCGCACGACGCCATGACGGAAAACAACATCGCTTACGCGTTGGCCGACGCAGGGCTCCAAATCGAGAGGTCGTCTCAACTGATTCAGAAGGCACTGGCTTCGCAAATGAGTCTGGTGTGCGAAGCGCAGAATTTGGGCGACGGCGACAAATGCACCACGGAGTTGCGGCACCTGGCATTTATGTTGGATTCGGCGGGCTGGATTCAGTACCGGCAGGGCAACCTGGAAGCGGCGCAGAAGTACTTGCAGTCGGCATTCGCGATCACGCCGCGCGCGGAAGCGCAGCTTCACCTGGCGACGGTGCTGGCGAAGAACGGGCAACTCGATCGGGCGGTGAAGGAGTACGTGCAGGTTCGCGATCGCGAGGACTTCGACCGGGTGGATTCCGAGGAAACGGTTCGCGAATTGGCTGCCGCGGCCGGCGGGCAGGCGCAGTTGGATGCGTTGCTGGAGCGGGCTCCGGTCGGGCTTTCCACGCGAGCGCGGGATGCCAAGGCGATTGCCCTGGTGGACCAAAACGGCAAGGTGTTGGACGTGCGCGCGGTGGTGCCGGCGTCTTCCGATCTGGCTGCCGCGGCCAAGGCAACGACTCTGCCGCCGCTGGCGTGGCCGGTTCACGGGATGCAATCGATCCGAACGATCGAGTTTCAGCGGGTTGGGGAGCAGTGGGTGGCATCGGAATCGTATGCCGGCGAGACGGCGCCCCCTCCGCCGTGCGCAGTCGCGCCGAAGCCGCCGGTTACGCTGCTGACGCAAAACGGACAGGGGTCCGTTCGGAGTTGCGCGGGCCTATGAAAGCGATCGTCCTCTTTCTATTGACAGTCGCTCTTGCATCGACGGCGGGAGATCCCGCGGGCTTCCATATGTGGAAGGCTTCGGAACTGCAGTCGTTTTCGAAGACGCTGGCGCCGAAGCTCAAGGGGAAGAGCGTTCTGAGCGAGCCACTGGCGGGCGAACGGAATTACTCGTTTTCAGCGGTGCTGCGCACGGCGAGCGGCGAGGTGGAAGTGCACGAAACGAAGGCGGACGTGTTCGTGGTGCAGAGCGGTGAAGCGACGCTCGTGGTGGGCGGCAAGGTGGAGCGCGCGCGCACGACTCAGCCGAACGAGGTGCGCGGGTCGGGGATCAGCGGCGGGGTGGAGAAGAAACTCGGGCCGGGCGATGTGGTGACGATACCGCCTAAGACGCCGCATCAGATGAAGGTCGCGGCGGGCAAAGAGGTGGCGTATCTGGCAATGAAGATTGCGCAGTAACCCGGGTACGGGAATGTTTGCTTGGAGCGGCCCGACTTTCCCGCAGCCCCACGGTAGAATTACGGCATGAGATTCACTTGCGCAGTTTTCTGCGGCTTCGCCTGGTTGGCGTTCGCGCAGAGCACCCCGACACCCGGCCAGGACGGCTGGATCAGCATGTTCGATGGCAAGACGCTGGACGGCTGGAAGGCCAACGAGAATCCCGAAAGCTGGAAGGTGGTTGACGGGGCGATTGTGGGCGACGGCCCGGCGAGCCATCTCTTCTGGACGGTCCGCGAGTGCACGGACTGCGAATTTCGCGCCGAGGTGAAGCTCAACCACTCGGGGAACTCCGGCATGTACGTGCGTGCGGCGATGGGTCCCGGGTTTCCGAAGGGCTATGAAGCTCAGGTGGAAAACACGTCGCCCGACCCGCAGAAGACCGGAAGCCTTTACGGCATCTGCAAGGTCACCGAGCAGCTCGTGCAGGACGACACGTGGTGGACGCAGGATGTGCGCGTGCAGGGCAATCACGTCGTGATCACGGTGAACGGGAAGGTGGCGACGGACTGCACGGATCCACGGAGCCGGTACACGACGGGCTATCTGGCGCTACAGCAGCACAATGCCGGAAGCGTGGTGCAGTATCGGAATCTGATGATGCGGCCTCTGACGGGGCAGTAGGAGTCGGGAGGTGGGGGTGGGTATTAAGGGCAACTACCGGCCCCTCACGGGGCTGTGAAAAAAACTGGCTGTTGTTCTCGTCGCGATCCAGTCGCCTTTCGATACACCTTTTACCGCTTCCTCACGGTCGCGGCTCCGTCAGCAGAATCAACTACATACGGAGCCGTGACCGTAAGGGAGCGGTAAAAGGTGCCGGGGATTCGAGTGCGTTCGAATGCGGAGCAAAAGCAATTCGATATTTTTTCACAACCCCAAGAGGTTTATCGAAAGGTGGCGTTAAAACTCGGCTCTTGGCTGCCGCGCTTCGCGCGGCTGGTACCGGTCTGGAGACCGGTACCTACTGACCGTTATGCAGAGGAGTGCTGTGATTAGCAGGGCTAGGGTAGAGGGCTCCGGGGTGACGGTGACTTGCACAGGGGCGTCGAGCAGATCGTTTTGCGTGTCTCCGTCGTAACCGGAAACTTCTTCAGTTCCCGTAATCGTAAATGTTCCGGGCGGCTGCAGCCCGTAGGCGCCCAGGAAAGGCGTGTCCGGCGTGAACTGGAAAAGGTCCGCCGTCGCGCTATCGCCGGATGTGAGGAAGAGGGGCGCGCCCGTTCCCGAAAGGAAGATCGAGCAATCCGCGGTAAGGCCGGCGGACAGGTTCACATTGCAGCCGTTCAGATCGACGGTGCCGGAACCGATGTTCGTAATGGTGCCGCGGACGGTAACGGTCTGCCCGGGCACGGCTACGGTCGTGGTGGGATCGAAGTCGAGCGTTAGAATGCCTGCGTGAGCCGAGACGCCGGATAACGCGATGGCAGCGCCGGCGAGCACAAGTGTTTGGAGAGTTCGCATGGTTGTATAGGTTCCTGTTTACGGCAATGTGATGCGCGCGGAGCTACTGAATGTGCCGCCCGTGTACGTTCCGGATATCGACAGCGACGAAGCGGCTCCCGCGGCGCCCACCGTGCCGGGGAAATTCACGATCGCCTGCACGGAAGCTCCGGCAGCGATCGCGCCCAGATTCTGCGGCAGCGGAGTCCCGCTGACGGTGCCGATCTTCGCCGAGGTCAGCGAGACGTTCTGAGCCGGCGCCCCCCCGTTGTTGGCGATGGTCAAGGTCGCCACCACCTGTCCGTTCACCCGGGCAAGCGATTTGGTGACCACCAGGTTCGGCGAGCCCCCGGTGGAAGCCGGCAGCACGTTGATGACGACGCTCTTCGCTGCCGCGGCATAGTTGCTGGAAGTGGGGGTGAACACTACCGACAACGTCTGTGCATTGCCCACCGGCAGCACCGTTCCGGCGGCCGGCGAATACACAAACGTGCCCGGCACCGATGCACTGGCGTTCAACTGCGTGGCTCCGAGCGAGCCACCGAACGTGATATCCGCCGGGTTTGCCCACGTGATTACCGGCGTCGCCTGGCTGATGTTCTGCGTGAAGGCGGACGACGTGCTCTGCGCGACGTTGGCGTCTCCGTCATAGGTGGCGACGATGGAATGCGGGCCGGCGATGAGAGTACTCGTGGTGATGGATGCCTGGCCGCTGCCATTCAGAGTGCCCGAGCCGAGGACCGTTTCCCCTTCGGAGAAGGTGACGCTGCCGGTGGGGGTTCCACCCGCGCTGGCGACGGTCGCGGTGAGCGTCACCGGCTGACCGAAGACTGACGGGTTCGCGCTGGACGCCACCGTGGAGCCGGCGGGGCTGGTGAAGGTCAGGTCGAGAATCGGGTGCAATTCGATTCCGTTCGGCGCGACGCCGGTCTGTCCGTGGACGAAATCGAAGAAGCCGACGCCGGTCATCTGGACCGGCAGGTTGGCGATCTGGAAGTCGGGAGTAGCGTTAAGACGCGCGTCGAACTTCGCTCGCACGGCGGAAATCATCGAATCGAACGGGCTGGTGGAACCATCGCACGCCGGAGACGGAATCTCCGTGACCATGGTGTTGCCGACGGGGTCCTGCAGGACGATGTGATAATCCACGTCGTCTTCGAGCTTGTACGCCGTGATGGTGCCATTGATTTTGAAGACCGTGAATTCGGTGGGCGCGAAACGCGGATCGTAGGGCGGATTCTGGTTGAGCGTCGGCGCAACGAGGGAGCGCATCGCCTGAATGGTTGCGCGCACCGGATGGAGCAGGTCTACGTTCACCGCGCCGGTATCGGTGCCGGTCTTTATGGCCCAGCGTTCGACGCCGCAGCTGGGAGCTTGAACGGTGATGGTGATGGGAGCGTGCGCGGTGCGGCTTTGCTGATCGGCGATGGTGGTCTGGATGCTTCTTGCGCCGAAGAGGACGGGAGGCGCGGGCGACGGGGCCTTGGCTTCGGTTTTCAACGAGAAGATATGGTCGCCGGCGGTGGCGTCGCCGTTGGTGCCGTCGTCGAAGAACTGCTGGGTGGAGCTGCCGCCGATGTTGGTGAGGTCGCCTGTAACAGTGAGGCCTGTGCTGCTGAGGGCCGGCGTAACGGCTACCGTCAGGAGCAGCGCGCCCGCGGGGTCGACCGAGGATGGCGTCGCTCCGCCCACTCCGGAGATCGCATTGGGGTCGCCGCCGCAGAAGTTCGCCGGTGACGAGCTATCGCGCGGAGTCGGGCCGGAGACGATAAAATCGCTGCCGTTGTTTTTGGTGTCCGTGCAGCCATTGGCTTTGCGAACCACGGCGGTGGTGTTGCTGGCTGCGCCCGCGGGGCTGCTTTGCGAGCAATCGACGTTGCCGGTGCCGCCGTAGCCGAGGAAATCGACAATCGCGCCGCCTGTCGGGCAATTCCCCGTTAGCAGCGTTGTGTTCGCGACGAGAGCAATCTTGCCGGAGCCGGCTCCCATCGCAATGATCCCGGTCATGTCGGGAGCAGGCAGCGCGACGGTGTTGGCGTTCGTGCCGGCGGCTTCCTGCACCAGGTAGTAATGGCCGGGTTGAATCAAGCAGGTTCCGCCTCCGGGACACAGATTCGTGATTTCCCAATTGGCTAGCGTGGCGGAGGCCTTCTGCACGGACCAGCCGCTCACATCCACGGCAGTGTTCGATTGGTTGAAGAGCTCGATGAAATCGTTCGAATACGTCGCCATGGAGTTGCCGCCGCCGCCGTAAACCTGGCTGATCTTGATCGTGGTGGGCGCCGGCGTCTGTACGGTCAGGGTGATCGTCGCCGAGCCGGTGCGCGATTGATCGTCCGTGATGGTGACGGGAATGGACTTCGTCCCCGTGCTCGTGCCGCTCTGAACGGTAGCTTTGAAGGAGAAGGTGCTGTCGCCCGACACTGCATCGCCGTTCGTGCCGTCGTTAAAAAACGCCTGCGTGGGCGAGCCGCCGATGGAGCTGAGGTCCGCCGTCACTTTCAGTCCCGTGCTGGCGGGATTGGCGCCCGCGGTTACGGCGACGGTCAGCAGCGGGGACTCGCCCACCTGGACAGAACTGGGGGTTGCCGAACCCACTCCGGCCGGATTGGTCATGGCAGCCGAGGCGACCTGCAGCGAGATGTTGAAGGTTCCGGTGCGGCTCTGATCGTCGGTGACCGTGCAGGGCAGCGTGTAAGTCGCGGCCGCGGTGCCGGCGGGAACGGCGTACGGCGCAGTGGACGTATTTCCGTTGTTGGTCCACGTCAAGGCGGGACTGTTCGGAATGCCGGACAAGTCGCAGGAGATGGTGTAGGAGCTCGACGCGGGGTTTGCGCCGGGAGTAACGGAGGCGGTGAGGGTGGTGGAGGACCCGGCGGTCACCGGGTTCGGACTGGCCGAGCCGGTAGCGGAGGGATTGGTGCTGGTGTTCGCTTGCGGTGTCAGCGAAAAATCGTCGACCGCGAGGCCGTCATCCGCGCCGGAGGCGTCGACATCAACCCAGTGAATCCAAAACGTGGCGCCGCTCGGAATGCTCAGGCCCGTGATGGTTGAGTTGAGGACCGTTCGATCGGCGGCGGCGTTCCCGTTCTTTGCGCCGGTGGTGGCGGTGTCCGGAGTGATAAAGTTCAGGGCCGAAACGCCAGTCCACGTGCCGGTGGAGAGGCTGGTGGCATTCAAGCTGTATTCGAAAGTGATTTGGTCCGTGCGGGCCGCCGTGCCGAGCCGCCATTCCTCGCCGGTGTAGCCGACCGCAAGGGCAGTGATGGTGTTACCGGTATTGTTGGTGAAGCAGGCGCCATAGAGGGGAATGAGCGTACCGCTGCGCAGTGCCCCGAAGGCGCGGTCCGTGCTTCCCGCCGCCCCGTAGCTGTATGTGTCGCCTGTGGTGCTGCTGCCGGTGTCGACGGCGTATTGCTCGTTGTCGCGGGCGCCGCCTCCGCCTTCCGTCATGAACCAGCCGGGAAGCGTGAGGTTATTGGTGGTGGAACCAGCCACGTTCGACAGGGTGTCGAAGTTCTGCGTGTAGGCAGATCCAAGCGTGGTGAGAGAGATGCATTGGGCACGGCTGGATGGGGCAAACAGTGTGCCGAAGGCGAGGAATAGCGAGAGAGCAAAGAAAAGCCGGGTGCGCATAGGTTAGTCGGAAAGCGATAGTATCACGGCGCGTGACGCAGCGGCGAATAACGCGATGATCGTTTGGCTACAGTACCAGATGGTACTGGGGGACCACGCGCGGCACGGCTGTTGTTCTCGTGGCGCTACACTCGCCTTTCGATGCACCTTTTACCGCTTCCTCACGGGTTTGTGAGAAAATCCGGCTCTCGTTCTCGTGGCGATCCATTCGCCTTTCGATGCACTTTTTACCGCTTCCTCACGGTCGCGGCTCCGTTAGCAGAATCAACTACTTACGGAGCCGTGACCGTAAGGGAGCGGTAAAAGGTGCCGGGAATGCGAGTGCGTTTGAACGCGGCAAAAAAGCAATTCGATATTTTTTCACAACCCCTCACGGTCGCGGCTCCGTTAGCAGAATCAACTACACACGGAGCCGTGACGTGAGGGAGCGGTAAAAGGTGCTGGGCGTGCGAGTGCGTTTGAATGCGGTAAAAAGCAATTTGATATTTTTTCACAACCCCTTACGGTCACGGCCCCGTATGTAGTTGATGCTGCTAACGGAGCCGTGACCGTGAGGGAGTAACCATGGCCCTGTGGGCCGCCGATAGAAATGAAAGTCGGCGTAGTGCATCCTGGTATCGGTAGCGGCGCGTTTGAGGTCGGTATTCCGCTCTGGAGATGTTGAGGCCGAAGGG
>DATNFO010000052.1:0-2901 GCA_035606355.1 Candidatus Limnocylindrales bacterium | reverse complement strand
GACCGGGGTGGCGAAGCTGCCCGAAGGGATGGAGATGGTGATGCCGGGCGATAACGTGTCGATCGAAGTGGAGCTGATCACGCCGGTCGCCATGGACAAGGGCTTGCGTTTCGCGATTCGCGAAGGCGGCCGGACGGTCGGGGCAGGCACGGTTTCGGAGATTGTGGAGTAGTTTAGGGAGCCTTGATCCGGGGTGCTGCCAATAGGACGGCGTCCCGGCAAAGAAAATATATGAACAAAGACCGCATTCGCATCCGGCTCAAGGCCTACGACCACCGCATCCTGGATCAATCAACGACAGAGATTGTGGACACGGCGCGGCGCACCGGTGCCCAGGTCGCCGGCCCGATTCCGCTGCCGACCCTAAAGAATCGCTACACCGTGTTGCGATCGCCGCATGTGGATAAGAAGTCGCGCGAGCAGTTTGAAATTCGAACTCATAAGCGCCTGCTGGATATTCTCGAACCGCAGCAAGAGACGGTCGACGCTTTGATGAAGCTGGATCTTCCGGCGGGCGTGGATGTCGAGATCAAGGCGTTCGGCAGGAAATAGACGAGGTTGAGGCTTAGGTAAAGAAGCATGAGTCCAGGAATTCTCGGCAAGAAGATTGGCATGACGCAGGTGTTTACGGCGGAAGGCCAGGTGGTTCCCGTAACGCTCGTAAAGGCGGGCCCGTGCGTTGTGACGCAGCGGAAAACGCCGGCAACCGACGGCTACGATGCCGTGCAGCTCGGGCTGGTGGAGTACGCCAAGAAGCCGAACAAGCCGATGGCGAAGCACCTGGCCAAGTCGGGCGCGGAGGGCGTCCGGTTTCTGCGCGAATTTCATCTGGGGCAGGGCAATAGCCAGGGTGATCTGAAACAGGGTGACCGAGTGCTGGCGGAAGAGTTCAAGCCAAAGGATGTGGTGGACGTAATCGGCTCCAGTAAAGGGCGCGGATTTGCGGGTTTGGTGAAGCGGCATCATTTCCGCGGCGGCCCAGCCTCGCACGGCTCCATGTTTCATCGCGCGGCCGGATCGATTGGCGCATCCAGCTTTCCGTCGCGTGTGTTCCCCGGCATGAAGATGGCGGGGCGCATGGGTACCGAGCAGGTGACGGTGCGCAACCTGGAAGTGGTCAGCGTGGACACGGACGACAACATTATTGCCATCAAAGGAGCCGTTCCCGGGCCGAACGGCGGCTACGTGATGGTCCGCAGGGCGAAAAGGTAGGACAGGGAAGACCATGCCTAGTGTAGATATTGTGGATCTGAACAACGCGACCGTCGGCTCGATTGAGCTGTCGGACGATGTGTTCGGCGCCGAAGTGAACGAAGCGCTGCTGTACGAGGCGGTGAGGCAGCACACGGCTGCGCGCCGGTCTGGAACGGCGGCGACCAAGACCCGTCACGAAGTATCCGGTTCCGGAAAGAAACTGTGGAAACAGAAGGGTACGGGCCGCGCCCGCATGGGCTCTATCCGGTCGCCTCTATGGCGGCATGGCGGGACGGTTCACGGGCCGCAGCCGCGCAGTTACGAATACAAACTGCCCCGCAAGATGGTGCTCGGGGCGCTGCGCTCCGCTCTTTCCGCAAAGTTGCGGGATGGCGAGCTCAGGGTTGTTCGCGCATTTGAACTAGCCGATCACAAGACTAAGAACATGCTGGGTGTGCTGGGCAAGCTGCAAGCGAAGAAGACGGTTCTGCTGGTTGAAGCGGGCGAAAATGTGAAGCTGACCCGCGCCTCGCGCAATCTGCCCGGAATCAAGCTGGTGCCGACTAAAGACGTAAGTGTCTACGATCTGCTGCGGTATCAGGAAGTGCTGTTGAGCGAAACCGCCGCCAGGAAGCTTTCGGAGGCGCTAGCGAAATGAACATTTACGATGTAATCCGCCGGCCGCTCATCACTGAAAAGGCGCACGCCAAGCGGGAAGCCGACCGCACCCTGTGCTTCGAGGTGCATGCCGGGGCCAACAAGATTGAGATCAAGCAGGCGGTTGAGACCATTTTTCGCGTGAAGGTAGCCGAGGTGCGCACCAGCATCACCTCGGGGAAGCTGCGGCGTCGCGGCCGATTTACCGGCTATGCGTCCGATTGGAAAAAGGCCTATGTCCGCCTGCGAACCGGCCAAAAAGTTCCGGAGTACGCCGACATTTAGAGAAGAGAGCTGCACGCCATGCCTATTAAAAGTTTCAAGCCGGTAACGCCGACGCGGCGCTTCCAGACCTATCTCACTCGTGAGGACATCACGAAGGACCGGCCGGAGAAGTCGCTGGTCGAAGGGAAAAAGCGCAGCGGGGGGCGCGATGCGCGCGGGTTGACCACCAGCCGGTTTCGGGGCGGTGGCGCGAAGAAGGCCTACCGCATCATCGATTTCAAACGCGATAAGCCGGGGGTCGCCGCACGAGTCGCGGCCATCGAATACGATCCCAACCGGTCCGCGCGTATCGCGCTGCTGCATTACACCGACGGCGAAAAGCGCTATATCATTTCTCCGGTGGGCCTGGAAGTGGGGCGAACCGTAAGCTCCGGGCCGGAGGCGGACATTCTGGTGGGCAACGCTCTGCCGTTGAAGAATATTCCGGCCGGCACCGTGGTTCACAACATCGAACTGCGGCCGGGCAAGGGCGGGCAGATGGCTCGTTCGGCGGGCGCGCAGGCACAGTTGGTTTCAAAAGAAGGCGGCATCGCGCTGCTGAAGCTGCCGTCCGGCGAAATTCGCCGCGTGCAAGTGGAATGCATGGCCACCGTGGGCCAGGTGGGCAATGTCGAGCATGAGAACGTTTCGCTTGGCAAGGCGGGCCGCAAGCGATGGCTCGGCCGTAGGCCACACAATCGCGGCGTTTCTATGAATCCGGTCGATCACCCGCATGGCGGCGGCGAAGGCAAGACATCCGGCGGACGCCACCCGGTGACGCCGTGG
>DATNFO010000051.1:0-65431 GCA_035606355.1 Candidatus Limnocylindrales bacterium | reverse complement strand
ACTCCCTTCGGCCTCAACATCTCCAGAGCGGAATACCGACCTCAAACGCGCCGCTACCGATACCAGGATGCACTACGCCGACTTTCATTTCTATCGGCGGCCCACAGGGCCATGGTTACTCCCTCACGGTCGCGGCTCCGTGTGTAGTTGATGCTGCTAACGGAGCCGTGACCGTGAGGGAGCGGCAAAAGGTCTGTCGAAAGGCGGATGGAGTGCGACGAGAACGGCAGCCGGATTTCTTCACAAACCCTAACGGTCACGGCTCCGTGTGTAGTTGATGCTGCTAACGGAGCCGTGACCGTGAGGGAGCGGTAAAAGGTCTGTCGAAAGGCGGATGGTGTGCGACGAGAACGGCAGCCGGATTTCTTCACAAACCCTGACGGTCACGGCTCCGTTAGCAGCATCGCCGGGCCAATCAGGTGATTGGTTCAGATGATGCACTAAGCTAAGATAAGCGATTAAGGAGTGTGGATATCCGAAATCGCAAGACCGTCATCCTGATCTGGGTGTTCAACCTCGTCGTAGGACTGCTTGTCCTACCGCTCCTGATCAATCCGCAGTCGATTGTCGCTTGGTGGATTTTCGTAGCAAAGGGACTTCTCCTCGTTGGGATTGCAATCCTGGCTGCCGCCACAATCCATTGGGCCACTGGCAGCATTCTGCTCGGCCTTTCGTGGCGCGCACTACGCCGCGCCGACTACGATCAAGCTTTGCGGCTCATGCACAGGATGAAGGCACTCAGCGAACATGAGTTCCATGGCGCAATCTTGAGCTTGGCCGGGCGTCCAAAAGAAGCCGGGGAGATCTTCGGCAAACTGGCATTGACGGCCCGTGACCCGATCGGGCGAGCGAGAAGGCTGACCCTCCTCGCGGAGGTCCTGATGGACCAGGAACGTTGGGCACAGGCCAAGGAGACGTTGGAGGAAGCGATCCGACTGGATCTTGGCCTCGGTAACCGTTGCAACCCTCTGGCCGCGTGGTATCTGCTGCAGGGAATAGAACCACAGCAGGCGTTGGACCTTATCGAACAAGCGAATACAGCCCTTGGCTTCGCAGGTTTGAAGTCGTCAGTGAGAAACGGCATCCTCCCTGTACGCTTCGCCACGAAGGCTTTGGCACTCGCCCGATTGGGTCGGCATCACGAAGCCGAATTGGCGATTGTCGAGGCATTTCGCAAGGCGGATACCAGGTTCGTGCCGCGTATGGCACTCCTGCACTGGTATGCCGGCATGGCGTTTACTGCGATGGGACAGCCCGCCAGAGCCAGCGACCATTTCCAAAATGCCGCCGCGATCGATGCGCAGGGGAAATATGGGAAACTCGCCGTCCACTGGCTTGAGGACGGCAACCGCAACTCGACCACTCCATAATCTACAAAGAGACTACCGCTCCGGCAAACTGCTCGCAGTCCCCTAGCCCCGCGTCCGATAGTGAAGACACACCCATCCATTCGCAAACCGGCGCTCTGCCAGAAGATCGAGCTTCACGGAAACGTCCGCGGGCAGGACGCGTTTGCCCCGGCCGCGAATTACCGGCACCATGAACAGGTGATACTCGTCGACGAGTCCGGCCCGGATCGCCTGTGCCGCGAGCGCCGGACCGCCCACCGAAAGATCGTGATCCGAGTGCGCCTTCAGGTTGCGCACCGCCTGGTGGTCGAATACCCGCTCCAGACGCGTGTTCGATGTAGCGACCGCCCCCAGCGATCGGGAATAGACGATTTTATTCGCGCGCTGCCACATGCGTGCGAAGTTCAGCATGGACGGCTTCAGATTCGGAAAAACCTCCGGCGTCTCCCAGATTGCCATCGTCTCGTACGTACCGCGTCCATAGAGATACGTGCCGATGGGGCGCAGAACGCCGCTGATGAAAGCAAACACCTCGTCGTCCGGCTCCGACCATCCGAAGTCACCGTCATCGGCGATGTAGCCATCGAGTGAAGTTGGAGAGGCGTAGATGAGCTTGGCCATGCTACGCCGCTTTCAACCTCATCGCCGCCCAGCCGAGGCTGACCGTCAGCAGAATCGACAGAATGAGCGGCGGCGCGGGGAAATACATCGCTGCAAACACGATGCCCGCCACCTGGGCGCCGCAGAACACCCAGCCCAGCCATCCGATCGCTTGCGGCCACTTGGCAGCGATCGAGCCGAGGCGCCACGAAAGAAACGCCGAAAAGAGCAGGTACACCGTGATGGTCAGCCCTGAGCCGCGATAGAACTCGCCGTAGCTGTACGTCGCGTTCCCGACGTTGAAATGCACATTGTTCATGCCGCTCCAGACTGCTGCCGAAGCCGCTGTCGGCGGCTGTAAGCCGAAAAATCCGAAGGTGTGCCCTGCGGCGAAGAGGACGAACAGAACAGCCGAAATCCGGTAGAGCCGTGTGGCGCTCATGCATTCCCCTCCGCGGCTCCCCGCGCCGGACCACGAAGCCCATCAAGCTGATTTTCGTAAGTTTCCACTACCGGTAAGTTAATACTTCCCCACGCGGACCTCAAGGTAAAACCCTTGGCGGTAATCCCGATTGCGATCAGGGTGATTGAGCATGTATAATCCCTATAGAAATACAGGTGATTATGTCGACTATCCTTGAGCCCGGTCTTGCCCACCGCGAAGAGTTCGAAGCTGAGCATCAGAAAACCGTTCGGGAAGAGATCGAAATTTTCCGCCGCGAAGCTGCCCGTTTTCTGGCCGGCGAGCTCACCGATGCGCAGTTTCGTCCCTTCCGTTTAAAACACGGCATTTACGGCCAGCGGCAGGCAGGCGTGCAGATGGTGCGCTGCAAAATCCCTAGCGGCTTGGCGACGGCGGAGCAGTTCCAGGCGTTGGCTCGTGTAGCCGACGATTTCGGAGGCGGCAAGAGCCACCTCACGACGCGCCAGAACATGCAGTTCCATTTTGTGCCGCTGGCGCGTGTCGCCGATCTCATGCACGTGCTCGCCGACGCCGGCCTGACCAACCGCGAAGCTTGCTACAACACCGTGCGCAACGTGACCGCGTGCCCGCTCAGCGGCATCGCGCGCGACGAGGTATTCGACGTTCGTCCCTACGCGCAGAAACTGGCCTACGCCTTCCTGCGCAAAGACCTCACCGGCAATCTACCCCGAAAGTTCAAGTTCTCCTTTGACGGCTGCGCGGGACAGGATTGCGTGCACGGCGCGATGAACGACGTAGGACTGCGCGCGGTGATCCGTGATGGCCGCCGCGGTTTCCGCATGGTGGTGGGAGGCGGTCTGGGACCGCTGCCCACGGAGGCGCAACTGCTCGACGAGTTTGTGCCGGAAGAGCGGCTCCTGAACCGTTGCCAGGCTGTGGTTCGCGTCTTCAACCAATACGGCAACCGCCAGAACAAGAACACCGCGCGATTGAAATTCGTGGTGCGCACGCGCGGGTTCGCATGGGTGAAGGAACAGATCGACCGCGAGTACGCCGATATTCTCGAGAACGGCGGCATCGCGTGGCCGGACATGGTCCCCGAAGGGTTCGGCGGGTACCAGAGCACACCGCCGGTGCTGGGTCACGGCGCTGCGCTGCCGGTCTTGCAGCAGAAGCACACCGAGGACACCGCTTACGACGCGTGGCTCGAAACGAACGTACAGGAGCAGAGGCAGACCGGGTACGCGGCGGCAACGCTGAAGGTGGACCAGGGCAACCTTTCGAGCGAGCAGTTGCGGGGCATCGCGAATGCGGCCCGCACGTTCGGCGACGGCCTGGTGCGCGTCGCCATCAATCAGAATCTGCTGCTGGCGTATGTTCCGCTGGCGCGATTGCCGCAGCTTTACGCGGCGATGCAGCCGCTCGGTCTGGCCGATGCGGGCGCCAATGAGATCGACGACATCATCACCTGCCCTGGCGCGTACTCGTGCAACCTGGCGCTCACCAAAACCATGAACCTGGGCGCGGCGCTGCAACAAACGGTGCGCGCCTATGACGACGCGCAGGTGAAGACGCTGGACATCAAAGCCAGCGGCTGCCCGAATGCATGCGGCCATCATTGGGTGGCGGACATCGGCTTCTACGGCAACGCGCGTAAGATCGACGGCAAAGAAGTGCCGTACTACCAGTTGCTGCTCGGCGGCGGATTCGACGATGAGGGGATGCTGCGCTTCGGGCTGGCGGTGCAGAGCGTTCCGGCGCGGCTTGCGCCGGAGGCCGTGCGCCGCGTGCTGGACCATTTTGTGGCCAATCGCGAAAATGGCGAGAGCTTCCGCTCCTACGTCCTGCGGCAAAAAGTGGAAACGTTCCGCGCGTTGACGTCCGATCTGGCGAAGCCTGCCGAGTTGTTCCCCGAAATCTATCAGGATTGGGGCGACGCGGTGGAATTCTCCGTCAAACTCGGCAAGGGCGAGTGCGCTAGCTAACGGCGCCCCGCTGTGAGCGGTTCATAATCTCATCGGCCAGGCCCTGCGGATTATCCACATTCGGAATCGTCAGCCGGCTCGCTTCGCCCGCGGTTTCGAGCGACAGATTGCCGACTCCGAACATCCGCTGCTTCATGTTTTGCTCCACGCGCACATCCTGCAACTTCGCCAGTTGAATGTTACGGGTCACCTTTGACGTGACTCCGGTTTCATACCGGAGGCGGTCCGCCGTGACGACCACCGTCATGTATTGACGGCGCATGTAGCGCGTCAGGGGCCAGAACAATATCAGGACAGGGAAGGCCATCACCCACGCAGGCATCGTATCGCGCCACTCGACTAGGTAGAGGACTTCCAGGGCAAGGAAGACGAGGGCTGCGAGACTAGCCCCCAGCTTGATGAACTTCATGGTGGGCCTGATGGTGAGTTCGTTCACGACTCTCTCCCGGACGTTGCCATTGTACCCCCGCGGCTCGCTTCGCCGCGTATGATAGCAAAAGAACGGAGGATTTATGTTTTCGAAGGTAACGGGAATCACCGCGATCGCGGCTTTGGGCGCCTGCCCACTGCTTGCGGATTTTTCCTATCAGGAAAAGAGCACAATTACGGGTGGCGCGATTGCCAGCATGATGAAGGTGGTCGGAGTGTTTTCGAAAGCGGCGCGCGAGCCGCTGCAGAGCACGGTGGCAGTGAAGGGTGACCGGATGCTGCATCGTTCGGCACAGCACGCCAGCATTATTGACCTGAATAATCAGACCATCACCAGCATCGATTTTCAAAAGAAGCAGTACAGCATCGCCACATTCGACGATATGAAGCGCATGATGGCGGAGATGCAGCAGAAGATGGAGCAGCATCAGAAAGCCGACAACGGCGACAATGTGCAGATGGATTTCAAGGTGTCCGCTAAGAACACCGGCAACACCAAGGAGATCAACGGCTACAACACCAAGGAAACCGTCGTCACGATGGAGATGCAGGCCACGGACACGACCAAGGGGCAGCAGGGGTCCATGGTGATCACCAGCGATATGTGGATTGCGCCGGCCGTCCCGGGATACGGCGAGGCCCGCGACTTCTACAAACGGATGGCGGAGAAACTGGATTGGACGCCCGGCAGCAACATGTTCATGACGCAGCCGCAGGCCGCGCGCGGAATGGCGGAAGTGTACAAAGAGGTAGGCAAACTGGACGGCATGCCGGTGTTTCAGACGATCACGATGGGAGCAGCCGGACAGCCGCCCGCGGACGGAACGCAAACCCAACAGCAATCGGCCGGCAGTTCGTCGAATTCGGGCGGCGGCGGGTTGGCCGGCGCACTCGGAGGCAAGTTCGGACTCGGAAGAAAGAAGCAGCAGCAGGACGATCAGGCATCGAACGGTCAAAACGCCGGAGTGCTGGTGCAAATGAACACGGAAATGACGGGCTTCTCGTCATCGGCAGTCGATAGCGGACAATTCGAAGTGCCTGCCGGGTTCAAGAAAGTGGAGTGGAACCCGAAAAGGCCCCAGTAGAGTCTGGACACGGCTCGTCAGCCGCCCTACTTCTTCCTAGGTGGCGCCGCTGTTTTCTTGATCAAGGCCTTTGAACTCATCGGCGCTATCGTTTTCAGCATGTCTTCGATTTCTTTGTGCAGGTCATCGTAGACCGGGTTCGGCGGGTCCATGGCTTTCAGCGCTCGCTGGTATAGGGCTACGGTGTCCTCTTTGTTTCCTTCCGAGAATTGTTCCGTGGCCTGCTCGGAGAGTCCTTCGGCCAGGAACCTGGCTCGAATGGCGTTTGCCTGGTCGGCGGCATCTTTCGCTTGATCGAACTTCTTTTGCGCGATGTAGAACACCGATACTTTGTCCAGCGCGAGCGCCACCATCGGGTGATCTTTGCCTACGGATGTCTTCCAAAGCTCCACCAGGCGAGTGTAGATGGGCTCGGCGTCGTCGAACTTCTTCTGGCCGAAGCAGGCGTAGGCGAGACCGTCCACCGTCGAGATCAGGTCGGCATGATTTTTGCCGTAGAGGCTTTCGCGAATCACGAGGGCGTGCCGGAACGCCGCTTCCGCGTTCGGATAGTCGCGACTGGCCGTGTAGGCGGCCCCGACTCGGTCGAGATCGTAAACCAGCGACGGGTCTAGAGGGCCGAACAGTTTCGTGCGAATTTGCAGCGCGCGAGTAAAGAAGGTGATGCCGGAGGCCAGATCCTTCTTTTCCATTTGGATCTGGGCGATGCGGCTATAGTCGTCGGCAATATCGGTGGATTCGAAACCGGCGGGGCCGTGCGCGTGCAGTGTGAGCACCCGGTTCATCACCACCAGCGCCTGATCGAACTGCTTCAAGCCGCGAAAGAGACTGACGGATTGCAGCAGGTCGTCGGCAATCTTCGGGTCGGACGGGCCGCTGGTTTGTTCGCGCCAATTGATCGCCATTTGAAGGTAGTTGTTGGCGTCCTCGAACTCACCGGCCGCGGCGCGCACGCTCACCAGGCGTTTGAGAATGTCGTAGCGCTGCGGATTGTCCGGCGGCGTTTGCTGGAGTTGATCCCAGGCTTGCAGGAAGGATTGGCGCGCGGCTTCGTAGTCGCCCTTGAGGTAGGCAGCGTTGGCTGTCTTGACGGCGGCGTCGAGGTCCGTGGTCTGGGGTTCCTGGGCAGACAGGGAAATACAGGCGAGTGCGGCAACGGCAAGGCGAAACATGTTTCGCAATTTAGTACTAATTCGTTAGCAAGTCAAGACACGCCGCGCAAGATTTTGGAACTCCCGTACAGATGGCGCCCGTGCAGCAGCCGCCGCGATGCCCCTACACTAGATGGAATGAAGTGGAGTCGCGCGCTATTTTTCTGCGCTATTGCCCTGCCCTGCGTGGCGGATGAAGGCCTCTGGTTGTTCAACCAGTTTCCCGGGAACGTGGTGCAGGACAAATACAAGTTCGAAGTGACGAACGCGTTTCTGGAGAAGCTGCGCCTCGCCTCCGTGCAGCTTCCCGGCGGCGGAGGCGCATTCGTTTCGCCGCACGGGCTGCTGGTGACGAATCAGCATCTGTTGGGAGCCTGCGCGCCCACGGAGGCGTTCTATGCGGCGGCGGAAACCGGCGAGCAGGCATGCCGCGGGCTCGAGGCGCGAGTGCTGGTGGCGCTGGAGGACGTGACTGCGCAGGTCAAGCCGCCCGCAGCCGAACCGGCCAAGAACGCCAAGGCTTCCGCCGTGCAAACGGCGGAGGCGCTGCAGAAGCGCAACGCCGCCATCGAGCGCGTAGAGAAGGCATGCGCGCAGAAGACCGGAAATATCTGCACGGTGGTGCGGCTCTCTTCCGGCGAGCGCTACGATCTCTATCAGTACAAAAAGTACACAGACCTGCGACTCGTGTTCGCGCCGGAGAAAGCCGTGGCGGTCTTCGGCGGCAATCCGGAAAAGCTGACGTATCCGCGATACGACCTGGATATCGCTTTCCTGCGCGCGTACGAAAACGGCAAGCCCGCCGAAACCCCCAATTACCTGAAGTGGAGCGCCGATGGCGTGAAGGAGAACGACCTGGTGTTCGCCGAAGGCAGTCCGGCCGCCACCGAGCGTCTTGCGATTCCGGCGCAGTTGACCTTCTATCGCGACGTGCAGTTGCCGGTGACGATTTCCCACATTCAGGCGCGGATCGAAGACCTGCGGAAGTTCGCGATGAAGAGCCCCGAGAATGCGAAGCTTGCGCAGGCCGCGTTCATCGACCTCGGCATACAGTACAAGCTCACCGCCGGAAAACTGATCGGGTTGCACGACGACACGTTATTCGCGCGCAAACAGAATTTCGAAAAGAAACTGAAGCAGGCCGTGCAGCACGATCCGAAACTGGGCGTCGACGGCACAAAGGTCTGGGACGATCTTGCAACTGCGTACAAAAACTGGACCCCGTTTGAGAGGCCGTACGAAGTGCTGGAGACGCAGGCGGGAATGGGCTCGGTGTTGTTCCACATCGCGCGGCAGATTGTCCGCGGCGGGAACACGGATGTCGCCGCGCCAATTGACGACGCTGTCGAAACGGTGCTGCTGGCGCGATACCTCGAAGAACTAAAGGCTCTGGGCGATAAGGAAGCGCCGCTGAAACAGATTCTCGGCGGGAAGACGCCGCAGCAGGCCGCGGAGGATTTGGTGCACGGCACGAAGTTGAAGGATCCGGCGGCTCGCAAATCGGCGGCTGACGACCCCATGGTCCGCCTTGCCCACGCGCTGGAGGACCCCGCGCGCAAGCTACAGAAGAAGCATCTGGAATTGATTGAGGCGCTGGAGGTCTCGGCAGCCGAGCGGATCGCGCAATACCGCTTCCGGCTGTTCGGAGCGGCGGATTACCCGGACGGCACGGGCACGCCCCGCGTCACATTCGGCGAGGCGAAAGGCTACAAGGATCGCGCCCAGGCGCCGCTGCCGTACGCCACCACGTTCGGCGGCCTGTACCATTTGGCGATCTGGGATATCGATCCCTATAAAGTGCCGCAGCGGTGGCGGGACGCCAAGGGGCAGATGAACCTGATCACCCCGATGAACTTCGCAAGCACCTGCGACATTACGGCAGGGGCCTCAGGTCCTGTGGTGGATAAGAAAGGCGAACTAGTCGGACTCACCTTCGACCGGAATAACGAGAGCATCGCGATCACATACCTGTACTCCGATGAATCGGCCAGAGCGGTTCACGTCGCGGTGCAGGGAGTCGCGGAGTCGCTGCAGAAACTATACAAGACGGGTCCGCTGCTGAAGGAGCTGGGCGTACCGGAGGCGGCGAAAGGCCAGACGGAATAGCTTCGAGATCTCGCCGCCAGCGCGTTTCCCGGAGATTTGCCCCTAATCCACCACGACGTGCGTGCCTTTAGTCTCGTGCTTGGAGAGATGCTCGATGCGGTCGTCAATTAAGCTGCGAATGCCCTTCAGGAACTCGACTCGCGAGTTGCGGAAGTGGTCTTTCGTGGCGTCGCTCCAGCATTTTTCTAGCAGCGGCAGGGCCGTCGCGCAGAAAAAGCATCCGGGACCATGAGTGTGCTGTTTTTCATCCATCGTCAACTCTCCTTCATTTCCACCAACAACATATTATTTTCCAACTTTGCGCGCGTCGGGGAAAGGGATGCCATGGAGGTGGGCAGTCCGATGTGCCGGCGCAGGGTGCCGATCTCTACCACGAGTTCGTCGCCTTTTTTGAAGAGGCCGACCTCGCCTTTGGCGGTGAACGGCAAGCGCAGGCGCACCTCATACGCTCCGTCGGTCTTGGCGAAACTGTACGGCGCCTCGGTGCGGGTCACCGCCGCCGGGTCCTCATCCGGTTGATACAGCGCGCGCGCCAGTTCCTCCAGGCGCTCGCGGCCGAGCACTTCGTGGGTGAACAGCGGCACGCGTTTCACCGGCACGGGCGAGAAGTAGGCATCGATCTCGTCGAGCACCTTGGCCTGCGAGACGCGCCATTCCTGAAAATATTGGTCCGTGACCTCGGCCGGAAGCACGCGATTCACCGCCACAGCGTCCACGGTGAGCCCATGCAGAGAAAAATAGACGAACGCACGCTGCGTTTCCCGAAGCACCATGCGCTCGGGGTTGGTCACGAGCCGTACGCTCGTGATCTGCGGATTTTCCAGCAGTTCGCCGATGCCTTCCAGTTTGCCGAACAGGTTTTGGATGTTGGCGAAGTAGCTGTCCGTGGGAAGCTCCACCGGCGACACGCGGTTCGCCAGCGGACGCACAGCCTTCAAGATGCCGCGCTGGAACGGGAAGATGTGCTTCATGTACCACTCCAGGGTGGTCGGCATGGAAACGAAGCGCAGCGATTCGGCGGTGGGGGCGCAATCCAGCACGATGACGTCGTAGCGCTCCTCGCGGCGGAACTGGTTGACGTACATCATGGCGCTGAGTTCTTCCATCCCGGGGAGGATAGCGAGCTCTTCGGCTTCCACATCGTTGATGCCGGTGGTGCGCAGCACACTTACGACGTAGGTGGAAATTTCGCGCCAGTGCCGCTTGATTTCATGCTGGATGTTCACCTCGTGGATGGCGAGGTTTTCGCCGATGGTATAGGGGTCGCCCGTCTTGGAGTGAAAGAGCCCGGATTCCAGGTCAAAGGAATCGGCGAGGCTGTGGGCGGGGTCCACGCTCATGACCAGCGTGCGGTGCCCCAGACGGGATAATTGCAGTCCTGTCGCGGCAGCCAGGCTGGTTTTGCCGACGCCTCCTTTGCCGCTGAAGAGCAAGATGCGCATATTTAATGGTACGCGCTAAAGTTTCTCCGGTTTCGGGTCGATGTGATGCACATGTTCGAATGGAACCCGGAGTACAGCGTTGAAATCGCAAGCATCGATTCGCAGCACCAGGCGTTGTTCTGCATGGCCGCGGAACTTTACACGGCCATGTCTTCGGGTCAGGGCAAAACGGCTCTGGCTCGCATTCTGGAACGGCTGGTGCAATACACGGCCGCGCACTTCGCGCATGAGGAGCGGCTGATGCGGCTCTGCGACTATTCCGGGTTCTCGGAGCATAAGAAGGACCATGAGGCGCTGACCAGTCAAGTCATGCAGTTTCAGGCGGATTTCCTTTCCGGCCGGACTGCGATGTCCGTTCAGGTGATGCAGTTTTTGCGGAACTGGCTGGATTCGCATATTCGCGGCCGGGACCGGCTGTACGTCCCGGCGATGGCCGCCAGAGCGGTGGCCTAGCCTCTTATGCCAAATTAGAAGGGTGGAGACGTTTTTTGTCCAGAATTTCGGATGCCGGGCAACGCAAGCCGATGGCGCGGCTTTAGAGACGCTGCTGGCCGCCAAGGGCATGGACGCCGTATCGTCGCGGCCGGCTGCGGATCTGGTGGTGCTGAACACCTGCACCGTAACCTCGGCCGCCGATGACGACGTGCGCCAGACAATCCGGCGCGTGCACCGCGAGAACCCCGGGGCGCGCATTCTGGTGACTGGTTGCTATGCGCAGCGGGCGCCGCTGGAGTTGGCGGAGATGCCGGGCGTTGAATGGGTGGTCGGCAATTCGCACAAGACGCGGATCGCCGATCTGGTTTCGCTGGGGCCGGATACGACGCCTTACCACGGCAACATACATGTCGGCGACATCTTCGCGCAGCACGATTTTTTATCCGCGCCGGTGGAAGATGCCGCGGGCGATCGGACGCGCCCAAACTTGAAGATTCAGGATGGCTGCAACAACCGCTGCTCGTTTTGCATCATCCCCTTCGTGCGCGGGCGCAGCCGCAGTGCGCCAGCGGATCAGGTGGTGGAGCAGGTGCGGTCACTGGCAAAGAAATACCGCGAGATCGTGCTCAGCGGTATCAATCTCGGCCGGTGGGGGCGCGAGCCCGGCAGCACGATGCGGCTGGCGGACCTGGTTCGGCTGCTGTTGGCCGAAACGGCTGTCGAGCGGCTGCGGCTCAGCTCCGTGGAGCCGATGGATTTTTCGGATGATCTGTTGAACCTCATGGCAGCATCGAAGCGCATCGCCAAACATGTCCACGCGCCGCTGCAAAGCGGATCGGACCGGATTTTACGTTTGATGCACCGCAAGTACCGGCCGCGGCATTACGCAGAGCGTATTCTGAAAGCGCGAGCGTTGATGCCGGAGGCTGCCATCGGAGCGGACGTGATGACCGGGTTCCCGGGTGAGACGGATGCGGACTTCGAAGCCAGCCGCAGCTTCATCGAATCGCTGCCGTTCACCTATCTTCATGTATTTACGTACTCGGAGCGGCCCGGAACGCCTGCCGCGAAGAGCGCCGCCGCCGTTCCCATGGCCGTACGCAAGGAGCGCAACCGGATTCTCCGCGAACTTGCCGCCGTTAAGAATCTGGAGTTCCGGCGGTCCATGCTGGGCCGAAGCCTCTCCGCCGTCACCCTTCACGACGGAATTTCAGCGCTGAGTGACAATTATCTGAAAATAACCCTTGCCGCCGCTCGGGAACCCAATGCTATTTTAGATGTTCGAGTAGATACTTTGACGGACCAGGGCCTCCATGAGTCCGTCCTTTGACACCCATGCTGCCGTCCCGCTCGCGACGCTTCTCCACGCTCACCGGCAGACTGTCGTTGCGTGCGAAAGGCATTCTGGTTGTCGCTATTCCGGTCGCCGCGCTGCTCGTGCTGATGACCGCGTTTTATCAACTGGAGAAGCAAAGCCAACAGGCGCAGGCGTTGGTGGAGCATACTTTTCAGGTACGCTCGGAGATTCGCCAGTTGATGATGGACACGGGCACGTCGGAAGCAGGCGTCCGCGGATATCTGCTCTCGCGAAACCCGTCGTTTCTGGCCAGCTACGACGCCGCCGTTCAGCAGATTCCCGCACGCGTGACGGCCATTGGGAAACTGACGGCCGATAATCCCGAGCAGCAGGCTGCGATTGCGAGGGTCACCGAGCTGGCCAATCGCAGCATGGAAGCGCTGAACGCACTGCGCGGCCACACTGAGGGCGCGCCTTCCCTCGACGAAAGTCGCGCCATCACGCAGCAACTCCGGCGCGAGCTCGCGCAGATGCAGAGGCGCGAGGACGTGCTCCTGCAGCAGCGCACGGAAGATGTTCGTCAAGCGCAGGCGCACTTGGAATCGGGCACCCTGGCAGGCGGCGGACTCGGACTGCTCGGCGGAATTCTAGCGGCCCTGTTTTTCAGCAGCGGCGTCGTGCGGCGCGTGCACGCGCTCGAGGCCGACGCCCACAAAGTCGCGCTCGGCGTACCGGTGACCGGAGAGATTGACGGGAGCGATGAAATCGCAAGGCTCAGCACCACCTTGCAGCAAACCTCACGACTGCTCACCAGACAAAGAGAAGACCTGCAGGAGGCGCAGCGCGACCTGGAGGTCCGCGTTCAGCAGCGCACCGCGGAGCTCAGTCAGGCCAATGAGGAATTGCGCCGCAGCAATGAGGTAAAGGAGATCCTCGTCAGTTCCACGCCGCTCGCCATCTGGACGCTCGACTTGGATGGCAAGGTCTCGTTTTGGAACCCCGCGGCCGAAGCCATATTCGGCTACGCGGCGAACGAAGTACTGGGCAAGCCGCTGCCGGTTGTGCCACCGGAAGGTTGCGAGGAATATGCCGAGTGGCTGGAGCGATTCCGCCGCGGCGAATCGCTGAACGGCGTGGAGCGCAAGCGCGTGAGGAAGGACGGCACGCGCATCGACGTGACCATATGGACAGCGCCGCTGCGCGACTCAGCCGGACGAATCGCCGGAACGATCGCGATCGATAACGACATCACGCAGACCAAATCGCTCGAGGAGCAGTTCCGCCAGTCGCAGAAGCTGGAGGCGGTCGGACGCCTGGCAGGCGGCGTGGCGCACGATTTCAATAATCTTCTCACCGTCATCATGGGCTACGTCGAAATGCTGAGTGCCGAGGTGCAAGGCCAGCCGGCCCTGCTCGATTATTCGCAGGAGATTCAGTACGCCGCCACGCGGGCGAGCGCACTGACGGCGCAATTGCTCGCATTCAGCCGCCGGCAGGTAAGCCAGCCCAAGGTGATCGACCTGAATGAGGTGGTCACGCATTCCACCAAGCTGTTGCGGCGCATCATCGGCGAGGATATTGAAATCTCCACGCACCTGGCTGCAAATCTCGGCAAAGTGAAAGCCGACCCGATCCACATCGACCAGGTAATCATGAATCTCGTGGTGAACGCGCGCGACGCCATGGGGACAGGCGGCAAGCTCACGATCGAGACAGCCAACATGGTGCTCGACGCGGATTACGCCGGGCGGCACATCGGGGTGAATCCGGGTCACTACGTGCTGCTGGCCATCAGCGATACCGGCAGCGGCATGCCTCCAGAGGTCCGCAACCGCATCTTTGAGCCGTTCTTCACTACGAAAGAGGCCGGTAAAGGCACGGGCCTCGGGTTGAGCATCGTGTACGGCGTGGTGAAGCAGAATCACGGCGAGGTGATGGTCTACAGCGAGCCTGGCCGGGGCACCACATTCAAGATTTATCTGCCGGCTGTCGAGGTTGCCGCCGAAACCGAAGCCGCCAGTCTGAGCACCAGCGACTTGCGGGGCAGTGAGACCATCCTGCTCTGCGAGGACGAGCCGGGCATCCGCAAACTCGTGCACGCGATGCTCGCTAAACATGGCTATCGCGTCCTGGAAGCGCCGTCGCCCGAAGAGGCGCTCGATCTCGCCCGGCAGAACGGTCCGATTCACCTCCTGCTGACGGATGTGATCATGCCGCGGATGAACGGGTTCGATCTGGCTCGCACGCTGCGGGCAGAGCGGCCGGATACGCGTGTTCTATACATGTCGGGCTATACCGATAACCGGGTAGGCGCCACGTGGGAACTCGGTCCGGACACACCGTTTGTGCAGAAGCCGTTCACCGCTACCGTGCTGGCGCAGAAGGTGCGGGAAGCCCTCGCCGATTCGCCTCGCCCGGCGTGACTGAAGTCGCGTGCTACCATCGCCAAAGATGCCAACCAAGATCACGTGTCTGAATAACGGGCCCATTCGCATCGAGGGAGAGTTTGAAATTTTGGATCCGAGCGGCGCCGCGTTCGGGCTGGCCGGACGCACGGCAATCTCGCTATGCCGCTGCGGCCAATCCGCCAATAAGCCGTTCTGCGACGGCAGCCACAATCGCACTGGTTTCTTCGATGAAGTGACGGCTCGTGAGTTGCCCGCGCCCAAACCAAAACTGTAGCGACGGATTTTCGACGCACGGGAACGCCGATAACATTTTGGAATCCGCGTTCATCTGCGTCCCGACACCTTTTTCTGTGCCTTCGGCGCCGGTGCGGCGGCGAATTTTGGCGGCCGCATTGCAGCGACGGCCGTTATGACAAGTAGCGGCCAGACCTGGACCAGCAGCCGGCCGAGCGCCGTATCGAGTTGCCACTCAGGTCATAGCCGGTCACCAGAAAAATTCCGAAATACCCGAGCAACAGCAGAAGAGCGACCGAGCCGCTATACGCCGCCGCACGCAGGCGCTCCCGTTCCAGCCCGCATGCGACACCGAGCGCGATCAACGGAAGCACCGGGTGATACCAACTCGTCGACATCGCCGCGATCTCGCGTCCGAATGCCGCGAGGATGATTCCGGCGCGGCTGAAATCGGCGGCGCGTGATGCCAGCCCGCCGCCGCTCACGCCGGTAAACGAGGTGGCCATTCTGGGGAGCGACAACTTAAACGCGACGGCCACCAGAGCCACCGGCAGCGCGCCTGCGACTGCCAGAATCGCCGCCCGCCTCTTGATGACTGCGCTCACCACCAAAAAAATTGCGAGGAACAGCAGCCCTTCGTCTTTGGTCCATGCCGCGAAACCGGCAAGAATGCCGGCAAACACCGGCCGATCCAGCATCGCCAAAACCATGGCACCGGCCATATAACATGCCAGCGGCACGTCCGCATACTGCGCAGGCGCCTCTCGCAGCAGTGCCGGACTCGCCAGCAGCACCAGCCCGGCAGCCAACCCCAGAACAGGACCGCGCAGCGCCGCCACACCGCCGGTGACCATCGCAAGCAGCGCGAGAAAGAATACGTAGCCCGTCGCGATGGGCGCGAGTTCGGAAGCGGAATGGCTGAACGCCCAACAGCTCGCGATAAAAGAGGACAGCAGCAGCGGATATTCGGGATGGCTCGCCGCGCCGAGCACCGGCGACCACGCGCGCGCCGCGAATCCATCGCCCGCCGCCAGATAACGGGCGCGCATGTTCCAGATGGCCCACGCGTCCCAATTGCCCTGCGGATTAGATTGCCATGCGGCGGCGAACGCCAGCGTCACGATGACGAGCAACAACGCGACCGCTCCCGCGAACGTTAACTTCAGCCCTCCGCTCCCGGATGCCTCTGCAGTGCGCGGCCAGCGCCGCATCCACGCCAGAAACGCGCCACCACAAATCGCGGTCAACTCCATCGCTATCGCCAGAGTTTCGCTGCCACGCAAGGCACCGATGTAGTAGAACAGCGCGCTGAGCCCGATTCCGCCCACCGCGCCCGCGCCGCTCGCCACCAGTATGCCGGCCCACCGCGGCCGCAGCGCCGCGAAACCGCCCAGAGCGAATGACAGCGTCACGCCCAGCACGATCGCCCACACCACCCAGAACAGTTCCGTCACGGCTTCCCTGCCCTGCGATAAAGCACCACGCCGTTGCCGAAATCCCGTTGCAGCATGAGACCGTCCTTCGCGTAGGCGAAGAAATCGCCGGGATGTGTAAAATTTCCGAGCACCCATTCGTGATTCGCACTGCGCTCGATCAGGCGCGGCGCAAGGGTATACTCCGCGGCCGTGAACATGGCGGTATCGGCCGGTCCGCCGGGGGCGTCCGTGATGTAGCCGAGCACCGCATCGCGCGGCACCGCGGCCGCGAGAGGAGCAAGCCGTTCAGCCTGTGCGGCCACCATATACGGATCCGCGTTCTGGCGCTCGTAGGTGGTCTCTTCGTTGTAGAACAGCAACGCACCGCAGAGACAAAGCACCGCGGCGGCGCTGAGTCCGGCAGTGGCACGGTTCATTCGCTGATCTCGATCTTCGGACCCTGTTCCCGTGACGCCTCCGCCGCCTTCTCAGCCGCCCGCTTGGCGAGCTCGATGAACGGAGCGGCGGACGCGCCCTCCCGCAGCACGATCGGCTTGCCGGTATCGCCGCCGATGCGCACTTCCGGGTCAAGCGGCAGTTCCGCCAGGAAGTTCACGTGCATTTCCTGAGCCGTGCGCCGGCCGCCGCCGTGACTGAACACGTCTATGCGCTCGTTGCAATGCGGGCAGTTCAGGAAGCTCATGTTCTCCACAATGCCCAGAATCGGCACACGCACCTGATGGAACATGAAAATGGCTTTCCGCGCATCCTCCAGCGACACGTCGCTCGGGGTAGTCACCACGATCGCGCCGGTGATGGGCGCCGTCTGAATCAGGGAAAGCTGAACATCTCCCGTGCCCGGAGGAAGGTCAATGATGAGATAGTCCAGCTCGCCCCAATCGACACCGCGCAGGAACTGCTGAATCACGCTGTGCAGCATGGGTCCGCGCCAGACCAGCGGCTTATCACCGGGATTGAGAAACCCCATGGACATCAGTTGTACGCCGAACTTTTCGATCGGCTGAATGCGCTCGCCGTTTGCCATGGGCGTGCGGCTGATCCCCATCATGAGCGGCACGTTCGGGCCGTACACATCCGCATCCATGAGGCCGGTTTTGTAACCCAGAGCGGCGAGCCCGACAGCCAGGTTCACCGATACGGTAGTCTTGCCGACGCCGCCTTTTCCGGAGCCCACGGCGATCAGGTTCTTGACGCCGGGAATGGGCAGTTTGGGCGGTGTGCCGGGTTGATTGGGAGTCATCGCATCTATCGTAACAGCCGTGGCGCTGCCGCGGCGCCGGAATGATAATGCTAACTCCCTTTCGATGTGCTACTCTAAGTGTCTCATAATGCGTACAGTTGACTTAATTCAGCGCAAGCGCGACGGGGAGGAACTCGCCCCCGAAGAGATCGCGTTTCTGGTAGATGGTTACACGGCGGGCGATATCCCCGACTACCAGATGTCCGCCTTTTTGATGGCAGTCTATTTCGCCGGCATGACGGATCGCGAGGTGGGGCCGTTGACGGAATGCATGCTGCGTTCCGGCGGCACCGTGGACATGACCGGCGTTCCCGGCGTGAAGGTGGACAAGCATTCCACCGGCGGCGTGGGCGACAAGACCAGCTTCATCGTGGCGCCGCTTGCCGCTGCCGCGGGCGTGGTGGTTCCGATGATGAGCGGGCGCGCGCTGGGCCACACAGGTGGAACGCTGGACAAGCTCGAATCCATCCCGGGCTTCCGCACGAACCTCACCGCGGAAGAATTCACCCGTCAGCTCGCCGAGCACGGCCTCGCGTTCATCGGCCAGACCGACGAGCTCGCGCCGGCGGATCGCAAATTGTACGCTCTGCGCGACGTCACGGCGACCGTGGAATCCGTGCCGCTGATCTCGTCCTCCATCATGAGCAAGAAGCTCGCCGAGGGTATCGACGCGCTGATCCTGGATGTGAAGGTGGGCTCGGGCGCGTTCATGAAAAAGCAGGTGGATGCCCGCCGGCTGGCGCAGACAATGGTGGCGATCGGCCGCCGCATGGACAAGAAAGTTCGCGCGCTCATCACGGACATGAACCAGCCGCTCGGCTATGCAGTGGGCAATGCGCTCGAAATCATGGAAGCCTCGCAGACCCTGCAGAACGCGGGTCCGGAAGACCTCACGAAGCTCTCGATCGAGCTCGCCGCGCACATGATCCAGCTCGGCAAAAAGGCCGCGACCGTGGAAGAGGCGCGCCGCATCGCCGAAAGCCACCTGGTGGACGGCTCGGCATACCGCAAGTTCAAAGCAGTGGTTCAGGCGCAGGGCGGCAATCCGCAAGCGCTGGATAAGTTCGAGCTGTTGCCGAACGCCACCGGCATGCGCGAGATCGTTTCACCGCGCGGTGGCTACGTCAGCATCATCGACGCTCATCTGATCGGCATGGCCAGCAATATGATCGGCGCGGGCCGCGATAAGAAGGAAGACGCGATCGATCCGGCCGTCGGCATCATTCTGGAAGTCAAAGTCGGGGAAAAAGTGGACGCGGGCAGCATTCTTTGCCGCCTCTATTACACCAGGGAAGACAACGTGGAAGAAGCGGCCGAGCTGGTGGAAGACGCCTTCCGCATCTCCGCGCAAAAGCCGGACGAGCGCTCGCTCATTCTCGAAGTCGTAGGCGTCTAAGAATGGGCCGGTTTACGGGACTTCTGGGGCTGGCCATTATTCTGGCAGTCGCCTGGTTGTTCTCCAATCACAAACGCGACATCAAGCTGCGCATCATCGGTTGGGGCATGGGACTGCAATTCGCCTTTGCCCTTTTGGTACTGAAAACGCCTTTTGGCGAGATTTTCCAAGGCATCGGCAAGGGCGTGAACGCGATGCTCGGCTACACCGAAGCCGGCAGCGAGTTCGTGTTCGGTCCGTTGGGCAAAGGCTCGGGACCGTTCGGGGTCCTCTTCGCATTTCAGGTTCTGCCGATCGTCATCTTCATCGCGAGCTTCTTCGCGATTCTGTATTACCTGGGCATCATGCAGTTCATCGTCCGCCTGATGGCCGTAGGCATGCAGAAGGTGATGGGCGTGAGCGGCGCCGAATCGCTCAACGTTGCGGCGAGCATCTTCATGGGGCAGACCGAAGCCCCGCTCACCATCCGTCCGTTTCTCGCAGGTCTCACCGAATCCGAGTTGTTCACGATCATGGCGAGCGGCATGGCGCACGTTTCCGGTTCGGTGATGGCGGCGTATGTGAAGATCGCCGGCGTCTCCATCACGCATTTGCTGACGGCGGTGATCATGACCGCGCCGGCGACGATCATGCTTGCCAAGATCTTCGTGCCGGAGACGGAAAAGCCCGTTACCGCGGGACGTGTCGATGTGAAAATCGAAAAGACCGCGGTCAACGTGATTGATGCGGCGGCGCAGGGCGCGGGCGATGGCTTGCACCTGGCGCTCAACATCGCCGGCATGCTGATCGCTTTCCTGGCGCTGATTGCGATGGTGAACGGCATCCTCGGCGGCATTCACGATCATTGGGCTGCGTGGATGCCGGCGTCGCTGGAGAAGATTTTCGGCATCGTGTTCGCGCCGGTGGCGTGGATCATGGGCGTCCCGTGGAAAGACGCATCGACTATCGGCGACCTGCTGGGCACGCGGCTGGTGTTGAATGAGTTCGTCGCCTTCCTGAAACTTGGACCGATGAAGAGCACACTGGATCCGAAATCGTTCGTGATCGCGACGTATGCGCTCTGCGGCTTTGCGAACTTCAGCTCCATCGCAATTCAGATCGGCGGCATCGGCGCATTGGCCCCCAGCCGCAAAAGCGATCTGGCTCGCTTCGGCCTGCGCGCAGTGGCGGCCGGAACGATGGCGAATTTTATGTCGGCGTGCATTGCCGGGATGCTGCTGTGATCGACGAAGCCAAACGATTCATTGAAGGCCGGACGGAGCTGCGGCCGGTTATTGGCGTCGTGCTGGGCAGCGGCCTGGGCGCCTTCGCCGATGAGCTTACCGAACGCGTCGAGCTGCCTTACGGCGAGATTCCCGGATGGCCGCACTCGACCGCGGTGGGGCACGCGGGCAAGCTGATCCTCGGCAAGCTCGGCGAGGTTCCCGTGGCGGCAACGGCGGGTCGCGCGCATTTATACGAGGGCTACTCGCCCGCGCAGGTCACTTACGGGGTCCGCGTGCTGGGTTCGCTCGGGGTGCGCTCCATGGTGTTCACGAACGCGGCGGGCGGCATCAACCTGGAACTGCAGCGCGGCGGACTGGTGCTGATCTCGGACCACATCAACCTGCAGGGCGTGAATCCGCTGTGCGGGCCGAATGACGATCTGCTGGGTCCCCGCTTCCCCGATATGAGCGAAGCATACTCCCGCCGGTTCCGCGAAATTGCCAAGGCCGTCGCAGTGGAGTTGTGCGTGCCCATCAGGGAAGGCGTTTACGCTGCGATGCTCGGGCCGAGTTACGAGACCCCCGCCGAGATTCGCTTTCTTCGCCTGATCGGCGCCGATGTGGTCGGCATGTCGACCGTGCTCGAAGCGATCGCCGCCAATCACATGGGAATGAAGGTGCTCGGCATCTCTTGCGTCACCAACATGGCTGCGGGCGTGCTGCCTGAGACCAAAATCAACCACGAAGAAGTATTGGAGACCGGCGCCATGGTGCGCGATACGCTCGTGCGTTTTCTCAAGGGCCTGCTGCCGCGCCTTGCCGGGGCGGCGCATGTCTGACGCGCTCGCCGAAGCCGCACTGAAGGTTCGCGAGAACGCCTTCGCTCCGTATTCGAAATTCAAAGTGGGCGCGGCGGTGGAAGACACCGATGGCCGCATACACACCGGCTGCAACGTGGAGAACGCGACGTACGGGCTCACGTGCTGCGCCGAACGCGTCGCCATCTTCAAGGCCATTTCCGAAGGCGTGCGCAAGTTCCGCCGCGTCGCCGTGGCGGCGGATACGGACAATCTGACGCCGCCCTGCGGGCCGTGCCGCCAGATTCTGTGGGAATTCTGCGGCGACATCGAAATCGTGCTGGTGAACCTGCACGGAAAATCCGAAACGTACAGCCTCAAAGAGCTTTTCCCGAAACCCTTCGATGTATCGTATTTGTAGCTTCTTCCTTTGCGCCTTATCCCTGGCCGCGGCGCCGGCCGATTGGATCTGGAGCGCGCGCTGGGTCATCACCGAGGACGCGCAGCACCGCGTAATTGAAAATGGCGCGGTGGCCATTACCGGGGGCCGCATTGTCGGGGTGGGCACGAAGGCCGATATCGACGCCCACTTCCAGCCGAAGCAGCGTCTGGACCGTCCCGACGCGATCATCGCGCCCGGCCTCATCGACACGCACACGCACGCCGCGATGAGTCTGTTCCGTGGCATCGCCGACGACAAGAATCTGCAGGACTGGCTGGAGCACTACATCTTCCCCGCGGAAGCCAAGAACGTCTCACCCGATTTCGTCCGCTGGGGCACGCGCCTGGGCTGCCTGGAAATGCTGCTCGGTGGCACGACCACGTTCACCGACATGTACTACTTCGAAGACGTGGTGGCGGAAGTCGCCAAAGAAGCCGGGATGCGCGGAGTGCTCGGCGAAACGGTGATCGGCTTCCCGGTCGCCGATAACAAAACGCCCGCTGCCGCCCTTGCCTTCACGGAGCGCTACCTGATCCGTTTCAAGGGCGATCCCCTGGTGACGGCGGCGGTGGCGCCGCACGCGCTCTACACCAATTCCGACGAAACGCTGAAGGCCTCGCGCGCGCTCGCTAACAAATACAATGCGCCGCTCGTGATTCACCTCTCCGAAACGAAGAAAGAAAATGACGACGCCATGGCGCAGCGTCACAAAAGTCCCACGAAGATTCTCGACGATCTCGGGGTGCTTACGGGTCGTACCATCGCGGCGCACTGCGTGTGGACCAGCGATGCCGACCTGGCGATTCTGAAAGCGCGGAACGTGGGAGTGGCGCACTGCCCGTCGAGCAACATGAAACTCGCCAGCGGCGTGGCTCCGATTGTGAAGATGCTGGCGATGGGCATTCACGTCGGTCTTGGCCCTGACGGTCCCGCCGGCAGCAACAACGACTTCAACATGTTCGAGGAGATGGATCTCGCGGCCAAGTTGCAGAAGGTGACCACCATGAATCCGACGGTCCTGCCGGCAACGACGGCGCTCGAGATGGCAACCATCGGCGGCGCTCGCGTGATCGGAATGGAGAAGGATCTCGGTTCGGTTGAGACCGGCAAACTCGCCGACCTGATCACGGTGCGCATCGACCGCCCCAACGCCGTGCCGCTTTACGACGCGGTGTCGCAGATGGTCTATGCGCTGAAGGCAGACGATGTCCGCGATGTGATGGTGAACGGGAAACCGGTGGTGCGCGACGGGCAGATTCTCACGCTCAACGCGCCGCAGATTCTGGAGAAGGCGCGCGAGTATCGGGCGAAAGTCAGCCAGTCGCTGAAGTGATTGAAACGCACTCCAATTCCCGGCACCGCTTGCCGCTCCCTCACGGGTTGAGAAAAAAATATCGAATTGCTTTCTTGACGTCCTCAGACGCACTCGAATTCCCGGCGCCTTTTGCCGGAGCCGCGACCGTGACGGATTGTGAAAAATATCGAATTGCTTTCTTGCCGCATTCAAACGCACCCGAATCGCCGGCACCTTTTACCGCTCCCTCACGGTCACGGCTCCGTATCTAGTTGATTCTGCTAACGGAGCCGCGACCGTAACGAAGCGGTAAAAGGTTTATCGAAAGGCGGATGGAGTGCGACGAGAACAACGGCTGGATTTTTTTGTAAAGGGTGCTTCGAAAGGCGACCGACGAGAACAACGGCTGATTTATTCCCCGGTGGAAATCCACCAGGGCGGTGCTGGACGGCCACTGAGCCGCCGGGCATCTCACTTTATTTACAAGCACTTACAGTCTGGCAAGCGGTATGCAATGAGGGAGGGCGGAGGAAATGGTCATGAGAGGCAAACTCTTCGCAATTCTGTTACTTGCCGGCAGCAGTCTGATCGCCGGCCCTCGCTGGTCCATTGGATTTGGTTTTGGATACGCCCCGGCTCCGGTGCCGGTATACGTCGCACCGCCCGCACCCATCTATGCCGCGCCGGCATATGCGCCTGCCTACGTTCCGCCTATGCCTGGCCCCGGCTACAGTTGGATCGGCGGCTACTGGTATCCGTCGGGACCCCGCTGGGCGTGGCACACGGGCTACTGGGCACGACGTCCATACGCGCGAAGCTACTGGGTCGCTCCGAGGTATTACGGAAACCGTTACTATCGCGGCTATTGGAGAAGGTAACGACCGGTCAGGAGATGGCGTCACTTACGCCGCCAGACGGAGTAAGTGGCGCCATCGCCGTTTGAAGAGCTGTACTCCGTTGGCCGGGCTTTACCCGGCGCAGCCATGCAGATACTGAGCACATCGCCATCTAATTCATAGATGCCGAGTTGTTTCTGTCCCTTGTTTGCGCCGGCGAGCAACGTGTAGTCGATCGTCTTCGGGTTCGCGGCGGGATCGCAGGTGAACTCCGCATTCAGCATCGTGTTCGGACCCGCCGTGACCGTGGCCCGCGAACGATGCATCGTACGACTGACCCATTTCACCATGGAAGGGTCTAGCGGCTTGCCATCCTGCACCAGGGACACCATCGCCCAATCGCCCTCGATCTCCGTCGCAGAACCGCCTCCTCTGCTCCCGTCTGCCGCGGCCGCTTTCGCCGCCGGAGTTGCAGCCTGACCGGCCGCGGCTCGCCGTAGCGTCTCCACCGCGATTCCCGACCCGACCGGCGCGGCAAACTTCGCCGGCCGCTCCGAACCGCGCGTAGCGATGCACAGTTTCCAGACCTCGCCTTTCAGATCGTAAATGCAGAGGTTCGTGTTGCCTTTCTCCGGACCCGACGTGAACACCATATCGAGCTGCCGTGGCTTCGCTTCGGGCTTCAGGTGCAGCGTGCCTTCATAGGCCGCTCCCATTCCGGTGCTGCTGAAGCGGTCGCCGCTCACTTCGATGCGTGCTTCGGCGAGCATCGCTTCGGGGACCTTCCGCGCATCCATCTCCAGAGAACTCACCGTCCACACACCTTGCAGACGCTGCAAATCGTCACTCATGGCGCGCACTCCTTTGGCGCGATTATACGCGATTCCGCTACACTGTGGTTTCATGCAAAAGCTCCCCGCCGCCATCGCGGCAGCAGCGGCGCTGATGTGCGGCTGCGGCTACGTGAGCGGCCCGATTGCGCCACTTGCCAACATTCCTATGCGGGTCGCGGACGTCGCAGCGCTACAGCGAGGCGGGACCATCTTCGTGCACTTCACAGTTCCGGCTCGCACGACTGAAAACAACCCGATTCGCGAGCCGCTGAGGGTGGAATTGAAGGCCGGAGCGACGCAACAACCTGCGCGCGAACTGAAACCCGGAACGCTGGCGAGCTACGAAATTCCGTCCGCCCCTTTCACCGGCGAGGAAGCCGCCATTTCCGCACGAGCCCTCGGCGCGAACGGAAAGGCCGGCGATTGGTCGCCCGCTGTGACACTGCCGGTTGTGCCGCCGCTGCCGGCGCCGACCGGGCTGGTCGCCGTTCCCGCCAATGGCGGAGTTCGCCTCACGTGGAGAGCGGCAGGACCGCACTTCCGCCTCCTGCGCCGGGCGAACGACGATCCGTACGCCGTCGTTGCGCCTGACCTGACCACGCCCGAGTACCTGGATACCGGGACCGTTCTCGGCACACCCTACTCGTACGTCGTGCAATCGCTACAACCCATCTCCGAGGGTCGCTTCGCCGAGAGCGACCTTTCCGGCGCCGCGCACATCACGCCGGAACCGCCACCCCCGCCCGCAGTGACGGGTCTGCACGTCGTGAACGCCGCGAACTCCGTCGAGCTCACCTGGGACACGGCGGGTCCCGACATTACCGCTTACCGAATTTATCGGAACGAAGCCAATTCCGAATTCACGAGGATCGGTGAAACGGGGGGTATCCCCACGTATTCAGATCGCACGGCGCAACCCGGCAAGACGTTCCATTATGCCGTTTCCGCTGTGGACGCCTCCGGCCGCGAGGGTCCGCGTTCTACGCCTATAGAGGTTACTCACTGAGCTGATGTACACAACTGCGTAGTGCTGCTATCAACTGCATAATTTAAAAGCACATAGCTGGACTCTGCCAGAGCCAGCAGTGTATACTGGACGTTTATGATTATTTCCATGCGTCCTCATGCCACCCGGGCGGAAATCGACCACGTTTGCGAGCGCATCCGCGAGTTCGGGTACAAGGTCCACTCGATTGAAGGAGAAGCGCGCGTCGTTATCGGAGTCGTCGGAGTCGGCGACGTCACGGCGTGCCTGGAGTCGCTCGAAGCGACGCCCGGCGTGGAAAGCGCGGTCCGCATCTCGGCGCCCTACAAATTCGTCAGCCGCGAGTTCAAGCCGGACCACTCGGCCATCAAAGTCAACGGTCTGGAGGTCGGCGGCGATGAGTTTGTGGTGATGGCGGGCCCCTGCTCGGTGGAAAGCGAAGCCCAGATTATGGAGACGGCTGAGGCCGTCGCCGCGGCAGGCGCAAAAGTGCTTCGCGGAGGAGCATTCAAGCCCCGCACGTCGCCATACGATTTCCAGGGCATGGAGCGCGAGGGGCTGAAACTCCTGCGCAAGGCGAAGGAAGCTACCGGCCTGGCGATCATTACCGAAATCATGAGCGACCGCGACGTGGAACTCGTGGCCGAGTATGCCGACTGCATGCAAGTGGGTGCGCGCAACATGCAAAATTTCGCGCTGCTCAAATCGCTGGGCTCCTGCGGACGCCCGGTGCTGCTCAAACGCGGCATGAGTTCGACCATCAAGGAACTGCTGATGAGCGCCGAATACGTAGTGGCGCATGGCAACCCCAACGTGCTGCTGTGTGAACGCGGGATCCGCACATTTGAAACAGCGACACGCAACACCTGCGACATTGCCGCGGTGCCGGTGCTGAACGAACTCACGCATCTGCCCGTAATTCTCGATCCGAGCCATGCTACCGGCAAGCGCAGCCTGGTTCCGCCGCTGGCGAAGGCCGGAGTCGCGGTGGGGGCCGATGGAATCATCGTGGAGGTGCATCCGTGCCCCGAAAAGGCCGTCAGCGACGGCGCGCAATCGCTGACGCTGGCCGGCTTCCGGCAGATGATGAGCGATCTGCAGCCTTACATCAAGCTGTGGAAGCAGACGCGGATGGCCGAAGCCGCGCTGGCTGTGTGATACTGCCTTCGTGACCGTAAATTTGCGCAAGGTGCTGGTGATACTAGCCGGCTTCGGCGCCTGCGTCATCGCGGCCTGGGTAACGTTTTCAATCCGGCAGGCGAGTCCGGGCGCCCTGCTGCGGCGATTGCCGGCGGGCGGCGCTCTTGTCCTCTCCGTCGACTTCGCTGCTTTGCGCAACGCCGGAATTCTGAACCTCCTCGGCGGCGCAGGCGTCGGAGAAGACCCCGAGTATCAGGCGTTCGTCCAAAAGACGAAGTTCAACTATAAGCAGGATTTGGATCTGGCGTTGGCGGCCTTCGGAGCGAGCGGCAAGTACATGCTGCTGAAAGGCCGCTTCGATTGGAACAGCCTCGAAGCCTACGCCCGGGCGCAAGGCGGCGGATGCGCGGACGGACTCTGCAAAATGCAAGGCAGCACGCCCGACCGTAAGATCTCATTCTTCAAACTCCAAAGCGGAGTGATGGCGCTGGCTGTCAGCCCGGATGACGGAGCAGCCCTGCGCATGAAGGCCTCCGGTCCCGAACGGACCATCAGCGCGGACCAACAGGCGCCGGTCTGGCTGCAGATTCCGCCATCGGCGCTCAAGTCCGGAGAGAACCTGCCGGATGGAACATTGCCGTTCGCGCACACCGTCGATAGCGCGGACACGATTCTTCTGGCGTTTCAGCCGGAAGGAAAAGGGTTGGCCGCCAAACTCGATGTGGTCTGCCGGAGCGAGCAGGACGCGATCGCGATGTCCCTGCAATTGACAAAAATCACCGGTCTGTTGAAGAGGATGATCGAAGCCGAGCATCAACACCCCAACCCGGCCGATTTCAGCGGAGTGCTAACCTCGGGATCCTTTCGCTCGCAGGGGAACAGGGTGTACGGCTATTGGCCGATCGATAAGAGCTTCGTAGCGAATCTTGCTGCGAATGAACACCAATAACGATATCCTCGTCGAAGTCGCGCGCCGCGCGGCCCGACCCTAGTTCATGCCGCACATGCCCGGGTTGCTGCACCTTCCGCTGGGACACGACGGCATGGCTTCGCTCTTCGATCCTCCGTTGGCGTGAGCCGCGAAGGTGGATAGCTCTTGCGTCAGATGCTTTTGATTGCAGGACGGGCATTCCAATTCCGCGGTATCGGCAGCGCGCCGCACCAGTTTCTCGAACTTGGTTCCGCAATCGTCGCAACGGTATTCGTAAATTGGCATAGGGTTCTTCCCTATTATATGACGATGATATACTGCGGCCATGCTTCGTAACTGGGTCTTGCTTTCGCTATCCGTGTTCCTGTGCGCCTCCGCTTTCGGCCAGGGCACGACTTCGCGCGTTCTCGGCACCGTCTCCGATCCCTCCGGAGCCGCCGTCCCCGACGCAACTGTCAAACTCGTCAACCAAGGCACTGACGTCAGCTTCGAAACCAAATCTTCGGCTGCCGGTACCTTCACCTTTGAAGCGGTGCAGCCAGGCACATACGAGCTGGACGTCACCGCTACCGGCTTCCGCGCCTTCGCAAGCCGCAACAACGTTGTTACCATCGGCCAGCCCGCCACGATCAATGTAAAGCTTGAAGTCGGCGCGGTCACCGATACCGTGAATGTCTCAGCCTCCGCCGAAACGGTCCAGACCAGCACGTCGGGCAATCTCGGCAACCTGCTTCCGGAACGCGCGGTTGCCGATTTGCCGATCGTCGGCTCGCGCGGCCGCAACCCGCTTGACCTGGTGTTGATCCAGCCCGGCGTAGTTTCGGGCGCGCCAACAGGCGGCGGTATCTACGTCAACGGCGCGCGCGACCGCTCCTGGAACTACACGCTCGACGGCATCGATATTAATGATTCCAGCCAGGGCGGGAGCAACACCACGAGTTTCCGCCCGAATCCCGACATGCTCGACGAGTTCCGCGTCCTCACGGGCAACAACACCGCCGAATACGGCCGGAACAGCGGCGGCCAGGTCGCCATGGTCACACGCTCGGGGACCAACGAGATCCACGGCGATGGATTCTGGTTCTATCGCACTCCGCGGCTCAACGCGAACGAGTGGCAGAACAATCTGCAAAACCTCGGCAAGGCGCAGCTTCAACAGAATATTTTTGGCGGCGGAATTGGTGGACCTATCAAAAAGAACCGCACGTTTTTCTTCGCCGAAGTGCAGGCGCTGCGCGCGCGCACCAGCAGCCTGGTGACCCGCACCGTGTTCACACCTACAGCCCGCCAGGGCATCCTGCGATATGTGAAGGGCGGACGCGACCTGCCGGCCGGCAATGCCAACGCGTCCGTCGACGCCAGCGGCAATCCGCTGCCCGGCCTGAACATCGGCACGTACAATGTTGCGCAGAACGATCCGCAGCATATCGGCCTCGATCCGCAAATTCAAACGGAAGTGAAAAATGAGCCGCTGCCCAACAACTACGCCTTCTCCAGCGGCGACGGCCTGAATACGGCCGGCTACACTTTCAGCGCGCTTGCCATGGAACGGCAGCACGACCAAACCATCAAGGTCGACCAGATCATTAACTCGAAAAACACGCTGTACGGCCGCTTCGCGTGGGGCAGCGACGATAGCAACTGCGACATCGTCAACGGCGGCCAGCCGATCTTCCCCGGCGGCGTGTGCCAGGTCAATACGGTGCGCGAGCCGCGCAACATCGCCTTCAACTGGCGTTATACGCCGAGCGCTCATGTCACCAACGAATTCGTAATCGGCAACAACAATTTCGGCGCGCTATTCCAACAGCCGTCGTCGCTCGACCACGTCTCCATCTCGACGGCGCCCGTGGACACCACGTGGCAGTATTACTTCGGAAACCAGCGCGAGGTCAGCACCTGGCAGTTCGTGGACAACCTGGCTTACATGCGCGGCGCGCACACGTTCAAGGTCGGATTCAATCTGCGGCGTGTGCGGGAGGTGGACCAGAGAGGCTCGGTCGCCGGACTCAACGCGGCGGAGGAACTCAACTTTTCGACGTCGGTCAATACGGTAGACCCGACGACGTTCGGCATTCCCACGGACCTCAACACCGCCTTCGACCGGCCCGCCTTTCAGTCGGACATCAACTTTCTGCTGGGCCGCGTCGGGCAGATCGATCAGGGCTTCGTCAATCAGAACGGCACCTTCGGCAAGGGCTTCTTCAACTTCGACACGCGCTACCCCGAATACGAATTCTACGCTCAGGACACCTGGAAGGCTCGACGGAACCTGACGATCGACATCGGCCTGCGTTGGGAGCTTCGCCTGTCCCCCACCACGCCGGGAAATAACATCACCGTGCCGAGCCAGCCGATCGTCGCCGGCGCCCCCGCCAGCAACACCATCAAATGGGCGCCTGGCGACCTATTCAAGAATCAGTTCGGCAACCTCGGACCGTCGATCGGTTTCGCGTGGGACCCGTTCGGTACGGATAAAACGTCCATCCGCGGCAACTATCGCATCGCCTATGACCGCATCAACACCTTTGTGATCGCCTCGACTATTCTGCCGAACCTGCCGGGCGGCGCGGCGGCGGTGATCAACACCGATTTCGGACAGAACGGCGGACGTCTGGCCAACCTGCCTGCGCTGGTGCCGCCATCGAACCCTTCGACGCTCACGCAGCCGGCGGCGTTCTCTTCCGCGTCGAACACAGTCATCGACCCGAACCTGAAAACGCCCGAAACACACGAATGGAGCCTCGATTTCCAGCGGCAGATCGCACGCAGCACAGTGTTTCAGGCCACCTATATCGGACGCCGCGCATATCACCTGCTGGGCGCCTACAACGTCAACCAGGATCAGATTTTCAACAACGGATTTCTGGACGCATTCAACACTGTGAAAGCGGGCGGAGATTCGGCTCTCATGGACAACCTGCTGAAGGCGGATACGCGCCTGAACGCCGGTGAAAACGGATCGCAGATGGTGCGCCGCCTCTACGCATCTCAGTTGAATCTGAACTCCGTGGCCGGCCTGGCGACGGCCATCGCCACGCGCCTGCAGAACGGACAATCGGTCACCGCGCTCTCGGCCGGCCAGCCGTTCTTCTTCATCCCGTACCCGCAATACAGCGGCGGATTAAACGTGCTGGATTCGAACGATTTCTCCACGTACAACGCACTGCAAGTGCAGGTGGAGCGCCGCTTCAGCAACGGGATCATGTTCGATGTCGCATACACGTGGTCGCACTCGCTGGATACACGCTCGTTCGATCCGACGCTGACGGTCGTCGGCACGGGCAGTGCCTCGACGGCCGCGGACACGCCCTTCGACATCAACAATCGCAAGCTGAACTACGCATCCAGCGATTTCGACCGGCGCCATGCCCTGCAAGGGAATCTGGTGGCGGAACTGCCGTTCGGCCGCGACAAGCGCTGGATGAATCATGGCGGCCGGCTGGCCAACGCGGTCGCGGGCGGCTGGGAAGTGACCGGACTCGGCCGCATCACCAGCGGACGCCCGTTCACCGTCTTCGCCGGGACCAACACCATCAGCAACGTGGTGCAGAGCACGGCAAATTGCAACGGCTGCTCTACCGGCGAAGGCACGCCATTCCTCGACCCCGGCACCGGGCTGATCTGGTATTTCAACAGCAGCCAGCGAGCCCAGTTCTCGGCGCCAGGAGCCGGACAATTCGGCAACACCGGCCGCAACGCATTCCTGGGACCGCATTACTTCGAGCTCGACGCGTCCCTGATGAAGCGGGTGGCGTTCACGGAGCGCTTCCGCGTAGAAATCCGCGCCGACGCCACAAACCTCACGAACTCGGTAATGTTCAATGGTCCGACGACCGATATCACGAGCGCGACGTTCGGGCGAATCTTCAATTCAGTCGCGAGCGGATCGAGGAAAGTTCAGCTTTCGGCGAAACTATACTTCTAGGGCATATCCCCGGCACCGTTTACCGCTCCCTTACGGTCACGGCTCCGTATGTAGTTGATTCTGCTAACGGAGCCGCGACCGTGAGGAAGCGGTAAAAGGTGCATCAAAAGGCGAATTGAGTGCGACGAGAACGGCAGCCGGATTTTCTCACAACCCCGTGAGGGAGCGGTAAACGGTGTATCGAAGGGCGAATGGAGCGCGACGAGAAGCACAGCCGGATTTCTTCACAATCCCGTGAGGAAGCGCGGCGGAGCAGCGACCGTCAAAGCGCGACGGAGCAGTTCATCTGCACCCTATAAATCCTGCCCCCCGTCGGGTATAATTCCGAGACGAAAGGGGTGACCTCAATGCCAACGACGCGTGTAATTCTCCTCGGGGTATTTTTTTCGGCTGCCCTTGTGGCTGCCGATAGTCCATTCGCCGGCACCTGGAAAATGAATCCGGCGAAAAGCAATCTCACCGGGACCACGATCACATACAAACAACTCGCCGGTGGCGAAATGGAAGCAACACTCGACGGCCAGAGCTTCAAATTCAAGATGGACGGGAAGCAATATCCCGACCCGTTCGGCGATGTCGCCGCATGGAAGGCCGTCGATGCAAACACCTGGCAGACCGATTGGACGCTGAACGGAAAGCCGCTCGCGTCAGATACTTTGAAACTTTTGGCGGACGGCAAAACGCTCACCGTCGAAAGCAAAGGCACGAAACCGAATGGCGACAAGTTCGATGACACGACGGTGTTTCAACGCGTTTCCGGAGGCCCGGGACTGCCAGGAACCTGGAAAACCGCAAAGGTGAACGTCGGCGCTCCGAGCGTCTTCGAGTTTGTGCCGAGCGGCGCGAACGCTCTCACCTTCAAGATGGTCGACATGAAAATGCAGTGCGATACGAAAGTGGACGGCAAGGACTATCCGTGCTCCGGACCCGAGGTGGGCCCGGGCTGGACACTCTCGCTGGCCAAGTCCGCCGATCGCGCCATGGACCTGGTGATCAAGAAAGACGGCAAGCCTTTCTACAAGTATTCCGACACTGTCTCCGCCGACGGCAAAACTCTGACCGAGATCGGCGGCGCGTCAGCCACTAACGAAAAAATGAAGATCGTCTTCGATAAGCAATAGCTAATCGGAAGAGCGATCCAACGCTTTGAGAACGGCGGATTTCAATTCGTCCGGTTTGCCGCCGAGGTCGTGCAAGGCTATCCGGCCATCGCGGCCGATCACGAAGGTGGTCGGGTACGCCTGCACGAAATAACGGGCAGTCACTTCGGGTTCGGCATCGAGCAGCAGACGAAATGTGTAATGCTGCGCGGCGGCGAACTTCTCCACCTTGGCGGCATCTTCGCCGACATCGAGTCCCAGCACGACGAGACCTTTGGACGCCAGCTCCTCGTGCATCTTCTGAATCGACGGCATCAGCGCGCGGCAGGGACCGCACCACGTCGCCCAGAAATCGACCACCACAACTTTGCCGCGGAGGTCACGGAGATGCACCGGCTTGCCCGAAGGATCGGCGAGCGTAAAATCGGGCGCTTCCATACCGACGAGGCTGACCGGTTCGTCCGCCTGCGTGACGCCGGAAGGCGCCTTGCCGTAAAAGGCAATCTCGGTCGTGTCGTTGGCGTAGGTGCTCACCTTGTAGACGCGATTTGTCGCCTTGTCGATGCGATACATGGCGAACTGAACGCCGGGGAGCGTGCCCTTCGGCCACTCGTCGCGCGTCACCTGAACGATCACGATACCCACCGGTTTGCCATTCTCCATGTAGCGTTCTTCGCGGGCGATGGTGGCGCGCGTGACATGCTGATCAATCTGGTCGAAGGCGAGCGGCTTCGCAACGGAGCGCTCAGATACTTTGGCGCCGCCGTTCTGCAGCGTCTGCACGGTGACGGGGACTTCGCTCCGGCCGAGCTTTTTGTAGGTATCGGCAGTGCGGTGGAGAATATCCATCGCCTGGTTCTGAGCGAACGCCGCGGCGGCGAACGCGAAAAGCAACACGGTTTTCATAACACCTCCTGCTACTCGAAACGAATCTGCGACAGGTCCTCCGCGGGCTTGGGGTACTTCAGCTTCATGCTTTCCAGCGTCCGCAGCACGATCTCTGAAACCGCCAGGTTGCGGAACCACTTCTTATTCGACGGAATCACGTACCATGGCGCATCCGCCGTGCTGCAGCGGCGCAGCGCTTCCTCATAAGCCGCGATGTATTGGTCCCAGTACTCGCGCTCCTTCAGGTCGGCTTGCGAGAATTTCCACTCCTTGGTTTTATCGTCCAGCCGGGCCTGAAAGCGTTTGGCCTGTTCCTCTTTGCTGATGTAGAGCATGAATTTCACAATCCGAACGCGGTTTTCGCTCAGCATCCGTTCAAAGTCATTGATCTGCTGATACCGCTTGCTCCATTCCGCTTTGGGGACCAGGTCATGCACGCGCGCGATCAGCACATCCTCGTAATGCGACCTGTTGAAGATGCCGATCATGCCGTATTCCGGCACCGCATTATGCACGCGCCAGAGATAATCGTGACGCCTCTCCGGACCCTCCGGCACTTTGAACGGCGTCACATGCACGCCCTGCGGATTCATGCCCGTCATGACGTGCTTGATGGTGCCGTCTTTGCCCGCGGCATCAATGCCTTGCAGCACCACGAGCAACGCCCGGTGCTGCTCGGCATAGAGCAGATACTGCTGTACGGCGAGATCCTTCAGATTTTTCTGCAAAAGGTCCGCCGCATCGTTTTTCTTATATCCGTGGGTCTCTTCCGGGTCCACATCCGCAATTTTGAAATGTGTGCCGGGAGATACCTGAAGCGCCTTCGACAGATTTGCCATTCCGGCATCATTCTACACTGGTATGGTGCTGGTGCTCGCTTCGCAATCTCCGCGCAGGGCTGAAATTCTCAGACAGGCCGGCATTCCCTTTCGCGTTCAGGCGGCCGCCGTGGATGAGACGCCCCTGCATGGCGAGGCGCCCGAGAAGTACGTGCAGCGTCTGGCCGAGATGAAGGCGCTCGCGATTTCAGCGCCTCCGGAAGACGCCGTCCTCGGCGCGGACACCACCGTCGTGGTGGGCGGCGAAATGCTCGGAAAGCCTGCGGATGCGGAGGACGCGCGCCGCATGCTGCACTTGCTCAGCGGGCGGCGGCATGAGGTCCTCACCGGTGTTTGCGTCAAGCGCGGCATCGACGTAGTTACCGATTGGGCGGTGACGCAAGTCTGGTTCGTGCCGATGACCGACCGGGAGATCGAGGACTACGTCGATTCTGGCGAGCCCATGGACAAAGCCGGGGCGTACGCGATCCAGGGACTGGCTTCGAAATTTATAGAGAAGATCGATGGCTGCTACTTCAACGTGGTGGGGCTGCCGGTCGCGCTGGTTTATCGCCACTTGAAATAACATGTACTCTCTCGAAATAGACTGCACGCCCGAAGAGCGCGACGTCCTCATCGCCGAACTGTGGGAACAGGGGTCGGCAGGCATCGCCGAGCTCAGTGAAACGCGTGTGCGCGCGTTCTTCGACGATCCCGCGCGGCGGCCCGCGCTCCAGGGCATGTATCCCGGCTCCCGAATGCGGGAGGAGGAAGACCGGGATTGGGTACAATCCGCGCGCGACCTGCTGCAGCCCATGGAGGTGGGCGAGCGCTTCTTCCTGGTTCCCGAGTGGCGAGACGATGCAGCGCCTGCCGGCAGGTTCCGCGTCGTGGTGAATCCCGGGATGGCGTTTGGAACAGGCGTCCACGAAACTACCAGGCTGTGCATCGAAGCTCTGGAGCGGCAGGTACGCCCGGGGACGGCGGTGCTCGACGTCGGCACGGGCTCGGGCATTCTTTCGCATGCGGCGGCGCTGCTCGGCGCTTCGCCGGTTTATGCGTGCGACGTCGATCCCGTCGCGGTCGAAATTGCGGGCAACGGATTTGTGGGATCCGTGAGCGCCGTAGCTTCCGGGGTTGCCGATATCGTGGTCGCCAACATCAGCCCCGAGGCGATTATTGCGCTCGCGCCGGATCTGCTGCGGGTCTTGCGCGCGAATGGTGTGCTGCTGGCGAGCGGCTTCGAGCTGCACGAAGTGGACCGGGTGAGGGAGGCGCTGCCCCCGGCCCAGGTCCACGAAAAAGGCAACTGGGCGCTACTCGAAGTAAACACGTGACGGCGCTTGCGCGGCCAGGCGAGTTCCGCTCAGTATCGGTCTCAATGAATCGATGACACGATCAACTTCTCGCCGCTCATGACTCCGATCACTTTCGCGTGGATCGGCTTGCCTGCCGCCAGATCCTTGCTCCAGTGCTTCTCGTTTTTCAGCGCATCCTGCGCGCGCTGCTGTCCGACGAGATCGAAGCGCACCGTGCGTCCGTCATCGAGCTTCATGCCGATCTGACTGCTATTCGCGGTGACGGGACAGCTCGCAGCGGAGTCCGTGGTTGAACGATTCGCCGAATTATCGGCCGGTGTAGCGTTGGCCGACGCAGCGCTGGCCGTGGACGCGGACGTGGTAGCGGCAGGGCCGCACGAAAGATCCACGAGCACACCCCGGAACGAGCTGGTTTTCATCTGGGTGGGCTGGGCGGTTTCCGTCTGCGGGGCGGCGGGCGTCGTTTGCGTAGGTGTCGTTTGCGTGGGTGGCGTCTGCGCGGGCGTCGTTTGCGCGATCGCCATGCCGGCGGTGACCGCCATCGTAATTACAAATAACTGTGCTTTCATGCTATTGACTCCTCTCCAAATTTGCTTGCATTAAGGGCGCGCATAATAGCCTGACCGGGTTCTTACGGTTGCACCGGGCACGTTCACTTCCACCCGGATTGTGCGGAATTTGCCGTCTTTCGTCAGATCCGCCGGCGTATAGCCGAGAACGTATTGGTTGCGAATTTCGTGTGCGATTTCCGGCGTGATTCCGGCGATGTCGCCCACGTTCGCCGGGTACCAGGAGCGTCCTCCCGTCGCGACCGTCAGCGCATCGAGTTGCGACCGCGCACGGGCGGCGGAGGCCGGCTGTTCCTCGCCGAGCAGCGCGATCGCATATACGATCACGTTGCTCTGATGAGCCGCTTCCACAACGCGCTGCTGCGTGGAGACGCTGCTGTTGTCCTCACCATCGGTGATAATCACCAAAACGCGTTTGTCGCGTTTTGCTTTGGCGCGGAGGTGATCGATGGCGAGCAGCACGGCGTCGCGCATGGCAGTCTCGCCCTGCGTCTTGCTGGTGTTCAGCGTCTTTTCGAGAGTGGCGATGTCGTTGGTGAAGTCCTGCACCACATCGGCGTTTTCGCTGAATTTTATGACGAATACTTCATCATCCGGATTCGACGCCTTCACCATGGCGATGGACGCGGACACCACGCGATCCTTCTTGTTTGCCATGCTTGCGCTGTTGTCGATCAAGAGTCCAAGGGAAACCGGGACGTCCTCCTGGCGAAACACGGTGATGTCCTGCTTGACGTTGTTCTCGTAAACGGTAAATGCGCTTTGAGGCAGTCCTTTGAGGATTTTGCCGGCCGCATCGAATACCGAAACGTTCAGCAGAACCAAGTCCGTGCCTACGCGAAACGTCGTCTCGGGCGGCTTATCGGGCGTGGTTTGAGCGCTGCAGAGGGCGGCGAGAAAAAAAGACACAGCTCCCAGGCGCATCGTAGAGTCTTTAGCACGCGAGTGGCCGGAAAGCCTTTACGGAATTGTGAAAGAATCCGGGCTGTCGTTCTCGTCGCACTGCATCCGGCTTTCGATGCACCTTTTACCGCTCCCTCACGGGCTTGTGAAAAATATCGAATTGCTTTTTCTCGCATTCAAACGCACTCCGATCCCCGGCACCATTTACCGCTCCCTCACGGTCACGGCTCCGTATGTAGTTGATGCTGCTAACCGAGCCGCGACCGTCGGAAGCGGTAAAAGGTGCATCGAAAGGCGAACGCGGTGCGACGAGAATCACAGCCGGATTTTTTCACAGCCCTCACGCTCGCGGCTCCGTTAGCAGCATCAACCACTTACGGAGCCGTACCGTAAGTAAGGGAGCGGTAAAAGGTGCAGACTATCAGCCTAGTCCGTACTGGTACGTATCCTCCTTGCGGCGTGATTTCTGTATTTAAGACAATAATACCTTGTTATACGTAATATCTACGAACGCACCTGTTTCCGGAGGATATCGGTGAAATACGCGCTTCTTCTTTGTCTACTGCCGTTTGTCGGCGCCGCCGACAACATCCTGTACAGCACGCTCCCGGGCGCCATCCCGCCGAATGTGCCGTCGGAAGCTTTTGAAGCTACCAGCACCAGCGAACTGGGCGCCCTCATCGGCGCTTCCACTGGAAGTGGACCGCATCATCTCATTGACGCCACCGTTCTCATGAGCGATTGGGCCAAGCAATCGAACTGGGTGGGAGTCGGGACGACCGTGAATGGCGCGCCCGGATATTACGTCCCGTTGACGCTGAATCTCTACCAGGTGGCGGCGATGGACGCGGTAGGCTCCCTGATCGCAAGCGTCACCACCAATGCATTTGCGCCATTTCGCCCTGAAATGACCGCTACGTGCCCCGATGACTCATGGCGCTCCGGCACGGCTTGCTATCACGGCATCGCGTTTACGGTAAGCTTCGACCTGACCGGTATAACAGTGCCCGGCGAGTTCATCTACGGACTGGCCCTGGACACTACGGACTACGGATACCATCCGACCGGAGTCGCCGGACCATACGACAGCTTGAACTTCGGCGTTACGTCCGATCCGCCTTCGGTAGGGTCGAACCCGCAGCCCGATAACGAGTATAGGAATACCACCTGGTCGGCCGAATATGCGGATGCGGGCGCCGGTGGTCTGGGCACTTTCCGCAATACAGGCTTCACGGGCGAAAACCCGATCATCTCGTTTGAGGAGACTCCGGAGCCCGGCACGCTGGCACTTTTCGGCGGCGCGTTGATCGCCGTTGGACTCTTCCGCCGGAAACGGTAGGGCCGCGCCTCCCGCGGATTTGCAGCGGCTAGGAGGCCGGGCCGTTACTGAAACTGAATCTGCGCAATCACGATCTGCGGGAGCGCCTGATTCCAACCCTCGGGGATGTCGTCGAAGGGTAGACGGAATGGCTTGGTCTCGCCCGGCGCGAGCCCGCCCATCTTCCGGCTCACGATCGGCACGGGCCTGCGCAGGACCACCTGGCCGTAAGCATCGTAAAAGACGCAATAAATTTCGGCCACCTGGATGACGCGATTCCCCGTGTTCGCGATGTTCCCGGTGATTTCCACTACCTGCTGATGCAGATAGCTCTCATGCGCTTGCATGGCCACATTGCTGATCGGTAAGAAGCCTTTGCGTACGTATTCCTTCGCGACACCGGTTAGGGGTGGCCGTTGCGGCGGTGGGGCTTGCGCCGCGCGGTTGAGATAGACAACGCCCACAATTCCGGCGATCAGCGCCAGCCCGATGACGATCGCCATCGGCGGGACGCTGAAGCGCTTCTTTTCGGCTACCGTCTCACTTTCCGCCAACGGTCATCTCTCCAATCATCAGTGTAGGGGCCGAGATGGAACTGCGGAACTCCAGGTCATTGCCCACCGCATCGATCCCCATCAGCATGTCCTTCAAGTTCGCCGCGATGGTCACTTCAGAAACCGCGAAGGCCAACTCGCCGTTGCGAATCCACAAACCCGCCGCACCGCGCGAATAGTCGCCGGTCACAATGTTGACGCCCATCCCGATCAGCTCGGTGACGTAGAAGCCGTTCGGAATGGCTGCAATAATCTGCTCCGGCGTTTGGACGCCGGGCTCCAGGTAGAAGTTCCCGTGGCCGATTCCCGCATTCCCGCTCAACCCGCGCGACGCGTTGCCTGTGGTTTTCAGGCCCAGCTTCTTCGCCGCGTACGTATTCAGCAGGTAGCTCTTCAGCACACCCTGATCCATCACCACCGTGCGCCGCGACGGTACGCCTTCATCGTCGAAGGGCGAGCTCCCGAACAGTCCGGGCAGTGTCGCGTCGTCGACGATTGTCACCCGATCGCTCGCCACCTTCTCTCCGAGCTTGCCGGCGAGAAACGATTCGTGGCGGTAGATCAGCATGCCGTGCACCGCTTCGAACAAGCTGTCCAGCAGCGACCGCGCCGTGCGCGGCTCAAAAACCACGGGCACGCGCTGCGTCTCCACCTTGACCGCGTTCAGCCTCCGCAGAGCGCGAGCCGCGGCTTTTCTCCCTACCGATTCCGGCGACTCCAGCTTGTCGAAGCGTCGCGAGGAGCTCTCCCAATAATCGCGCTCCATCGACTCGCCGTCCCTGGCCACCGGAACACAACTGAAGCCGCAGTAGCTGGACCGGTACTCGCCCGCAAACCCGCGAGAGTTCGCGAAAATGTGCCGCCCGACGTGCGTATCGAAGCTCGCGCCTTCGCTGTTGGCAATCCGCGGATCGGCCGAAAGCGCCGCATCTTCCGCACGGCGCGCCGTATCGATTTTCAGCGCGGTGTCGAGCCCTTCGATATCGGCTGAGTAGAGCTGCAAATCGCCGCCGATGGACCCGAGTTCCGCAGCGTTCGGTAACCCGGCGTCCGGATCGTCTGTCGTGATATCCGCCAGCTCGATTGCCGATTTCAACAAATGGTCGATGCCTTCCGGGGAAAGATCGCTAGTGTAACTCGAGCCCGTCCGCTTGCCTTTCAAAATCCGCAAGCCCGCGCCGCGCGACCCCGCCTCTTTCAGATTCTCCACTTCGCGCATGCGAATGTTTGCCGAGAATTCATCGCCCTCGGCGATGGTGCATTCCGCGTCGGTAGCACCGGCGGCCTGTGCGCGTTTGACAATGCCCGCCGCCAGTTCCAGCAGATTTCCGTTCAAGCCGTGCCTCCCACGGTCATGCGATCGATCTTGATGGTCGGGATCCCTACGCCCACGGGCACGCTCTGCCCTTCCTTGCCGCAGACGCCTACGCCCTCGTCGAGTTTCAGATCGTTCCCGACCATGCTCACGTATTTCAACGCTTCCGGACCGTTGCCGATCAGGGTCGCATTCTTCACCGGCCGCGTCAGTTTGCCGTCCTCAATGAAATAGCTCTCCGATGCCGAGAACACAAAATTTCCGCTGGTTATATCCACCTGTCCGCCGCCGAAGCTGACACAGTACAGCCCCTTCGGCACCGAGCGAATGATGTCCTCGGGAGCGCTCTCACCGGCCAGCATGAACGTATTCGTCATGCGCGGCATTGGGATATGGGCATAACTTTCACGGCGCCCGCTTCCCGTGGAGTTCGATTTCAGAAGGGTGCTCGAAAGCTTGTCCTGCAGATAACCGCGCAGCACGCCGTTTTCGATCAGCACATTGCGCTGCGTGGGCTGCCCTTCGTCGTCCACATTGAGCGACCCGCGCCGGTTGCCGATGGTGCCATCGTCGATCACGGTGCACAACTCGCTCGCGACCTTCTGGCCGATGCGGCCGCTGAAGGCGGAGACGCCCTTGCGGTTGAAATCCGCCTCGAGGCCATGACCGACGGCTTCGTGAAGCAGAATCCCCGGCCAGCCGGGACCGAGCACAACGGTCATTTCGCCCGCCGGCGCATCCACGGCGTCCAGCATGGCAATCGCTTCGCGCGCTGCTTCCCTGGCGAAGTGTTCCGGCGTCTTCTCCTTGAGGAAGAAGTCCAGATCCACCCGTCCGCCTCCGCCGGCATGTCCGCGCTGAGGAACTCCGTTCTGTTCCCGCGCGAGCGCAGCGACGCTCATGCGCGCCAGCGGCTGCCGGTCTACCGAGAGCACGCCATCGCTGGTCGCCACCAGCACCTGCCGCAGGTTGTCGGCATATACTGCCTGCGCCTGAAAAATGCGGTTGTCATAAGCTCGCGCCGCACGATCTGCGCGCTTCACCAGGTCGACGCGATCGGCAAATGCCGTTTCCGTGGGCGCGGTGACGACCGGGTAGAGGTTGTGCCGCCGCCCTTCGTTGAGGTCGAATTTATCGATTTTGGACGGTCCGGAGGCGATATGGGCGGCCACATTGGCGGCCTTGCGGATCTTCTCCGGGGACAGGTCATCCGAGTAGGCGTAGCCGGTCCGCTCGCCGGCAATAACCCGGACGCCGACTCCCATCGACACTCCCTGGGCCGCGCTTTTGACAATTCCTTCGTCGATACTGATGGAGCTGGTTGCCAAGTACTCGAAGTAAAGATCGGCATAATCGCCGCCCTGCGATAGGGCTTCGGCGAGGTAACTTTCCAGGTCCCTTCGTGTGATCTGGAAGCGTGCGGCGAAAACGGAGTCGGAGAACTGCATAATTTCAGGCTACCACGCCGATGTAAGCCATTGATTCCTAAAGTGAAGCGCCAACGGGAGGGAAATCCCCCTACAATGATTCTTGGATGTTCGTGCGTACAATGACCGAAAGACGGTTTTGCGTTTCCTTTTAAAGCTTTGTAACCTGTCTACTTGCCGGGACGCCTATGCAGACGGAGCTAATATATTGCGGATGCCGGCACTAACAGCGGTGCGGCATGCTGGTTGATTTCGAGCTGATCAAGCGGGCGCAGGGCGGAGATGCCGCCGCGTTCAACGAAATCGTCACGGTCTACCGCAAGCGAATTCTGGGTACGGTCAGCAGGCTGATCGCCCGAACGGAAGATGTCGAGGACGTCGCGCAGGAAGTTTTTTTGCGACTGTATTTTTCTCTCGACCAGTTGCGGACTCCCGAGGTTTTCGAGCCTTGGTTGTACCGCCTGACGGTGAACGCGGCTTTCGATTATTTGAGGAAGCAGCGGCGCCGCCAGGAATTCCGTATGTCCGATCTGTCAGAGCAGCAGGTCATGTTGGCCGACGCTGCTGCGGGCGGAAAGGCGGAACAGGAAGACCAGCATCACAAGAAGGTCCGGGAGGCGGTAGATTCGCTTCTCGGGGCGGTCAGCGAGCAGGATCGAATCCTTCTGATGCTCAAAGAAGTCGAAGGTCTTTCCTTAAAAGAACTTGAAAACATTTACAAGGTCAACGAAAATGCTCTTAAGGTCAGATTATTCAGAGCCCGGCAACGGGTGCTGAAGGCCTTCGGAGCTTCAGGGAAAGATGGTCAAGGGCCGCAACGTCCTGACCGCTAAAGGGTTTAGAGGTACGGTATGTTTCCACAGCGCGGTAGCGATGAAGAAAAACTGAATGCGTTGTTGCAGGCTTACAAGGCCGCATGCCCGGATCGGGATGCCAGCGCCAACTTTATGCCGGCGCTGTGGCAGCGGATCGAAGCTCGGCAGAGCTTCTCGTTCTCGTTCTTCCGTATGGCCAGCGGTTTCGTCACCGCCGCTCTGGCCCTGAGTATCGCGCTGGGAGTGTACATGTCCCTGCCGCATACCAACTCCACCCCGTATTACTCGCAAAGCTACGTCGAGGCCGTCGCCGACGCGAATTCCTCGGACCTGGTCTTCCCGGTCCGCCTGGATGTTCAGCCTCCGGCGCGATGATCACCCATGACTAAGTCCAAGCTTTCGGCCCTGTTGTCCCTGATTATCGTGTTCCTGAGCGGTGGCGTCCTGGGCGCCTTTACGTATCGTCTGTATATAGTGAATAGTGCAACTGCCCCGGTCACCAATGCACAGGTCCGGCGTCCCAGCCCGGAAGAGTGGCGCAGGCACTATCTCGCGGATCTGCAGAAGCGCGCCAATCTCGACGACAGTCAGGTACAGCAGGTGAACGGAGTCCTGGACCAGATCGCAACCGAGACGAAGACGCAGATGAACTCGATCCATGACGAGCAGATCCGCCGTATTAACGATGTTCTCCGTCCCGATCAACGCGCTCTTTACCAGAAGATGCGCGAAGAGCACGAAGCCGAAAGGGCTCGCCGCCGCGCCCAGCAGGACGCCGCGAACAAGAAGTAGCTAGCGGTACGCCTCGCTGCTGTGCAGCACGCTCAGTATTTCCAAACAGTCGCCCTGATCCCGAAAAAATACACGATAATCTTACGCTCGCAAGCGAATCACAGGTGGATGTGTTTCCTTGAGTTGCTTCGTATCGCCTGCTCCACTTCCGATGTAACGAGCGAGCATATTCAAGATTGGCATCGCCGTCTCGCGATCAATCGCACGGACGTCTTCTCTCGGCCGCCGCGACCTTAGCCATCGTGCTGAAAGACTTCCTCTTGAGCGGGCGCGCTGCACATCCGCTCCCAATCGTCCGTAGTCACTCCCAGGTCGGAAAGAACGGTTTCGTGAGGGGTACCGTCATTCTGCTTGAGCCACTCAACGGATTCTGAAACAGCGTCGCGCTCCGCCGGACTGAGCATATCGCCTTCGGGATCGACCTTCGGCATCACCCCGAGCAAATGCACAACTGCCGCCAGTTGCGCTGGCGGCAGTCGGTCAATCAATTCTTTGGCGTGCTCTCTGTCGTCTGCCATGACGGCAAACCTACGATACGGGTTGTGCCTTCTTGGCGCCGCGCGTAGCCTTGTACTTCTTTTCGAAGCGGTCCACGCGTCCGGCGGTATCGATCAGCTTCTGACGGCCCGTGAAGAACGGGTGGCAGGAAGAGCAGATTTCCACGCGGATGTCGCCCTTGTGAGTCGACCGCGTTTTGAAGGTGTGGCCGCAGGCGCAGATCACATTCAATTCGTTATAAGCGGGGTGAATACCAGCCTTCATTGTGTTACGGGGATCCTTTCGAGACTTTCAGTATATCAAACAACACAAACCCCCGTGAACCCTTGGGCCCACGGGGGTCGATAGCCTGTTTACGAGAAACCTGAGGCTTAGCTGACGCAAGAGGCAGCCGGTCCACAGGAACGGAATCCCGCCACTGAGCGGGATGGCTACTTTAGAGGCTCGACTTTAACAGTCGGCCACCTCTCGCGGTCTTTTACTACAACTATCCATGTTTTCTGGACCACCTCCTTCTTCAGTGATACTTTTATGCTGCCACGGGTTTTTCGAACTTGTCAACACCTTGTACTGCCTGAACTGTTCTGGTTTCCGCCTAGTTCTGTACCGAGATCAAGGCGCCTCCCGGAGTGGTGGTTCCGCCATACGTGCACACCACCGATTGATCGCCGGAATCCGGACTCGCGGGACTTTGCCGGTTACAGATGCCGGCCGGCGAACCGGCACATCGCCAGTCCATCGATGAGGTTGAAGGGGAACTGCCCGGTGGTGTAATGGCCGCACGGCAGCGTGAATACTTTGTGCTGCAAGTTTGACTCGCGGAAGTACTTCAGCACCTGCTGCGAATACACCGGCAGGAACGTGCTATCGTGACGCGCCCACACCAGCAACGACTTCAGATCCCGGCCCTTCATCCGGTCGAGGTACGCGGCCGGGCTGATCACGCTCCAGTAGCGCCGTAGTTCGTCCTGGTCGACGATTCCCGAAAAGCCATGCCGCACATTCGCGGTGGAAAGTCCGGTCCAAACCACGTCGCCGACGTTCATTGAGACGTGATTGAACACGCCGAGCTTCACCCGGGGGTCATGGGCCGCCGCGATGAACGCGACGCACGACCCCAAACTGGTCCCCAGCACCCCGATGCGCTCATAACCCTGTTCGACCAGCCAATCGACGCAGGCCCGCACGTCCAGAATGGATTGCCTGGTCGCATGAATCGTGCGGCCGATGTTCGCCGACATGTGGTAGTCCGCGCGCTCCAGTTCCGCCGGTTTGCGCTCCGCATGATACGCCATGGTCATGCGTAAGGCACTCACCCCAAAGCGATTCAGCAGTTTGGCCAGTCCAACGTGGCCGCCCGCATCGCTGTTCCACTGAGGCAGCACCACCAGCGCGCGCCGCGGACCCTTTTCCGCCGGAAACCACAAGCCGTGGACGGTGTTGTTCTCGGGAAATGGCGTGTGCACCGGGCTGGTGAACGTCAGCCGGCCATCGTCGCTCAATCGATAGTCGGAAATGGGTTCGTTCCGGTAAAATCGGTCCGAGTTTGCGATCGCCTCCGCCACGAACCGGTCAATACACCCTGCGGCGTTGCCGTTCGCCTGCGCCGGAATTTCCGGAAAGCCGATGCTGTTGAGCCAGTCCGTCCCCCACTCGAACGGGCGCACTACCCGATTGGTATCGCGGGTGGCGAGCTTCCGCTCCCAGCGATCCATGTACCGCGCGTACAGTCTTGTCATCCCGAGACTTTCAGTGTAACAAGCCGGAATGATTCGACAACGAGCGCAGGGCAGGCTTCAGCTCACCGTGATTACCAAAAAAAGACCCCGCTCCGGCAGATGGAACCGGGGCGGGGTTGCGAAAAGCCCAGACGAGGCAACGCACCAAAGCTAAAACCCTCTAAATGAAGAACCCACACGCGGGTAGTGCAAGCTGCGTGCCAACGGTAAGATGTTGATTCTGCACCAACAATTCCCCTCCACCTACAGAATTCAATAGAACGTTCCTACGGTTTTCCACAGCGCGCGCTGCCCGTAATGGACAGGTTACAATCGTACAAATGAGTTTCGCGCCCTCCAACGCCGTCCAGCGCGCGTCCGTAGGCGGGAAGGCACTCTCCGGTTTCCTGCTCTCCGGATTTCAGATGGCATTGCTCGGCGCCATTCTTCCCGCCTGGGGCTACCACCGCGACCCGCCCGATTTCTCCGCCGTCGGAACGTACTTTCTGGCGTTGGCCGCCGGCATCGGCGTCGCCTCTCTGTTCGCGCGACGCACGGTGGAGCGGCGAGGGATTTCGTTTACCCTGGTCGTCGCCTGTGTCATCTCGGCGCTTTCCCTCGGTTTTCTCGCCTTGGTTTCCCCTCCCGCCTCAGCCTGGTGGCGCACCGCGGGACTCCTCACTCTCGGTGCGGGCGCCGGACTCCTGAACCTGGCACTCTTCTCCGCCATCTCCTCCAGTTACCAGCGCGACGCCGCCGGAACCATGAATCTGGGAGGCGTCTGGTACGGGCTTGGATGCCTCTCCGCCAGTCTGCTGGTGGCCGGCACCTTCTACGCGTACACTGTTCCCAGCATCCTGATCTTTATGGCCGTCGTGCCCGCGCTCTTCGGCGGACTATTCCTGCAAACGCGCTTCGATGCCGTGCCTGCCTCCGCGCACCCCACCTTCCGCCAGGCACTGGATGATTTTCGCAGCCCCGGCGCGGTCCTCTTCGCGCTGCTTCTGTTTTTCCAATTCGGAAACGAATGGAGCATCGCCGGCTGGCTGCCGCTCTTCCTGATACGCCGCGTGGGACTTAGCCCAATCGGTGCGCTGGAAATACTGGCTCTCTACTGGAGTTTTCTGCTCGCGGGACGCCTTGCCGCAGTCGCGATTCTTCCGCGCATCAGCCACCGCCGCCTGTTGCTCGGCAGTGGAGCTTCGGCCCTCTTCGGATGCTTCCTGCTCTTCTACACGAACAACTCCTTCGGCGCGGGGACCGCCGCATTTTTTATCGGCGCTGGTTACGCCAGTATTTATCCGCTGGTCGCCGAAGCGATCGGCCGCCGATTTCCATATTTCCATCCCGGTTTTTTCAACGGCATCTTCTCATTCGCTCTGCTCGGCGGCCTTCTCGCGCCCGCCACACTCGGCTATGCCGCCACCTTTCTCGGCGTCGGTGTAGTCATCGCGATTCCACTTATCGGCACCTTCCTGGTAATGTTGCTTCTGATCCTTATATGGCTCGAATCCAAAATGACTGGGCGGTGACCGCGGCGCTCGCCCTCGCTCTTCCCTTCTCCGCGACGGCGTCCACACTCGCCGAGCGCATCGATCAACTCCTTGCCTCCACCGCCGCGTCGCGCGGCGCCAACTGGGGCATTGAAGCGATCGACCTCGCCACCGGCAGAGAGCTCGTGTCCCACAACGCGGGCCGGCACTTCATCCCCGCTTCCAACACGAAGCTCTTCACCACCTCTCTCGCTCTTACACGGCTTGGCCCTGAGTACACCTTCCTGACTCGCGTGATGGCCGCCACGCAGCCGGACGCCAACGGCCGCGTCGCGGGCGATCTCCATCTCATCGGCCACGGAGACCCGAACCTTTCCCCGCGACCCATTCCCTACAAGCCCGGCCCCTTCACCGGCGACCCGCTTTCCGCCATCGACGATCTCGCGGCGCAGCTCGCCGCGCGCGGCATCACACGCATCGATGGCAACATCATCGGCGACGACACATGGTACGTTTGGGAGCCTTACGCGCCGGGCTGGAGCCTCGACGATCCGCAGTACGAATACGGCGCCCCCGTCTCCGCCCTGACCATCAATGACAACGTGCAGTCGCTGACGGTCAACCCTGGCGCGCGCGAGGGCGACATGGCTGCGCTCACGCTCAATCCCGCGCTGGAATACTACACAATCGAGAATCAGGTGCGCACGCAGCCCGGACCGCGCCGCATCCACTTCGAGCGCGCCGCCACCAGCCGCGTCCTGCAACTTTGGGGCACAATTCCCATCGCCGGCGCAGCGGAAGAGCTCGGCCTGGGGATTGCCGACCCCGCGGAGTTTGCCGCCCTCGCACTGAAACAGGCGCTCGAAGATCGCGGAATCACGGTGGCGGGCGACGCGATCGCCCGCCACCTCGAGCCTGAAGATCTCCCGGACCTCACGCAAGGTCCGCCACCCCAACCCGACGCCGGAATCGAGCTCGCGGCTCGCACGTCCGCACCGCTCATTGAAGATCTTCGGATTACCGATAAGGTCAGCCAGAACCTGCATGCCGAGCTCGCATTGCGCGCAGTTGGCCGTGCGCTGCGCAATGTCGGCAGCCGCGAAGCTGGCGCGGCAGAAATGAAGACGTTTCTCGATGACATCGGCATCGATCCCGACGCTGTCATCCTCAACGATGGCTCCGGTCTCTCGCGCATGAATCTGGTCACACCCGCCGCGGTGACGATGCTCCTGCGGCACATGTATGCATCGCCTCTCCGCGACCAGTGGGTCAGCCTGCTGCCCGTGGGTGGGGAAGATGGCACGCTCGACAAGTGCTTCGTCAATACTCCGCTCGCCGGCCGGGTGCACGCAAAAACCGGCAGCGTGGCGCACGTCAGCGCACTCTCCGGATACATCGAACGGCCTGGCGGCTGGATCGCGTTTTCGATTCTGGTGAACAATTTCGGAGGTCAGGCGGCCGAGATCCGCAAAGTAATGGACGAGGTGTGCGCCATCCTCGCCGGAGAGTAGATGCCGCTCTGGTGGCTGCAACTGCTGCTGGTTGCGGCATGGCTGTTCCTCGCCTTCGCGAGAGCCGGCTTCTGGCGTGAATTTCTGAAGTGGAACCAACCGCCGGATCTTACGGGCGCGCCATCGGTAGTGGCCGTTGTCCCGGCGCGCAACGAAGCCGCCACCGTGGCAAAAGCCATTGGGTCGCTGGCAGCGCAAAACTACCCCGGCGAGTTTCGCATCGTTCTCTGCGACGATGGAAGCACGGACGGCACTGCAAGGTTGGCCAAGGGCGCCGACATCGTCACCGCCAGTCCGCTGCCCGCCGGATGGACCGGGAAGCTGTGGGCCATGCGCGAAGCAGTGCGCGTCGCGGAGGTGAACAAGCCCGACTACTACCTCTTCACCGACGCCGATATTACCCACGATCCCGCGAACCTGCAATCGCTAGTCGCGCGAGCGCAGCAGGGTTACGACCTGGTCTCTTACATGGCGACGCTGAATTGCCGGACGCCGGCCGAGCAACTCCTCATCCCTGCGTTTGTTTACTTCTTCTTCCTGCTCTATCCGCCGGCCTTGGTGCGGAATCCGCGATCGAGTGCCGCCGGAGCGGCCGGAGGCTGTATCCTCGTCCGGCGCGAAGCTCTGGATCGGGCGGGCGGACTGGAAGCGATCCGCGGAGAACTCATCGACGATTGTGCGCTGGCCAAGGCGGTGAAGCGCACCGGCGGCCGAGTCTATCTCAGCCTCAGCCCCGAAACGCGCAGCATCCGGCAGTACGACACGGCCGGCGAAATCGAAAGAATGATCGCGCGAACGGCATTCACGCAGCTCCATTACTCCTTCATCGCGCTGATCGGCTGCACGCTCGGATTGATGTTCGCGTTTCTAATTCCGCTGGCGCTGCCGCCGGGAGGAACCATCGCGTGGGCGATTCTCACGCTCACCTACATCCCGGCCCTGCGCTTTTACAATGTGCCCGCCTGGCAAGCTCCTCTGCTGCCCTTCGTAGCCTTGTACTACCTGAAGGCCACCTGGCACTCGGCCATCGCGTATTACCGGGGCGAAGGTGGGGCCTGGAAAGGTAGGGTGCTGCCGAGGTGATGCCGCACAGTATACGCCGGGCTCCTGCCCGGTCCCCAATCCGCGCGTAGCGCGGAAGCCCGTCCGCATATTGCGGAAGCCACCCGCGCATAGCGGGGAAGCGAGTTGCGTTCCCCGCAACCGCGCGGCGGGCGCGCCGCCCTATGGCCGGGCGAGTTGCGCCTTCCCCGCCTCCGCGCTCCGCGCGGATTTGGGACCGGGCAGGAGCCCGGCGCATACCATTGTCATCCGCGTTCATCTGCATTCATCTGCGTGCCCAGTTCTCCCCGCGGCTTCACGCCGATCATCTCGCCGAGCGCCGACTCGGTCGCCTGCATCCGCACCGCCGCCACTTCGAGCACACGCCGCAGCAACTCCGCCGCTAAAGCCTCATCGCTCGCCAACAATGCGCGCAGCCGGTCGCGATCCAGACAAAGCGCAGTGCTCTTTTCCCTTGCACGCACCTGGAATAACGTCTCGTGCCCGTCCAGAAACGCGCTCCAGCCCATCGCCTCGCCGGGACCCACGGCCTGAACCATCACGGTATAGCCGCGCCCCCTCACTTCCACGCACACACTTCCGGTGAGCATCAGGTAGAAGTGCCTCGATTGCTGTCCCGCGTGAAGAACGAACTCGTTTTCCGAGAAGCTCACCTCGCAAGCAAGCGGGGCCAGCTTCTGAATTTGGGACGCGCTCAAACCGGCGAGAAACGCGTGACCTTCCAGGAGATGTTGGACCAAGACGGTCTACACTTACCGTATTGCGCTCCCTACTGCAAGCAGCGAAGGAAGTAAGCATCGCCTCCTTCAGCGAACTTCAACTTCGTCCTTAATCTCCATCGCTCCACTCAGCAGCCGCATACGAACCGGAAGTCCGCCGACGGACGGAGCAACCGCGCGCGCCAGCCGCTCGAAGCCGTTCACCGCATCCTGCCGCGCCCACACACCGTCCGTAACCACGAACCCGAGAGCCGTCTCGCCGTCTTTCCAAATTGCCACTGTGCTGCCGGTGTCGGCCAGGTAGCCCACTTTCCGAAGTGCGCCGCCGAGCGCCACGGCATTGCCCTCCGTAGCGCCCCCGAAATAATACACGGCGTCGTGAGCCCCCACCATGAGCTTGCCGACCAGCAGCGACTTATGTCCCATCCATCTGGCATCCACCAGGTGCAGCACGACGGGATAACCGCCGATCGCCGGCGCAATCACTCGACCAATCTGCTCCAGCGCCGCGATGGCCTTCGGATCGTCCCATGCGCCGGCGCCGAGCACAAACGAAACGATGGAGCCGTCGTCGCCGCGCGAGAGCATCACCACCGCGCCTTTATCTGTGAAGTAGCCACACTCCTGCAGCGCACGGCCCAGCGCCAGAGCATCGGATGCCTTTGCGCCATCCGAAAAATAGACGCCATCGTGCCGCCCTATGGTGACCTTAGACACCGGCGACTTCGGCTTTACCGCGACATCCCGCCACGTCCACACCACCACGCCGACGAGCGCAACCGCAAACGCTAGCGTGAACCACCTGGCGAGGGACATGCCTCCATTATTGCTGGCGCAATGCGCGCATGGGATCGATATTCGCCGCTCGCCATGCCGGAACGATGCATGCCGCTAAGGCGGCGCCCGCCATCAGCACCGGCACAGCCGCGAATGTCACCGCATCGTGCGGCCTTACACCGTAGAGCAGCGACTCCACCAGCCGGCTCATGCCCGCAGCCACAGCTAACCCGATCGCCAGGCCCGCGCCTGTGAGTAGCAGCCCTTCGCCCAACACCATCGAAAGGAGCGCCCGCCGGCCCGCGCCCAGCGCCATGCGCACTCCGATCTCCGCGGTCCGCTGCCGCACCGAATACGCCAGCAGCCCGTACACACCGACCAGCGCCAGCAGCACCGCGATCCCTGCGAAGCCCGCCAGCAGAGTCGTCTGAAAACGACGGCGCGATTCCGCCTCGCTCATGCGCTCCCGCATCGTGCGCACATCGGTGAGCACGGCCGCCGCGTCCACCTGTCCGACTACTCGACGCACCGCCGCCATCATCCTCTCCGGCGGGAGGGAACCGCGAATGGCCAGCACTCCGCCATTCCACCCTGCAACGTAGACCGTCGGGTCAGGCGGCCGCTCCGCCTTCTGCCGCACGTCGGCCACGACGCCGGCGATTGTCGTCCATTCTTCCGCCGAGGTCTGGAAGCGCCCACCGACCGCGCTTTTGCCTTTGAAGAATCTGCGCTCGAAGCTCTCACTGACGACCACATGATGCGGCGGCGAGCCCTCATCCGCCGGTTCGAGATAGCGCCCTGAAAGCAGGCGGATATCCATCGCGCGAAAGTAATCGCCGTTCACGGAACGGATCGCCACCGTCTGCCCGGGCCGGTTGTCGTAGCCATCTACGCGAAATGTGGTCACGCTCTCGTGACTTCCCAGCGGCAATTGCGTGGTGACTCCGGCCGCGGCCACACCGGGCAGCGCGGCGACCTTCTCTACGATCCGCCGGCGCATCTCCGCATCCTGCTGCGACGTCCTGCCGCGACGGTCGCGCGCCACGGACATGGTCAGGGTGGAAGGCGCGAATCCGTTCTCCTGCCGCTGCACCGCCCCGTAGCTGCGCAGTAACAGCCCCGCGCCGGCGAGCAGCGCCACAGCCAGCGCAATATCTCCGACGATCAACGCGCGCCGCGCCACGGCCCAACTGCCGGTAACTCCGCGGCCGCCTTGCCGCAACAGGCCATTCACCCGCACGCGCGACGACGCCAAAGCAGGTAGCGACCCAAACAGCAGCCCGGTTACCACCGAGACGGCAAACGCAAAGAGCGCAACGCGCCCATCTATAGACACTTCGTCGAAGCGCGGGATGTCACCGGGATTGAGTCTCGCCAGTAAGCGCACGATCGCGGCGCCCAATACCAGCCCAGCCGTTCCGCCCGCCACCGCAAGCAGCAGCGCCTCCGTCAACAACTGACGCATCAGTCGCGAGCGAGGCGCTCCCATCGCGGTTCGCACTCCCATCTCGTGGACGCGCTCGACGCCGCGCGCCAGCAATAGATTCGCCACGTTGCCGCACGCGATGAGAAGCACGAGCAGCACGGCGCCTTCCAGCAGGCGCATGAGCGGGCGCACCGGACCGGCGGCGGATTCCACAAATCCCGTCACGTACGCCTGCATGCCGCGCATCTCCGGCGAATTCAGCACGTCCAGACGGCTCTCGACGGCCATGAGTTCCTGCTGCGCGCGCCGCAGCGACACCCCCGGCCGGAGCCGTCCGATGGCCGCGCTCGTCGAAAGCAGCCGGTCCTGCAACTGCCGCGGAGTGAAGGCCGCCGGCACCCACACCTCGGTCCGCCGGATCTTCGCTTCCGCGTAGGGAAAATCGGTCGAATGTGGAAAGGCAAACGACTCCGGCATGACACCCACCACGCGGTACTTGCGCCCGTTCAGGTCCATATTCCGGCCGAGCACCGCCGGATCGCCATGAAACGCCGCGCGCCAGAACGCGGCGCTGATCACCGCGACTCTCTCCGCCGACGGACTGTCGTCCGCCGGCACAATCGTGCGGCCCGTTTGCGCTTGCGATTGCAGCACCTCAAAAAAGTTACCGAGCACCAGAGCCACCGCAACCTGCACGTTCTCTCCTCCGGTGTTCACGGCCTGTTCGCGCTGCAGCAGCGCCGTGATCCCGCTGAAGGAGCGGCTCATCGTCTGCCATGCGCCCACGTCTGCAAAGTCCGGCGAAAGCTCCTTCGGAACGCCGCTATAGCGTGGAAGCGGCGTCCACAGGTAGACTAACTCGCGGGGATTGCCATACGGCAGATCGCGCAGCAGCACCGCGTTGACTAGGCTAAAGATCGCGGTCGCCGAACCCACTCCGAGGGCCAACGCCAATACGGCCGTTGCTACGAACCACGGCGATCGCGCGAACATGCGGGCTGCGTGCTTCACATCCGCGCGCAAGATGGCGAAATGTTCGCGGGGGGCGGTGGCGGCGGCATCGGCAATTACTTCCGCCCAAAGCCGCAGACGGTTCTCCTGCCGTGCGCGGACGGCGAAGACATCTTCCATCTCCGCGCCGTACTCCTCGCGGAATTCCGCGGGATAAGCGCGCAGCAGCAGACGATAGAGACTAAAGCTCGGGCGCCAGGCCATACGCCCTCGCATGTGCAAGACTTTCGGCGAGCCGCGCCGCTTCGGCCTTAGCTGCTTTGCGGCCCAACGGCGTCAGTCGATAATACCGGCGCCGCTCGTCATCATCGGCGGGCCGCTGCCCGGGGCGCAGTTCGACGATCAGACCCTGCTCCAGCATCCGCTTGATGGATCCGTACAGCGTCCCCGGGCTCAAGCGTAGTTTCCCGCCCGAGCGCTCGGAGACCTCCTGCATGATCGCGTAGCCGTGCAGGTCGCCACTGGCCAAAGACACAAGGATATGGAAGACTTGCGGTGAAAGAGTCTCGTATTCGGAACTCATTCCGCAATTATAATGCCTCGCGATATAATGTCAAGCGAAGTAGTTACGGAAAGGCTCGCGGTCTCGCTTCGCTCGCCCGAAGTGCTCAGTTTTGCGACCGGTCTGGAGACCGGCCGGTACCTACACCTTTTCGGGCACGACAAACGGTTTGCGATAGATCCGCGTCGCGAGCTTGCTTGCCTCGGCGTCCCCGACAATCGTCTGCGTCGCGGGGTCGAAGTTGATGGTCCGGCCTACCCGGTACGAGATATTCGCAAGATGCACAAGCACTGTGCTGGCCGCGCCCTCTTCCACTTCCGCGTTCAGGGTCTCGCGCTTGCGCGTGCGCACGGCATCCAGGAAGTTGGCGTAATGATTACCGCCCTTGTTCATCGCCGGCCCCGGCTCCTGCTCAGGGCCCATGAAAGTCTTGTAAGAACTGTAGCTATCCACGGTGAGATAGCCCTTGCTCCCGTAGAACTCGTCGCCGATGGTATCCGGCTGCCTTCTTGCCTTCACCGTTCCACCCGATTCAGCGGCATCGCCGGCCGGCGCGGCAGCCGCCATCCTCGGCACGCCGATCGTGGATTCGTGATTGCTGATCCAGTGTCGCACCTCGAACTCCATCATCTTGCGCTTCCCGTTGTCGTTGAATTCGAACGCGCAGTTCAGAGTGTTCGGCGTTTCCTGATCGTCGTCGAACATAAAGTGACCGCCGATGGCCGTCGCCTTCACCGGGAACTTCACTCCCAGACCCCAACGCGCGATATCCACCTGATGAATGCCCTGATTGCCAAGATCGCCATTGCCCGTGTCCCAGAACCAATGCCAGTTGTAGTGGAAGCGATTCATCGTGAACTGATGCATCGGCGAAGGACCGGTCCAGAGATCGTAATCGACTCCCGCGGGCACCGGCTGCACGGGCTTGCGGCCGATCGTGTCGCGCCACTTGTAGCACAGGCCTCGCGATAGATATACGTCGCCCAGGAAGCCGTCGCGCATCTTCTGCACAGCGTCCTGAACCGCCACCGACGAGCGGATCTGGCTGCCCTGCTGCACCATCCGGTTATACTTCCGCGCCGCCGCAACAATCTGCTTCGCTTCGAACAGGTTATGCGCGCACGGCTTTTCGACGTACACGTCCTTCCCGGCCTGGCACGCCCAGACGGTCATCAGAGTGTGCCAGTGATTCGGCGTAGCGATCGACACCGCGTCGATATTCTTGTCCTCGAGCAGCTTCCGGATGTCTTTGTATGTCTGCGGCTTGGGCTTGCCCGTGGCGGCCACTTGCTCGAGGCCCTTCGCCATCACGGAATCGTCGATGTCGCACAGCGCCACAATCTCCACATTCTCCAGGCCGCTGTAGCCTTTGATGTGGTCCTTCCCGCGGCCGTGGAAACCCACGCACGCCACACGAACGCGGTCGTTCGCCGCGCCGAAAACGCTCTGGGCCGCGCCCAGGGCAGCCGCCGAGCCCATCAAGAAACTGCGTCGATCCATAAGAAGCTCCGGAAGTGTGATTTAGCGCTAACTTTCAACCTATCACGTTCTGCGGTTTGCCTGCCACAAACGCCGCGACGTTTTCCACGGCCATCTGCATCAACCGCGTGCGAGCCTCGCGCGTGGCCCACGCCATATGGGGCGTTACCAGACAATTCTTCGCATTCAGCAGCGGATTCGAAGCGTCGGGAGGCTCCAGCGAAAGCACGTCGAGTCCCGCGCCGGCGATGCGCCCGGCATTCAGCGCGTCGGCCAAATCTCGATCCACCACCAGCGGACCGCGCGATGTATTGATCAGGAACACGCCGGGCTTCATCCGTGCAATCGATTCGCGGTTGACCATGCCCTGGGTTTCCGGCAACAGCGGAGCGTGCAGGCTGATCACGTCTGCATCGGCGAACAACTCTTCGCGCGTGGCCCAGCGGAACCCCGTGTAGAGCGGAGCGTCCCCCTGATACGCGTCGTTGGCGATGACGCGCATGCCCATAGCGTCCGCAATGCGCGCCGTCGCGCGGCCGATTCGCCCGAAGCCGACGATGCCGATCGTGCGCCCCGCCAGTTCCACCAGCGGCGAGCGCCAAAAGCTCCAATCCGGGTTGCGAGTCCATTCGCCCGACTTCACGAGCCCGGCATGGAGCCCGACGTGATGGCACAGCTCCAGCAGCAGCGCGAAAACGAACTGCGCCACACTCGCGGTGCCGTAGATCGGGATGTTGCTGACCACGATGCCGCGCTCCCTGGCCGCTGCGACGTCCACGACGTTATATCCCGTCGCCAGCACGCCGATGTATTTCAGCTTGGGCAGTTGCCGCAAAGTATCGGAACCTAGCGCAGTCTTGTTCGTGAGTACGATGTCCGCATCGGCCGCGCGCCCTGCAGCTTCGGCTGCATCCGTGCGGTCGAAAACCTGCACCTCGCCGAACTTCGTCAAATCATCCCAGGTCAAATCGCCCGGATTCAGGCAGTAGCCGTCCAGAACTGTAATCTTCATTCTTCGAACCTGTGCACTTGGATGGGGAGTCCGCGCCCGGGCGCCGCGACCGCGGCCGCATACTCCGGCCACACCGGAATCTCCGCTATTGTCCAATTGTCGTCGATCTCGACGCCTAAACCGTATAGCCCTACGCCGCGCGCTTTGAGCACTGCTTCGATTCGCGTCCAGCGGCGGAAGAACTCGCGCTCCCGCTGATCCATCGGAACCTCGCGCAGTCCCGCGGCTTCGCTCGCCGGGAAATATCGTTCGGCAATCTCGGCATAATCGTTCAAAGGGCGGATGCGCTCGATGTCCGCGCCTACTTCGATACCGCGCGCCATGGCGATCAGCGTCATGCCGCCCGATCGCGAGAGGTTGAAGCGCAGTTCGCGATCACCGGGAAGGTACGGTTTGCCTTTCTCAGTAACCGCGAACGTGAGCCGGGCGGAAGTGTGGCGGCGCAGGATGGCGCGCAAGGCCCGGCGACTGCGGAGATACACCGCGGCCTGTTCGGCATCGCGCAGTTTTGCCGCGCGGGCGCGCTCGCCGCTCGTTGCCGGGGGAAGAGCGGATTCCGGCAATTCCTCAAGCACCAGCGGCCAGGCGTGGATCACAACAAGGCGCTCACGCTTGCCAGATTGCGCAAGTAGAAATGGCCGCCCGGGAACTGCCGGACTTCGAAATCCGAGATCGTCTGCTCGCGCCACGCTTCAAGGTGCTGCAGCGTAACGTGAGGATCCTCCATGCCTCCGCACGCGCGGATGGGGCACGCGAGCGGAGCATCTTCGGCGTACACATAACGGCGATACAGACGGACATCGGCGCGGGTCGCCGGCAGAATAGCGCGCAACGCGAGCGGGTCGGCAAGGATCGCATTGGGCGTGCCCTCGAGTCCGCGCAATTGCGCGAGCAGTTCTTCGTCCGTCGGGTCCGGCTGAGGAACATGATCGCGGCGGAACTGCGGAGCGCGCGCACCGGAAGCGATCAGAATACGAGGCAGGGGCAGCCCGCGCCGACGCAACTCGCGCGCGAGCTCAAACGCGACCACCGCGCCCATGCTGTGGCCGAAGAACGAGAACGGCTGTTCGGTGTAAGAGGCAATCGCATTGGCCAACGCCTCCACCAGCGGCGCCATGCGTTCGAACGGCGCTTCCGCCAGTCGGGATTCCCTGCCGGGCAGCCGTACCGGACAAACCCCGGACCAGCCCGCGAAAACGGAGGTGCCGCCGGCCGCGTGAGGGAAACAGAAGAGCCGCTCGCCCCTCACCGAGTCCGCGCCGGGAAACCACGCCGATGCACCGGCGCGCTTGCGAAGCATGAGCGACAGAAGCTTCTTCTTGTCGGCCGCCAATTCCGTTCGTTGCGCGGGCGCCGCTTTAGGACGTTGCGCGTTTCCGGCGCCCAGCAACAGGCGCTCGAACGGCCCGACGGTGCACCGCTCGATATACTCCAATGCCGCGGCTCGCGAAGCCTGGGAGACCGCCGCCCAATGCTCCGCATCGCTCCACAAATTCCGCAGCGCCGATTGCCACGGCAGGACATCCTGCGGCGGAACCTTCGCCACCGGCACCATCTGCTCATCAAGGCGAGGCTCATAGCGCACGATCGGGTTCACGGGCAACACATACGCGATCCCCATCTTCGCCTCGGGAATTCCTCCGACGTTGCTCGCCATGACGGGCACTCCCCGCGCCATCGCCTCGACGATAATCCTCGACCGCGCCTCGGCCCACAGCGAAGGCGCCAGCAGCACGCGAGTGCGCGCCAGCACCACGTCGATATCGTCCACTGGATCAAGCAAAGTCACGTTGGCCCGCGCGCGCAGAGCTGCGAGATCCCCGGAATTCGTGCCCCAAGTGGGAACGGCGGCGAAATTCGCCTCGGGCATCGAATCCGCCAAGTCGAGAAAGATGGAAATGCCCTTCACCGCGCACGGATTCACTAAAGTGGCGAACTCATTTTCAAAGCGTCCGGCGATTTGCGGCGGCGATCCGGGCTCCATCAGGGAGATCGGCACATGGACCGCGTCCATCGCCCCATATCGCCGCATGTATTCGGCCACGTACTCGCTCACGCCGACGCGTAGATCGCACGCGCGAATGCGCGCCGTCTTGGCTTCACTCGGGAAAGCGCAATCGGGGCCGAACGGCAGAGCGAGCGTCGCGCGTGCCAGAAATGCGACTCGCGCATCGCTCCGTAAAGCAACTTCGAGCAGCAATTGCGCGGGATCGTCCGTCGAGCAGAGAATCGCCTCGGGGCGAAAGTCGGCAATCGCCTCCTCAAAGCGCGCCCGCAGATTGCCGAGTGTGACCACGCGGACGTCGACGGCGTTACGGGAGAAGCGCACCGTGGACTCCACACTTGCCGCAACGCCGCGCTCGGCGAGGTCGCGCAGATACCTGGCCTGAGCTTCGTCGCCGAAGGCCGGAATGCGAGCCAGCACCCGGCATTCATGCCCGCGAGCGGCGAGCGCCTCAATGAGCAGTCGATTGCTCTTATCGCCGCCGCCGTGGGCCGGATAGTAAAGCGAATTCTGCGCCAGAAGCATCCTCATGCGCCCTCGTGACAACAGGAATTCTTCCTGTCGTGCCGCGCGAGCGCCGCGATGAGCAGCCGGTTGCTCTTATCGCCGCCGCCGTGGGCCGGATAGTAAAGCGAATTCTGCGCCAGAAGAATCCTCATGCGCCCTCGTGACGACAGGAATCCTTCCTGTCGTGCCGCGCACCGCGAGGCCGGGCGAGCGCCGCTCGCCGCGACAGGAAGGATTCCTGTCGCCACGTCATCGCGTCACCTTGCGTTTGTGAAGCCGCTCCAGCAGCAGCGCCCTTTGCGCCGGCGACAGGCTCTCGATCGTCATCCGCTCCGGCTTCTGCGGCGCGCGAGGCTTCAGTCCCTCCAGATACCGGCCCAACTCCCCGGCATCGAGACCAGCCACAAACTCCTGCGCCGTCTGCCGCGAGGCCGCGCTCTCCCGCTCATACGCGTTTCCATTCGAAAGCAGTTCCCCGATGGCCGCGATCCAGGGCGCGGCATCCACTTCCGGCAGCACCGGCTTCGGCATGGCGTGCTGATCGAACACCGGCTGATAGCGTTCGATCGGCTGCACCGGAATCACATAGCCAGTGCCGCGCTTGGCCTCCTTCAGGCCGCCCGAATCGCTCGCGACCACTGGAATCCCGCGCAGCATGGCTTCCATCACGATGAGTCCGAAGCCCTCATACCACAGCGACGGCATCAGCAGTACGCGCGTCTGCTCCAGCACGCTCTCGATGCGCGGCGCATTCGGCAGCACGCGGACATTCGGCACCCGCGCGATTGCCCGCCGATCCTCCGCGGTAGTGCCCCACCCCGGCACGACGGCGAATTCATGCGCGGGCATGCGGCGCGCCACATCCAGAAAGATGGAAATGCCCTTCACCGCGCACGGATTGATCATGGTGACGAACCCGCGCGCGAAGTTGTGGAATGCGGCGAACGGACCTGCTCCGTAAATCGGCGGATGAATCACCTGCACGGCGCGGCCGAGCTCCGCCTGAATATACTCCGCCATATAGCGGCCGATCGCGACGATCCCCGCAGCCTCCGCAACCAGCTCCGCCGCCGCCCGCTCCGGGTTCCAACTCGCGCGTCCGAACGGAAAGAATTGTGGCGTATGTGCGAGGTATACGACGCGGCCCTGCGCCGAATGCTGCGCCTCGCGCAACAGCGAATGGCCCAGGTCCTCGCTCGAAACCAGCACCCAATCCGGCTGAAATTCGCGAATCTGCGCGCGCAGCGTACGCACACGCTGGGCCGGTTCTGCGATGGCGTGCACTTCGATGGATTCGTGATGCCGCAGTTCGGCGCCTTCGCCCGAGGGTCCGCAAACAATGCGGCACCGATGGCCGGCGTGCGCCAGGCCGTCCAGCCAAATGAGATTGCTGCGCGTCGCACCGCCGCGCGGAGGGGCGTACGACGCCGTAGCCGTCAGCAGAATCCGCATCGCCCGTTAGCTGTCCTGCTCCTCGGCCAGCAGCGCGCGCACCTCATCGTCGCTGAGTCCTTCGAGTTCGCGCAGCAGCTCCTGATAATCGCCGCCGGATTGTTCGATCTCCTTCAACTCCACCGCCTTCGCCAGCTCAGACACCGTGAACTCGCCGCTGTACACCACCTCCAGTGAAAGCTCAACGCCGTAAATCTGGCGAACGCGCGAGAGCAGTTGCACGGCAAGCAGGGAGTGGCCGCCAAGATCGAAAAAATTGTCGTGGATGCCGACGGCGCTCACGTTGAGCAGTCCGGCCCAGAGTTCGGCGAGGTCGCGTTCCAGCGGAGTGCGCGGCGGTTCCACTTCCCGCGCCGGCTTCGTGGCCGCGCCGCGAACCCGTGCTAGGACGTCATCCACCCGGCGCAGTTCCGTTGCAATGCGCCAGTAATCGAGCCGCCGCCGTTCGCCGGAGGGTCGCTGATGCTTTTCTTCGAGAGGGACTTCGCCGCTCGCGGGCTCGTACAGGATGGCTGCCGCGGCCGAAGCACTCAGAGGATTGCCCACAGCCGTGAGAAACGCCGCCGCGGGCTGATTCCTCTTCCCCGCGACAAACGTCACGTCCAAGGTTTGCAGCCCGCGCGCCGCCGCGATCTCGCCAAGACGCGCGAGCATGCGATGTTCGACGCCACGGCCTAAAGCGCGGCAACTCAGCATAAACGCGTCCACCACCAGCGTTCCATTAGCCGCATGAAACAGCATCGCCCCCGTGAGCCCGTAGTCGCCGAAGCGATCTCGCACACGAACCGTCAGGCACTCGCCGGGAAAGGCGCGCACCTCGGCCTCGGTCATGCGCACCAGGCTGGTGTTCATCTGGTTCGTGCGCTGCGTCAATTGGGCGACACGAGCGATGTCTTCGGGCCGCACCGGAGCGATTTCGATTTCCAGTTCGAGCGACGCCAGGAATTCGCGAAGGCTCCCCGCAGCCTGTTGCGCGCGAGACCGCTCCGCCTGCTGCGTGTACAGATCGGCGCGCTTGCGATCTTCCTCCGTGACGCGCGCCCGGTCGAAAGCCCACACATGCCGCAAAAACTCGGGGATCTCTTCGGGCTCCGGCGGCAACGCGAGCGCGAGCGCTTCCGGCGCTCCGGCCTGCGCCTCGGTGCACTCCTTGGCATTGTCGTCCACCAGAATCAAGCTGTCCAGACCGAGGTCCAGTTCCGATGCGATCGCCGCCAGCCCGCGAGCTTTGCTCTCCCAATCGATGCGCCGCGCCGCAAAGTCTGTCAACTTCAGCGGAAATTCGGGATGTGCGGCAAACACCTCCAACACGTCGCCTTCGTTATTCTTACTGCAAAGCGCGAGCAGCATTCCTTCGCGGCGCCGCGCTGCCATGAACTCCTGCAGCGCGCGCCGCGGCTCATCCAACACCAGGCCTTCTGGACCATCCTCGCCGCAAATGCCGCTCCACAGCGTCTCGTCGCAATCGAGAGCGATCGCCTTGAACGGCGCCGCCGAAATCGCGTGGATCTTGCGCGCGACCGCCGTCGCGAGAGCGGCGAAATACTCGGGTGTATAGGGCAGGTGTCCGAGTTCCTCGGCATGAGGATCGAAGACCTCCGCCACGGGATACAACTCCGCGATCTCCGCCGCGCGAATCAGATAGACCGCACCTTCATTGAGGTCCGGCAGTGAGGCCGCAACACGCGACGGGCAATCCACCACAATCAGGGGAGCGGCGCCATGACTCGCATACACCCGGACCGCATCGGCGAACCGCGCGACGGAATCCCCCACCCCGGCCTCCGACCAATCGTCCAACCGCACGAAGGCAATATTGAAACCGCGGCGATTGCGCGCGAACAGCCCGGCGGGGTCGAGTAGCTCCTGAAAAACCTGGTTGAATCCGGCGAACTGAAGACCGGCATCCAGGCCCAATTCTCCAGCCCAAAACGCCAGTCCCGGTTGAATTGCTTCGGCAGTAAAAGTAGCGCTAATCGCGACGGCGCGATCGTCCAGGGGCATCAGCCCCATTATTGCAGGTGACACATGGAGTTTCACATACAGAGATGGGCTAACGGTTGTGGCTGTGCCGCGTACAATTCTAAAGGCTCAACAATGTCTGAACTCGCCAAAGTTGCCGCTGACGGATTCCGTCAACTGCGCCGGAGCCCCGGGTTTGCTAACACGGCAGTGCTTTCGCTTGGGGTTGAAGCCGTCCGATCCGATGACCATTGCATCGGCGGCGATCCTGCTGGCCGGAATCGCACTGGCCGCGAGTTACTTCCCTGCACGCCGCGCCGCGGGGTTGGACCCTATGCTGGCGTTGCGTGACGAATAAGGATGCTCTATGTCTGACATCGTGAAAGACGGCGTTTTCGCCTTCCGGCAATTGCGAACGAGTCCCGGCTTCGCCGTGACGGCAGTCCTCTCGCTGGCTCTTGGAATCGGCGCGAACACTGCCATTTTTCAGCTTGTGGACGCTATCCGTCTGCGGCTGCTGCCTGTGCAGAATCCGCAATCGCTCGTCATGCTGGATTTCGAACGCCCGGCGCGCTTGCAGGGCAACTTCTCCACCCGCAACGCCAGGTTCACCTCCGCGCAAGTCGACGCGCTCCGGCACGATAGCCAGGCGTTCAGCGGAGTAGCGGCGTGGGCGGACAACCGGTTCAACCTGGCCGCGGGAGGCGAAGCGCGTTACGCCGAAGGCGCGTTCGTCAGCGGCAATTTCTTTCCACTGCTCGGAGTGCGAACCATGATGGGGCGGACCATCACGGAGCAGGACGACACTCCGGCGTGCTCCGATCCGGGCGCCGTGATCAGCTACAGCTTTTGGGAGCGCGAATTTAACAGCGACCCCGCGGTGCTGTCGCGAACCCTCACGCTCGAAGGCCGCCAATTTCCGGTTATCGGCGTCCTTCCGCCCGATTTCTCGGGGATCGAGCCAGGCTATCGCTACGACGCGTTCATTCCCATCTGCGCGGATCGCATGATGTCCGACGACAACGTGGGCCGCATTCCCGTGCGCAACAAGTACTGGCTGTCGGCCGTCGCGCGTCTGAGGCCCGGTTGGACTGCCGAACGCGCGCGCTCCTATCTTCACGGCATATCGCCGGCCGTATTGCAGGCCACAATCGCGCCGACGTGGCGGCCGAAGATGATTGAGGTCTACGTCAAGAACAAGATCGGCGCAACCGATGCGGCAACGGGCGATTCCAGCGTGCGCGGCGAATACGGAAAGCCGCTGTGGATTTTGATGGCGACCACCGGAGTAGTGCTGCTCATCGCGTGCGCCAACCTCGCAAATCTCCTGCTCGCGCGCGCGGGCATACGGCAGCGTGAATTCGCCGTGCGGCTGGCCATCGGTGCATCGCGCGGGCGCTTGATCCGCCAGTTGATGGCCGAAAGCCTGCTGCTGGCCGCCCTGGGCGGGGCGCTCGGCGCGCTGCTTGCACAGGTGCTGAGCCGGGGCCTCGCTTCCTACCTGAACACGACTGACGATCCCATCCTTTTGCAGCTTACTTGGGACTGGCGAACCATCGCCTTCACCACCGGACTCGCCCTCCTGACGTGCCTGGTGTTTGGCTTGACGCCGGCGTTCCGCGCGACCCGGATCGCGCCTGCTTCCGTGATGCGCGGCGGCGGCCGCAGCGTGACAGCCGGCAAAGAACGATTCAGTTTGCGGCGGACTCTGGTGGTCACCCAGGTGGCGCTATCGCTGGTGCTGCTTTCGGGCGCCCTGCTGTTCACGCGAAGCCTGCGTGCTCTGATGACGACGGAGATGGGATTCCGGCCGGAGAGCGTGCTGAGCGTGGAGGCGGATTACAGCCGCTCGCATGTAGCTTTGGACCGGCGGCTCGCGGTGAATCGCGATCTGCGCCAGCGACTCTCGGCGCTGCCGGGTGTGATTTCGGTGGCTGAAACCAACATCGTGCCCATCAGCGGAAATGTGTGGAACTCGCTGGTAGCTCCGGACGACAAAGTGCCCAACGTTTTCGGAAAAACAAGTCTCTTCAGCTCCGTCAGTCCCGGCTATTTCAGGACGATGGGGACGCGCCTGGTAGCGGGCCGCGATTTCTCGGAACGCGATACCAACACTGCTCCGAAAGTCGCCATTGTGAACGAGATGTTCGTGAAAAAAATCTTTGGCGGAACGAACCCAATTGGCCATGTCTTCCGCCGCGATACTCCGGCCGGGAAGCCCGAGGATGCCTATCAGATCGTCGGCTTGGTGCAAAACACGAAATATCGCGAGTTGAAGGAGGATTTCGACGCGGTGGCGTACACCTGCTCGCTTCAGGATGAGGACCCCTCGCCGGGGGCGGTTTTTGTGCTGCGCTACGGCGGGACGATGGGTGCGATGACGAACCAGATCAAGAGCTCTATGGCGGCCATCGATCCCGCGATGAGCCTCGTGTTCCGTTCGTTCCCCGCGCAGATCGCCGATAGCGTGCAGAGAGAGCGGCTCCTGGCCACGTTGTCGGGCGCATTTGGAATCCTTGCCGAACTGCTGGCGACGCTGGGACTCTATGGCGTGATCTCCTACATGGTCGGGCGGCGGCAGAATGAGATCGGAGTCCGCATGGCGCTCGGCGCGGACCGCGGCAGCGTGGTGCGCCTCGTGCTTCGGGAAGCGCTGGTCCTGCTGGCAGCAGGCCTGGTGATCGGAGTCGCCATCGTGTTGTGGGCGGGGAAGGCGGCCGCTTCGCTACTCTTCGGTCTGAAGCCTACGGACCCGCTGACCATTCTGATGGCGGCTGCCCTGCTCGCGGCCATCGCTCTCGCCGCCGCCTACTTCCCGGCGCGCCGCGCGGCCGGCCTCGAACCAATGCTGGCGTTAAGAGACGAGTAGGCGCCCGCGCACGTAGGGGCTGTGAAAAATGCGGCTTGTCGCACTCGCTTCGCTTTTCGATGCACCTTTTGCCGCTCCCTCACGGGCTTGTGAAAAAATTTGGCCACTGTTCTCGTCGCGCTCCATACGCCTTTCGATGCACCATTTACCGCTCCCTCACGGTCACGGCTCCGTAAGCAGAATCAACTACATACGGAGCCGT
>DATNFO010000050.1:0-60060 GCA_035606355.1 Candidatus Limnocylindrales bacterium | reverse complement strand
CCTTCGGCCTCAACATCTCCAGAGCGGAATACCGACCTCAAACGCGCCGCTACCGATACCAGGATGCACTACGCCGACTTTCATTTCTATCGGCGGCCCACAGGGCCATGGTTACTCCCTTACGGTCACGGCTCCGTATGTGGTTGATTCTGCTAGCGGAGCCGTGACCGTGAGGGAGCGGTAATAGGTGCATCGAAAGGCGAATGGGGTGCGACGAGAACAACAGCCGGATTTTTCACAGCCCCGTGAGGGAGCGGTAAACGGTGCATCGAAAGGCGAACGTCAGCCGGAAGGCACTTGGCTACCGTGACTCGGCGGCATTCGTTGCCTTGCGTTTCTCCGCCAGCATCTTCCGATAGCTCTCCACCAATCGACGCGTGATGGTAGCCATGTCCCAATTGCCCTCGACCTCCGCGCGGGCTCGCCGAGCCAGTTCCGCCGCGCCGCCCGGGTTCTCCAGTAACTCCACCACCGCATCGGCGAAGCCTGCCGGATCGTCGGCCAGCCGACAAATTTCGCCATCCTTCGCCGCTAATCCCTCAGCGCCCACGCGCGTCGACACCACCGGAATGCCCGCCGCGAACGCCTCCAGCAACTTCACCCGTACGCCCGACCCGCTCAGAATCGGACAAATGAATACCGAGTAGCGTGCCAGCGGATCGCGAACGTCCTTGACGAACCCCAGCATCTCCAGATTCGCAGCGTAATCGGCGTAGGTATGCGCGGGCGGCGGATCGCTCCCCGCCAGCGCCAGTTTCGCCGCCGGGGCCTTTTGCAGAATCAGCGGGAACACATCGCGCAAAAACCATTCGAGCGCAATGCGGTTCGGCTCGTGACGGAAGCTGCCGACGAATAGCATCGTCATCGGCTCGCGGCCGTCCGGCCGGAATTGGTAGTCCTTGGTGTCGATGCCCGCCCTTAGCCCGGCGTGCAGTTTCGCCGCAAGCCCAGGCCGGAAACTCAGCAGATAATCGCGATTCGCGGGAGTGCACACCTGCACCTGGTCGAAGCGCGGCAGCGTCCGCAGCTCATAGCGAATCGCCCGCAGATACTCCACGCGCGCCTTCGCCTCGCTGCTCAGCCCGATGTTGTGCCCCAGCCCGCGGCCGATCGATTGGAAGTACACATCGTGTTCGAAAAGCGCCACCAGAATCCGCCGGTACGCGCCGTGATATTGCGCCAGCGGCGTGTATTCCAGTTGCAGCACGTCGATCTGGTGCACAAAGATCTGGCGGTGGATCAACCATTCCAGGTCCGAATTCGCGAACTCGCGCACGGCATGCGGCAGCAGCGCTCCAAAATCCTTCGGCGACCCCGCCGGACGCACCAGCCACTCGGCGCTTGCGCAAAACTCGCCGAGCGCGTTGTTCTCGCGCAGTTGCTCCGGCCAGTCCAACAGTCCGGCTACGTGGACCTCCGCCAGTTTCGCCATCTCGCGCAGCGTCTGGTACATGAAAACGCCGCCGCCGTGCACCGGGGGCAGAATCGGATACGGCGAAACGAAGAGCACGCGCAACGCGGCTGTCCCGGCATCCATCGTCTCGAAGCGGTCGCGATAGTATCCGCCGAGCGGACGCAGAAACGCTTCGGAATCGCTGATTCGTGCATTTGTCCGAGCCCGCCACCGGGCGCCGCACGCACCCGGAAGTTGCGCGAACGCCCACCAGATGGAAGCAAGATTCGGACGCGCCGGCGGATCTCCGAAGAACACCGCCACCACCGCTCCGGCCCAGGCGAACAGAAAATGTCCCGCCAGCCGCCGCCACTCGTGGATGTTCTTCCAGCAGAACAGCAGGTAATTCTTCTTCAGGACGCGCTGAATCTGCGCCTCGCTGAACTTTTTGCCGATAGTGCCGCGATGCTCGTGGAATACGACGCTGCGCGGCTGATACAGCACCTTCCATCCGCGCTTCCACGCGAGGAACCCGAGGTCCGTGTCCTCCAGATAAAACGGCGCGAGAATCTCGTCAAATCCGCCGAGCTCGAAAAATTTATCGCGATCGAACGCGCAGGAGCCGCCGCCGCCGTAGAAACACGGAAACAAATCGCGCACCTCCGGGTCTATGCGGTGCCGCACGCGCAGACCGCCATCTTCCCACCAGCCCTGCGTCAGGCCCGTTTCTTCGCGCAGCTTGTTCGGGTCGCTGAAGAAGATCTGGCAGGACACCGCGAAGACATCCGGATCGCGAAAACCTTCCAGCAGCGGAGGCAGAAAGTCCGCCGCTACCCGCATGTCGCTGTTCAGCAAAACGACGATGCGGTTGGCCGACGCGCGAAATCCGGCATTCGACCCGCCGCCGAACCCAAGATTCGTCTCCAGCGCAACCAGCTTCACGCCGGGGAACTCGCTTCGTACGAACTCCGCGCTGTCGTCCGTGGACCCGTTATCCACCACGACGACTTCGTTGCGCGCATCGCCTGCCAGCGCCGCGATCACGCTCGGCAGATACTTCTGCAACAGATCCCTGCCGTTCCAGTTCGGGATGACGACGCTGGCGCCTCCGCGATCTGCGCCGGTCTCCGTTACGGTGCGCCGTTTTCCGAAGACAAACCATGCGAGGTCCGTCAACGCAAGCGCAAGCGCGCTCACCAGCAGCAGTACGGGCGACAGTATCAGCAGCGGAAGCGCCCGCAAAAGGCGTTTCAAGAGCGCCATGTCAACCGGCCGGCACCACCGGACCCAGCCCCACCTTGCGGCCCAGCTTCACCCACCGCGAGCCCTGATACAGGGTCACCTGCTCCTGTAGCCTTCGAGCTTCTTCCTGTAACTGGAGCGCCCAATCCGTTCGCTCGGCGAGTTCCTTCTCTGTCCGATGCAGCGCGTCCACGGCCTTCACCAACTCCGCCGTCTGTTTGTCGACCTCCGCCTTCAGCGCCGCTTCGACGTCCTTGGCCCACTGCGTCTTGGTGCGAACATCCTGCTCTAGCCCCGCGACCTTGGCTTCGTACCCCTCCGCCATTCGCCTGGCTGCATCCTGCTCTACTGCCAATTCATCCTGCGCATCTTCAATCCGCGCCCGAGCCTCATGCAATTCGGCGCTCATCTGCTCCGCCCACTCGTTGCTGCGCTCCAGCGCCTCCTTCTGGTCGCGGAACATGCCCAGCAGTTTCTGATGCTCGCGATCGAACTCCGCGATATCGTGCTGCACCTGCTCCAGCCACTCGTTCTTTTTGGCGAGCTCGCCTTCCAGAAGCGCGATGTGGCGCTCCCGCTCGCGCAGCACATTGCCGGCGCGCGGCACGTACACGAATGTCGGATTGCCCACTTGCGGACGGTGGGCGCATACCGCCACGAAGAAGTGCGATTCATCGGGCGCGGGCTCTCCCGCGTCGACGCGGACCTCCACGGTGTTGCCGGCCTCGCTCGGCTGAAACGTGACGCCCTCCACGTGATTCTCCAAGAACATGGAGACGTGCGGAAAGATCGATTTCAATTCGCGGCGGAACTCTTCAAACTCAAACTCATGCACATGGAACGGATTCGCCCCTTCCTCGCCGCGTGATTCCGTGTAATAGCTCTTGTTGGGCGTCGACACAATGAACTGCGCGCCCGGCGCCATGACGCGGCGCACTTCCAGCAGGAATTCCTTCCACTGCTCCAGGTGCTCGATGACTTCGAAAGCCACCACCAGGTCAAAGCTCGCGTCCGGATGGGGCAGGGCAGTGCAACTCCCCCGCTCGAAGCCCAGATTGGGCAGCCGGTAATTGGCGCGCGCGAACTCCACGGCTTCCTGTGCCACGTCCATCCCGGTTACCGACGCCGCGGTATGCGCCAGTTCGGCCGCGCCGTACCCCGCTCCGCATCCGGCATCGAGGACCCGTTTCCCGCGTGCCAGCCGGGCCGCGAACGTGTACCGCGCCATGTGCTCATTGAGCAGGTCTACGTCGACTTCGCCCGGAATCAGCCGTTCGCCCGTGAACTCAGCCAAGCCGTTCCTCCAGCGCGGGAGCGGCGCCGATTGGCGCATTTACTTCCACTCTGCAGGGCAGGTGCATGTAGCCGTAAATCTCGCCGGCAGTCCGGCTCATCTGCAGCGCGATGGCGTTGTCGATCCAATCGCACATGCTGTATGCCGTCAGCGTTCCGTCAGCAATGGCCGGCGAGAACGAAAATGACGCCGGGTACAGCTCCGGTAATTCCAAATGAAAATCGACGGTCACGATATCGCCGGCCTGCATCGGTGGAAGATCATGCCCCTCGCGCACGGTGTTGGTCCCGGAAAAATCCATGCCGAGCTGATTGCGCAGCATGAACCCGACGTTGGGCAGCGCCAGATACTCCTTCGCCCGCACGCTGATTCGCACCACGATGCGTGCGAGCGGGTCGAGCATCCGCAGCGGACGGCCGTGCTCGTCGAACACGCCGATGCCTAGTATCTCCGCGCGCCCATCGCCGAAGCGATGGTCGATATTCGGAATCGTCTCGATCACCTCCGGCGCGCGGGAAGACGCCGCGCCATCGCGTGCCGCTTCGTCCGCCGCGTGATGCAGCAGGTACTTCGAATCCTTGGCGGTCATCGCGGCCAGATATTTCGCGATCACCTTGTCCGGTTCGCCGAGCTCAATGACCCGCCCGTGATCCAGCCACAGAACACGATCGCCGATTGCCTTCACGTCGCTCACCGCGTGCGAGACGAACAGAATCGTGATGCCGCGCGAACGCAGCTCATGCACCTTGCGCATGCAGCGCTGCCGGAAATAAATGTCGCCGACGGCCAGCGCTTCGTCGACCAGCAGAATCTCCGGGTCCACGTTGATCGCGACCGCGAAGGCGAGCCGCACCACCATGCCGCTGGAATACGTTTTCACGGGCTGGTTGATGAACTCGCCGATCTCGGCAAAGCTCTCGATATCGCGGTAGCGGGCGTCGATCTGTTTGGAGGACAGGCCGAGAATGGAGCCGTTGAGATACACGTTGTCGCGTCCGCTGAATTCCGGATTGAACCCTGCGCCGAGCTCCAGCAGAGCGGAAACGCGGCCATTCACCGATAGCTCTCCGGCGGTGGGCTGCAGGATTCCGGCAATCATTTGCAGCATGGTGCTCTTGCCGCTGCCGTTCTCGCCGACAATGCAAAAGGTTTCTCCGCGCTTGACGTCGAAGGATACGTCGCGCAGGGCCCAAAAATCGCGATGCCGCTTCACACGGCCAAGAGAAAGGAGTTCCTTGAGCCGGTCGCCCGGCTTGTTGTAGATGGCGTAGCTCTTGGAAACTCCTCGGAATTCAGCAGCAATCACGGCAGAAGACTTAGTTTACCGTGCTTGCGTGGAGAGCATTCGTGTGGCTGAGCAGGGCGGACTTACCACTGAGACGCAGAGGACGCAGAGAGGTCACAGAGAACGCAAGCAGCCCTGGCGCGAGGTCTTCTCTGTGATCTCTCTGCGTCCTCCGCGTCTCTGTGGTGAATTGACGCTGCCGCTCGCGCCCGCCTAGTCCAGGGTCTTGTGGAAGCGTGCCGCGCTTAGGAATAACACCACCACACCATACACCGCCATGGCCACCATTTGCGGCCATAAGACACTCACCCCGACACCCTTCAGGAAGATACCGCGCACGACTTCCATGAAGTAACGCAGCGGATTCAGATATGTCAGCCACTGAACCGCCACGGGCATGTTCCGAATCGGAAACGCGAAGCCGCTCAGCATAAACGCCGGCGTCGAAAAGAAAAAGTTCGCCATCATGGCCTGCTGCTGCGTCTGGGAAATCGTGCTCAGGAACAATCCCGCGCCCAGCGTCGTCATCAGAAACAGAATCGAGCACGCCAGCAGCAGCAGCGGACTTCCGCGGAACGGTACGTGAAACAGCAGCAGCGCCACACCCGTGATCAGCACCACGTCGATGAGCCCTACCACCGCGAACGGCAGCGTCTTGCCGAGCATCAACTCCATTGGACGAATCGGCGTGACCATCAATTGCTCCATCGTCCCGATCTCCTTCTCCCGCACGATCGCTAGTGCCGTCAGCATGAGTGTGATCATCATGATGATGTTCGCTACCACGCCCGGCACGAAATAGTTGCGGCTGTACAGGTCCGGGTTGAACCACACCCGGCTGCGCGCGGTGACGTTCGGGAACGTCAGATTCACCGCCGAATTGGCGCTCCGTGTCAGCACCCGCACATTCTGTTGGCCCGCCATCACATCGCCGGCGAAACCTGCCACAATCTGTCCCGCATAGCTCGACACCAGCGACGCCGTATTCGAATTCGTCCCGTCCACCAGTACCTGAATTTCCGTCTGCCGCCCGCGGTTCACGTCGCGCTCAAAATTCGGCAGCACGCGGATCACGGCCTCCACCGTGCTGCGGTCCAGCGCCTGGTGCACGTCCTCCTCGCTGTGCGGCATCGCCACCACGTCGAACCGCCCGGACCCCTCGAAGCGCTCGCGCAGTTCCCTGCTGAGCGGAGTTCGATCCATGTCCATCCACCCGATCCGTGCGTGGTCCACGTCCAGGTTCACCGCGAACCCGAACACCACCAGTTGCACCACCGGGGGAATGAACAGCAGCACGCGCATACGCGGGTCGCGCAGCGCCTGTATGAACTCTTTCCGCAGCATGACGCGAATTCGTTCCCACATATCAAGCCAGCTTCTGATTCACTTTGCGCGTCGCGAGCACGAAGACGACGGCCGCGTACAACGTCAGGAATCCCAGTTCGCCCCAAAGCACTCCGAGCCCTACGCCCTTCAGGAAAATGCCCTTCATCAGCGTCACCACGTAGCGCGCCGGAATGATATGCGTGAGGAAGCGGATCGGCGCGGGCATCGTCTGAATTTCATAGACGAATCCCGAGAGCAGGAATGCCGGCAGGAATGAACTGAGTATCCCCATCTGATACGCCTGCAATTGGGTCCGCGCCGCCGCTGAAACGAACACGCCCCAGAACAGCACGCCGACCAGAAATACGCATAAGGAAACGGCCATCAGCGGGATGCTCCCGCGCAGAGGCACTCCGAAGACGAAGATCCCGACCAGCACCGCCATGATCGCGTCCGCCACCCCGATGACGAAATATGCGCCCATTTTGCCGAGCACCATCTCCGCGGGACGCATGGGCGTCGAGAGCAACTGCTCCATGGTGCCCATCTCCCACTCGCGCGCGATCGTCAGAGAAGTCAGCAGGGCGGCGATGATCTGCAGAATTACCGCGATCAGTCCCGGCACCACGTAATTCTTCGATTCCAGCGAGCTGTTGTACCAGACCCGCAGCCGCGCGTCGATGGGCGCCACTCCGCGCTCTCCGCCGCGCCGGTTCTGCATCCCGCTGCGCAACTCCAGCGAGTAGTTCCGCACTACCGTCTCCGCGTACCCGAGCACGATCGACGCCGTGTTCGAATCGCTGCCATCCAGGAGCACTTGCACGGGAGCTTCGCGGCCCTCGCTGGTTTCCCGCGAGTATCCGCGGGGAATGGTCAGGGCCATCAGGATGCGATTCGAATCGATGGCGCGTTCGATCTCCCGGTAACCATTGGTTTCTCCGATGATGTCGAAGTACTTCGACCCCTGAAACTGCTTCACCAGCTCGCGGCTTGCCGACGTGTTGTCCTGGTCATAGACGAGCGCGGGCACCTTGTCGACGTCCAGGCTCAGAGCATACCCGTACAGCAGGAGCATCACGACGGGGACCGCCAGCGCCATGCCCAAACTCCTCGCATCGCGCACAATGTGGTGCAGCTCTTTCACGAACACCGCACGCAGCCGCCGGTAGCTCATGCCGCTTTTCGCTCCTCTTGTTCAATCATTGCGACGAACACATCTTCCATCGAGGGTTCAATCCGCTCGAGCCGCGCAATCTCAATACCGCGCGCCCCCAGCGCCGCCCGAATCTGCGGGGAAACCGCCGCCTCATTGTCCACGGTTACATGCAGCCCGCTGCCGAACACGGCCACATCGTGCACTCCGGCCAGCCCTTCCAGCGCGCGCATGGTGTCCAGCGGCTCGCTCGAATCCAGCCGCAGCAGCGTGTAACCGGTGAGACCCTTCTTCAACTCCGCCGGCGTTCCGAGAGCGATCACCTTGCCGCGGTACATCAACGCCAGCCGGTTGCAATATTCCGCTTCGTCCATGTAATGCGTGCTCACGAAAATCGTGTGACCGGTCTCCGCGAGATCGTGAATCAGTCCCCAGAACGCGCCCCGCGCAATGGGATCCACTCCGCTGGTCGGTTCATCCAGAAACAGCACCGGCGGATCGTGCAGAATCGCGCAGCCCAGCGCCAGACGCTGCTTCCAGCCACCGGAGAGTGTGCGCGTCGCCGCGTTTCGCCGCTCCGTAAGGTTCGCCATTCCGACCACGTAATTCTTCCGCTCCATGCGCCGTGCCTTCGGAACGCCATAGATGCCCATGAAGAAATCGATGTTTTCCTCCACCGTGAGATCGTCGTACAGCGAGAACTTCTGACTCATGTACCCGATACTGCGCCGAATTTCCTCCGGCTGCGTGGCCACGTCGAACCCGTTCACGCTGCCGCGCCCCGAGGTCGGCGTGATCAACCCGCACAACATCCTTATGGCTGTCGATTTGCCCGCGCCATTCGGGCCCAGAAAGCCGAAAATTTCGCCCTTCGCCACGCGAATCGTCACATGATCGACGGCCGTAAACGAACCGAACGTCTTCACCAGCGAATCCATTTCGACAGCCCACTCGCTTGTCATGCGGCCGCCTCTACCTGATGAATGGTCTTGATGAAGGCGGCTTCCAGTGACGTGGTACCGGTCTCCCTTTTCATCTCGTCCGGCGGTGCGCAGCGGACCAGCTTTCCGCGATGCATCAGGCCCACGCGATTGCATCGCTCCGCCTCATCCAGGTATGCCGTCGTCATGAAAATCGTGATTCCATCCTTCAGCAGTTGATAGAGAATCGCCCAGAAATCGCGGCGGGACACCGGGTCCACGCCGTTTGTCGGCTCATCCAGAAACAGGATCTGCGGCTTGTGCAGCAGGGTGCACATGAGCGCCAGCTTCTGCTTCATGCCGCCGGAAAGCCGCCCCGCCTGGCGCGCGCGGAATGGTTCCATGCGCGTCATCCGCAGCAGATCCGCCGTCAGGCGCCGGCGCTCCTCGCCGACAATTCCGAACAGGTCGGCATAGAAATCCATGTTCTCCTGCACGGTCAAATCCTGGTACAGTCCGAAGCGCTGCGCCATGTACCCGATCTGGTCTTTCACGGCTTGGGGCTCGCGCGCCACGTCGTGCCCGGCGACGGTTGCCGTGCCTTCGCTCGCGTCCATCAGCGCACACAGCATTCGCAGCGTGGTCGTCTTTCCCGCGCCGTCCGGACCGACGAGTCCGAAGATCTCTCCCTGCTCTACGGTGAGATCGAGTCCGTCCACCGCCGTCAATGCTCCGAACCGCCGCGTGAGCCCGCGAATTTCGATGATCGCCATCGCTACTCCAGCACGATCCCGGCATCGGCCGGCATGTTCAATTTGAGCTCATGCCGCGGATTGTCCAACTCGATCTTGATCCGGTACACCAGCTTCACCCGCTCCTGCTGTGTTTGAATCTGCTTCGGCGTGAACTCCGCCTCGCTCGCAATGAACGTCACGCGGCCCCAATACACTTTGCCGGGATAGGAATCCGTCGTGACCTTCGCTTTCGACCCCAACTTGACCTTGCCTAAATCCGTCTCGTTCACGTACCCGCGCAGCCACGGATGCTCGACATCTCCGATCGTCATGACGCTGGTTCCGGGCGCCAGCACCTCGCCCACGTCCGCGCTCTTCACCAGCACGACGCCATCGACCGGAGCCGCTGCCACCGTATCCGCCAACTGCGAATCGATCAGCGCAAGATTTGCCTTCGCGCGCTCGATCTCCGCGCGCCGGGCAGCCAATTCCTGCTCTTTCCGCTTCATCTCGAGCGTATTCGCCTGAGCCATCTTCAACGCGCCGCGCGCCCGTTCCACGTTGGCGTTCTGCGCGTTCACCTGCTCCACGCGAGGCCCCAGTTGCACTAACGCGAGCCGCTCCTTCGCGCTCTTCAAGGTCGCCGATGCGGTTTCGAACCGGTTGCGAAACTGGTCGAACTGGGCGGTCGATATGTCGTCGTCTTTGTACAGTTTCTGGGCTCGCTCCCAATCGCGCTGGCTGCGCGCGACCTCGGCCTGGGCTGCATCCACCGCCGCCTGGGCATCCGATTTCTCCTGGGGCCGAGACCCGTTCTTCAATTCGCTGAGCCGCGCCTCATTGGCGGCCACATCGGCGGAACGCTGCTCGATATCGCCGCTCAGAGTCGCGCGCTGCCAGTCCACGGCCGTCATGGCTTCGCGCAACTGGGCCTCCGCGGAATCCAGGGCCGCGCTTTGGCTAGCGCGCTGGGCCAGCAACTGATCGCGATCCAGGCGAGCGACCACCTGTCCCTTCTTCACGGAATCGCCCTCATCGACACTCCGCTCAATCAGCCGTCCCGCCGTTTTGAAAGAGACGTTGACCTCCGTCAACTCGATGTTCCCGGAAACCACGATCCGGTTGCCGGGCTGCCTGTTGACGTTCTTGTACGCCCAAACTCCGGCGCCCGCCAGGAGCAAAATGAAAAGTACAAACAATTTCTTTTTCATCGAAAGTCCTTAAACGCCCGCAGGGATTGGACCGCGAGTGAATGCGCGGCCGTCCCTAACGAATTTCCGTTCTGACCCGACCCATCGCTTGCGCCAGATCGATCCTCGCCACGTTGAAGTTATAAACCGCGCTCGTGGAGTTCTCTTTCGCTCGCTCCAGCCTGGTTTGCGCGTCGGTCACCTCGACCCCCGTTGCGACCCCGGCGTCATATCGCCGTCTCGCGTGCGCGAGTTCGTTCTCCGCCAGCCCGAGCCCCTCCTGCGCTACCTTCACTTCGTCGTCGGCAGCCTGCAGATCGTCCAGCGCCAGCCGCACATCCAACTCGATCTGTTCTTTGAGGTCGTTCGTGCGAGCTTTCTCGGCCCGATATGCGGAAGCGCTTTCCGCCCGCCGGGCATCGCGCTTGCCGCCGTCGAAGACCGGCACCCGCACACTCACTCCGTAGGTCCGCGTCGGTAGAGCGTTGTCCAATCCCGTGCCGAGCGACCCGTAATCGGCGAACGCCGCGACGCTCGGCACCCGCTCCATCTTTACCGCGCTCGCCGAGATGCGGGCATTCGCTTCCCGCTCCTGCTGCGCCTTCCAATCCGGCCTTCCATCGAGAGCCGCTTTGCGCGCCTGCTCCAGCGTCTCCGGTTCCACCGGAACATAGGCCATGCGATCGGTGAGCTTCAACCCGGTGTCCAGCCGCATGCTCATGGCCTTCAGCAGCCGCAAGTCCGCCGCATGCCTGGCGTTTTGCGCCTCCAGCAGCCGCTGGCGATCGTTGGCGAGCTGCACCTTCGCTCGCGTGATCTCGATGCCGGTCCCGGTACCCGCCGCCTTTTCGTTCTCAGCCTGCTTCCAGAGGGCGAGCGCCAGTTCCACATTGGCCTGTGCGGTCTCCACGTCCGTGTCTGCCTTCACGGCGGCCAGATAGGCGCGCGCCACTTGCGCCGCCACTCGTTCCTGGGTGGTCTCCACATCCTGCTTTGCCGCCGAGACGCCGGTTTTCGATGCCTGCCAGCGCTTGATGGCGCTGTAGTCGAACACGCTCTGCGTGCCGCTCACGCGCGCATCGAAGGTGTTGAACGGACCGGCGAAAGTGGGAATCGAGATGCCCAGGAAGGCCGGGATCTGCACCCGGAACCCCAGCGCCGCCAGATTTGTCGTGCGATTCTCATAGGTCACGCTGCTTTCCAGATCCGGGAGCAGCGACGCGCGCGATTCCAGACTCCGGCCGCGGGCCTGTTTCAGCGCTTCGCCTGCCAGCACCACGTTCATGTTTCCCTCGGGCGAAATGGCGATCTCTACGGCCCGCCGCAAACTCAACTCAAGCGGACCGCGCTGCGCCCCGTCATCGGCCGCCCAGCACACTGCCCCCGCAACCAAAATCCAAGCCAGCTTCATTTCTTCTCCTGCTTTGCGGCCGCACGCGTGGCTCGCGCGCGAAAACCCGCGCTCAAAAAGGTGACCAGGTACTCGATCCTGGTCTCAACGCCGGCACAGTCCATCGCGGGCCAGTCCGCCGGTCCGCACACCGTTCGCGCCATCGCGCCTACCAGGAACTGCACCCGCATCCGAAACTCGTCCTGCGGCAATTCCGGCACGGCGCGCATCAAGGCTGCCCAAATCCGGGCGGTAACCGGCGCAAAGTGTTTCTGGGCGATGGCCGGCAGCAGCCCCTCGGAAATCACCCGACCCATCATGGCGACGAATTGCGGTTCCTTCGCCGCCGTCTCCGCCATCGGCTGAAAAAATGCGCCGAGAATTTCTTCCACGGTCGGCGTTTTTCCGCCCGCTTCCAGCCCGTCCAAAATGCTCAGCCGCCGGTCATTTACCGGACCCGCTTTCCGCAGAATGACGGCGTCCAGTAGATCTTCCTTGCCCCCGAAATGATAGTGAATCGCCGCCACATTCACCCCCGCTTCGGCGATGATCTGCCGCAAGCTTGTTCCCGCATAGCCTTGCGTGGCAAACAAGTGCTCCGCCGTGTCGAGAATCTTTTGGGTGGTCTCAATCATCTGTTTGAATCAACTGTTTAAATTATATGCTTCACGCGACAGAACGCAAGAAAATTGTTTGGCATTTCAGTTGCTCGATAATCCACCGACTGTCGTTTCGGAGGCTTCAGGACTGCGTTATGTGGAATTACTTATCCGAACTGTGGTGCAAGAAGATGCACACCCGCGCCATGTGGCCAATTCACGGCCGGTACGTTTGTCAGGACTGCTTGCGTGAGTACCCCGTCGCCTGGGAGGGTCCGGCGACTGCCGAGGAGTACGCGGATCCGTCGCTACGCACGGAATCTGTCGATATGCAGAGCACCGTGTCGCTCTACCACTAGGAGTTGCGGCTCGGCATACATACTTTCACGCGCGGGTCGCTGGAAACCGCGGCCTTGACGGCGGCGGACCTCGGCGCCAACACGTTCCAAATCTTCTCCAGCAGTCCGCGAATGTGGCGGAGCCGTCCGCCCGATCCCCTGCAAGTCAAGCGCATGCGCGCCGCGCGTGAACGCTTCGATCTCTATCCCCTCTCGATACACGTTTCCTACCTGGTGAATCTTGCCTCACTGGACACGGAAACTCGCGCCAAATCGATCGCGGCGTTTCGCGCCGAAATCGAACGCGCTTCGCTCATCGGCGCCGAGTACCTGGTGTTGCATCCCGGCAATTATCGCGGCCACAGCGTGGAAGAGGGTATTGCCGCATTCGTGCTGGCTTTACGCGATGCCGTGGACGGCGCACGCACTCAGGGCGTCACCATCCTGCTCGAAAACACCGCCGGCAGCGGGTGCCACATCGGCAGCCGCTTCGAAGAACTCCAGTCCATCCGGGAACTGGCTCAGGAGCTCACGGACCTGCCGGTCGGCTACTGCCTCGATACCTGCCACCTGCTCGCCTCCGGTTACGACATTGTTACTCCCGCCGGCCTGAAAACAACGCTCGACCAGGTGTCCACCGTCCTCGGCTTTTCCAACGTGCATCTAATACACACCAACGATTCGAAAACGCCGCTCGGCTCGCGCGTCGATCGCCACGCCAACATCGGCGAAGGCCATATCGGCTTCGCCGCGTTCCGCCGCATCCTCCGCCACCCGAAATTACGGCGTAAACCCTTCATCCTGGAAACTCCGGTAGACTCTCCGGGCGACGATCGTCGCAATCTGGACAATTTGAAACGCCTCGCCGCGAGCAGTGTCACATCGGTCCGCCGCGTGTAACAACCTTTAGCAGCCGCTTCGACCGAAGTAAATTCGGCTAGCCGCCAGTGAGCGCGCGCAAAGACGCACCCGCCCGAGCGGACGGCGATTCAGCAGGAGCCCAGACTGTAATGCGCACTGTATATGCTATTTCTCTGTTTGCACTCGCCCTTTTTCCAGCCGCCGGACAAGACTCCGAAGGCACGTTGACCGGCCAAGGCCTCATGGAGCGAATCCGCACCCGCACCACCTCGGCAGTCGCGCGTGAGCAGCACCCCGACATCCGCGTGGATGTCAACATGGCGCTTGTGCCGGTCACGGTTATCGATTCTTACGGCCGCAACGTCACCGGCCTGGTTCGTGAAAACTTTCGTGTGCTGGACAACGGCAAGCCACTGCCAATCGTCGCCTTCGGGCAGCAGGATCAGCCGATCACTGTGGGCATCGTCTTCGATTGCAGCCGCAGCATGACGGATAAATTCGCGACGGCGCGTCAGGCGACCCACGAACTGTTTCAGCAGCTCAACGAACAGGACGAATCCTTCCTGGTGACGATCTCCGACAGGCCTGAGCTTCGGCAGCCGGTAACCACTGATTTCAACCAAGTGGAGAACGCGCTGATCTTCACGCACCCGCAGGGCACTACGTCGCTGCTCGACGGAGTTTACATGGCGCTGCACGAGATCAAGCAGGCACACACGCCGCGCAAGGCCATCGTGCTGGTCTCCGATGGGGGCGATAACGATAGCCGCTACACGCTGCACGAACTCGACCGGCTCGCCGCCGAATCCGATACGGAGATCTTCTCCATCGGGATTTTTCAAAATCCGCGAACCACTGAAGAGGTGAACGGACCGGCGCTCCTCGCCGACCTTGCCAATCACAGCGGCGGGGTGAACTTCGTGGTCCACGACATCAACGACATCCGCGCTGCCATGACCAAGATCGGGGTTACGCTTCACAATCAGTATGTGCTCGGTCTGCGGCCGCCGGACGACGTGCAGGCGGGGAAGTATCGCCGCATCAAAGTGCAGTTGCTCGTTCCCACCGGCGTGCCGCCGCTGACCCTATTTTCGAGGAACGGCTACTACGTGCCGGGGCGGTAAGGCGAGCTGCGCTCGCCTGCAACCGGTCTGGAGATCGGTCGCTACTCGCTTCGCCCGGCCAGGGGGCAACTCTACGTAGTGAGGCTCTCGTCCGGCACTTCCTCAAAATCGAGGACCACCTGGCTCTCGACCAAGGCATCGGTGAATTCCTTCTCACGGCCCTCGGCGATGTCGAACATCCACGTCTCGGTGCCAAGACCAAGGAAGCCGTTATCGTTGCTCTCCTGGCTTCCGCTGCCCTCGTTCAGATCCTCGGCGACGCCCAAACCAGCCGGTTCGAGGATTTGGATCATCTCGGCGTCCTGGATCACTCCGTCTTCGGGGTCGATCAGGCTTTTGGGGTCGTCGGCGGGCTCGCCCTCGGGCGAAAAGCGTTTGCGGAACGTCACCTGGTATCTCATAGCCACCTCCCAGCCGCAATTCAGCTTCCGTAAGGCGCTCCCAGCCCGCTGTTATTCTAAAATCTGGTGAATTTTAACCCATCGGCGGTATCGCGAGTATGTATTCGCGCCACCAACTGGCTCGGCGACGCGATCATTTCTCTTCCGGCCGTGCGCGCTATCCGCGCCACGCTGCCACACGCGTACATCGCCGTCGTTGCGAGGCCGTCCCTGGCTGAAATCTACCAGCGGGAGCGCTCCGTCGATGCGGTAATTCCGTATCCCGCGCCGGTTCGTTTCGCCGATCGCCGCGCTTTCGCGGCCAAGCTCCGCGCGCAGCATTTCGATGCCGCCATCCTGCTGCAAAATGCGTTCGATGCGGCGCTCGTCGCGTGGCTCGCCGGCATCCCGCAGCGCATCGGGTACGCGCGCGACGGCCGGAGCTTCCTCCTCACGCAGGCGATCCCCCTGCCCGAGCCCGGGGACCTGCCGCGGCACGAGCGCTATTACTATCTCGAACTACTGCGCCGCGCCGGCATTCTGGAACGCTTCCCCGTTTGCGAGACCATCCTGCTCGACGGTCTGAGCGAGGCACGCGAAACGGGCGCTGCCGAAATAGGAGCTCTCTGCGGCGGACGGCCGGCCATCGGAATCAATCCCGGAGCCGCTTACGGGAATGCCAAGCGATGGCTCCCCGAGCGTTTCGCCGAGGCCGCGCGGCAGATTGCAGCCGGGCTGGATGCCCGCGTACTGGTCTTCGGAGCTTCCGCGGAACGCGATCTTTGCGAGAGCGTCGCTTGCGCCGTGGGCCCTGCCGCGATCAACCTCGCCGGGCAAACCACTCTCAAGCAGTTTATCGACCTCGCATCCGCTTGCACCCTGATGCTCGTCAACGATTCGGGCGCCATGCACATTGCTGCTGCCGTGGGAATTCCCGCCGTCGCCATTTTCGGAGCCACCGATGACACCACAACCGGACCATCGAGCCCCCTCGTACACGTGGTCCGCGAGCACGCCGAATGCAGTCCTTGTCTGTTGCGCGAATGCCCCATCGACCATCGCTGCATGACCCGCGTTACCGCGGACCGTGTTGCCGCCGAGGGCCGCGCCGCCATTGAGGAAGCCGCCGTTTGGATACGCGCACCAAAATTCTGACACCGGGTGAAGCGCCTCGCGATGCCGCGCAGCCCCTCGTAGTAGTCACCGGTTACTTCGACGTACTGCGCGCGGAACACGCGCGCGAGCTGGCGAACATTCGCCAGGCAAGCGGCGCCAAGACGCTGGCGGCATTGGTTCTCCCGCTCACTGGAGAGCTCATGCCAATAGCGGCCCGCGCACGAATGGCAGCCGCTTTACGCATGGTAGACTACGTCATAACCGCCGAAAATGGAGAAGTGGATCGACTGATCGCAGCATGCAGCGCCGCCGCAGTGGTGCGATTCGAGTCCACTGACGCACGTTTGCGAACGCAATTGATCGAGCATGCTCAACGCCGCCAGAAGTAACAGCCGAATCCTTGTAGTCAGGCTGGGCGCGATGGGGGACATCATCCACACGCTACCGGCGGTTGCGTCCCTCAGACATAGTTTTCCGGCGTCGCACCTCACCTGGGTCGTAGAGCCGCAATGGGCTCCGCTGCTCGAAGAAAATCCGTTCGTGGATCGTGTTCTGTTTCTGCGGCGCAGCATTCCCGCCGGAATCCTGGAATCGTGGCGCGGCCTGCGGAGCCAGGAGTACGATTTTGCGGTGGATTTTCAAGGCCTGATCAAATCCGCGCTGGTCGCTTCCTGCTCGCGTGCCGACCGCATTTTCGGCTTCCACCAGAGCCAGATCCGGGAACGCGCCGCGGGGCTTTTTTACTCCAACAAAACCCTCAGCAGCAGCGTGCATGTGGTGGATCGCGCGCTGGATCTGGCGGCCGCCGCCGGAGCCGCGAACGCGCTGCGCACGTTTCCGCTGCCGCCGGGCCGTTCCGAAGGCGAATTGCCGGATGGCGAATTCGTGCTCGCATCACCGCTCGCCGGATGGCGCCAGAAGCAGTGGCCCATGAGCCATTTCGCGCGGCTCGCCGCCATGCTTCGCTCCGAATTCAAGATCCCGCTCGTTCTGAATGGCGCGCCCGGCGCCCCGATTTCTCAGGTGCGCGATGCCGTTCCGCATTTCTCCGGACTCGCCGGACTGATCCACGCGACGCGCCGGGCCACGGCCGTCGTGGGTGTCGATAGCGGACCCATGCATCTGGCGGCCGCCCTCGGCAAACCTGGCGTCGCCATCTTCGGACCCACCGACCCGGCGCGCAACGGACCCTACGGCGATTCGCTCCGGGTGGTGCGCAGCGATTCCGCCATTACCACCTACAAGCGCGGAACCTCCATCGACGAAAGTATGCGCCGCATTTCTCCGGAAGAAATCTTCGAAGTTCTCCGCGCCGTGCTGGGCGGCCACCGCGAGCCTGCCGGGTGCATCGCCTGATGCTCACGTTCCCTAAACGCTACGCCGATAGAGTTGCCAAACTTCGCGTGCCCGGCGGTTTTTTGCTGGTGGTAGTATTCGCCTGGCTGGCGCACCCCACTACGGAATCCTTCTGCATCGGCGTGCCGGTGAGCCTGGTGGGACTTGCGCTGCGAGCGTGGTCCGCGGGCTGCCTTGCCAAAAATCAGCAGCTCGCCACCGGCGGACCCTATGCGTATGTCCGCAATCCTTTGTACATCGGTACGCTGCTGGTGGCGGCCGGACTCGTCATTGCCGCCCGCAACGGCTGGCTCGGGCTGCTGTTCGCCGCGGTGTTCGGCCTCATCTACCTTCCGGTGATCCAACTCGAAGAGCAGCACCTTCGCTCGCTGTTTCCGGATTACGCGTCTTACTCCGCAAGCGTGCCGGCGCTGATTCCGAAGCTTCGTGCGATTCCACAAAAAAACCCGCAACCTTTTCGGGGGTCGCTTTATCTAAAGAACCAGGAATACCAAGCCGGGGCAGGATTTGCCGCCGGGATGCTGTTTCTCCTTTGGAAGTTAGTGGCACACGGGTAGCTTTCGCGCGGCGGAGTCAGCGCCGCCGCCGAAAGCGTGCCATGTTACAGTAACTGCATCGGTGACTCGTAAGAAATCCGCTCCAGTAGCACCTTCCGTTCGCAAGCCTGTTCGCGATCCCATTCAGTGGAAACCTCACGCGTTGCGCATCGCCGCCGTGTGGCTGCTCGCGATCCTCTGCTATTCCAATTGTTTTTCCGCTGGTCTCGTCTACGACGACGTTCCTCTCATCAAGAACGACGCGCGCGTGCGGGCCGTAACGGGACCTAACCTGGACCTCATCTTCAGCGAGGATTACAATCGCTCCGGCGAAAATCTTTACCGCCCGCTGACCACGCTGTCTTATCTCTTCAACTACGCAATTCTTGGCGGCCGTGATAACCCCGCCGGCTACCACGTCTTCAATCTCGCGATTCACCTGCTCAATATCGCTCTGGTCTACTGCCTCGGCCTGCTACTTTTTTCGGAGTGGACTCTCGCGGTTGCGCTCGCTGCTCTCTGGGGCGTGCACCCCGCGCTCACCGAAGCGGTGACGAATATCGTTGGACGCGCCGATATGATGGCCGCATTCGGCGTGCTCGCCGGAGCGCTGTGTCATGCCTATGGACAGCTTGAGCGCGGCAATCGCAAAATTGCGTGGCTGGCCGGACTCGCTCTTTCAGCCGCCATCGCCATATTTTCGAAGGAAGCGGGCGTCGTGCTTCCCGCCGTGATGCTGCTGCTCGATCTCACGCTTCCGATGCGGCCGTGGCGCGAGCGTTGGCCCGGCTATGCGACGGTTGCGGCTCCCTTTGCGGTCTTCTTCGCTTTGCGCGCGCAATTGATGGCCACACATCCGGTCAGCAAAGTTCCGTTCACCGATAATCCGGTCCGGTATCTCGACTTCCTCCCGGCCAAGCTGACGGCGCTCAAATACCTCGGCGTGTATTTGCGCATTTTCTTCTGGCCCGTCACCCTTTCGGCCGACTACTCCTATAACCAGATTCCATCCGCGACGCTTTCGGACTGGCGAGCGCTCCTGAGCGCCGCGATTTTGGTTGCGCTGCTCGCCGCCGGCGTGGTCGCGTATCGCCGCGCGAAGCCGCTGTTCTTCTTCGTGCTGCTGTTCTTCATCGCCATCGCTCCTGTCGCGAATTTCTTTCTGCCGGTCGGCACCACGGTCGCCGAGCGCTTGCTATATCTTCCTGCCGTCGGACTGATGGGCTGCGTAGTGCTGCTGATTTCCCGCTTTCTCAAGGGCCGCGCGCTCCTCGCCGCGGCGGCCGTCATCTGCTGCCTGTTCGGCGTGCGCACGTTCGCCCGTAACATTGTCTGGTACACCGAAGAGAGCCTGTGGACGGACACTATGCAATCCTCGCCGAACGCATCCCGCGGCTACTCGCAATACGCGGTCACTCAGATGAATCGCGATCCGGCGCATCTCGACAAAGCGGTTGAGGCAGCGGAGAAGTCCATCCGCATCATCGGCGATCTGCCGCCGCAGTTTGGCTCGTCGCGATTCTACATGTCGGCCGGCGACACGTTCATGTTGAAAGCCGCTCAAGGCGGCCCCGATGCTCAGCGCTGGTACCAGCGCGCTTACGATACACTCACCGCGGGAGCGCGAGTGCTGGAGGTGGAAGCGGCGGATATTCGAACTGCCAACCTCGAGCGCGGGCAGCGCGCCGGAGCCGTAGTCTCCACCATTAATCTGACGATCGCGCGGGCGGCCCTCCATCTCGGCAGACCGCAGGACGCTGTCAAAGCGCTCCTTTCACAACGCTCGGTCCGTCCTCACCCCGATTTCGCGCCACTGCTTGCGGAAGCCTATCGGGCTGAGGGAAATGCCAACGCCGCCGAGGTCTCGCTGATCGAAGGATTGGTGCTCGATGCGAATGCCACGCGGCTCGCGCCGCCGCTCATGGAGCTATATAAGGAGAAGAACCCGCAAAGCTGTGCGGTCAAGGGAAATAACATCGATATGACCTGTCCCCTGGTACACGAGCAGCTCTGTACAGCGTCGCGCAACATCGCGCAGTGGTACGCGCAAGGCGCGCAGATCGCCAAAGCCCAAGCGACAGAGGAAGCAGCGGTCCAGCAAATGGGCTGCCCCGCCCAGGTAGCTGCCAAGTAGGGGCCTTTCAGGCCGCGGAAGAATTGCTGCCGTCGCGTCGCGTCGTGGTACATTACGGCATCCGTGACTCGCAAGAAGCCGCCTGTTCGTAAGCCCCTCCCCTGGAAGCCGCATGCGATGCGGATTCCCGCCGTCTGCGCTCTCGCGATTCTTTGCTACGCGAACTCCTTTCCCGCTGGACTGGTTCATGACGACGCACAACTGATACAAGCCGATGCGCGCGTGCACGCCGTGACCAGCAACAATCTGGACCTTATCTTCCGCGAAGACTACAACAACGCCGGCGAGAACCTCTACCGTCCATTCACTACGCTCTCGTTCCTGTTCAACTACGCGATTCTCGGCAACGGTGAGAGTCCCGCCGGGTACCACCTCGTTAATCTCGCGATTCACCTGGTCAATATCTCGCTGGTGTACTTCCTGGGCCTGCTGCTCTTCTCGGATTGGACTCTTGCCGTAGCTCTGGCCGCCCTGTGGGGTGTTCATCCCGCATTTACGGAGGCGGTGACGAACATAGCGGGCCGCGCCGACCTGTTATCGGCCTGCGGAGTGCTGGCCGGCGTTCTGTGCCATGCGCATGGCCGCAAGATCGCATGGCTGTGCGGACTTGCGCTCGCCGCTGCAATCGCCATTTTTTCGAAAGAATCCGGAGTGGTGCTGCCGGCGGCGATGCTCCTTTTCGATCTCGCGGCGGCGAAGCGTCCACCCTGGCGCGAGCGTTGGCCCGGATATGCAGCCGTAGCTGCGCCGTTCGCCGTCTTCTTTGCCCTGCGCGCCCAACTCGCCGCCACGCATCCCGTTGCAGTCATTCCGTTCGTCGACAACCCGGCTGCTTACGCCGATTTCTTAACCGCGAAGCTCACGGCGGTGAAGTACCTCGGCGTCTACCTCCGTGTGTTTCTCTGGCCGCTCCCGCTTTCAGCGGATTATTCGTACAACCAGATTCCGCTCGCGGCTTTTGCGGATTGGCGCACGCTTGCGAGCGCAGCCGCCTGCATCCTGCTGCTCGCGGTTGGTGTGCTCGCCTACCGCCGCAACCGGCCGACGTTCTTTTTCGCGCTGCTGTTCTTTGTCGCGATCGCGCCGGTGTCGAACTTTTTTCTGGCGGCCGGCACTACAGTCGGCGAGCGCCTGTTATATCTACCGGGGCTCGGGCTGATGGGCTGTGTAGTTGTTGCGCTCTCCCGATTCCTCCAGCGTCGCGCGCTGATCGCGACCGCAGTTGCCCTTTGCTGCCTCATGGGCATTCGCACGTTCGCGCGCAACTTCGATTGGTACTCGTACGAATCGCTGAATCGCGCGAGCATCAACGCGGCGCCCATGGCATTTCGCAGCTACTCCGAACTCGCCGAAGTGGAGATGAATGGCGATGCCCAGAGCGTCCGCGAAGCATCGCAGTTTGCCGAAAAGGCGCTGGCGATCGTCAGCGGCCTTCCCGATTCCCAAGTCCCCTCACGCATTTATATCACTGCCGGAGAGACGTTTCTCAAGCGCGCCGGCTTGGGCGAATCGGATGCCGCCACCTGGTACCAGCGGGCATACGACAGCCTCGCGAAAGGCGCGCGCGTAATGGAAAGCGAGGCGGTGCAAACGCGCGCACGGAATCTGGCGCGAGGCAAAACGGTGAGCATCCAGCCGATTCCGCTGGTGTACATCAAGCTGGCGAGGTCCGCACTGATGCTCGGGCGGCCGCGGGAAGCGATCGCCGCGCTTCTGGCGCAGGATTCCACGCGAACGAACGCCGCATTCGCTCCGATCCTATCGGAAGCATACGTTGCGGGCGGCGACGCGAATACCGCCGAGGTCGCACTCCTCGAAGGCATCGTGCTGGACCCCCAGGCCGGGCGGCTAGCGGCGCCCCTGATGCAGTTGTATCGGGAGAAGAATCCGCAGAGCTGCGCGATTAAAGGAAATGGAATCGATATGGGGTGCCCGCTGGTGCACGATCAAGTCTGCACCGCTTCGCGCAACATCGCACAATGGTACGGCCGGGCGGGACAGCCGGCGAAAGCGCAAGCCACCGCGCAGGCAGCCGTTCAACAAATGGGCTGCCCCGCGGCGCTGTTTCAGTAGTTGGTTTCCGGTTTCGGATGGGCCGTAATGAGGCCGAACAAGAGTCCGGCGCCAAAGGCCGCAGCCATGATCTGCCACGTGTGCTGCTGGAATTGGACGCGCCAGTCGAATGTGTTTCGCACTTGCGACTTGACATGATACTCGAGGCTGTTCAGGTCCTGTGCCAGACGGCCGCGTGCCTCATCCACCTGCTGTTTCAACTCATCCGCTGATTCGCCCATTCCTTGGTATCCCTCATGGTTTCCACAGTGCGCTCCGGCACCGGGTCAATTTGTTTCAGCCGGACGCGCCCGCCCTGATAGCACGCCCCGCCGATGCACGCCAGAAACACGCACATGATGAGCGCCGCCAGCCACAAGGGCATGGCCAATGCCAGCGCTGCTATGCAAGCGACTACGAAACACGATCCGGCCATGAGGCCGCAGAATGCCGCGCCGCCGAAGAACCCGCCGGCCTTCCCGGCGCGTTGTGCTTTATTGGTGATTTCAGTGCGAGCCAGCCTGATTTCGGCGCGCACCATGTCTTGAAAGTCCTGGGCGATGTCCCGAAGAATCTCGCCCGTGGAACGCATTTCGCGCAAATTATTATGATTGATGACTCCCGATTGATCGGCCATGGTTAGTAGACCTCCGAGCTCACCGTCCGCGAAGCGCTCTACCTACCAGGAAACCCACGAGCACCGCGGCCACTATTGCGGCACCCGGCCTCTTGCGGATCGCCCGCTCCGCTCCGGCGGCCATATCGTCTACCGTATGAGCTTGCACGTACTGGGCCGCGCGCTGCACTCCGCTTGCGGCATTTCGAACCATCGGGTTCGATCCGAGTTTGTGGGCGAACTTTTCCAGCAGCAGCGCCGCATGTTCGCGACTCTTATCGAGCTCCGCGATGACCTCTTCCGGAAGATGCGCCCTCATTCCCTCAGCCATCGAGCCCTCCGCAGCCATCATAGCTCCGGGAGGGCGGCGGTCTCAGGATGATTGAGAACACTGAGTTGCCAACATCAGTCCGGCCTACATGTCCAGGAGATTACAGTCGAGAGCCCCAGAGGCCATGGTAAGCTTCGCCCATGGGTGCGCCTCCGAAAGTTCCTCCACCGCCGCAGCCGCCGGCTTGCGCGAATTGCGTGACGAGCGTGCAGGCGGCGGGAGCGGCGCCGGTCCAAACGGCGTTCAGCATGGTGCGGGCGAGCAACGGCCAATCGCGCATCGACATGCCCAATACCAGCGTCATCACCGACCCGATCGCACAGCACGCGATTGTGCTCGATCACATCAACAAGCGGGCTCAGATCCTGCCGTTGAAGCAGCAAGCGCCGGGGATGCCGCTGCCGCAGATGCCTCAGGCCCCGGGAGTTCCTGTTCCCGGCATGCCTCAGCCGCCGCAAGTCGCGGTCGAGAATCTGGGGAAGAGCGTGATCGAAGGGCATCCGGTCGAGGGGGTGCGGTACATCGTGCAGATGCCGCCACAGCCGCAGATGCCGCAAGCACCGCAAGCGCCGCAAGCGCCGAAGCCGCCACTGCCCGGAATGCCTGCGCCGCCGGCCATGCCGCCGCCGCCGACCATTTCGGAGGTCTGGACCAGCACGCAGCTCAAAGTCCCGGTGCTCACAAAGATTACGACACCGGGAGGCGTGCAGACCACGTATTGCAAGCCGGCGCCCGCGGCGGAACCGAGTCCCGCGACGTTCCAGATTCCTCCGGGCTACCGGCTTCCAGGTAAGTGAGCGTTACGAGCAGCCGCTCGTGCCGCCGCAGTTGCCGCACTTGTAGCAACTGCCGTTTCGGGTCATGATGCTGCCGCACTCGGCGCAGAGGGGCGCGTCCGTGACGGCGGCGTTGAACGGCAATTGCTGCTGCGGATCGGGCTCCGTCGGGCGAAGCGTCGGCGTCTCGCCGGCTTCCGTCGTGGCATACTCCGGTCCGAGGAACTTGGCCGCGAGCCAGCGGAAGATGTAGTCCATGATGGACTTCGCATAGGGCACTTGCGGATTGCCCGTCCAACCGCTGGGCTCGAAGCGCACGTGCGCGAACTTATCCACCAGGAATTTCAGCGGTACGCCGTACTGCAAGCTGAAGCTGACCGCCGTAGCGAAAGAATCCATCAGGCCCGATATGGTGGACCCTTCCTTCGCCATCATGATAAAGATCTCGCCGGGGTCGCCATTTTCGTACATGCCCACGGTGATGTAGCCTTCATGTCCGCCGATGGAGAACTTGTGCGTGATCGACTGCCGTTCGTCGGGCAGCTTCCGGCGAATCGGGCGATACACCACCTTCTCCACCGGCTTTTCCGCGGCCTTCTCCACAGTCTTCTTCTCGCCCTTGCCGGAGGACGAGCTCAGCGGCTGCACCTTCTTCGAGTTGTCGCGATAGATGGCCACCGCCTTCAGCCCGAGTTTCCAGCTTTCGGTGTACGCGGTCATGATGTCTTCGACCGTGGACTCCTCCGGCATATTGATGGTCTTCGAAATCGCGCCCGAAATGAACGGCTGCACCGCCGCCATCATGCGCACGTGGCCCATGTAGTGAATGCTGCGCGAGCCATTCTGCGGACGGAAGCTGCAATCGAACACGGCGAGGTGCTCCGGCTTGAGGTGCGGCGCGCCTTCGATGGTGCCGGAGGAATCGATGTGCGTGACGATCGCTTCCACCTGCTCCGGCGAATAGCCGAGCTTAATCAACGCCGCGGGCACGGTATTGTTCACGATCTTAATGACACCGCCGCCCACCAGCTTCTTGTACTTGACCAGCGCGAGATCGGGCTCGATGCCGGTGGTGTCGCAGTCCATCATGAAACCGATGGTGCCCGTGGGCGCGATCACCGTCACCTGGCCGTTGCGATACCCGTGGCGCTTGCCGGATTCGTAGGCCTCATTCCAGCACGCCTCCGCCCCCTGATACAGAGCGGCGGACACATTGGTGCGATTGATGCGGTTCACCGAATCGCGGTGCATCCGGATCACTTCGAGGAACGGCTGCTCATTCGCGGCATACCCCGGGAACGGCCCGGTGGTTTCGGAGATGCGCGAACTCGTCAGGTACGCCTGCCCGCACATAACGGCGGTGATGGCGCCGGCCATGTCGCGGCCGTTGTCGCTATCGTAGGGGATGCCCATCGACATGAGCAGCGCCCCGAGATTGGCGAAGCCGAGGCCCAGCGGACGATAGTTGTGCGAGTTCTCGCCGATTCGCTGCGTCGGATAGCTGGCGTTATCGACGATGATTTCCTGCGCCACGATCATGGTATCCACGGCGTGGCGGAAGGCTTCCACGTCGAACTGCCCGTCGGGTCCGACGAACTTCATCAGGTTCAGCGACGAAAGATTGCAAGCCGAATCGTCGAGGAACATGTACTCCGAGCACGGGTTCGATGCGTTGATCCGCGACGTATTCTTGCACGGGTGCCAGCGGTTGACCGTGGTATCGAACTGCATGCCGGGGTCGCCGCACTGGTGCGTCGCTTCGGCGATCTGCCGCATGAGGTCGCGCGCCTTCAGGCGCTTGACGGGCTGGCCGGTGGAGACGCCTTTGGTCCACCAATCGCCATCGGCGGCCACCGCCTCCATAAAATCGTCCGTGGCGCGAACGGAGTTGTTGGCGTTCTGGAAAAAGATGGAGCTGTAGGCTTCGCCGTCGAGGGAGGAATCGTACCCGGCCTCTACCAGCGTGTATGCCTTCTTTTCTTCCTTGGCCTTGCACCAGACGAACTTTTCAATATCGGGATGGTCGGCGTTGAGGATCACCATCTTCGCCGCTCGGCGTGTCTTGCCGCCGCTCTTGATCACCCCGGCAAACGCGTCGAAGCCCTTCATAAAGGAAAGCGGGCCGGATGCGCGGCCGCCACCTGAGAGGATTGCGTCCTCTTCGCGGATGGCCGAGAGATTCGTGCCCGTCCCGGAGCCCCACTTGAAGAGCATGCCCTCTGTCTTGGCAAGGTCCAGGATGGATTCGAGCGAGTCCTTGACGGAGACGATGAAGCAGGCCGAGCACTGCGGCCGCGTTTCGCCGCCGGCCTCGAGCTTGTTGATGCGGCCTTCCTGTTGATCGTAAACCCAGCCGTACCCGCGCGCTTCCTTCACGCCGACGTTGAACCATACCGGGGAGTTGAAGCACGCCTTTTGCGTGAGCATCAGGTGAGCGAGTTCGCCGCGGAAGTTTTCGAGGTCCTGCGGACTGGCGAAGTAGCCGTCCTTTTCGCCCCAGCCGGCGATGCTGTCCACCACGCGCTGCACGAGTTGCGACACGCTGGTCTCTCGCTCCGGCGACCCAAGCTTGCCGTGGAAGTACTTGCTGGCGACGATGTTCGTCGCGGTCTGCGACCAATCGACGGGAACTTCGATGTCGCGCTGTTCGAAGATGACGGAGCCTTTATCGTTGCCGATCGAGGCGGTACGCGTCTCCCATTGGACTTCGTCGTACGGGTTCTTACCGGCTTCCAGCCGGGCCGTAAAGTATCGCGGGAACGCAATTCCCGTCTTTTCGGTCTTATGCGCCGATTTCGCTTTCGTATTCTCTATTTTCGCACTGGTTGTCGCCATCGAAAAAAGCCTCCGCAGCAGCCTTCGTCATAGTGCCCCAATATCTAGTGGGAGGTCAAGAATTTTATCTATATGCAGCGTCTTAGTGTTACGGAGACGCTGTACGCACGATCACACGAACGGCTGTTTTTGGGGAGGACACTTCGAGGGTAGCAGATGCCTGGGTGAAAAGTTGGGGGAGTCTGGTGCCGGTCCGGAGACCGGTACCTGGCTAAGCCGGGGCGGCGAGAACTGCCCGGCCGATCACTCGGGACGGCGGTTTGGCGAACTGACGCCGGGCTGCTCCGATCACCCGTTCCACTTCATCCCGTACCAGCGGCTGAGCGAGCAGATCGTAAGCCCCGAGGTTCAGGACTTCGCTCCACAGGCCGTCATCGGCGAGAGGCGATGTCACTACAAGCTGCGGCGGCTCGGCGAAGCGGCGCAGATCGCTCAGCAGGCTCTTCCAAGTCCAGCCCCTGCCTTGTGTCTCAGCGATCACCACCTGCAAACGGTTTTTTTCCAGGAAGTCCAAGGCGCGGCGGCGGTCATGGGCCTCAAAAAGGCGCCAGCCTGCTCCGCCGAATATCTCGTGCAGCAGCACTCGGTCACTCTTGAATTCGCCCATCATCAGGGCGGAGATACGGTCTTCACGCAAGTTTTTCATCGGGCGCACTTCTCCTTCTGCGTGTCAGTCGTGGATCGCCGTTGTTCGACGTGAAGATTGGGTGAGCATACTTCGGTCCACCCGGAAATCAGCTTAATCGTTTCGGCTGTTTCGGCACAACGGCTAAACGACCTACCACGCAATCTAGCGGTGGTGAAATTTACTCATCGCGCGCGAACTGGTACGTTTCCAGACGAAAGCGGGTGGACCGATCTTGCCCGCGACGGGGGCATGCCTTTAGAATTCGAACCACTATGCCACTGTCCGAGACAGCGCCCGCTCCTCGGGGTACGGAAACCATCCTTTTAGTGGAACCGGAGCCCGATATCCGCAAGCTTGCCGTGTTCATGCTTTCCCGCCAGGGATACCGGGTCCTGGAAGCGCGGAATGCTGCGGAAGCCGTAAAACTGTTTCAGGAAAGTGACAGCCCTGTGGACCTGCTGCTCACCGAAGCAGCCATGTCCCGTCTCAACGGCCGCGAACTTTCGCAGAGACTGGCGGCACAGAATCCCGACCTGCGCACGCTGTTTCTTTGCGATCCCGGGTACGAGCGCGTGGCCCGTCGCGCTACCGGACAGAAGGGTCTGAGTTTTCTTCCCCGCCCGTTTACCATGCGCAGCCTCGCGGGCAAAGTGCGGCAGGTCCTGGACGCTCCGCAGGCGCGTTTTCTCTCAGCGGGAGTGTAGCCGCCTGTTCGCCGTGTATCGATAGCGGACACCTTTGCAATCCGGAACCGCGCTAAGTCGTTCCGCTGGAATAGCGTTCATTCGGCATGCGGACTGCACGGTATGCTCAGGCATGGCCAGGCAGCTACGTTTCGCGTTCCGGCAGCTTCGCAAAACCCCCGGCTTTACGGCCATCGTTCTGCTCACTCTGGGACTCTGCATCGGCGCGAACACAGCCATCTACAGCGTGCTGGACGCCGTGCTGCTGCGGCCTGCTCCGTACCCGGAAATCGACCGGCTGGCGATGGTGGAAACACTGGTGCGCGACAACGGCGCCGAATACGTCAGCGACCGTTTGACCGGCAGTCTCTTTGAAGCGGTCCGCGAAGGTGCGCCGGGTCTGGATTGCGCCGCTTTTTCACCGGCAGTGACCGGCGCGAATTTCGCAGCCGGCGGTCGCGTGGAGTTCGTGCCCCAGCAGCGCGTCTCCGCCGCTTACTTCCGCGTGCTTGGCGTACAGCCGCAGTATGGCCGGGAATTCTCGCGGGCGGACGACGCACCGCACGCCGCTCCGGTCGCCGTGGTGAGCGAGGCCTTTTGGCGCCGAGAGTTGCGCGGCGACAGGAACGCCATCGGCGCCGCGATTCTGCTGAAAGGCGAGCCGTACACCGTCATCGGCATTATGCCCGCCAGTTTTCGCGCGGCGGCGCCCGTCGATGTGTGGACGCCGCTGAAGCCCAGCCGCACCGGGGAAGGCGACGGCAGCAATTACGGCGTCATCGCGCGGCTCCGGCCGGAAGTCTCCTGGGCCGAAGCCGGCGGCCAGTTGCAGGCGCTCAGCCGCGGACTGATGGCCACGCCGCAATTTGCGCGCAGCAATTTCGAAGAGCGCATCGTGCCGTATCAAACCGGCATGACGCACGATGTGCGCCGAGAGCTTTGGATCACGTGGGGCGCTGTGCTGGTGGTGCTTCTGATCGGTTGCGTGAATATCGCGGCGCTGCTGCTGGTCCGTTCCGGCAGCCGCGCACGCGAGATCGCGACGCGTATGGCGCTCGGTGGCACGCGCGCTCAAATTGTGCGGCAACTGCTGCTCGAGAGCCTGCTGCTGGCGCTCGGCGGCTGCGTCGCAGGTTTCGCGGTGGGAGCTTTCTCGCTGGAGTGGCTGAAGCGCCTGGGCGCCGAGGATTTCGCGCTGTGGCACCCGATTCAGATGGACGCGCGCGTGATGGTGGCGATGCTCGGAATTGGAATTCTGACGAGCCTGCTGTTCGGCCTCGTTCCCGCCTTGCAAACCAGCCGCCTGGATATCCGCAGCGTGCTGGTGGAAGGCCGCGGCATCAGCGGCTCGCGCAGTAACTGGGGGCGGCAGCTTCTCGTCACGTCTGAAATTGCTCTCAGCCTCGTGCTGCTGGTGGGCGCAGGACTGCTTGCGCGCACGGTCAGCTATCTATACGGCCTGAAGCCGGGCTTCGATGCGCACAACGTCATGATCGCGCAGGTCTCGCTTCAGGACGCACGCTACACCACGGCCGCAAGCGTCGACCACCTCTTCGAAACCAGCCTTGACCGGTTGCGGCGCACGCCTGGGGTTCGTTCCGCGGCGGCGGCGCTCAGCTTGCCGTATGAGCGTCCGCTGAACATCGGCTTCCGCGTGATCGACGGCAACATGGTAGACCGGCGGCCAATCGAGATGGCGTACGTTACGGCGGATTATTTCGAGACCCTGCGGATTCCGGTGTATCGCGGGCGTGGGATCGAGGCGCGCGACACTGCCGCGTCCGGACCTGTAGCAGTCGTCAGCCAGGCCTTTGCGCGCAAATTCCTGGGTGGCGCGAATACCGCGATCGGGCGTCACATCGATATCGTGGGCCCGCCGCGCACCGTAATCGGCGTGGTCGGCGATGTGCAGCAGGACAGCAATCTGGATCGCAGCGGCGGACCCCTCTCGCTGCAGCCGATGGTCTACGTGGCGGCGTCGCAAGTGAGCAGCGGCTTCCTTGGCGTGGTGCACACGTGGTTTACGCCGAAGTGGGTGGTGCGCACCGATGGACGCATGAGCGCGGCCCGGCTGCGCGGCATCGTGCAAGCCGCGATGTCGGCTTCCGACGCGCAGTTGCCGGTCTCGCGAGTGCAAACTATCGAGGAACTGCGCGAGCATACTACGGGAACGGAACGCTACCTGGCAGCGCTGTTCAGCATCTTCGCCGCGCTCGCCGTCGTGCTCGCCGCGCTCGGACTGTATGGATTGATTTCGAATTCCGTGGCGCAGCGCAGACACGAGTTGGGAGTTCGCATGGCGCTGGGAGCAACGGCGGAGCAGACGATCGCGTCGGTCGTGCGGCCGGCGGTAGTGATGGCTGCTGTGGGCGTGGTCGCGGGAATCGGCATGTCGCTGGGCGCCGGCCGATTGCTCGCGCATCATCTCTGGGGAGTGAAAGCGGCTGACCCGCTGACGTTTGTCACGACGTCGGCGATTCTGCTGGGGGTCGCCCTGCTGGCAAGCGTAGCTCCCGCCCTTCGCATTCTGACTTTAGATCCAGCCCGAACATTGCGCCAGTAGCGACCGGTCTCCCGACCGGTCGCAGTCGCGCGAAGCGCGACCGTTCGCAGATTAAGGGTGAAATGGTCTGGAGACCGGTGCGCAGTCGCGCAGCTGCCCCGGCCGCGCTTCGCGCGGCTGGTACCGGCCGGGAGGCCGGTACCTACCGGAACAAAAACTCCACTCCTCGTTGGAGGACGGCTGCTCCGGCGACTCCGGCTGCGGCGGGCCATAGCGCGAAGCTGAATCCGCACCTCCTCCACTCTTCGTGGACCGCATGAAATCCCAGGTAGAAGAGCCAGCCCGCGGTGAGGCCCAGAGGATAAATTGTCCACTGCTCTCCGAGGCGCGGCGCCAGCAACACAGCTACCAGTCCTCCCGCCAAAGTCGCGCCTTCGGCAACCACACACCAGGCCATCGCCGTGCCCCGGCGCTTCACGGCCGCGCGTAGAATTCCGCCGAGCGCGATCCCCTCCGGCAGCTTATGAAGACCGACAGCCACCGGCACGGCGACGCGCAGCGCCAAAGGAAATGCAGCCCCCGCAACGGTGACCACTCCCCATCCGTCCAAGAAACTGTGTAGGGCGGCAGCCGAAATCAGCGGCGCAGCGAAACCGTGCAGATGCGTCGAGCAGGCGGCGTGGTCGTGGTCGTGCGAACAACTCGGGCACACCGCGTAACCGGAGCGATTCAGGAGCACCAGCGCGCCGTAGCCCGCCGCGAAGAGGATGGCCGCGCGCAGCCAGCCCGATTGGCCCGCCAAGTCCGGCAGCAGATCGAACAACGCCACCCCGATCAGAACTCCGGAGCTGAAAGGCACGACCAGTTGTGCGCGCTTGCGGATGCCGGTCAGCCAAATGCCCAGGGCCGCGCCGCCAATTCCGACTGCGGCGGCGACGGCGGCCAACAGGAGCGAGTAAGAGAAGGACAAGCAACCAGCGTAACCCATCGGGCGTTTTCTTTATGAATTGACAAGGTTTCCCCGCGTTCCTTATGATGAAAATTCAAGTGAACCTTGGTACCATGCGCATACTCCGTGCGCCGCAGTTTTCTGTGTTCTGGGACAAAACAACATGATTAAAGTCGAGGGTCTGACCAAGCGCTACGCCCGTACTGTGGCGGTAGACAACATCTCCTTCGAAGTGGAAAAGGGGCAAATCGTCGGGTTCCTGGGGCCAAACGGCGCCGGCAAAACCACCACGATGCGCATCCTGACCTGCTTCCTTCCGCCGACCGCCGGTTCCGCCAACGTGGCCGGTTTCGATGTCGTACAGCAGCCGATGGAGGTGAAAAAGCGCATCGGCTACCTGCCCGAAACTCCGCCGGTTTACCCCGACATGGATGTCTCCGAGTACCTCGATTACACCGGCAAGCTGAAGGGCATTTCATCCGCCGATATAAAGCGCCGTGTCGATGATGTGGTCGGCCGCTGTGCGCTCGGCGATGTGCGCAATAAACTGATCGGCAAACTGTCGAAAGGCTACCGGCAACGTGTCGGTCTGGCACAAGCCATCATTCACAACCCCGACGTTTTGATTCTGGACGAGCCCACCAGCGGCCTGGATCCCAAACAGATCATCGAAATCCGCGAACTGTTGCGCAGCCTCGCGGGCGAGCACACCATCATCCTCAGCACCCACATTCTGAGCGAGGTGGAACACTCCTGCGAGCGCGTCATCATCATCAGTCAGGGGAAACTCGTCGCGATCGACTCGGTGGCGAACCTGACCAACCGGCTGCGAGGCTCGGAAGCTGTCGCGATTGAAGTGCAGGCCGATGGCGGACGCCCGAATCCGAGTGAGGTGCAGCAGCGCCTCGAACAGGTTTCCGGCGTCAGCCGCGTGCTGATGCGCGATTCCAAGGATGGCCGGCTGATCTTCGAGGTGGAGAGCCTGCAAGGGCGGCAGATCCGGCCGGACGTGGCGCGCACCGTGGTCAACGCGGGCTGGAATTTGAATGAAATGCGCAGCGTCGGGCTCAGCCTCGAAGACATCTTCCTGCAACTGACCGCGGCGGAACAGAATCAGATTCAGACTCCCCAGGAGCAAGCGAAATGAGAAACGTCCTACTCATCGCCAGCAAGGAATTCAAGAGTTACTTCACTTCGCCCATCGCCTACATTCTGATGGCGTTCTTCGGGCTGATCTTCGGGTTCGGGTTCTATACGGCTACCCGGGATATGGTCCGGTTCTCGATGAGCCAGATGCAGGGCGGCCCGCAACCGATTAACTTAAACCAGCAGATCATCGGGCCGCTGCTGGGGTTCGCCAGCACGATTTCCCTGTTCCTCATTCCGATGATCACGATGCGCCTCATCGCGGAAGAAAAAAAGACGGGCACCATCGAGTTACTGCTTACTTCGCCGGTGAACGACATCGGCATCATCCTCGGCAAGTGGATGGGAGGCATGCTGCTGTACCTGTGCATCCTCGCGATGAGCGTGATCAATATCGTCCTGTTATTCTTCTGGGGCAAGCCGAACTTTCAGCCGGTGCTGGTCGCCTACCTCGGTCTCATTCTCCAGGGCGGGTGTCTGCTGGCGATCGGGCTGCTGATTTCCACCATGACCAAAAATCAGATCATCGCAGGAGGCGTGACATTTTTCGTTTGCCTGCTGCTGTGGCTGCTGAGCTGGTTTACGGCATCGGACCCGAATAGCACTGTGTCGCAGGTAGTGAATTACCTGTCGATCATTACTCACTTCGATAACTTCTCCAAGGGCATGCTCAGCCTGAAGGACGTTGTCTTCTACTTATCCATGATTTACTTTGCGCTGTTCCTGACCTCACGGTCGATGGAATCGCTGCGGTGGAGGAGCTAACATGGCGGCGAACTGGCTCAAAACGCGTCAGACGAAGTACGCGACATACGCAACAGTCTATACGCTGGTGATCCTGGCGGTCCTGGCGGCGGTGAATTTCCTGGCCAACCGCTACGACAAGTTCTACGATTCCACCAAGAATAAACAGTTCAGCCTTTCCGAACAGACAGACAAGGTCGTCAAGGGACTCAAGAACGATGTTACCCTGACTTACTTCGGCGAAACGTCGAGTTTCGTGAGCGCGAAGGACCTTCTGGATCGCTACTCCGATCTTTCCCCGAAGCTGCACGTTAAATATATCGACCCCGTGAAGAAACCGCAGATCGCCAAATCGGCCGGTTACCGGTCTGATTCGCCCGTCGTCGTCACCAACGGAGTCCGCTCCGAAGGCGCCAAGAGCCTCACGGAAGAAGAAGTCACCGGAGCCATGATCCGCGCTCTGAAGACCGGCGAGCGCAACGTCTGCTTCGTCACCGGAGCGGGCGAGCATACCATCGACGACAGCGATGGCAACGGCTTCTCCAACCTGAAAACGCTGCTGGAGCGCGACAACTATAAGACCCGCGGCATCGCGCTCAAGCCGGCTGCCGCGCCGGACGCCACCAAGAACGTCGCTATCGGTCAGACCGCTCCCGCGGGCGCGGTGGAGGTTCCCAAAGATTGCACGGCCTTAGTGATCGCCGGTCCGCAGACGGCATACCCGGCGCCGAGCGCCGCGGCGATCAAGAACTATGTCGAGGGCGGCGGACACGCGTTCGTCATGCTGGACAACGTAATCCGGATCGGCCGCAGCGAACCCGCCAGCGACCAGCCTGACCTGGCGAAGGTCCTGGAAGACTGGGGCGTCACGGTGAATAAAGACCTGGTGCTCGATCTCAGCGGTCTAGGCCAGATTTTCGGCTTCGGACCCGAAGTCGCCGTGATCGGCCAATACGAATCTCATCCCATCACGCAGCCCATGACACGGGTGCCGACGGCATTTCCGCTGATCCGCTCGCTGGACACAAAGAATGGGGCGAAGACCACGGTTACTAAGTTGTTCTCGAGCGGTGAAGACAGCATCGCGGTAACGGACGTTCCCGCCAGCGGCGCGATCGATCCCAAGAAAGGCAAGAAGGGCCCACTTACTTTGATGGCTGTGGGCACTTATACCGGAACGCCGAATGGGCGCTTTGCCGTGATCGGCAGCTCGCTCTGGGCCACGAATAGCCTGACGGGTTCCCGTCAACTGGGGAACCGCGACTTATTCGTAAACACGATTAACTGGTTGACCAGCGATGAAGACTTGATTTCAATCATGCCGAAGTCGCCCGAAGACCAGCAGTTCAATGTAACTCCGCAGAGGCTCGGGTCGATTTTCTGGCTCAGCATCCTGATCTTCCCGCTGGGAGTAGTTGGCTTCGGCCTCGCAACATGGTGGAAGAGGAGATAAGTAATGAAGCCGAAGGGGCTCCTGATCGCCGTCGTTTTGCTTGTTGTGCTCGGCGGTGCGGTCTGGTGGTCGAATAAGCAGCAGGCGGCGAAGGCCAAAAATCCGGCGGATGCCACGACTAAGATCGTTGCCATCCCGGACGACCAGATTCAGGCCATTCAGATTCAGCATGCGGGCGGCGAGACCGACACCTTGAAGAAGGACGGCACTAAGTGGACCCTTACGGAACCCAAGCCGCTGCCGGCCGATCCCGATGCCTCCAGCTCGCTGGCCAGTTCCCTGGGCTCGGTGACCGCCGATAGCACGGTCGAAGATAACGCGCAGGATCTTTCCGCCTACGGCCTGGCCCATCCGCAGCTCGATATCAAAGTTACTAAAAAGGACGGCAAGACCGATGAGTTACTGATCGGCGACGATACGCCGACCAACTCCGGGGCCTATGCCAAGCGTGCGGGCGACAACAAGGTGTTTACGGTCGCGGGGTTCGTCAAAACCAGCCTCAACAAGAATGAGAACGATCTGCGGGACAAGCGGTTGCTCACCTTCGATCAGGACAAGCTGACGCGGATCGAATTAGCGGGTAAAGGCCCGGCCGTGGAGTTTGGTAAGAACGGCTCCAATGAGTGGACCATCGTAAAGCCGCGTCCGTTGCGCGCCGATTCGGCCGCCGTCGACGGTCTGGTGGGCAAACTCCGCGACGCCAAGATGGATCTGACGAATCCCGATCCCGATGCCGCGAAGAAGTTCGCCGGAGCGAGTAAAATCGCCACCGTCACCATTACCGACAATTCGGGCAACCAAAGCATCGAGATCCGGCAGGACAAGGACAAGACGTACTTCGCCAAGAGCAGCGGCGTTGAGGGCGTGCACAAGATCGGCGCCGATATCGGCGATGCCTTCAACAAGCAACTCGACGACTTCCGCAACAAGAAAGTCTTCGATTTCGGCTTTAGCGACCCGAGCGCGGTCGAGGTCAACGGCGTAGTCTACACGAAATCCGGCGACAAGTGGATGAGCGGCGGAAAGACGATGGACAATGCCGCGGTGCAGAATCTCATCGATAAGCTCCGCGACCTGGCGGCTACCAAGTTCGCCGAAAAGGGCGGCGGGCAGCCCGTGTTCACGGCTACCGTGACGTCCAACAGCGGCAAGCGCGTGGAGAAGGTCACCATCTCCAAACAGGGCGAACAGTATTTTGCGCAACGGGAAGGCGAGCCGAGCATCTATGAACTGGACGCCAAAACCGTTCAGGATCTGCAAAAAGCCGCCGGAGATATCAAGGAGCAGGCGCCCCCACCGGCAGCAAAGAAGAAATAGCGAATGAATGGGCTGCTGACGGACCTCTACGAGCTCACGATGGCCGCCGGTTTTTTTGAGGCGGGCAAGACTGAGGAAAAAGCCACTTTTGAGCTCACGGTCCGGCGGCTGCCCGCGAATCGCAACTTCGTTCTGGCGTGCGGGCTGGCACAGGTGGTCGAGTATCTGCAAAACCTGAGCTTCAGCGATGACGATGTGGATTACCTGAGGTCCCTGCCGCAATTCCGCAACGCCTCCAGCGGATTCTTCGATTACCTGCGCACGTTCCGCTTCACGGGAGACCTGTTCGCCGTTCCGGAAGGCACTCCCCTGTTCGCCGGCGAGCCGCTGCTCGGTATCCGCGCGCCTATCATCGAGGCGCAGATCCCCGAGACATATCTGCTGAGCGCCGTGACGTTCCAAACGCTGATCGCAAGCAAGGCGGGGCGCTGTGTGGCTGCCGCCGAAGGGCGCGAAGTCGTGGAATTTGGAACGCGCCGCGCGCACACGCCGGAAGCGGGCGTGCTCGGGGCGCGTGCCGCATACATCGGGGGCTGCGCGGGCACCAGCAACACACTCGCCGGGCACCGGTTCGGCGTTCCGGTTTCCGGCACCTCGGCGCACTCCTGGGTGATGTCGTTCGCTTGCGAGGATAAAGCCTTTAGGAAGCTCCAATGCGTGCTGGGCGAGAGCACTGTGCAATTGCTGGACACGTACAATCCCATACGCGCCGCGGAGCGCGTGGCCGCAATCGGCGGCCCGCTGGCGGCGGTGAGACTCGATAGTGGCGATTTCGTAGCGCTCTCCCGGCAAGTGCGCGGAATCCTCGATGGCGCGGGATTGAACGCGACGAAGATCATGATCACCGGCGATCTCGACGAGTACAAGATCCGCGATCTGGTGCGGGCCGGCGCGCCCGTGGATCTTTTCGGGGTCGGGACGCAGCTTGCGGCTTCGGCCGACGCTCCGGTGATGGGAGCGGCGTACAAGCTGGTCGAACTGGACATTCACGGTATCAAGCGCTTCACCGCGAAGTACAGCTCGGAAAAGGAAAGTTATCCGGGAGCCAAGCAGGTGTTTCGCGATGTAGCGCGGGACGTGGTGGCGCGTTCCGGCGAATGCGGCAAAGGCGAGGCGCTGCTGCGTCCTGTGCTGTTGGGCGGTCACATCGTGGAGCCCTTGCCGACCGTGGAGAGCGCACGTCAACGTGCGGCAGCGTGCCTCGCTAAGCTGCCTCAGGAATTGCGAGCGCTCGAACCGGCTGAGCCCTGGCCGGTGATCCACAGCCGGGAACTGCGCGAACTCACCGAACGCACACGCCAGAACCTCATGCGATGAAAACTGCATTCCTGGACGTCGATACGCAACTCGATTTCGTGAACCCGTCGGGAGCGCTGTACGTGCCGGGATCGGAGCGCATCGTCCCTGCTGTCGCGCGCTTGAATGCGTACGCCGTGGAGGCGGGAATGCCGCTGATCTCTACGGTGGACGCGCACGCTGAGGACGATATCGAGTTCAAAACCTGGCCCCCGCACTGCATTGCCGGGACGCTCGGACAGCGTAAGCCGGCGGCGACCATGGTAGGGCAGACGATAGCCGGGAAGCAAACCGTCGATGTGTTCCTGTCGCAAGAAGTGCGGGAGGCGATCGCGGCTGTGGGCGCGGAGCACTTCGTTGTTTATGGCGTGGTCACGGAGATTTGCGTCGCGTACGCGGTCAAGGGACTGTTGAGGCTGGGCAAGCGGGTGACCATCGTGGAAGACGCGATCGCCGCATTAGATGAGCAGGCCGGCGCGGCGGCAGTGGCGGAGGCGCGTAGGAATGGGGCGCAGGTCGCGACGGCGGCCTCGCTGTGCACGGCGGATTTAGGTCCGCGCCAGGATTTCGAAGTTGCTCCCTAGTTTGCGGAAAGGTGTCTTTAGCAGCAAATTGTCCAGGTAGCGCGTCGCCTGGTACGCCGATCGCCACCCCGGAAACAAGCCGGCCATAGGAGACGACGCGAAATCGTACATGAGCGACTCTGTCCGGTAACCGGCCGCCTCAAACAACTGAGCCGTGGCCGATGGTTCCAACTCGCGCTCATCGGCGGACTGATACCGCTTCATCAACGAAGGAATCAGCAATCGCCCGACGCGCCCGGAAAGCCGCTGCCGGCTCGGGTCCAGCGAATAAAAAACGCCACCATCACGCAACGCCGCACGGAGCTGCGCGGGAAAAGCCGCCAGCGCCGCGTCCGATAAATGGTGAAGGAAGAAGATCGCTATGGCTACGTCGAACGTGCCTTCCGCGCGGCTCCCCTCTTCGAAGCGGGCGTTCTGTATGCCCAGGCGTGCGGCATCGGCTCGGGCCTGTCGGATCGCGGCCGGCGATAAATCGACGCCGACGACCTCCCGCACGTGCCGGGCCAGCAGCAGTTCCGTGTCGCCGATGCCGCATCCCAGGCTCAGCACGCGGGAATGCGGACCGGCGCCGGTTAATCGGAGCATCCGCTGCACCATATTGGTGCGCAGAGCCCGCACGGCGGGGCGTGCAAAGTGCGACTGCGCGAAGCCGGAGTACAGTTTTTCGTGATACTCCAGTTCGCGCTGGAGCACGTCGCGCTCAGACATTGGTGGCGCGAGGGCGATTGCGGCGCACGAACGCCATCACGGTGACGAAGATCGCGCCCGCCACCATGGACCCGTCGCGAAGCATCGTCTTCCACGAGATCACTTCGCCCGGACCGAAACAGCCGCAGTTGATCTCCTGCCCCTTGAAGTGAGCCCGCAGAATCAGGCTGAAGAACACCAGCAGCAGCAGCGCGGTGACGGTGGTGGTCACCTTGCGCACCGCTCCCAGGATGAGGGCGAGCCCAAGGATCAGCTCAAACCACGGCAGCGTTTTGGCCACGAACTCCACCCAGCGCAGGGGCAGTATGCCGTAGGAATCGATGGCCATCGCGAACAATGCCCAAGGGTCTCTCAACTTCGTGTACGCGGCGTAGACGAAGATCAGACCCAGGATGACGCGCAGCACAAGCGCGATCCGGTCAAGGAGGTTACTTTGTGAGGAGGCCATCGAGCACAGGTTTGAGGAGTTGGTAATTCAGAGGCTCGGCGCCGCCGATCGGGTAGCGGTGCAGCCGGTGCGTGATCATGAGGAAAGGCGTGCCGGTCACCGGGATCGCTTTGCCTTCATCGATATCGTGCTTGATCTCTGCCTGACAAGTGGGTGAACTCGCAAGCTCATGCAATTCCTTCTGCTGGCCCGCGGTGAAGAGGTTGTCGAGCGTCTCCTCCACTTTGCCGCTCTGCCCCCAGAGATTCTGCTGCGCAAACAGCAGGTTGGACGCATCGTGATACTTGCCGAGATGCGCGGCGGCGCAGACGAAATCGGCCGCTTTCCGTCCGTAGGGATGCATATCGAGCGGGAAGTATCGGTAGATGATGTACACTTTGCCGGAGTCGACGAAGTCTTTCATCAGCAGCGGCATTTCCTCGTCGTGAAAACTCTTGCACCCGGGACATTGAAAGTCACTGAAGACTTCCATCATGATGGGCGCTTTCGGCGAGCCGTAGGTATTGCCGCTAATGGAATCCGCGCCGAAAGCGGTGCACGTCATGAGCAGCGCGGCGCTGGCAGCGAAAAGCTTCATGTTCATATAGTAAACAACACCGCTCACCTCGCGCTCGTGACAGCCGCCCTCGGCACGTAAACTAGGGCTGAACGGTCAACAGCACTGTCGAGGGCGACTTCGCTCCCGCGACCGTCGCCACGATCGAGTAATCGCCGGCTGCCAGCGACGCCGGAACCTGAATGGCCACCTGATACAGTGCCGCGTACCCCGGAGCGAGCGCCGCCCCGTATACCGTTGCCGGTGTTGCAGTCCCCCCTCCTACGGGCGTGAGTGTCACCGTCACCGGATTCGCCGAGAAGTAGGTGGTGTCGCCCGGCAGCACCGTCCCGACCGGCGTCGGCGGACTCGATGGACCGAAACCCGAGCCCCAGAGAATCAGAACGTCGCCGGGCTTTGCCGCGATGGTTGTTAACCCGGAGAACTCGCCGTTCTTGACGGCGTAGCTGAAGTCCTGCCGCGTGGCCACAGCGTACGAATTGGGCCACAGGAAGAAAGCCGGACCCGCTGTTTGAACCGTCACGCTCGCCGGCGCGCTGGTGCCGAGCGAGTTCTTCACCACTACCGTGGCAGTACCGGCCGCAACATTCGGGGCCACCGCGTTAATCTGCGTTGGGCTGACGAAATCCACATACGCGGGCTGCCCGCCTACAGTCACGCTGACCGTATCGAGCGTAGTCGGCAATTTGCCGTCGACAATATTGTTGCTCCAGTCGTTCGTCACCGGGGAGAGGTTGGCTCCCGTGATGGTGAACCATGCATTCGCCGCAATTCCAGGTTGGAAACTGGCGCCGTTCACTACCGCGTTGATCGAGGGCCCGAGGCTCGTGACTACCTGGCCGACCGGCAGGGACAGCGCCGGGCTATTCACGCCGCCTGCGGAAAGCACCACATTCTGATTCCCCGCGGCGACCGAGGGCACCTGCATGTTTACCTGGTACAGTCCCGGCGATGTGCTCGCCACGAGGGAAACGGGCGCGTTCACGCCGCCGATCGTTGCCGTAACGGCCGAGAGCGCCGCCGAAGCCAGACCGGTCGCGAACACTTCGATGCTTTCACCGGGAATCGCGGGGGCCGACGCCGTTACGCTGTCCCCGTTTGCGTGCAGCGCCGAAACGGCTGTGCCGCTGCCGTTCACGCTTCCCATCGCCGGCGCATACGCCGAGAGAACCACGCCGAACGGCGCGGATGTCCCGATCTGAAGTGTGGTCGCGCCTGCCAGAACAGTCGGGGGGATCACGATGGTCCATTGCGTTGTCGACGTGGAGTTCACCAGCGCGGCCACGCCGCCGATAGTCGCCCCCGCGGAAGCACTCGCGGGGAGGTTCGTTCCGGTTACCAGAACCGCGGTTCCGGGCGCAATCTGCGGCGCATTGGAGAAGGCGTTGACGACAGACGTAATCACGGGATTGGCGCTGGTTGAGCCCAGCCCGGAAAATACCGCGACGAAGGCGTCGCCGAGCACTTCCGTCTGCAATTGCGAATCTTCACCCCCAAATTTGGATTGTGCCGCACCTGTGGTGGTCGTCAGATTTGTGGACGTCGTGGAGAGAACTGTGTACACGGTGCCCTTGGAATCCACGGCGACGCCCGTGATTGCTTCGTCCGCCACCCCGCCGAGGTAAGAACTGTAGACGAACGTCCCGCCGTCCGGACTGACTTTCGTGAGGAAGCCGTCGCCGGTGGGGTCGGTTTCCGTGACGCGCGTTCCTCCCCAGACGCGCTGCAACGCATCCGCGGTGATCGGAAAATCACCGCTCGACCATGAGAAGCCGCCGACATAGGCGTTGCCCGACGCGTCCACCGCGATCGCCATACCAGCATCGTCGCCCGCGCCGCCCAGGTACGTAGAGTAAGCAAGCGTGCCGGCCGCGGAGAGCTTCGCCGCGAAGCCGTCGCCCCAAACGAACCCGCGCTGACCGGTGATTGTCGCCGGTCCCTTGAAGGATTTTTGCGCAGCGGTGGCTGAGGTTGGAAAATTCCCGGAACTCGTGAATCCGGTTACGTACGCCGCGCCCGCCGAGTCTACTGCGATCCCCATCACCGCGTCGTCCGCGCTGCCGCCGAGGTAGGTGGAGTACGAGAGTTTCCCTGTGCTGTCGAGCTTGGAAACGAAGCCGTCACCCGTTAAAACGACGGGTTGCGACGTCAGCGGCGAGCCGCCGCCGTATGTGGCCTGAAATGCGGATGCCGTCGGAAAATCTTTCGATAGCGTGGCGCCGCCGGCGTATGCGTTGCCGCTTGCGTCGATTGCGATCGCCGTGACCGCGTCGTTCAGCGACCCGCCCAGATAGGTGGAGTACACCAGGTCGGAACCGGCAGCGTTCAGCTTGGCGACAAAGCCGTCTCCGGAGTTTTCAATCGGACCGCGACCGCCGAGATCGGGTTCGCCGCCCGCTCCCTTGAACGCTGCCTGAAATGGATTGCGGGTAGGAAAGTTCGTGGACAGCGTGGCGCCGCCGACGTACGCGTTGCCTGCGGAATCCACCGCAATGGCCGCCGCTTTGTCCTCGCCGGAGCCGCCCAGGTAAGTGGAATAGACCAGCGCGTTGCCGGAGGGATTCAGCTTGGCGACGAATGCATCGCCGAAGGAAACGCCGGTCGCGTTGCTCACCGTGCCGCCGCCGAATTTCGTCTGGAACGCTCCCGTCGTAGTGGGGAAATCGCTCGAGGAAGTCCAACCCGCCACGTAAGCGTTGCCGCTGGAATCGGCTGCGATCGCCATTCCGCAATCGTCGCTGCGGCCGCCCAGATACGTGACGTAGACCAGCGCGCCCAGCGAATTGTACTTGGCGACGAAAGCGTCGCCGCCGAAATCCGAGAACGCCGTGCCGCCGTGATATGCCGGCTGCAGGGATCCGCCGGTGTGCGGAATGTCCTGCGAGAAAGTGAACCCCGTGATGTAGTAGTTGCCCGACGAATCCGCCGCGATTCCGCGCGCGCCCTCGTTATCCGAACCGCCGAGATAGCTCGCGTAGACCAGTGTCGGGTCTATCACCAGGTCGCGGCTTTTATCGTAAGCGCCGATTTGAAAGCTGACGCGGTTGCCCCCGCGGACGAAGCGGCCCTGCACCGGTTGCCGCACGCCATCACGCACCTGATACAGCACCGGCCGTTTCCAGCGCACGGCTCCCATCACGAGCGCGCCATCGCGATCGATACTGAAATTTTTCGTGCCACTCACGTCCATGACGATCCGGTGTGGGTCCGCCCCGGGACGCACGACGAAATCGTACTCCAGCGAACCTTCGGACCCGTAAAAGAGCAGGTCGATGCCCGGATACAGATCGCTATAGCGCGCTTGCGCAAACACCGGCGCGTGGGTGCGCCACTGTGACGAATCGGAGCCCATCAGGTAATTGGCGCGTCCGGTGCTCAGAACGGTCCCCACTGGGGACGCATCGCTGCGCGCGCCTGCGAAGGTGGTGGTTACCAGCGTGCCGGGGGCGGCGACGGTCATGCCGCGCGCATCCAGTCGCAGGGTGTAGCCGCGGCCGCGCGAAATCAGAGCGCCTGCGGAATCGGCTTCAAAATGTAATGGAAGTACGGACCCAAAGAGGGGAACAGCTACGAGTATTGCCGGCGCAAGCGTGCGCGCACAACGAGCCATTCGGCGATTATATAAATCTTCAGCGCAGAATCACTACTGCCGTTTTGCCATCGGTGTGAATTTCATCGCCAGTTGCGTTACTGGTGAGGCGAGGGACCGCGGGCCGGTCAACGAGTTCCCAAGCCTTCACCTTGCCCGCGAAGAGCAGATCGTCGACCACTCTCTGCCGCTCGTCATCGATATTCGGATCGATGCGGTGGATGAACGTGCGGTCGTCCTGCGAGACGTCAATGCCGATGTCGTGTGTCGCCGCGACAAGCCACAGCCGTGAGCCCATGCGCCAGATGCGCAGGTGGTGCCGCTTGGCGAAGGTGTTGTTCAGCTTCTCGAAAACGAGGGCGGGAGGTTTGCCCTTGAGTAGCAGCGTTGAGACAGGAGCTTCCGAGTAGCCGCGTTCGGCGGCAATGGCGCGCAGGGTTTCCAACTTCGAAGCGGTGTTCAAAGGCCGCGCTTCGGTCCATCCCGCCGCGTGAAAGGCGGCCACGACCTCGGCTTGATTCCCCTCGAGCATCAGGTTGATGAGGTCGCTCGGGCGTTCTGTGTTGGCGGTGGTCGTGCGGAACGGCTGCGCGGCGGCGGTCCGCTCGAACTCCGGGTCTGGCTTCGGCGCGAGCGCATCGGGAAGCTCGATGGGAGCGGTAAGTTCGAGTTGCAACTCGACGCCCGCGGCGTAGACGATGCCGGTTTCGGGTCCGGGCAAAATCGTGCTTTGGATGGCGCCAAGGACGCCCGCCAGCCCGGCGTACCGTTCACCAATCCGCTGAATGCCCGAATCCATACGGCCCGCCAGCGTTTCGGAGGCCAAAATCCCGAGGATGACGCCGTTTGCATCGATCGTTTCGCGAGCGTTGTCGACGTCCACCAGGCGCGCTCCGGGAAAGTGGAGCTGCAATTCGGCCCGCCGGTCGGGGCTGGCGGCCACGGCCCGCACTACCTCGCCCTTCAGCGGCATGCCCGATGGGATCGCTACGACCCGCACGGCATCTCCCGCCTTCGCATCGGCGCTCGACAACGGAGTGGTCACGCGGACCCAAATCCGCCCTCCGGCAGGCGCCTGCGAAGCCCACGCCGCCACGCCGATCAGCATCGCCATCGCGCTCCGGAAAGCCACCTCACAATGGTAACGCTGGTACACTGAATGTATCCCCATGCGAGGCACGCGCTGGCTTCTGCTGGTGGCCATTGCAGCTATTGTCGGCGGCATCGGCTTCAAGTATCAGGCCCAAAGAAAGATCGTCCAGCGGGAAGCTCCTCCGGCGCCTCAACCGCTCCCTCCGGGTCTGAATACGGCCAGCGATAAATACGTCTATACCAGCAAAAAGAACGATAGCGGCTGCGCCACGTATTTCGTGCAGGCCGATGAGTTCAAGCAGATCTCAGACAATTCGCGGGTGGATCTCACGAACGTTCTCCTCAAGGTCTACAACAAGGAATGCACGGCCTACAATCTCATTAAGAGCGCCTCGGCCGCGTTTTACCCGCATGAGAACCGTCTGCAGGCCGATGGTCTGGTGGAATTCACGTTAGCCGTGCCGGCGCAGGGCGATCCGAAACGTGAGCTCGTCACCGTTCAATCTTCCGGCGTGAACTGCGACGCATCGACTGGCCGTGTCGACACGGATAAGCCGACCACGTTCAAGTTTGAGAGCGGCGAAGGCAAAGCCACCGGCGCATTCTACGATCCCGCCGCGCAGGTGCTGCAGCTCAAGAGCGGCGTGGTGGTGGACTATCGCCCGGCTGGTCCGAATGCCAAGCCGATGAAGATTGAAGGCGCGAGCCTGACGTATCGCGAGACCTTCAACGAAGTGCAGCTCCAGCCGTGGGGCAAGCTGACGCGCGACAACACGGTGGTGGAAGGCGAGAACGTCGTTCTGCACTTGCAGGAAAGTCATGTGGGCACGGAGACGCATCGCGTCATTCAGGAACTGCACGCCGTGAACGCGCACGGTACTGATGTTTATCCCAACAAGAACCTGCAATACTCGGCCGGCGACCTGCAGGTGAACTTCGATGCTACCGGCGAAATTCAGCAGATGATCGCGAATAACAAAGCGCACATGGTGTCCACGTCCGACAACGCAGCCACCACCGTGGATGCCAATTTCGTAAAGCTGGATTATACGGTGCAGGATAAGCAGAGCCTCTTGAACCATGTCGACGCGACCGGTCAGGCGGTGGTCTCATCCAAGCCGATCGCCGCCCGCGGCCAGCAGCCGGGAGAGACTCACGTGCTGCGTAGCGACGCCATCGAGATGAAGATGCGGCCCGGCGGCCGGGATCTGCAGACCGTGATGACGCACGCGCCCGGCACTCTGGAGTTTCTGCCGAACGCGCCTGCGCAGCATCATCGGATCGTGACCGCGAACTCCATGCAGGTGGCGTACGCGGATAAGAACCGCATTGAAAATTTCCACGCGACCGACGCGAAAACTACCACCGACCCCAACGCGGACGAGAAGAAAAAGAATCGCGCGGCATCCACCACCTCCAGCAAGGACCTGGTGGCGAAGTTCGACCCCAAGACCAACAGGATGTCGGCCATGGAGCAGACGGGCGATTTCGTCTATGCGGAGGGCGACCGCCACGCGAAGGCCAGCAAAGCCACCATGGACCAGGCGCAGAACGTCATCCTGCTGGACGGCGGCGCGCGCATGTGGGACGCCACCGGTTCCACCAGCGCCGGCCGCATTCGCATGGATCAGAAAACGGGCGATTTCACCGCCGATGACAACGTGGAATCCAGCCGCCTTCCCGATCAGAACGCCGGCAAGCAAGGTCAGATGCTTTCCGGCGATGAGCCGCTGCAGGCGCAGGCGCGCCACATGGTATCGACGGATCGCAACACCGTGATCCATTACGAAGGCAAGGTCACCATGTGGCAGGGAGCGAACAAGATCACGGCCGAGAAGGTGGACCTGGATCGCAAGAAAAAGACGCTCATTGCCGACGATAACGTGGTCAGCGACTTGTGGGAAGAACCGAAGGCGAAGCCGGATGGCAAGGCCGCGGCCAAGCCTGCCCTGCTCACAGTGGTGAAGGCGCGGCACCTTACGTACAGCGATGCCGACCGGCAAGCGGTCTATTCGGGCGGCGTGAATCTCGACCGGCCCGGGATGCAGGTGAAGAGTAGCGAACTGCGCGCGTTTCTGGCGGAATCGGGCAGCGATTCGCGGCTGGAAAAAGCGTTCGCAGAGGGCAGCGTGCAGATCGTTCACACCAATGCGGCGCACGAGGTTGTCACCGGAACGGCGGACCACGGCGAGTATTATTGCGACGAGGACAAAGTAATTCTAAAGAGCGATGAGCCGCGGCAATCGCGCCTCGTAAAAACGGCCAAAGGGCGCGACCAGATGACGCAGGCGCCGAAATTGACCTACCTTGCCAACGATGATAGGCTGCTCGGTAGTGGGTCCCCAAACCAGCCTGTCCAAACCAGGATCCAGCGTGGACGCAAATAAGCCCAAGGTCAGCACCCTGGAGACGAAAGAGATCTCCAAAACCTATCGCGGCCGCCGCGTTGTCGACGACGTGACGCTATACGTGCATCAGGGCGAAGTGGTGGGACTGCTGGGGCCGAACGGCGCGGGCAAGACGACGTCGTTCTACATGATCGTCGGGTTGATCAGCCCGGATTCCGGGACCATTCTTGTCGATGGCAAAGACATCACCGCGCTCCCTATGTATCAGCGGGCGCAGCGTGGCATCAGCTATCTGCCGCAGGAAGCCAGCGTCTTTCGCAAGCTGACGGTAGAAGACAATCTGATGGCGATTCTCGAAACGCTGCCGCTGAACGGCCGGCAGCGGCGCGAAAAGCAGGAGCAACTTATCGGGCAACTCGGTCTGGAGACGGTGAGACGCAGCCTTGGGTACATGCTGAGCGGCGGAGAGCGCCGGCGCGTGGAGATCGCGCGCTCCCTGGTGATCGACCCGCGATTCCTCCTGCTCGACGAGCCTTTTTCGGGCATCGACCCGATTCAGGTTTTGGAACTGCAGCGCATCATTTTCGATCTGAAGCGCACGGGGATCGGGATCCTGATTACGGATCACAACGTCCGCGAAACGCTTGCGGTGACGGATCGGGCTTATATCATCAATAACGGCCGGATTTTCCGCGCGGGGAGTCCGGAGGCCTTGGAGCGCGATCCGGAAGTCAAACGCATCTACCTGGGCGAAAGCTTTACGCTGCGCGTCTAAGGCGTATGGCCGGGAGGCCATAACATACCTCGGATACACTGGAAGTGTATGCGCCTGCTTTTTCCGTTTCTTCTTTCGGCAACAGCCGCGTTCTGCCAGCCCTTCAGTGGCGGGGTAAAGGTCGGGCTCCCTCTCACCGATTTTCTCAATACGGTGAATGGCTCGGTCAGTACCACGACGCAGCGGTACCTGGTGGGTGTGACGGCGGAGTTGCATCTGCCGTTCGGGCTGGGCGTGGAGGGCGACGCGATTTACCGGCATTTCAATTACAAGAACGTGCTGGGGTCCACCGGGAGCGCCATCGTCAGCGTAAATACCGCCGGTAATTGGGAATTCCCGTTGCTGCTGAAGTACCGGTTTCCGGCGAAAGTGGTGCGCCCGTTTGTGGATGCCGGCATCGCGTGGGACAAGCTGAGCGGTATCAGCAACAGCGTGGCGAACCTCTCGCCGGCAAAGAATACAACCACCGGCTTCGTGATGGGCGTAGGCATCGACGCTCATTTCGTCGTGCACATCATTCCGGAGCTTCGGTATACCCGCTGGACGGACAGGCAGTTCAACGTCACTAACGTCTTCAACAGCAACCAGAACCAGGCTGAATTCATGGTCGGGATCACGTTCTGATTCAAGCCTTCCGCTTTCCCGCCGATATGTTCGGTATGTGCGAGCGAAGGCAAGAGCGGCGAGTTCCGATGCGCGTGGCGGCGGAAGTAGAGATCAACCGGACGAGGCAAAGCTTTTCGGCCGTCACCGAAAACCTCAGCGAATTCGGGGCGTTTCTACAATTCCACGACCCCGTCGATATCGGCGCGGGCGATCAGGTGACTTGCGAGTTCCAGATTGGCGACGCCGGCGGGCTGCCGCATTGGGGAATCGGCAGAGTCGTGCGTGTGGCCGGCACAGGCGCGGCGATTGAGTTGATCACCGCGGGGTTTGATCCGCCTTACTCCACGAATCGCAGACACGCCCTGCCGAGATAGATTTCGTCGCCGTCCCGGAGTTTTTCGCCGCGGCGATTGCCCGGCGGCACGTCTATGGAGCGGCCGTCGCGGAAGACTCTGGTTCCGAACTCGCTCTCGTCGTCGCAGAGGCGGTAGTCGTCGCCTTCGCGCCGGATGTGCGCGTGTTTGCGAGAGACGGTGGAGTTCGCTTCGTCCGCGCCTTCTTCGAACACCACATCGTTGCGGCGGATGACTCTCTGGTCTGCGTCAGTCAGTTCGGCTAAGCGGCCGATGTTGGTGCGTGCTTTGTCGAGCGTGTAATCGGCTGCCGCGGTTTTGCCTTTGACTACGCTCAGGCGTGCGGGCTCGGAGGGCTTCGGCGGCTTGGGCTCCTGTTTCTCCACGCCGTAAGCGATTTCCAGATTCCCTTCGCCGCCGGCGGCCGTTTCCACCTCCACGTGGAACCCCTTCGGCAACTCGCAGCCGGCGGAATCGAGCGCTTCCTTGAGGTCGGTTTCGAGGCGCTCGCCGAAAGCCGCCTGATACAGCGTGCGCTTGGCTTCTTCGGGCGAAATCAGCGTTACCGTCACGCGCGAATACGGAAAAACCCGGCGGCCTTTGGCGACCGTCTGAACCTGCCCTTCAATCTGTTCGAGAATCGCCCGGTGCAGCAGCAGGAGCTGATCGCTGTCCGCCGGGCCGAAGACTTTTTCGGTCCAGCGGCGGAAGCCCCGCTCGATGGTTTTTTCAATTTCTGAGAAGAGGTTCATTGCACGAGTCCGAGTTTGGCGGCGGCGCTCACGATTTCGGCGGCGGCGGGCGCGGCGGCGGTCCCCCCGTACACTCCATTCTCCACCAGGACGCTGAACGCGATTTTGCGGCCCGTGGGGCTGCCGCCGTATGGCGCGAAGCCGATGAACCAGGCGTGGCTCGGCGCGCTCGCAAGCTCAGCTGTACCGGTTTTTCCGGCGACCGCAATGCCGGCGGCGGCGCGGCGGCCCGTTCCGCTGGTGACCACCTCCCGCATGAACTTTGCGAGCGTCTGGGCAGCATCGGGCGCGAGAACGGCTTTCGGAGGATCGGTGCGCGAGTTTGTTTCGTCGGTGATCCAGCGGCCCAGCGGCATAGAGCCGCCATTTGCAACTGTGGCGGCAACTCTCGCCATCTGGAATGGGGACGCGACCACTTCGCCTTGCCCATACGACGATTGCGGCAGATATTTCTTCAACTGATCGGCGCTTTTCGCGGCAGAGATGCCGAGCAGGCTGGCAGTGTCCCAGAGTTGCTGCGCTCCCACGTCATACGTGCCAAGTTGTGCGAAAAATGCATTGCAGGAGACGACGATTCCGCGCTCCATGTTGACTGTTCCATGCGGCTCTTTATCCTGCACATCGTCACGAATCGGACGATTAGAGCCGCGAATGTAATTGCCCGTGCGGCCATCGGGCAGGCGGATGCACTGGTAGGTTTTTGTGGTCAGACTCGCATCTTTGCGCAGCGCGGCCATGGCCGTGACAACCTTGAATGTCGAACCCGGCGGGTAGAGTCCGTAGCGCGCGCGGTCCAGCGACGGAGTGGTTTCGTTTGGATCGGGAAGCGGCAGGCTGACCGCGGCGAGCAGGTCGCCCGTCGCAGGGTCCATCACCACGGCCGCGCCTTTGTCCTGATTCGCTGCCGCAAGCTGCTTCTTGAGAATGTCGGCGACCTTGATTTGCAGCCGCGCGTCCAGGGACATCTTCACATCCCGTGGACGGTCGAGGACGCGGCGAACGGCGGGGTTTTCCGGGTCGTAGCGATGGCGCAGCAGCGGCACAAGCTCGCGATAGTCGTATTTGATTACGCGCTCGGTGGCTCCTGTTTTGGGATTTTTCACGTCCACGAGAGAAGGCCGGTCGTCATAGCCGCGCAGACGCCGTGCTTCGTCGCGCTCGACAAATGCTGTGTTGCCGGCTCCCCACCGGTAGCGAGTGCGCAGGTCGCCGAGCAGGTCAAAGGCGAGCGGACCGAGCGGGTAGTAGCGCTGGTCCGTGCGCGGGCAGGCGCGATCGATATCGATGCCGAGCGCGGTGTAATCGGCGCGATGTTTTTCCAGTTGAGTCCAATCGCTGGTAGCGAGCGGCAGGCCGTTGCGATCGTAAATGGTGCCCTTGGGAATGTCGCGCATGACCTCCTGGAAGCGCGGGTTGTACTGGTAGCGGCGGCCGCCATCGGCCTGCACCACCAGCGCGCCTTCGCCGACGATGGCGGAATCGTGAAGCACCTCGACGTACGCCGCTTTCGCCAGAATCGCCACACCGCAAATGCCGAACACAACGGCGACGGCGGTCAGCGGGAACTGCGTTCGCGGTTCGGCGATGCGGCCGCGCGCGGAGATGGCTTCGAGGATTCCGATCACCAGAAAGTTGGCGATCATCGCGGTGCGCCCGTAGCTCAGAAATGGCGTGACCACTCCGGTGAGCGGCATGAGGCCGAGCGCTCCGCCCGCGATCACCAGGATCTGCAGAGCCGTGGCGGCGGCGAGGCCCGCCGCGAGGAACATTTCGTAATCCGTCCGCGCGCTGCGGGCGATGCGGATAGCGCGCCACACGATGAGCGCGTACACGGCGAATACCGCTGAGACTCCCAAGAAGCCCCACTCTTCGCCGAGCGCGGAGAGGATGAGGTCCGTATGCGCGGCGGGAACCACTTGCGGGTCGCCGAGCCCTATGCCCATACCGGCGGGACCGCCGGTGGCAAAAGCCCAGAGCGAATCGGCGAGCTGATCCCCGCCATGCACGAGATTGCTCCAGGGCGAGAGCCACATGCCGACGCGGTCGGCGACCGTGTGCGGGATTCCGATCATGTAGCCGATCGCGAAGCCGAGCACCAGGAGTCCGAGCCCTACAACAGGTACGAAGGCGCTGCCCCGCGCAATCGCATAAAGAATGAGAAAGACGCACGCAAATACCAGCGCCGGGCCCATGTCCTTTTGCAGAAAGAAGAAGGCGAGCGAAAGCAGCACGCCGGCGAGAATCGGCAGCGTGTATTCCACCGGCGGGACGTTTAGGCGGCTGGTGAGCCTGGCAAGCGACGCGCGCGTTTCGCGGGCGTGGCGGAGCACGTCCCATCGAGAGCCGAAATATCCGGCGAGGAAGAAAACAAGCAGCAGGCGGATGAGTTCGACCGGCTGGAAGCCGAAGAGATTCACCTTGGCGTCGCTGGAGCCGGGCCCGGTGCCGAAAAGGATCAGCAGCACGGAAAGCGCGAAACTGACAAGCAGCGGAACGAACGCGAGACGTCCCGCCAGACGCTCGAAATCCAGCACACTGGCGGCCGCCAGGACGAGGCAGCCGATGACGGCTCCCTGTGCGAAGTCGGTGAAGAGCAGATTGTCGCGAACCGGATCACGGAGCGCCACCATCAGGATCAGGCCTATGCCGGTGAGCAGCAGGATGGCGGGCAAAAACGTTGCTTCGCCGTTGAAGCCGCGCAGGCTCCAAAACAGGTGAACCAGCGCGAACGCGCCAAAGAAGAGGATGGTCCAAAGCGTGAAGGCGCTGCGGAAATTGTGGGGCTGCCGCACCACCACGAGCGGCTTCAGCGCGCGAAACTGGTCCGGCGTAAAGAGCGGCATCGATTCGCGCCCGCCAAGCCGGTCGCGCCAGGCGCGCAGCCCGCGCGTTGCGCGAATTTCGGCGGCCGTAACGCGTATGCGGGCGAGCGCGCCGGTGTTGGAGAGGGCGCCGGCATCGTCATAAATCTTCCGGGCGGCAAATTCCCGCTCGCCCGGCTCGGTGAAAATGTTGGCGAGCACCGGCAGCAGGTCTTCGCGTGCGCTTAACGTATTCAGATTGAGTAACTGCTTGGAAGCAATGCCGGCATCAATCGCAGTGAAGTCGTGCGATTTCGCGAGATACACCAGACGAAGGCCGGCGGCGATCAGCACGGCGGCAGCCAGCAGCCAGACCGCCTCGGCGGTGCGCCAACCCTGGCGGCCTCGCCCCGTGCGGCGGATTTCCGCTCTCTCTAGTGTCTTACTCCGCGTAACCGCCATAACAAGGGAAGCAACGCGCCGAGTGGAGAGTTGCCCGCTTCAATCTCTTTCAGTCGATTGGTGACCGTATCCAGACTGCTTTGCACGCGCAGGATCATGGAGTTCGAATTGCCATAGGGCGCGATGCTTTGATACAACTCCAGCGCGCGTTTGTAATCGTCGGCGGCGCGCTGGATCTCGTCCTTCTCAAGCGGCAGGCCGCGAACGTCGCGCGAATCGGCGAACGTGCGGTCGGCGCGCTCGCGATAGCCGTCGGCAAGCTGGCCTTTTTCACGATTGCCGAGCTTGTAACCGTTGTTCTGCGCGCTCTGCAAAGCGTCATAGGCCTTGTCGATGTCCTTGAGACCGTAGACGAAGGTGCGGGCGAGGCCGAGGTCGGGATCGGGCGAGTGGGGGAGGAGTTTGCGCGCGTCCTCAAAATCGTCGATGGCCTCCTGCAGTTTCGGAACGTCCCGGTGAGTAGTGCCGTTGATGCGCGCGATGTGGCCCTCGACGAGGCGGAGTTTGCCACGCGTCGTGTCATCGGGGTCGGCCAGCAGGGCATGTTGCAGCAACGTGCGGGCGTGATCCCAATCTTTCTCATAGACGGCTTGCGAGTCGGAATTCCGGTACGTATCGATCACACGATCGGCCGCGCTTTCCAGATTCTGCCTGACGGCTTTGCGCGGGCCATATAAAACCAAGGACGAAGGATTGTCCTTGGAAAGTTCCGTCCATTTTGCCCAGATCGCGTCCGGGTCCGTGAGTTGTTCGGATTTGATCTGGCGCTCCAGCGCCTGGCCGTGCTGATACAGCAGGTATTTGGAAATCGCCGAGTAGGTGGCGTAGGCCAGGCAGACCAGCGCCGTGAGCGCGACGGCGCGCATGAAGCTGCCGAAAACGCTGCGGCGGCGGCGGGCCGGAACGGGCGCGGGCGGCGGATACGACGCTGCCGTGCGGCGCGTGTCGTCGCCATCGAAATCGTGGGCGGGCCCCGTTCGGCGCGTAGCGTCGGGATCGGTGTCGCGATGCGTGCGGCGCGTGGCGTCCAGGTCTTCAGAGGCGGCGTGCAGGGTTTGCCCGGCGGTGAACGCATCCAGGTCGGCCGCGAATTCGCGCGCGTCGGCATAGCGGAGCTCGGGCTCGGGGGCCATGGCCTTCATGAGGAAACGCCGGAGCGGTTCGGGCACGGGTTCCGGCGCGGGCGGCGGCGGAATGTGTGAGCGGATCATGCGCTCCAGGCGCTCGGTGGAATCGGCGTGGTACGGCTGCATTCCGGTGAGCATCTCGTAGAGCATCACGGCCAACGACCAGAGATCCGACTGCGCATTCACTTCTCCGGACTCCAGGCGCTCCGGCGAGGCGTACGGGACGCTGCCGAATTCGTTGCGCGTCAGGCGGCGCGAAAGCGAGAGGGCTTTGGCGATTCCGAAATCGAGCACGCGAACTTCGCCGCGCGCATCGATGCGGATGTTCTTGGGCTTGATATCGCCATGAACGATGCCGTGGATGTTGCGCCCTTGCACGAACGCTTCCAGGTGATGCGCATTGTTGAGAGTGCGCGCGATTTTGGTGGCGACTTCGACGGCGAACGGGACCGCGAGGGGACCGCGGCGCATCAGCTCGGCGAGGTCCTGCCCATCGACGTACTCCATCGCGACGTAAAAAAATCCATCGGCGTCATTGGCATCGTAAACTCTGACCACGTGGGGATCGATGGCGGCGAGGCGGGCCTGGAGCTCAGCCCCGCGGCGTTCGGCTTCGATGGCGTCCTGCGTATCGCGGTCGGGAGCGTGCTCGATGGCTTTGAGCGCTACCGTGTAGCCGGCCACCAGGTCCTGCGCGAGATAAACGTCCGCCATTCCGCCGCGGCCGAGCTTTTGGCGGATTTCGTATTTGCCGATTTTCCGGCTGGCGGGCGCGATCATTGGTCGGCGCCCTCAACTTTACCGCTTCCTGACGGGCTTGTGAAAAAAGATCGTATCCCCGGCACCTTTTGCCGCTCCCTTACGGTCACGGCTCCGTATGGGGTTGATGCTAACGGAGCCGCGACCGTGAGGGAGCGGTAAAAGGTGCGTCGAAAGGGGGATAGAGCGCGACGAGAACAGCAGCCGGATTTCTTCACAAACCCGTGAGGGAGCGGTAAAAGGTGTATCGAAAGGCATATTCCGCTCATTCCGTATGTCCGCCCTTTCGCGCGTGGGGCGGCGTCACGGCCGGAAGCGTATTGTCGATCAGCACGGGCTTCGACGTTGCATCGGTTGCGATGGCTGTGCCTCGGGGAGATGCCAGAATGTTGTGGGACAGCACCGGAGTAGCGCCCCCCGAAATCGCGATGCCGCGTTCCAGCCAGTCGGTGATTCGGCTCGCGCTCACTGTCGGCGAGCCTCCCCGGATTTCGATCGCTGTGCCTGCTCCTTCAATCACCAGATTATCGAGTTCGGCGGAGGAATTCGTGAGCAGCACAGCCTCGCGCAAAGGTGTGGCCGCATCGCCAAGAATCCGGAAGCCGCTGAAGCGCGCGTTCGTCACGCCATCCGCTGTGACCGCGGGACCCCTCCCCGCGGGGGCTGCGCGAATTACCGCGGTGCCCGGCGCATGGCTGCGTAGAACCACTCCGGATTTCAGGTGGATCTCCTCGCGGTAGTCGCCCGTCTGCACGTCCACCGTATCACCGCCGCGCGCAGCGCTCACGGCCTCCATAATCGTTCCGAAATCGGCATTCTGCCCTACCGAAAGCACGCGCGGGGCCAGGACAACCGGTGGAGGTTTCGGATTCCACAAGTCGCGCGTGAACCATGCGGCTCCGGCGGCAAGCGCGGCTCCGGCGGCAAGCGCGGCAATGTATCGCGGCCAGTGCGATGGCGCCGCGGCAGCAGCCGGTGGATCCGTTGCACGCGGCGTGGCGAAGGATTCGCCCTCGACGATCAGGACCGTTACGTTGTCCTTGCCTCCGGCGGCATTGGCGGCGGCGATGAGCGCCTGCGCGGCGGCTTCGGGACGGCCGGCATCGGCCGAAACAAGGCGCTGAATTTCGGCCGACGGCACCAGATCGCTGAGACCATCGGAACAAAGCAACAGGGCGGAATCGGGGTCGAAGGGCAGGCGGCGCAGCTCGATGAAGTCGCGGTCGTCGGGAGCGTGTTCTTCGGAGCCGACGTCGCGAAACACTTCGTTGCGGCGCGGATGGCGCATGGCCTCGGCTTCGGAGAGCTCGCCGGAATCTTCGCGCTCGCCGACGGGTGAATGATCGTGCGTCAATTTTTGGATCGTGCCGCGGCGGATCTGGTACAGGCGCGAATCGCCCACGTGCCCGTACACCAGCGAACCGTTCTCGAGAGCGACTACCGTGAGCACGCATGCCATACCTTCCCATTCCGGGTTGGTTTGCGACTGGCGGAAGATTTCGTTGTTGGCCATCGCGATGGCTTCCCGGATGCGCTGCTCGATGGCTCCGGTCTGGCGTTCCAAACGCGTCTTAATGCGATCCACCGCGATGGCGGCCGCTTTCTCACCGGCGTTCTGGCCGCCGATTCCATCTACCACGAAAAAGAAGCCGCGCTCGGCATCGGCGTAGAATGCGTCTTCGTTGTTCTTGCGAACCCTGCCGGGATCGCTGGCGCCGGCGCTCCTGATATTCGTCTTAACCATTCGCGGTGGTTCGGAAGTCGAGAAAAATGACGCCGGCCAGGCCTATGCGGGCGCGGTCGGGCAGCGGCACTTCTACGTTCAGGTCGCGCTTGTCGCCGCCTTCGTGATCGACGCTGCAAGGCGCTTTTTCGCCGTTGATGGTAGTGCCGAGGCGGCTCAGATCTTTGAGGAAAAACTGGCCCGACGCGGCGTCGCGGCGCAGGCGGAAGTGTTCGCGCGAGACGTCGGGCAGTGTATCCAGCTTGAGGTCGGTCCAGTAGTCGCGGCCTCCGCGGCCGACCACGATTTCGTCTTTCGTGACCGCGAAGGACTTGTGCCCGGAAGGGTCGTCGTATTCGAGGATGGCAAAAGCGCCGGCCGGGTCGGCGGGTGCGGGAGGCGCCGAACCGGGCAGGGCAGTGCTGACATCCGCAGGCATCTGCGCGCCGGACATGCGGCGGGTGGCGATGCGCTTGGTCATGGAACCCGCGCCCAGCTCGGCTTTTGCGGGCATCGCCAGTTCGGAGTAGATCACGATATCGCCGGGCGAAACTTCGTCGTCTGTATTCTCGTGAATGCGGATCTGCCATCCGCCTTCGGGAGGCGTGATTTTCGGTTCCGAGCGGCGCGCGATCTTCAGGCGCTCTCCCAGCGAGGCTTTGTTGAGAGCCTCCGTTTCGGAGTCCAGCGCGCGGCGGGCTTCGTCGACAATGCGCGGGACGATGCCGCGGAGGCGCTCCATATCCTCAGGGTGCAGGTAGACGTCGTAGATGGCCGGCGCGAGGGTGGAGTAGTGGAGCGGCTCAAGTCCTTCGCGCATATTGCGGACGATCTCGAGGATAATTTCGCGGGCCGTTGCTGGATGGGAAGCGGTCGAACGATCCATAAGTTGGCCTGACTCGATTTTAGCAGTGGGGGGTAGCGGCTATCGGAAGCTGGTTTCGCGGACACTGGCCGAGACGAATGCCGCGAAGGCGGTGTCGATGCCCCTGGCTGTTACCGGCGTGGGCGGACTCGCGGGAACCTCGAGCAGCAGCATGTAGCTGAGGTCGGGCTCAGCCGGGTCCGACACGGGCAAATTGGCGAGTGCTTGAGCGGGAATCTGGAATCTGCCCGCCGCGGCTTGCGCCATGCAGAGGCACATGGCCGAATCGCCGTTGCGTTCTTCGGCTGAGACGGCGACGATCAGGACCGCATCGTCTTTGCGGGCGGCTTTCCATTCCACGGTGGCTCCGGACGCGCGCGCGACCTCGGCCAGATCGCGGCGATTGCGCCAGGAGATCGGCGTCGTGGCGGTGATTTCGGACTCGAACGCGCCCACCTCGGCAGTGCCCTTGCTCGAAATTCGTATGCGGCCGGGAGTGAGGAAGAGAGGCGCCGGCGGAGTATGCTCCAGCGGAGCGCGCCCGCCGATCACACCTGCGCGCGCGAGGACGATCGCGCGGCCGCCGTGCGCAAGGTCGAGCGGTCCCGGTTTGAGCACGCGGTTTCCCGGCGCGGGCTTGGCAACTTCCGGCCATTCGGCGGCGATGCCGCGGCGCGCCATCGTCTCGCGCAGATTCACCCGCTCTGTGAAGCCCGTGCACGTTCCGAACGGCGGGAACGGCGGGAACGGCCGGTTCCCCGATTCCTGGCGGGCGAAACTCGCGAGCCCGTAATCGAAAACATACTCGTCCTTCTCGCCGAGCAGGAGCGTGATGCGCGCGAGAGCGACAACACCTGCGCTGGTAGCGTGCTCGACGGTGTCGCGGAACCAATCCACCTGGTCATGGCATGGCTCGTTGGGCGCGTGGATTCTGGCGGCAGTGAAGTTCGTGGGCCGGCCCGTGGTGCGCGAGCGGCCGCTCACGGGAACGAAGCAGCCGGGCGGCGCATCGCGCGGTGCCTGCGCGGTGACGGTGTAGAGCCCTGGCTCCTTTAATTTCACGGCGAGCACGGATGCGCGCTTGCCCCCGATGAACAGATCCAAATCGGCGGCTCCGGCGCCGGAACCCTCGACAGTCAGCGACCCGCCCGGCGTTGCGTCTCCCTGGATCGACGCGTTGAAGCCGAAGCCGCTCGCAGCCACATCGAGAGCATAAGGCTCGCTCGCCCCGGCCGCGGTGGTGACGATCAGGCGTGCCGGTCCAGGTTCGGCGGTTTCGGGGATTACGGCTTCGATGCGGCGCGGAGCTGCCGAAAGGATCGCGAGCGGAGCGCCGTTCAGCGTCACCGTTGGTTTCGGACTGAGACGCACTCCGGTGATCGCAATCCGCGCGCCGCGAGCGATCGCTCCGGCGGGTAACGAGGGCGGCACCTGGCTTACGGAGTTCCAGACGCCGTCGGGCGCAATGGCGGGCGGGGCCGGCGTGTCGTCACACAGCAGCAGGGTAGCGGCGAGAAGAATGATGGCGATGCGTCGCACTGAGAACCAGGATCACACGGCAAGCGGCTGGCATGCGGGGCACCAGAATGTGACTCGTGCGTCCAGCCCCTGTTTTCGCGATTCGATGGGCGTTCCGCAAACCAGGCACGGCTCACCGCCGCGGCCGTAGACCCACAAACGCTGCGCTGGGTTCAGGCGTCCTGTGGTCTGGCGCATGTGCGACGCCTCTGCTACGTTCGCGGTCATAAATTTGCGCGCGTCGCCGATCAGCGCGGCAAGTTCCACCTGCGAGAGAGTCGCCACTTTTCGATGAGGGTTCACGCGGCTGGCGAAACATACCTCGCTTTTGAAGACATTCCCCAAGCCGGCGATCAGCGACTGGCTCAAGAGCGCCACGCCCACATCGAGGTCGGGACGGGAGCGCAACCGCTCGACCGCCGCTGTCTCATCGAAGTCCTCCGACAACACATCCGGGCCGAGCCGGCGCAAACTCGCGTGCCGCGCGAGCGTCGCGGCGGTATGGAATTCCGCGATCGGTACCTGGAACGCTACGGCTACGAACGGTTCCGTGTAAATGGCGATGCGCATTTGCGTGCGGCTGCGCTGCCACCGCTCTCCGGGCCGGTAAATGTGCCAGCTACCGTTCATCAGCATGTGCGTGAGGAGAATCAGGTCGCCGGAAAAGTAGACGCGCATCCACTTGCCGGCGGCGTCGACACTCTCCACCACCCGGCCTGCAATCGGAGAATCGTCATCGATGCGCGCGAGCTGCGGCAACTGCGTTTCGAACTTCGTCACCACCCGTCCCTGCAGCGCGCGGTTGAGCGTGCGCGCGGCGCGGAAGATGGTGTCGCCTTCAGGCATCGCCGGGCTCGTCCTCTTCGGGCTCCGCTTCTTCCGCCATCGCGGACGCAGTCACGCGGCGCATCTGGTAGCCTGCCGCCGTGGCGATGAAGCCGCTCTCTTCCAGGAAAGGACTCAGCGCCTGACCGGCAGCGGGCTCATCGTTGATTGTGGCGATCAGCAGTCCGCTGCGCCGCCCTTGCCGGCGAATCGCCACTTCGGCGAGTTTCATTGCCAGTGCGCGTGCCACGTGGCTGCGCTCCGGCTCATCGGCGGGAAGAAAAACGCGGATCGCCGGGTTGCGCCGTCGGAAAAACGCCGCCAATCTTCCGTTCACGAGAATCACGTTCGCGCCCGCCGCTCGCGCCATGGCGTGGTCTGAGGATTCTTCGCTCCATGGCAGCAGTGCGCCGTATGGATTGGCAGGGTCGGACGCCGCGAGATGCACGGCCTCGGCGCGTTCGCCGGG
>DATNFO010000049.1:0-5747 GCA_035606355.1 Candidatus Limnocylindrales bacterium | reverse complement strand
ACTCCCTTCGGCCTCAACATCTCCAGAGCGGAATACCGACCTCAAACGCGCCGCTACCGATACCAGGATGCACTACGCCGACTTTCATTTCTATCGGCGGCCCACAGGGCCATGGTTACTCCCTCACGGTCGCGGCTCCGTTAGGAGCATCAACCACATACGGAGCCGTGACCGTAAGGGAGCGGTAAACGGTGCCGGGAATGCGAGTGCGTTTGAGTGCGGCAAAAAAGCAAGTCGATTTTTTCGCAGGGCTGTTACGTAGCGGTAAAAGGTGCCGGGGGTGCGAGTGCGTTTTGAAGTCGGCGTAAAGCAACTCGATCTTTTCACAGCCCCGTAAGGGAGCGGTAAAAGGTGCCGGGAATGCGAGTGTGTGTTGGATGCGGCAAAAAGCCACTCGATATTTCCCACACTCCCTGAGGTTCACCGGTCGAAGAGCTGAATCTGATCTTCGCCGGCCGGTTTCGGCTTCCGGCGTTTGAGCGGACTGCCCACCACTCCCAACACTTCGACGCTGCTCAGTGCCACGCGCGGGACGAAAATGCGCTGGGTATTGCCGTGCGTATCGGGCGGAGTGATGGTGAAGCCGTAGGGTTCGTAAGGCAGCAGGTTGTTGGGCAGTATGCCTTCCATCACCTGACCGTCGCGAAACTGGAGGCTGACCCACAAGCCCTCCATTTTGGGCCGGGTCTGGAAAACGGCGCGCGCTTCCGGTCCGGTGGGCTCAAAATCGCGAACGAAGGCGACCAGGCGAATCTCGGTGAATGGAACGGTGCTGGCAACGCCCGTCGCGGAGATCCACTCCACACCCCCAACTTGCAGAAATGAAACAGGGTTTACGTATCCGGCCAGGGGTTCCCGGTCGAAGCGCTGAATGACTGCCTTTTTCGTTGTGGAGCCGGCCAATCCAACCCCTTTTTCTACAAGTATGTTTCAAACATTTCGGGTGATATTGTGGCCGCGCTGATTCAAACCAGCTTGCGCCGATTTCCCGATCAATTCTCGCACAATTCGCAAAAGCGTCCTCATCTACGCTCCCTTCACCAGCCGTAGCCGGGGCAGTTCCGCCACAGCCGCCGCCCGGCGCTGTATGTCGTCCATCACGTACTCTTGGGTGGTTCGCACGCTCGCGTGCCCTGCTTGCCGCCTGAGATCGAACAAGGTCAGGCCGCGAGTCTGCATCAGAGAAAGATGTAGGCGCCGGAACGTATGCCAGCCGAACCCGGGAAATTTGATGCCGAGCTTCACCATTCGCGGCGTCAGGTAATTCGCTAACAGAGTGTTGTCTACAATGGGCTCGCCGTCATGGGTGAATACCGGAGCATCGGCATCTTTGCCAGCAACGTGCAGGCGTAATGCTTCCTGCAACAAACCCATCGGTAAATCGCGCACTCCCGATTCGCTCTTTGTGTCGCCAACGTCACCGCGGCAATTGCGACGCCGCACTTCAATGAGACCGCTGTCGAACTTCAAATCGCGGACCAGGAGCCCTGCCGCCTCACTGATCCGCAGGCCGGTACTGCATAGAGCCTCAATGAGCAAGGGAACGTCGCCACTGCACACGGCGATCAGACGCTGCACCTGATCAAGTGATGGGATGCGCCGCTCGCGGACCCGGCGCGGCCCCCCACCGCCGCTAATGCCGTCGCTCATCGGCGAAGTCTGGATAAGCCGCCATTTCACAGCGCAGCCGAAAGCCGCGGCCAGCACTCCTCGAATCGTGTTCCGCGTAGAATGCGCAACCCCGGCCTTTTCGAGCAGCGAGAAAAACTGTTCCACCTGAAGCGGCCCGAGGTCGCATAGCCGCATCTTTCTCCACGCGGGCGTGATATGCGTCGAGAGTTGCTGGCGATAGTTATTCTGGGTCGGAACCGCCTTCTTAACGATGTGGTTCTGATCGAAAACCGCAACGAAGGCCGTCCACTTCATTTGCGATTGAAACGTGTAGACCTCGGCGTTCACCTCGCGCAGAATCTTGTCCTTCGCACGCTTGGCTTGGTTCGCGGTCATGTGAGAGCAAAGCCCCAGTTCATGCCATTTTTCGCGCCGCACAATGCGGCCGTCTTCGCCGAGGCGCTTCACCCGATAACGGACGTAATACACTTCGCCGCGCGGCGTCATTCGCGTCAAAATCGACGGATCTTGATATTCCCTTCGTGCCATTCTTTCGGCCTCCGAGGGAGAGAATACCAACGTAAGATTTGACACGGACGCGGACATTTGTTTCGGGTCGGTTTAAATACCCGCTCCTGAAAAGCCGAGGACTTCGGCCGAATTGACTTCCAAAATGTAGGCTTCGACGATGGCGTGTAGCAGTTGGGGAAAAGCCGCTTTCGGCCAATCCTCTACATCCCTGAGTTTGTAAGCTAAGAGCGCAATTGAGCGGTCTTGCCGTTGGTCGATGGCGTTGATTGCTTCGATCTCGGCTTGCCTCGCGGCGGCGATCTTCTCTTCACGAGCGCGGCGGCGCAGTTCCCATTTGGAGGCTTTAAAGCTCTTCATGCAGCTATTATGTTGAATTGCGCTCGCCGTCATGCCGCCTTACCTTCGGCCTGTTTCCGGGCCTCTAGCGCGTCATGCACCGCTTTCGCGTGCGCGGGCATCTTGTGGATATTGACGCGCGTCACAAATTGGATGAGCTTGCCCGTAGGCACGCTGGTGGGGATGGGAGAGTGAATGGTTTTCTCAGGCATAGCTGTCTATCGCCCCTGAAGTCGAATTCCTTCACTCGGATTCCAATAAGTCACTGCGAAGCAATCGACCACCACTCTCTTTGCCTGCACGTCCACGCCGGCCGCGATAGCCATAATCCGCAGATCAAGCTGTTCGTTCGTCGGCGCCGCCGGAAATCGCCAATGACATCGCCGATCAATCGGAAACATCGGGGGCTGCGCACGCCGCCCGCGGCGAACGCTCTGCGCCTTAGCGCGCCATGGCGCTACGACCGCGACGATCAACCCAAGAAAGCCGCGCCTATTCATGGCCTTCAACCGCCTTCGCCTGCTTTGCCGCGTCACAGAACTGCAAGTGCGAATCGAGACCGGCAGCCGTCACTATCACGCCGCAGTACTCACAGCGTGTCATCGACGGCAAGTCGTCGCCCTGAATGGTTTCAGGGATTTCAGGCGCTTGTACAGCTTCCTCCACCGCGCCAGCCGTGGTGCGTAGCGTTTCACGTATTGCTTCCACTCGGTCAGCCGGGATCTGATCATCGAACGTTCCGGTGCCCCCCTCAGCTTCAGCGTGCACCGCCGGCAGGTCCACGGAGTCAACAGCAGACTTCCAGAGAGCCTGAGCCCAATCGACGATCTTCTTCCCCGGACCTTTGGCGTTCTTAACGCCGATCGCCGCCATTAATCCGCCCAGGGCATCGATGAGCGCGGTTCGCGCGGTGGAATATGCCTTGCCTTTGAAGTGCGGCAGGTTTTCGTGCTTCGCTTTGCCGAGCGCGTACTGGAAGCTTTCGCGCCAGCCGTCTGCTGTGCGGATCAGCAGCACGCGAGCGCCCAAGGCGCTTTCGAGGCTCAGGCATGACCGCTCAGCAAACGTTCCGTCCGGGAGTTGCAAGGATGCAGCGGTGTTGATGCTCATCAGGTACTCGTAGTTGCCAACCGCCGCCAGCCCCTCCGCGTAGCTCTCGATGCCCTCTACAACTACCACTGGCCCCCGCTGTTCGCGCTCCGGGTGCCCGGTTCCTTCCCCCTGATGTTCAACGCAAAGGGCGGGCTCGTCATGCGGCGCATAACTGTAACCAACGCAGCCGTCATGAATGCAGATGCGCCGTGCAGGCCCATCCGCCGATTTCTTTCCGCCCTTCTTTCTCGGCTCGTCGCTCTTCGCCCTCACTTCCGCTTCGATCTGCTTCCATGGCACGTTGTACTCTTCGCAGAGCGCGGCCAGGGAATCACTCACTTTCTTATCTCCGTACCAGGTCACCATCAGGTGGCCGGCGAGGGTGATTTCGTTCATCAGCCGCAACAACGCCGGGAGCTTCAGATCGCCAACAGAGATCGTGTCCGCGTCCCACTCGGCATGACGCTTGATGACTAGGCGCTTGGCATCGTTCCACAGGCGGCCCCATGCCGCTTCGACCCACTCTTCGAGCAAACGGACCAGCCAGAAATCCTGCTCCAGCGTGAGAGATTCCGGAATGACCGACATGCCATCGAGCAGGGTATCGACCAGCTTGCCGCGAACAGCTTTGGCGGTTTCGAGCTCGCGCTTTTCCTTGCGGGCTTTCTCGCGCTCGGCGTCGGAGCTGAAGGAAGACGAGCTGCCGAAGTGCGTCTTACAGGTTTTATCCGCACAGACGGTGATTGTCTGCGCGAGACCCTCGCCGTACGTGATGATTGCTTCCACCGCGGCCTTACACGCCTTAGTGCTGCTGTCGATCTTGCGATACTGATCCGGCGGCAAGACGCCCTTTGGCGCTGCATCCGCGTAGCCGCGATACGACGTTTCGACTTTGAGTAATGGAGAACCAGCCGCCTTCGCCTGCTCGGTTTTGACTTGGATGGCCGCAAGCTGCTTTTGCTCGTAGCAGCCTACGTCGGTGCACGTAGTCTTTTTCTCGCCCGCGTGCAGGTCCGCTGCGTTGCCCGCCAGCTTCGGGCACTTGAAGCAAGAGCCCACCTCCGGGATCAGAGTTTCGGCTTTCGGATCGAAGCCGCCTTTTCGCACATCGCGCCGGAGCTTTCGCTGAATATGGTCGCTCAGCTGGCGCACGGTCCAGTGCCGGTCCGTCGCGAGGGGCAGTAGCTCCCTTTGTGCTTCCTCCGACTCTCGGGCGATCAGAAGCGCGGCGTCCGGTGTGATCTGTTTTTCCCGGAACGCTTTCTTGACGGGTTCGGCGGCGTCGCGCAACTTGAGCCGCTTGTGCACCCACCCGGACTTTTTGCCGAGACGCGTTGCCAGCTCGCGCGCGCTGTAGCCGCCCGCCTGCATGAGCCGGTGCATGCCGTCCGCCTCTTCGAGCGGATGCACGTCGCTGCGCTGGAGGTTTTCGACAAGCTGCACTTCCATCGCGCGCGTGTCGCTCATCTCCTCGATAGCGCATGGAATGACGGAGAGCCCGGCGAGCTTGGCCGCACGGAACCGGCGCGTGCCTACCACCAACTGGTACAGCGCGCCGCCCTTGCCCTTCTTGGGACGGATCAGGATCGGCTGCGCGAGGCCAGTATCACGGATGGAGTCGGCGAGTTCCTGGAGCTTTTCCTGGTTGTACGTGCGCCGGTAGTTGTCGCCCTCGGCGATCTGCTCCATGGCAACGTCGCGGTATTCGCGCGAGATGACCACCGGCGAGGCCTGAGCCGCTGCTTTCGCCGGCGCTGCAGCCTCGGCTTCCTTGGCTTTTTTCTGCGCACGCGTGCGCACGGCTTTGTTCTTGTCGGTTACCGGCACAGGATCACCCCCATAGCGCCGATGACGATCACGGCGGCTTCGATGAGTGCGGTCATCCGCCACTCGCTTGCGCGCGACTGCGCGGTCTGCTCCCGCTTCGCCGCTTCGATAGCTTCGGCGTCCCGCTGCTGATACACAAGCTGGAATGCGTCCCGGGCGATGGCGACGGTGCGCAGTTCGGCTTCGCTCGCGCCCAGGTCGCGGCCGAGCTGGCGCGCGAGCCGCTCCCAATCGTTCGTCTCCATGCGCAAAGGCGGTTCCGCGGCGGGAGCGTCCATGGTTACGCCCAGGCTCCTGAGGAAGTCTTGATCGTTTCGTTGCTCGATAAGGTCCTTCATTGCTGTCTGTCC
>DATNFO010000048.1:0-4999 GCA_035606355.1 Candidatus Limnocylindrales bacterium | reverse complement strand
ATGGCGCTGGGGGCCGACCGTGGGGGCGTGCTTGGGATTGTCATGAGAGAAGGCTTGGTGCTGGCTTTATTGGGGATCGCCGCCGGCCTCGCTATCGCCCTGGCAGCGGCGCCGCAGATTGCGCCTCTGCTTTACCGAGTCAGTCCAGCCGACCCTGTGAGCATAGCGGGGGCAGCGCTGTTCCTTATTGTGGTTGCGGTACTCGCGAGCCTGATCCCAGCGCTGCGAGCCACGAGGGTTGACCCGATCCGCGCCCTCCGCCAGGAGTGACCGGCTAGCAAGCATATAATTTTGGGGTGATAATTAGACTCGCCGTAGTCATTTCGATACTCGCGGTCGCCGTTCGTGCGAGCCAGTCTGGCACACCGGAGGAATTCACGCCGGTAGTGATCTCCGCCTTGACAGCTACAACACACTCTGTTAGCGGAACGGATGCGAAACAGCACGTCGTCTACGAGCTGCTGGTAACAAACGCGAATGCCACACCGGCCATACTGCAAAAGATCGAAGTCGTCGATGGGCACAACCCGTCGTCGGTCATCGCGGCATACGACGGCCATGAATTGCTGTCGCGCCTGCGCACGACGGCGCATGGCTCTGTTGACAACACCGAAATTGAATACAACGGGACGCGCCTGTTTCTGATCGATCTTGCCTTCGACTCGGAGGCCGTAGTTCCGGAACGCTTAGAGCATCGCGTTTCGATTCTCGGAGGAGCGAGCCCGAGTTTAACTGCCACAACTCCGGTTCCGCTCAGCTACCTCGTCGCGCCATTGCCAGTTGAACGAACGAGGCTCGAGATTGGACCGCCGCTCTCGGGAAAAGGCTGGGTCGCGGTCAATGGCTGCTGCGGGCCTGACGGCATACACCGGGCAGGGTCTATGACCGTCAACGGCAAAATCTACTTCGCCCAGCGCTTCGCAATCGATTGGATGCTCCTGGATGGCGCCGGACGCCTCGTCGACGGAGATCCTTCCGATGTGCACAATTACCCCGATTATGGAGCCGATGTAATGGCCGTAGCCAACGGAACAGTTGTCGATACGCTCGACACACTCAACAACCAAGTTCCCGGGCGCTTGCCGGACCCAAGAACCGTTAACATCCATAATGTCGATGGCAATCATATCGTGCTCGATCTCGGCAACGGATTCTTCGCATTCTATGCGCATTTGCAAAAACATTCCATCCTTGTGAAGCCGGGGCAGCATGTCAAGCGCGGGCAGATTCTCGCGAAACTGGGCAATACAGGCAATACCTCAGGCCCACACCTACATTTCCACATCGTGGACAGCCCCTCTGTACTCGGGTCGAACGGTCTGCCTTATGTAATCGACTCGTTCGCTTTTGACGGACAGGTATCAGCGGCGAAATTCGCCGCAGCGCCGGGTGTCGAAGGCCAGTGGGGTAAAGGTCGGCTGCGAACGTCGTCTCCACGCGAACGACAATTTCCACTGAACTTGAACATCATCGATTTCCCTGATCGGAAAGCGCCGGCACAGTGATGCGGTACAGCGGCGAACTCGGCGAAGGATACGTGATCTGAAAATGGATTCGGTCCCGCAGCTTGGTTTTCTACGCCACCGCCCAGCTGCAGATTGAATGAATGCGTAATCGTTCCGGCAGAGGACGAGCGTTGAAGCAAATCTCCAAACCAGCCCTGCAGCCCGCGCGTTCACTTTACCTCTGATCGCTATTCTGATAATTCTGCCGGTGCTCAGCGTGCAGCTGATGCCACCTATCCGAACACACTTCTTGGCTGCTCTCATCGGCCTGGGGCTTAGCATGACGCCGCTACTCAGCCAGACACCCGCCGTTCTCTCGGGTCAGGCCCGGACACGGTCATTAAAGGCTACGGCGAGACCACTAAGGGCAACGGAAACGAGCCCGATGGGAAGTCGCTGCTGCGCCTGGGCTCCGCCACGAAAGTCTTTGCCGGCGAGGTGCTCGCCGCCCTGGTAAACAGTGGGAAGGTCCGCCTTACGGACCCGCTGACGGGTTATGCGCAAGGCGCGCCCGTTCCGAGCTTTGGCGAACGCCAGATCACGCTGTTGGATCTCGCCACGTACTCGGCCGGTCTGCCTCGTGATTCCGCTCATGACACGACAAGGCCTGATTTAACCTGGCCAACGCGAGCGGAGCTCTGGGCTGGTTCGAAGTACCAGTTGCAATGGGCCCCCGGCAGTATGGCCGCCTACAGGAACGCGGGCTTCTCGTTACTCGCCGATGCGCTCGCGGTCGCGGACGGGAAACCCTACCCACAGTTATGCGCGAGTTGATCACGGATCCCCTGGGCATGCCAGATACGACCCTGGACCCTAACCAAGAGCAATGCGGCGTTTGATGACGGGCAGCGGCCTTGGCGGGCCCATTAAATGCCTCAATACGGAGGCTACCCAAGGCAACGGCGGCGTGTACTCGACCGGCGACGATATGGCTCGCTGGCTGAGGCATAATCTGGACACGGCCAATCCAGTGGCGTGGCCTGTACTTGCCGTGGCCCATGCCGTTTACCGTCAGCGCCAATCCTGACTGCTCCTATCGGCTTTGATGAGTCAGGCCCAATGTCAGGACTCGGACTCCGCTGGATTATGATGTCGGCGAACGGAAATTTGCCTATGATCCTGCAGAAGGCCGGCGGGGGGCGGTTTCATGACTTACCTTGCCTTTGCTCCGTGGCGGGATGTCGGTGTCTTCTGGGCCGTGAATCGGGTGGATTTCAACATGGGGGCCGCGCTGGGAGGGGCAGCCAGCGAACTAATCGCGAATTTGGTCACTCGGTGATCTCCGGAGAGAGACGATGGACCCGACCTATGTATCAGACGTCCGATAGCTCTTTTGGGCAATAATTGACAAGTCCCGTGCGGGTAGGATGGGAGGGCTGGTGACAGGCCGCGAACTTATCCAGTTACGGTACTCGTACGCCTTGGATCTGACCCATGAGTATTGTTGGGAACTATCCAGCGATGTAAAACTGGAAAATGTGTAGAGAAACCGGCATACGGCCATTTGCCTTTGCGGTGCGCCACAGCGAGAGAACACGAACATCAATACCTTAAATGGCAGGCGACTTGTCACCGCGCCACAGTTGCACCACAAAGCGAAAGGCCCCGGTCGTTCCCATTTCGGTAAACGCAGTGACGTTAAACGACGGCGTTCGGAAGTAATAAACGGATCGGCAATTCGTAAATTAGAACTGGCCACGCCGATAGATCGCGCGTAACGGCGTAGTGTTTACAGGCTCGGCGGCCGGCGAGCAGGTCCTTGGTGCGATGTAGGCGATGGTACTTTTCAAGCGGACATTGTTGTAACGCTCGACGTAGCCCTTTACCTGCCCGGTCGTTTCGTCATAAGTCGTCGAACGACATGGCCTTTCCACATCCAAAGTCCCGAAAGGACAAGTATGGGAACGAAGATGAAACGAACAAGGGGAGCGTAGTTGGGAATTGCTTCAAACGGACTATAAACATACCCGATTATCGGAATGGCAAAGATGAGGTGAATCCAGCGAAAAATCGAACGTTTGACGGTGCTACCGATCATTTACCCTTTCCATTTTCAATACCGAACTGCTTGGCATACTCCGCGTTCAGCCGCTGCCAGCCGCCGAACTTCATGGCTTCGACGCCAGCGATGCGGCCGATGGAAGTTCCGCTTAGAAGGTGATCGAGAACGTCGAAGCAGATGTGCCAGCCCGCTGCGCCCCACGAGATGAAGCGGCGATCGATTTTGTGCCACAGCATCAGACGCGTGCCGCCGCCGAGCGGCTCGAGTTCCCAGCGGAGATCGTTGTATTCAAGCACCTTGGGAGCGTCGGCTCGCATCACTCTTGTTTCGGTAACTTGCTGCGTTCCCACCCAGGTGAGTTTCACGGGGATTCCAGCCGTACCCAGGGTCCTGTCGGCTTCAAAGGGCGCCCACTCGCGTAAATCCGCCGGGTCGGTTAGCGCCTGCCAGACCTTTTCCGGTGCGTGGCGCAGTTCTCTGACGAGGATCAGCGTCCACTTCTCCCCGTCCTTTCGCACTTCCGCGCCGCTGGCCGGGCCCGGTGCATACTGCTCGCGATTGGTCATCTTCTTCTCCTCAGCGTGAATGGCGTGCCAGCTCGACTAGCTGAATGAGATTGCCGCAGGTGTCGTTCAGCATCGCAATGGTCGAGGCGGTCACGTCGGTGGGCGGCATCGTGAACTCGACGCCGCGAGCTTTGATCCGCTCATAATCGCCCTTTACGTCGCCGGTGTAGAACATTGCCGCGGGTTGGCCTTGTTGAAAGATCGCCTGCTGATACGCCTTGGCTGCGGGGTTGTTGTTCAGTGTTAACTGCAACTCCGTGCCGTCCGGGTCCTCCGGCGAGGCCACAGTCAGCCACCGAAATGGACCCTGACTGAAATCGGCCTTCTTGATAAACCCCAGTACTTCGGTATAGAACCGCAGGGCCTTGTCCTGGTCGTCCACGTATACGCTGGTTAATTTGATTTTCATTCCGTTTCTCCTTTATCACGTTCGCGGTTTGAGCCGCGCCGTCCTTTCCTTGTGTTCCTTGCGGTCGAGGTGGCGTTCGAGAGCATCTACGTGACCGGACCAGAACCGGCGGAACGGAGCCAGCCAGGCATCCACTTCCTGAAGTGGTTCAGGTTTCAAACGGTAGAGACGGCGCTGTGCGTCTATCGTGGATTCCACAAAACCGGCCTCACGCAGCACGCGCAGGTGTTTTGACACGGTCGGCTGGGGCATACGAAGCCGACGCTCGATCTCCCCAACCGACTGTTGTGACGAGACCAGGAGGCTCAATATCGCGCGGCGGTTCGGCTCCGCAATGATTTCGAACACAGATTCCACTCTTCTGATATACTCCACAGAGCATATGCGTGTCAAGGCATATACAGGCAGGGGCCCAGGCAACGGTTTCAGGTGTCAAATGCCAAATTAAGTGCGACTGGGTCTCCCACATTATTTGCGACTGACAAAAAATACCCGCGATATCATAGGCTACTGAAGG
>DATNFO010000047.1:0-85376 GCA_035606355.1 Candidatus Limnocylindrales bacterium | reverse complement strand
AAACCCACAACTCCGCAAGCAGCCAAACGCCGTGCTCAGAAAATCGCCCGGGAACTGCGAATTCTCGGTTACACCGTCAATATCAAACCCGCTACGGACGCAGCACTCCCATTGTGACTTTCAACGGAGCGGTAAAAGGTGTATCGAAAGGCGAAGTTGGCTGCATCGGAGGAGCGAAACGCATCCCTGGTCGCAGCGGAAACGCCGGAACACGCCTCTCGTAGTACAATCATTCAAATCCGCTAAACGATTCGTTTAGCAAAACTTGCTTCAGATTTTTTGACGCTACCGTTATAATCCAGCGTCAGCGGGGTAGTTCGAAACAAAACAAAGGGTGAACTAAGTAATCGTCACCGAGTGGGAGAAAATTATGTCGTTACCAATGTTAACGGGCCGTCTGGCCCGTGGGGCGGCGCACTGTACGCTCGCTCTTGGGTTCCTTTTCGGCATCTCCTTTACGGCTTATTCGCAGAACATCGCAGTCGCCGAAGTAGACGGCCATGTTATTGATCCGAGCGGCCAATCCATCGCGGGCGCGCAAGTCAAAATGATCGAAACGGCTCGCGATGCCGTCCATTCGACTGTCACCGACGCCACCGGCCGCTATTCGCTGCCGAACCTTCCGATCGGTCCTTATCGCCTGGAAGTGACGGCGCAGGGTTTCAAGAGTTTTATCCAAACCGGCATTGAACTCGAAGTCGCGCATAACATCGAAATCCCGGTCACCATGTCGATCGGCGCGGTCACTGAGAGCATTCAAATCGTGGCCAACGCGGCCATGGTCGAGACGAAAGACAATTCCATCGCCCAGGTCATTGATGCCCAGCGTATCGACGACCTGCCGCTGAACGGCCGCAATACCGCCGATCTCGTAGCCATAATCGGCGCCACCGCTTCCAATAACATGCAGAATGGCATGACGTTGAACGGGGGCGACCTCACCGGCTCCAAGAACATGCAGGGTTCAAACGGATCCAACCAGTACTCGGTCGCCGGAGGCGCCGCCAACGGTCTTAACTTCCTGCTCGATGGCGGTGACAACAACGACGCTTTCAGCAATGTGCCCCTGCCAGTCCCGTTCCCGGATGCCGTTCAGGAATTCAGCGTTCAGACCAACGGTCTTTCCGCCCAATACGGCTTGCATCCGTCCGGCGTGGTCAACATCGTGACCAAGTCCGGGTCTAATGCTTTCCATGGCGACTTATTCGAGTTCCTTCGCAATGGCGATCTGAACGCCCGCACGGAAGGCACGCTTGCCCGTGACACACTGAAGCGCAGCCAGTTCGGCGGCACGATGGGCGGCCGTATCATCAAGGACAAGCTGTTCTTCTTCGGCGGCTATCAGGGTACGCGCCAGCGCAGCGACCCGGCCAGTAACACGGCCTATGTTCCCACTGCCGCCGCTCTGAAAGGCGATTTCAGCGTGCTGGATGGCGCCAAGGCTAACGGTGGCTGTCTCACCAGTTTCCGCCAATTGAAGGACCCCACCGGCACCCCGTACCCCAACAACTTGATCCCGGTCAATACCTTCGACACAGCCGGGGCGAAGCTCGCGAACAGTTACATTCCAGTCTCCACCGACCCCTGCGGCAAAATCCTCTTCGGCTATCTGACGAACAATCCGGATGACCAGTGGATCGGACGCGTCGATTACAACATCAGCCCCAAACAGTTCTTCTTCGGCCGATATTACATCTACGATTACACGGCGCTCAGCCTCTTTGACGGCAAGAACGCCCTCACCACCGGCACGGCGGGCAACCACGAACGGTCGCAGACAATGACGATCGGTCACACTTACACCATCAGCCCGACGCTGGTGAACTCCTTCCACGCTACTTTCGATCGCCGCCGCGACGATCGAGGCGACGCCGCCAACTTATTCAGCCCCGCCGATCTTGGCGTGAATATGTATATCGCCATCCCGAACTATACGCAGCTTACTGTCAGCGGTTATTCGGGCGGCGGTTTCAACGTCGGTTGCGGCACCTGTGCTCCCGGCAACTTCGACATCAACACTTACCAGGTGGCCGATGACTTCACATGGATCAAGGGCCGACACCAGTTCGCCTTTGGCGTTGACGGCCGCAAAGACCAGTTCAACTCGTTCAACAATCAGCAGGCCAACGGGCAGTTCACGTTCAACGGCACCACCACCGGTGACGGACTCGCCGACCTGCTGGTGGGTCGCTTCAGCAATCTGACCGACGGCAACGTGATTTCGGACTACCTCCGCCAGAACGTCTTAGCGCTGTACGCGCAGGATGCGTTCCACGTCACCCAACATCTGGCTTTGAATTTCGGTATCCGCTGGGAGCCGTCAGTGCCCGCTTACGATAAGTACGGCCGCGGCAACCAGTTCAGTTGGCCGCTGTTCCTTCAGGGTTGGCACAGCTCCGTGTATCCCGGTGCTCCGGCCGGACTGATCTTCTACGGCGACAAGGAAGACAAGTACGGCAAGTCGCTGACCGCGTCCCATTGGGCGCTCTTCTCGCCCCGCTTCGGTTTTGTGTGGGATCCCAAGGGCGACGCTCAGCAGACCCTACGCGGCGCGTTCACCATGATGCATGACTCGCCCGAACTCTTCTATCCGGAGCGCTGGACGACGAACCCGCCCTACGTGTCGTCTCTGACTTTGACCAGCGGCCAGTTCTCCAATCCGTTCGCCACTTATGTGCTGAACGGTAAGACCGGCGATCCGTTCCCGGGCGCGGCCGTGTTCCCCACGCAGGGCACTTACATCAGTATTCCGGGGAACGTCACGCCGACTTACATGATGAGCTGGAATCTCAGTTACCAGCGTCAGGTGTCTAAGAGCTGGCTTGCCACCGCGAACTATCTCGGGAACGTGGGCCGCCACATCTGGGGCTCCACGGATGTCAACTACGCGATCCCCACGGCGGGCGCTACCACCAGCAACACGAACGCGCGCCGCCTGACGTCCCTGGTCAATCCCGCGCTCGGGCAATACTACGCCAACATCCAGCAGACCGATGACGGCGCGATCAGCAACTACAACGGCTTGCTGGTTTCGTTGCGCGGCAGCATCGGCCGCAGCCTCACGCTGCTCAGCAACTACACGTGGAGCCACTGCAGCAGCACGTGGGACTTCGCCGGCGAATTGGCGGGGGTACTCTACCAGAATCCGCTCAACCGCGCCCAGGGTGAAAAGGGCAACTGCGGTTACGACCACCGCCACATCTTCAACACCTCGATAGTGGTCACAAGCCCCGGAATCGGCCAGCATTTCGTGCATGCCGTCACCGTGGGATGGCAGCTTTCTCCGATCGTGAGCCTGTACACCGGTTCGCCGATCCAGGTCACTGATGGCGGCAAGGACATTTCCTTGAGCGGTCAGGGGCAGGATCGTCCGAACGTCATCGATCCGGCTAACGTCTACTTCGCAAACAAGAGCCCGCTGGGTTATTTGAACCCCGCGGCGTTCCAATGCGCCGGCTCGAATGCGGCTTGCACTGTTTCGAGCGGCCAGTTCGGCGACCTGGGCCGCAACTCCCTGTACGGCCCCGGAGCCATCACCTGGAACATGGCGATCAGCCGCTATTTCCAGATGAATGAGCGTTGGAAGCTGGAATTCCGCAGCGACTTCTTCAACATCATGAATCACGGCAACTGGAACAACCCCGTCACCAACGTTACCAGTGGGACCTTCGGGCAAGTCATCGCCTTCGGTTCGCCGAGAATCATCCAAATGGCGCTGAAGTTGTATTTCTAAGGCAGTCCGGCCGTGCGCAAACACGACTGAACTAAGAGGCCGCCGGTTTCCCCCCACCGGCGGCCTTTTTTTCTGCTTAGCGGCCCCTCGCCGCAACTATCGCCGCGGCCATCGCGAGCTTGTGATCGTTACCCCACGGAGGGCCAAAGCTCTTCCGCAGATTCGAAAAGTGCGCATCGAAGCTGGCCATCCCAAGCGCGTTGCCGGCCGCGGCAACCACTTTCCTGGAGTCGTACCAATCCACCGCCCAGCCACGCGCCTCCGCCGCACCCGCAAGCGCTCTCCGGTACATCACCCAATCGGCAACGTTCCGCGACCGGTAATCGGACAGTCGCTCGGCAATCGTGGAAGGAAGCCACGACGGGCACTCGCGCAGCGCCACTCCGGCGATCCCGTCGGGCACTGCCGCCGCCACGGCGTCAAGCGCGAGCTTCGCGTGCCGCTCGGCCGACAACCGCACAACGTCAACTAAACCTACTGCTTCCTCGACCGGCAGAGTCTGGCCCTCACTATGATGCGGAATCTTCGGCAGGTCCTCGTCCACGAGTTCGACGCGCCGGCGGTCGAGGAGTTTCCCGCCGGCGGCTACCGTCACCAGCACGGCCCAACCGCCGTGATCCGATACCCCAATCATTCCGCCGCTACGCGTCTGCGGGTGAGCGCTCACACGCCTCCCCATCGCGTCACGAGCGCTTCGGCCTCTTTGCGCCTCTTCACGGCATTGCGAATGGCTGCACGCCGGCGCTCTAGAATCCCTTGAGCATCCGGAGTCGCCATGACAACAGCCTCCATGTGCTTACAGAGCTCAGGCTCACCGCTCGCGGCCCGCAGTTCAGCGAGAAAGGGCTCAACCTTGCTGAATGTCGCGAAGATTTCGCCGTGCGCGGCCCGGAACGAATCGCTGTCGATGGCCCCGGTGGTCACCATCGAAGCCGCCATATCCCAATAGCCGAGTACCATCCGGAATGAAGAATGGCGCTCCCCGGTGGCCATGGCAATACATTCCGCGAAGGTCTCAGGATTGAACTCCAGGACGAACCATGCTCGCGCTTCCCGCAAGACCGGCTCGCGCCGCAGATCGAACAGTTGCAGATTCAAGCGAGCACTCTCGTAGGGAGTCGGCATAAGCGTTTGAAGCCATTATAAGCTCGGGGAGTTGACACTCACGAAGGGACACGCCGCCCGTAGCTGCTGCTAAGATGGCGGCGTGACCGGGATCCTCGTCCATTGCGACAACCATTTCATCGTGAGTGGCCCTTTGCCCGACCGCCAGACCGCGCTCGCGCTGGTTCGCCGCTGGTCCATGATCCACATCGGCGCGAGGCCATCGCCGGAGCTCGAAGCGTGGCAAATCGTGACCCGTGCATTCAGGGAGAATCTGGCGTGGGCGATTGTGGTAGGAGGCGCGCGCGAGATGATTCCCGCCGTGGCAGGTCTTCTCGCCGAAATAAGCGCCCGCGGAGTTCGGATTTACGACGCGGAACTCGACCGCTGGTAATGTCTTCCTAACCCGGCCGTTGCAGGCGCAGGCGGCGGATGTGGTCCTTCACGTCATCGCTGATCGCTATGCCGCCGGCCGCATCACCCAGGCGGGGGCTTACGACAAAGAACTGGCCTTCCAGCCCGATCGCCTGTTTCGATATCGTGGCAGTGATCGCATCGCCGTGCTGAATGAAAGTGCGCGCGTCCTCTTCGCCGAACCACTCCTGAGCATTGATCTGCGTATCCGATTCGGTAAGCCGCTCGGTTCGCAGGTCCAGAGTGCCGCCGGAATGCTCTCCCACGTCGGCGCCGTTCACCACTCGAGCCGCGATATAAAACCAATGCGCGAATTCGTGGACCAGGAGGGCGCGCACTGCCGCACGATCCGTGCAGAGAGCAGTCGGCGCGGGAAGCTGTACTCCGAAATAGGCGCCGTTTCCCCGGTGCAAGGTGGTCACGCGTCCGCAAATCAGCGAGCGCTCATGAGTCCAGATATAGGGGACAATCTCGACCGGCGGCATGGTCGCAACCTTGGCCGCGCTTGCGATCTCCGCGCGAATGGACCGTACCCGTTCCACGGCCGCCAGCAACTTGCCGAGTGCGGGATTTTCGGAAACCGGCAGGCGCCCGCCGGCGAGCCACACGCCATCATCGCGGGGAAGCACAACACTCTCCATGCATTCCCTTTAGTTTATCGAGGAGCGCCGGTGAACTTACCGGACGGTACAACGCTATAGCTGCGCGCCACCCGGCCGTGCCGGAGTTCGCGAAGCAATCTTCTTGCGCAACGCCTGGCTCCGTTCTCTCCGGGCGAGCTTGCTCTTGCGTTCGCGGTGAAACCGCGCTTTGTCTCCGTTGATGGCTGACATGGTGTTTTAGAGTAGCAGATCTACCGGTGGCGGTACGTGATGCGGCCTTTTGTGAGGTCGTACGGTGACAGTTCCAGAGAGACTCTGTCGCCGTTCATAATCTTGATTCGGTTTCGACGAAGTCTGCCGGCCATCGTGGCCAGGACGGTGGTTCCCACATCCAACTCAATGGAGAACATTCCGGCTTTAAACTTCTCAACCACCTTGCCTTGTACTTCGATTGCGTCTTCTTTTGGCAAATGAATCCTTATCGTTCAAACACGGTGCGGCACGTTCTGTGCCGCACCTTCAGAATCCGTCAGGGCTACCAGCGACTCTGCCGCGAGCCGCCGCCGTTGCCGCGAAACCCACCGCGCCCGCCGCCACCGCCTTCGGTTTTCGGACGAGCTTCGTTGACGTTCAGCGTTCTGCCATCGACGTCTTTGCCGTTTAAGCCGTTGATTGCGGCGTTGCCTTCGGCGTCAACGCCCATTTCGACGAAGGCGAAGCCCCGGGCGCGCCCCGTGTCACGGTCCGTGACGATGTTTACGCGGTCAACCGAGCCATACGACTCGAACATGGAACGCACCGTATCCTCGGTGGTTCCGAAACTGAGATTACCTACAAAAATATTCTTCAAGTGAACTTCTTTCTGAATTTGCAGAGCGGCAAACGGGCAAGATCGAACAACGGCGGTGTGTCGGACCGGTTGATGAGGGAACGTGCGCAATAGGCAGGACTGGCAAAGACACAACAATAGTAGCACAGTTGCCGCAACTGCTCGCCCTTCAATTTATACTTGGGAGAGATGGCCGTATTGATCGACGCAATTGACGTTAAACGAAGGACTCGTTTTGAGATTGACAACACTCCGTACTCCTGCCTGGAAGTAGAAGTGAACACGCCGACCGCGCGCGGCGGGCAGACCCTGGTGCGGTTGAAGATCCGCAACCTGCTCACCAACGCTGTGTTCGAACGAACGTTCAAGGCCGGCGAGAAGTTCAAGGAGCCGGATCTGCAAACCGTTTCCGCTTCCTACCTATATAGCGACGGGGACGGTTCTTATTTCCTGGACCAGGAGAGTTTCGAGACGCTCTCACTGCCCGAGGATGTGATCGGCAATGCGGGGGATTTCCTGATCGAAGGCTGCATGGTCGAAGTGCTCAAATACAACGGCAACCCCATCGGGCTGGAGTTGCCTCCGTTCGTCGAACTGGCTGTTGCCTTCACCGAGCCGGGCGTGCGCGGCGATTCATCAAGCGGCAGCGTGACGAAACCGGCCAAGCTGGAAACAGGCATCGAGATCCGCGTTCCTCTTTTTATCAAAGAGGGCGAAAAAGTGAGAGTCTCGACGGAAACGCGAGAGTTTGCCGGGCGAGCGTGACCGCTACTCGCTACGCAGGGACGTCTGCGGATCCACGCGCGTAGCACGCCACGCCGGCACACCGGCCGCTGCCAGCGCGACAATCGCAACCAGACCCACTACCACCGCGAGCGTCACGCCATCGAGCGGGCGCACTCCATACAGCAGGCCGCGGATGGTGCTGGTAGCGGCGGCCACTCCGGCCAGCCCGGCTGCGACCCCGGCAACGGCAAGCATCAGGCTCTCGCGGATGACGATGGCGACAATGGCCTGCGCGCTCGATCCGAGAGCCAGCCGTATGCCGAATTCGCGGGTCCGCTGCGCGGCAAGATACGCGAGAGTGCCATAGAGCCCGACGGCCGCAAGCACCACGGATGCCACGGCGAACGCCGCCAGCACGAAGAGAATGAAGCGCGTATCGCCCACAGAGTCTGAAACATAGTCGCTCATGGGCCGTATGTCGAACGCCGCCCGTCCGCCGCCTGCCGCATCCACCGCGGACTGAATTGGCGGCGCCATTGTTTCCGCCGTCTCACCCGTCCGGATCACCAGCGACATTTCGCTGGGATACGTGCCATACGGCAGCATGAAATGCGGAATATTGCCGTCGCGCACACGCGTGACGCGCACCGCCGCCGTTACGCCGATCACTTCCAGTTCGCTGCGCCATCCGGTCCGGTAAACGGCCAGCCGCTTGCCGATTGCTCCCTCTGGCCAAAGCCGGTTGGCGAGCCCCTCATCGATAATCGTCACGGCACGCTCCGCTGTGATGTCGGTGTCCGTGAAATCGCGGCCCTCACGCAAGGGCGTGCCGATGGCGGCGAGGTAACCCGGAAGCGCGAATTGCTGGGTCGCAAGCATCGGCGAATTCTCGGGCTGGTCCAAACGCCCCACGCGGCGATGCTCCTGGCCCGCCAACGGCAGCGGGCTCGCCGCACTCGCCGACTGCACTCCGGGAAGCGCACGCAACCGGTCAAGCACATCCCGCAGCAGGGCCCACCTCTGCTCCAATCGCGGGTATCTTTTGGTATCGATCGGCAACTGAGCGGTCACCACATTCGCCGGCTTAAATCCCAGCGGGGCATGCATCAAAGTTACAAAGGAGCGCAGCATCAGTCCCGCGCCCGCCAGCGGCACAATCGAGAGCGCGACCTCTGCCGCTACCAGCGTCCGTTGCAACCTCCGCGCGCCCGCTCCCGCCGTTTCGCGCCGCGAATTGCCGGATGCGAGCCGCCATGCCGGCAGCAAGCCGAAGAGGATGCTGGTGACCGCACACAGCGCCACCGCGAGCAGCACGACGGCTGGCTCCATCGCGACCCTCGACTGCAGGGGAATGTGCGATTCGCTCAGCCGCCCGACCGCTGCGAGTCCGAAACGCGCGATGACCAATCCGGCGGCCGCGGACGCTGCTGCCAGCACCACGCTTTCGGTAAGAAGCTGCCGGACCAGCCTCATTCTATCCGCGCCCAGCGCCCTGCGGATCTCCAATTCACGCTGCCTCGCCGAGCCCCGCGCCAGCAGCAGATTGGCGGCGTTGACGCAGGCGATCAGCAGCACAAACCCCACCGCTCCTGCCAACAGGAAGAGCGCCGGCCGCGAATCGCGGGTCATATCGTCGTGGATGAGCCGGGCCGTGAACCTGACCTTCGCGCCGAGTCCGCGATCCGATGGCGACGCTTGCCATCCTTTATCGCCGGAATAAAACTCCGGATTCTCCTGTTCGAATTGCCCGGCCAGCGTTTGCAACTCGGCATTCGCGCGCTGGAGCGTGACGCCCGGCCTCAGCCTCGCTATCAGTGGAATGCCGCGGTGCGGATCGGTTGGGTCGATCCGGTATCGGAGCCACACGTCAATCTGCTCCAAAGAACACACGCCCGGAGGTAGATACAAGCGAAACCAGGGAGGAAGCACGCCCGCGATCCGCACTTCGCGATCATCGATTGTTACGGCTTTCCCGATAATTTTCGGGTCCGCGGAAAAACGGCGGCGCCACAACTCGCCGCTGATCATCACTGCGAACGCCTGCTGGTTGACGCTGTCAACGTTTCCGTCCAGCATCCGGCCTCGTGCGGGGCGCGCGCCGAGCAGGTCGAGAAAATCGTCCGAAACCGCGGCGGCCGTCACATGCTCCATTGCACCGGCATACCCCAGGTTCACGTCGAACGGATCGATTGTGGAAACTTCCTGGAGCGTGCGGCTGCGCTTCCTGAGGGCGAGCAGTTCTGTCCTGGTGGCGCCGGTATTGCGGACATTGCGAGCGTCCACTTGAATGCTGACGATCCGGTTTGGCTCCGGATAAGGCAACGGCCGCCAGAGCACTGCGCGCATCAGGCTCAACATGGTGAGGGTGGCGCCGATGCCAAGCGACAGCGTCGCGATAACAACGGCTGCAAACCCGGGCGAACGGAGCAGTGAGCGGAAGGCGTAACGAATGTCCTGAAGCAAAGCGGATGCCTAGAACGATACTGTACTCAATCGGCGGCGCTGCCGCAAACGGGATTAGAATACAAGCGGACCCGCGGAAATTACACGAATGACTCCCACCGGTCAGGATCCGCGCCCGGACGGCAAGCTGAAAACCGGCTGTTGGGGCTGCTTCACCACCGTCATCATCGTCCCCCTGTTTGCCTATGTTCTCGCGGCTCCCGTGAGCTTTCATTTGGGTGGACGCTGGACGCCCATCGCGCAGTGGAAAGGAGTCGGCCGGCTGCGCGACTCCGCCGGAGTGGTTTACGGGCTGTTTCTTCAACTCAACTTCTCTCCGACTCTCGACGTGAGAAACCAGGCGACCACGTGTTGCGAAATCGCGGGGAAAGCTCAGGTCTGTACGGAAGACGGTGCCCGATACCAATTTAAGGTGAGTGGCCAGATGTCAGGCGCGTGGCTCCGGACCAACGGCGCTAAGGTCGAACTCACTTTGTCGGAAGCCGAACGCCCAAAATTGCCGCGGACGTTTAGACTTGCCGGTGTCTGGCGCGGCGCGGACCTGAATTTGGACGATCAGAAGTCGATGTACACGAATTTCCTGCCGGGCGGCAAATTGACTCCGAACCCGATGACCCGAGCGGGGGTGCCGGAAAAGCATGCGACCGTCGTAGTTTCGTGGGGCGATCTCAGCGACTTCGACAGAGCGTGCGCCGGCCTGCGCGGCTCCAGGTAGGAGATGTGACGCCAGGAATCGTTCCAGGCGCGGCGCCGCAAAGGGCACCGGAAACTCCGCAAGCAGCTGATTCAAAGCGACATCCACCCTAGGGCAACCAGCAATGTTGAACCTGCTATAAAACTGCTCAGAAATACTTGACAATCATACACGCATATTTTATGATTGCAATTGGATGAGGCCAGCGCCTCCCAAAATATCTGAACCAAAAGGAGCTAATCCACCATGTCTTCTCTGACCCATTTCGATCCGCTCGCCAATCTGCGCCTCTTCGAGGACGCCTTCTCTCGGATGCTCAGCGAGCCCCAATCCAACCGGCCCTGGACCCCGGCTGTCGATATCTTCGAAACCGAGAACGAACTGGTCCTGAAAGCCGACCTCCCGGATGTCGACCAGAACAACATCGATGTCCGCGTGGAGAACCAGACCCTCACGATCGCCGGTGAACGCAAGTTCGAAAACAAGCAGGATGGGAAGGGCTATCACCGCATCGAGCGCAGCTACGGTCAGTTCGTCCGCAGTTTCGCCGTCCCGAACACCTTCGATACCGAGAACATCAACGCGCAGTACCGCAACGGCGTACTCACTGTCACCCTTGCCAAGAAGGAAGCTGCCAAGCCGCGCCAGGTGAAAATCCAAGTCGCCGGCTAATGCATCCAATCGGGTGACTGACGAGCAGTCAATGCCCGGGCTCGTACGATGGCCCAAAACTTGACGGATAAATCAGGGCAGGTGGATCCCCAATTTGGTCCGCCTGCCCTTCTTGTTTAGGAACCCTTCTATGTTTCGTTTGGACAGACTCACCCAAAAAGCGCAAGAGGCCCTCCAAACCACGCAGGGCATTGCCGAGAAAAACCAATCGCAGGTGATGTTTCCTCTTCACCTGCTCATTTCCCTGGCGGAGGAGAGCGAGGGCATCGTTCGCCCTGTGCTGGAAAAATGCGGCGTCCAGCCGGACTCCATCGTTGCCGAAGCCACCCGGCTTCTCGGCACGTTGCCGAAAGCCGCGGGCATGCAGCCCGGCATGTATCTCTCGCAACCGCTGAATCAGGTGCTGGAGCGCGCGTTCGATGAAGCCGGCCGTTTCAAAGACGAATTCGTCTCGACCGAACACTTGCTGTTGGCGATCGCCGATGAGCGCAGCGATCCCGCCGGACAGCTTCTGGAACGTTCCGGCGCGACTCACGATGCGATTTTGAAAGCCCTTGTCGGCATACGGGGCACGCAGCGCGTTACAGACCAAAATCCCGAAACCAAATACCAGGCCCTCGAGCGTTATGCGCATGACCTGACCGAGTCCGCGCGCCAGGGCAAGCTGGACCCGGTGATCGGCCGCGACGAAGAAATCCGCCGCGTCATGCAGGTGCTCAGCCGCCGCACGAAGAACAACCCGGTGCTCATCGGCGAGCCGGGCGTCGGCAAAACCGCGATCGTGGAGGGTCTCGCCCAGCGCATCGTTCGCGGTGACGTTCCCGATCAGCTGCAGGGCAAGAAACTCGTCGCCATCGACCTCGGCTCCATGATCGCCGGTACGAAGTTCCGCGGCGAATTCGAAGACCGTCTGAAAGCCGTGGTCAAGGATATTATCGATTCGAACGGCGAAATCATCTGCTTCATCGATGAGTTGCACACGCTGGTCGGCGCCGGCGGAGCGGAAGGCGCCATCGACGCGGCCAACCTGCTCAAGCCGGCCCTTGCGCGCGGCGAATTGCGCTGCATCGGCGCTACCACGCTCAACGAGTATAAGAAACACGTCGAAAAAGATGCCGCTCTCGCCCGCCGCTTCCAAACGGTCATGGTCGGCGAGCCCTCGATCGACGACACTATCGCTATTCTCCGCGGCCTGAAGGAGAAATTCGAAATTCACCACGGCGTACGCATCAAGGATTCGGCGATCATCGCCGCCGCCGTGCTCTCCAGCCGCTACATTGCCGACCGCTTCCTGCCCGATAAGGCCATTGACCTCATCGACGAGGCCGGTTCCGCCTTGCGCCTGCAGATCGGCTCCATGCCGATTGAAGTCGACGACCTGGAACGGCGGATTTCGCACCTGGAAATCGAACGCCAGGCGCTTAGTAAAGAGAACGACAACGCTAGTCACGAGCGTCTGCGCACCGTCGAAAACGAGCTCGAACAGATTCGCGGTGAAGCAGCCACTCTCAAAGAGCGGTGGAATCGCGAAAAAGCCGCCATCATGCGCGTACGCCGCCTGAAAGAAGAGCAGGACTCCGCGCGGCAGGAAGAGGAAAAAGCCAGCCGGGCGGGCGATTGGGAGAAAGCCGCCCAACTCCGCTACGGCCGTCTTGCGCAACTCGAAAAAGACATACAGGCCGCTGAGCACGAGCTCGAAGCGGTTAAGGAAAACGCCATTCTCAAAGAGGAGATCGGCGAAGACGATATCGCACGCATCGTGGCCAAGTGGACCGGCATTCCGGTCACGCGCATGATGGAAGGCGAAATTCAGAAGCTTGTCCACATGCCCGAACGGTTGAAAGACCGCGTCATCGGCCAGGACGAAGCCGTCCGCCTCGTCTCCAACGCCATTCTGCGCAACCGCGCCGGCCTCAGCGATCCCAACCGGCCCATCGGCAGCTTCATTTTCCTGGGACCCACCGGGGTAGGGAAGACGGAACTGGTTCGCGCGCTCGCCGGCTACCTCTTCGATGACGAGAAAGCCATGATCCGCGTCGATATGAGCGAGTACATGGAGAAGCACGCCGTCAGCCGCATGGTCGGCTCGCCTCCGGGTTATGTCGGCTATGAAGAGGGCGGACAACTCACCGAACAGGTCCGCCGCCGTCCTTATAGTGTGGTGCTGTTCGATGAAATCGAAAAAGCGCATCCCGAGGTATTCAACATGCTCCTGCAGATCCTCGACGACGGGCGCCTTACGGATGGCCAGGGCCGCACGGTCAGTTTCAAAAACACCGTGATCGTCATGACCAGCAACATAGGAACCGGAATGGTGGAGAAGAACCGCATCGGCTTCAGTGTCCATGCAAAGGATACCCGGACCGACGATACGCGGCAGCGGCTTCTTGATGCGCTGCGCCAGCACTTCCGCCCGGAGTTCCTGAACCGCGTGGACGACATCATCGTCTTCAATACGCTCTCGCGCGAAAACCTGATGGATATCGTGGAAATACAGATCGCCAACGTGGGCCGGCTCCTCAAGGATCGCCGCATCCGCCTGGAAGTAACGGCGGACGCCAAAGACCTTCTGATCGACGAAGGCTTCGATCCGCAATACGGAGCACGCCCGATGCGAAGGACCATACAGCGTCTCATCCAGGATCCGCTCGCCCTGAAGCTCCTGAACGGAGACTTCATCGAAGGAGACACGGTCCTGGTCGATAAAGATCCAAAGGGAGGGCTCGCACTGACGAAGCTCATTCCTGTTAACGTCTAATTATAAGGACGCAGATGAACCCCACATCTGCGTCCGCCAATCTGATTCTATGAACGCGCTAAAAACCGCCCTTCTCCTAGGCCTGCTCAGCGGAGTCCTCCTCGTCGGAGGTGAAGCTATCGCCGGCCGCAACGGCCTCTATTACGGACTTGCCATCGCCGTTGTCATGAATTTCGCCAGTTACTTTTTCTCCGATAAGATCGCGCTGGCAAGCTACAGCGCCGTCCCGGTGAGCGAAACCGAGAACCCGGAAATTTATCGTCGCGTGGCTCCGATCGTTCAAGGACTCGCCCATCGCATGGGCATCCCCATGCCGAAGCTGTACCTGCTGCCCGAGCAACAGCCGAACGCCTTCGCCACCGGCCGCAACCCGCAGCACGCCTCGGTTGCGTTCACGGCGGGCATTCTGCAGCTTATGAACGATAACGAAATCGAAGGCGTGGTCGCGCACGAGCTCGGTCACGTGCTGCACCGCGACATTCTGATCAGCTCGGTGGCGGCCACTCTCGCGGCGGCCATCACCATGATCGCTCGCATGGCGATGTGGTTCGGTCCGGCGGATCGCGACGACGATCGCGGCGGCAGCCCCATCGCGGCTATCGCGATGATGATCCTCGCGCCCATCGCCGCTATGCTGATCCAGATGGCGATTTCGCGCTCGCGTGAGTATGACGCGGACGCAGCCAGCGCCAAGTACGTCGGCTCGCCCTATCCGCTGATCAATGGTCTTCAGAAACTGGAGACGTGGTCGAAGCGTATCCCTATGGAGGACGCATCGCCCTCCACCGCGCACATGTTCATCATCAATCCATTCGCCGCGCGGAACCTGATGAAGCTGTTCGCCACCCACCCGTCTACGGAAGATCGAATCGCACGCCTGCAGGCGATGCGATGAACGAAGTCAAAGTGAACCGGAAGGCGGCGGACCGCGTCGCCTCCGGTCACCCGTGGATCTTCGCCTCCGACATTGCCGATCTCGACGGCGCCCAGCCCGGCGCGCCGGTCAAAGTCACCGGCGAGCGCGGCCGTCCGCTGGGCACGGCACATTTCAGCGCTGCATCGCAAATCGCGCTTCGCATGCTGTCCAATCGCGTCGAGCCCATCGACCGCGACTTCTATCTGCGCCGCTTGCGAGCGGCGTACGAGCATCGCCGCCGTGTGGTTCAGGATAGTGAAGCGTATCGAGTGGTGCATGCGGAAGCGGACTTGCTGCCTGCCCTGATCGTCGATAAGTACGGCGAGTACCTTGCGGTTCAAACGCTGAATCAAGGGATGGATGCTGCGAAGGCCGACATCGTATCCTGCCTCGAGGAAATCTTCCAACCGAAAGGCATCGCCGCACGCAACGATGCAGCGGTGCGGTCGAAGGAGCAACTGCCGCTCGAATCGGGCGTCGTCTTGGGCGAGGTGCCGGACTCGGTTACAGTCCGCATGAACGGACTTTCGCTGCAGGCCGACCTGCTGAAAGGCCAGAAGACCGGGATCTATCTCGATCAGCGCGAGAACTATCTGGCCGCCGCACGCTACGTCAGAGGAGGCCGGGCACTCGACTGCTTCACCAGCACCGGAGGCTTCGCCCTGCATCTGGCTGAAGCCGAGCACGTGGAAGCGGTGGACAGCTCAGAGCATGCGCTTCAGACGGCGCGCAAGAACGCCGAAGCGAATTCTATTTCGAACATCGAGTTCAAACAGGCCGATGTCTTCGATCTGCTCAGCTCGTACGCCAGCGCGCGCCGTCAATTCTCGACCGTGATTCTCGATCCGCCCGCTTTCACGAAATCGCGCAAGAACATTGATCAGGCCGTCACCGGCTACAAAGACATTAATCTGCGCGCGCTCCGCCTACTGCAATCCGGAGGCATCCTGGTGACCTGCTCCTGCTCGCATCACATCTCCGAAGCCGCGCTCCTCGAACTCGTGGCGCAGGCCAGCCTGGACGCGGGGCGCACGCTGCGCGTTCTCGAACGGCGAACGCAGTCGCAGGACCACCCGATCCTGCTCACCGTCCCCGAAACCCTTTATCTGAAGTGCCTGATCCTGGAAGTGGTGTAGTGAATCGCGCGCGGCGCGGGTCTTAGAGGTGTGATCCTCAGGTTTTCCGTCCTACTCTTTTTGCCGGCCTTGGCGCTCTCGCAAATCGAACTCGGAGTGCGAGTCGATGCGCCGGTTGCCGGACCTTTGACGACTCATTCGTACCCGCAACTCTGTGCGAACGGAGCGCAATGCGGCTACTTCGAATCGACGCCGTACCATCCGGCGATCGGCCTCTCCGCATCCGTTCCGCTCACGCGCCGCTTCCGCTTGCGCTTTGACCCCACATACCAGCGGATCGGCGTCACCGGCACCAGCAGCACCTTCGCATATCTGACGACTGTCAACAGTCCTCTGATCGAGATTGTCTCTAAGACTTCAACCACCGCGAACCGCTGGCAATTGCCGCTCCTGTTTGAAGCCGGGGTCGCGCGCCACATCCGCTTCGGAATAGGTCCTGCGGTCTCCGTTCTCACGGATACGCTCACACTCGACTGGGACAGCCTTCGCGAAGTGATGGTTGTCGACCACTTCTTACGCGCCCCATCGCGCCCGGTTGTCGGTGGCGCTGCTGCGAGCGTCGAATTCCCATTCCGCTTCGGCCACGTGACACTCGCTCCGGACCTCCGCTACACCCGCTGGTTCGACGGCCACTTCGGCGGCAACTGGCAGTTGGACGAACTGACCGCCGGCGTGGCCATTCGCTTCTCGCGTTAGCGGCCTGCCGGCCGGGGTTTGGCATTCGATATACTTGTCCGGACATGCTGTTCATGGTCATCGAGACGTTTCGGAACGGAGATCCCCTTCCGGTGTACCGGCGTTTTCGAGATCGCGGACGCATGATGCCAGAGGGAGTCGAATACCTGGCAAGTTGGGTGACGGAGGACTTGCGCCGTTGTTACCAGATCGTGGAATGCGCGGACCGCGGGTTGCTCGATCAATGGATGGCGCACTGGCAGGACGTTACCTCATTCCAGGTAGTTCCTGTCCTGAAATCCGCGGATGCCGCTGCCGCCGTTTCTCCCCGGCTTTGACGCGATTTAACGGCCCATCCAGCCGCCGTCGACTGTCAGTACGTGCCCGCTGACGTAGTCCGAAGCCGGCGATGCCAGGTAAACGACGGCACCCGCTAAATCTTCGGGATCGCCCCAACGTCCCGCCGGAATGCGAGCGAGAATTGCAGGATTGCGCACCGGGTCGGCGCGGAGCGCGCTCGTGTTGTCCGTCGCAATGTATCCCGGCGCGATGGCATTTACCTGGACGCCGCGCCCTGACCACTCATTCGCCAGCGCCTTGGTCAACTGCGCGACGCCGCCCTTCGCCGCTGCATATCCGGGCACCGTGATGCCGCCCTGAAAGCTCAAAAGTGACGCAGTGAAGATGATCTTCCCCGATCCGCGCTCTACCATGTCGCGCCCGAACTCGCGCGCCAGCACGAACTGCGCATTCAGATCGATCTCGATGATCTTGTCCCAATACTCGTCGGGATGCTCTGCCGCCGGTTTGCGGAGGATGCTGCCGCCGTTATTGACCAATATGTCCACCGGAGCGCACTCCAGCTTCACCCGCTCGATGAACGCATAGACGCTCTTGCGGTCCGCGAGGTCGCAGGCGTATCCGCGGAAACGGCGTCCGCAACGCTCGACTGCATTGCCGGCGTCGCTGCCTTCGCTTTCCATTTCCGCGCTAGTGCCGATGATGTCCGCGCCGGCTTGAGCGAGCGCCACGGCCAGAGCCTTGCCGATGCCTCGGCGCGCGCCCGTGACGAGCGCCGTCTTGCCGTCCAGCCTGAACCTGTCCAGTATCTTCACGCTTGCGTGTAGTAAGCTGCCAGTCCGACGAACAGGATAGTGCCCAGCGCTATGATGGCGCCGTGCGGCTGCCGCAGCCCCTTGTTGCTCTTGACGTCTAATTCTTCGCGGCCCAAATGTGCGGATCGGCCGCTTTTCATCTCGCTGAGGATGAACGCCATGTTGAAGAACGTGTGTTTCAGGCGCTTGCGCGCGAGCACCAGCAGCATTCCGGTGATACCGCCGAGAATTGCCGTCAGCAGGAAGATGCCGAACCAGTCCTGCCATCCGACCATGGCGCCCACTGCCGCCATTAGTTTGACATCGCCCGCGCCCATCGCATGGATCGCATATAAGAAGAAGTAGAAGCCGAACCCGAGCGCCAGGCCTTTGAGCGAAAAGAGCAGGCCCGGCAAGGGCTGTCCGTCGGAGACCAGCCAGGCATTGAGCGCCAAACCAAGAATCACTCCTGCCAGGGTGAGCCAGTTCGGGATTCGCCGGAAGCGAATGTCATAGATTGCGGCCCCTATGACCAGGCTAAGAAGCACGACTTCAATCCCGCGGGGGGGAAGACTGAACGCCATTGAGGACTCAGTATAGCGCCTAAGGGTATCAGGGATTCTACTAACTTAGCGGGACGCCGTCGTATTCGCCGTTCGGGTAGGTTGCGTCTGTATACCTTCGCCATACTGCGCCAGTCCCGGAATGGTAACAGGCAAGTGACCGCGGATCGCCATTTCGCCCCAAAGCGCCTTTACTGCCGCCATTTCACTCGGAGGCACCGTGCTGAACGCGGCCAGGTACGCCGAAACATTCGCAAAATTGCGCAGCATATAAGGATTGCCGAGCGACACCAGGATCACCGGCTTGCCGGTCGCGCTCAGCAGTTCCATGGCATGTGGCAATTCGCCGCCGAGCCCGAGCGAGCCTCGATATGCCGCGACCGATGCGAACGCCGCCACCGCGTACACGCCGCACGTCTGCGGCAGCCGCTTCATCGCGTCCTCGACATCGTCGCGCGATGACGATTGATCCAGGGCCACGAGTTGGGGGGCGCGCAGCCGCTTGCGCACTTCCTGCACGAACATCTGTCCCTCGCTGGAATACCGCCCTTCGCCGAGCACCACGAAGCAAGCGGAATCGGGATTGGCGAGCGGCACCAGATTGCCCTGATTGCGCACGAGCGTGATCGCACGGTCCGCCACATCCTGCGCCTTGGCTTCCGATTCCGGCGACGCAATCACGTCGCTGATCGCTTCCACGTCGACGAAGCGCTTGCGATCCAGTCCGAGCTTTTCCTTGGCGGCGAGAATTTTGACGACGCTATCCTGAATCCGGGCACGAGAAAGACGTCCGCTCTCGACCGCTTTCACGACCGCATTCACCGCGGCCTCAGGGTCGCTCGGCATCAACAGCGTGTCGGCGCCGGCTTCCAGAGCGCGCACGCACGCATCACCCGTCGAAAAACCGTTTGCGATGCCGCGCATCTCTAGAGCGTCCGTGATCACCAGACCTTTAAACCCCAGTTCGTTGCGCAACAAGTCGGTCAGGATGGCGGGCGAAAGGGTCGCCGGCAGATCGGGCGGAGCGAGCGCGGGAACGGCCAGGTGCGCCGTCATGATGGAATCGACTCCCGCCGCGATCGCCGCTTTGAACGGCACCAGCTCCACGGCTTCCAGGCGCGCGCGATCGCCCGTGATCGTGCCCATATTGAGGTGACTATCCGTCGCGGTATCGCCATGACCGGGAAAATGCTTCGCGGTCGCCATGACGTAGTTATTTTTGTCGGCGTGCGCCCCCTGTATGAAGGCTACAACGTGCGACGCCACCATCTGCGGGTTCTCGCCGAAGGAGCGGATATTGATGATGGGGTTGTCGGGGTTGTTGTTGACGTCGGCCACCGGATAGTAGACCCATTGCACGCCAAGGGCGCGTGCTTCACGCGCTGTCACTTCCCCTTCCATTCGCGAAAGCTCCGGATCGCCCGTCGCGCCGAATGCCATCGCGTGCGGAAATTGCGTGGTGCCGTCGACGCGCATGGAAGCGCCGCGCTCGAAATCGCCGCCGACCAGCAGCGGCACTTTCGCGATGCGCTGCATGCGGTTCAGAAATGCCGCCAGAGCGAAGGGTTCCGCTTTCGCGATCAGCCGGCCGTTCGATTGATTCACCAGAATCATTCCGCCGACCTTGGTGTTCTGAATCAGCCGCAGGAACTTCCGGTATTGCGCGGTTTGCGTATTGGGATTGGCGCCGTAGAACGGAATGAAGACGAGTTGCGCAACTTCATCGCGCAGCGTCATCCCGCGAAGCCAGCGCTTCACAGTGTTCGAGGCTTTCACCGTTGGGGCCGGGGCGGTTTTGACCGGGTGTTTCCTGGCGGCCGGCACGGCGCTCAGCGCAAGAACCAGAGCAGTTGCGATTAGACGGGGAAGAGTACGCGCCACAACTTCAGTATGACGGATTTTACCGGAGTTTCCGCCGCGTTTTCGAACTAGTACCGTTTTGGCGCGTGGGCGGCTTCCGCAGCGCGGCCTTGTTGACCAGCCGTTTCACGGTGCGAAGCAGTTGCACCGGCTCATTGGCGCTCTTTGCGATCACCGCATCCGCGCCAGTGTTCGCTTCCGTGAGCCCGAGCGGTTCTACAAATGCCGAAAGCAAAACGATGCGCGCATTCGCGTTCAGCGTGCGGATTCGCCGGATTAGTTCTATACCGTCCATGTGCGGCATGCGAAAATCTGTGACCACCACGTCCGGGTTGGTTGTCTCGTAGAGTTTGAGGCCTTCTTCACCGCAATTGGCCACTTTCACCTGATAGCCGAGTTCTTCAAGAAGCGATCTGCGTACCAGCAAACCGTCACGGTTGTCGTCGACCAACAAGATCTGTGGAGTAAGAATCGAGGCGCTTTTCATGCGGGACGGATGCGAGAGTAACAGAGCTTTAACAGCAGTGTCAACGGTCTCGCATCGTCCTCAAAAAACGGGAAATCGAATCCTTGACAACACGCCCCGATGTAGCTATTCGACGGCGCGCGGAGCTTTGTATCCGCTCTTGGCGATGATCGTATACTTGATCGGCTTGTTCTTCTCGTCTTTCATCGCCAGCGGCTTGCCTTCTTCGTTCACGAGCTCCACTTTCAGCTTGCGAAAGGTGCCATCGTGAGCCTTGTTGCTGGGAGCGTACGTGATCACATACTGGTTGCGCAGGGACTGTTGAATCTGCCCGAAGATGCCACCATATTCGCCCATAAATTTGGGGAAGAAGGATTGGCCGCCCGTCTCTTTTGAGAAGGTCTTCAGCTCGTTATCGGCCTGCAGGAATTCGATCGGCTCGTTCATCGCCATTTCGCGCTGCAACCCGAGCAGGGAAATGGTGTAAATGGGCACACCGGCTTCCTGAAGCGACTTTCGAGCTTTGTCATAGGTGATCTTGCTGAAGGTATCGATGCCCGTAGTGATGAGCAGAATGGCCTTGCGCCCTTCGATGCCGCTCATGCGGTCGGCAGTTTCGGTGAGCGCATCGAACATATTGGCTTCGCGCCACGCGGGAATCTGCATACGGGAGAGCGCTTCCTGCGTTTTGGTGCGATCCGTCGAAAAATCGCTGAGGATTTCCGTGTGCATGTCGTAGGCAACCACGGCCACGTAGTCTTCCGGCTTCAGCGTGCTCACGAAGCCCCACATGAGCTGCTGCGTCTGGAACCACGCGTAGCTGTAGAGCTGTTGGAACTTCTGGCTGAACTCGACGACCAGCGCGATCGTCATCGGCGCCTGGCCAAGGTCCACCTTTTTGATTTGCTGCGGCACGTTGTCTTCGAGCACGCGGAAGTTTTTCGCCGGAATCCCTGGTACGAACTGGTTCTTGTTATCCAGAACCGCAACGTCCAGAGTGACCTCTTCCACGTCGGTCTGGTAGTTCGGGATTTTGCCGAGATCCGGCTGCTTCTTGTACTGCGAGGGGATCTTGGGCAGGTTCGGATCGTCGGGCGCGCCTGTGGTGTCGGCAGGCTTCCTCGGCTTGGCGACGGTTTGGCCGGGGTCTTTGAGGGGTCCCTGTTCCTGCGCGAGCGTAAGGCCGGCTGCCGCGACCAGTGCGGCGCCGAACAATGCCAGTTTATAAGGTTGCATAGGCGTACTTCTGAGGTAACTATATCAGAGACGTATGCCGGGGGATGCCCGTTGCAGCGCTAGTTTACGAAGGGACCGCCGCGGCCGTGTTTGCGCATGTATACCTGGAATTTTCGCTTGGCGCGCTGAAGTTTCCATTGCTTGTACGCGCCTCGCCAGTCCGGCAGCGCGAACCGGGGCATCTTGCTTTTCAAATAGATGTAGCCGAAGACCATGCCGCCCAGATGCGCGAAGGTGCTGACTCCGGTGTTTGGGCCAATTGACAAAAGCACTTCGATGCCCGCATAGATCATGACCATATACTTGGCCTTGATCGGAAACAGGAAACCCATCAGTACGGTCTGATTCGGAAAGAGCACGCCGTACGCGAGCAGCAGGCCGAAAATCGCCCCCGAGGCGCCAACGGTGCGCGTCCCCCAATGCCCCAGAAGAGCGTTCAGGCCGACGTCGCAAACGCCCGCCGCGATGCCGCAATAAAAATAGTACTTGAGGAAGCGGCGCGTGCCCCACGTCCGCTCCAGAGGCGTCCCAAACATCCACAGCGCCAGCATGTTGAAGAGGATGTGCGTGATCCCCGCATGGAGGAACATGTAGGTGAACAGTTGCCAGATGGCAAGGTGATACACCACCGCGACCGGAGCCAGTTCCAGCAGCACCTCCGGCCCCAGCAGCGATGCGGGCAGAAGATACGTCAGCACAAAAATGGCCGTATTGACGATAAGCAGCCACTTGACTCCCGGGGGAAAGTAGCCGGAATAGAAACTCCGAGTAGAGTAGGGGTACGTCCGCGGCATGCGAGGCTCTACCCGTTAGAATATCATTGGCTCGCCGAAGCCGCCCTCTCGCGGTTCCTGGCGTAGCGATTGAGCCGTATGGCGCAGATTTGCAGTGCGGCCGCGGCGGCCAGCCAGACCTGCCAGTGCGAGAAGAATCCCGCGGAGATGGCGAACGGGCCCGCCACATTCATTCCGGCGGCAATTCCCCAAGCCGCGAGCGCGGCCGCCATTACCGCGGCAGGCGTCAGAAATGCGGCTACCGTGACGGCCATGCGTTGCTTCTTACGGCGCTTTTCACTCGGGTCGGGACGCTTACCGAATCGGATTCTGACAACCATGAGGCGTGATTCCAATCTAGCAACTTTTGCGTTAGATTAGACCTGAGTTCAGTACCGGGAAAGGACACCATGCATCGTTTGAAGACGGCGGTATTCGGCACAGGCTTTGTCGGCCGCGTGCATCTGGAGGGCATAAGGCGCCTCGGTAACGTGGAGGTCTACGGCGTCGCGGCCAGCAGCGCCGAGCGGGCCAGGCAGCTCGCCGATGAACTTCACGTGGAGAGAGTGGAAGCGGACTACCGCAAGCTGCTGGAGGATCCGGCGCTCGATGCCGTGCACATCTGCACTCCCAATGCGTTGCATTTGCCGATGGCGACTGACGCCATGCAGGCCGGCAAGCACGTGCTTTGCGAGAAGCCGCTGACCACGTCCGTCGAAAATGCGCGCAAGATGGTGGAGATGGCGCGCGAAACCAAGCGCCGCAACTGCACCTTCCACAACCTGCGCTATTACCCGATGGTGCAGCAGATGCGCCGCATGCGCGAAGCCGGCGAACTCGGCGACATTCTGGTTGCGCAGGGGACGTACTCGCAGGACTGGCTGCTCTACGACACCGATTGGAACTGGAGGCTTGACCCGAAGGAGAACGGGCCCTCGCGCACGCTGGCCGATATCGGCTCACACTGGTGCGATATGGCCGAGCATGTCACCGGTCTGCGCATCGCGAGCCTTTGTGCGGATCTACAGACATTCCATAAGAAACGCAAGCGGCCGAAGGGGTCCATCGAGACCTTCGCCGGCAAAACCATGCGGCCGGAGGACTATACCGAAGTCGACATCGACACCGAAGATTTCGGCGCGGTAGTGTTCCGCATGGGCGAGCGCACGCGGGGAAGCTTCACCGCGAGCCAGGTGTCGGCTGGTCGCAAGAATCGTCTGAGCATCGAGATCTACGGCACCGAAGGCGGCGTGGCGTGGGATCAGGAACGGCCGGACGAGTTGTGGATCGGGCGGCGCAATGAACCGAACCGCCTCATCGTCAAAGACCCGTCGCTGCTCAAGCCGGCGGCGCGATCCTATGCCGATCTGCCGGGTGGTCACAGTGAAGGCTACGACGATACGTTCAAGCAGGTGTTCCGCAGGTTCTATCAGTCGATCGAAAATCCGGCGGCCGAGCCGGAATATCCGCAGTTCGCGGACGGCCTGCGTCAGTTGACGATTCTGGATGCGGAGATGGAGAGCAACAAGAAGCACGGTTGGGTGGATGTGCCATCCGTGCAGACGGCCACGGCGTAGCTACTTCTCCTTCAGCGGTTCTTTCTGGTCTTTCAGGAAGCGGACGGACGCGATTTTCCACGCGCCGTCCGCTTTTTTCATGACGAAGAGCAACTGATGCGGGCCGGCTACGCCATCGGCGAGCGCTACGTCGGCGGTCAGGAGTCGAACGCGCGTGCAGCGAACGCGCGCCGAACTGGGAGGAAAGGGCCACTGCTCGCTCATCGGCTGATCGGAATGCGGAATCGCGGTGGTGGGACGCAGCGCCGCGTCCAGTTCCGCCCGTCCATCGGCATCGGGCGTGAACTGTGCGTTGCGCCGGACCGAATCGTTGAGGTTGGCGATGGTACGTTCAATCGCCGGCCGGTCCGTCTCTTGTGCGATAGCGGCACAGCACAGACCGAGGAAAAGGCAGGCAAAGGCTCTCATGCCCGGAGTATGCCTCGGAGCGGAACTTCCTTTCAAATAAAGTTCGCGGCCGAGTAAACCCTAGCCCTCACCCGGTCGTCTATACCGGGTGAATGGATGCTGCCGAGGTGCTGGCGACCCGGGCGGGCGAGTTGGACGATTTCGATTCCGTCGTGCGGGAACACTGGGCGCGCGTATTCCGCTTCGTGTTGGTGTCGCTGCGCGATGCCGATGCGGCGGCGACCGTAACACAGGATTGCTTCGTGCGCGCTTGGCGGAGCCGCGACCGTTTTCGCGGGGAAGCTTTGGTTTCGACCTGGCTGCTTCGGATCGCGGTAAACCTGGTTCGCGACCATGCGCGCGCACGGCGTCTGCGGTTCTGGTGGCGTGCATCGCAGCTTGTGGATCCGGCCGATGCGGCGTGGGTCGCCGACCGCAGCGCGTCGGCCGAGGCTCGCGCGATTGATCGAGAGCGCGTGGCTGCGGTATGGAAAACTACGCGGTGGTTGCCCGAGCGGCAGCGCACGGTGTTCCTGTTGCGATTCGTGGAAGAAATGGATTTGTTGGAGATTGCGGCGGCCACGGGCATGGCCGAAGGCACGGTGAAGACGCATCTATTTCGTGCGCTGCAAGCAGTGCGCGAGCGGAGCGGAGGAATGCAATGAAGGCGCACCTGACTGGTCGACAGGTGGATTCGTGGCTGTGCGGCGACGCAACGGCCGAAATGGAAGCGCACGCGCGCGAGTGCGCCGAGTGCAGGGAACAAGTGCAGCGGCTATCGGCGACTCTCCGCGATTTTCGCGCCGCGGCGGTCGAATTCAGTGAATCGCAGGGCGGGGAAGCGGCGCCGGCGGGTTGGTCGCCCGCCGAATCGCGCGGATTCCGGATACCGTCGCTGCGTTGGGCGGCCGCGGCCGCGGCAGTGCTGGTCCTGACGACGGCTGTGCCGTTGTACCGCAGCGCGCAGGAACGCCGGCAGGCGGAAGCAGCGGCTGAAGCTGCGAAAGCGGCGCGTGCCGATTCACTGCTCTTGCAGGAAGTGGATTACGAGATTTCGCGAGCGGTCCCGGCTCCTATGGAGCCGCTGGTCGCGCTGATGGCGCGGCCGAATCGAAGAGGGAACCCCCAACGCTCACAACAAGGAAACTGATAATGAAACTCGCACTCGTATTTGCCGCGGCGTCCGCGCTTGCTATCGCGCAGCCGCCAGATCAACAAGGTCCGCCGCCTCCGCCGCCTGGGCAGCACGATGGGCAGGGCCGTCCTGAGCCGCCACCTCCACCTCCTGGTGCCCCGAGGCCGCGCAGACTCGGGGCTGATGAAGGTCGCGGACGAATCGGCGAAATGCCTCCGCCGCCGCGGCCGGGTCGCCCTGAACTCGACCGGGTGCTGGGACCGCGCGGCCGCTGGTGGACCAACCCGGACATGGCCCAGAAGCTCTCGCTGACGGCCGATCAGAAGAAGCGCATGGACGATATTTTTCAGCAGAATCGCCTGCGGCTGATCGACTTGAACGCAGCGCTGCAGAAGGAAGAAGCCATCATGGAGCCCCTGGTTGGCGCTGACCAGCCTGATGAGACGAAGATTCTGGCGCAGATCGACAAAGTAGCGCAGGCGCGCGCGGAACTCGAAAAGGCCAACGCGCGATTCCTGTTCGGCATCCGGCGCGTGCTGACCGCGGACCAGTGGAAGAAACTGGAAGCGGAAGCTCCGCCGCAGCCTGCGCCGGAGGCTCCCGGGACCCCGCGTCCGAAGTGGGCACTGGAACCCAGGCCAAGCGGCCGCGGAAAGTAATCTCGACGATGGGCCGTGGCCGGCGCCGTTCTGATCGAACGCGCCGGCCGGCGTCATTCGATATCATTCTGGAGTGCGCTACTGTTCCTGGACGTTGTTACTCGTTTCCGTTCTCACCGGCTTTGCAGGCACTTCGGTTCTCTTCGCTCCCTCCGATCCCTCCACCGGTCCTTTTCCTTCCGATACTCTGACGATTAGCGATCCCCTGCAGAAGACCGGTATTCGCATCGACATGCCCGTGCCTTCGTGCGACACGCAGTACACAGCGTGTCAGGAGGGCGGCTTGCTCGACCAGATGGACGGCTTCAGCATCCGTGCCCGCATGCGCGTGCGCTTCTCAGGACCCATCAATCCGGCAACGCTGGCCGGCGGACTGGTCTATGTCGCGCTCGACAATCTGTCGCAGGATGAGCCCGGCGTCCATCAGGTGGGGCAGATGATTCCAGTGGATCAGGTGATCTACGATCCCGCGACGAACACCGCCTACGCGAAGCCGTTTTCCGCGCTGGATCAGCACCGGCGTTACGCGGTCTTGGTTACCGATTCCGTTCTGGACACGAGCGGCGCTCCGGTGACGGCAAGCTCTGCCTACCAGGCGTGCCTCGCCGATTCGTCGGCATACTGCCAGGCTCTGGCGCGCGCGATTTCCGTTGTGCCTCTCAGCGCGCAGCACATCGCGGCGGCGTCCGTATTCACTACGATGAGCGCGACCGGTTGGCTGGAGCGGGCGCGCGCAATCCTGCCGTATGTCCCGCCAGTCGTGATGCTGGCGCAGCCGCAGAGCACCTTTCGCGTCGCGGACATCGCGGGTATCACGCTGCATGAGCAAACCGGCACGAATCCCCCGGCGTTTGAGGACCTGTCGCTGCCCGTCAACTCGACAATCTTGGGTGGCCTGGACCGCCTGGTGATCGGGTCCTTTGAATCGCCGCTTTTCTTGGCGGCCGATCTGTCGATTCCGCCCTCGCCGACAAACCCCGGCCTCGCAGTGCCGGACGCGCGCGTGCAGGTTGGCTTCAACGCACTGCTGCCTTCCACCCCGAAGCCGCCGAACGGATACCCGGTGGTGGTGTTCGGACACGGCTTCGGCGACAGCCGCTTCGGCGGTCCGACTGCGGCAGCGCCCACGCTGGCGCGTGCAGGACTGGCGACCATCGCCATCGATGCTGTCGGCCACGGCTTCGGTCCACTCAGCTCCGTGACGTTCACGGATGCGCAGGGGAACAGCACGACGGTGAACGCCATGGGTCGCGGCGTGGACGTGAATGGCGATGGCACGATCGAATCGAACGAAGGCTGTGCGCTGACAACGCCGATTGCGTACGGCACGCGCGATTGCTTCCGGCAGACCGTGGTGGACCTAATGCAGTTGATCCGCGCGATCCGGCAGGGCATCGATCTCGACGGCGACGGCAAACCCGATCTGGACGGCTCGCAGATTTATTATGCGGGCGATTCGCTCGGCGCCAACTACGGTACGATGCTGGTCGCCGTGGAACCGGCTGTCCGCGCCAGTGCGCTGATCGTAGGCGGCGCGAGCACGGTGGATATTGCGCGCTGGAGCCCCGCATATCGGTCGCTCAGCGTGCAGGTGCTCTCGCAGAGGTCGCCGTCGCTGCTGAATCAGGGGGCGGCGTACAACGAAGACTACGTGCTGCCCGGAAATCCTCCGCACGTGACCACCGTGCCCGGCGCCATCGCGATTCAAAACGTGTTTGAAAACCTGGAGTGGCTCGGTATGCCGGGCGACCCTATGGCGTACGCGCCGCACCTGAAGCTCTCGCCGTTGCCGGGTGTGGCGCCTGGTCCGGTGCTGGTGCAGTTCGCGCGCGGCGACATGACGGTCACCAACCCTGGCAACAGCGGGCTCATTCGCGCGGCGGGGCTGCAATCGCACAGTTGGGAGTATCGGCACGACGTAGCGCGCAAACTGGACCCCACGCTGCCTGCGGACCCGCATCCATTCTTCGAATTGTTCGTGAGTCTCGGCGGCTCGGGAATTCAGTTGCCGGGGTTGAATGGACTGGCGATCAGCCTGGATGCACAGGGGCAAGTGGCCGGCTTCTTCGCGTCGGGAGGTGCGACGGTTCCGGATCCGAACGTGCTGTCCGCGTTGCTATTCGGCACGAAATTGTTCCAGGTGCCAGGTGTGCTGCCGTTCGATTTCGGGTTTTAGGGATGTGTCCGTTCGTTGGGCAGTGTCAGTTCACCACGGAGGCGCAGAGAAAAGCGGGAGGACACAGAGAAAACTGAAATCCCTGTGTCCTCTCCGCGCCCTCTGCGTCTCCGCGGTGAGAAGCGATGCCGCGCCTGCTACTGTTTGCTCTTCATGACGTCTACCAACTCCTGAACCGAATCGGCGCTCTTCTTGAGCATCGCCTGCTCTTCGCTGGTCAGCTTGATTTCGTAGATCTGCTCGATGCCGCGCGCGCCCAACTTCACGGGCACGCCGACGAACAGACCGTTGATGCCATACTCGCCTTCCAGCAGCGCAGCGCAGGGCAGCACCTTCTTTTTATCCTTCAGTATCGATTCCGCCATTTCCACCGCGGCGGCTGAAGGAGCGTAATACGCGCTGCCTGTTTTCAGGTACTTCACGATTTCCGCTCCGCCGTTGCGCGTGCGGTCGACGATCCGGTCGAGCGTCGCCTGGTCCATCAACTCCGTCAGCGGAATGCCCGACACGTTGCTGAGGCGGACCAGCGGCACCATCGTATCTCCATGGCCGCCCATCACGACGCCGGTCACGTTGTCCACGCTCACCTTTAGCTCCTGCGCGATGAACGTGCGGAAGCGGGCGCTATCCAGCACGCCGGCCATGCCTACCACGCGATTCTTGCTGAACTTGGAAACCCAGTACGCGGCCTGCGCCATCGCATCCAGCGGATTGGTGACCACGATGATGATGCAGTTCGGCGAGTATTTCGCAATCTGCTCGGTGGCCGCGCGGACGATATCGTAATTCGCAAGCAGCAAATCGTCGCGGCTCATTCCCGGTTTACGCGGAAACCCGGCGGTGATGATGGCGACATCGGAATTCGCGGTGGGCTCGTAATCGTTCGCGCCCGTCAGCATCACGTCATAGCCCTGCACAGGGCCGGACTGCAACAGGTCCAGTCCTTTTCCCTGCGGAACGCCTTCCACTACGTCCACCAGCACGACATCGGCGAGTTCCTTTTCGGCAACACGCAAGGCGCAGTTCGCGCCTACGTTTCCAGCGCCTACAACCGTAACTTTCTTTCGCAAAGCAAGCTCCTTGATTTGGGTCGGATTTGACGAACTGATTATAACGAATGGCGCGATTCCAGAGCTTGTTCGATGGCCTCCGCCGCGGTGGCCGCTCCGGTTTCCGTGTGCACGCACGCACCGAGTTCCGCGGCCGCCTGAGCGTATGAGGTCGTGGTGAGCAGCCGCCGAAGCACCGGCGCCACGCGGTCTGCCGAGTAGCGCCTGCGGTTTAGCGTTTCGGCGACGCCGAGACGTTTCACACGGTTGGCATTATCGAACTGATCGTGGCCGAACGGCACCACCAGCATCGGTTTGCCCGCGCGCATGGCCTGCGCCGTAGTGCCGATGCCGCCCTGATGCACCGTCGCCGCGCCGCGCGGCATCACGGCGGTATGCGGCGCGTAGGTGAGCGCGAGAACGGTGTCCGGAAGCTTCGGCGGCAGATCCTGCGGTCCGCGACCCACCATCAGGATCGCGCGCGCCCCGATTTGCCCTACCGCTTCGATGCTCTCCCGATAAAACGCGCCGGCGACTTCAACCGCTGACGACCCAAGCGTGAACACCACCGGCGGCGGACCGCCTGCGAGGAACTTCTCGAGTTCCGGCGACGGCGCCTCTCCGCGATCGTAGAATGGGAAACCGGTGACCACCGCTTGAGGCGGCCAATCGGGCTGCGGTTCGGCAAGGTATTTCGAAAACAGCGCGAGGATGCGGATCGGAGAATCCGACCCTCCGAACAGAGGATGCACATCGGCGGGCAGGCCGAGCTCGCGCCGCAATTCCACGACTTCACGCAGCCATGGACGCGTGGCTGTCTTGCCAAGATTCCAAACGGCACGCATGGCGCCCGGTCCGAAACGGCGCGCCTTTAAAATCCACGCGGAGTACGACGGCACAGGCGGATCGTGCGCCGAGAGAAAGGAGATGGGCGCAAGCACGGATGAGACCCACGGCACGCCGGCCTTTTCCGCCGCGAGCACCGAGCCGAACGTGATCGGGTGCGTCAGTACAATGTCGGCACGCTGTACCGCCGGAAGCGTGTCTTCGTAGGATTGGCGCACGGCCTGGCTCAGGAATCGCAGCACGCGCTCGGTGCCGCGGCGCGCGTCCATCACTTCTGCGAGCAATTTCCTGTCGGTGGGGTCCAGGTCAGGACGCACGGGATGAAAATCGAGGCCGTTTTCGGCGACGCGAGCGGCATAAACGGGAGACGAGGCGATGGTGACAGCGTGGCCGCGGCGCTTCAGTTCGATTCCGATGGCGAGGTAAGGGAAAAGATCGCCGAGGGAACCGAAAGTGGTCAGGAGGATGTGTGCCATCGCGGCGCTATTCGCGTGAATCCTTCCCGGAAGATTGCCGGCTCTGTAAGCAGGCTAAGGACGAGGTAAGCTTCGGATTCGAAGTCGTAGAAGAAGCCGGGCTGCACCAGGACGTCGTCCTGCTCCAGCAGGGAAAGAGTCCACTCTTCCTCAGTCAGCACGCGCGGCACCTGCAGCACAATGTACCATCCGGCTTCCACGTTGAGGATGTTGGCCGCGGTTCCGGCGAGCGCACGCCGTGCGAAGCGCAGGTTCGCTTCCGTGCGCTCGCGGATCTGCCGCTGCACCGTTTCGCCGATTTCGATCAGCCGCGCGGCGGCGCATTGCACAGGCGTGCTCACGGAGAGGTAGGTGTCCGCGATCCACTCGAGCTTCTCCATTGCTTCGGTGCGCAACGCGTGCGGACCGGACGCTACGATCCACCCGAGCTTCATTTGAGGGAGGCCCGCGACCTTGGAGAGGCCGCTCATCGAAAACGCCAGGCATTCGTTGAAGCCCGCGATCATCGGAACCGTGCCGGGAGTGCGTGCAAGCGAATAGTCGGCGAATACTTCATCGGAAATCAGCGCCATGTTGCGCGCGGCGCAGAGGCGCGCAAGTTCGTGGAGTTCGTCGCGCTTCACGTACGACCCCGTGGGGTTATTCGGATTTACCAGGATGACGGCGCGCGTTCGATCTGTGAGCAGCGCGTCCAGCGCCTGCATGTCGATGCTCCATTCGCCGTGGTACCGCAGCGGATATTGCCGGACTTTGACACTTTCCATGCCGGCGAGAAATTCGAAGAGCGGATACGATGGCCGCGGCACAAGCACTTCGTCGCCCGCGTCGCAGAGGAGCTTGAAGAGGTACGTGTATGCTTCGCTGGTGCTCGCGGTGAGCAAGATCCGCTCCAGAGGCAACTGCATACCGCGCGCCATGTAGTACCGCGCGACCGCCTCGCGCGCTTCGGTGATTCCGGCGGGCGCAGGTTCGTACGTGAGGATGCGCGGATCGGCGAATGCGTTCAGGATTTCGGACGGATAATCGAGGCCGGCGCGCGTCGGATTGGACTCGGTGAGGTCCAGGATGTCTGCACCCGCGCGGCGTTTGGCCTGCAAGAGCTGCGTAAGGCGGTTTTGCTCCAAACCCCAATAAAAGCGCGTCGAAAACATGAGTTCGCTCAAAATGCCGATGCTATCCTGAGGGGCAGGAGCACGTCTTTAACCTCTATGAAACACCTTTTGGGATTCTGCCTGCTGCTCGCGAGCGCGTTTCCAGCGCGTCCGGCGAGCGACTTCGTTGTCCCGGTTGAAGCGCACAAGCTCGGAAACGGTTTGCGCGTCGTCCTCTCCAAAGATAGCGCAGCGCCCGTGGTGTCGGTGTACGTGATTTACGACGTCGGGGCGCGCAGTGAAGAACGCGGCCGCACCGGGTTCGCGCATCTGTTCGAGCACATGATGTTCGAAGGTTCGGTGAATGCGCCCAAGGGCACGCAGGATGAGGTGGTGGAGGGCAACGGCGGATTACTCAACGGATCCACGCATCCGGACTTCACCGAGTATTACGACGTGCTCCCCTCCAACAAGCTGGCGAGCGCCCTGTGGCTGGAGGCGGACCGCATGCGCGACCTGGTGATTACCGCGGAAAAGCTGCAGAACCAGAAGGAGGCCGTGCAACAGGAGCGGCGGCTTAACTTCGACAATCAGCCCTACAATACGGCGATTTCGGACGTCTGGCCAACCCTGATCTTCCGTAACTGGCAAAGCTCGCACTCCATCATCGGCAGCTTTGAAGATCTGAAGGCGGCTACTCTTGGCGACGTTAGTAAGTTCTTTAAGACTTACTATGCGCCGAATAACGCCGTATTGCTCATCGTCGGCGACATACAAGTTACTGAGACTCTGAAGTTAGTGGAGACTTACTTCGGAGATATCCCGGCGCAGCCTGCGCCGAAACGCGTCGACCTGACGGAGCCCGACTTTCAAGCCAAGGAGGAAACGTATAAGGATCCGCTGGCCAGAGTGCCGGGCGTCGTGATGGGCTATCCCGGACCTTCGCGGCGGTCCCCGGATTTTTACGCGATTCACATGATCGATGCCATATTGACCGCCGGCGACAGCTCGCGCTTCCGCATGGACCTGGTGAAGGGGAAGGAATCGGCGATCGATTACGAAGCGGATCTCGGCTGGCCGTTTGCCGGTTGGCTTGATTATCGCGATCCGGAGCCCTATGCGCTGTTCATCAAGTACAAGCCCAACTTCACGGCTGACCAGGTGATCGCGCAGGTACAGGATGAGTTCACCAGGCTGCAGAGCGAGCCTGTCTCCGCGGCTGAGTTGCAGCGTGTCAAAACGCAAATGCGGGCGTCATTTCTGAGAGATATGCAAAGCTCGCTTTCGAGGGCAAAAGCGCTTGCGCAATATGAAGTCGCGGACCACGATGCCGGCCTGATCAACACGGAAATGGAGCGCATGCTTGCCGTTACTCCGGAACAAATCCAGGCGGCGGCGAAGAAGTATTTCAACCCCCGGCGCCGCGCCGTGCTGAAGATCCAGCCGGCCGGAGAGGAGGGCAAGTAAGTGAGCAGCATACTCAGATTCCTTGCATTCGCCGCCGCGATGGCCGCGTGCGTCGCGGCGCAACCGGTGGATCGTACCAAGCCTCCGCGCACGCCGCCGATTCCCCCCTACAAATTGCCGCCGGTATCGGAGACCACGCTGCGCAACGGGCTCAAGATCGTTCTGGTCGAGGACGCTCGTTATCCGCTGGTGACCGCGCGTTTGAATTTCATGGCCGGTTCGCGCTTCGACCCCACGGAACTGCCCGGTCTCGCCGAGGCCGTGGCGTCGCTTCTCACCGAAGGCACGGCGTCGCGGACTGCGCGGCAGTTTTCTGAAGAAGTGGATGCGATCGGCGGATCGGTGGGCGCGGCAGCAGGGCCGGATGCGCTTACCGTGGCCGGGAATGCGCTGTCGGAAAATACCGGCAAGCTGCTGGACCTGATGGCCGATGCCGCGCTGCATGCGGAGTTCCCCGCCGGCGAAGTGGATTTGTACAAACGCAATCGGGCCGAGAGCCTGAAGGCTGAGCGGGCCGATCCGGCGTTTCTGGCGGAGGAGAAGCGCCTGCGCCTGATCTATGGCACAACTCCGTACGGACACATGACCGCAACCCTGGGTTCCATCGCGAAGCTCGACGCGGCCAAACTCGCAGCGTATCGCGATGCTCGCCTCACGCCGGAGAATGCCACGCTGACGGTGCTCGGCCGTCTGCCCGCGCACGGCGAGCTGATGAAAGTGATCACGGACCGGTTCGCGGGATGGGAGCGGCGGGCCGCGCCGGCGCCCGGGAAGATCGCGCCGCCGCCGCCGCGCCGGCAGATCGTGCTGGTGGACCGGCCGGGGTCCGTGCAAGCCGACATTCACGTCGCGCGATTGGCGCCGCCGCGCAATTCGCCCGATTTCTTCCCGATGCTGGTGGCCAGCGACATTCTCGGAGCCGGAGCGGCGTCGCGGCTGTTTCGCGATGTTCGCGAGCGCGACGGCTACGCTTACGATGCACATACCGAATACGCCACGCAGCGCGATGCCGCGATGCTGACGGCGGTCACGCAGGTGCGCAATGAAGTGATCGAGCCTGCGCTGAGGGAAGTGCTCGCCGAAGTGGATGGCGTGTTTGCGAAGCCGATTCCGCCGGCCGAACTGACGCATGTCAAGGATTACATGTGCGGCATGTATGTCCTGCGGCTGGAGACTCAGGAAGGCATCGCAGCGCAGCTCGATATGATCCAAACGCTCGGCCTGCCGAAGGACTATCTGGAGACGTATACGAGCAAAGTGCGGAGTGTGACTGCGATGCAAGTGCAGGCGGCGGCACGACGATACCTTTCGACGGGTTTAGCGAGCATTGTCGTGATCGGCGACGCGAGTAAGATCGCCGAGCCATTGAAGAAATTTGGGCCGGTGAGGGTGGAGGCGGAGAAGTAAGCTACTCCGGCCAGCGCTGGAGCTTCAAGTCGATGCGGGTGCTGCGGCCGGGGTCCAATGCGATCGGGGTCGCCAGCGCGGCAAGGCTGCGCAGGGTCGAGAGCCGGTCGAGACCGGTGTCCTCAATTCGATCCAGCGCTACGACGTAGGATGCGCCGGGCCGCAGTAGCGCGATCTCGAAGCGGCCGTTTTTGTCGCAGGTGGAGTGCCGGATGAAGCGGAAGTTCCACAGGCCCTCCTGCTCCGGAAGCACAACCACTTCGCACGCGACGCCCGTTTTCCACGGTGCCGGTGATTGCCGCCGGGCCGGGTTTAAAGATCACGCGAATCGGTGGGCCTCCGGGCGCGAGCACCGCCTCCGTGCCGAGCACATCCTGCTCGCCGATGCGGATCGCCTCGAGATAATGTGTGGGCGCGGCTCCAAAGATATTGATGTTGTAGCGGCCGGCATAAATGGCTGCAAAGTGAACAATTGCATCGTCTCCGGCGCGTTCGTTGCTGTATGCCCCGCCGGTTGCGGCATCGGAAGGGTAGAGTTCGACGTGGAGGCCCAGGGCTCCCGCGGTTCCACAGTGGCCTGATAGGTGAACGGCGCTGCGAGGTGAATGGCGAGGTCCGAGACATCGGCGTGGACGATTGCGGTGGTCCCACCCTTGAGTTTTGTGCCGGACTGTAGGGCCTCCACGGTGAGACACCATTCGCCCTCGGGCACTCCGGGAAATCGAAACCTGCCATCGGGTGCGGTTCGCGCGGTGGCGTGAGGCTTCGTCGCCGGAGTGCAGGAACTCAGCGCCACCGTTGCCTCCGCGGGCGCGCCGTGGTCGTCAAAGGCTGTTCCGGCCACCGAGTGACGCGGCACGCTAAGCAAGCGAATATCGAAGCCGCCCAGTTGCTCGCCTCCTCGCACAACAACTATCTGCGCGTCCTCGGCAGTGGGCGCCGAAGGGAAATAGGTGTCGTTGACCACCTGTTCGGAAGGCGCGTGCGCCAGGATACGGTAGCTGCCGGGCTGCAAAGGTCCCACGCGATAGCGGCCGTCGTCTCCCGTGGTGGTCGCCCAGTAGTAAGTAGTCGTGCCGGTGCGGCGAACAGCCTGGGTGACCTCGACAGAGGCACGGGGGGTTGGGCGGCCATCGGCGCCGGTCACCTTGCCTGCGAGGAAGGCGTGCGGAGTGAGGGCGATGGTGACAGTTGCCGCGGCCGTGCCACCGGCAGCGGCGGGAACTTGGGCGGGGAAGTAGCCGTCCATTTTCGCGCCGATGACAAACTGACCAGGAGCGAGGCCATCGATATGGAAGGCGCCGCCGGAATCGGTGATCAGCGTCCGCGGACCTACAGTCACCGTCGCGCCTGCGATGCCGCTGCCATCCACCTTGCTGACCACGCGGCCTTCGATCGCGCCGTTCGGCTGCGCCAGCAGCGCGAAAGCAGCCAGCGAGTGAATCAGAGTAAGTACTCCGATTTTCATGGACACAAGGGTAGCAGATGGCTTCTCCCGGCGATGTTTCGGCTAAACTGGTTTTTCATGCCGGGAACCCTGCGCCATGCGATGTGTAATGAGGCTTTCGAGAAGTGGGCTTTTCCGGACGCCTGCAAAGCGCTTCGCAAGGCCGGTTACACAGGGATTGAGATTGCTCCGTTCACTCTTGGCGAGCGGCCGGGCGACGTTTCCGCCTCACGGCGCCGCGAAGTTCGCGACACGATTGCCGGCGAGGGGCTGACGTTCGTGGGTCTGCACTGGCTGATGGTCTGCCCCAAGGGGCTGCACGTTACCACACCCGACGCATCGCTCCGCGAACGCAGTTGGCAACACATCCGCGATCTGATCGATCTGTGCGCCGACCTGGGGCCCGATGGCGTCCTGGTGTTTGGATCGCCAAAGCAGCGCGAGACCACCGGCGGCCTCTCGCGCGCCGAAGCGACCCGCAATTTCGTCGATGGACTCGCCGGGGTTGCGCCGCAGGCCGAATCGCGCGGCGTCACCGTGCTGGCCGAGGCGCTGCCCGTCAACCAGTGCGATGTCATCCAGACGCTCGGCGAGGCCGCTGGTATCGTGAAGGAGATTGCCAGCCCCGCCGTCCGCACGATGTTCGACGTTCACAATGCCATAGACGAAGCGGAGCCGCACGACGTGCTGGTGGATCGCTATTTTGACGTGATCCGTCACATCCACGTCAATGAGCTTGACGGCAAACATTGCGGGGCGGGGAACTACGATTTCAAGCCCCTGCTGCGCAAGCTGATCGAACGCGGGTATTCTGGTTGGGTATCGCTGGAAGCCTTCGATTTCAGTTTCGGAGCGGAGGACATCGCCAGGGAATCGCTGCGCCACTTAGAGCGCGAGACGAAAAAAATATGAACCGATACGTTGTTACCGGAGGAGCGGGCTTCATTGGGTCCGCGATTGTGCGTGCGCTGTTGAAAGAAGGCGCGGCGAGAGTTTCCGTCATCGACAATCTGCTGAGCGGGCGCGAGGGCAACCTGGACGAAGTACGCGCCCAAGTGGACTTCCATCGCGCGGACATTCGTAATTTCGAGGAGGTCGCGCCGCTGGTTCGCGGCGCTGACGTGGTCTTTCATGAGGCGGCGATCCCAAGCGTTCCCCGGTCGATCGACGAGCCGGTGCCCTCCCACGAGGCCAACATCAACGGGACGTTCAATGTGCTGCGCGCGGCTCATGAGGGCGGCGTGCGCCGTGTGGTGTATGCCGCATCGTCTTCCGCCTACGGCGATACGCTGGTGCTGCCGAAGGTTGAGACCATGATGCCCGTGCCGAAGTCGCCGTACGCCCTGCAGAAACTCGTCGGCGAGTATTACTGCAGCGTGTTCTCGAACGTCTTCCACCTGGAGACGGTAGCGCTGCGCTACTTCAATGTGTACGGACCGCGGCAGGACCCTTCCAGCGCGTATTCCGGCGTATTGTCGCTATTCATGAAGGCCGTGCTGACCCGGACGGCGCCAACCATCTTCGGCGACGGCGAACAGTCTCGCGACTTCACGTACGTGGAAGACGTCGCGGAATTGAACCTGAAGGCCGCGCGCGCCCAGGGCGTCTCGGGCAAAGTGTACAACGGCGGTAACGGTGGACGGATCACCCTGAATCAGGCCTGGGCGCTGGTGCAGAAGCTCGAAGGCGTGGAGATCCCGGCGAAATACGGGCCTCCGCGCGCGGGCGACGTCCAGGATTCGCAGGCGGATACCACTGCGGCGGTGCGTGACCTGGGACACGCGCCGCGGTTTTCGTTTGACGAAGGAATGCGGCTCACGCTCGAGTGGTACCGGTCGAGTCTAGGCGAACGCGCCGGGGCGTAAGCCACGTGCCGGCAGGCAGCGGGCCAGGATTGGCCGCCCCACTTTTATGTGAAGCTTCCGCTGGCTCCCTGGAACCCTCGCGCGGCCTGGCGGGTCATCCACTTCACCACGCGCGTGGCATCGTAGCAATACGCCAGATTGTGGTTCAACGTGGAGAAGCAGTGCGGCTGGCAGCCCTGTTTCATCTCGTGGAGTTGCGCCTCGGTAAATTTGTGGCGGCCCACGGCGCCCCAATCGTAGGTGGCCGAATACATCGGGAAACAAGGAGCGAGTGTGCCATCCACGCGGACGATCACGTTGTTATGGCCGGCGCGGCAGTTCCAGTCCTGTAACTTCCCGCGCATGAACTCGCGCATTTCGTTCAGCCGCTGCACCGAGTTCACCATCTTGTAGCCCGCCTTGTTTTTCTCGATCAGCCAGTCGACTAAGCGGTCTACCTCCGGCCAATCATCCTTAGTGATGTAAGTGACGTTGTTCTCCAGGTGCTCAAAGTGATCCGGCGCGATCATCGGCGTTTCGTTGATGTGGTAATCGGTCGCGATGCGATGCTCGCGCGCGATCTCCGTCAACTGGCGAATATCCTCGATGTTATTGCGGCAGATGTTCATGTTGAAGAACACTGTGTAGCCATAGCGGTACTGCCGCTTGATCAAATGGTCAAAGTACTTGCGGATGGGGTTGAGCGCCTTCGGCAGGCCGGGCTTCTCGTCCACGGCATCGACGGCGAAATTGAACGTAGCCACACCGGCATCGCCTAGCCGGTCGATGACGTCCGGACGCAGCAGGCGGCCATTGGTCGGCACGTACACCCAGAAGCCCTTCCGCGCCGCGTAATAGACCACTTTGTGCACGAATTGCGGGCGCAGCAGGGGCTCTCCGCCCATGAGGGCCAGCACGCGGCAGCCGCTATCGTGAAGCCAGTCGATGGCGCGGCGCGCCGTGTCTTCGGTCATGCCTTTGACCTTGTTGTCGAACGCCCAGCAGTAGTGGCAATCCAGGTTGCATTTCCACTCAGTGAAGAGATAGGCGATGATCGGGTGGAAATCGCCGGGCATTACTCGCGACCGTATATAAGGGAACAGCCATCCGCGCATGGCGCGGTAAATCAGGGGCGCGGTCCACTTACGCTTGTCCGGAATGGCGTCGATATCGGCGAGTTGCTGCAATTCGGGAAACTGCGGATATACGGGGTCTGGAAGTGTGAGCGGCTGGCCGGGAGCGGGCAGCAGGCTCTTGGGTTGTTCCTTGTTAACGAGCAGATCATGAAGTTTCACATCAACCCGGAAGGCCGGGTGATTGGCTGTGCGGGTGTGCTCGGATTGAGTTTCCATCGGCTTTGGTCAATATCATAACGGAAACTTTCCACGGAGCGAATCGGCACGTCGGGAACTGTCCAATTGTGCCAATCCGGGCAGTGCTATGGCGCACGAGTCGCGTATGGGATTTGAGCGGACGGATGTTAGCCTGTAAGCAAATGTCATCACCGAATCAAGCGGTGCCCGCAGTAAACCGGCAAATTACGCTGGCGGCGCGCCCGGTGGGCATGCCGAAGCCCACGGATTTCAAGTTGGTTGATGCGCAGATGCCCCAACCCGGAGCGGGCGAAGTGTTAGTCAGAGCCCTGTATCTCTCCGTCGATCCGGTGATGCGAGGCCGCATCGGCGGACAGGCGGGACAGGCACGTTCCGTCCAGCCGGGCGAGGTGATGGCCGGCCCGGTAGTGGGCTCAGTGCTCGAATCCAACGATCCGCGCATCGCCAAAGACGACGTTGTCGAGGGCATGCTCGGTTGGCAGGAATATGCGGTGGCGCAGGCCAAAAGCTTGCGGAAGGTCGATCCGCGCGTCGCGCCCATCAGTACGTCGCTGTACGTACTCGGCATGCCCGGGCTGACGGCATATTTCGGCCTGCTCGATATTTGCAAACCGCAGCCGGGTGAAACCGTGGTGGTGTCGGCGGCTGCCGGAGCTGTCGGTTCGCTGGTCGGCCAGATTGCGCGCATCAAGCGCTGTCGCGCCATCGGGATCGCCGGAAGCAATGAGAAAATCCGCTTCATCACTCGCGAACTCGGGTTTGACGGCGGGTTCAATTACAAGGAAGGCGATTACCAGGCGCGCCTTAAGGAACTTTGCCCGAACGGAGTCGATATTTATTTCGACAACGTCGGCGGGCCGGTCACCGACGCCGTGATCCGCGCCATCAACACGCGCGCCCGCATTGCCGTTTGCGGCCAGATCTCGCAGTACAACTCCGAGCGGCCGGAGATGGGGCCGCGCTGGCTGGGACAACTCGTCGCCAAGCAGGCTAAGGCGGAAGGTTTCCTGGTGCAACAGTTTGCCGACCGGCATGAGGAAGGCCTCAAACAATTAGCTACCTGGCTGCGGGAAAAGAAGCTGAAATACCACGAAGATATTGTCGATGGCCTGGAGAATGCGCCAGTGGCATTCATCGGCATGCTAGAAGGCAAGAATATCGGCAAACGCCTGGTGCGCGTCACCCAATCCAATCTCTGAGATCTCAACGCACCGGAGCCATGGTCTCCTCGACCACGCGCAACAGCGCATCCACGGTGAATGGCTTCGGCAGCAGCGCGAAGCCTTTGCTGGTGACAAATCGCTGCACCAGGTCGGCATCGTGAAATCCGGAAATAAAGAGCACGGGCAAGTCCGGCTGGCGCGCCCGCAGACGCTCGGCTACCACCGGACCGGTGAGGTCCGGCATGATCACGTCCGTGAGCAGCAGATCCACCCGCGAGTGTTTCTCGTGCAGCTTGATGGCGTTCCAGCCGCCTTCCGCCACAAGCACGTGGTAGCCGGCCGAACGCAAAACAGCGTCCACCATGCCGAGTACGGTGAGGTCGTCATCAACCGCCAGGATGGTCCGGTTTGAAGGTGTCGTCTCCACAGTCTTCCCGCTTTCCGCGGGAGGTGCGGCACGGAAACCCCCGCTGCTACTTACATTATAGGTCGGCCCTCTTTCGAGTGACGAGCTGCCCAATCGGGCTAGTCGGACTGGAGCTTACATCGTAGATAACGAACGGCGCCGCTCCTGGTGATACTCGGTAAGCGTGCGGTTGGCCGAACGGATCGTATCCAGCTCCGCCGCGACCTTCTCCAGGTCGCTGCCGCGCAGCACGGTGTAGATGTGATCTTCGGGGACGTCCGTGTACACGCGATTTCCGATGCAGCCGGAACTGGTTACCGCGCCGTTGCTCATGGCCGCCGGAATGGCCATGCAGGTCGGACGCCCGAGCAGCGGCAGATTGCTCATCGCCCCGGCGCGCATCGCCGCCTCTGCAATCAGCATCATCGCCCCCGGGAGCCCGCTGATCAGAACGGCGTCCGGCGGGTATGTGGTTTCCCCCAGCGGCGCGTAGGCCACCACTTTCGGAGCGCGATCCAGATGAAAGACGCCCGGCACTTCCTCCATGCGAATGTAGCCGATACTGCTCATCAATCCCAGCGTTTGTTGCAGTTCGGGCAGACGCTCCGGCGTCAGCGTGTTGTGCGTGTATGCGCCCACGGGACAATTCAGGTGGTCCGATGCTTCGGTGTAGAACTTGCGGCCTTCCGCGGCCAGCCGCCAGTAACTGCACGACGAAGGCTGCGAGCCTTCGAATTTCTCCACGCCGGCGGGCGGCGCGTCCAAAAACGCGATCGCCACGGGACGGCGAGCGCCGCCCACGGTGTCCATCAGTTTGGCTTCAATTGCGCGATAGTCGATCATCTTTTGCTATTATCCTCAAACAGCGATGCGCGCCGCCTCCGCTCTCATTCTCACCGGTGCACTGTGCTTCACGGTTTCCACCGCCGCCGCCCGAAAATTGCCTGTCCGCGTCTTCACATCCGCGCAGGGCCTGCCGCGCAATTCCGTGAATTGCATAGTGCCCGGACCCTCCGGCGTGTTGTGGCTCTGCACTTCGGAAGGTCTGGCGCGCTTCGACGGCTATCGCTTCCGTCTTTTCGGTCCGGAATCCGGGCTGCCGTCGCGCCATATCGTCGGATTGGCGCGGTCGCGGAACGGCGGATTCTGGCTCTCCACGGATTCGGAAATCTGCCGCCTCACTCTTGATTCGAAGGTGGGGCAGCCTTGCAAGCCTCTCGAAATTTCGCCCCCTCTCAAAGATACCGGCACGTTCTCGGTGATCGAAACCGCCGCCGGCGAGACCTGGATTTCCACCACGCAGGAAGTGCTGCACGTTTCGGCCGACGGCAAGCGTCTGGAGCGCACCAACTTCAAACCGCCGAAAGAGCACTCCATACAGATGATCATGGAGGGTCGCGAGGGCTCGCTGCTGGTTTGCACGGATTTCGCCATCCTCGAATTTCACCCGGGTGGAACCGCGCACAGCATCACGGAGAGCGCCGGACCCATGGGGGTCTTTGGGTACGTCGATCTCGGCGGCGGACGCCGGCTGCTTGCGTCCAGCGGGCACCCCACCATCCTCGAAGAGACGCCCGGCGGCTACAAGCTGCATCAGTTCCCGCTGCCCGGCCTGAACTATCCGCGCAAGGTGCTGCGCCGGCGCGATGGCTCTATCTGGGCCGCGGGAATCGGCGGCATCGCGCACCTGAACGTTACCCCCGACAATCGCGTCACCGTCGCGGAGTTCCTCGGCGTTCGCGAAGGGCTTCCCACCACTGAACTGAGCGATATCGAGGAGGATTCACAGGGAAATCTGTGGGCGTCCACTGAAGGCGCGGGCATCTTTCGAATCGCCGACTCCGGGTTTGTTACCTATGACGAGAGCGATGGGCTCCTGAGCACGCGCATCAATTCCATTTTTGAGGATCCGGCCGGCGGCCTGTACGTGGAGCCGTCACTCGGGCCGAAACCATTTGTGATGAAAGTCGTCAACGGCGGCTTCCAGCCGGTCTATTTCAAAATGCCGGCGCATCCAATTACATACATGGGGTGGGGTTGGAATCAGCACATCGTTGCGGCGCGCAATGGGGATTGGTGGCTGCCCACCGGCGACGGCATTCTGCGCTATCGCAGCGTGGCGCGTCCCGAGTTCCTGGCGACAACCGAGCCTGTCCGCTACGGCTTCGACAGCGATCTTAAGTGCCACGATGTTTTCCGCGCGTTCGAAGATTCGCGCGGCGACATCTGGGTAAGCTGCATTGAACCGCGAGGTCTTGCGCGTTGGGATCATGTCACGGGGCGCTTCCATCGATTCGAGCAGTCAGAAGGCTGGTCCGGCGAATCGCTCGTAACAGCCATGCGGGAAGCGCCGGATGGCGCGGTCTGGATAGGCACGACCGGTGAGGTGGCGCGCCTGAAGAACGGGCGCTTCGCCGTACATCCGGTCAGTGATAAGGCGCTCGGGATGCGCGACATGCTCATCGATCGCGCCGGGCGTATGTGGGTGGCCACGTGGCGCGATGGCGTGTTCCGCTGCGACAACATCACCGGAGACAGGCTCGAGTTTCGACACTATGGTCTCGCCGAAGGGCTATCCGCGACGATGGGTAGCCTGCTTGCCGAGGACGCTGCGGGCTACATATATGCGGGCACCGCGCGCGGCATCGACCGCATCGATCCCGCGGCCCCCGTGGGCCGTGCGCCCATCCGGCACTTCACGACCGCCGACGGCCTCCCCGATAGCGAGCCGAACACGGCGCATCGCGACCGCCGCGGGCATATCTGGTTCGGAACACTGCGGGGACTTTCCGAGTTCGACCCCGAACACGCGCCCCGCTCCGCGCCTTGGCCAGTCTACATCACGCGCGTGCGAGTTCGCGGTGAAGATGTTCCCGTGCCTTGGGAGGGCGCGCGCCACCTTTCCCTTGACCTCGCCTCCAACCGCAATCAGGTGGAGATCGAATACGCCGCCGTGGACCTGCGCAGTGTGGAATCGCTTCGCTACCAATACCGGCTCAACGGCGTGGATCGCGATTGGAGCGAGCCGCGCGATTCCCTGACGGTCAATTATGCGTCGCTGCCGAGCGGCCGCTTTCTCTTCGAGGTCCGCGCCGTCAACCCCGATGGGCAGGTCAGCCTGGAACCCGCTCGCTTCGATCTGTTTGTGGAAACCCCGCTGTGGCGGCGCTGGTGGTTTCTGACGCTTGCCGCCGCCGTGCTTGCCGGGGCGGTCAAATCGCTGTACGAGTATCGTGTGCGCCACCTTCTGGCGATGGAACGCCTGCGAACGCGAATCGCCACCGATCTGCACGACGATATCGGCGCGAGCCTCACCCAGATCTCCATTTTGAGCGAGGTGGCGCGCCGCAAGTCCGAGCCGCGCCTGCTCAACGATATCGCCGAAACCGCGCGCGGGCTTGTGCAGGACATGAGCGATATCGTGTGGGAAGTGAATCCGCGCCACGACCGTTTTGACGCGCTGGTGCATCGTATGCGCCGCTTCGCCGGCGACACGCTGGCCGGCGCCGACATCGAGCTGAAATTCGAATCCGAGGGGCTCAGTGCGGATTTCACGGTCCCCATGGAGGCGCGCCGCCCTCTCTATCTCGTATTCAAGGAAGCAGTGAACAACGTGGCGAGGCACTCGGGAGCGACCGCCGCGGTTGTGCGTCTGGAACGGGATGGAGGCGCGCTGCGGCTGACCGTGATCGATAACGGCCACGGCTTTGATGCTCATCGCAAGTATGAAGGCGAAGGTCTCACCAGCATGGCGCGGCGCATGCGCGAACTCGGCGGCGCCGCTGAGTGGGACGCCCGCCCCGGCCAGGGTTCCCGTTTTACCGCTACTTTGCCGTTGAAGACGCGCGGTCTCGCACGCCGGAAGTCGGTGGGCACGTTGTAGACTAGGGGTGCGGAAGCATGGCACGGCCAGCAGCTACTCCCGAGACCGAATACCTCGAACAGGACCGGCTCGTTCCGCTCTACCGGGTCGTCCTGCTGGACGACAACGACCACACTTACGATTACGTCATCGAGATGCTCCAGAAGATCTTCATCTTCTCGCTGGAGCAGGCATACCGGCATGCCGAGGAAGTCGACCGGCGAGGCCGGACGGTGCTGATTACCTGTGAACTATCCGAAGCAGAGTTCGCCAGAGATCAGATCCACGCCTATGGTCCGGACTGGCGTTTGGAGCGAAGCAAAGGCAGCATGTCCGCCGTAGTCGAACCCGCCTAGCTGACAGTAGCGACCGGTCTCCCGACCGGCCGCAGGCGCGAATCAGAAATTAATCCTCAGCACCCACTGAATCAGGCGCCCGCCCGGATCGTAGGTGGTCGAAGTATCCTGGTAGGCATTTGTTACCTGGCCGAAGGACTGGCTGCTGAAATTCGTCACCGAGTTGGTATCGTTCTGCGCGCTCCCCACGATGAAGTTGATGTTGTTGAACGCATTCAGAAACTCGGCGCGGAATTCCACGTTGGCGTGTTCGTTGACGCGGAACTTCTTGACGGCGCTTATGTCGAAGCGCGTGAAATGCGGTCCGTACAACACAAGCTGCGTGCCGCCGCACTGCCCGGTAAACGCCTCGATGCATCCCGGCCCGTTGGCGGGCGCGATGTACCGGCCCGTTGGCGCGCCCGCACTGCCGTATCCATTCGCGCTCGTCGCGCTCGTGTTAAACGCTTTGATGGTGTTTTGGATAATGTCCTGCGGCAGGAAATACGCGATCCGCGCGCCATCGTTGAAGTTCATGCCAACGGCGCTCTGCAGGTCGTTGCGCGTCATCCCGACGAGCCGCACATTGCCGAGATTGAACGGATCGCCGCTCTGTACGCGTCCCGTTCCATTGATCGCCCAACCGCCGATGATCTGATTCAGCACGCCGTGAGCACTGCCGAGCAACGGCCTTCCCGCTCCGATCGGAAGCTCGTAAATCCAGTTCAGCTTAAACCCGTGAACGATGCCGTACGGACTCACCGCTTTCACCGGACCCTCGCGCAGCGTCTCAAAAAGGCCGGACATGGCCTTCGTGAAGGTGTAGTTCGCATCGAACAGCATGCCATTCGCGAATCTGCGCCGCACATCGACGGTGGCCGCGTTGTACGTGCTGCCTCCAAAATTGGTGAGCAGGTTGGCGCGCGACTTGTCGGGGTTGGCGACGAACAGGTTCGCGGGCAACCCCGCCGCCAGTGCGCTGGCGCGCTGCCCCGCGTTCCCGGTGAGACTGCTCACGAATGTGAACGGCGCCGGGTTGTTCGCCGCCAGCGTGTTCACGTACGTGGAGTTGCTGAACAACGATGATGTGTACTTTGTGGTGTCGGCCGCCTGCGCGGCGCCCACTCCGCTGAAGTATCCGAGCGTGATCGGCAGTGGAGAGGTGCCGGTATTCGGCCCGGCATACTTGAATGTGGAGCCGCGTCCGGCGGCTATGTTGGCCGCCAGATTCTGCTGCGCCTCTTTGAACTCCGTGAGAAAACCATTTTCCACGATGTTCGTTTCGTTGTAATTGATGGTGGTCCAGGGGCGCAGCGCGTGGTTGCCCAGATACCGCACCTCAATCACCGTATTGCGCGTCACTTCGCGCTGTAGACCGAAAGACCAGCTCTGCACATACGGCATCTTCAGGTTCGGGTCGATCACGTTCACGTTGTCCGTCACCGCGCCGGTAAGAGGAAATGAGGGTGTGGCGGTGAACGCCGGCGGATTGAGCCGGTTGGTCTGCCGCAGCAACAGCGGCAGGGTATCGCCGGCCGAACCGGTCACCAGATTGCCGAGCGTAAGATTCCGCGACGCCGTGATGGTTAAGCCGGGGTTGCCTGAAAGGGCCTGCAGAGCGGAAATTCCTTCGCGGTTGAACGCCACCGAGTAGCCGCCTCGCAATACCGAGTGGCCGCCCTTGCCGAGAAGCCATGTCAGGAACGTGCCATCCACATTCGGAGTCCAGGCGAGGCCTAACGAGGGGCCAAGATTTTTCCACTGCGTGCCATACGCCGCCTCGCCGGTCTTCAGCGGAACGTACTGCGTGGTCTGCCCCGTGAGCACTCCCGGCTTGAACAGATTGCCTGCGCCGGAAATTCCGAACAGGCCCGCATAGGAGCTCTGCGTGTACAAACTGTTCAGCGGCACGAAGGGGAATTCTACCTCCCAGCGCAAGCCCATCGTCGCGGTCAGTGTGGGCGAGATTCGCCACGTGTCCTGCGCGAAGAGCCCGCCTTCCCGCTGCCGCAGCCGTTGCACTGCGGGGCCGTTATAAACATACTGCCCCGTGGTTTCGCCGAGCAGCGCATTTGCCGTGATCGCCGTCACCCGTCCGGTCAGCACCGCGTAGATGTTACTCGCCGCGCTCAATTGCGCCGACGATGCACCCGGAAAATTCGCCGCCGTGAACATCGCCGATGCGGGATCCGTACTGTCCGTGCCGAATGTGATACTGGGCACCGCGGTCTGGCTGTAGTTCCAAAAGGTCACTTCCGTGAAGGCGCCGCCGAAAGAAAGGCTGTGCGCATTTCGCGTGATGCTCAACGTGTCATTCACCTGCTTCACCGGGGTGTTGTGGCGGTTGGGCGCGTTCTGCACCGTGGCGCTGGTAATTCCCGCGGCGCCGATGCCGAGATTGAATCCCTGCTGGTTCGCCACCGGACCGGTGAACTGGCCGATGTTGACCTCCGGGAAGAAATCGATCGTGCCGCCCTGCAAGCCCGCGCGCAATTCGTTAACGATGTGGGTAGTGAAGGTAGAGCGCCATGCCAGCACGCCGGAGAAGCGAATCGACGGGATGTCGGCCTTGTTTGGAAACCCCGGGAATGCGGGGTCGGAATTGTTCAGGAAGTCGACGCCCTGCCCGGTGTAGCCGAGCTTCTGATAATTCCAGGAGGCCTCGATGCTATTTTTCGAGTTGACGTTGTAGTCGAATCTTACCGTGCTGAAGCGCCGGATTTGACCGCCTTTATTGATGAAACTGAAGCTGTCGATATTCGGGTCGGAAGACGGATTCACGCCGCCGTTGACCGTTGTGGCCGCGATATCGGAGAGCAGCCGGCCGACGGTCGGGTCGATCGTGGAAACCTGACCGTTCGCCGCCGCAAGGTTCAATAGATTGACCCGCTGCACGCCGCCGCCGGTGACGTATTGAAAAACTCCCGCCTGCGTCGATGGATCGAAGATGTTGCGTGTGCGCAGCCCTTCTTCCGGCAGCCGGAATTCTTCATAGTTCACGAAGAAGAAGGCGCGATCCTTGCCGTTGAACAGGTGCGGTATGCGAATCGGGCCGCCCAGACGGCCGCCGAACTGGTTGAGCAGCACGCGCGTCTTGGGAGCCTTTCCGGTGGATGGATCGGCCGGCAGGTTGCGGTTGTTGAACCAGTAATTCGCTGCCAGAAACGGCGTGCGGTTGTACTCGTACAGGCTGCCGTGGAACTGATTCGTGCCCGAGCGCGTGACGAACTTGATCTGCACCGCGCCTTCGCCGCTGCTTTCCGCGCCCGCCGCGCCCGCCGACACGGTGACTTCCTCCACCGCATCCGTTCGCGGCCGGACATACGTGTAGAAGCCGTCGCCGGACTTGCCTTGATTGTCCTGAACGTTGATGCCGTCCATCGTGATGTTAATGGCAGCCTTGCTCATGCCGTCCACGGTCGAGGTTCGTGGCCGGCCGGGCGTCGTCACACCCGGAAGATACAGCACCAGGTCGAGAGCCTCGCGCGACACCAGCGGCAGGGAGTTGATCTGGCGGCCGGCGAGCGTCGTAGTGACGGCGGAGCTCTGCGTTTGCAGCACGGCGCTTTCCGCCTGCACCGTGACCGTATCGGTCTGTTCGCCGAGTTCGAGCTTGACATGAATGTTCGTCGGGATTCCGACTTCCAGAACGATCCCCGGAATGCGAGCCTCTTTAAATCCGGCCGCCTTCACGCTGACCGCATACGTGCCCGCGGGTAGCGATGGCACTGTAAAACTGCCGTTGTTCCCCGTCGTCGTATCGAAGGTTGTTCCGTTGCCGCTATTCTGCACAGCCACCGCGGCATTCGGCACCAGAGCGCCGGTGGAATCGGCAACAACCCCGGACAAGCTGGATGTGGAATTGATCTGCGCATGCAATGCTGCGCACAACAAGAGAGTGGTGATGGAGATGAATCCGCGTGCGTTCATGATACCCCTACGTCGAAGTGAGTTGGGTATAGCCTACTCCAGACTGCAAGCGGTTGCAAGAGCTAAGCGCAAGTTGCAAGATTTTGCCAGTCCGGTGCAGTATGTTAGTGGAATGCGCCCCCAACCTCTCATTGCAGTATCTGACGTGGAAGCGAGCAGCCGGTGGTATTGCCGGCTGCTCGCGTGCCGGAGCAATCACGGCGGACGTATTTACGATCAGTTGGTTTGGAATGGCGAACTGATTCTGCAGTTACACAGCTTCCAGTCCGATCACCACCACGGCGCCATCGGAAATTGCGACGACCGGCCGTATGGTAACGGAGTCCTGCTCTGGTTCGAGGTGGAAGACTTCGATGGAATCATGCAGCGGGCGCAGGAGATGCAAGTGGAGATGGTACTGCCGAAGCATCGAAATCCGCCGGCAGGCGATGGCGGTCCAAATCACTGGGAGTGCTGGATGCGCGATCCGGACGGCTACACCGTAGTGGTGGCGAGTCCTTATGGGACGGCTGACGGCGATTGGAAGCCGGAGGGCAATCCATTCGATCGGTAGATACCTGAACTTTCGGGTGAATCCATCGGGGGACAAACCCTGGACCGTTTCGATTTTGGTTCCGAACCGTACGCCGCTATGACTTACTAAGTCAAAGCAGCGGAGTTTTCTATTGATTGGTACGTACAATCTCACTAGCATAGGTCAGATATCCTAACTTAAGCTCGGGAGGATGCTGAAATGAGTAAGGTTGAGATTATGTTAAGTAAGGCTGGCCCCTCAGGCCGGCCTCATGCCACTGTTTACGTCGATGCGTCGGTTTCTCTTGCCGCCGCCGGCGCCACCCTACAGAAGAACGTGACCCGCAATGCGGACCTGCTGAAGCGCCTGGGTCTGAAAGCCTGTCCGGCTTGCATTTCCGGACTCGATTGGGATATCCGGCAGCGGTTCGAAGAGGTGATGCAGGTCGATCTGGAGAAGGCCGCCGTTGGGTAGCCAAACGGTAACGTGCGGGGTTGGCGTGCTGTTCAACCCCGCATTAGCTGATTTTGTTACGGAGCACGAGGAGGCGCTCGACTATCTGGCGGTGATTCCCGACCGCTTCTGGATCGACAACGGGACCGGCGCGCCCTCGCGTTTCGAAGAGACTGCGGCCGGCGAAGCCGTTCTTGCTTCGGCCTCACTCTCACTGCCGGTGGTGCTGCACGGAATTGGACTCTCCATCTGCAGCGCCGAAATGTTCGATGAGCAGTACTTACTCCAGTTAGCCCGCTGGCGTAAGCGCTATAACTCTCCCTGGGTAAGTGAGCACCTTTCCTTCAGCCGGATCGGCGCCGGACATGAGACGAATGCCGGAGTCGCGCTCCCCGTTCCATACGACCGCGAAATTCTGAACTTACTCCAGCCTCGCATAGAAGCTGCCCGCGATATATTAGGCTGCCCATTTCTCCTCGAAAACAATGTCAGTTACTTTGCCTTCCCGGAAGAGGATCTCACCGAGCCGGAGTTTCTGAACGAGTTGGCCCGGCGCTCCGGCTGCCATCTGCTGCTCGACCTGCACAACGTCTACACCAACTCGCGCAATCACGGGTTCGACGCGACGGCCTTCCTCGATTCCCTGGATCTGTCCCGCGTAATCGAAATGCATGTCGCCGGCGGCAGCGAAATGATGGGCTGCTACACCGATTCTCATACCGGACCGGTGGCGGAGCCTGTTTGGGATCTGCTCTCCTATGCCGCGCCGCGATGTCCCAACCTGCGCGGCGTAACATTCGAATTCCACGAATCCACGTGGCCGCTGTTGCGCACCGAAGGTGTTCTACGGCAGCTTGCACGCGCCCGGGATGTATTGGCTGTAGCCGCCGCCGCGGCCTGATTATGTCCCTTCAGGAATTCCAGCGCGCCCTCTGTGACATGACCCTGAACCCGGTTTTCGCGGCCGCCGTTCTTCGAAAGGGCGCGCCGGCGCTGTCCGGTTATCGCCTGAGTGGAGTCGAAGCGGGCCGGCTCCTCGCGGTGGTCTCGCAGCGGGGAATGTCGGTCAATTGCACCTTGGCGCGGGCCAACCGTTTTGCCCCGATTGCAGATGCGTTCCCGCTCACCTGCTCGCTGCTCAAGCCGCACCTTCGAGGTCTGCTCGACGAACTCTGGAGCGTGCACCGCCCCGGCAATTATCAACTGACTGGAGAAGCCGGAGCGTTCGCGCAGTTCCTCGACGCGAAATTGTCGAGCGGCGAGCTCGATGTGGAGTACGCCGCGGAGGTCTTCCGCTATGAATCCAAAGCCTGGGACCTCATACAGACATTGCGAAGTTCGGTCTGCGGGCACTCCGCTATCGTTCATTTCACGCACGATCCGAGCGTATTGATCAAGTGCCTGGAACGCGACGAGCTGCCGCCCGCCGGCTTACCCGCCGGAGCCTTCGCTGTCCGTCTGACCTTAAACGGAGACACGCTGGAAGTAGATTTGGTAGTTGCCGGCCTCCAGGCCGGTACCAGGCGCGCCTAGCGCGCCCGAGTCGAGCTCAGCCGGAAGCCTTACCGGACCCGAATCGCCGCGCGCATCCGATGGACTCCGCCCGCGGGAAGCTCGATGGCGTTGTCGAGGGCGTTGGCGGTCTCGACGCACAGCATCGTTCGCCAGTCGTCAGGCGCCATATCGGCGATGGTCCGGTTCTTCTCGATCCACGGATTCCATACAACGGTGGTTTGCGATCCATCCTTCTCAATCGTGATCACACGCTGCCGGACGGGATCGTGGATTTCGCAGGCTGCTGTTGTGTTCAGGTGTACCTGATCCGTCTCGCGCGCGATGCGGATCGGGCCTTGCACCTGCTTGCGCGTGAAGCCATCCGTTTTGTCGACGCAGGTTGTTCCTTCGAGACCGCGGACGCTGACGCTCGTAATGTCACCCACTGAGAAGTATGTGTGAAGTGCCTCCTCGAAGTGGAGCGGCGATTGCGACTCGTTCCGCACCTCCAACTCCATCGCCAGCGCCGCGCCGGCGGAGACGCGGAAGCGGAGTTGGAATGCATCGAAGCCCAAGGCCCGGGTGCCGTCCGTGGGTCCCGCAGTCATGCTGACTTCCACTGAGCCATCAGGGCGCAGCCGCGCGCTTTCCAAGTCCCATTCGACGATGCGTGCGAAACCGTGGAGCGGTGCGCCGGGAGCGCCGGATCGCGGTCCGAACCACGGGAACAAGACCGGCACACCGCCGCGTATCGGCACTCCGGGCTCGAAGCGGCTGCGGGAACTGGTGAAAAGTACAGGTTCGTGACCGGCCGGCGTCCAGGCCGTCACGTGCGCGCCGTGCAAGTAGACTACTGCGTCGGCTTCGGGTCCGGAGATCACACCGCGAGTCAGGCCGCCAGGCGTCTCTTCCCAACGGAGAACTCCGGGTATGCCGAAGCGAGTCTGAATTTCAGTTGCGGTCACCTTATGGGCCTCCCGGCTGCGATCGTCAGTTGATTCGCAGCCACACCGCGTGGAGAATTACAAAAGTGGCTGCAACCTACGTCGCGCTTCTCTATAGTATCGGGATTGCCGGAAACGGAAGGCTCAAAATGGCGGAGTGGCGCTCGATGATCGAAAGTCTGGGATTTCAGAATGCACGGACGTTCATCTCGACCGGGAACGCGGTGTTTGAGACCACTCGCAGGGGTGCCGGCGCTCTCGAGGCGGAGTTGGAGGATGCTTTCGAGCTCCGCTTTGGGCGGCGGGTCCATACGATTGTCCGGCCGGCTGCGCGCTTCCTGCGGATGGCGGCGGGAAATCCCTTTGCCGCGGAATCGGCGGCAGACGGCTCCAGAGTGATCGTGCGAGTCATGCGCCAGCCCATCGCCGGCGATTCCGTAGCGGCGTTGACGCGATACGCGATCATGGGTGAGCGGGTGAAAGCGGTTGATGGCGATCTGTGGGTGCATTTCCCTGGGGAAGTGAACCGGTCGCGGCTGATGCCGGTTCTCGGATCCAAGCGGTTGGGGGCCGGCACCGTGCGGAACTGGAACACGATTCGACGGCTCAGCGAGATCGTCGGGTGATTTGGCCACTATCGCCGAAACCTGCCGCCGGGCGTTGGTATCATAACAACATGACGTTTTTCCGCACCATGCTATTCGTGTGTCCGGCCGCTTGCCTGCTGGCGCAAACCCCTCCCCCCAACAGTTCCAAGCCGCAAAATGCGACCCCGGTACCGACCCCGACCGTAACGCTCAGCCAGGAAGGCCCTAAGGTTGGAGCCACCGTCCCCCCCGATCGTGTGGTGCTCACTGTGGGCAGCGTGAAGCTCACCTCCGCGCAGTTCGACCAGATCATCGAGATTCTCCCCGAACAGGTCCGAGCCATGTACCGCGGCCCCGCACGCAAGCAGCTTGCCGACAACTTGGTGAAGCTCATCGTCCTCTCCGACGAAGCCAAGCGCCGCGGACTCGATAAGACTGACGCCTTCCGCACGCAAAGCCAGTTTGAGATGAACAACGTTCTCGCCGGCCTCGCTTACTCGGAATTGACGAAGGAAGCGAAGGTGGATGACGCCGAGCTCCACAAATACTACGACGACCACAAGTCCGAGTTTGAGCAGGTCCACGCCCGCCACATCCTGATCCGCTTCCAGGGCTCGCAAGTCCCGGTAAAGCCCGGCGAGAAGGACCTCACCGACGCCGAAGCTCTCGCCAAAGCGCAGGACATCGAGAAGCAACTCAAAGGCGGCGGCGATTTCGCAGCAATCGCTACCAAGGAGTCCGACGATACCGGCTCGGCTGCCAACGGCGGTGACGTCGGCTTCTTCCATCACGGCCAGATGGTCCCTTCCTTCGAGCAGGCGGCCTTCGCTCTCAAGCCTGGGCAGATTTCCGAACCGGTGAAGAGCCAGTTCGGCTATCACATCATCAAGCTCGAAGCCTACCAGGCCAAGAGCTTCGATGAAGTAAAAGGCGAACTGGAAACCAAGCTCAAGCCCGAGCAGGCCCAGAAGTCCATGGACGACCTTCAGAAGAAGAGCCCGGTCGTCATGGACCCTGAGTTCTTCGGCACCGCCGCCCCGGCGCCGACGGCGCCCAAACAGTAGGGGTGCGCACCAGAAAACTGGAAATCGCGTGTCCGGTCTGCGGCTCGAAGGATGTGTTCTATAGCTGCACACCCAACTGCTGCTACAACCACGTGTGCTCGAATTGCGGAACAACGTTCGAGCCTGTTACCAAGGCAAGGGGTGGGGTCGCCACGGGCGTCCTTCCTCCCGACCCTCTCCCCGAAGCAGCCGACCCCACTGCTGCCTGCATCAAGTGCGACTCCATCGCCGTCTATCTCGCTGAGGATGGTGGCGCCGTATGCGCGAAGTGCGGAGCTCTGCTTGAGCTCGAAATCACGGAAATCGCGCCGGGGTAGCGGCCAGCGGTAGCCGGCCGTGGGCTTGGAGCATATAAAGATGTTGCTCCCACCACCCCCTGAGTGGTACATTAAAGTTGCACGTGGATTGATTTAGGGCTCACCGGGCCCGGCGAATTGCAACCACGAAAAAAAGTGCTAAAGGCGAGTCGGTCTGTTCAAAACATCTCGACCCTGGACGCCTTTTGGCTCCAGGGTTTTTTATTTGAGCGGCCCCTTCGCCAGATGCGGAGGTAACAAATGAGCGTCTGGCCAACAGCCCCGCTGGCAAGCAGCGAAGGGGCTCTGGTTTCTGTTTCCATCACCGTGGATGCGCGCCACCTCGAGTCGCTGCTCGAAGCGCTGGCAAGCGTGTCCTTCCCCATCAACCCGGAAATCCGGCACGATCATGCCGTGAGCATTGTCGAATTCCCGGCCTATGAGCCGCATGTCGCCGAGGTGCGGTCCGCCCTCGCCGCGTTCCGTTTCGCTCCGGAGATTGTCCACACCCGCGGAATGTGGGAAGCCATAGGGGCGGGCGCGTAATTACCAGCCGTACCGCTCTTCCGACCACGGGTCGCCGCGCATGTGGTAGCCGTTGGCCTCCCAGAACCCCGCCCGATCCTTTTCCATGAGGTGGATCTCCGCGATCCACTTGGCGCTCTTCCAGGCGTACAATCGCGGAACGATCAGCCGCGCCGGGCCGCCGTGCTCCGCGGAGATCGGCTCGCCGTCGTGGTGCGTCGCCACCAGGGCGTCCTCCGCCAGAAAATCCGCGAGGGGCAGATTCGTCGTCCAACCGCGATCGAAGCCGCGCACCAGCACGAACGCCGCTCTCGCCGCGGCTCCGCCCGCCAACCGCAGCAGCTCGCGCGTGCTCACACCTTCCCACAGGTTGCCCAGCCTGCTCCACCGGGTCACGCAGTGAAAATCGGAAAAGACCTTCGTTCGCGGCAGCCGGATAAATTCTTCCCAGCTCAAGTGGAGTTCTTTTCCTACCAGACCACCGATCCCGAGACTCCACGCCGCCAAGTCGATCTCCGGAGGTCCGCTCGCATCCAGGATCGGCCACTTCTTCGTGCGTGTCTGTCCTGGTGGAATGCGCAGTTCACGCCTCGTGTCAGGGCTGACTATCACATCCTGCGGCAACCCTTCCGCCGATGGAACCACCTCGCCTTGGGTATTCGTCTGATCCATGCTGAACATACGAGTCGCGGTACTTTCTATAGTAAATTGTTTCAATTTCCCCCAGCCGCGTGCCGCTAACCTTACTGAACCGCTGCGTTTTGCGACTTGCGTTAGGAGAAAATTGGTCCATAATACGATAACAGCCGGTTACTGTACGACTGCGACACTGGTACGGTGCATGCTCACGGCAAAGGCGATGGTGCCCAAGTCATTGATCGGATGCAGTCTCGTGGCGATGTTTTCCGCCGCAGTACTACCCGCGCAGGAACTCATGACTCCAGCCGCGCCCGGTGGCTCGGTCCGGCTTTTTACTACAGATGCCGCAATCCTCGAAGCACAGGATGCGCGCAAAGACCTGCCGTGCGTCGTAACCCCGAACAAACCGAATCTCGGTTTCGATCTCAAGTTCCATTCCGGCTATGACGTCGGCGTGCCGCTCAAAGAGCTCGCCGGCAGCGAAAATCAGCTCACTATGGTTTTCCGCGTTACGCCCGACGGCCACCCTGACGAGCCTGTTTACTTCTCACAGCATGTAGCCGTGCCCGCTATCGATGACGACGAAAAAGGTCCTGCGTACCTACAGGGCGAATTCAACGTAGGGGAGGGGAAGTACCACATCGATTGGCTCATGCGGGACCGCTCCGAGCGTGTTTGCTCCTCGCACTGGGATATCGAAGCGGCCCTTCCGAAGAATGACAAGCAGATGGCGCTCGATATCCAACCGCTGGTGATCCGCGCCAGCGACGCCGAGCCATTCAAGCAGGAACCTCCCATCCAGCGCGACGATAAAGACAAGCCGCTGAACGTCAAGGTGATGATCAACTTCGCGCCGCAAGACGCCGGCTCCGCCGCTCTGAAACCGCTGGACACTAACGCCCTGATCTCGATTCTCCGCAGTATCGCACGCGAGCCGCGCATCGGTCGGTTTTCGATCATCGCGTTCAACATGCAGGAGCAGCGCGTCATCTACAAGCAGGAAGATGCCTCGCAGATCGATTTTCCCGCGCTCGGCAACGCGCTCAAGTCGCTGAATCTGGGCACCGTCGATCTCAAGCGCCTCAGCGACAAGCATGGCGACACCGATTTCCTTGCCAACCTGCTCAAGAGCGAAGTTAAAGATTCTAAAGAGCAACCCGATGCCGTCATCTTCGCCGGCCCAAAGGTGATGCTCGATAACCAGATCTCTCCTGAAACCATGAAGCAGCTCAGCGACGTCAAATTCCCAGTGTTCTATATGAACTACAATCTCAACCCGCAGGTAAACCCCTGGCGGGATGCGATTGGGAATTGCGTTCGCTACCTGAAAGGCGTTGAATTCACCATCTCCCGTCCGCGGGACCTTTTCTTCGCCTGGAGCGACATCATGGGCCGTATTGTAAAATTCAAATTCGGGAGAACGGGAAGCGGAAACGCACCCTCGGCAATTAATTAATGCGTGCTTACAGTCTAGTGCTGCTGGCGCTGGCGGCCCTGCCGGCGCAATGCCAGCAGTTTGGGCCGGCCGAAAACCTGGCGCCGTACATCCCCTCGCCGCAAGCGATTGTCGAACGAATGCTCGAGGTCGGCAAAGTGAAGCCCGGCGAGACTGTTTACGATCTCGGAGCCGGCGACGGCCGCGTCATCATCACAGCCGCCCAGATGTTCGGAGCAAAGGCTGTGGGCATCGAAATCCAGCCCGACCTCTGCTATAAGACCGAGCAGAAGATCAAGGCCCTGGGCCTCGCAGACCGGGTCCGCATGGTGCACGGCAGCGCCCTCCGCACAGACCTGCGCGATGCCGATGTGGTGACGATGTACTTCACCACTCTCAGCAACGAAAAACTGAAGCCGGAGCTGGAGAAGATGCGCGCCGGCTCACGAGTAGTGTCCAATCAGTTCCCCATCAAAGGTTGGAAGCCTGCCGAAGCCGTAATCATTAAGACCGGCAACGTCGAAAGAACCATCTACCTCTACCAGATCGGAAAGACAAAGTAGGGCGCTCTTTCACGCTCGCTTCGTCTGCACCACCGCATCCGAAAATGTCACGTACGGAAACACTTCCGGGATGTGGGAATCGTAATGCCCGTGGCGGTTCCACGTCCATCCAACGCCCGGATTGAGAAACTCACCATTCCGGCCGATGCATTCAAACCGCGAGCAGTCGATCCGCCACACATCTCCGTCTTTCGGTGGCAATGCGCGCCCATCCGCCAGATCCACCAACCCGTTCCAGGGCAGCGCCAGCTGCGCCGTCCATCCACGATCCGTCCTGGTCCGCGAGTTCACCACGCCATCGACATGTACGGCGCTGCGTAGTCCAGGATAGTCCCAGTCCAGGAACCCCCATCGCTCGCCGCGCTCATGCACGTGCCCGCCGACGCCGTCCAGCACCATCGTCCGCTGCGTCGCGGGGTCGAACTCCGGACGTCCGAAATATCGCGACCCCGGCTGCAGGATGTCTTTCCAGATCCAGAACACCTCGTACACCGTGTTCAGACAATTGATCTCGAACTCGTAATAAGCGTCCTTAGCGCCGATGAACACTTCCAGATCGTTCTCTTCCCAAATCTTCGAATCGCGCTGCGTCATCGTGCCCCAGACGTCGTTCTCCTCCGCCCAAAATCCGAAGTACAGGTTGTCGTCGTCCCACAGAATCGCCACTCGAGTATCGAACCATGCCGCCTCGCCCGTTACGATATCCACGAACGGAGTCGATTTCGGCGCCGCCAGCCACGAAGGTTCGTTCAATCGGCCGTCCACCGTAATGGGCCCCGCCGCACGATACGCCGTATACCGAGCCGGCTCGATCACAGCGACTCTCCCCTCACCAGATCGTCGAACGTCTCCCGCCGCCGGATCACGCGATACTTGCCGCCTTCCACCAGCACCTCCGCAGCGCGCGGCCGCGAATTGTAGTTCGACGATTGCGCGAATCCGTAAGCGCCCGCCGTGCACACCGCCAAAAAATCGCCCGGCATCGCGTTGGCCATCTTCCGGTCGCGCGCCAGAAAGTCGCCCGTCTCGCACACCGGACCCACCACGTCCGCGGTCACTTCCGGCAGCGCATTTCGCCGCACCGGAATAATGTCGTGATGCGCGCGATACAGCGACGGACGAATGAGGTCGTTCATCGCTGCATCCACAATAATGAACTCCTTGTCGCCATTCTTCTTGCGGTACAAGACGCGCGTCAGCAGCACGCCCGCCGGACCCACGATGCTCCGTCCCGGCTCCACCATCACCGCGAAGCCGCTCTTGCGGATGCGCTCCCGCAACTGCTCCACGAACGGCGGAATGCGGGGCGCTTCTTCTCCTTCGTGATACGCCACGCCCAGGCCGCCGCCCACATCCACATGCTTGATCGGGCTCCCCGCATTGCGCAGCCGCGCCGCCAGCGCCAGCACTTTATCCACCGCCTCCAGAATCGGACTCGGATCCAGAATCTGCGAGCCGATGTGGCAGCTCACGCCTCCTGCCGCCAGATGCCCGAACCGCCGCGCGCGCTCGTACACGCCCTCCGCTTCGCCGATATCGATGCCGAACTTGTGCTGGCTCAGCCCCGTCGAAATGTAAGGATGCGTCGAAGCGTCCACGTCCGGGTTCACGCGAATGGAAAAGCCCACCTTTACTCCGGCGCGCGCCGCCAGCGAATCGATCATCGCCAGTTCCGCCTCGCTTTCGCAATTGAAGCCATGGATGCCGTTCGCGATTGCATACTGCACTTCCGCGGCGGTTTTCCCGACACCGGAAAACACCACCCGCGCCGGGTCGCCGCCCGCCTGCAGCACGCGATACAATTCGCCGCCGGATACAATGTCGAACCCCGCGCCCTCATTCGCCAGCAGCCGCAAAATGGCCAGCGACGAGTTCGCCTTCACGGCGTAGCAGACCGTGTGCGGAACGTCGCCGAATGCCGCGTCATAAGCGCGATAATTCGTCAGAATCGTCTCGCTCGAATACACGTAAACAGGCGTGCCGCAGGCATGCGCAAGGTCGGCCAGCGGCACCTGTTCGCAGTAAAGGTCCCGATCGGAATAGGAAAACATTTGGAAACGTTTAGTATGACATGCAGCGTGATACGATCTCCCTCGATGCGCTATTTCCTCGCGTTCCTCATCGCCTGTTCGCTTGCGGCACAACAGCGGACTGTTGTGCTCCATGCCGACCGGCTCCTCGACGTGGAAACTGGCAAGCTCCTCACGCCCGGCGAGATCCTTGTGCGCGGCGACCGCATCGTCGAAGTGGGCATGCAGGTCTCGCATCCCGCCGGCGCCGAAATCCGCAACCTTGGCGACCGGACGCTCATGCCGGGCCTGATCGATGCTCACGTCCACCTCTTCCTGCATCCCGGCGCCGAAGACCTGCAGACGGTCGAGGAAAGCGTCCCCGAGCGCACGCTCATCGCCGTTTCGGCCGCCAAAGACGACCTCATGGCCGGCTTCACCGCCGAGCGCGACATGGGCACCGAGGGCGCCGGCTCCGCCGATTCCGCCGTCCGCAATGCCATTAATAAAGGCATGTTCCCCGGTCCGCGCCTCCGCGTTTCCGGCAACGCTATCGATATCCTGGGCGGCCACGAAGACGCCAACACCTTCAACCCGGAGCAGCACGTTCTTTCCAACGCCACTTACGCGAACGATGCCGCCGATCTGGTCCGTGTCATCCGCCAGGAGGTCAAAGAGGGCGCCGACTTCATCAAAATCTACGAAACCGGAAAAGACCGCTTCGCCAATGGCCAGTTCCACACTCCGTATCAATACACGGAAGAGGAACTCGCAGCCGCCGTCAAGGAAGCCGCGCGCACCGGTAAGAGAGTTGCCGTGCACGCAACCGGCGAGCCAGGCACGCTCTACGCCGCGCGGGCCGGGGTAGTTTCGATCGACCATGCCGACCAGCTCAGCGATGAGACCATGCGCCTCATGAAGCAGAAGGGAATTTTCGCGGTCCCTACCTTCGCCATCAGCGAGTACTTCGCGGACAAGGCGCCTACCGCGGCCCAGCAAGCTCTCGAGAAGCAGTTGGTCAGCTACCACGCCGAGCAGTTCAAGAAGCAGCTCGCCGCGGGAGTGCCGATGGCCGTGGGCAGCGACGTAGGCCCGTTCCCGCACGGAACACAAGCGCGCGAGTTCGAGTTATTAGTGAAATTCGGAATGACGCCCCTGGCGGCAATCCAAGCCGGAACCCTCAACGGAGCAAAGCTGCTCGGCTGGGAAGGCAGCATTGGAGCACTGAAGCCCGGGTATCTGGCCGACATCATAGCCGTGCAAGGAAACCCCCTGCAGGATATCTCCGCCCTAACGAAAGTAACTTACGTTATGAAAGGCGGAGTGACTTACAAGTAACTCAGGGCCAAAAGAATCGCGGGCGGCCTGACCCGGTCAAAGTCACGCCGCCCGCTTCCCTCCAGTCCTTCGCGAGCGGTTACAACGACCGGAGGAAATTCAATAAGTCCTGCTTCTGGCCCGCGCTCAGCCGCGAGTAATTCACAATCACCTGACGCGCCTCCGACCCTTGGCTATCGTGCAACGCAATCGCCTGAGCTAAGTCCTGAGTCCGCCCATCGTGCAGTAAAAAGATGCGGTCGCCGAGCCCCCACAACGGAGCCGTCCGCCACTGATCGCCCTGCGCCTGCCCCTGCGTGATGCCGTCGTTCAACGCTTGCCCCATACGATGCAGCGCCAGATCCGAATAGAGATTTACCGCCTGATTCCGCAGCGCCGCCGAAGCGACGTTACCCGTACGCAGCGCCGTTGTATGGCACAGCGCGCAGCCTACCGACGCAAACAGCGCCGCGCCGTTGGCGGTCGATTCCGTCGGCGTCGTTGGCTGCGGAGGCGCCAGATACCTCATGAAATCCGCGAACGCCAGTATGTCCGCCGGGCGACCCTGCGGCCCCGCGTGATCCTCCGGCAGCGGATTCGTCGCGCACGCCGGCGTTTCGTCGCGCTCCTGCGGGAATAACTCGTTCGTCACGCCCACTTCCACGTTGTACGCCTCCGCCGCAAACAGCAGCAGGCTCTTGTTCTGCGCCTTCCAACCATACCGCGTGATCGTCCCGTCATTGCCGTTCGTATTGAACGTGCCGCCGATTCCCATCGCCTGCCTCTGCTGCTGGGTCGCCGTCAGGTTCGCGCGCAGAGCCGAATCGGTGATCGATTCGATCAGTCCCAGCCCGAACGCCGGCGTCGGAATCCGGAACGCCAGATTATTGGTGTTCGAAAAATCCGGCTGCGCAATCTGACATTCCGGCGGCGCGTCCGTGCGCCCGCTGATCGTGAACAGGTTGTGTACCCCTCCGTCGGGCTGGCCGTTCGCCGTCCGCTTGAAGCGCACCGCGCGGACGGGCCCGTTCGCCTGTAAGAACGGCGGAACCTGATTCGCTGCCCCGTTCGCCGCCGCCACCGCGATCAGTGGATTCACCGCCGGACTGGTGCCGCCCACCGACGGATGTATGTGGCACGAGGCGCAGCTATTCGAATTGAAGCGCGGCCCCAGCCCCTGCGCCACATCCTCTACCTCCGTAAAGCTGTGCAGCCCGCCCTGAAATGCCTGCGCCTCCTGCGGAGCCAAATTGTCCAGCGGCCGCCCTGACAGGGCTGGTCCCGTGCGCGCCCCCGGGTCCGTCTGAGCGCTCAGTACCGCCGATACTGCAAGAACGAGACTGCATGCGATTGTGTTTTTCAAAGGTTTCCCTCCTTGCAGTCTCTATTTAGCGGCGTGAATGTTAAGTTCCGGTTTGCCGCTTCGCCAAAATTGTTAAGCCAAGGTAAAGTGCGGACACAATTGCGCCGGGAGTGGGTACAGTAGGAGAAATGCCAAGCGAAGCAGCGGCTCCGGCGCGTCTGTTGATCGTCGAAGACGACGTGCGCCTCTGCCGCCTTGTGAAGGAATACCTTGAGGGCATGGGTTACGCCGTCAGCATGGCCCACAGCGGCCCGGCCGGTCTTTCCGCCGCGCTCGCAGAAACCTTCCACGCCATCATTCTCGACGTCATGCTCCCCGGCATGGACGGCTTCGAAGTTTTGCGCCAGCTTCGCATTCACTCCAGCGTCCCGGTTCTCATGCTCACCGGGCGGGGCGAAGAGCCCGATCGCATTGTCGGCCTGGAGATGGGCGCTGACGATTATCTGCCGAAAACATTTTCCACGCGCGAGCTCTTGGCGCGCCTGCGCGCTGTCATCCGCCGTAGCCTCATCACCCATGCGCAGGTCGCGGACCGGAAAACGGCGCCGGTGATCGTCGGCGCACTCGTGATCCACCCCGCTTCCCACAGCGCCACGCTCGACGGGCAGGCGATGACGCTCACTCGCCAGGAGTTCGATCTGCTCCTGTCCCTCGCGCGCGCCGCCGGCCGCGTGAAGACCAGGGAAAGCCTGCTGCTCGAAGTTGCCGAGCGCGATTTCGAAGCCTTCGATCGCTCCATAGACGTCCACATCTCATCGCTTCGCAAGAAGCTCGGCGACGATGCAAAATCTCCGCGCTGGATCGAAACCATTCGCGGCGTCGGCTACCTCTTCAAGAGGCCGGAGCCCGGCGAATGAGACGCTGGCCGCTCTCGCGAAAGTTCCTCGGGCTCACCGCGCTCAACGTGGCGCTCGTCGTGCTCGTGCTGCTGGTCTTCGCGCGTTCGCAATTCCGCGTCGGTCGCGAGTCCCTGCTCATCGGCTCAGCGCGCGACCGCGTCACCGCGATCGCGGGCGCTTTCAGCATGGATTGCGAAGCTGCGCCCCGTGAGCAGTGGCCGCGCATTCTCGAAACCTACAGCCGCCGCTACGGCGCGGCCTTTTACCTTCTGTCGCCGCGCGGCGACGCGATCGCCGGAGCGCAGCCCGAGATCCCCGAGCCGGTGCAGGAGAAACTGCACGGCGATGGACGCCGGCCGCCTCCGCGCGACCAGGTCTTCGTCGCCGTCTCCGAACATCCGACCGTTTATTGGGCCGGCGCGCGCATGCCCACTCCGGACGGCGAGGGACGCCCCGCGCTGCTTCTGCTCCGCGCGTCCTCGATGTTCAATCCGAGCCTGTTTTTTGATTGGCGCCAGTGGCTGGCGCTCGCCGTCGCGATGGTTGCGGCATGCGTACTCTGCTGGCTTCCCTTCGTCCGCGGACTGACTCATTCGATCGCGGAGATGGATCGCGCCACGGCGCAGATCGCACAGGGCCGCTTCGATGTGCATGTCGATGCTGCGCGCGCCGATGAGCTTGGCCACCTCGGAGCGCAGATCAACGGCATGTCCGCGCAGCTCGAAAGCTTCGTGCGCAATCAGAAGCGCTTCCTCGGCGACATCGCGCACGAACTCTGCGCGCCCATCGCGAGAATTCAGTTCGCCCTTGCGATCCTGGAGCAGAAAGCGGAAGAGTCGGATCGTCCGCACGTCGCCGTTCTCGCCGAAGAGGTGCAGGAGATGTCCGCGCTCGTCAATGAGCTGCTCTCATTTTCGAAAGCCGGAATCCAAGGGACCGCGGTGCCGCTTTCCAAGGTGGATGTCGCGGCAGTGACGCAAAAGGCCGTCTCCCGCGAAGCTCTCGCGCAAGCGCAAATCGAAGTTGCGGTGCCCAAAGGACTGGCTGCCATTGCCAACGAAGCGTTTCTGCTGAGAGCAGTATCGAATGTTCTCCGAAACGCCATTCGATACGCCGGCGCCGCCGGACCCATCACCATCTCCGCCGAACGCGAAGGCCGTCACGTGGCCATTGCGGTTGCCGACTCGGGTCCCGGTCTCCCGGAAAACGAGCTCAGGGAAGTGTTCGCCCCGTTCTACCGCCCCGAGTCCGCGAGAACGAGGGAGACCGGAGGAGCAGGTCTAGGCTTAGCAATCGTAAAATCCTGCGTGGAAGTTTGCCGTGGGACTGTCGTCTGCAAAAACCGGGAGCCCAGAGGGCTTGAAGTAACGATCCGCCTCCCGGCAGGTTAATCGGACGTGACGACTGGAATCCTTCCTGTCGTGCCGCGCTCCGGCCCCACCAGATGTGAGCAAACACACGAAGGGGCAGGCGAGAAGCGCCTGCCCCACAATTCACGGACAATTACCGGCGATGTCCGCCGCGTTCGTGTCCGCCGCCTCGGAATTCGTGGCGTTCGAAATGGCCGCGGTCGCGGTCGTGGTCGTAATCGCGGTGGCCCCAGTGGCCCCAGTGGCCATAGTAGCCGCCGTAAACTCCGTAGGGCGCGACGTACTCAGGATACGTGTAGGGATAGGAATAGCTGTAGGCGTACGGGTCAACGTACGGTGTGGCCGGGTAAGCGTAGGGATAAGAATATGCGTAAGGAGCAACGGGGGCGGTATAAACAGGTCCGCCGATCGATATGCCGAAGTGCACTCGCGCGTCAGCCGGTTTCGGTGTCGCGAAAGACAACAGTGCGGCCAGCGCGACGATCGGAAATCCAAGTTTTTTGAACATCTGTTTCACCCTCCACTACATTGGACGAAACGCCGGCTCCGCGGACTGCAAATCTTCGTAAAGGCCGCAAGTACCAGAACGGCCAGTGCTTATACCCGCAAAAAGAAGATTTTTCTTGACTCTTTGGAGGGTAGGGCATAGAATCCCTCCAATATTCACTTTCCCTGCGTTCGGGTTAGATGTAGGGCTTCTTCTACGTAAATTTGGAGGGGATCAATGGGAGTGGTTAGTTTTTCCCGTAACGGTTGGACGTTATCCGGGTTGCTCGCGTTGCCGCTGGCCGCATTTTTGGCTCTCGGCGCAACCGCAGCCTGGGCACAAACATCGACAGTAGGCACCGTGTCCGGTCAGGTCACTGACGAACAGGGCGCCGTTATTCCGGGCACGGAAGTCCGCCTGGTCGACATCGGCACGAACGGCGCTATGACCGGTTTGACCAACGACGCCGGTCGCTATAGTTTCACCAGCGTTCCGCCGGGCAAGTACAACGTGACCTTCACGAAGCAGGGTTTCTCAACTTATCAGGTAAATTCGCAGGACGTGCAAGTCGGCCAGGTGCTCACGTTGAATGCCGTCATGAAGATCGGCACTACGTCCACGACGGTCGAAGTCACGGCCGCCGCGGGCGCTGAGTTGCAGACTATGAACGCAACCGTCGGCAACACGCTCGACAACAAAACCATGTTGTTGCTGCCGAACCTGGGCCGCGACGTCACAGCACTCGCCGTGCTGCAGCCGGCCACAACTCTGTCAGGCTTCACGGCCGGTTCGTACCAGGATGCGAACACTTACACGCTGGACGGCGGCAACATCACCGACGATATGGCCGGCAACACTACCGGCTACCAGCAGAACTACTCCGGTCTCGGCGGCAGCCAGGGCAACACGATTGCCTCCGGCGTCATTCCGACACCGTTAGAGAGCATCGAAGAATTCAAAGTCTCGGTCGCCAACCAGACCAGCGACTTCAGCAACAGTTCGGGCGCGCAGATCCAGATGGTGACCAAGCGCGGCCAGAACCAGTTCCACGGCGCGGGCTACTGGTATTACTTCGATACCAAGGTGGGTGCGGCGAATAGCTGGACGAACAACCACACGCCCTTCAATTTCGGCGCGACGCATCTGCCGTATACGCCGATCATTTCGAACCACCGCAACCGCTTCGGCGGCGCCCTTGGCGGCCCGCTTACTCCGAAGGATTTCCTCGGAAAGAAGTGGTATTTCTTCGTGAACTACGAAGGTATGCGGTTCCCGAACCAGAACCTGTTTACGAAGACGGTACCGAGCGACATGCTGCGCGCCGGCATCATCCAGGTTCCGGACACCAATGGCGTGTACCAGGCGTACAACATCAATCCGCAGCCGGTGACGGTTGGCGGCGTGACGTACCAGCCGGCTACATGCCCGGCCGGTCCAGGTAACTGCGATCCGCGGGGCATCGGAATCAACCCGATCGTCAACCAGATCTGGCAGAAGCAGATGCCGCACGCCAACAACCTGCTTGGCGGCGACACCTACAACACCCAGCAGTTCCTGGGCACTCTGAACACCCCGCAGACGACCAACAACTACGTCGCGCGTGTCGACCACGACTTCAGCGACAAGTGGCACTGGTATCTCACGTATCGCGACTATAAGCTCGTTTACGCCACCAGCAACCAGGTGGATGTCGGCGGCGTGCTCGGCGGACAGTTTGGCGTTCCGTACGCCGTTGCTCCGCGTCCGCAGCAGCCTTCCGTCTGGACCACCGGTATGACCACAAGCATCACTCCGAGCATGACCAACACCTTCGTCGCCAGCTATCTGCGGCAGTTCTGGCAGTGGGGCAGCCAGGGCGGTCCCGCGCAGTTGCCGGGCCTCGGCGGCGCGCTCGAAATCGGCGGCGAAAGCAGTTCGGCTCTGATTCCGTACAACGTCAACACGCAAAGCGTCCGGCAGCGCTTCTGGGACGGTCAGGACAAGAGCGTGAAGGATGACTTAACTCTCTTGCACGGCAACCATCTGTTCGGCTTCGGTGGGTCTTACCAGCGGAACTTCGATTACCACTCCCGCACCGACAACGGCGCTGGCGTCAATAACCAGATCAGCTACCTCTCGCAGAACTCCGGCTTCAGCAGCTCCGGCTTTACGCCGTACATACCCACCACGGTCGCCTCGAGTTCGGTTTCAAGCTATCAGACGTACTATGCGGAGCTGACCGGTATGATCAGTTCGACGCAGGTGATGTACACCCGCTCCGGACCGCAGCTCAATCTGCAGCCGCTGGGAGCTTCGGCGACAGACAAGAGTATCATCCCAAGCTACGCCGTCTATTTCTATGACACATGGCACGCCAAGCCGAGCCTGACGATTACTTACGGCCTCGGTTACAACCTGGAAATGCCGCCGTATGAACTCAACGGCAGCCAGGTGGAACTGGTGGATTCGAATAACCAGCCGATCGTCACCAAGGACTTCATCGCGCAACGCCAGATGGCGGCTTTGCAGGGCACCAGTTACACGCCGACGCTGGGCTTCACGCTGGTTCGCAACGTAGGCGCCGGCCTGAAGTACCCGTACAATCCGTATTATGGGGAGTTTGCTCCGCGCGCTTCGCTGGCGTGGAATCCGCGTTTCAGCGACGGCATTCTGGGTAAAGTCTTCGGCAATGGAAAGACGGTCATTCGCGGCGGCTACGGCCGCATCTACGGCCGCCTGAACGGCGTCGATCTGGTTCTGGTTCCGCTACTCGGACCCGGATTGCTCCAGGGCGTTGCCTGCATCAACCCGCTCAGCAACGGAAGCTGCGCCGGCAGCGGTGTGGCGGACCCGAAGACAGCCTTCCGCATCGGCACCGACGGCGGATCCGCTCCTTTGGCGACAGCCTCACAGACTTTGTCGCAGCCGTTCTACCCCGGCGTCAACGGCAATCCGCAGACCGTCGATCCGGACGCTCTGGACCCGAACTTCCGCCCGGACCGCACCGACAATTTCACATTGTCCATCCAGCGTGAAATCGGATCGCGCGTGCATCTGGAAGTCGGCTACATCGGCAAGATCCTGCGCAACGAATACTCGCTGGTCAATCTGGACAGCGTTCCGACTATGACCACGTTGGGCGGACAGCAGTTCTCGGCGGCGTTCGGACAACTCTGGCAGCAGATGGTGTTCAACGGCGTCGCTCCGGCGAACGTCTCCGCACAGCCGTTTATCGAAAACGCGCTCGGCGGACCGAACAACTCCTATTGCCAGGGCTTCTCGAGCTGCACAGCGGCGCTGGCCACCAAGAACACCTCAACAATCAGGAACACGGCCGTTACCGACCTGTGGAACGCAATGTCCAAGACCCCCGGTTGGGTTCTGGGCCGCACGATGTTCTCGCAGACGGGCGTCACCGGCCAGCCCTCAACCCTGGGCGCGCAGGCGACGTCGATCGGGATGAACACCAGCCTCGGATCGGGCAACTACAACGCGATGTTCGTTAGCGTTCGCATGACGGACTGGAAAGGTCTGACGGCCATCAGCAACTTCACTTATGGCCGTAGTCTCGGAACCAGCGAGCTGGGCCAGTACAACAGCTCCAGCACGCCGCTGGATCTGTGGAATTTCCAGGACAGCTACGGTCCGCAGAACTTCGACTACAAGTTCCTCTACAACCTGAGCATGTATTACCAGCCGCACGTGTTCCGCGGACAGAAGGGCATCCTCGGTCACATCCTGGGCGGTTGGAGCTTCTCGCCGTTGTTCTACGCGCAGAGCGGCGGCGGCACTGCGGTAGGCTATAGCGAAACAAGCTGCACGACTTGCGGTTTCGGCGAGGTCAATTCGGCGGGCAGCAACGTCACCTCCACCAGCGAAAACGCGGTTGGCTTTAAGCCGTACACCGGCACCACCAGCGCCAAGTACGGCGTCGGTTCTGCCACGGGCACGAACGTATGGCAGGGTACTCAGGTGGTCAACAGCCGCGTCAGCACGCCTTACCTTCAGATGTTCAGCGATCCGGCGCAGGTCTGGGGCGAGTTCCGTCCCTGCGTTCTCGGTTACGACACGAGCTGCGGCGGTTATTACAACCTCCGTGGGCTGCCGACCTGGAACGTCGATATGAACGTTGTCAAGGACATCGGCCTCCATCGGGAGCAGGTGGGTGCGACGTTCTACCTCGCGTTCACCAACATCCTGAATCACTTCCAGCCGAGCAATCCGAGCAGCCTGAGCTTGACGAGCCCGACGAGCTTCGGCCAGATCACCGGTCAGTCCAACACTCCGCGCAATATGGAGTTCGGACTTCGGATTCACTTCTAACCCGCAACTTGATCCAATTGACAGGGGTAGGCTTCCGGCCTGCCCCTATTTTTTTGCCTCGTCGGGGAAATTTGTGGGTAATTTGACTTGGTTCAGCGAGACCGATGGGCTGAAGAAGTGGTGAAGTTCCTTGCGGGTGGACTCGAAGGAGCGCTGCTGCTCCTCGTGGAGCTCCTCAGGCACCCCCACTCCTGTCGGCTTGCAATCCGGGTCCTCTCCAGTCGGTTCAGATGCTCGCCCCGAACCTGTGAAGAATTGTCGGGAAGTCCACCACCTATGGATTGCTTCCCAACTATCGCGTTGTCACAGGACGATTCGTTGGGGAGGAGCACCAGCGAAGCCGATCACACTCGCCCGCTCGGACCGCTATCCATCATCGCGGCGATTACCGTCCTGCTGCGTCGACTCGAATCCCGGCTGTGCTTCGTCGATGGAGCAACGAAAGTCCGCATAGTTTGTTCGCCTTCGCGGTAGTTGTGCGGCCGATGTCCTGTGTCGGCGATGTCCTGTTGACAGCCAACAGAATAGCTCTTATACTTGTTGACAGACAACAGGAGCAGGAGCGCATCGGTGAAAGCAATGAAATCCGAAGTTCCCTATGGAACACTCGATTTGATGATCCTGAAGACTCTGGCGAACATGGGCTCGCTGCATGGCTTCGGCATCGCGCGCCGGATTGAACAAGTCGCGGAGGGGTCGCTCGAGCTGAATCAGGGGACTATCTATCCCGCTTTGCTGCGGCTGGAGCAAAAGGGCTGGATCCGTTCGGATTGGGGTATCAGCGAGAACAACCGGAAGGCGCGATTCTACTCCGTAACGAAAGCGGGCAAGAAGCAACTGGTCGACGAAGAGGCAAAATGGCTGCAGACGGTGGCGGTGCTCGCGCGGCTGCTGGGGGCGCAATGAACGCGCGCATGTGGTTCGCGCGCATCGCCGGCCTGTTCCGCAAAGACCGTACCGGATATCTCGAAGAGGAAATTGCCACCCATACCGAGATGCTGGCCGCGGAGTATATGGCGCGCGGTATGACGGAACCGGATGCCCATGCCGCGGCGCGGCGCGATTTGGGCAACGTCACGTCGTTCCAGGAGCAGTACCGCGAGCAGAACGGCTTTCCGTTGCTCGAAAACGTCTGGCGGGATCTGAAATTCGCGACTCGCACGCTGCGGCGCAATCCGGCGTTCACGTTGTCGTGCACGGCGACGCTGGCCGTGGGGCTGGGCGCGATGACTACGGTGCTCTGCGTGGTCTCTGCTTTCCTCTGGAAGCCGCTTCCTTACCCGTCGCCGGAACATCTGGTCGCAATTAAGCAGGTGGACCCGCGGAACGGGCTGTGGCCGTTTTCCGAGCCTGCGTGGCTCGATCTACAGCAGCGCGCGAGGTCGCTGCAGACGGTCGCCGCCTACAGCAAGGTGCAACTGTCGTTGACTGGCACCGGAGACGCGGAGATGATCCAGGGGGCGGCGGTGACTCCGTCGTTCTTCCCCCTGTTCGGCGTGACGCCAATCGGCGGTCGCGCGTTCTCTGGCCAGCCGAAGGAAGCGGTGATCGGCCGCGCCCTGTGGGAACGAAAATGGCAGGGAAATCGCGCAGTGGTGGGGCGCGCGCTTGCGCTAGATGGCGAAAGCTACACCGTGGTGGGGATCGCCGACTTGCCGCACGATGTGCTGCCGGGGTCGGAAGTGCTGATTCCGTTGACGCCCAAGGCGACAGAGTCGCGTACCGCGCACGATATCGAGGCAGTGGGCCGCCTCGCTGCGGGCGTGAGCGCAGCACAGGCGGGGGCCGAACTCGCCGTGATCGGCGCGTCCATGGCGGGACAGAGTCCACAGAGCGACGGGGGGTGGGGTCTGCGATTGATTCCGCTTTCGGACGAAGTGGTCGGGCCGCGCACCAGTAATATGATCCGCATGATCTTTGGCGCGGTGACGTTCCTCTGGCTGCTGGCGTGCGCCAATGTGGCTGGATTGCAGTTGGCGAGGAATATTTCCAGGCGTCACGAAATGCAAACGCGCCAGGCGTTGGGCGCGAGCGCAGGCAGGCTTTTTGGGCAAACGCTGACCGAGAACTGCCTGCTGGCGCTGGCCGGCGCTCTGGGCGGCACGGTGCTGGCCCGATTCGCGCTGCAGGCGGTGCGAAGTTTCGCGGCGGATTCCTGGCCCCGGATGGCACAGGTGGAACTGACATTCCCGACGATGGGCGTCGCGCTTCTGATTCTGTTTGCGACGACGGTTCTCTTCGCGGCGTTTACCGGCCGTCCGGCCGGACTGCAGGGAAGCCGCGAGATCTCGCGACGGACCAGCGGGCGGGATGCGTTGATCGTGGCGCAGGTGGGAATCGCGACTGTCCTGGTGCTGTGTGCCGGCCTCCTCTGTCAGAGTTTTCTACGGCTGGAAGCGGTGGACCCGGGGTTCGATCCGGATCGCGTTTTGACGGTGCAGGTCAGTCTTCCCGGCCGGTCCTATAACGATCTCCGCCGCGTGGCGTTCTTCCGCGAAGCTGAGTCGCGACTGGCGCGCACGCCGGGAATCGTCTCGGCCGGCGCGACCAACATCGCCCCGTTCAGCGGCGACGGCACCGCCAACCGGTTCCGCCTGGAGAGTGACGTTGCTTCATCGGAATACCGTACGGCGGCATGGAGAGCAGTGACTCCCGACTTTTTTAAGACGCTTGGCATCCCGCTCAAGCGGGGTAGACTCTTTACGGAGCGCGACGCCAACGGTTCAGCCGAGGTCGTGATCGTCAGCGAGTCGATGGCCAGGAAGTTCTGGCCGAATCAGAATCCGATCGGCGAGCGATTGTTGTGGGGTCGGTCGGGGAGCCCCAAGACCATCGTGGGGATCGTGGGCGATTTGCGGGATTTAGTGGTGGACGCCCCACCGGTACCCACCATGTTCCGCCCGTACCCGCAGCTTTCCGATGCGCCCATGGCCCTGGTGATCCGCACCCAGGCCGACCCGCTGGCAGTCATCGGGGACGTCCGCAAGCAGATCGCGGGGATCGACCGGAACGCTGCGTTGACGTTTCAACCGTTGCGGCGCGAAATGTCGAAGACGATTCTGCGTCCGCGGGTGAGTCTGACGATTATGGCGGCGTTTGCCATCGTGGCGCTGATCACCGCGGCGTTCGGGCTGTACGGATTGATCAGTTATCGCGTCAACCAGCGGCAGCAGGAAATCGGCATGCGGCTGGCGCTGGGAGCGTCGCCGGGATCGGTAGGATGGGCCGTCCAGAAACGATGCCTGATGCTGGTATGCGCGGGCTTGGCAGCCGGCATGCCGGTGGCGTGTGGGCTGTCGATGCTGATGAAATCGCTACTCTACGAAACGCAGCCGACGCAGCCTGTGGCGTACGCGATGGTGTTGCTCGTTTTCGGAGGAGTTGCGCTTGCCGCGAGTTATGGCCCCGCCCGCCGCGCGTCGCGGATGGATCCGGCGGCAGCGATCCGGCATGACTAACGACCGGCTGATTCGTTTGGGCAATGTCTAACGATCTCTGCTGATCTTCGCCGCTGTGATAGAGAAGCGGCCCGCCGTATTCGATCATAGCGGAAAGTACCCTCTCCACAGGCTTCTTTCTCAGGGCTGGATTATCGTTGAGGTCGCAGATGAACTCTCCGCCGAGAGCCCACATATTGTCAACGTGCTTTTGAATCGCTGCCGGCGATAGATCCGACGCGGCCAGATGTTCGAGGAATGGGCGGAACAGGGTCACCAGTTCCTCGCCCGGCGGCAGATCTTTCTCCAGCCCCATCCACGAACGTGGCCAGCCGTTCAGATTCCGGCAGTAATGTTCCAGGTCGGGATGTGGCGCGGGTCGCCGCGGTTTACCTTCATAGTACTCGCCGTCGTCATCTTCCATTTCATGTTGCAACTCATCACGATTCTAAACAGCTGTCATCGCTTTCCGGGATTTGTTTACCACCAGGCCCGCTTCAGTTCCGATCACAAGAGCTCACGCTGCCACCAACCGGCGCCCGGCTATGACCAACTCCCCGAGCGCCGTTTCGAGTTCATTCCTTTTTGGGGTTATCTGGTATTTCTGCTTTACTCCATGCGCCGCGTCGATTGCAGGCGCTGCGGGGCGGTCGTGGTCGAGGAAGTTCCCTGGGGGGACGGAAAGCGTACGTTGACCAAAGCGTACCTGCTGTTTCTGGCCCGCTGGGCGCGCCGCCTTTCCTGGAAGGAAACCGCCGAGGCGTTCCGCACTTCATGGGAAAAGGTTTTCGATGCCGTAGAACACGTCGTCACTTTCGGGCTGGAGCATCGGGTACTGGGCCAGATCGACGCGATCGGAGTCGACGAAATCCAGTATGCCAAAGGGCACAAGTATCTCACGCTGGTTTACCAGATCGATCTCGACGTCACGCGCCTCCTCTGGGTGGGCCGAGAACGCACTATCGAATCCTTCCAGGGCTTCTTCACCGTCATCGGTGACCAAGTGGCCTCAAAATTGTCTTCGTCTGCTCCGATATGTGGGAGCCTTATCTGAAGGTCATCCGCGAGAAATGCTCTGAGGCTCTCCATATCCTAGACCGTTTCCATATCGTGGCGAAAATGAACAAGGCGCTAGACGAAATCCGCGCGGGAGAATCACGCCGCATGGCTAGCGAGGGCCTCACCCCCGTGCTGAAGAAGTCGCGCTGGCTGCTGCTGAAGCGTGAAGAGAATCTGAAAGCCGAGCAGTGCTTCCGGCTTCGCGATCTGCTCAGCTACAACCTGAAAACCGTGCGTGCTTACCTTCTTAAAGAAGCCTTTCAGCAACTCTGGGACTACGACTCGCCTGCCTGGGCAGGGAAGTTCCTCGATGAATGGTGCCGGCAGGTCATGCGCTCCCGCATAGGGCCCATGAAAAAGATCGTGCGCTCGCTACGCGAACACCGCGAGCTCATCCTTAACTATTTCCGCGCCCAAAAGCTGCTTTCCAGCGGCGTCGTGGAGGGGCTGAACAACAAAGCAAAAGTCACTATGAGAAAATCCTACGGCTTCCGCACCTTCCGTTGCCTTGAACGAGCGCTCTATCACTCGCTTGGCAAGCTGCCCGAGCCCGAATCTACCCACGATTTCTTCCGACGAACCATTTTTTGTCGCGGGCGAGTTGTAATCGCAGAGCTGCTGTCAGGCTTCCTTCAGAAGGTAAGCACGTACGGTCTTCAGGTTGTAATGGAGTAGATTCGCGCAACCGGAAGCGCCGTTCCATCTTCAGATTCTCTTCGCGTTTGAGCTGGAGCCCATCCTGAGCACCGGCACGCGGCTCTCGGTTGCCATGCGGCGCGCTTCTCCGGCACGGACTTCGTCCAGCGCCTTGTTCATTTCGCGACGATATGAAAAAGGTCGTGCCGACAATCTGCCCACGATTTGGGGGTCACTTTGCCAGCGGAACCCGCCGCCGCAGCTCGTCGAAAAAGTTCAGCAGCATTACGATCTCGTGATACTGCCTGGGCGCTCCGGGCGTTTCCGCGGGCGTCACCACTGCCACCCGTTTTCCATCCGGCGCCAAATCCCATGCCGTCCCGAATCCGGCACGGAAACCGTCGAGCTTCGCCAGCCAGATGCGAGGCTTCTCTGCCACGAACCTGTCCCCTTTCGCCGTGTAGGCCGCCGCCATAATCTGATCGCGGGATTGATACAAGAGATCGCGGCCGTTCGGCGACCACGCCGGAAACGCACCGCCCTTGTTGGAGATTTGCCACCGTCTACCGTTGTCGGGGAATGCCTGCACAAAGACCTCGTAGGTTCCGGTCACATTCGAGCAATACGCCAGCCACTTGCCATCGGGCGAGAAGGCGGCGCAAACTTCGGTGAATGGGCTCGTCACCACCTGCTCAGGCTTCCCGCTCTTCATCCGGCCGTTGGTCTCCTCAATCGGTACCGTCCAGATTTGAGCGCGCCCCGCATATTCGGAATAAGCCAACCGCTTACCGTCGGATGTGATCGACAATGGAGCCTGGTTGGACTGAGTTCCAGTGAGTGGCAGCGGGTCGCTTCCGCCGTCTGCCCGGGTCCAGAGGATGCCGCTTCTGACACTGCCGAACAATATGTAGCGGCTGTCGGGACTCCAAACCAGGCTGGTGGGACCCCCACCGGAATTCAGCCGCGTCATCGTGTCTCGCCGCAGATCGTAAACCAACAAATCCGTCGTCCCCTGTTCCATGACCATCATCGCCAACCGTGTACCGTCCGGCGAAAAACGCGGGGAAATATAGCCACCGGGTTTGGAGAGCAGCGGTTCCTTCTTGGCTGCACCATCGGTATTTGGGGTGAGCCACTGGATGGAGGCCGCAGCCTGTACTGAGCTGCCGCCTCCCTTCCGGTAGACCAGCGTGCCGCTGCGGGACACATCATACTGAGCGCCGCCGGACACCGCCGAATAAGCGACATCATCCAGCACCGGCACCGCCGTTCCTCGTGTCTGCAACCGTTGCAGGTCAAATGGAACGGCGAACAGCGTTTCCTTGTTGGTATAAACCAGATAGCCGGTCCCGTTCGCAGCCGGCAGGTAACGTGCGGACGTGCCCCCCGGAACCAGCGTCTTCCGGTGGCCGTCCGCCAAGGTAACTACTGCGACACTGGCCTTGTCGGCGGAGAGCGCGGCGTAGGAAACAAATAACACCGCTTTACCTCCCGGCAGGACTTGGGGGAACGCTGCGGCAAACTCTCCGTTCGCTAATTCCATCACCCTTGTAAGGACGCCGCCGCCCGGGGGCATGCGGGCCAAACCTGGTAAGCCGGCGGTGATGATGCTTCCGTCGTCGCTCCAACTTGCCCCGGCGAATGGCATGTCTGCCAGCGGCACGACCGCACCGCCTTGTACCGAAATCTTGTTGTATTTGCCGCCGGCAGAAAATCCGATCCACTGTCCGTCTGGCGAAAAGACCGGCTCGTTCGCCCCGTTTGTGCCAGGTAGTTGCACAGCCTTCGATTGGTCCAGCCGCCGTGTGAAGAGGCGTTGCGGGCCGTTGGAAGAGCTGGCCACATACGCGAGACGCGTCCCATCCGGAGAGAGAGCCACGGTGCTCAGAGGGCTGTTCTCGGGAGGAGGCAGGGAAATCTCCGAACCCAGGTCGACATCCAGCCGCACCAGCGGCCTCTCGATCGGCTCTTTCGAGCGCCACAGCTCCCGCAGCGATGCCACTGCAATCACAGCCAGCACCGCCACCGCGATCCAGCCGGCGATGCCGAAGCGCGGCCGAAAGGGAGCCGCCCCTGCCGGTTCTGGTTCAGCACCCTCCACGGCCTTGGCGATCGCGACACGCGCCTCCCCGATGGCTTGCAGTCGCATCTTCACGTCCCGGTCGAGACACCGCTTCAACAAGTGGCGGATCGTCACCGGCGTCACGGAGGGCAGCCTTCCATAATCCATATCGCCTTTGACGACCTCGGCCAATATGAGCGCGGCGGTCTCACCGCGGAACATGCGCTCCCCCGTCAACATCTCAAACAGAACCACGCCGAACGCCCAGATGTCCGCGCGCCGGTCCACCGGCTTGCCCGCGGCCTGTTCCGGGCTCATATAGCCTGCCGTGCCCATGATTGCACCCGCCTGCGTGGGTCCCAGCGTCAATGTTGGGGAATTAGCCGCATCCGTGGCGACGGTGGCGCCGGTAACGGCAGATTGTAAGATCGCCGCCAGTCCGAAGTCGAGTACCTTCACCGTGCCGTCCGGCTTGATCTTGATATTGGCGGGCTTCAGATCGCGATGGATGATGCCCTTCTCGTGAGCCGCTTCGAGCGCCTCGCTAAGCTGTCGCGCGATCTCGAGCGACTCCCCCGGAGGAATTGCACCTTGGTGGATGAGATCGCCGAGCGTGGGGCCGTCCACCAGTTCCAACACCAGCGCGCTTTCTTCGACTCCGAATATCTGTGCGATGTTGGGATGGTTCAAGGCCGCCAACACTTCGGCCTCGCGCTGAAAGCGAGCCACGCGCCCGCTGTCGCGCGCGAACTCCTCCGGCAAGACCTTTACCGCCACGTCGCGTTTCAGCCTGGTGTCTTTGGCGCGATATACCTCACCCATGCCCCCCGCACCGAGGGGCGCGAGGATCTCGTAGTGGCCGAGTTTGTCACCCACAGAGAGCGGCATACCTACGACTCCAGTCCAGTTTACCTAATCAAACAAAGGTCGAGCCTTATTGACACAGCAACCGGAGGGGGCAATCAACCTGACGGAAAACGCCCGTAGCTGACATTTGCATGGCACAGTGGGTCAGGTCCTCCCAGACGGCGTAGCGTTTCCGGACGCGCTCAAGACTGGCTCGAATGCCAAGTGACCAAAAAACCGGCCCCCCAGCGCCAGCGGGATTACCGGTCTACGCGAGCGGAACTTCCGCGCACCATTCGACGTGTCAGTAACCCGGGGATTCCTCTGACAACGCTATTTTTTTGTCCTTCGAAAGATTTCCGTGGGTTACACTTTCCCCATGACTCGTTGTTTGCGTGCGGCCGCCATGGCCGGTATCGGAGTGAGCCTGTTGTTGGCGCAGCCTCAAGGCGGGCGCGGCGGTCCGGGCAGCGAGACCGTCCGGCAGGCCAATCAGCTCGATCTCGATGGCAAGGGCGCGGAGGCCCGGACGCTGTTTCAGAAGGCCATCGACGAAGCTCCCAGCCCGCGCGCCAGGGCCGATGCGCAGCGTGCCATGGCGATGTCGTGGGCTTTTGAAGGGAACTGCGCGAAGACCGCAGAGTATGAGCAGAAGGTGATCGATTATTGGGTCACGCAGGAGAAAGAGGATCCCGCCAACGCGTTTTACCAGCAGGGTGAGATGGCCGACGAAGCGGCGCGCGTGTGCATCGACGCAGGCGACCTGAAAGCCGCCGCCGATTGGTACAGGAAGGGCCACGACCTGGGAATGAAAGAGCCCAACATTTCCACCGACCGCAAGGCGATTTGGGATTACCGTTTGGATCATGCGCTCGCCCGGCTTGCCGCGCGGCGCGGCGATAAGGCAGGCGCGGCAAAGTATGTCGCGTCCGCCAAAGCCGACCTGGAGAAGATGACGGCGCTCCGTCAGCAGCAGGAGGCGTTTCTTCCCTATCTCACCGGGTATGTAGCTTATTATCTGGGCGATTATCAGACCGCGCTGAATGACTTACAAAAAGCAAATCAGAACGATGCATTTATCCAGTGCCTGATCGGAATGACATACGAGAAGTTAGGTAAGAAGGACGAGGCTAAAGCGGCCTACCAGAAGGCGTATGCGGCGGCGCGCGCGCACAATCCGCCGGCGGCATTCGCCCGTCCGTTCGCACGAAAGAAGGTGGGAGCATGAAGACGTTCATCGCAGGCTTGGCGATCGCAGGCGGACTGGCGGCGCAGGGCTTCAGTCCGAAAATGCCCGATAGTGTGCCGCAGGTGACCGGACCGGTTGTGGAAGAAGCGTCGCTGCGGTATATCGACATCCAGGAGGGCACAGGCGAAACAGCGAAACCCGGCCAGGAATACACCGTCCATTACACCGGCTGGCTGCGAGACGGCAAGAAGTTCGATTCGAGCGTCGGAAAAGAGCCTCTGAAGTTCGTGCAGGGCCGCCGCCTGGTGATTTCGGGGTTCGATGTGGGCTTCGAAGGCATGAAGGTGGGCGGCAAGCGGCGGATCTTCATTCCGTACGAACTCGCGTACGGCGAACAGGGCAGGGGATCGATTCCTCCGAAAGCGGAACTGATCTTCGATGTCGAACTGGTGGGGGTGAAGAATGCTCCACCTGCTCCGCCCGCCGCGGCGGACCTGATCATGCCGCTCACCGAAACGCAGGAGCATACGATCGCGCTCGCAAAGGCCGTTCCGGCGGACAAGTATGAGTGGCGCCCGGGACCCGGAGTTCGCAGCTTCAAGGAAGTGTTTCTGCATATCGCCCTGGGCAATGAATTACTGTTGATGCTTTCGCGCGGCGCATCCGCTGATGAAGTGAAGGCGAAGATAGCGTCCAACACGGCGGAGGAGAAGACGGCTGCGACAAAGGATCACGTGGTGGAGAGACTCGAGGCAAGCTTCGCGGCCGTGCGTGCCGCCATGGACTCTGCCCGGGCGAACAATCTGGCGAAAGAGGTTCAGTTCCGCGGACAACCTTCTACCGCGAGGGCGGTTTTGGCATACCTCGATGTGCATGCGGGCGAGCACTTGGGGCAGGCGATTGCCTACGCGCGAGTCAACGGCATCGTACCTCCCTGGAGTAACTGACGGGTGTTGTTGGACAAGCTGAAGGGCGGCGACCGTCGCTCGATCGGTCGCGCCGATGAGGTCGCGGCAGAAGTACTCGCGCAGCCCGCGCTCTTTCCCTTCCTGATGGCCGGCATCCTGAATGACGATTCGCTGGTGCGCATGCGCTCGGCGGACGCAGTTGAAAAAGTGACTCGAGTGCGCCCCGGGTGGCTGCGGCCGTATCGCGCCAAACTGTTCGCGCTTGCCGAGGGAAGCAGCGAAAAAGAGGTGCGCTGGAACATCGTCCAAATCCTGTCGCGCGTTAAATGGAGGCGCGGCGATCAGCGCCGCCTGATGGATCTGCTCATCGGATTTCTGCAGGATGGCAGCAGCATCGTGAAGACCTGCAGCATGCAAGCTCTGGCGGATCTGGCGGGGCGCGACGAGACCATTCGCGAAGAGGTCGTGCGGATCATCGAAGGAGCAATGAAAACCGGCACTCCGGCGATGAAAGCCCGGGCGCGGAAGATTCTAAAACGGTGACGTCTCGCTTCATTCGTGGCCCAGCTTTTTTCGCCATTGAGCCTCATCGAACCCCAGGATGATTTCCTTCCCGTCTACAAGAATCGGCCGCCGGATCAGGTTCGGATTTTCCGACATCAGCTTGAGCGCCTCGGCTCTGCCAGGTGGATTCTTTTTCATGTTTCTTTCGCGGTACAGCTCATTACGGAAGTTTAGAAACTCGCGGTAGTCTCGCGTTCCTATGAGCGCATCGAGCTCTTGGACGGTGAGGCCTTTGTTGAGATCGATATCTTCCGTCTGCGTATCGGTTTCGCGAAGCAAACTCTTCGCTTTGCGGCAGCTTGTTCAGGTGGGCTTCAAATAAAGACGCATATTACAACCAGTTTAAGTCCGCGTATTTCTCGCCGGTGAGGTGCAGGAACAGCGGCTCCAGCGCCGTGAATCGCGCCCCTCCCACTTCCACCGCGCCATCGCGGCTGAATACCGTGATGTCGCCCTCCCACACCAGTTTGCCGGGCTTTGTAATGATCGCGACCTGATTGCACAACCGCTCCACCGTCTCCAAAACGTGGCTCGTGATGAAGACCGTGCGGCCCTGATCCGTAAACCGGCGCAGCCACTGCTTCATCAGAGCGACGCCGGCCGGGTCGATGGATTCGAACGGTTCGTCCAGAAACAGCACTTCCGGCGAATGAATCACGGCCGCGGCGAATGCCACGCGCTTCCGCATGCCCGTGGAATACTCGCCGATGGTCTTGGAGGAATCGGTGAGTTCGAGCGCCGTCAGCAACTCAGTCACACGCTGCCGCACCGTCGTCTCGTCCAGCCCGAACATGCGTCCCACAAACGCCAGGAATTCGTGCGCGTAAAGCGGGTCGAAGAGCCCGAGCGTTTCCGGCATCACGCCCATGCGTCGCTTCAGGGCAGCGCTTTCGCTTGTGAACCCCTGCCCGAGAATCTCCACCTGCCCCGCTGTGGGGTCGAGCAGGCCGGTGAGACAGCCGATGGTGGTGCTTTTTCCCGAGCCGTTTGGCCCCAGAAAGCCGAACATAGACCCGGCCGGCACCGTGAAGGAGAGATTGTCGACGGCCACGGTAGTGCCGTATTTCTTGACGAGTCCGGAAACTTGGATTGCGGTCACGATTGTCTTCCTTCGACGATTGCCATGAGGTGCTCGCGGCGCGAGACCAGCAGCGCGCTGACGGTCTTCAGCGAGAAGAGATAAATGCCGATACAGACGGCCGCGGCCACCAGGGTCCACCACCAATTTTCCGGCGCAAGCGCGGCGGGCAATAATTCTTTGAGAAGCGGCGGGGGCGCCATGAACAACAGCACTCCGCCGATTACCACCACGTTGCCGAAGGCCGACATATCATTTCCGAAGCTGGCGGTGTAATTGCCTTTTCGCGGGCCGAAGACCGTGGCCCAGAGTCCGGCCGCGTGCAGCAGGAACAATCCCGCAAGGCCCATCAACACCAGCATCAGCAGCCTTGATATCAGCAATGGCGGCGGCGAAAACAGGATCCATAGCAGTGCGCCGGCCGGAAGCATCAGCGACCCGAAGAGCAGATTGACGTAGCTGCCCACGCGCAGACTCGCCGCGGGGTCCGAGGGCAGCAACTGGTATCGCCTGAACGCTCCGCCGGCATACCCATATTGATTCACCGCGATGCGCGAGGTGCCGATGAAGGTGATCCACGGGAAGCAGCTCAGGGCGGCAGTGAACATACTCAATGCGAGGCCCGGACCCGAGTGTTTCCCGCCCATCTGGTATGTGATGAACCCGGCCAGCGGCAGCGAAAGCACGTATAGCACCCGGAAGCGGTTGTTGCGCAGGCAGAAGCGCAACCATTGCGCGGCGAGCGGCGCGTTGGCCGGTCCGAAAATGCGAGCTATGCGGTCGTACGGCGTCTCCCATTGGATCTTCGAGGTCGCAACCGTTTGGCGCTGCGGCGGGCGCTTTTCGAGCGCCACCAGCACGGCGGCGAGTCCGATGAGCCACCACACGATCACCCCAAGACCGCCCAGCGCGCGCAAAGGAGCTCCCGTCGTGAGTGCGGCGGCGCCGAAGGGCGGCGTGTACGCCAGCGCTTTTAGCAATGCCGCTCCCACTTGGGGATTGTGCTTCAGTGCGGGAATCGAGAGGCCGGGGACGAAGGCCAGCAGAATGACAAAGCCCATCAGGATGCCGGCTCCGCCTTTCCTGTTGACCAGGCGGTCAATGGCGAGTCCTATGACGCGTGCCAGCATATAATTGCTCACAATCAGCAGAAGCACGGCCAGCAAGCCCGCCCAAAACGATCCGCCGCCGAACGCGTACAGTCCCACTACAAGTCCCAACTCGAGGATGAGGAAGATGGCCCAGAACGGATCGAGTATGCCGATGAAGTGCCGCGCGAGCCGCCGATCCATCGCCGTCACAGGGTAGCGGCGCAGCTCATAGTCGCTGAACACCGCATTCATGCCGAACCCGAGCATCAGCGGCGCAATGATCGCTTCCATGAACAGGCCGCCGAAGACGATCTGTGCCACCTGCTCCGACCTGCCTTGCTGCACGGCTGTGATGCCCGCGCTCAAACCGCCGAGTCCCATCAGCGCCAGCAGCATTACCAACAGCAGATATCCGGCCAGGAAGAGCGCGATCTTCCCGTTGCGCGAGCGCGTCTTCGCCCACATCAGCTTGTAGCGCAGGCGAACCAGTTCGGCGATCAGTTTACGGTCCATGTCTGGTGTGTGAATTACATCTTACGCGGGCGGATGACTTCGGCGTTCATGTAGGGCCGCAGCGCTTCGGGAATGATCACGCTGCCGTCCTTCTGTTGATTATTTTCAATGATCGCGACCCAGGTGCGCCCGACCGCGAGGCCGCTGCCGTTCAGTGTGTGCGCATATTCGGACTTTTTCCCGCTGCGGAATCGAATGCCGGCGCGGCGCGCCTGGTATGCCTCGAAGTTCGAGCAGGAGGAGATTTCCTTGTAGGCGTTCTGTCCGGGCAGCCACACTTCGATATCGTACGTTTTGGAAGAGTTCGCGCCCATATCGCCGGTGCAAAGCACCACCGTGCGGAACGGCAGCCCCAGGCGGCGCAGAATATCCTCGGCATCGGCGGTGAGCTTGTCCAACTCCGCATAGCTTTGGTCGGGCGCCGTAAATTTTACGAGCTCCACTTTCTGAAATTGATGGACGCGGATGATGCCGCGCACGTCGCGGCCGTAGGATCCGGCCTCGGAGCGGAAGCACGGCGTGTAGGCGCAGAGCGAAATCGGAAGTTCACCGGCTTCGAGCGTCTCCGAACGGAAAATGTTGGTGACCGGAACTTCGGCTGTTGGAATGAGCCAGAAATCGTGGCCCTCGCACTTGAATAGATCCTCTTTAAATTTGGGAAGCTGGCCGGTGCCGAACAGACTCGCCGAGTTCACCATGGCGGGCGGCAGTACTTCGGTATAGCCGTGCTCGCGGGTGTGGGTGTCCAGCATGAAGTTCGCGAGCGCGCGCTCCAATTTGGCGCCCAGGTCCCAATACAGCGCGAAGCGTGCGCCGGTGATCTTCGCCGCGCGCTCCAGGTCCAGGATGCCGAGCTCGGGTCCGAGGTCCCAATGCGCTTTCGGCGCGAAGTCGAACTGAGGCGGCGTGCCTACACGGCGGACCTCCACGTTGTCCTCGGCGGAGCGGCCCACGGGCACCGATTCGTGCGGAATATTCGGCACGCCGGCGAGCAGAGCGCGGAACTCTTCGTCAACCGCCTTGACGCGCTCATCCAGGTCCGCCACCTCGGTCTTCATGGACCGGACCTGTTCCTGCAACTCGGTCGTATCCGTGCCTTCGCGCTTCAGTTGTCCGATCTGCGTGCTTTCGGAATTCAGCCGCGCCTTGAGAGTTTCGGACTGAGTGAGGATGGCGCGGCGGTTGCGGTCGAGCTCGCGGAACGCGTCGAGGTTCAGCTCCGTGCCGCGAGTTGCCAGGCGGCGCACCACGTCGTCGAAGTTGTTTCTGAAATAGGAGAGATCGAGCATGAAAATTCCATGGTCCCACACGTGCTTACTTCTCTGCTGAATATGTTTGGAATCAACGGTCTGCCGCGCGTATGCGGGTCGGCGGTACTCGCCTGTGTGGCGCTTTGCCTCGCCTGGCCCGAGGCGCTGCTCGCACGTTCGGGATTCGCCACCCTGCTCAGCGGAACGGGGCAGGATTTCGCCACTGCGGTGACGACTGACGGCCGCGGGAACGTTTATGCTGCCGGGCTGACTTATTCCGCCGACTTCGCCGTGACGGGCGGAGCGCAGCAGACCGTCTTCGGCCAGACTTGCGACGCGTTCATCGCCAAACTCTCGCCGGACGGGCAGCGCATCTGGGTGACGTACCTCGGCGGCATTCTCGACGATTGGGCTACGGGCGTGGCGCTGGATCGCGCGGGAAACGTCTGGGTAACCGGCTGGACCCGCAGCGGCGATTTTCCCTTGCTGCACCCGCTCAAATCGACGCTGGACGGCGCCAATAATGACGATTACGATGCCTTCGTGGCGAAATACGATTCCAGCGGCAAGCTGCTCTTCTCAACCTTTCTCGGCGGCAATTTGGATGACGGCGGCGCGGCCATTACCACCGATGCAGCGGGCAACGCGTATGTGGCGGTCAATTCGCAGCTGCAGAGCAGCATAGCCGTCTGGCTGTTCAAGCTGACTCCGGATGGCAAGGTGGCCAATAGCTATGTGCACGCGGGCGGCACGGCGTCCGGGATTGCCTTGGATGCCGCTGGGAACGTATTCGTGGCAGGCGCCGGTTACGCTTTCGGCGCGACGCCGAAGCAGCGCATCGGCGCACTGGGCACAACGTACGCGCTCCTGTTCAAGACGGCCCCGGATTTCAGCCTGCTCTGGGAAACGGCGTTCGGCGGCAGCGCGGATACCGGCGCAGCCGCACTTGCGCTGGATGCGGCGGGCAATATCGTCATCGCGGGCACTACCACGAGCGTGGATTTGCCGCTGGTGCGTCCTTTGCAGACATCGCCCGGCGCGCGCCCCATCTGGAAGAGCGGTAACGCGGGCGCTTCCTGGTCGCCGCTGAACGACCTTCCGTTCGCGGCGGCGGTGGCCTTGGTCTTCGACCCGCTGCACCCGCTCACGGTTTACGCCGCGAGTAAGGATACCGGTATCTGGAAGAGCCTCGACGGCGGCGCGACATGGTTCGCGGCAAACCAGGGAATCGGCAGTA
>DATNFO010000046.1:0-60540 GCA_035606355.1 Candidatus Limnocylindrales bacterium | reverse complement strand
GCGGGACGATGTTTCATGATCTCAGCCTTGATCTTGACGGGCGCGGCCACGGTACCGCCATCGACGCCGACATGAAAGCGGAGGAGCCGGAGGGCGACCGTGGTTAAGGGGTTTGATTCAGCCCGTGCATCCGCTGTATATAAGCATGGCAGTGAAGCCGCGATTGATGGAGGGGAGATGACCACAGGAAACCAAGGACTCGACGCTCTGGCCGATGCCATCGCAGAGCGGGTAACGGCGCGGCTGATGGCGGAGCGACCGCAGCAACGGCTGATGGACGTGCGAGAGTCGGCGCGATACATCGGTCGCTCGCCGGCCGCGCTGCGTCATCTGATCGCGAAGGGAGATGTGCCGACCGTGCGACAGGACAACCGCGTGTACTGCGACCGCGTTGACCTTGACGCTTGGATCGAGAAGCACAAATCGGTGGGATAGAATACGCGCATGGCACGACGCACCAAAGGAACCGGATCGTTGCGACTACGCGGAAAAGTGTGGTGGATGACAGTCTATGTGCGCGGCGTCCCGATTGCCGAAAGCACCGGGACTGGCGATAAGGAAAAGGCCAGGGAAATTCTCGCGCGCAAGGTTGGCGAATCGGTAGGCGGGCGTGACGTCGCTCACGACAAGGCCACCATCAACGATCTCTGCGAATTGGTACTTGCCGATTACAAGCTGCGCAATCTTCGCGATGTCCGTAATGTGCAGTGGCGCTACGATGCGCACGTTAAGCGGCTGATCGGCAGCGTTCGTGCTTCCAGGTTCGGAGCGCGCCAAGTGCGGCAGTATGTCCAAACCCGAAGAGCCGAGGGCGCGACTGACTCAACGATTAATCGGGAGCTTTCCATTGTGCGCCGCGGATTTTCTCTCGGCCATCGCGAAGAGCCGCCGATTGTCAACCGCGTCCCGTACATTGCCAAGCTCGAAGAGGACAATGCGCGGCAGGGGTTCATCGACGGGCCGCAATACGACCGGCTGTTGGCGGCGATGCCGGACCACCTGAAATGCTTGCTTGTGGTAGGCTATCACCTCGGCAACCGGCTTGGGGAGTTGCGTAAGTTGATATGGAACCAGGTGGATTTAGCAGCCGCCGAAATCCGCGTTGAGAAGCGCAACGCGAAGGGAAAGCGACCGCGCACGCTGCCTATCTACGGCGAGATGGACCATTGGCTGCGCTGGCAACGCGAGAGATGTAAGGGGGAGCGGGTATTCTGTTGGACGCAACCGGCGAAGCGCGTCACGCCCAAGGAAAAGCCGCTCGGTTCGCACCTCAAGGGGTGGGCTGAGGCTTGCAAGGCAGCCGGCCTTCCCGGCTTACACTTCCACGATCTGAGGCGTTCGGCTGTGCGAAATATGGAGCGCGCCGGAATACCGCGCAAGGTGGCGATGAGTATATCCGGGCACAGCACGGAGGCCATATACCGGCGCTACGACATCGTTTCCAGCGATGATTTGCAGTCTGCCGCTAAGAAACTAGCGGAGTTCCACGCGCGGAAACCAGAACTGCGAATCGTCAAGAAATAATTTTACCCGCGGATACGCGACAAAATAAGCGCAAAGTCCAAGGTAAGTAAAATTTTTAAGTATTCTGTTTTGTTTGGGGTGGGCGGAGGGATTCGAACCCTCGACCACCGGAACCACAATCCGGCGCTCTACCAAGCTGAGCTACGCCCACCACGAGGAACTTCTTTAGTTTAGCAATCGCGGGATTCGAGTGGCAAATAGCTTCGCGAGCCCAGCCATTATTGTGGCGGACCGATCTTCCCGTCTTCGGCGGCCTCCAGATAACGCGCCAGATTCCCGGCCTGCAGCAGGTGCGTGACCACCAGAAACAGGCACAGCTTGAACAGCAGCGCGACCACATACGTGTAGATCTGCCATTCCGGCGGCAGCCTGAAAAAGAACACGTAAATCATCTGGATCAGCGCGTATCCGTAAAGCGGAGCCAGCATCCAGCGCGGGACCTTCATCCAGTGGCTGTCGAAGCGCCCGACCAGGAAAGCGATCGAAAGGCCAACGTAGATACCCTGGAACACAAGCCCGAATTCGTTGAGTCCCCACAAATGCTCGCGGCCGGCCACAGCCAGGACGGCGACTCCGGCTCCGATTCCCCACACCACACCGATTGCCTTGCGGAATGCGGCGGTGCGGCGCGGGTTCGTGGGAATAGCGACGCTGGGCTGGTCAAGCACGAAGAACGCCCAGAACAGCGGGAACGCGGTGAGGCAATTTAGAATATCCGCGACCGGGTACGGATTTGCGCCGGAGACCGCGAAGATCCAAAGCCACGCATACAACGCCAGCCATGCAGCCCACGCGAAGCGCCAGCCCGCTATAAATTGCGCAAGGCACCGTTGCGCGATGGGGTGCGTGCGCGCGTCGATGCGATGCGGCTGCAAAAACGGCGTGAACTGCACGGCCAGAAGCAGCGCGGCGATGGCGGCATGCACCAGGTGAAGAATCGGCGGGACCGGCGACGATCCGGGGTTCGCCGCCGGTTCGTAGGACGGCGCACTCGTCACGAAAGTGGCGCCGATCACCGTGATGGCGGCGTAACAGAGGCGCAGCACGACCGTTGTGGTGATGGTCGAAACCACGCTGCGGCCGAGATCGGCGGCCAGGGATGGCGGACGTTGTGCGCGCTGGCGGAGAGCCGCGGCGGCTCGCGGCACGTCGAGGGTCTCCGTTCTTTCGGTGTGGCCCCACGCGTCGAGAACCGCGAGCGCGCGGCGACGCTCTTCGGGATTTCGGATTGCCTGGCGCGCGCTTTCCAGGTCCAGCAGACGGTCGAAAAGGTCCTGATCTTGTGCCGCCGCTTCGAAAAGTGTACGCTCCTCCGGCTGGGTGATTTCGCCGGTGGTGTAGGCCAGCAGCATGGCGTCGATTTCCGAATCGGGCGGCCGGTTCATTGGATTCCTCCGAGCAGGCGGAGCAGGGCACTGTGGCAGCGGCGGGTCATTTCGTAAATATTTCCGGAGATGCCGAGCAGCATGCGGATCTCGGCATAATCGCGCTGCTCCAGCAGCCGCAGACGAATGAGATCGCGGCACCGCGGCGGGAGCTTGAGCATCGCGCCCAGCAGGCGGTCCATGGCTTGCCGCGCGACTGCCTGCTCGAATATACCCGGCGCGGTTTCCGGAACCTCCGCGTCGGCGAGGGCGGGCATGCGATCGCGGTCGTGCAGGAAGCGGGCGATTTTGTGGCGCGCGATGCCGATGGCGATGGCCGTGAGTTCGGCGAGTTCGCGCTTAGCCGGATACTGCTCCATGAGAACGACGATGCAGGCTTGCGCAATGTCCTCGGCGTCGTCGAAGCCGGCGCGGTGCGGCACCAGCCGGCGCTGCACGTAACCCGCGATGCGGCGGCGGACGAGCGCCAGATTGTCCTGGTAGGACGATTCGGCGGAATCCGGCTGTCGCACGGGCAGCATTCGGGTATTTTACAGCCGCGCGCGCCGCCCGTGTGAGATTTTGCGGCCCCCGATGCATATAGCGGTATGAGCATGTTTTCGACAAAGCCGGTGGATCGGATGATTCGGGAGGCGGAGAGCGGGCCGAATCAGTTGGTGCGGAGCCTGGGAGCAGGGCAGCTTGTGGCGCTAGGGATCGGAGCAATCATCGGGGCGGGGTTGTTTTCGCTGACCGGCCTGGCTGCCGCGCAAAACGCGGGCCCGGCCGTAGTGCTATCGATGGTGGTCGCGGCGCTGGGCTGCGCGTTCGCGGGGCTTTGTTATAGCGAATTTTCGTGCATGATCCCGGTCTCGGGCAGCGCCTACACGTATGCCTACGCCACGCTGGGCGAATGGATCGCGTGGATCATCGGGTGGGACTTGGTGATCGAGTACGCGGTGGGCGCGGCGACCGTGTCCATCAGTTGGTCCGCGTACCTGGTTTCGCTGCTGCACAGCTTCGGAATCACGCTGCCGGAGCGTTGGATCGCGGGGCCGTTCGAATTATCGGCGCTGCCGGACGGCACGATGGTCCGCGGATGGGCGAATTTGCCCGCCGTGGTGGTGGTGTTCGCGATCTCGATGCTGCTGATTGTGGGTGTGCAGGAATCGGCGCGCGTGAATGCCGCGATCGTGGCGATCAAGCTCCTGGTCGTGTTGGTATTCATCGGGGTGGGATGGCGGTACATTCATCCAGCGAACTATCATCCGTTCATTCCGCCGAATACGGGCGAGTTCGGCAGCTTCGGATTCAGCGGCGTGATGATGGGCGCGGGCACAATCTTCTTTGCCTACATCGGGTTCGACGCGGTTTCGACGGCGGCGCAGGAGTGCAAGAACCCGAAGCACGATATGCCCATCGGCATCATCGGGTCGCTGGCGGTGTGCACGGTTTTGTATATTCTGTTCGGCCATGTGCTCACCGGACTGGTGCCGTACCAGAAACTCGGCGTAGCGGCTCCAGTGGCTCTGGCCATCGATCAGACGCCGTACCTGTGGATGAACGATCTGGTGAAGTTCGGCATTCTCTGCGGCTTCACGAGCGTCATTCTGGTGATGCTGCTCGGGCAAAGCCGCGTGTTTTATTCCATGTCGCGCGATGGCTTTGTACCGAAGGTGTTTTCGGACATTCATCCGCGGCTACGGACGCCGTGGCGCAGCAACGTGCTGTTCTTTTTGTTCGTGGCACCGTTTTCGGCGTTTCTGCCGCTGAGTGTGGTGGGGCGTATGACGAGCATCGGCACTCTCTTCGCCTTCGTGATTGTATGCGCGGGCGTGTGGATGATGCGCCGCAAAGATCCGGAGCGGCCGCGTCCGTTTCGTACTCCGTGGGTGCCCGCGGTGCCGATGCTCGGAATCCTGTGCAACTTCGCGATGATGTATTCGCTCGGGTGGATGAACTGGCTCCGGCTGGGTGTCTGGTTTTTGATCGGCCAGGTGATTTACTTCGCGTATTCGCGCCGCAGTGTGCGGAAGGCAGGCTAAATTGCTCTTACGCCGGCAATATCGAATTGCTTTTTGGGGCATTCAAACGCATTCCGAGCGCCGGCACCTTTTACCGCTCCCTTACGGGGTTGTGAAAAAATATCGACTTGGTCTTATGCCGACTTCAAAACGCGCTCGAATCCCCGGCACCTTTTACCGCTCCCTCACGGTCACGGCTCCGTATGTAGTTGATTCTGCTAACGGAGCCGCGACCGTGAGGGAGCGGTAAAAGGTGTATCGAAAGGGGAATGGATCGCGACGAGAACAGCAGCCGTTTTTTTTCACAGCCCGGCGCGCTTGTAGAGTTCGTCGACTCTCTTTGTAACGTCGTCGGACATCTTGAGGACGTCGGGCCAGGGCCGCGTGAAGCCTTCGCCGGGCCATTTTTTCGTGGCGTCGATTCCCATTTTCGATCCGTAGTTGGGCAGCCGGCTGGCGTGATCGAGCGAATCGACCGGACCTTTGACGAATTCGATATCGCGCTCGGGATCTATGTTGTTGAGCGCTTTCCACGCGACTTCAGAGTAATTCTGGACGTCCACGGATTCATCCACCACTACGATCACCTTGGAGAACATCGCCTGGCCCGTGCCCCAGATCGAATGCATGACTTTGCGCGCATGGCCGGGGTATGACTTGCGGATTGCGACGAGGATCAGGTTGTGGAACACGCCTTCGGGCGGCATGGCGATGTCGCGGACCTCGGGAAGTTGCATGCGCATGAGCGGCAGAAAGATTCGCTCGATGGCTTTGCCCATGTAGTAATCCTCCATGGGCGGCGGACCGACGATTGTCGTCGCGTAGACGGGGTCGCGGCGTTGCGTGACGCAGGTGACGTGGAAGACGGGGTACTCGTCGGCCAGCGAGTAGAAGCCGGTGTGGTCGCCGAAAGGGCCCTCGGTGCGCAGCTCGCCGAGTTCCACGTAGCCTTCGAGCACGATCTCGGCGTTTGCCGGAACTTCCAGATCGCAGCTCTGGCACTTCACCATCTCGACGGGGCTTTGCCGCAGGAATCCGGAGATCATCATCTCGTCGAGATCGGGCGGCAGCGGGAGAATCGCGGAGTACATGGTGGCCGGGTCGGCGCCGATGGCGACTGCGACGTCCATGCGCTTGCGGCCGTGGTGCTGCATGCGGCGGTAGTGCTCGGCGCCTTGTTTGTGGGTTTGCCAGTGCATGCCGGCGGTGCGTTCGTCAAAAACCTGCATGCGGTACATGCCGCAGTTGCGCTTGCCGGTTTCCGGATTGCGAGAGAAGACCAGCGGCAGGGTGATGAAGCGGCCGCCATCGTCCGGCCAGCATTGCAGAATCGGATAATCGAGCAGGGAAAAGCCGTCTTTGCGGACCACTTCCTGGCACGCGCCTTTGCCCACGATCTTCGGAAAGAACGCGCCCATTTCGGCCAGCTTCGGCAGCATCTTGAGCTTGCCCATGATGCCTTCGGGCATGCGCATTTCGAGGAATTCCACGATCCGGCGGGCGACCTCTTCCACGCTATCTACTTCGAGGGCGAGTTCCATGCGCTTCATGGAAGCGAAGGCATTGATCAGCAGCGGGACGCTGGAACCCTTGGGTTTTTCAAAGAGCAATGCCGGTCCGCCGGTCTTGACCGCGCGGTCCGCGAAGGCGGAAATTTCCAGGATGGGATCGACTTCGAACGCAATGCGTTTCAGCTCGCCCTGATTCTCCAGCGCGGCGATAAAGTCGCGCAGGTCGCGATAGGCCATAGGAATCCACTATAGTATCAGGGCGCATCATGTGCTCTTTCGCACGTCGCGATGAGCCGTTTTCGCGAAAAAATGGACGTTGGATATTTCAGAGGCATGGGGGCCTCAATATGACACACCGGCTGATAGCAGTCAGCATTACAGCGGCATTCTTACTTTCGGGCGAAGCTTTTGCTCAAACATACGGGAAGAACCTGGTCGTGAACGGCGACGCCGAATCGGGTCCGGGAACGACGAGTAGCTCGCCGCCCGCCAGCATTCCCGGGTGGACCATCAGCGGGTCGCCCAACGTGATCCTATACAGCGCGGGAGACCGCATGGGCCTGGGGACAATCGGGCCGGCGAATCGCGGGAAGAATTACTTCGCCGGATCGGACACCGCGAAAGCGACGCTGACGCAGAAGATCGATATTTCCGCCGCCGCTTCGGCTATCGACGCGGGCACCGTATCCTTCGACGCGTCGGCGTATGTCGGCATTATCGGCGGCGACGTGTCGAACGTCACCATGACCATTCAGAATGCGTCGGGCGCCAGTTTGAGCACCATTGCGCTCGGACCTCTGGCGGCAACTGATGTGGAGGATAGCGGCCTGTATCTCCGCCGTAAAATCGGGCAAATGCCGGCGGGCGCGCGAAGCGTCGCGGTAGAAGTTGACCTGGTGCGCAGCAGCGGCAGCAACAGCGATGCCTCCGCCGACAATATCTCTTTCATGCTGGTGAACGACGCTGCTTCGCCTGCCAACTTTTCCGGGTCCAACCTGATTGTGAACGGCAACGCGGAAGGGCCGAACGGTAACGATCTCGGGGGTGATCCAAAAGCGGATCCCCAACCGGCACTGGACCTTCCGGGCTGGGTGCGCACTGCCGATTTCTCGCTCGACTCGTATCCGGCCCAAAGCGACCTGGCGCCGACCGATCCGGGGCCGGCGGACCGCGGAAGCTGGTACTTCTACGGAGGTCCTAACAATCCGACATCGAATGCGTACCAGGATATCGATGTTGCAGCCGCGGCTTCTGCTATCGACGCCGGCTCGGTCTCGTTCGCATTTTCGGCGTGGATCGGCGGCCTCAGTTCGCAGAACGACAACATGACCATCACGGCGCAGTTCATGAACTGGTCAGGCACGGTGCTGGGCAGTTCGACGCTGGGTCCGGTAATGGCCGCGGAGCGCAACAACAGCAGTGCGCTCATCCAGAAATCGCAGAGCGGTAAGGTGCCTGCCGGCACGCGCATGGTTCGCGTGACGATGACCGCAAATCGTACCGATGGTTCGGATGATGACGCGCTGGCGGACAGCCTTTCGCTGGTGCTCACCGTTCCCGGAACGGGCGCGGGCGCGCCGAGCATACGCACGACGCAGGGCGTGTTGACCGCGACGGCGTTCGGCGGATCGGCGACTGTTGCGCCGGGCACCTGGGTCGAAATCTACGGCTCAAATCTCGCTGGTTCGAATTCGCGGAGTTGGGCAGGCACGGACTTCAACGGTAGCAACGCGCCTACATCGCTGGACGGCACGAGTGTCACCATCGGCGGAGCGAAGGCGTATGTGGGGTACATCTCGTCCGGGCAGGTGAACGTGCAGATTCCGGCGGGCGTGGCTCCGGGAGCGCAAACGTTGACAGTGACGACTCCGAACGGAACCAGCGCGGCGTACCCGGTAACGGTTGCCGCATTGAATCCGGGATTCCTGGCGCCCGCGGCGAATTTCCTGATCAACGGGAAGCAGTATGTGGCGGCGCTGCACGCCGACGGTACATTCGTGCTGCCGCCGGGCTCGATCCCCGGACTGGCGACGAGCCAGGCGAAACCGGGCGAGACGATTCTGCTGTACGGAGTCGGTTTCGGGCCAGTGAGCCCGTCGTCGATTCCGGTTGCGGGCGTTATCGTGCCCGGAGTCAATCAGCTTGCGTCCACGTTTTCGATTCAGTTCGCCGGCACTACCGCTCAGACGTCGTATGCCGGACTGGCGCCCACGTACGTGGGGCTGTATCAGTTCAACGTGGTTGTGCCGAATGTTGCCGATAGCGATGCGGTCCCGGTGACCTTCACGCTGGGCGGCGCACAGGGCTCGCAAACGCTGTACACGGCAGTGAAGCGGTAGAGTAGAGGCTCTCTCCGCCATCGGTTATCATGGAGTTTCACATCTGAAACTTTGACGGAGAGAGCATGTTCAATCGAGTTGCGTTCGTAACGGGCGCGAGCCGCGGCATCGGGCGCGCAACGGCGCTGACGCTGTGCCGGGCCGGTTTCGACATTGTGGTGGCGTCGCCGGAAATCGAAAAAAACGAAGAGGTGGCCGAAGAGATTCGCGCGTGCAGCGGCGAAGCGATGACGGTGAATCTGGACGTGACGTCGGCGGAGTCCGTCAAAGAGTCTTTCGGGAAAGCGGTGAAAGACAAGGGCCGCATTGATGTGCTGGTGAATAATGCGGGCGTCACGCGCGACGGTCTGGCCGTGCGCATGAAACAGGCGGATTGGGACCTGGTGCTGAAGATCAACCTCGACGGCGCGTTCCTTTGCATCCAGCAGGTGCTTCCCGGGATGATGAAAAATCGTTGGGGGCGGATCATCAACATCGCGTCCGTGGTCGGGCTGGCGGGCAGCGCGGGACAGGCAAATTATGCGGCGTCGAAGGCGGGGCTGATCGGGCTGACGAAGTCGCTGGCGCAGGAAATGGGCGGCCGGAGCATCACCGTGAATGCAGTTGCGCCTGGCTATATCGCGACCGATATGACGGCGGTGCTGCCGGACGACGTCAAAGCGAAAATCCTCGCGGGTGTTCCGCTGGGCCGTATGGGCAAACCGGAGGACATCGCGGCTGCCGTGAAGTTTCTGGCGAGCGAAGACGCCGCATACATCACCGGTCACGTGTTGAGCGTGAACGGCGGCATGTATATGTAGCGGCCGGCCTCCCGGCCGGTCGCACAAAAGTTTGCGACCGGGCGGTCGTTGCGACTCGGTTGGCGGCGGCTGTAAGTGCCGTTCTTGGCGAGGCTCACTGCGGGTTCGGCGCAGTTCAAATTTGTCGACCGGGCGGGAGCTGGTCGTTACCAGGTCGCACTGATGCCGAACATGGGAGTGAACTGCTGCAACAGGCCTCGCGCTGTGTTGTTGGCTGCCGGGGCGATCTGCCCTTTCGGAAATGGGCTGATGTAGTCGCGAAAATCGCCGCGAACAATCAGGTGGCGACTGATGCGATACTTGACGCCCGGGCCGACACTGGCGACGAACTTCCACTCATCGCTTCGATTCAGGGTCGCGACCGTAGGGAAGGGCTGCGGATTGGGCGCTGGTCCGGCGATCACGAAGTCCTTTGCTCCGGCGCCGGCGGCGAAGTATGGCCGCAAACGGCTCTCGCGAGGTCTCAAGTGGAACAACACTTCGTAAGTGAAGGTGTGCGACTGACCTTGAATATCCTTCGCGGTCCCGTTGGCTGAGAGGAACGGGTGCCCATCGTGGTATTCGTAGCGGATCTCGCCGGAGAAATGGTCGTAGAGGTTCTCGCAAACAACGGCGCCGGCGGCGAAGCGGTTGCGAATGCCGGCTTCCACGGTCTGGCCGGCGCCGAAAATAGTGCCGTTGCGATACCAGCCGTAGCCGATATCGCCGCCAATTTCCCAGGTTGATTGAGCGTAGAGGCCGGGCGCGGCAAACAAAATCGCCAGCGCGGCGGGGTGCAGCAGCTTCACACTATGAAGTACACACCAGCGCGCGAGCGGCTTGCAAGAGTTGGATCGCACCTGCGCGTCAGCTTCGGGGTGAACGGTCACGTCCGCGCGCGGCTACTGAAACATTTCGCTGAGAATTCGACCCACGGACCCGCTCGGCGCCTCGACATCCAGAATGGATGCCAGGGTAGGAGCGATGTCATTCACTATGATCGACTCCGAATACCGTCCGGGGCGAATACCGGAGCCCATGAAGATCACCGGAACGTGATTGTCATAGCTGAAGGTAGTGCCGTGCGTCGTCGTCGAACTGCCGAACATCCAGTACGGTTCCGGCAGGAAAGTGAGGTCGGGCGAGCGGCGTTCATTGAAGCCGTTCGTGACGCGGCGTCCGACGTCGTCCAGCGAAATCGCTCCGGCGAGCATCTGGTCGTACGTGTAGACGCGGAAAACGTGCTGCACTCCGAAGGCGGCCCGGGCGGCAGTGCGGCGCACTTCGGCGGCGTCCAGATGCTTGCTCTCGATGAGGTCCCGATCCAGGTAAATTGAGAGATCCCAGCTTCCCTTGACCCAATTGCCGTCGCCGTATTTCGAAACGAGCGCGGCGTTGACCGCATTTTTGACGGTATCGCCCGGCAGGCGGCCGCCGGGCATGTGGTTCAGTTTGTCTTCCTCGGCGGAAGGCGCTACGCCGTGATCGCCGGTGAGCACGACAAGGACATTGTCGAGGCCAACGCTCGATTCCACGGCTTGGAAGAGCCGTTCCAGAACCTTGTCGGTGCGCACGGTGACTTCGTGCTCTTCATCGGAGTAGGGGCCGTGCGCGTGGCCCACGTAGTCGTTGGATGAAAAGCTGACGGTCAGAACGTCCGTGGCGTCATGCTTGCCCAGTTGCTCGGCCTGCAGTGCGCGCTCGGCGAAAGCTTCCACCAGCTCGTTGCCGAAGGGGCTCGCGTCGATGGCGTCATAGAGTGGCTTGCCGCTTTGCGGCATGGTGTGGCTGAGCCACTTCACGCCGGCGAATTTATCGGCGGGGTGAGCGCTGTTGAAGTCCTTGACCCAGCCGGGCAGGTCGGCGAAGTAGTAGGTGCTGCTTACGAAGTTGCCGACTTTCGGATCGAACCAATATGCCGCGTCCGCGGAGTGGCCTGCCGGGAGGATGGCAGCCCGGTCCTTGAGCGAAATACCCACCACGTGACTCTTGTTGTGGTCGCTCATCTTCAACTCATCGCCAATGGTATCCACAAGAAGGCGATGCGGCGAGGAACCATCGCCCGTGTCGCCGAGAAGTTTGGTCCCGGAGTCGGACACGCTCGTGACGTGCTTCTGCTCTTCACGGTCGTACCAGTCGTTGCCGACAATGCCGCTGATGGACGGGGTGGCGCCCGTTAGAAAGGTGCTGTGTCCGACGGCGGTCACAGTAGGAAAGTGTACGTAGCGCGCATCGTTGAAGACGGCGCCCCGCGTCAGCAGGCGATTGAAGCCCGCCGTGTATTCGGCGCGGAAGCGCGTGAGGTAGTCATATCGAAACTGGTCAATGACGATGGCGAGGACCAGCTTGGGCTTCGGCGGGGTCGCAGCCATCAGGGCAGTGACCGCAAGCAGGAAAAGCGCAATCTTCTTCATGGGGGTGAACAACCAGAGTAGCACGCGTGATTGCGCACATTCGCCGTGTCCATTTACTTGACACAATCGGAGACGATGGACTGTCCACGTGGTGGACATTCAATTTGGTTAATGCCTGCAAACTGCTCATTCGATTGGGATAGATCTTTGGGGGGAAGAATGCATAAGTAGATGCACGACTCTGAGGAACGGACCTATGAAACTGATGGAGAGACGAGCGAAGAGACGGTTTCCGATGCGGCGCGAGATGCGGTACAAGGTGCTGGAGGGCAACACGATTATTGCTTCGGGCAGTGGCGAAACGGTGGATATGAGCAGCGCCGGGGTGGCGTTCGCGACTGAGCAGGAGGTCAACGGCGGCGCATTCATCGAGCTCTCGATCAGTTGGCCGGTGCTGCTGGATTCGGGCTGCCCCATGCGGCTGGTGGTATTCGGCCGCGTTGTGCGCACAGCGGACCAGATTGCCGTATGCAGCGTGGACAAGTATGAATTCCGGACGCAATCGCGGACAGTTCAGGTGGCGGCATCGCGCAACGATGGCATGCTGCAACGGTGGGCCGACGGGTTTAAGAAGGAGACGGTAAGAACTCGCGTGGCGGCGATGTAGGGAAGCACGTCGCGGGCGATCTACGTTAGCAGGAGCCCGGCGGAAGCCAGCCCACGCCGTTTACTTGTCGGAGGGAGTGGAGGCGGCGGGCTTAGTGTCGGCCGGTTTTTTGTCCGAGGAAGAAGACGACGACGAGGAGGAACTGTCGCTGCTCTTGGATTCCGTTTTTCCATTCGGCGCAGGCGATTGGCCGCCTTTGCCGTAATCGGTGACGTACCAGCCGGAACCCTTGAACTGAAACGAAGGAGCGGAAATCAGCCGTTCCAACTCTCCGCCACAGTTTTCGTGCACCTTGAGGGGCTCATCGGAAAACTTCTGAAGCGCCTCCAGGTTTTTCCCGCATTTGTGACAGTGATATTCGTAAAGCGGCATAAGTTAGCGGTATGACCCGTCTCTACTTGTATTGTAACAAGCGGAGACGGGCCATTGCCGTTAACCCTTTTTCTTGCGCGCCGGACCGGCGGGCGCGGCAGTGCAAGGATTGGTCTTCAGGCCTTCGATCTTCTCCCTCTCCACGCTCATGTTCAGCATGAAGCTGGGGTCCTTCGTGAAAGCGGTCGGGATCCCTTCCCAATGGAATTCGGTGTTCAGCTCGGGCTTGCCGGCGAGAGGCGGTTGCACCGTGAGCGTGATTTCGGGAGTCGGATTGCCGCCGGGCAGCGGCACCGCAACCACGAGTTCCTTGGGCCGGCACGCGGGCTTGGCATCCACCAGCACACCGCGAAGCTGAGGCACCGCGGAATCCTTGAGCTGACCGGCGAAGTACTGGTCTCCGTTGGTATCGGCGAGGGCGCCCTTGATCTTCATCCAGAGAGCGAGTTGCGGATTGCTTTTTTCGAATTCCGCCTGCTTCTCTTCGGCAACTTCGGTGGCAGTCTTGATTTTAAAGTCGGCGGGCGGCGTCGGCGAATTCTTGACGGCTGTCTTCAAGTCGGCAAGGCCTTCGTCGCTGCCGTGCAGATTCTTGTAATACGTGTCGGCGTACTTGTTGACGTCGTCGGCTTTGGAAGTCCCGCCGAGGGTGGGGTCGAGCTGCGACGCGCGAAGGAACTCGTAGGCGGCCGCGTTGCGCTTGCCCTCGTAGCGAAGGCTCATGCCGAGCTGATATGCGATCGCGGCATTATCCGGATACTTCTGAAGCGCCTGGGTATATGCGGCTTCCGCGGCTGCATAATCCTTCTTCGTGTAAGCCTGATTGCCGGGCAGCATCGCGATGTAAAGAAGAGCAGCCTTGGCGGGCGGCTGGAGTTGAGTGGTGCGCGCGTTCGCCCACGCGGCATCGTCCACGCCGGCAGGTTTGTGGTTGTAATCCATCAGCTCCTGGGCGGCCTTTTGGCCGATCGCGAGCTGGTCGGGGCTTGCTTCGGGGTACGTGGAAACGGCAACGACGACGGCGAATAGCGCCTTAATGGCGTTGCCCGGATCTTTGAAAGCGGCATCGATGCCGTTTTTGTCGAGCTGGCCGAAATAGTCGATGGCTTTGCCGAGCTGTTTGGCGCCGGAATAGGACTGGATGATGAGCACATCCCGGTCCTCGCTATAGTCCGTGGTCGGGTATTTGTCTTTCCACGTTTGAAGGTCCTGGATGGCCTTGTTGAAGTCCTTCGCGGTGACATCTTTGATGACGGCGTTGAACGCTTCGTATTCGGCCGCATTTTGGTACTTCTTCTCGGCCGGCTTATCTTGCGCGAACGCGGAAGGGATGATAGCTGCGAAAGCCGCGGTCAGAACGGCTGCGGCCGTCTTGCTGCGGAAACTGGTCAGAGACTTGTGCACTTAACTCTCCTGCTGAAGTGGAACTCAGAATCGCGATCGGCGAATAGCGATACTTGCGGAGTATACCGGAACGGGTAGGTGCATGCAACCGAAGGGGGTAACCGTCTCGTGTTCCGCATCAGCCCCGTGTGGGTTTACAGATAGAAATTGCGGCCCCAGGCATGGCGGCGTAGCTTTTCGACCATGCCGGCCGGCAGAGGACCGTCATCGGACAGTGCGGCGTTGGCTTCGGCGTGATGAGGCTTGCGCATGCCGGGAATTACCGTGGAGACGGCCGGATTGGCCAGGCAAAAGCGCAGCGCGATGCCGGGGAGTTGCTCGTTGCGAATACCCAGGTCACGCGTCAGCGCATCGACGTGCTGCACCACCTGTTTCCTGCGGTCGCCGCGGAAGTAGAACTCGCGGAAATCGCCGGGCGGGAAGCTTGTCTCTTCGGTCATGTGGCCGCTGAGCGCGCCTTCATCGAGCGGCACTCGCGCGAGCACGCCGACATTCTCCTTTTGACAGAGCGGCAGGAGTTCGCGCGCGGGCGATTGATCGAAGATGTTGTAGATCACCTGGATGGTGTCGATGAGGCCGGTGCGGACGAGGTCTAGGACGCTTTCGGGCTGATGATCGTTCACCGAGACCCCCACGAAGCGGACCTTGCCGGATTTCTTGAGATCTTCAAAGGCGCGGCGCCAATCATCCCTGTCGAGAAAGCCGGGGTCCCAGACGTGGAGTTGGAGCAGGTCCAGCGATTCCGTCTTGAGATTGCCGAGGCTCTCTTCCGCGCAACGGACGATGTAGTCGTAGGGAAAGACTTCTTGAATCGGCACGCCGGGCCGCGCGGGCCAGATGCGATTTTTCGGCGGGACTTTGGTGGCTACGTAGATGCGATGGTTGTTCTCGCGCACAACTCCGCCGACGAGGCGCTCGCTGTGTCCGTCGCCATAAGCGAGGGCGGTATCGATGAAGTTGACGCCCATCGCGATGGCGCGCCGTAGCGCAGCGAGGGACTCATCGTCATTGCCCCCGAGCCACTGCTTCCCGCCGATTCCCCATGCGCCATAGCCGATCTCGCTGACCTGGAAATTGGTTTTGCCGAGCTTGCGATAGTTCACGTCCACTATTATGCAGGTGCCGGCCTCCCGGCCGGTACCAGGCGCGCATAGGGCCTCTGGCGAGCTCGCGCTCGCCTGCAACCGGTCTGGAGACCGGTCGCTACTATAGAATCAAGCGCATTTCGGTGGAGGCGGAGAAACCGAGCGAGGTGTACAACGGACGGCCCTGGTCGCTGGCGTGGAGATAAACGCTGCGGAAGCCCTGTTCGCGGCACCATACGATCATGGTCTCCGTGAGCAGGCGTCCGATACCGCGGCCGCGGTGCTCCGGCTTGACGAAGATATTGTGCATCCACGCGCGGCGCGGTGTGGGGTCGGTCGCTCCCGGGATCCACGGCACGATTTCGACTGCACCGCAGCCGCCCGGTTCAGCAATCCACGCGTGCCAGCGGCCGGCGGGCATCGCCTCCTGGAGGTATGGCTCGACGGCGGCGATCATCGCATCGAGCGCTGCGGCATCGGTGGTCCCCATGTCAAACGCCATCGCGCGGCGATAACGCAGCAGCAGCGGGATGTCCGCGATGGTGGCGCGCCGGACAGTCACCCCATCCATTCTTTCCATTTGCGAATTGTCCCCCGGATGACGCGCTCGGTGAGCTCCCCGAACGGCCGGTCGGTGGTGAGATAGGTCCAGGTTGCGCCGCGCTGGGAGGGGTCGATTCCGGTAGCTTGCGCGCGCTCGAAGCGAACGGCAATTTCGGAGTCAAGCCCCTCTTCGATGCCGCGATAGAGGTCGTCGACCCGCGTGAGGTATTCGTGGAGCGGGTCGCGGCCGCCGTAGGAATACCAGTGGACGCCCGAGCGCAGCTCGGCGACAGCCGCGAGGTAATCCGCCCAGAGGTCGTCAAGCGTAGTGAGCGCGACCAGCCGTTGCAGTTCCGGGAGGTCGCCTTCGAGAATCTCCTGGCGGCGCGTCTGCAATTGCTGCCGCTGGCCTTCAATGACTCCTTCGTATTTTTCCAGGAAGCGGCGGACCTCGAGGTTCTGTCCTTCGATGAAGCGCTGGATGTGCTCGATATCGTCTGTGCCTTCCGTGGCCGCGTAGCGCACAATCAGCTCGTCTTCCCGGGAGATGAAAAAGCGCGAGCGGCCGGGGTCGCCCTGGCGCCCGGCTCGTCCGCGGAGTTGATGATCGATGCGCCGGCTTTCGTGACGATTCGTGCCGATGACGTAGAGGCCGCCGAGTCCGGCGACACCCTCGCCGAGCTGGATATCCACGCCCCGCCCCGCCATGTTCGTCGAGATGGTGACCGCGTATCGCTCGCCGGCGCGCGCGACGATGCCCGCTTCTTCTTCTTCATTGCGGGCGTTGAGCACGGCATGCGGAATCGCGCCGAGCCGCGCGCTCAGGCTTTCGGATTCTTCGACGCTCGCTGTTCCCACCAGCACAGGCTGCCCGGCTTCGCGGGCTCGTGCGATCTCCGCGATGACGGCCTGCTGCTTGGCATACCTGGTGGGCATGAGAACATCGGGCGCATCGACGCGGATCACGGGCCGATGCGTTGGGATCACTTCGACTGGCAAACTGTAGCAGATGCGGAACTCTTCGGCCTGCGTGGCGGCGGTTCCGGTCATGCCGCAGACGTGCGGGTATAGCGCGGTGAGATTCTGCAGGGTGATGGAAGCGAGGATGCGACCCTGACGGCGGAAGGGAACGCGCTCCTTGGCTTCGATGGCGGTGTGTAGTCCGGCGGGCCAGCGGCGGTCCTGCGCGATCCGGCCCTTGAACTGATCGACAGATTCGATGGCGTCATTCTTGACCACGTAATCCACGTCGCGGCGCAGCAGGGCGTGGGCGTGGATGCCGTTGTGGATGGCGGTGTAGAGATCGAGATTTTGCTCCTCGTAGAGATTGCCGCAATGAAAGGCGGCTTCTGCGATCGCGGTGCCGGCGGGAGTGAGTGAGATGTTGCGGCCGTACTCGTCGAGCGTGAAGTGATACCCCAGGTGAAAACGGCGGACGATGGGGTCCACCTTGTGCGCCAGAATTTCGAGATCCTCTTTGCCGCCCGCGAGCACCAGCGGGATGCGTGCTTCGTCGATGAGGATGGAGTCGGCTTCGTCGATAACCGCGGCGTGGAAGGGTCGATGGACCTGTTCGTCTACGCGCAGGGCCACCTGGTCGCGCAGAAAATCGAAACCTGCTTCATTGGCCGTGGCGTAAGTGATGTCGCGGCTATAGGCGTCGCGGCGCTCTTCAGGCGTCTGCGTCTGTTGCACGCAGCCGGTGGTCAGGCCGAGGAAGGTGTAGACCGGTTCCATCCACGCGGCGTCGCGGCGCGCCAGGTAATCGTTAACGGTGAGCACATGGACGCCCTTGCCGGCGCGGGCGAGCCATGCGACCGCGGGCGTGCAGGCAAGCGTCTTGCCTTCGCCGGTTTGCATTTCGGCGATGCAGCCGCGGGCCATGGCGAGCGCCCCGTGGATCTGCTCGTCGAACATATCCAGTTGGAGAGTACGGTGTGCGGCTTCAACGGCGATCGCGATGGCTTCGAGCAGATCGGCGGTCTCATGAAAGCGCGCGCGAAGCTGCTCCTGCGGCCATTTGAGGAACTTGCGCCCGAACTCGCGGACATCTGCGATTTCCGACTGGACTTCGCGGACTCCGAATAGTTTGCGGAGCAGGTTCATGGGTGAATTTCAGGCCGGCGGGCGCACCAGTCGAAGAGCAGTTCCCATTCCGCCTGACGAATGGCGTTGCAGGTCCGCTCCAGGTCGCTGCCGGGCTGCTTGCGCGCGGATTCGCAGAGGTCGATGAATTTGTAGGGGTCCCACACGGCTCCGCGGGGGAACCTGCCTGTTTCTGAGGCGGCTGCGGCGAGGGCAGGGAAGACGGGGTGCTCGCCGGTTTGGCGGAACCAGTAGGCGGAGTTGGCCGGGTCCGGTTCTTCGCGGTGAACAATGGCATGCCAGAAGCTGCCGTCAGGGGTCTCGATCCCGGACGCAGTCTCGTGAGCATCCTTCCACGAACCCGCGCGCAAGTAGAGGCCGGCGAGCGCCGCGCGGGGTGCGCGGCTGCGTTCGAAGAGCGATTCAGCGGCATCCCGCATTGCCTCCGCGGCACGATCTTTCGCGCCGGCATCGATGAGTTTGAGAAGTGCGGCCACTTGCGGACCGTAGGCGGCGGCTTCGAAGGGCATCCCTCATTGTTACCATCGAACGGTGTCCACCGCATTGGCGCTGTCGGCGGGCGGCATGTACGCCGCCTGGGAAGTGGGCGTTTGGAAAGTGGTGCGGGACCACACCGCCATCGACGGGATTGTTGGAGCGTCGGCGGGCGCGTGGAATGCGTGGTCGATCGCGGGCGGCGCAACTCCTGAGGAGCTTTGCGAAGCATGGTCGGACCCGCTGCTTGCGCATATCATGCGGAAGCGCGCTTTGCACGAAAAAGCGCACGAACTGTTCCGGCAGTTCCAGCCGCGAATGCCGGTGGGGCTCGCGCTTGTGGAGTTGCCGAATCTGCGCGTGCACACGATTCCCGGTGAGCGTGTGAGGGAGCGGCATCTCGCCGCGGCCGTATCGATTCCGGGATGGTTTCCACCTGTAAAGATTGAGGGCCGGTGGTATGTGGATGGAGGCTTTCGCGCGGGGCTGCCGCTGGTCTGCGCGGAAGAGATGGGCGCCACGCGGGCGATCGCGTTGAATGTGCTGACGGCATGGCCGTTCCGTTTGTTGCGTAGAGTGATGTGGCGGCCCGAGGCGGGGCAATTGGATGTGGTGAGGATTGAGCCCTCGGAGCGGTTGGGGTCGCTGAAAGACGCGGTAGTGTGGCGCGCGGAGAATGTGCGGCGGTGGATCGCGCTCGGCGAGAAGGACGGCCGGGCGGCGATCCCGCGCCTGAGGATTTAGGGGCACGGTTTCGATTACAATCAATCTCTATGCCGCTGTTTCGGATCTATCGCATGAAGGATTCGCCAAGGCAGCACTTTCGCTGGGCGCCTCACGTTTCCGGCTGCGCTTCCGTCAAGCCCAAGGACTACGAGCCAGGGGACCAGGTGGAGGCGCTTCATGAGTACGATGCGTGGAGGCTGCTGCGCGAAGCCGGGCAGCCGCTCGACGTGGGCGATCTTTTGGAAAGCGAGCAGTCGCGGCTCAGCATCTGCAAGTACGTCGGCTTCGAGCCCGCGCAGTGGGTGCTGCCGGAGCCGAAACCGCCGGTGGAATCCGAGCCGGCCGGCCAAGCCGCCGCGAATTAGGAGAAACTCATGCGCGAACCTCGCCTGGGCGACGATATCGACGATTTTTGCGTGCGGTGCAAACGCGTCATGAATCATTCCATCGTGTCGGTGATCAACGGCGAAGCGGCGAAAGTGCGATGCCGCACCTGTCACAGCGATCACGATTTCCGCCATGAACAGGCTCCGCCGCCGAAGGTGGATCCGCGCAAAGCGGCGCTGTTCAGCGAAGTTTTGAAAAAGGTAAATCCGGACGGCGGAGGCGCGGAGGAGGCGCCCGCCGCGGCGGAAACGGAAAACGGAGCGGCAGGCGAAGCGGCCGAAACCGCGGCGCCCGCGCCGCCCGCCAAAGCGAAGCCCAAGGGCCGCGCGAAAAAAAGCTGAAGTTCTTTGGTGGCGTTCTGGTTTTGGTTCTTCACGGGGCCCGCGATTCTGCTCGCCCTGCTCTCTCTTCGCGGTGAACGCAGGAAATCCCGCTACGTGGCCGCGCGCCTGGCCGAAAGTTCCGAGTGGCTGCCCCGGGCGACTGTCATAGTCCCGGTAAAGGGGTTCGACGACGGACTGCGCGAAAACCTGGACGCCCTGGCTTCGCTCGATTATCCCGATTACGAACTGATCGTTACCGCGCACAGCGCCGCCGATATTCCTCCCGGTGTGCTGCCGCAGCGAGTGCGCGTGGTGCTGGCGCACGGGGCTGACGCAGCCACGGGAGAGAAGATCCAGAATTTACAGGCGGCGGTACGCGCGGCGAGCAAGCGCTCGCAGGTGTTCGCGTTCGCAGACAGCGATGGGCATCCCACGCCGCGGTGGCTGCGGGCTTTGGTGGCGCCGCTCGCCAATGAGGAGACCGGCGCGTCGACCGGGTATCGCTGGTTCACGCCCCATCCCGCAACCTTTGCCGGCCTGCTGCGCAGCGTCTGGGACGGCGTTTGCGTCAGCATGCTCGGCGCCGATGATTGCGGCTTCGTCTGGGGCGGCGCAATGGCGATGCGCAAGGAGACGTTTTTCGAAGCGCGCGTGTTCGAGTACTGGAAGAACACGATTAGCGACGACTATGCGCTGGCGTCGGCAGTGCGCGCGGCGGGGATGAAAATCGCGTATGCACCGGGTGCGCTGGTGCCCTGCATCGAACGGCTCAGTCTCGGCCGGTTCCTGAGTTGGGCGCGGCGGCAGATGACCATCACGCGCGTGTATTCGCCGAAGATCTGGTGGCCCGGATTGATCGCTCACATTTTTTATTGCGGCGGAATGGTGGCGCCGGTGATCGCTGCCGCGCGCGGCCATTGGATCGCACTTTGGGCACTCGCCCTGCAACTTCCGCCGGGGATGTGGAAGGGCTGGAATCGCGCGCGGCAGGCCAGAACCGCGCTGCCGGAACGTGACCGGTGGTTTCGAAAGTGGGGCTGGGTTCACGCCCTCTGGACGCCCCTGGCGACGTGGACCTGGCTTGTGGTGCTGCTCTCTTCGGCCGGCAGCAACACGATTGTGTGGCGCGGCTATCGCCACGAATTGCGGCGTCCGCCCGTTGTATAGCAGTTATAATCTCAGAGGTAAGGGAGAATTTATGGCCAAAGATCGCAGTCCCAAGAAGGAAACCAAAAAGCCGAAGAAAAAGAAGTAAGGGCCCGGGGCGGGCTTGCGCTCGCCCCCAGACTGCTATCGAAAAGGGGTTCCCATCATGCGCTCAGAGTGGATCGAAAAACGAAAAAACGACAAAGTCCGCACGCAAATGCATTACGCCCGCCAAGGCGTGATTACGGAGGAAATGGAGTTCATTGCGCTCCGGGAGAAGATCGCTGCGGAACTGGTGCGCTCGGAAGTAGCGCGCGGGCGCATGATCATCCCTGCCAACGTCAATCATCCCAACCTGGAACCAATGTGTATCGGGGTGGCTTCGAGTTGCAAGATCAATTCGAACATCGGCAATTCGGCGGTAACCAGCGATATTGAAGGCGAACTCGAAAAGCTGCGCTACTCGGTGAAGTTTGGCGCCGACACGGTGATGGACCTTTCCACGGGGGGCGATATCCCCGCAATTCGCAAGGCGATCATCTCCAATTCCCCGGTGCCGATCGGCACTGTCCCGATTTACGAAGCTCTCTCGCGCGTGCGGCGCGTCGAGGACCTGAGCAAGCAGGTGATGCTGGAAGTCATCGAGGAGCAGGCGGAGCAGGGCGTGGACTATATGACGATTCACGCCGGCGTGCTGGTGCAGTACATTCCGCTGACCACAAAGCGCATCACGGGAATCGTAAGCCGCGGCGGGTCCATTCTCGCGGAGTGGATGGTGAAGAACCATAAGCAGAACATGCTGTACGAGTGCTTCGAAGACATTTGCAAGATCTTCGCGAAGCACGATGTCAGCTTCTCACTGGGCGATGGGCTGCGGCCCGGCAGTGTTGCCGACGCCAGCGACGAGGCGCAATTCGCGGAACTGAAGACGCTCGGCGAGCTCACGAAGAAGGCCTGGGAGTACGACATTCAGGTGATGATCGAAGGCCCCGGGCACATCCCCATGGACGAGATCGAAATGCAGGTCCAAAAGGAAAACGAGATGTGCTACGAGGCGCCTTTCTATACGCTCGGGCCGCTCGTCACCGATATCGCGCCAGGCTACGACCACATCACCAGCGCGATCGGCGCGGCCATGATCGGGTGGTACGGAGCCTCGATGCTCTGCTACGTAACGCCGAAGGAACATCTGGGTCTGCCGAATCGCGAAGACGTGAAGGCGGGCATTATCGCGTACAAGATTGCGGCACACGCAGCGGATATCGCGCGCAAGCGGCCGGGTGCACGAGATCGCGACGACGCTCTTTCCCGCGCGCGCTACACGTTCGACTGGAACCGCCAGTTCGAGCTTTCGCTGGATCCGGAAACGGCGCGTTCCATGCACGACGAAACATTGCCTGAGGATGGGTTTAAGGACGCACATTTCTGCTCCATGTGCGGGCCGAAGTTCTGTTCCATGAACATTTCGGCGAAAGTGGAAAGTTTTACGGCGGAAGAAGCCGCAGCCGTGGCTAACGGCACAGCCCCCGCCGCCATCGTACAGATTTCCGGCAACGACTAGCCGCGGCGGAACACCGATTGCATCCTCTTTGGCGGGGAGGATCTATGAGAAAGTTATCCGCCAATCTGTGCGCCTGCGCACTCGTGCTTGGCATGAGCGCGCTGCCTGCGATGGCGCAGCGCGATCGCGACCGCGGCGCCGATCGTTCTACCACCGGTAGTGTCGGGCATGGCCCGATGAGTCAGGACCGGCTAACCCGCGAAGTGCGGCACCAACTGGTGATGCTGCCTTATTATTCGGTGTTCGACAATCTCGCATATCGCGTTGACGGTAATAACGTCACGCTCCTGGGCGAGGTGACGCGGCCGACGCTGAAGAGCGATGCCGAAGCTGCCGTAAAGAGCATCGAGGGCGTCGGCGACGTGCGCAACGAAATTCAGGTGCTGCCGCCTTCGCCGATGGACGACCAGATTCGGCGTGCGGAATTCCGGTCGATCTACGGGTTCGCCGATCTGTATCGCTACGCCGAATCGGCGGTGCCTTCGATTCACATTATCGTGAATAACGGGAAAGTAACGCTGGTGGGCGTGGTCGACAACGCGACCGATAAGAACATGGCGGGCCTGCGCGCCAACACCGTGCCGGGCGTTTTCGGTGTCACCAACAACCTGCAGGTTCAAGGACACTAGCGAAACCAGGCGGGGTTCTCTGGCAAGTCGTGATAAACTAACGCTTTCGCCAGAATGCTGCTTGCCAGAGAATTCGTCGCCTACTTATCCCGACAGCTTGTCAAGAAACTGACTCCCGCAATCATTGAGACGCCGTCTCCGGATCTCGTGGTCGAGAAGATCGACAAAGTCATTACGGACGAACTCGAGGTTGAGGACCGGTTGAACGATGAAGTGCGGGACCTTCTCAGCCAGTACAGCGAGTACATGCGGCGCGAGGGTGTCAGTTACCAGGAGATGTTCCGGCGCATCAAAAACACGCTGATCTCTCAACGCAAAGTGATTCGCGCGGCTGGCCGCGACACCGGTGACGCGATGAAGTTGTCGCGCGACAAGGTCACCGACATCTCTCACAAGATTGTGGAGATGCTCCGCAAAAGCCGCGATCTCCGGCTGAAGAACAAGGACACCAATGCCGTACGGCTGGAGATTGTCCGCGTGATGACGGAGATTCTGGTGGCGGAGGACAAGGTGGATCGCGCGGCGCGAACGAAGATCCGTTCGCAAAAGCGCGATATCCCCGAAGGCACCGAAGAGTGGGACCTGCTTCATAGGCGCTACTACTCCGAGGAACTGAAAAAACTCGGCATCGATCTCGCCAAGTAGTCGCGATCCGCAAAAGCTCTTCCGATCTTTCGCCGCTGCTTCGCGGCGTCCGCTTGACAAGCTTTCCGGCTGACAGCCATACTCATCGCGTACCCGCGTATTTCGCGTGTACCGAAACGCACAAACTCAGGAGAAATATGAGCGGTAGTTCGAGAATCCCGGAAGTTTTGCGCGACAACGAAGCTGAAATTCTTGCGGAGTGGTACAAGCAGCAACTGGCTGCGAACACAGGCCACGGTACGCTGCGCGAAGCCGATCTCCGCGAGCAGAGCCGGGCTTTTCTGAGCGCATTCCGGGAAGCCGTGCAAGGCGGCGATCTGCAGAATACGCGAGCGGAAAACTGGACCGCAGTGCGCGATTTTCTGGCGGAGGTCTCGCGGACGCGAGCGCGCCAGGGATTTACGCCCGCAGAAACCGCGGCGATCGTATTCTCGCTGAAGCAGCCGCTGTTCGATGCTCTCGCGGCAGCGTACGGCAGCGATGCCGCCGGGCTGGTAAAGGAGATCTGGACCGCGACGCAATTGCTGGACCGGCTGGGGCTGCTGACCTTCGAGGCATACCAAAAAACGCGCGAAGACATTATCGCGCGGCAGCAGCAGGAGATGATGGAGCTTTCGACGCCGGTGGTCCAACTCTGGGACGGCATCCTGGCTCTGCCGTTGATCGGCACGCTTGACAGCGCTCGTACGCAAGTCGTGATGGAGACGCTGCTGCAGCAGATTGTGCAAACGAGCGCATCGATTGCGATCATCGATATTACAGGCGTGGCGACGGTGGATACGCTTGTTGCGCAGCATCTTCTGAAGACTGTTGCCGCGGCGCGATTGATGGGCGCGGATTGCGTCATCAGCGGCGTCCGGCCGCAGATCGCGCAAACCATCGTGCATCTGGGCGTGGAACTCGGCGACGTGGCGAGCAAGGCCACCCTGGCTGACGCGTTTCAGTTGGCGCTGAAGAGAACGGGCCGCGTGGTCTCGCGACTTTCGGCCGAAGGGCGCGGCTGATTCATGGAACGTATTCCCATTCTTAAGGTAGGGCCCAATCTGCTGGTCACCATCCAGGTGGACATGCACGATCAAACCGCGGTTGCTCTTCAGGAGGATCTGACCGATCGGATCGTGGAGAAGCGCGCCAGCGGAGTGCTCATCGATATCTCTTCACTGGACGTGGTGGATTCGTTCATCGGCCGCATGCTTGCGAATATCGCGGCCATGTCGCGGATCCTCGGCGCGACCACTGTTGTGGTGGGCATGCGACCGTCGGTGGCGATCACGCTCGTGGAACTGGGACTCTCGTTGAAGGGGGTGCGCACGGCGTTAAACGTGGAGCGCGGCATGGAAATGTTGCAGGCTGAAGAACAGGCGGAGACCAATGCCGGACGCGATCCGGAACTCTGAGCGGTTGCTCATTCGCGCTTCCGGGGATGTAGTGGCTGTCCGGCAGGCGGTCCGCGCTTGCGCCGTTCAACTGGGTTTCGGGCTGGTGGATCAGACCAAGATCGTCACGGCCGCCAGCGAACTGGCGCGGAACACGCTGGTTCACGGCGGCGGCGGCTGGATGGACCTCGAGATCGTGGAGCAGCCCGGGCGCAAGGGCTTGCGGCTAACGTTCGAAGATCGGGGGCGAGGAATTCCGGACGTCAACCTGGCGCTGAAGGACGGCTACTCCACGTCAAACGGTCTCGGCCTCGGTCTCGGCGGAGCGCGGCGACTCTGCAATGAATTCGAAATCTCATCGGCGCCTGGCGAGGGCACGCGAGTCACTATCACACGCTGGAACCTATGAGCGCCATCTCCATTACGGTCGAGAGCCCCGACCAGGTTGGCGAGGCGCGGCGCGCGGCGGTGGCGATGGCTCACGGCTTAGGCTTCGACGAGCCGGAAGCCGCGCGTGTGGCGCTGGTGGTCACCGAATGCGCAACCAATCTGTGGAAGCATGGTGGAGGCGGTGAAATTCTGCTGATCGCGGTTCATCGCGATCCCTCGCCGTGCATGGAAGTGCTGGCGCTCGATAAGGGTCGAGGCATGGATTTGGAGCGGAGCTTTCGCGATGGCTACTCCACTTCGGGCAGCCCCGGAACAGGCCTCGGAGCAATTCGTAGAGTTTCGGCTTTTACGGACGCATACACGCAGCCGGATCACGGCACGGCGCTGCTCGCGCGGTTTTATCGCCAGCCGCCGCGCCACCGCGCGGAAGAAACCGGGCAGTTGCTGGAATGGGGCGCGGTTTGCGTTCCACTCCGCGGTGAGACGGCGTGCGGGGATGGGTTTGCCGTGCGCGAGTTTCCGGGTTTTGCGCTGGTGATGGTGGTGGATGGGCTGGGCCATGGACCAGTTGCCGCGGAATGCGCGGCCGCGGCGTGCTCGGCGTTGGACAGGGTGACTGGGAGAAGCCCGGCGGCGGCCATGGAACTCGTCCATGAGGCGCTGCATTCCACGCGGGGCGCGGCGGTAACCATCGCCACCCTCGATTACGAGTCGCGGAAAATTCGGGCGGCCGGCATCGGCAACGTGGGTGGCTTCATTTTCGACAACATTGAGGCGAGGCACCTCGCAACGCAGCCGGGAATCGCGGGCAGCGACATTCGGAACGTTCGAGAGTACACATATGAGTGGCCGAGTCACTCACATGTACTGTTATACTCAGACGGAATCAGCACGCATTGGTCTCTGGCGGCCTATTACGGACTGCTCTCCCGGGATACTTCTCTCATAGCAGGGGTGCTCTATCGGGATTGGAAGCGCAGCCGCGATGACGCAACGGTATTGGTGATTCGCGAGAAGTCTACGTCATGAGCACGCCGTTGGGCCGATTGCCGGTACGTTCGCCGGAAGACGTTCGCACGCTGAGGTGCCGCGCGGCCGAAATCGCAGCGCTGGCGGGGTTTAGCGCGCAGGATCAGGTCCGGATTTCGACCGCGGCCGCGGAGATTGCCCGCAATGCGCTGCAATACGCATCCGCCGCCGAAGCAGAGTTTCAGTTGGAGAACCCGGAACTGCGGATCGCGATTTCGGATGGCGGCCCGGGGATCGGCGCTCTCGCCGCGATGCGAGATCGCCGCGGCTTGGGGCTGGAGGCGGCTGAAAAGCTGCTGGACCGCTTCGAGATCAAACAGGATGCGAATGGCTGCACGGCGCTGCTGTTCATGCGGCTGCCCTCACCGTTGAGTGACGCCGCCGCCAATCAACTCGCCGAAGCCGCGCAGCGTGCGCAACTCTCGCGCGCCGATGAACTCCGCAGCGAAGACGAATTGCGGCTGCGCGTGGTGGAGGAGCTCGGCCGGCGGCAGCAGGAGGCCGGACGAATCGCCGCGGAACTCGAAGACACCAATCGCGGTGTGCTGGCGCTATACGCCGAACTGGATGAGAAGGCCGAACGGCTGCGGCGCGCCGACGAGATGAAGTCGCGCTTCCTCTCGCACATGAGCCATGAGTTCCGGACACCGCTGACATCCATCATGGCGCTCAGCAGGTTGTTGCTGGACGAGGTCGACGGAAAGCTGAACAGCGAACAGCAGAAGCAGGCCACATTCATTCGCAGATCGGCGGAAAGCCTGCTGGAGATGGTGAATGATCTCTTGGATCTTGCCCGCGTGGAGGCAGGCAGGTCCGTGGTGCGCGTCTCCCGTTTCGAGGTGGCCAATCTCTTTGGCGCCTTGCGCAGCCTGCTGCGCCCGCTGCAAGTGAATCCCGCCGTGGAACTGATCTTTGAGGAAGCCGCTGAGCTGCCCTCGCTGCTCACCGACGAAGCGAAGGTGACGCAGATTTTGCGAAACTTCATTTCGAACGCGTTGAAGTTCACCGAGAAGGGCGAGGTGCGCGCCGCGGCCCGATTGCATGAGGACGGGGACCGGGTGGTTTTCAGCGTCGCCGACACGGGGATCGGCATAGACCCGCGAAACCAGGCACTCATCTTCCGCGATTTCTCGCAAATCGAAAACCCTCTGCAGAACACAGTAAAAGGCACGGGGCTGGGACTATCGCTATCCAAGGGCCTCGCGGAACTGCTTGGCGGCTGCGTGCGAGTGGAAAGCGAGCCTGGCAAAGGCGCGACGTTTTTCGCGGAGATCCCGATTCACTACGCGGCGGCGGAAGCCGAGGGAGGAGGCGTGCTGCAAGTGCTGGTGATCGACGACGAGGAAGTCTCGCGCTACGTCGCCCGTCACGCGCTGGGTTCGGGCATCAACGTCATCGAGGCCGCGGATGGGCTGCGCGGCATCGCGCTCGCCCGGCAACATCGGCCCAAAGGCATTCTGCTGGACCTGAACATGCACCCCATGGACGGTTTCCAGGTGCTCGATGAACTCAAGCGAGATCAAATTACGCGGGATATCCCCGTGGTCATCCTCACATCCAAGACGCTGAGTCGCGCGGAGCGTGATATACTCGGCTCGCGAGTTGCCGCCTGCCTGATAAAGGAAGTGTTATCGCAGCCGGATGCAGGGGAAAAGCTGAGATCCGCGCTGGGAGTGCGCCAAGCGTCGCGTCGTCAGCATCAATAGGCGCGGGAAGCCATGGAAGAGAAGCGCACCATTCTCGTTGTCGATGACAATCACGGCTCGCGCTATGCGATGACGCGAATTCTGGAAACCAGCAATTTCGCGGTCAAGGAAGCGGATACCGGAAAAGAAGCCCTTCGGATCGCGCGCGCGGAGATGCCCGACCTGGTGGTGCTGGACGTTCATCTGCCGGACATCGATGGCTTCGAGGTGTGCCGCATCCTGAAGGCCGAACCCGACACATCGCGCATCCCCGTCCTTCACATCACCGCCAGTCACGCGAATGGCGCGGACATGGTCCGCGGCTTGGAAAACGGCGCCGAAAGCTACCTCACCGAGCCGGTGGAGCCTGAGGTTGTGGTTGCGACCATTCGCACGATCCTGCGTTCCCGCAGCTTCGAAGAGGCGGCGCGGTCGATGGCCATCGAATGGCAATCCACGTTCGACGCCATTACCGACGGCGTTGCCGTGGTGGGTCTGGACGGCAGGATTCAGCGCTTCAACGCGACAATGGCGCGCTTATTGAGACGGCAGCAGGAGGAACTCGCGGGCGCGGTGTGCTACCAGTTGTGGGGTACGCTGCCGGCGGAGAAGCAGCCTTTTTTCCGCGCGCTGACCAGCAAAAGGCGGGAGAGCATCGAACTGGAATACGATTCGCGCCTGCTCAGCGTCACGGTGGACCCCGTGCTCAACGAAAACGGCGAACCCACCGGCGCGGTGCACATCGTCAGCGACATCAGCGAGAAGCGGCGGCTCGAGGAACAGTTTCGCGAAAGCCAGAAATTCGAGACCATCGGCACGCTGGCCGCGGGCGTCGCGCACGACTTCAATAATCTGCTCACCAGCATCATGGGCAATGCCAGTCTGATTCTGACGGAGCTGCCCGAGGAGAGTCCGATTCGCGGCAAGCTGACCGATGTGGTGGCGGCCAGTGAACGGGCCGCTCATCTGACCAAGCAACTGCTGGCGTATTCCGGCAAGGGCCGCCACATGATGCAGAAGCTGGACCTTTCGAATCTTGTGGAGCGCACGCGGGGCCTGGTGGAGGCGAGCGTCCCCAAAAAAGTCCAACTGGAATTGAACCTCGCGCACGATCTTCCGCGCATCGATGGGGACTTCAATCAGCTACAGCAGGTAGTACTCAATCTGGTGAGCAACGCGGCCGAAGCGATCGGCGATGAAAGCGGCGTGGTGACGCTGGCGACGGGCGCGTTGGAAGGCCAGGTATACGTGGAGGTGCGCGACACCGGCTGCGGCATGGACTCCGATACTAAGACACGCATCTTCGATCCGTTCTTCACGACGAAGTTTACGGGCCGCGGCTTGGGCCTGGCGGCGGTCGCGGGCATCGCGCGCGGTCACCAGGCATCGATTCATGTGACCAGCGCGCCAGGCCAGGGCAGCGCCTTCCGGATTCTCTTCCCGGCGGAATTGGCCGGGCGCACAAAGCCGGCCGCCGAGGCGCCCGTGGCAGGCAACGGCACGGTGCTGGTTGTCGACGATGAAGAGATGGTCCGCCGTATCGCTCAGGCGACGCTCGAAATTCGCGGCTATAAAGTTCTGCTGGCCAACAACGGGTTGGATGCCATCAACCAGGCACGGCGCCACCCCGAGATTTCGCTGGTGCTGCTGGATCTCACCATGCCGGTGATGGGCGGCGAAGAGGCTATCGATCAGATACTGGAAGTGCGGCCGAACGTGAAAGTGGTGGTGTCCACCGGATACGACCAGCGCGAAGCGTTTGTGCGATTCAACCGGAAGCAGGTGGCCGGATTCCTGCAGAAGCCGTATACGTCGCGCCAACTCGGAGAGAAGATCGATTCCGTGCTGGGCACTTTGAAAGTTGCCGGGAACTAGCGCTTATAGCCGATCGCGCGCAGGAATCCGCGGCGTTTGTCGGCATCTTCCGGCATCTCCACACCTTTCGGAGCAGACCCGTCAATGACGCCGATAATTCCGCGGCCCTGCTCATTTTCCGCGACCACGGCTTGCACGGGGTTGGCTGTCGCGCAGAAAATTCCGCAGACCTCGGGGACATCTTTGATGCGGCCGAGCACGTTGATCGGGTAGCCGTTCTGCATCGCGACCACGAAGACGTGGCCCGCCGCAAGCGCCGACGCGTTGCGCGTGGCGAGCGACTGCAGCGCTTCATCATTGCCATCGACGCGCGTGAGGCAGGGTCCGGAAGCTTCATTGAATGCGATTCCGAACTTCATCTGCGGCACGGTATTGACGATGGCCTCGTAAATGTCTTCCACCGTTTTGATGAAGTGGGACTGTCCCACAATGATGTTCCCGTTATCGGGAATCTCCAGCGGCACGAGCTTCAGTTCCATAACTCCCCATGTTGGCACACCAATGGGGCTACTGAAACACTCCGGAAGCGGGCACCACAGTGATGTTTTCCGCCTTGAGGCCGAGCGGCCACTTTTCGACGGTCTTGTCTTCTTCCATGATGGCGTCGCTCTTCGGAGCGATGTAGTGCATCGCCGACGGGTCGTCGCTTGTGAGTTCCTGCTTCAACGCCTCGCCGTCTTTGGCTACGAAAACAATCGCCAGTTTGTTGGTCCGCAGGTGCCGCCGGATCACGGCATTCACCTGGTCGCGAGTCAGATTGGCCAAAGCATTTCTCACGTACGTGTTGTAATTCGGAATTGAGAAATACAGGCTGTCTAATCCGTAGCCGAGCGCGGAGGATTGCGTCCTCGTCAGGAAGTTGACGTACTTAGAGAGAAAGTCGCGCGTTTGCGTGAAACCGGTTTCCGGTATTCCTTCCTTAATCAACTTATTCAGCTCATAAAGAGCCAGACGGACCGCAAATTTCGCGTTGGGCGGTTCTACCGGCCGGATCCATATCTGAAACATCTGGTACCGGCGCGCGAGATTCGGACTGGGCTCCATCTGGTACATGCCGCGCGGGAAGTATTCGATGTAAGAGTAATCGCCGTAATTCAAGCCGCGCTTTTCGCGCATTACATCGTACAAGACGCCGCCGCTCATGCGGTGCTGGCCGAGATAGCTGGAGGCGACCAGCAGCGGAACGTAGTCCGGATTGCCCCGCACCGTTGAGATAGGGAAGCCGATCGAAATGGCTACGCTGCGTGTATCTTTCGTCACGATCACGGCGCGGCTTGCTTCTATCAGGGAAGGAGGCTTCTCGCGCAGCCGGAAACTCCCGGCTGCCGGCAGAGTGCGAAAGTCCTTCTCGACGGCTTCCACGAACTCCGGCCCGTAGCCGCCGCTGATTCCGAGGATCAGATGGTTCTGGCTGTACTGTGCGTGGTAGAAGGACTTGCAATCGTCCAGCGTGAGCTTCTGGAGCGAGCTAACGGTTCCTGCCCGGTAGTGGCCGTACGGAGTGCCGTTGTAGATATTGGAGTAAAGCACTTCTTTGGCGAGTTCTTCGTCGTTTGCGCGCAAGCCGGTCTCGATGCTGTTGACGGCGTCCTGTTTGACACGCGCGAAATCGTCAGCGCGCCAGCCGGGCTCGAGTAATATGCCGCGCAGTAACTTGTAATAAGCCTTTAAGTTGTTGACGTGCGTGCTCCCGGAGAATGTGACCATCTCCTTATCGACGTCGACATCGACCGAGGCAGCCATAGGATACAGCGCGTCGGAGATCTGTTGATAAGTGAGTTGCTTGCTGCCGCTATTAGCCAGCATCATGGCGGTCAGATAAGCCACGCCCGGTTTCTCCGCGGGATCGGCGGCACTTCCTGCCAGGAATACCACGCGAAAGCTCACCAGGGGAGACTTAGTGGGAACGGCGAGCATGCGCATTTGCGCGGACGCGCTGCAAGCAATCAGAAACAGCGAAGCGAGCCTCATTGCGAGCCCCCCGCGACGCTCTTGAGGGTCACCGTGGTGCGGTTCTTCTCCACCAGGTAAGTGGCGGCGGCTTTCTGAATGTCTTCCGGCGTCAATGAGGCATAGCGCTCGTAGAGCTTATTCATCGCGTCGGGCGTCCCTGTCACGGCGATATACTGGGCCAGCATCGCCGCCACGGCGTCGCTGGCATCCATATCGAGCGATGCCTCATACCGCAGATGCTTCTTCACCTTATCGAGGCGCTCGGCATCCACCGGATGATCTCGTAGCGCGGCGATGGTTTCGAGAATCTGATTCTGCACGTATTCCACGTCTTCGGGCTTGCGCACACGCGCGCCCACCTCGAACAGGCCGGGGTCTACGCGGTCCGGGGCCGAAGCGAACAGCGATGCCGCCTTCTGCTCCTCGATCACGAGCTTTTGATAGAGCGGCGATGCGTCTGAGAAGGCGAGCGCCGCGAGAGCCGCGAGAGCCGCGGTATCCGGAGCCGAGTCCGTGAAAGCAGGCCCTTTGTAGCCGATATCGACCATCGGCAGCGACGGTCCCGGGAAATCGACGCTGGCCTGCCGCGCCTCTTCCTGCGCGGGTTCCTTGGGAATGTCGGCCTTATAGTCGCCGCGCTTCCAGTTACCCCAGAACTTGTCGACTAACTGCCTGGTAGTCCGCTGCCGTACGTCGCCGACGACGAGAATTGTTGTGTATTCCGGGCGGTAGTAACGCGAAAAGTATTGCAGGCTGTACTCGTATTCGCCGGGCATCGCCTCGATATCTTTGAGGAAACCCATGGCCGTGTGCTTGTAAGTGCCGGTAGTGTACGCCGTATCGTATAGGGTTTCGTTTAGTTTCTCGGACGGACTGGAACTGTTCTTGTTGTACTCGCCGAGAACCGCCAGGGTTTCGGTTTTAAACTCCGGCTCGCTGTACTTCAGGTGTTGAAACCGGTCGGCCTCCATCATTAGCACGGTGGGCAGATCTTCTTTGGAAAAAACTGTGTAGTAGCAGGTGTAGTCTTCGGTAGTGAAGGCATTGCTGGAGGCACCGATGTCGCGCAGCGTCTCGGTGTACTTCCCGGCCGGATAATCCGGCGTGCCCTTGAACATGAGGTGTTCGAAGAGGTGGGCGAAGCCGGTGTGTCCGGGCTCCACCTCATTGCGCGCTCCGGCCCGGACCACAATGTAGACCGCGACGATATTCGGAAAATCCGTAGGGACAGTCACCAGCTTGAGGCCGTTCGGCAGGTCCTCCTGCGTGTATGCGTAGGGGAGAATCTTCTGCGCGCCGCGATCCGCGCCGAGCGCCAGACCCGCGCAACATAGCGCTGCTATCAGCCACTTGGGCATCATCCACCATTATCCGCTGGCTCCGGGAGGGTCCACGCTCCGCGCTCCGTCTCTAAACGTGCTGCAACGTCCAGCAGTAGCTCGTCGGAGAAGGGGCGGCCCATCAATTGAATGCCGATCGGCAGCCCTTCGCGCGATCTCGCGATCGGCACAGTGACGGCGGGCAGGCCGAGCACGTTGGCAAGCACCGCCGGCATCATCGCCTGAAAAAGGCCGATCTCTTTGCCTTCGACGAGGAACTTGCGCCGGCGGTGCGGGAATGCTGTGATGCCGCTGACCGGCATCAGCACGATTGCGTTTTCGGGCATCTGCCGCAGCAGTGAGGCGCGCAGCCTGTCGCGCATGACGAGATTGGCAATGGCCTGCTCTCCGGTCGGATTCGCCGGCGAGATACCTTCCATCAGCGTCCAATGCGCTTCCGTTTCGCGGCCTTCCACCAGCTTCCGCGTGAACGGCGCCGGCCATTGCGAAAATAAGAACGCCCACACGTTCGGGGCGCGCTCGAGTCCCGTGGGAAGAAACTCCTCCGTTGCGAAACCCGCGTTTTCCAGCATGGAGGCCGCACCGTGGACGGCGTAGCGCACTTCCGAATCGACCGGCACATCGTAAAAGCCGTCCCATACCAGGATGCGCGGCTGGTCTGCGCGGGATTCCCGTAGCGGCGACGGTACGGAAAACGGATCCTCGGCATCGTAGGAGGTGAGTGCGTCGAAGAGCAGGCGCAGGTCGCCCGCGCTGCGCGCCATCGGGCCGGCGACGGTTACGAGGCCGCCGGGATGACCGAGGCTCGGAAAATGTCCGCGCCCTGAGATCCGGCCGGGCGTCGGTTTCAAACCCGCGACACCGCAGAAGTGCGCGGGCACACGAATAGAGCCGCCGCCATCGCTGCCTAATCCACCGGCGGAGCAGTAGGAGGCAATTGCCGCCGCCTCGCCGCCACTCGATCCGCCGCAGGTGCGGTCGACGTTCCACGGATTGTTGGTGCGGCCGGTGAGCAGGTTATCGGTCTCGTAGCTTGCGAGGAATTCGGGAGTGTTTGTTTTGCCGAGGATGATTGCGCCTGCGCGACGCAGACGCGCGACTGCCGTGGCGTCACCGTTCGCACGATGCCCAATGCGTAGACGGCTGCCCGCGTTGGTCGGCAAGCCGGCCATATCGAAGCTGTCCTTCACGGTGAGGGGAACGCCTTGCAGCGGTCCGGCGGGCGCGGTTTTCGCGTCTTCGAGAGCCCTCTCGGACAGCACCATCGAGAACGCGTTCAGGGCGGGATTACGCCGCGCGATTTCGTCGAGGTGGGCTTGGACGAGTTCCACGGCGGAGGCTTCGCGATTGCGCACCATCAGAGCCATCGCGCGCAGTGAGTTGCGGTTTAGCACTTCCCAAGTGTGCCATGGCAGGCGAGCTCAGCTCGCCGCGCGGAGTTCAGTTGGCGATCGGCGTCTTCTCGGCGCGGTCGATCACCAGCACTTCGACGGGAGCTTTGCGCTGCTCCAGGCGTAGCCCGAGTTGCTCCTCGATGGCCTCATAGATCGTGCGTGCTTCCGGGTCCGTTGCGGACTTTTCCGGGGTCCACGCGAGGTCGATATCGTAATGCGCCTTCAGGCCGGTCATGTCGATGACGGGCCTGTCCGCGACGTGCGACAGCCAGTCGGCTAGTCCCGGCATGTCAATGCTGCGCCCGATGAATTTGCCCGACGAGTTGTTTCGTTGACCGGGTCCCCAGGCGACCTCCTTCATCCTGATGCCTTTTTTGCCCACCACGAGTCCATACACGTTCATTTCGCGCGGTTCGCGATGCACAGCCATGTTGAAGCGCTCCGTGAGCAGAGTCCTGAGCATTTCCTGCACCCGTTGCATCGGCGTTTCGGCCGGCATTGTGGCCACGATTTCGAATCTTTCGGAGTCGATCCAGTCCGGACCTGCGATCTGATAATCGGCCAGGTCGTAGGCCCGCGTCAGGATGCTCTTGAGCGTCACATTCGTGAGGGTGAGGCGGCCCGCGGTGACTCTCATCGAAGAGCGCTTCTCGTCCGGCAGGGCCGGTTTCACGGATGCGGCATCGAAGACGGCCGGCGATTCCGCCGCCCCCTCGACAACGCGGCGCACAAAGACGGGCATCGCTTGACCGTCTGTTTGCATCGCTCCGCGAATCTCATCGCCGTTGACGTGCAGATCGAAGGCGAACCTCGCCACTTTGAACGTGAGATGACTGCCATCCAGCAGCGCGTCCTGGATGGGATACATTTCCTTTTGGCTCGGTCCGGCGGTTCCGGTGACCGTGTTGCCATCTTGCTTCAGGATCAGGTAAAAAGGCGCGCCGGACCATTTCCCCGTAAGGTCCGATGCATGCAAGGAAAGAGCAGCCAATAACAGCACCCAGGATTTCATGCCAGGAAGGTACGAAGGTCCGGTGCGCGGAGTTCCGTGCGAATCAGGGGCGTGGTTTACAGGCTGACGATCGCTCCTCCGTCGCGATCCATTCGCCTTTCGATGCACCTTTTACCGCTCCCTCACGGTCACGGCTCCGTTAGTAGAATCAACTACATACGGAGCCGTGACCGTGAGGGAGCGGTAAAAGGTGCCCGGGATGCGAGTGCGTTTGAATGCGGCAACCCCGTAAGGAAGCGGTAAATGATGCCGGGGATGCAAACCCACACCCTAAGGGCGATTCACTGGACCATTCGCACGAGGTTCGGTGCCGATTCCGGCGCGCTCGCCTGCGGCGAAACCGCCTTCCAGCGGATGCACGTCGTGCCAGCCGTTCTCCATCAGCGCCGCGGCCGCACGCGTCGCTTACTCCTTGCGCAGCGTCGTAAGTCACTACCGGACGCCCCTGCGGTATGAAACGCAAATGATTCTCCACCTCGGAAGGGACCACGCGCAGCGATCCCGATAATTGCGTGCGGGCCGAATCCCACTCGTCCGGCGAGCGCGCGTCCATGAATACAATTGGCTCGCCCGAATCCATGCGTCGCTTCACGTCTTCCGCGGAAACCGGTCGCGGTGGTAACATCGCTCGCCTCCTGATTCTATTGTTCCGCTCCGCCGCGGTTCCGCAAAGTAATGCTACGCACGGGCGATAATACTTCTGTGGAAGCTCTGACTTTTCTTCAGGCGCGGGAAAGCGTCATCAACACAGTTCGCACTGCTCGCCGGGCGCCCGCTGTGGAGACTGTTCCACTGGAATCCGCCCACACCCGCATTCTCGCGGAGGTGGTTGCGGCGGATCGCGATACGCCCGCGACATCCCGCTCCGTCCGCGACGGTTTCGCCGTGCGCGCCATCGATTTGCCGGGCGAACTCGAGATTATTGGCGAAGTGCGCGCGGGGGACACGTTTCGCGGGAGCGTAGGGCCGAATCAAGCGGTGGAGATCATGACCGGAGCGCCGGTGCCACAGGGCGCGGATGCCGTGGTGATGATCGAACACGTGACGCGCGCCGGCGCGCTGGTGCGCATCGACCGGTCCGCCGAGCCGGGGCAGTTCATCAATCCACTGGGTTGCGAAGCGCAGAAGGGTGAAGCCGTGCTGCACCCGGGCGAGCGCCTCGACTACACCGGCATCGCGTTACTTGCCGCTTTCGGCCGGCCGCAAATCAGTGTTTTCGCGAAGCCCACTGTCGCGATTATTCCCACCGGAGACGAGATCGTCGCGGTGGATGAAGCGCCGCTGGAACACCAGATCCGCAATTCAAACGCGCACTCACTGGCGGCACAGGTGGAGCGTGCGGGCGGCATACCGCGCATTTTGCCCGCGGCCCGCGACACCGTGGAACACACGCGCGATTCCATCGGCCGCGGACTCGAAGCCGACCTCCTTCTGCTTTCGGGCGGCGTTTCCGCAGGGAAGTACGACGTCGTAGAAGAAGTGCTCGCGGGGTTCGGCGCCCGGTTCTATTTCGATCGGGTCCTCATACAGCCCGGTCAGCCTCTCGTCTTCGGCGCCGCTGCCGGCAAATTCTTCTTCGGACTGCCCGGGAATCCATCGTCGACCATGGTGACGTTTGAGATCTTCGCCCGGGCGGCGCTGGAGCTTCTCGGGGGATTGGAACAACCAACGCTGCACATGCCCTTCGCGCGCCTGACTGCCGAGTTTCATCATCGTGTCGGGTTGACGCGCTTCCTGCCCGCGCGACTTTCAGCCGATGGCGGCAGCGTCACACCGGTACACTGGCACGGCTCGGGCGATATTCCGGCGCTGGCGCGCGCGAACGCATACCTCGTGGCCGACCCGGACCGCGCAAACTATCCAGCAGGCGATTGGATTCAGGTGCTACCCAAATGAGCAAACTTTCTCACTTCGATTCCGCCGGCACGCCGCGCATGGTGGATGTTTCGGCGAAGGCGGAAACTCGCCGCACGGCGCGCGCGCATGCGTTCGTGCGCATCTCGCCCACCGTCCTCGCGGAGTTGCCGCGCAATCCGAAAGGGAATCCGCTGGAGATCGCGCGCATTGCGGGCATCGGAGCGGCGAAACGCACCAGTGAACTGATCCCGCTCTGCCATCCGCTGATGTTGTCGCACGCCGACGTGGAAGTGAGCGTCGAAGATGAAGGCATCCGCATACACGCGACCGCGGCTACCACCGCGCAGACGGGCGTCGAAATGGAAGCGCTGACTGCGGCGACCGTCGCCGCGCTCACCATTTACGACATGACGAAAGCGCTCGACAAAGCCATCGAAATTCAGGACGTCTATCTGCTCGAAAAAACAGGCGGCAAGAGCGGCGACTTCCATCGCGAGCCGCGTCCATGATCGCCGCCGTCGTAACCATCTCAGACTCCACTGCGGCGGGCACGCGCCCCGACCGGTCCGGTCCGGCAATCCGTGAAAGGCTGGAACAACTGGGCTGGCGCGTCACCCACACCGAAGTGCTACCCGACGAAGCCGGTCAAATCAGCACGCGCCTTGCGGCAATAGCCGATTCCGGCGCCGTGCGGGCGATCTTCACCACCGGCGGCACAGGGCTTGCGCCGCGCGACGTCACGCCGGAAGCCACGCGCGCCATCCTCGACCGCGAGATTCCGGGTTTCGGCGAACAAATGCGCGCCCACGGACGCCGTTTCACGCCACTTGCGGCGCTCTCCCGATCGCTGGCGGGCGTTCGCGGCACAACGGTCATCGTGAATCTGCCGGGGTCGCCCAAGGGCGCGCTCGAATCCCTGGATGCTATTGTGGAATTGGTGCCCCACGTGCTTGACCTGTTGCAGGGCCGCACCGAACACGCTGCGGCGCCACTGGAGTAGCATGCGAAAACTGTTCCTACTGATTTGTGTCTGCGGGTACCTGATCGCTCAGCAGCAGACCGCTCCACCCGCCGGAACGCCGCAGCCGCAGAAGGAACCGCAGACGACCAACGATCAACTGACGCCATTCTCGATGACGATTCAGAATGTCGTGGTGCCGGCGATCGTTTTCGATCATGACGGCCACAGCGTTGCCGGAATTCGTCCGGACGAATTCCACCTCTACGACAACGGGAAGGAACAGAACATTCACGTCGATGAGGCGTTCATTCCGATCTCCATGGTTGTCGCAGTCCAGGCCAATGAGGAAGTGACCGACATTCTGAGCCAGGTAAACAAGATCGGCACGCTGATCAGTCCGCTGATTCTGGGGAATCAGGGTGAAGCCGCCGTGGTGGCGTTCGATCATCGAATTCGCACGATTCAGGACTTCACCAGCGACCCCGACAAGATCAGTCTTGCTGTTCAGAAGCTTTATCCCGGCAGCAGTTCCAGCAGGCTGATCGATGCGGTAGAAGAATCCACGCGAATGCTCCGCACGCGGCCGCGGAACCGCCGCCGCATCCTGCTGCTGATCAGTGAAGCGCGGGATATGGGCAGCGAAGCGCGAGGCAGGGAGACGCTCATGAGTCTGGAGCTTTCCAACATCACGGTTTACTTCGTTCCGATGTCCAATCTGCTGGCGAAATTGACCGCCCCGCCGAAGGAGCCGCGTCCCGACAATCTGCCGCCGGCAATGCATCCCATGCCCGGAGTGGCTCCGGCGACGCCGACGACAGTGATGCAGACTTACGGCACGGACGGCAATAGCGCGCAGTTCGTTCCTCTGATCACCGAGATTTTTAAGGACGCGAAAGCGATCTTCAAAGCTCCGCCGGCACAACTGTTCGTCCAGGCGACGGGAGGCAGCGAATTCAGCTTCTATGGCCGCCGCGCGCTGGAACAGGTGGTGCAGAAAATCGGCGCCGAGCTGCACTCGGACTACACGATTTCGTACGACCCGAACAACAAGCTGGAGGGCGGCTTCCACCAGATTCAGATCGTGGTGTCCGGCCACCCCGAAGTGAAGAGGGTTCAGGCGCGGCCGGGATACTGGCTGGCCGCGACCCAATAGCTACGCGCGGGCGTATTTGTTGAACCAATCGATGGTGCGCTGCCAGGCGAGATCGGCGGCGGCCTTGTTGTATCGTTCAGGCGTGGCGTCGCAATTGAAGCCATGCACAGCGCCCGGATAGATATACCCTTCGTGCGGAACTCCCGCTGCCTGCAAGGCGTCGCTGTATGCCGGCCAAGGTTCCCGCAAGGCGAGTATCGAGTGCGCCGTGGTGCACCAGGATCGCGGCCTTGATTTTCGGGATGTCTTCCATTTTAGGCACAGATCCGTAGAACGGCGCTGCGGCCGCGAGATCGGCGCCCAAACGGACGGCCAACATGTTCGCGACTCCGCCGCCGTAACAGAAGCCGGTGGCGGCGATTTTGCCCGTGCAATCGGAACGCGCCTTCAGCCATTGTGCTGAGGCGACCATGTCTTCCGCCATCTTCTTGGAATCGATTTTGCTGAACATCTGGCCGCCTTTGTAATCGTCGCCGGGAAATCCGCCCAGAGACGTTAGACCATCGGGCGCGAATGCCATGAAATTGGCGAGTGCGAAGCGGCGGGCGATGTCTTCGATGTGCGGATTGAGTCCGCGGTTCTCATGCACTACGATGACGCCCGGCAATTTCGCCGGATTGGCCGAACGTGTGTCGGCGCTGGCCGGGCGCACGAAATAGCCTTTGATGCTGCCGTTGCCTTGCGGAGAGGGCACCGTTTCGTAAGTCGCCTTGATGCGCTCGTCGGTGCGGGAGACCTGCTGCCCAGCCGCGTAATTGGGCATGAGCGCTTCCACAATGACGGCTGCGGTGAGGCCGCCGACGGCGAGACGCTGCACGCCGTCCATAAAATCGCGGCGCGTCATGCGGCCATGAATAAACTCGTTGTACAGTTCAATCGCGGCGCCCGGCAGTTTCGGTCGATTCGATTCCATTCGGCGAGGATATCATGTCACCGGCCGGTCTCCTGACCGCGAGAAGTAAACCGTGCCGGATGGCTTCTGGACCGTACTAGGGGACAAACCTGTGCTTCGTAGTACATTTTCCGCGATGTAATTGCGAATGCCCGATGCCAAAGTGCGTGCAACGGGACTATTGTGGGTAAACGGAGGGAACTACCGCAGATGAACCGCCCGTTCGAAACCCGACAGTTCGAAGACGCCCTGACCTACCTCCCGCGCAAACCGATTATCGAATTCTCCCGCGGAAAAACCATTTATGACGCACAGCAACCGAGCGAGCATCTGTATGTCGTCATTCTCGGACGAGTGAAGATTCTGAGCGTGGCCGAGGACGGCTGCCACACGGTTGGCCGGATCATTTGCGCTGAAGGCTTATTCGGGGAATCGTGCATTATCGGCTCCCAGCCGCGGTCGGAATCCGCTACCGCACTGGACAATTGTACGCTGATGGCATGGAATGCCACTGAAATCGAGCACCAGATTGAGCGCGAACCTCGCCTTGGCCTGGCGCTGGCGCAGCACATGGTGCGGCAGTGCATTGAGCTTCAGGACCGCATCGAGAGCATGGCCGTCCATAAGACGCCGGAGCGTGTGATGCTTGCCCTGCTGCAACTTGCCGTGGATCTTGGCACGCCGATGAGCGACGGAGCCGTCCGCGTTCCTGCGCTCACGCATCACACGATTGCCGAGTACGTCGGTACTTCGCGCGAAATCGTCACGTTTCAGATGAACCGGCTGCGCAGAGTGGGCTTGATCCGCTATTCGCGGAAATTCATCGATATTTATGTGCAGGCGATCCGGGAGACGTTGCGCCACCAGGGCGTCACGGTGCCGCAAGGAGTTCGCGAGATGACGCAGAAGGTGGGGCAGTAGAGCTCGTCGCGATTCATTCGCCTTTCGATGCACCTTTTACCGCTTCCTGGCGGTCGCGGCTCCGTATCTGAATCATGTACATACGGAGCCGTGACCGTGAGGGAGCGGTAAAAGGTGCCGGCGATGCGAGTGCGTTTGAATGCGGCAAAAAAGCAATTCGATATTTCGCTCGCCTAAGGTGACACCAGGCCGCGACGGATCGCCTCTCGCACCATGGAGGCGATCTCGTGGACGTCCAGTTTGCCCATGATGCTGGCGCGGTGGGTGACCGCGGTCTTAAATGAAATCCCGAGTTCCGCCGCGATTTCCTTGCTCGTCTTTCCCTCGACGATCAGTCCCAAAACCTGCTTCTCGCGTTTGGAAAGGCTCTGCTGCCCTTTGGCACTCCCGGCGGCCTTGGCGCCGCAGCGCTGCAGTGCGCTACGCAGTTGTTTACTCCGCACCCTTAGCCGGATGCTCTCGTGAATCGCTTCGCGGGCGTTCTCGAGTACACGGTCCGCCTCGCGTTTTAGCTGTGCGGCACTCGCCTGTTGTGGAACCTGCGGGCGCGCCGGGGCGGAGTCGACAACCGGGACATCCATCTGTTCCACCAGGCCGCGCACGTCCAGGCGCGTGGCGAGGAACTCGTCCAGGATGGATTGCAGCTCTCGGGTGCTGGCTTTGAGTTCTTCAATCGCTGCCCGCTGCTCCACCAACACACAGTGGAGAAAACTCCCGCGCCGAAGCTAAAGACTGCCGCCTGGGACCTTTTTCCATTTTGAGCGTAACTGCAATCTTACACTGCACGTAAATCGCTCTGCCTCGGGTATTTGTTCGATTTTTTGACGACTTGTAGAGGTTCAGTCGTACACGAAGTGAAGGACTTTCTTGAGATCTTCCCACGCTTCGCGTTTGGCGACCTGATTGTATTCCCGCAGCAGGTACGAGGGATGGTAGGTGACCATGACCGGAATTTCGCGCCACTGAAACCACTTGCCTCGCATTTTGGTGACACCTTCTTTGTGCCCGGTGAGCGCACGCGCTGCCGTTCCTCCCAAAGCGCAGATGGCTTTCGGACGGATGGCTAGCAATTGCCGGTATAGGAATTCACCACACGTTGCCATCTCTACCGGTTCCGGCGTGCGATTTCCCGGCGGCCGGCACTTGACGACATTGCAGATGTAAATATCGTCGCGTTGAATGGGCATTCCCTCTTTCTTAGCGGTGCCCTCGATCATTTGAGTGAGCAACTGGCCGGCTCTTCCGACGAACGGGATGCCTTGCGCGTCCTCATCCGCGCCCGGCCCTTCGCCGACGAAGACGAGCGGCGACCGCTCATTGCCGACGCCGAAGACCAGTTTGTTGCGCCCGGCGTGCAGAGGACAGCGGGTGCACTCGCCGATATCCTGCAGAATCTGGAGTAGTGTCTCGCCTTCCGGAACCATGGGAGGCAAGGCGGGTGGCGCGGGCGTTTCTGACGGCGCACTTCGCCGCGGCGCCGGGGCATTCTTTTTATACAAGTCGCGAATCCCCAATTCGGAGTAGAACTCCAGATATTGCCGCAACTGGTCCGGCGTCATCATTGGGTGGCATGTAGGGCCAGCCGGAGCTTCATCACGCGATCCAGAATGCCGCCGGCGATCTCGCGTTTCCGGGCGCGCTCCAGTTGCACGTTTTCTCCGGTGCGGAGGACGAGCAGTACCTCGTTTTCATCGCTTTCAAACCCGACTTCGCCGCCGCCGACCAGATTGGCGACCACCATGTCGCAATTCTTGCTTTCCAGTTTGCGGCGCGCCTCCTGGGCGAGGTTTTGCGTTTCGGCCGCGAAGCCAATCAGCAGGCGGTCGCCCTTTTTCTTTCCGACCTCGGCCAGAATGTCGACGGTCGGGTCGAGCTCCAGGGAGATGCGGGCCGCGGTTTTCTTCACCTTTTGATCCGGCACCTTGCTCAAATGAAAATCCGCGACGGCCGCGGCTTTGATGACGATTGTCGCGGACGGCAAGTTTGCCAGGACGGCCTCACGCATTTCGGCGGCGGTGCGAACCTGCGTGCACTCGATGCGCGGTGGGACAGGAAGATGCACTGGCCCTGAGATTAAGACGACGCGCGCGCCGCGGGCCGCGGCTTCTTCCGCCAGCGCATAGCCCATCTTCCCGCTCGATCTGTTGGTGATGTACCGAACCGGGTCAAGAGGCTCCTGTGTGGGTCCGGCGGTGATCAGCACCGTCTCGCCCTCCAGGTCGCCGCGCTTGCTCAACACGCGGTCAACCGCTTCGACGATGGCTTCGATGTCGGCCAGCCGCCCGGCGCCCGTCATGCCGCAGGCCAGGTACCCGCTCTCCGGACCGACGATCACGTGCCCGCGCCGCCGCAGCGTTTCCATATTTGCTTGCGTCGCCGGATGGTTCCACATGTTGACGTTCATCGCCGGCGCGATGACGACCGGGCCTGTGAACGCCAGGTAGATCGCGCTAAGAAAATCGTTCGCGATCCCGTGGGTCATCTTCGCGAGAAAATCGGCCGTGGCCGGAGCGATCACCAGGACGTCGTTTTCCTCAGTGATGTGTATGTGCTCGATCTGGTTCTTCATGGCGAACAGATCGGTGAGCACGGGCTTGCCGGTCAAGGCGGCAAAGGTCAGCGGGGTGACGAACATTTGCCCCGCTTCGGTGAGCACGGCCTGTACCTCGCCGCCGCGCTGCATCAACAGCCGCGCCAGTTCGGCGGATTTGTAAGCCGCAATCCCGCCCCCTACGCCAAGGATGACTCGCATACGGATTTTTGCCCGCGAGAGATTAGAGTACGGGTTCGGCGGCCGGCTCTTCGGGTACGTGCGGGCCGATGAGCGTGTATTTCACCAGGCCGCGGCGAACTTCTTCGGTCGCGATGACCGTGGGCTTTTTGGAAGACGTCGGCAGCACCGGACGCGCGCCGCCCTGCAGTTGCCGGGCGCGCTTGGCCGAAACGATGATGAACCGGTACGTGCTCTGCTCGGGATCGTCCGGGATGGTGCAGTGTGCGTTGTTACGAGGGGCTTTGTCAGCCATTTGTTTCCTTACCTCTTACTTCGAATGTCTCTAATATCGGCTGGATCTGATCTTCAATCCGCTCGCGCCGGACGCGCTCGGCGCGCACGATGGCGGCCAGAACGGCGTCACTTTCTGCCAGATCGCGATTGATCAAAACGTAATCGTAATCCTTGTACCTGCGAATTTCACCGGCCGCATCCCGCAATCGCCGTTCGATGACTTCTTCCCGGTCCTCACTGCGCGCGCGCAGCCTCTGCTCCAGAATCTGTTTTGAGGGCGCCAGGATAAACACACTTACGGCTTCGGGAATTTTCTTCCTCAATTGTCTCGCACCTTGCACATCGATGTCGAGTACCAGGTCGTGGCCCTCCGCCCGGGCCTGCTCCAGGATTCCACGGTGAGTGCCGTAATAGTTGCCGAAAACCTCCGCCCACTCCAGGAATTCGTCGCGCTGGATCATCGCCTCGAACTCCGCGCGCGTCACGAAATGGTAATTCTGCCCGTTCTTTTCCCCGCCGCGCGGCGTCCGCGTGGTGTAACTGATTGAAAACAGTAAACCTTCAACGTTACTGAAGAGCCGGGAAACCAATGTCGATTTTCCCGACCCGGAGGGCGCTGAAATGATGAAAACGGTGGTCATTCGAGGTTGAGTGACTGCTCCCGAATCTTATCGATCTCGCTTTTGGCGGCCAATGCCAGCTCCGTGATGGTTAACCCAAGGTCGCCCAATCCGCCGGTTTTCGACAAGATGGTGTTGGATTCGCGATTCATTTCCTGCAGAAGGAAATCGAGCCGCTTGCCGACCTCGCCATCGCCGGCCAGCATGGCATCGAGCTGTCCTGCATGGGTTCGCAACCGGATCAGTTCCTCGGCGATGTCGCTGCGGTCGGCCAATAAGGCTGCTTCCTGCGCCAGGCGCTGGGGGTCGATGCCGGCGCCGTGCAGCAGGTCGGCCAACTTCTCCTTGAGGCGCTTGTGAAACGCCGGAACCGCGCCGCGCCTGATTTCTTCCATCCGCGCAGCCAGTGAGACGATGTTCGCGCACCGCTCGCGCATTTCGGCAGCCGTGACGGCGCCCTCGCGCTGGCGGAATTCGTTCAGCATGCTGACGGCATCGGCTCCAGCTGCCAGGACCTCCAAGCGAGTCTCATCGTCGAACTCGTCTTCCTGCGCGCTGGTCAGCATGTTGGGCAGACGGAGCGCGGAGTTCAAATCCGGCCGGCCCTGCAGGCCGTAACGCGCCGAAGCCTCTTCGAAGGCGCGCATGTACGCGTCCAGCAGGCCCCAATTCAATGGCGCGGGACCCGCAGCCGCCACACGAACAACACTGACATGAATCTGCACGTGTCCACGCGCAATGCCGCTCTTCAAAACACCGCGAATATCGTTTTCGAGCACGTCCAACTCGGGAGCCAGATGGAAATGAAGGTCCAGCCCGCGATGATTCACGCTCTTCAGGCTGAAGAGAACCTCGCCGCCCGGGAACTCGCGCCGGACGCGGGCAAAACCGGTCATGCTGCGAACGCTCATCCTTCCACCACCCCTTCGAACTGCAGCTCATGCAACCGCTGATAGATTCCACCCAAGCTCAGTAGCTCCTCATGCGTGCCCACTTCCCGGATGCGGCCTTTTTCCAGAACCACAATCTTATCCGCTCGACGAATGGTGGAGAGCCTGTGCGCGATCACGATTACGGTGCGATGCTCGATCAGGTTCGCGAGCGCCTTCTGCACCAGCATTTCGCTTTCGGTATCGAGGTGGCTTGTGGCTTCGTCCAGAATCAGAATCGGAGCATTTTTCAAAAGGGCGCGAGCGATGGCGATTCGCTGCCGCTGGCCGCCGCTCAAGCGCGCGCCGCGATCCCCGATCACCGTCTGATACCCCTGAGGCAACCGCGAGATGAATTCATCGGCGAGCGCGTTCACGGCCGCCGGCCGGATCTTCTCCATCGAGGTGTCCGGGCGTCCATAGGCGATGTTATTGGCAACGGTGTCGTTGAACAGGAACGTATCCTGCGCGACGAGGCCGATCTGGCTGCGCAGCGAGACCAAGTCCAACTCGCGGACATCGTGTCCATCGATGCGGACCGCGCCGCCCGTCACATCGTAAAAGCGGGGGACGAGGTTGGCGATGGTCGTTTTGCCGCCGCCGGAAGGGCCGACCAGAGCCACCACCTCGCCAGCTTTGACCTCCAGGGATAAGCCTTCCAGGTGGAAGCCCGTGGGAGAGGAGGGATAGTGAAATGAGACGTTTTCGAACGCGATGCCGCGCTCGAAGCCCGCGATCTTCACTGCGCCCGGCTTTTCCGCGATGTGCTCGCTGTGATCGAGGTATTCGAAAACCTTTTGCGATGCGCCAATCGCCTGCTCGAAGATGTTGTGGATGCCCACCAGGCGCTTCACGGGCTCGAGCAGCATCAGCAGCGCGGCCACGAAACTCGCGAAATCGGTCGGTGTGAGCTCGTGGTGCTTCATCTGGTCGCGCGCGTACCAGACGAACCCGACGATGGTGGCTGCGCCGATCACTTCGATCAGCGGCGATGCCATCGCCTGCTGCAGCACGTATTGCAAGTTCGTCTTGAGCAGCCGCCGTGCGGCTTCGCGGAAGCGCCTGGATTCGTACGCTTCGGCGGTGAAGGCTTTCACCACCATGTGCCCGCTGAGCGTCTCCTGCAAGACCTGCGTCAGCTCCCCCTGGCTATCCTGAGTGCGGCGCGTGGTGCGCCGGATGCGCCGGCCGATGGTGAGTGTGGGCACTACGACAAACGGCACTACGACCAGGCTCATCGCCGCGAGTTTCCAATCCGTTCCGATGACGACGAACAGCAGCGCGATGAGTGTGAAGCTCTGCCGCAACAGGTCGGCGAGAATGTGGGAAATCGCGAGTTGCACCTTATCGATATCGTTCATGATGGACGACATCAACCGGCCGGTGGAATTCGATTCGAAGAACTCCGCGCCCTGCTTCAGCACCTTGTCGAACACCTGGTTGCGCAGGTTCGTGACGGCCGAGAAGCCGACATAGTTGATCAGATAGTTGCCCAGGTAGTCGCAGACGCCTTTGATAAGGAAGACTGCGAGAATGCCCATCGCAACGGCGCTGAATGCGTTGTGAGCGGGAAGGATCTGATCCAGGTAGAGGAACTTTCCGAACACCGGATGGGGGTAAACACGCACGCGCTGTTGCGGCGCGTGTACGTCCAGCACAACGTACAGCAGTGGGCCGACAAGCAGCGCCAGCAGGCCTGTTCCGCCGCCGGCCGCCGCCATCAGTACGACGCTCGCCAGCAGTTGCCCCAGGTAGCGGCGCGCATAGCTCAGCAGGCGCAGCAGTTCTTTCATGCGGGCACTCGCAAACGCGAAACCGCGTCGAGCACTTGAGCGGGCTCGGGTCGCACCAGCACCGCCGACGAGGTCCGCCAAGGCGCCCACACTGCGGAGTCGGAACTCGAGAAGATGACCACTACGGGGACGCCGAACGCCGCGGCGATATGCGCGGGACCCGAATCGTTGCCCACGAAGAGGGAGGCGCCGCTCATGAGGGTTTTGATTTCGCCGAGAGAGGCGCCCTGGACTACGCGGAATTCGTTAAAGATGGAAAGCTGTTCGCTCCCGGAGCCGATGAACACCGGTTCGACGCCGCTCTCGCGTAGGGCGCCGGCGACAGTGAGGAATCCATCGGCGCGCCAGGTCTTCGCGGGAGTGGCAGCCACGGCGTGGATCACCGCGTAAGCCCTGGTCCGCGGCTGCCGTGCGGGCGCGATTAGTTTGGCGCGGCCGACTTCCACGCGCGGAGCCCCCAGCCAGAACATCGCGCTGGCGAGATGTTCCGCCGTGTGGACCACGCGCTCTTCGCCGAGGATCTCCTGTGCGCGAGGGATGCGAACGTTGTAGATGAAGCTGTTTCGGAAGTGACCGAAGCCCGCTCTCCATCGTGCGCCCGAGAGCGCGGTCATCCACGCGCTGCGCGTTCCGCCATGCAGGTTCAGGCACAGCGCCGGCGAGAACCGCCGTACGGCGCCGATGGAGGCCGGCAGGATTTCATCGATATCGGGATTGCCTGCGAAGATTTCGGCGAAGCGTTCTTCCACGGCCACGCCGACGTGCAGATCCGGCCGCGCGCGTTTCAGAATGTCCAGCGCAGGTGTAGTGAGTACGCAGTCGCCGAGCGACCGCAGCCGGAGAACAGCCACCCGGCTCCCTCGCGGCACACATTCGAGAACGCTCGCCACTTATTCTTCGACTCTTGCCTCGTCCACCAGCATGACCGGAATATCGTCTCGCACGGGATAGACGCGGTGGCACTGGACACATTTCAGGCCGCTCTGGTCACTCTTCGGCTCGACCGGGGCTTTGCAGACGGGGCACACCAGGATCTCCAAAAGCTCTTTGCTGATTGCCATAGGTAAACTAACAGTTTAGCAACGTTATGAACACTCTCATTTCGCTCCTGCGCGGCATCAATGTCGGCGGCCACAACGTGATCAGGATGGAGGACCTTCGGGCGATTTACGCGGGGTTGAAGTTCAAGAACGTACAGACTTATGTGCAGAGCGGGAACGTGGTTTTTCAATTCGCCGGCCCGGACCCTGCGGCGAAGATCGAAGCCGCGATCGAGAAAAAATACGGCTTCCGTCCGACCGTGATTACGAGGACAGCGGAGGAAATCGAAGGCGTGCTCGCGCGGAATCCGTTCCCCGCCGCCGAACCGAACAGGCTGATCGTGACGTTCTGCCGCACAGAGCCCGCGACGCGCGCCGTGCTCGAGCTGAACGAGCAGATGCATCTGCACGGCCGTGAACTTTACATCTACTACCCCAATGGTCAGGGCAAACCGAATGTCCCGTGGACGAAGATCGAAAAGGCGCTGGGCGTGCCCGGGACGGGGCGGAATTGGAACACCGTGAATAAACTGTTGGAGATGGCGAAGGCGTAGCTCCGGCGCGGCCTCCTGCACGGGCCATTCCACCGCTGTCGCCGCCGCTCCATGGACTACGGTGGACTTCCCGGCGTCCATCCCCGAGGTCACGGCTGTCGGAGGGATGCAGTTCAGCGCGTCGGGCAGCGCTTGCTGGGCCGCCGTCAATCGTGCCGGAAGTTCCCGCTCTGGGCTACAGCCCGGAAGCTCCTGGAACACCACTGCGCAGCAATGCTTTCCCAGGGGCGGCGGCGCGAGCCGGCTCTATACGAAACCCGTCTGGCAATCGGGTCCCGGAGTCGGGGCGATGGAGCGCGCGATGTGCCGGGCATCTCTCTTCCCGCTTGCCGGTAATTGTATCGCTGGGCGGCGCTGCCAGTTTCCCGCCTACTTGACCGTTACGTAGCAGTAATCTCAACTTCCCACGATTTTGAAAATCCTGGCGCCGTACTTCTCTACGGTGCTCATGCCGATGCCCTGAATCGCCAGCAACTCCGCCGCGCTCGCGGGCCTTGTTTCGGCGATCCCCTGCAGCGCCTTATCGGTGAGAATGCGGAAGGCCGGCACTCCGAGGCGCCTGGCTTCCGCGAGACGCCATGCGCGAAGGGATTCTTCGATGCCGTTGTTCGCGGCGGCCGGTGCGGACGCCTTCGCCGGCTTTTTCGGTGCTTTTTTCTTGCGTTTCTTGAGCGGGGCCGCTGCTCCTTCATCCTTCATCGGCAGCTCGCGGAGCGCTTCTTCCACGGCCTCGCCGGCGGCCGTGATCGCGACTTTCCGGAAGGGAATCACGCGGCCGTCTTTTTCGAATTCCGCTTCGGACAACCGCACCAGTCCCGCTCGCGCCATCGCTCCGAGCACCTGTTCGAATTCGTCGCGCACGAGCCCGCCATGCGGAAACAGTTCGGCGTGCAGTCTGCCGGTGGGGCGATAATTTTCGGCGCGCAGCGCTGCGATGGCCTTGTCCGCCGCAGCCAATTCGGCCGCCGTCGCGGGACGGAAACGCTGCCCGATGCACGCGTCCGGCGAGCAGAAATCGCACTGGCCGCAATCTTTGCGCGCATCGCTGAAGTCGCCAAAATGGCGCACCAGAGACGACATGCGGCACTGATTGCTCTCCGCATACCGCTGAATCAGTTCGAGCTGTTTGCGCTTCTGATCCACCTGGGCGATGTAGCTTTCGCGCCACCGGTCATGGCCGCGGCACACGTTCTCGGCGAAGTCCACGACCGCGCCGCCGTGGATCCACAGTTTTTCGAGCGCTTTATCGAAGGAGTCGCCAAGGCCGCGGACGCGCCGCGCGAGCGCTTCCTTCTCGATCGCTTCCCCGCCTAACTTGGCGAAAATTGCGTCCAGCATGGCAACATCCGGATAATCGCGCTCGAAGAAATAATCGTGCGTCTTGCGGTCGCTCCACGCATGCATGAGAATCGTGCGGCTGGGTTGTCCGTCGCGGCCAGCGCGCCCGATTTCCTGGTAGTAGCCTTCGATGCTGCTCGGCAGCGCCGTGTGAATCACCGTCCGGATATTGGCTTTGTCGATGCCCATGCCGAATGCGATGGTCGCCACCATCACGTCGATGCTGCCCTCTTGAAACGCCGCCTGGACGCGCTGGCGGCGCTCGGCATCGAGGCCCGCATGATAGGCCGCGCTGGGAAAATCGCTGGAGAGATCGGCAGCGAGGGATGTGGCTGCCGCTCGCGAGGGAACATACACGATGGCCGGGCGCCGCTCTTCTTCCGAGAGCAGTTCGGCGACCAGGGAATCGCGCCGCGATTTCGCCACCTCGACAACTTCGATCGCCAGATTGTCCCGCCGAAAGCCGTGGATGAAGCGTTCGGGCGCGGAGAGGCCGAGTTGCTCGGCGATGTCATCCTGCACGATCGGCGTAGCCGTCGCGGTCAGGGCAACAACCGGACAAGGCCGCAGGTTCGGAAGATGCTGCCCGAGCGTGCGGTAATCGGGACGAAAATCGTGGCCCCATTGCGAGATGCAATGCGCTTCGTCGATGGCGATGAGGGTCGGTTTGCGCTTGGCCAGCATCTCGGGGAAGCCAGGCACGCGCAATCGCTCGGGCGCGATGAAGAGGAATTGCAAGCGGCCGTTCAGATAATCGATGCACGCCTGCCGCGATGCCGCGCGGTCCCGGCCTGAATGGATGCACGCCACCGAAAAGCCGAGCGAGGCGAGTTTCGCCGACTGATCTTCCATCAACGCGATCAGCGGGCTGACAACCAGCGTGGTGCCTCCCAGGCCAAGTCCGGGGAGTTGATAGCAGAGCGATTTGCCGGCGCCGGTCGGCATCACGAGCAGCACGTCTTTGCCGGAGAGCGCGGCCTTGCAGACCAGTTCCTGTCCGGGACGGAAGGTGGGGAAGCCGAAAGCTTGGAGCAGTTCAGTGGGGCTTGCGCCGGGTGCGATCGCGGTCCTCCCCGGAGCGGCGGCCGCGGACGATTCCGTGGTTCTTTCGGGTTGCGCCGCAGCCGGGAGCGGTTTCGGCGGCGCGACCTGGCCCACCTTGCCGCAGACGCTGGCCACCCACTGTTCGATTCCCTTCATGAACGGCGCCAGCTCCGCCGCGCCTTTCTGAATGCGGCGCAGGTACGCTTCCCACTGTCCCGTCATGATGGGGCTCTTCACGTCGGGATGCACAACTTCGATCAGCCGTATGCCCTTGTCCGTTGCCTCCAGGCTCTTGCCGCTGCGTACGATGTATCCGCGCTTGAGCAGCACTTCGATGATCGCGGCGCGAGTTGCCGGAGTGCCGAGGCCGTTTTCCTTCATGGCGTCGGAGAGCTCTTTTTCGTCGAGCGTCCGGCCCGCTGTTTCCATCGCGGTCAGTAGGGTAGCATCGGTGAATCGCTTGGGCGGCCGGGTCTTTTTGCGAAGCACCTCGACGTTCAGCACGTCCTGTTTTTGGCCGCGCGCCAGATCGGCCGGCAGCACCTGCTCGCCCTCGTCCTTCTCCTTCTTCTTCGCGGGCGCGAGATCCAGAATCTTCCACCCCACCTGCTGCACTACGCTGCCGGTTGTGTAGTAGCGGTCCACGATTTCGGCGTTGCGGATGGCCGTGATTACGGTGGTGACCTGCCAGATGTGATCGTCGTGCCAGCAACTCAAGAGGCGGCGGCAGATCAAATCGTAGATCTTCTTCTCATCCGCGTTGAGGGAAACGCGTTCCGCTGAGACCGTGGTGGGAATAATCGCGTGGTGGTCGGAAACCTTTGCGTCATCGACGAAGCGGCGCCCCAGCGGACGCTCGCCCGTGCCGGGCGCCAGCTTATCCGCGTACGCTTCGCGAATCGCCGCGACGACGCGGCCCAATGTGCGAGCCACATCCGCGCTCAAGTGACGGCTGTCGGTGCGCGGATAACTGATGAGCTTATGGCGCTCGTACAACGCCTGCGCGACATCCAACGTCTTCTGCGCGCTGAATCCGAAGAGGCGATTCGCGTGGCGCTGCAATTCCGTCAGGTCATACAGGCCCGGAGGACCCATGCGCTGCGTTTCGGCCTCGATGCTTTCGATAGCCGCTTCACCCGTATGGGCGCGCGCTTCGATTGCCTTGGCCTGTTCGCCGTCCGCCGGCAATCGCGAGTTGTCTTCGAGCTTCCAGGTGCCCTTGTACGAATCCTTGCCGCCGGCCGGCCGGAACGTGGCCACCACTTCGAGATAGTCTTCCGGAACAAACGCGCGGATCGTCAACTCGCGTTCCACCATCATGGCGAGCGTAGGCGTCTGCACCCGGCCGACAGAGAGCTCCTTCTCGTTGTAGGCGAGCGCATAGGCGCGTGAGAGATTCATCCCGACGAGCCAATCCGCGCGGCTGCGTCCGCGTGCCGCATCGGCCAGCGGATCGTAGTCGCGGCCGGGCCGGAGTTTGGCAAAGCCGTCGCGAATAGCCTCGGGCGTCAATGAGGAGATCCAGAGCCGCTGAAACGGTTTCTCGCATCCAGCCTTTTCGTAGATGTAGCGGAAAATCAGCTCGCCTTCGCGGCCCGCGTCCGTCGCGCACACGATCTCGCCGACGCGCGGTGAGGTGAGGATTTTACGAACCGTCTCAAACTGCTTGGCGGTCTTGTCATACACCACGAGCGGCCATTCGCGCGGCAGCATCGGCAAGAGATTGCGCCGCCAGAATTTCCACTCGGGATTCATTTCGTGCGGCTGAGCGAGCGCGGCCAGATGGCCAATCGCCCAGGTGACGACGTAGCCGTTGCCGTGGAGATATCCGTCACCCTGTGATGTGGCGCCGAGCACGCGCGCGATATCGCGGGCCACGCTGGGCTTTTCGGCAAGCACGGCTGTCGCCGTCGCGCTCACGCTGCCTGCCAGACCACTTCGCCCGCGACCACGGTAGCCACCGCTCCGCCGCGGAACGCATGCCCATCGAACGGGGAATTCCTGCTGCGCGAGCTCGATTGGTTCAGGTCATAGCGCCATTCCCGATCGGGGCTCAAAATCGTGACGTCGCCCGGCGCGCCTGTCGCCAGCGTGCCGCGGCCGAGCTGCAGAATACTGTCGGGACCCGTGGTGAACAGCTCGATCATGCGCGCCAGAGAAATTCGGCCGGGATGCACCAGCCGCTCGAAGGCGAGTCCAACCGCGGTTTCCAGTCCGATGATGCCGAACGGGCACCGCTCGAACTCCTGCATTTTTTCGCTGCCGGGGTGCGGCGCGTGGTCAGTCGCGATGGCCGCGACGGTGCCGGCGGCAATCGCGTCGGTCACCGCACCGGCGTCGCATTCGCTGCGCAGCGGCGGCTTCATCTTGTAATTGCTGTCATACGGCGGCATCTGGACATCGCTCAGCGCAAAGTGATGCGGTGTCGCCTCGCAGGTCACGGGCAATCCGCGCCGTCGCGCGTATTCCACCATCGCTACGGAATTGCGCGTCGAGATATGGGCCACGTGATAACGCGCGCCGGTCAGCTCGGCGAGCAGCAAGTCGCGCGCCACCATGATATCTTCACTCGCCGCCGGAATGCCGCGCAGTCCCCAGCGCACACTGGCCGCGCTTTCGTTCATGTCGCCGCCCGCGCTCAGGTTCAGATCCTCGCAATGGTCGATAAGCGGGAGACCGTAGCTTCGGGCGAACTCCATCGCGCGGCGCATCACGCGCGAATTCATCACGGGCATGCCGTCATCGCTGATCGCCACCACGCCGGCTTCCTTCATCGCGCCGATGGCCGCCAGTTCTTCGCCGGCGCTGCCCTTGGTAATCGCGCCGATGGGAAATACGTTGACCACGGCTTTCTGCCGCGCCCGCTCCACAATGTAACTCGTGACGGTGGGACTGTCGTTCACCGGCTTCGTGTTGGGCATGCAGCAGATTGTAGTGAACCCACCCGCCGCTGCCGCGCGGCTGCCGCTTTCGATGGTCTCGGCATGCTCGAAGCCCGGCTCGCGCAGATGCACGTGCATATCGATGAAGCCCGGAGCGACGATCAGCCCTGTGGCGTCCATCATCTGCGCGCGCGATGACGACAGGTCTGGCGCGACGCCCGCGATGCGCCCATCCACGATCAGTACATCGGCAACGCGGTCCGTGCGCAACGCCGGATCGATCACCCGGCCATTCTTGATCACCAGCGCAGCCATTACCCGATCACCTTCTCCAGAACCGCCATGCGCACCGCGATCCCGTTCTCCACCTGATTCAAAATTACCGAGCGCTGAAAATCCGCCACTTCGCTCGAAAGCTCGCGCCCGCGATTGATGGGGCCCGGATGCATGACGATGGCGTCCGGCCGCGCCTGGTCCAGATGTTCCAGGCGGAGTCCGTAGAATTTGAAATACTCGCTCGCCGGAAACGCCGCTTCGTGCTGCCGCTCGAGTTGTACGCGCAACATCATGATCACGTCGGCATCCTTAATGGCTTCGCGAATGTCGGTGGTGAGCGTCACTCCCGGGGCAAGCTGGGCCAGTTCTTTCGGCAGCAGCGACGCCGGACCGCATAACACAATCTGCGTTCCGAACTTGCTCAGCAGGTGCACGTTGCTGCGCGCGACGCGGCTGTGCGCGATATCGCCGATGATCGCGACGCGCAGCCCTTCCAGCGTCTGACGGCGATCGAGAATGGTGCGCGCGTCGAGAAGCGCCTGAGTGGGATGCTCATGCGTCCCATCGCCGGCATTGATGATCGGGGTGGGCAGATGGCGCGCCAGAAAATGGGGAGCGCCGCTGGCCGCATGGCGCATCACGATTGCATCGGGGCGCATGGCGGCGAGCGTGTTCAGCGTGTCGACCAGACTTTCGCCTTTGCTGACGCTGGATCCGGAAGCGGTGATGGAGATGGCGTCGGCGCTGAGCCGCTTCGCCGCGATTTCAAAACTGGTGCGTGTGCGCGTTGAGGCTTCAAAGAAGAGATTGACAATCATTTTCCCCCGCAGCGTATCCAGTTTCTTCAAAGACTGGCTTTGCAGGGGTTGAAAGTCCCGGGCGCGCGTCAAAATCGCATCGATCTCGGCGCGGTCCAGTTCCTCGATTCCGAGCAATCCCGCGTTGCTCCGGGAATTGGCGTTACTGAGGGGCTGTGAAAACATTCAAACGCATCCGTACGCTTGCATCAGATCCCCAGCACCTTTTACCGCTCCCTTACAGGATTGTGAAAAATTATCGAGTTGCTTTTTGCCGCATTCAAACGCGCTCGCACCCGCGGCACCGTTTACCGCTCCCTCACGGTCACGGCTCCGTATGTAGTTGATACTGCTAACGGAGCCGCGACCGTGAGGAAGCGGTAAAAGGTGCCTCGAAAAGCGAATGGGGTGTGACAAGAACGACAGCCGTATTTTTTCACAAGCCCGTGAGGGAGCCGTAATGGTGCCTCGAAAACCGGATAGAGTGCGACGAGAACAACAGCCGTTCATTGCTTATGCTTCGCTGGCAGCGGCCCGTTCGACGAGCAGCACCTTCTCCATGCCGTCGATCTCTTGAAACTTCACCTCGATAATTTCGACATCGGTGGTCTGCACAAGGCGGCCGATAAAGCGCGCCTCGATCGGCAACTCGCGATGCCCGCGATCGATAAGCACGAGCAACTGCACGCGCGCCGGGCGGCCGTGATCGAACAGCGCATCGAGCGCCGCGCGTATGGTTCGTCCGGTGTAAAGTACGTCATCCATCAGGATGATGTCCTTCCCTTGCACCTCGAAGGGAATGTCGGTGGCGTTGAGGACGGGCTTCACATCCACGGTGCTCAGGTCATCGCGATAGAGGTTGATATCGAGAATTCCGACGGGCACGGCCCGCTTCTCCAGCGCCTCGATTTTGGAAGCCAGCCGCTGCGCGAGAGGAACGCCGCGCCGCCGTATCCCTATGAACGCGAGTTTATCGAGGTCGGCCGTTTTTTCGAGGATTTCATGAGCCAGCCTGACCAGCGTGCGGTCGATCTCCGAAGCGCTCATTAACTGAGCTTTTTCACGAGTGAGGGCCATATCGCTTTATGGGTTACTGTAACACGCCACGCCGCGGTACGCGGCGGTTTATAGCGGTGTCAGCGGGCGCGTTTCCGAGCCCAGGCGAAAAGTCTGCGTGACCGATTCCGAAGCCGGCAACGTGAGCAGCCGCGGACGAATCAGCAGCATCACATCATCGGTGCTTTTATCCTTCTCGCGCGTGCTGGTGAGCATTCCGAGGTAAGGAATGCGGGATACGCCCGCGAGGCCGGAGATGTTGTGCGCTTCGCTGGTGTTCAGCAGGCCGGAGACCATCGCCCACTCTCCCATTTTCAAATCGACGGTGCTCTTCATCTGGCGATTGGAGATGATCGGGATTCCGTTGACGGATTGGCCGGTGAGCACTTGAAACTGGGCTTCCAGATCCAGGGTTACGTCTTCACTGGAATGCACGTTCGCAGTCGTCTTCAGCACCAGTCCCAGATCCTGGAACGTGAAACTCGGGGGCGGCGTGTAGGCCGTGTTGTTGCCGGACCCGAAGTAGCTGGATGGACCGAAGTAGCCCGCCTGCAGAATGGGATATCGTTCGCCGGCGTGGAAGGTCGCGGGCAACCCGGAATTCGTACGAAGTTGCGAACTCAGCAGCACCTTTCCCGAGGAGGCGGTCATCGTGGCGACGAACTGCGGGTTGACGATGCCGAGTGCCAGCATGCTCGCGCCACCGCCGAACGTGAGCAGTCCAGCGATTCCGTCGGGAGGCACGAGCTTGTTCCCGAGCCAGTTGGTGACGGCGGAAAGCGTGAACTGCGTGGGGAACTGTACGCCGTAAGTCAGCGTATCGTTGCGGGACACCTGCAGCAATTCGATATCGATTTCCACCTGCGCTTTGCGCCGCATCAACTCTTCCAGCAGAGCCTGCGCGGGAAGCACTTTCGAGATGCGGTCGCGAATGATCACCGTATTGTTCGACGTGTCGGATGCGACCTTCTCGAGCGCCAGGGCCTGCTGCACCGCGGTGACCATGCTGGTAAAGTCCTGCGGAGTTGTGTTCTCAGGCAGCGGAACAGCGACGGCGATGACGGGTTCCATTTCGCGCCTCTTTTCGGCGCTGTCTTTTACCACCATGAACAACTTGCCCGAGAGCGGCACGATAAACGATCCGGTAGCGGCTTCCAGGGAATGGAGCGTGTCGCGATAGTTCACGTCGTGCAACTCGAAATGGATCTGCTTCGAGGGTTGGTAATCGCTGTCAAACACGCACTCCAGCCCGAAGGTGTGCGCCACGCTTTCAAACAGTTTTTGGGAGTCGCCGCGCAGATCGAAATCGCGCAGGGCGTCCTTCGAATCGGGAGCCAGTTCGGTCGGAGGCATCGGACGGGTGGTTTCGGCGATGTCTTTCAGCGTGGCGGCGGGGATCTGCGGAAGCGGTTCGGAATCGTCGCCGGCTTCGAGCGCGTCGGCCGAAACCGTGGGCATCGGTTTGGCCTGTAGGGCCGCCCGGCTTTGCACCGCCTGGCTATGCAGCCAATAGGTGCGGTTCTTCGGATCCATGGCGGCCGCTTCGGAGTAGAGGATGTATGCCTGCGCCATGCGGCCGGCCTTTTCGGCTTCGCGGCCGCGCGTGTAGAGATCCCAAGCCGAAGGCTCGTCTGCCGCAAAGCAGATCGCCGCCAGCAGCAGGAGCGCAAGTGTCCGCACAAGACTTCAGACGCGCGGGGCGGCATGAGCGTGCAAGGTATTTATTGTGAGACTCTTAGATAGACGCCCATGCCCCTGCCGCGCCGCATCTTCAGCCACATTCTGAATAACCCCATGGAGTTAGTCTGGCCAGCCGTGACCTTCGGCATAGTATTGCTGATCGCCATCCTGGTCCGCGCCCTGGTGCTCCGCGCGTTGCGGGCCTGGAACGACCGGACGCAGAGCCGCCCCGGACTCATTCTCATGGAGGCCTTGCGAGGCCCCACCCGGATCTGGGCTTTCATCCTTGCCGCGCACATCGCGCTTCAGTCCTCGGACCTGCCGGTGCGGGCGACTTCCATCAGCACCAAGACGCTGGCCGCGTTATGGATCTTCTCCCTCACGTTCATGTGCATGCGGCTGGCGCGGGACATGGTGCGCTACTACGGCGGCCAGGTGCCGGGAGCGCTGCCGGTCACCACGCTGACGCAAAACCTGGCGCAGCTTGCGGTTTTCATCCTGGGTGCCGTGATTCTGCTGAAGAGCGCTCTGGAAGTGGAAGTTACGCCGATTTTGACAGCGTTGGGCGTGGGAGGTTTAGCGGTCGCTCTCGCGCTTCAGGATACGTTATCGAACCTTTTTGGCGGGTTCTATATCGCGGTCGCCGGTCAGATCCGTCCGGGCGACTATATCAAGCTGAATAGCGGCGAAGAGGGCTATGTCGCGGACATAGGCTGGCGGAGCACGATGATTCGCGCGCTCGCCAACAATATGATCATCGTGCCGAATGCGAAGCTGGCGCAGGCTATCGTGACAAATTACTACTTGCCCGAGAAACGCCTGGGCGCTTCGGTTAGTGTAGGCGTAGGCTATGGCAGCGATCCGGATGTGGTGGAGCGGGCGTTGCTCGACGTGGTTGCCAAAGCGGCGGGCGAACTGCCGGGGCTGCTGACCGAGCCTCCGCCGTCCGTGGTTCTGGACAGCTTCGGCGACTCGTCGCTCAACTACAACTTGAATTTTCAGGTGGCGGAATTCGCCAATCAGTTCGGAATCCGCGCTCAGCTTCGGCGTCGTATTTTGTTGAAATTCAGAGAGTTGGGCATCGACATTCCGTTCCCGACGCGGACCGTTCAATGGGCGGATGGCGATCCGCGGCCCGATGGGGAGAATCCTGCAACCGGGCGCGGGAAGGCGGCATCTATTTGAGTACGAGGCAGGAAAACGGGTAGGCCCCACTTCCTCGTAGATCTTTTTTACGGTTTGCTTGCCAAGGGCTAGATGCTTTGCTAACCTAGGGAAGTCAGCCGATACAAACCGACCGAAGTTCTGGTCGAAATAAGCGAAATCTTTAGCGGCTCGCTAGATCTGATGTAATGAGGTCGTGCGTCGCAAACAAGTTTCGAGGCCCGCGGTAAGCGATGGCATTAGGATGTTGTCGCCCAACGTGCAGATCTTTGACAATCTGGTTGGATGCAGTAAAGAAAAAGCGGTAGCGGGCAGCCTGTAAAAGGGGTGTCAGTTATCGCGACTTCGTCAGAAACTCTGAGTAAACCGGGGCGATTTCTACAGTATAGATAGCTGGCCCTTTAGGGGGTTGGTTATTGTAAACTTCAAACGAGAGTTTGATCCCGGCTCAGAATCAACGCTGGCGGCGCGCCTAACACATGCAAGTCGAACGAGAAAGCCGGAGCAATCTGGTGAGTACAGTGGCGTACGGGTGAGTAACACGTGGATGATCTACCTC